>NZ_JBUEQS010000002.1:200797-309689 GCF_054969005.1 Homoserinimonas flava
CCGGCCGCGCACTGCGCGGCCGGGACAGCACTTTGGAAGCCGTATGACCACACGCCGTATCGCCCTGCTCGCCCTCGTCGGCGTGCTCGCCGGGTTCTTCTCCGGCCTTTTCGGCGTTGGCGGCGGCATCGTCATTGTGCCCCTGCTCGTCATGGTGCTCGGGTTCGACCAGCGCCTCGCGAGCGGCACCTCGCTCACAGCCATTCTCCCGACGGCGATCGCCGGCACCATCGGCTACGGGTTCAACAGTGACATCGACTGGATTGTCGCCGGATGCCTCGCGGCAGGCGCCATTGTCGGCTCCTTCATCGGCACCTCCCTCCTTGAGCGCATCTCTCAGGGCTGGCTCCGCTGGGCGTTCATCGCGTTTCAGCTCGTCATGGCGGCGAGCCTGTTTTTCACGGTGTCCGATCGCGGCGGCGTGGTGGAGTACACCACCGCCACCATCCTCGCGATGCTCGGGGTTGGCCTCTTCACCGGCATCCTCTCTGGCCTGCTCGGGGTCGGCGGCGGCGTCATCGTCGTCCCGGTGCTCATCGTGCTGTTCGGCATGGGCGACCTCCTCGCCAAGGGCACCTCGCTCGCCATGATGATCCCGACCTCACTCACGGGCACGATCAACAACATCCGCAATCGCAATACGGATGTTCTTGCCGCCGTTGCGATCGGCATCGTCGCCATCCCCGTCGCCTTCGTTGGCATAGCTGTCGCCGGTGTGATTCCGCCGCAGCTCGGCAACATCCTCTTCGGTCTGCTGCTCGTCTTCACGGCGGTGCAGCTCGCGCTGAAGACGATCCGCGATCGGCGCGCGAAACGCGGCGCTACGGATTGAGACGGTGGTGCCGCCATGCACCGCGCTGACCGTCGCCATCGAGCAGGTCGTACCGCAGCCGCCGATGCAGGCGATGCACCGTGCCGTGCCAGAACTCGATGACGTCGGGTTCGAGCCGGTAGGCAAACCAGGCCGCCGGTCGCGGGAGGGGTTCGGTTGATGCGGCGAGTGCCGCCGCTCGCGCCACGAGCTCGGCGGGGTCGTCAAGGGGTTCGCCCTGGTGCGAGGCGATCGCGGAGGCCTGCGACGCGATGGGCCGACGCGCGAAGCGCGCATCGGATTCCGCCTCGCTGAGCCGGCGCATGGTGCCCTCAAGGCGCAGCTGCTGTTGGGTTTCCCTCCAATACGCGGTCATGGCGGCGCGAGGGTTGGCCGCAAGCTCGCGGCCCTTGCGACTCGTGCTCGTCGTCGTGAAGACGACGCCCCCGGCATCGACCTGCTTCAACAGCACCATGCGGTTCGACGGCGAGCCCGTGGCATCCGATGTCGCAAGCGCAGCCACGAGGTGGTCGGGGATGCCAAGCCGTTCGGCCCGGGTGTACCACTCCAGCATGAGCGGCCCGGGGTCGGCCGGAGGGGCGTCAAACTCGGGGAGGGCGAGGTCAAACTCGCCGCTCGGTGGCTCGGGGATGCTCATGCGCCAAGCGTAAGCGGCACCGCCGAGACTGCCGCGAACCTGAACGCCCGCCGCACCGGCCCGCGAGAGGGCGGCGTAGCGTTGAGCGCATGGCTACACGACTCGAGGATGCTGTCAGCCCCTACCTGCGCAGTCACGCCGACAACCCGGTCGACTGGTGGCCGTGGGGTGATGCGCCCTTCGCCGAGGCACGCCGCCGCGGGGTGCCCGTCATGGTGTCGATCGGATACGCCACCTGCCACTGGTGCCACGTCATGGCGCGCGAAAGCTTCAGCGACCCCGAGGTGGCCGCCGAACTCAACGAGCGGTTCGTCGCCATCAAGGTCGACCGCGAAGAATATCCGGATGTCGACGCCAGCTACCTCGCCGCCGCGAGCGCGTACACGCAGCAGCTGGGGTGGCCGCTCACCGTGTTCGTCACACCGGAGGGCCGCGCGTTTTACGCTGGCACGTACTTTCCGCCGCAACCGGTGCAGGGGCATCCGTCGTTCCGGCAGATTCTCGACGCCGTCACCGACGCCTGGACCGAGCGGCGCGACGAAGTGGAACAGAATGCTTCGGCCGTCGCGGAGGCCCTCGCCGCGACATCCGCCGCGACCACTGACGTGACCTCTTCCGCTCCGCTGCCTGCCGAGCTCACCGCCATGGTCGACACGCTCGCGAGCCATGAGGATGCCGCGTTCGGCGGGTTCGGGGCGGCCCCCAAGTTTCCCGTCGCGCCGGTGCTCAACTTTTTGCTCGCCGCGGAGGGTTCGGCTGGGCTCGCGCTCGCCGAGCGGAGCATCGCGCGCATGGCGGCCTCGCCCCTGCGCGACCCGGTCGAGGGCGGATTCTTTCGCTACGCCACCATGCGCGACTGGTCCGAGCCGCACTACGAGCGCATGCTCTACGACAACGCGCAGCTGCTGGAGGCGGTCACGCGCCTCGCGGTGCGGTCGCATGACTCGCTCCCCGTCGCCGACGTCAGAACCCTCGAGGAATGGGGTGAGGCGGGCAGTGCGGCGGCGGTCGCGGCCGGCATCGCGGAATTCCTCATCCGGGTCATGCAGCTGCCGAGCGGGGGGTTCGCTTCGGGACAAGACAGCGAGAGCGTGATCGACGGTGTGCGCTCGGAGGGCGGCTACTACCGGCGTGACGCCGCCGGGCGCGCCGAACTCGCGTCGCCGGCCCTCGACGAGAAGGTGCTCAGCGGCTGGAACGGCCTCGCCATCGGGGCCCTCGCCCACGCCGCCCTCGTCTTCGACCGCGACGACTGGGCGGATGCCGCGTGCCGGGCCGCCGACCATCTCCTCGAGCTGCACGTGACCGGGCGGCGCCTGATCCGCTCCTCGATCGGCGACCGCACGTCCGCCGCCCCCGCGACGCTGGAGGATTACGGAATGCTCGCCGGTGGGCTCCTTCAACTCGCGCTCACGACGGGCACGCCGCGCTACGCGGTTGCGGGCCGAGCGCTGCTCGACGCGACGATGGCGAAGGCGCTGGCCCCGCCGGACTCGCCGATTGAGCACACCTCGCCGGTTGAGCCCGTCGAAACCCCCGCCCCATTCGCCGTTCCCGGCGGTGCCGACGCGACCCTCCGCGCGCACGGCCTCGCGATCACCGTCGACCCGTCCGAGGGCGCATACCCTTCTGGCATGAGCGCGTGCGCGCACGCCGCGCTTACCCTCCACGAGCTCACGGGCGAACACCGGTATCGCGAGGCTGCCGAGGCCGCGGCATCCCTCGTCATCGCGCCAGCTCTCGCCAACCCGATCGCGTTCGGGGCGACGCTCGAACTCGTTGCGCGTCTGCACGGCGAGGATGAACAGGTCGTCGTCGTCACGCCGGGCGAGGGGGGCGACCCCGAGCTGCTTGCCGCCGTGCGCCGGCGCCGCGCGGCAGTGGTGGCCGTGGTGACGGAGGCGGCAGCATCCGAGCTCAGCGATGCCGGCTTTGCCCTGTTCGCCGGGCGCACTGCACTCGACGGCGCGACGACGGCGTATGTGTGCCGCGACTTCGTGTGCCGCCTGCCGGTGACTGACGCCGCCGCCCTGGATGGGGTGTGATTACTCGGGTTCCTCTTCGGTGGCCTGCGTGACCACCTCAAGCCCGAGTTCCCGCATGTCGTCTTCGTCGAGCGCCACCCACGGCGAGCCGTCGGGGTCGGCGGATGATGCGGCGGGGCTGTCACCCTGCGTCCACCATTTCGCCTCGAATGCCGCGCCATCAAGTTCCACGAGGTCGCCCTGCTCATAGATCGCGGTGCCATCCCACGCCGGAAGCGTGCCGGGTGCGACGGTCGGCGCGACGTAGGGTGTCTCGCCGGGCAGGACCGGGCCCACGAGGGTCCACGGCGTCTCCCACGAGTTCAGCACGGGGTCGTCTGGCGTCTCCCCACGGGTCCACCATTTCGCCTGATACACGTTGCCGTGCCACACCACTTTGGATTCGGCGAGGTAGGAGGCTTCTTTCGACCAGATCGGATACGGGCTCGTCTCGGGGTCATCGACGAGATCGGCAGGGTCGGTGGGCTCTTCGCTCGTGACGATGCCGGCCGAGAGGTCGGGGTCGCCCGTGAAGTCGGCCCCGAGGATCGCCGCAAAGGTTTCGTCGCCCTGATCGATGCCGCTGCACGAGTCTGAAACGCGCTTAAGGTCGGCATAGTTTGGGCCGCAGGTCACGTCGCGGTTGAGCGACCACATCGAGATGCGGCCGACGCCAGCGGCGACGGCCCACTCGTTGACGGTTGTGGCATCGTCGAGGCCGAACACTTCATCCTCATGATCGTTCTGGCCGATCATGGGTGTGATGCCGATCTTCGTCCAGAGGGTCGCATTCGTCAGCTCGATCTCGGCGAGCGTGTAGAGCACGCCGAGCTGCCGATGGGTTTCGTTGGCGGCCCGCACGGAGGCGTCGCCCATCGATTCGTCGCCATCGAGGCTCTCACCGAAGTTCATGGTCATGATGTTGACTCCGGCGACATCCACTCCGGCGTCGAGCATCTGCGACACGACGGCCGTACCCTCCTCGGTGAGCCCAGAGGTCGATGCGGGGAGGGTGAGCCACACCGCAAGCTCGCCACCGTCGGCGCGGATCTGCGCCTGCACCTGGCTGATCGCTTCAGCGCGCCGTTCGCCCGCTTCGGTGTCGGCGAGGTCGTCTCCCTCGATATCGAGGTCGATGCTGGTGACCCCGTAGCGGTCGATGACGGCGGTGTAGGCGTCGGCGAGCGCATCCGTGTCGGTGCAGGCCGTCGCGAGTTCGGAGTTGTTGAGCCCGCCGAACGAGATCGAGGCGCTGCCACCGTTTTGCTCGAGCCGGGCGATCCGACGATCGAGATCGAGCGAGTACGCCGCTTCGTCGAGGGTGTACGCGCCGCCCCAGGTGGGCTCGCAGCCCTCGTCCGGGTCGGCGACGATGAATGACAGCATGACGTTCTGGGCTTCGTCGCTGCTAGGGTTCTCGAACTCATACGTCGGCGTCGCGGTCACGTCGACGTAGGCGGCGAACCACGGCTCCGCGTCGGCGCGGGCTTGCGCCCCGTACCAGGTTTGCGCCGCGAACACCCCGCCCGCGGCAACAAGCGCGATGATGACGACGCTCACGATGACGCGGAGCTTCGAGAGCCGCCGACCGCCCGTCGCAGCGCTCATCGTGCCACCTCAACGATGCTGATTGACGCGGTCGACGTCGACGGTTGCTCTGCGAACGCGAGTGCATCGCGGCTGTGCCGGCCTCGCTCGCTGAGGTCGCCGTAGTAGAGCACGTGCCGCCAGTCGACCGTGTCGGCAGCGGGGGCCTCGGCTTCGCTGCGTGCCGTGCGGCGGGCGCTGGTGTCGACGTAGAGCCGGTGGGTGAACCCAAGCCACACGTCGACAATCGTGTTGCGCACGCCGATGTACGACACCGTGGCGAGCGCCGCGAGCGTCATGTTGAATGCGGCGAAGGCGGCGTTGCCCCAGTTCTCTGCCGAGATGTCTCGCCAGAAGGTGAGGCCGGAGAACACGATGATAACGATGGGAGCGATCACGTAGAGGGCTGGTGCTGCCGTGCGGTTGCGCACCTTGGGGGTGCGCGCGAAGGCAAGCTTGCGTCCGGTGATCGCCTGCTCGACCGACTTGAGCACTCCCGCGAGGTTGACCGGCAAGAGGATGAGGTTGAAGCCGTAGATGCGGAAGATATCGCCGAAGCGGTAGCCGTTGTAGCGCAGGTCGCTGCCCATGGCGATGAAGTACGGCAGGGCGGCGAGGAGCACGAGCGGGCTCAGCAGGCGGCTGTCGTAGGGGTAGGCGAGCAGGAAGATGAGGCCGAGGCTCGCCCATGCGATGGAGGACATGTAGTTGACGCGGAGCATGATCTCGAGTGTGCTCACGCGTTCGCCGCGAGCGCGTCGCTCGCGAATCTGACGCATGAACTTCGGAAGGATCAACAACCCTCCGTTGGCCCAGCGGCGGCGCTGCACCACGAGGGAACCGAAGTCGGGGGGCGTTGCGCTGTAGCTGAGCCGTTCGGGGTAGTTGACGAGCGACCAGCCGTGTGTTCCGAGGTCGATGCTCGACTCGGTGTCTTCGATCACGGTGCGGTCTTGCACATACCGCTTGACGACGAAGCCCCCGACGGTTTCGGTTTCGACGATGTCTTCGAGCGCGGCCTTGCGGATGACCGCGTTCGCGCCAACCCAGAATGTTGCGTTGTAGTACGACTTGCCCTGATGCAGCATGTGCTGCAGGTCTGTGGTGGCGCCAGCGAGTCGCTCGATGCGGGTGCCAGCTCCGCGGAACGACGAGTACGGGGTTTGTGTGACCGCGACGCGTTCGTTGCCGCGCTGCTCCAGCAGGTACACGAGCCGCAGGCAATATTCGCGAAGCAGGAGCGAGTCGGCGTCGAGGGTGAGCACGTACTCGGAGTCTGGAATGGAGAGGTCGCCAGCGCGCCGGTCTTCGACCTGGCGGAGCACCGTGCCGTAGGGCGTTTGCTCTGGCCGATAGTTGCCGCCCATGAGTCCGAGGTAGGCGTTGAGGTTCATCGCCTTGTTCGCCTCGTGAGAGACGGATGCATACCGCTTGCGTTCGAAGGTCGAAAGCTCGGCGCTGAAGGTCCACACCAGGCGCCGGTGGAGTTCGAGGAGTCGGGCTTCGGTGGGGATTGCCCGCTCGTCGGCGGCGAGGCGGAGTGCTTCTGCCGTGAGCTGCAGGTCGCCGGCGAGGCCGCGCAGCACCTGGGTGACGAAGAACTCATCGACATGGTCATTGATGGTTTCGGCGGCGGCGCGAGACTCCAGCCATTCAGCCGCCCACGCGTAGTGATCGGCGAGCGTGCGCACCCCTTCGAGGTCGCAGCGGGTGCCATCCTGCAGCTCGAATTCGAGGAGAGCATCCTTGAATCGTTCGGCCGGTTCCACGAGATCGTGCTGAATTTCGGCCGCGAGCTGGCGCGACTGCTCGAGGCGCAGGGCGGTGTCGGGGTCGCTCGGAAAGGGCGGGTCGTCGAGCAGGAGCACAATGCGCAGCGAAGGGTATTCCTGCAGCGCGGCCGACCAGAGGGTGGCGCGAACGACCGCCGGTTCTTCGGCGTAGGAGGGGACGAGCACGGTGATGTCCCCGTGATGGTCAGCAAAATGATGGTCGAGTTCGGCGCGGGGCACCCGTGCATGTTGGCGGAACCGCTGCAGCGCCCCCTGGCGAGCCACCAAGTACATGAGTGCGGAGAAGGTGAGGAACGACACGACGATCAGGTAGGAAACCGCTTCCATCGTGAAGCGAAAGCCCTCGGCGCCGTTATTGAGGAACTCGCGCATGATCGTCGTCACGACGTAGAGCGCCCAGAAGACGACGGTGGCGACGATTGCGAGCCGCGCGAGCGCGATCTTTCGGTCGCTCGGCCTCGGATGAACTGAGGGAAGTGGCTCGGTGCGGCGCTCAGCGCCCCACTGGCGTCGTCTGATTTCGGGCGCAGTTGACTGTCGGGCAGGTGACATGGGTGAGTCCTTGAAGGTTTCGGCCCGACACCTTCGGGTGGTGTCGTCGGGAGGCCGATACCAAAGCAATATACCAACGCATCCTGAACGCCTGCCCTCGCAGGCGAGAGTTCATCCGAACTTCATCGGATGCGTCCAGGAAGCAGCGGGGGCGCGCCCGGCGCCGCGCCGGTGTCACCAGCCGCGCGCGCGCCACTCCTCAAGGTGCGGGCGCTCGGCACCGAGCGTCGTGCCAGCACCGTGCCCAGGATGCACGAACGTTTCGTCCGGGTAGGCGTCAAAGAGCCGCGCGGTGATGTCGGCATAGAGCTGTGCGAAGCGTTCCCCGTCGTGCTCCGTGTTGCCGAGGCCGCCGGGAAACAGACTGTCGCCCGTGAACAGGTGCGTCGGCCCGGCGGGGTCGTCATAGGCGAGCGCGATCGACCCCGGCGTGTGCCCGCGCAGGTGGATCGCCGTGAGGTCGAAGCCGTCGAAGTTGCCGATGTCGCCGTCATCGAGCCGCACCCCGATGGTCACGCCGGTGGCCTGCTCGATCGCGCCGGCATCGTCGCTCCCGGCCGCAAGGTGCGCGCCGCTCCACCCTGCGAGCTCGGTGAGGGCGCCGAGATGATCGGCGTGCCGATGTGTCGTCGCGATAAGGGTGAGCCGGGTGGGCTCGGGGGAGTCCGCGGCGGAGGCGTCGAGCATCCGCTGGATCGCTGGTGCGTCGGCCGCCGCATCGATGAGCACCTGCGCTCCCGTCGCCTTCGCCGTCACGAGATACACCGCATTGTCCATGGCTGACACAGCGATGCGGCGGATGACGACCCGGTCGAGATCATGCAGCACGGTCATGCGCCGAGCCTACGCTCGTCGAGGGCGGGCGAGCGGATGTTGCTACGCGACGCCCTTGCGTGAGCTGATGACGCCAGTGTCGAAGCCGAGCAGGTGGAGTCCGCCGTGAAAGCGGGCATGCTCCACCTTGAGGCAGCGGTCCATGACCACAGTGAGGCCCTGCGCTTCGCCGTAGCGGGCCGCCTCCTCGTTGTAGATGCCGAGCTGCACCCAGATGGTGTTTGCGCCGACCGCGAGCACATCGTCGATAACCGACGGGATGTCGCTCGCCTTGCGGAACACATCGACAATGTCGGGCACCTCCGGCAGCGAAGCGAGGTCGGGGTAGGCCTTGTGGCCGAGAATCTCGCTCGCGTTGGGGTTGACGAAATACACGCGGTAGTTGCTCGATTGCAGCAGGTAGGTGCCGACGAAGTAGCTTGAGCGCGCCGCATTCGGCGACGCACCGACGATCGCGATCGACTTCGCAGTGCGGAGGATGCTGAGGCGCTCCTTTGCGGAGGGGCCCACCCAGGTGCGCTCCGACTTGAGGAGCTTCGCGAGCGGCGACGAGCTGGGGATGCTGCAGCTCAGCCCGTTCGCGAACTGCACAGTCTCGGTCGAGGTGTCGCTCATGCTGTCGCTCCCTTCAGCGCGGCGTCGAGCGCCTGGTCGATGTCGTAGATGATGTCATCGACATCTTCGATGCCAACGCTGATGCGCACCAGCCCGGCACCGACGCCACCGTCGATGAGCTGCTGTTCGGTGAGCTGCGCGTGCGTCGTCGAGGCTGGGTGGATGACAAGCGTCTTGGCGTCGCCGATGTTGGCGACATGGCTCGCAAGTTCGACCGATTCGATGAAGCCCTGGCCGACCTCGCGGCCACCTTTGACCCCGAAGCCGAAGACGGAGCCGGGGTTGCCGCCGAGATACTTCTGCGCGCGGTCGTGGTGCGGGTGCTCCTCGAGCCCCGCCCAGTTCACGTATTCGATGCGCGGGTCGGCGCGCAGCCATTCGGCCACCGCACGGGCGTTCTCGATGTGAGCCTGGATGCGGTACGGCAGCGTCTCGACACCCTGTGCGAGGTTGGCGGCGGATGTCGCGGAGAGCACGGGCCCGATGTCGCGCAGTTGCTCGGCCCGAAGCCGGGTGAGGAACGCGTACTCGCCGAAGTTGCCGTACCAGTTGAGTCCGCCATAGTGCGGCACGGGCTCGTCGAAGTGCGGGAAGCGATGGCCGGACCAGTCGAAGCGCCCTGACTCGACGACGACGCCGCCGAGGGTGGTGCCGTGCCCGCCGAGGAACTTCGTCGCCGAATGGGTGACGATGTCGGCGCCCCACTCGATGGGGCGGCACAGGTACGGCGTCGCGACGGTCGAGTCGATGATGAGGGGAAGGTCGTGCGCATGCGCCACCTCGGCGAGGCCCTCAAGGTCGGCGATCTCGCCGGAAGGGTTCGCGACCGTCTCAGCGAAGATCGCCTTCGTGCGGTCGGTGATGGCCGCCGCATAGTCGGCAGGGTCCGCGCTCTGCACGAACGTCGTCTCGACACCGAAACGGCGGAGCGTGACATCCAGCTGGGTGATCGACCCGCCGTAGAGGTTCGCGGATGCGACGAGATGGTCGCCCGCGCCGGCCAGCGACGCGAACGTGATGAACTGTGCGCCGAGGCCACTCGCCGTCGCGACAGCCCCGAGGCCACCCTCGAGGCTGGCGACGCGCTCCTCGAACGAGGCGACCGTCGGGTTGGAGACTCGGCTGTAGATGTTGCCGTACTTTTGCAGGGCAAAGCGAGCCGCGGCATCCGCACTGTTGTCGAAGACGAACGCCGTCGACTGGTAGACGGGGAGGGCGCGTGAGCCGCTCACCGCGTCGGGGATGTTGCCTGCGTGGATTGCCCGGGTCTTGAAGCCCCAGTCTCTGTCTGCATTGCCGCGATCTGCCATAAACAAAGGCTATCCGAGCCTGCCACACGCACCCGACCGCGTTACGCGGGGTTGCGGCGCGGGCTGGCCCCGAGCGGCCCCGCCCCCACGCAGCCCCCACCCCCGCCCCCACGCACCCCCGCCCCCGCCCCCACGCAGCCCCCACCCCCGCCCCCACGCACCCCCGCCCCCGCCCCCACGCAGCCCCCACCCCCGCCCCCACGCACCCCCGCCCCCGCCCCCACGCAGCCCCCACCCCCGCCCCCACGCACCCCCGCCCCCGCCCCCACGCAGCCCCCACCCCCGCCCCCACGCACCCCCGCCCCCGCCCCCACGCAGCCCCCACCCCCGCCCCCACGCACCCCCGCCCCCGCCCCCACGCAGCCCCCACCCCCGCCCCCACGCACCCCCGCCCCCGCCCCCACGCAGCCCCCACCCCCGCCCCCACGCACCCCCGCCCCCGCCCCCACGCAGCCCCCACCCCCGCCCCCACGCACCCCCGCCCCCGCCCCCACGCAGCCCCCACCCCCGCCCCCACGCACCCCCGCCCCCGCCCCCACGCAGCCCCCACCCCCGCCCCCACGCACCCCCGCCCCCGCCCCCACGCAGCCCCCACCCCCGCCCCCACGCACCCCCGCCCCCGCCCCCACGCAGCCCCCACCCCCGCCCCCACGCACCCCCGCCCCCGCCCCCACGCAGCCCCCACCCCCGCCCCCACGCACCCCCGCCCCCGCCCCCACGCAGCCCCCACCCCCGCCCCCACGCACCCCCGCCCCCGCCCCCACGCAGCCCCCACCCCCGCCCCCACGCACCCCCGCCCCCGCCCCCACGCAGCCCCCACCCCCGCCCCCACGCACCCCCGCCCCCGCCCCCACGCAGCCCCCACCCCCGCCCCCACGCACCCCCGCCCCACGCAGCCCCACCCCCACCTGGATGACGGGTTTTCGGCGGGATGAGGTCGCCGCGGAAGTGTCATCCCGCCGAAAACCCGTCATTCGTGGGGCGAAGCGCCCGAGCGCAGCGCGAGCGGCACGTGCGTCGCGGCCGACATCCGGCTAGTTTGAGCCTGGGCAAGGGGGGCGCGTGGACGAGCAAGATCCAGACTGGGCCGAATACGCCCGCACGAGCCCCATCATGTCGCGCGGGCCGGCACCGCACCCGAGCGAGCGGACAGTTGTCATCGTCCCGCCGCGGCCCGATGTGTGGAATCGCGTAGTGACACTCCTCGCAGTGGTGCCATTGCTGTGGTTCGCCTTCGTGATGGTGCTCTTCGTTGCCGGTGCGCTCACGTGGTGGATCGTGTACCTCACTGCGGTGCTTGCGGTCGCAGCATCCGTCATCCTCGCGCGAGAGGACGAACGGATGCTGCGGGCCGACGGTCACGAGGTCACGGCGCTGCCGTGGCTGGGGTTGGTGCCTGCCGTGTACCTCGCGCGCAGGGGGAAGCATCTTTGGGCGTCGAACCCTCTCTCATACCGACCACTGTGGGTGCACATCTCGGCTCTCACCGTCGTGGTGGCGGCATACTTCCTCATCCCGGTGCTCGTCTCTGTGGTGACGAAGCTCGGTGAGGTGCGAGCCTTCTACGGCGGCTGACCGGGCTCATTACGGGCGGATGTCGCGCGGGACGCCAGCGTCAGCGCGTGACGTTCCGCGGATGAGGGGTTTTCGGCGGGATGAGGTCGCCGCGGCAGTGTCATCCTGCCGAAAACCCGTCATCCCCGTGTCACGGGACGCGGCACCCACGGGCAGGCCCCTACCGCCACCCCGGCAACCAGTAGTGGCTGCGAATGAACACTTCGGGCGCGAGCATCCCCGTCCACACGGGGTAGAAGTAGGCGCTCACGACCACGATGAGCACCAGCACGACGATGACGATCCGGATGCCGTTGGCCCGCCGCCATTCGTCGCGTTGCCCGAGCACCATCCCGATCGCGAAGGTGAGCGCGAGGATGAGGTACGGCTCGAACGCGATCGTATAGAACTGGAACATGGTGCGCTGCGGGTAGAGCAGCCACGGCAGGTACCCTGCGGCGACCCCGGTGAGGATGAGCCCGGCACGCCACGACCGCGGATGCCGCAGCAGTCGCCAGACGAGCAACCCGAGCGCGGCGACCCCGAGGTACCAGAGGAGAGGGTTCGGCAGTGTGGTGATGAATTGTTCGCAGCGTTCTGCCGTGCATCCATTGTCGCCTTCGTCGGAGTAGAGGCGGTACAGCGCGGTGGGTCGGATGAGGGGGAGCCACTGCCAGGCGGGTGATGCCCAGTTGTGCTCCGAGTTGAGGCCGACATGAAAGTTGTAGGCGCTCACCTGGTAGTGCCACCAGCTCTGCCAGTCGAGCGGCACCCACGAGAACGCCCCCTGCCAGGCGTTGTCGCCCGTTTCGGCCCAGCGCCGGTAGTAGCCGCCGTCGCTTGCGAACCAGCCCGCCCAGCTGGTGACGTAGGTCACGGCGGCGATGGGCACGGTGAGCACGAAACTCACGGGGGCCTGTTTGAAGGCGGTGCCGGAGAACCAGAACGGGATGCCGGCCCGGCGCCGGGCGAGGGCGTCGACGACGAGCGTGTAGACGGCGAAGATGGCGAGAAAGTAGAGGCCGCTCCATTTCACGGCTGTCGCGAGACCGAACGCGAAGCCCGCCGCCACGAGCCACGGCCGTGCCCACAGCGCCGGGCCCCAGTCGATGTCGCGACCGGATGCTCGGCGCGCGTCGAGCCACCGCCGCAGCCGTCCGGCCGATTGCCGCCGATCGAGCAGCACGAAGAGGAACCCGAGCAGCGCAAAAAACATGAGGGCCGTGTCGAGGAGTGCCACCCGCGAGAGCACGATCGCCTGCCCGTCGATCGCGAGCAGCCCGGCGGCGATCGTCGCGAGCAGGGGCGAGCGGAACAGAATGCGCGCCACGAACCACAACAGCACGACGGTGAGGATGCCGACGATGGCCATCGAAATGCGCCACCCAACAGGGTTTTCAGCGCCGAACACGTGGAGGCCGAGCGCGATGATCCATTTGCCGAGCGGCGGATGCACGACAAACGACGGCTCGTCGAGATAGGTGTCGACGTCTCCCTCGATGAAGCCCTCATCGGCCCCCTCAGGCCAACTGCCCTCGTAGCCGAGGTTGAGGAGGGTCCAGGCATCTTTGACGTAGTAGGTCTCGTCGAAGATGAGGGTGCGGGGAGAGCCGAGGTTCCACAGCCGCAGCCCGGCGGCGAGCACGGTGACGCCGAGAAGCCACACCCATTCTGGCAGGCGCGCGAGGTGGGTGGTCACTCCGCAATGCTAACGAGCGACGCCGGTTGAGTACGCCCGCCGGGGCTGTATCGAAACCTCGAGGCTGCGAGGATGGTCGCATGATCATCCTCGCGGCGACGCCCATCGGCAACCTGGGCGACGCCTCACAGCGGCTTCGCGACGCGCTCGCCACCGCTGAGGTCATCGCGGCGGAGGACACCCGCACGACCGTGCATCTGCTTCGCGCACTCGGCATCGACAACCGACCGCGGCTCATCCCGCTGCACGAGCACAACGAGGTCGCAAAGGCGGCCGAGCTGGTTGAGCTGGCGCGTGAGACGGATGTGCTTGTGCTCTCCGACGCCGGCATGCCCGCCATCAGCGACCCCGGCTTTGCGCTCGTCGCCGCAGCGACCGTCGCGGGCGTCACCGTCACCGCTCTGCCCGGCCCTTCGGCGGTGCTCACGGCGCTCGCCGTCTCCGGCCTGCCCACCGACCGGTTCTGCTTCGAAGGGTTTTTGCCGCGCAAGGGCGGCGACCGCCGCAAAACGCTCAGCGGCCTGGCGCGCGAACCCCGCACCATGGTGTTCTTTGAGTCACCGAACCGCATCGCCGAATCGTTGCGGGATGTCGCATCCGTTTTGGGTGCGGATCGCCGCGTTGTGGTCGCCCGCGAGCTGACAAAGCTGTTCGAGGAGGTCAAGCGCGGCACGGCCGCTGAGCTTGCCGAGTGGGCGGCCGGCGGGGTGAAGGGCGAGATGGTGGTGGTGATCGCTGGTGCCGAGCCGGTCGCCGCCTCGATCGATGACGGCGTCGCGCAGGTGCTTGCCCTCGTCGCCGCTGGTGGGCGACTGAAGGATGCTGCGGCAGAGGTCGCTGAGGCGACCGGGCTGAGCAAGCGCGACCTGTATGAGGGCGCGCTTGCCCAGCGCTGACTGAGCCTGCGAAGTTGAGACCGCTTGCCCAGCGCTGACGCCTACTCGGCGTCGAGGTCGGTTTCGAGCAGTTGCACGAGCGTCTCGAGGGCGGCATCGGCGCCGTCGCCGTCGGCTGAAAGCGTCACGGTCTCACCGTGGGCGGCGCCGAGCGCCATGACGGTGAGGATGCTCGCGGCGTTGCCGGCCGCCCCGTCACCCTTACGGATGGTGACGGGCACGCCGGTTTTGGCGACCGCGTTGACGAAGAGGGTTGCCGGCCGCGCGTGAAGCCCGACGCTGCTCGCAATGGTGGCGGTGCGTTCTGGCATGGTGGTGCTCCTTCGAGTGGTGACGAGTGTGGTTAGGCGGCGACGGTGTCGCGCGCGGGTGCCGATGGGGTGCGCACGACCCAGCGCTTGAGGGCGACGACGAGCAGCGCCGTGACGACGACGCCGGCGAGGATGGCGGCGACGAACATCGCGAAGTTGTTGATCGCGAAGAAGACGAAGATGCCGCCGTGCGGGGCCTGCGAGGTGACGCCGGCGGCGAGGATGATCGCCCCCGTGACGGCACTGCCGATGGCGCTCGCCGGAATGACGCGGAGCGGGTCGGCGGCGGCGAACGGGATGGCGCCCTCCGAGATAAACGAGGCTCCGAGCAGCCAGGCCGCTTTGCCGTTCTCCCGTTCGACCGCTGAGAAGCGGCTGCGCGCGAGCACGGTCGACGCGAACGCCATGGCGAGCGGTGCGACCATGCCACTGGCCATGACGGCGGCCATGATCATCCACGGTGCCTGGTTGTCGATGCTGCCGGCGCCGAGGCCCGCGACGGCGAACGAGTAGGCCACCTTGTTGACGGGCCCGCCCAGGTCGAAGCCCATCATGGCACCGAGGATGAGCCCGAGCACGATGGCGGATGCCCCGGTGAGGCCGCTGAGGAAGTCATTGAGCGACACGGTGAGGGCCGCGATGGGCCCGCCGAGCAGGATGACCATGAGGCCGGAGGCGACGATGGAGGCGAGCAGCGGGATGATGACGACGGGCATGAGTCCGCGCAGCCAGGCCGGCGGGTCGAGCCGTCCGAGCGCATAGGCGGCGGCACCTGCGAGCAGACCACCGACGATTCCGCCGAGGAAGCCTGCGCCCATGATGACGGCGACGGCACCGGCTGTGAACCCAGGTGCGATGCCGGGTCGGTCGGCGATCGCGTAGGCGATGTAGCCGGCGAGGGCGGGTACGAGGAAGTTCATGGAGGCGGCGCCGATGCTGAACGCTGCGGCGCCGAGATAGGCGAGCACGCCACCCTCCGGCAGATCCCAGAGGCTGTTCTGCAGGATGATGTCGCCCGCGTTGTCGGTGATGTCGTAGCCGCCGAGCAAGAAGCCGAGGGCGATGAGGAGCCCGCCGCCCGCGACGAACGGGATCATGTAGCTCACACCGGTGAGCAGTGCGCGTTTGAGGGTCTGGCCGAAGTGCTCGTTGCGCGTGTCGGTGCTCTCGCTCGCGTCGGCGCCGCCGCCCGAGACGCGGGCCGCCTTCGGGTCGTTTGCTGCGCTGAGCGCCTCAGCGATCATGGCGTCAGGCTGGTCGATGCCGCGCTTGACGGGCGACTGCACGACGGGCTTGCCGGCGAATCGCCCCTTGTCGCGCACATCGACGTCGACCGCGAAGATGACGGCGTCGGCTGCGGCGATGAGTGCTGGGTCGAGCGGCTTCGCGCCAGAGGAGCCCTGCGTTTCGACGTGGAGGGTCACGCCGGCGCGCTTCGCGGCAGCCGTGAGCGAATCGGCTGCCATGTAGGTGTGGGCGATGCCGGTGGGGCATGCCGTGACCGCGATGAGGGTGCGCTGGGCGGCATCGGCGGGCGCATTCGCGCTGGAGTCGGTGGCGGATGCTGCGGCGCCAGCGGTCGCGCCGGCAGCCGCGGCGGTGGCGGCGGGCGTCTCCGCGACGGCACCCTCGACGATGGTCACGATCTCTTCTGCCGTGGTGGCGGAGCGCAGCGAGGCGACAAACTCGGGCACGACGAGCGAGCGGGCGAGCTTCGAGAGGAGGGCGAGGTGCGCCTGGTCGGCACCATCGGGCGCGGCGATGAGAAAGATGAGGTCGGCCGGCCCGTCGGATGCGCCGAAGTCGACGGCCGGGTTCGGGCGCGCCATGACGAGGGTCGGCTCCGTGACGGCCGCGGAACGGCAGTGGGGGATGGCGATGCCACCCGGCACGCCCGTGTCGGTTTTTTGTTCGCGCGCCCATGCGTCATCGAAGAGGGACGCGGCATCCGTGGCCCGTCCGTTCGATGCGACGAGGTCGGTGAGGGTGCGGATCACGGCGGCACGGTCGGTGCCGAGGTCGCGGTCGAGCACGACGAGTTGGGGGGTGATGAGTGACGACATTGCTACTCCTGGTCTCCTGTTGTTGGCTGAATTGGTGTTGCTGCCTGAGTTGGTGATGGTGAATGAGCTGGTGATGTGGTGGTCGATGGTGCGGTGAGTTCGGTGATGATGGCGGTGCCGGGTTCGGTGTCGTGCGCTGCGGGCATCCCGCTGCCGGCGAGGCTTGCGGCGGCGGCACCGTGGGCCACGGACTGTGCGAGGCGACCGGTTGCGGTGGCGCCCTGCTGCTCGGCGAGCAGATAGCCGGCGAGCGAGGCATCCCCCGCGCCGACCGTGCTTCGCACCGTGATGGGCGGCATGGTGGCGTGCCAGGCGGCCTCGGCGGACACGAGCAGCGCGCCGCGGCCGCCGAGGGTCGCGAGCACGGAGCGGCAGCCGCGACCGACGAGCGATGCGGCGGCGGATGCGGCGGCGTCGAGATCGTCTTCGAGCCCGGTCCCCGCGGGGTGGCCCGTGAGTTCGGCGAGTTCTTCGGCGTTGGGCTTGACGAGGTCAACGCCAACGCCGGAGTCGATGAGCGCGAGCATGGGCGGGCCGGACGAGTCGACCGCGATCCGGGCTTCAGACCCGGAGTCGCGCACGGCGCGCACGACACTCGCATAGAAGTCGGTGGGCAGCCCAGGTGGCAGCGAGCCGGCGAGCACGAGCCAGTCGGCGTTGCGCGCGTGCGCCACGACGATGCCGATGAGGGCATCCATGTCGTCGCCCGTGAGTGTTGGCCCAGGCTCGTTGATTTTCGTTGTGGTGCCGTCGGGCTCCGTGAGGGTGATGTTCGAGCGCACGCGGCCCTCGATGGGCAGGCCCGCGGTGGGGATGCGTTCCGCGCGGAGCGCCACCAGCATGGGGTCGGATGCATCGCCCGGCAGCACGGCGACGGTGTCGAGCCCCGACGCGATGAGTGCGCGTGACACGTTCACCCCTTTGCCGCCCGGCTGCACGGCGGTGCCGGTGGCACGCTGCACCTTGCCGCGGGCGAGGGGGGCGCCGAGCTCGACGGTGCGGTCGAGGCTGGGGTTGGCGGTGACGGTGACGATCATGCGACGACCACCTCGACGCCGGCGGCGTCGAGCGCTGTTGCGAGCGCAGCATCCGGCCCAGTGTCGGTGACGATCGTGTCGAGGTCGTCGAGTCGGGCGAAGCTCACGAGCGTCTCGACGCCGAGCTTTGTTTCGTCGACGAGGGCGACGGCACGTCGGGCGCCGCGCGTGAGCATGGTCTTGACGGCGGCCTCGTCGGCATCCGGGGTGCTGAGGCCGAATTCGTCGTGCACGCCGTTGGCGCCGATGAAGGCGATGTCGGGGCGCAGTGTGGTGAGTTCGGTGAGGGTGGCGGCGCCAACCGCGGCGCCCGTGATGCCGCGGAGTCGACCGCCGACCATGTGGATCTCGAGGTGGGGGTTGTCTGCGACGATCGCGGCGATGTGGATGGAGTTTGTGATCACGACGCAGGTCTGCGTCTCGCGCTCTGGTTGCCAGCGTGCGAGGTGTTCGGCGAGCTTGCCGGTTGTGGTGCCGGAGTCGATTGCGATGGCGCCGGTGAAGTTCGTGGGGATGAGTCGCATGGCGGCGGCGGCGATGCGGTCTTTGGCGCTCGCGTTGCGGTCGCGGCGCTGGGCGACGCTTTCTTCGGCCCGGCTGATGCGGTTGGCGGCGACGGCGCCACCGTGCACTCGGCGGAGCACACCGAGGGTCTCGAGTTGGTCGAGGTCGCGGCGCACGGTTTCGCTAGAGACGTCGAAGCGACTGGCGAGGTCGACGACGGCGACTCGGCCAGTTTCGGCGAGCAGCGCTTCGATGTGCTGCTGTCGTTCTTCGGCGTACATGCGGTCTCCAAGGTGGGGGTGCTGGATGCCTGCGTTCATGTGACAGTAATTGGGAATTCACGAGATAGCAACACATTCACAGAAAAAACCACAACATCTCACATCCGCTCGGTCGACGGCCCGGCGGCAGTACCGCACCGAAACGCGGCTTTAGGATGGAACCCATGGCCGCAGGCGACTCCTTCTACATCGCGACCCCGATCTTCTACGTCAACGACGTGCCCCACATCGGGCATGCCTACACGGAGGTCGCGGCAGACGTGCTCGCGCGCTGGCACCGCCAGAGCGGCGACGACACCTGGCTGCTCACGGGCACCGACGAGCACGGCCAGAAGATCCTCCGCACGGCCGTCGCGAACGGCGTGAGCCCCAAGGCGTGGGCCGACCGACTCGTCGAGACGGCCTGGAAGCCGCTGCTCGAGACCATCAACATCTCCAACGACGATTTCATCCGCACCACCGATGAGCGCCACGAGCACGGCGTCAAGCTGTTTCTCGAGAAGCTCTACGACGACGGCTTCATCTATCAGGGCGAGTTCGAGGGCCACTACTGCGTCGGCTGCGAAGAGTACAAGCAGCCGGGCGACCTCGTTCCCGGCACGGGGGAGTACACCGGCCAGCAGGTCTGTGCCATCCACTCCAAACCCGTCGAGGTGCTCAAGGAGACGAACTACTTCTTCAGGATGAGCGACTTCGAGCAGCCCCTGCTCGACCTCTACCGCACCAACCCCGACTTCATTCAGCCCGAAAGCGTGCGCAACGAGATCACGTATTTCGTGCAGCAGGGGCTTCGCGATCTCTCAATCTCGCGTTCGAGCTTCGACTGGGGTGTCAAGCTGCCGTGGGACGACAGCCACGTGCTCTACGTGTGGTTCGATGCGCTCCTCAACTACATCACCGCGATCGGCTACGGCACCGACGATGAGAACTTCGCGCGCCGCTGGCCCGCCGTGCAGCTCGTCGGCAAAGACATCGCGCGCTTTCACGCCGTCATCTGGCCGGCCATGCTCATGGCGGCCGGGCTCCCCGTGTCGCACCGTGTCTTCGGCCACGGCTGGCTGCTCGTCGGTGGCGAGAAGATGTCGAAGTCGAAGCTCACCGGCATCGCCCCCTCCGACATCACCGACACGTTCGGGGCCGATGCGTTCCGCTACTACTTCATGAGCGCCATCAACTTTGGGCAAGACGGTTCGTTCAGCTGGGAGGATCTCTCGGCGCGCTACCAGTCCGAGTTGGCCAACGGGTTCGGCAACCTCGCCTCGCGGGTCATCGCCATGATCAACCGCTACTACGGCGGCAGCGTGCCGGCGCCCGCCGACTACACGGATGCGGACCGCAGCATCCAGCGCACCCTCGCGACCGCAGTGACGACAGCGGATGCCGCGATGCAGCGTCTCGCGATCCACGAGGCCATCGCGGCGATCTGGACGGTTGTCGACGAGCTCAACGGCTACATCACGGTGCAGGAGCCGTGGGTGCTCGCGAAGGATGACGCGGCGCGAGCCCGCCTCGGCACCGTGCTCTACACAACCGCTGAGGGTCTCCGCGCGCTGGCGGTGCTGCTTTCGCCCGTTATCCCCGAGGCGACGAGCAAGCTGTGGACCGCGCTGGGATTCACGAGGCCGCTCACGGAGCAGCTCATCCCAGAGGCCGGAACCTGGGGCGTGCTGCAGCCTGGCGCCACGGTCGAGAGCCTGCCGCCACTGTTCCCCCGCATCGAGCAAGAACTCGCTGGTTGAGAACCCGCCGGTTGAGTAGGCCCGCCAGGGCCGTATCGAAACCAAGGAGCCGCACATGACCTACCCGCCGCTTCCCGAGGCCCTCACGGTGGGCGTGTACGACAACCACACCCACCTCGATCACGGCGCGTGGAGCCCGACGGGCGAGCGAGAACTGCTCGACTACCGTGAGGCGCTCGACCTTGCGAGCAGCGTCGGGGTGCGCGGTGTTGTGCAGGTGGGCACGGATGTCGCGACCTCACGCTGGTCGGCCGAGATGGCAGCGCGTGAGCCTCGCATGCTCGCGGCGGTCGCCATCCACCCAAATGACGCGCCGGAGCTTGAGGCGGCGGGCACCCTCGACGACGCCCTTGCGGAGATCGATGAGCTTGCGGGCCGACCCCGCGTGCGCGCGGTTGGCGAGACGGGGCTCGACTTTTTCCGCACCGACGAGCAGGGTCGACCGGGCCAGCTGCGCTCGTTCGAGGCGCACATCGAGATCGCGAAGCGGCATGGGCTTGCCCTCCAGATCCACGATCGCGACGCGCACGATGATGTCATCGCAACGCTCCTCCGGGTCGGTGCCCCCGAGCGCACCGTGTTCCACTGTTTCTCGGGCGATGCCGCGATGGCGCGGGTGTGCGCCGACCACGGCTGGTACCTGTCGTTCGCGGGCACTGTCACGTTCAAGAACGCCGGTAACCTTCGCGAGGCGCTGTCGGCCGTGCCGCGGAGCCGGATCCTTATCGAGACCGATTCGCCCTACCTCACGCCGACTCCGCACCGGGGCCAGACGAACGCGTCGTACCTCATCCCCACGACCTTGCGGTTCATGGCGGAGCACCTCAATACCCCCGACGCCCTGCTCGCGGCCCAGATCGCGTCGAACACGGAGGACGTCTACGGCTCCTGGGAGACTGACCTCCTCCCGCCCGATTCTGGAAATTCAGGAAACGGTGGCTCGGATGCACCGGCCCAACTCGCATGACCCCGACAACACGGGCCCAGCGGATGCCACGGGTCACGTCCACGACGCGGGTTCCTGAATAATGGGCGCACTGCTCGGGCCCGCCGAGATCCGCGACCTCGCCGAACTGCTCGACCTGCAACCAACGAAGAAGCTCGGCCAGAACTTCGTGATCGACGCGAACACGGTGCGACGCATCGTCAAGGCCGCCGGCGTCACGGGCGAGAGCGCCGTCGTCGAGGTCGGCCCGGGGCTCGGCTCGCTCACGCTCGGGCTGCTTGAGACGGGTGCGCCCGTCGTCGCGGTTGAGATCGACCCCAGACTCGCCCGGCAGCTGCCGCTCACGGTCGCCGCGATGCAGCCAGACGCCGACCTCACGGTCGTGCTGCACGATGCCATGACGATCATGGAGCTGCCGAAGCATCCGTCGACCCTGGTCGCGAACCTGCCGTACAACGTCTCGGTGCCGGTGCTGCTGCACTTTTTGGAGCACTTTCCGTTCATCACCTCCGGTCTTGTCATGGTGCAGGCGGAGGTCGGCCAGCGCATCGCGGCCGAGCCCGGCAGCAAGGTCTACGGCAGCCCCAGCGTCAAGGCCGCCTGGTATGGGCACTGGCGCACGGCCGGCATGGTGAGTCGGCAGGTGTTTTGGCCGGTGCCAAACGTCGACTCGATCCTCGTCGGGTTCACCCTTCGCGATGAGGCGATCGGCACTGAGGCGGAGCGCACGGCAACCTTCGCCCTCGTCGATGCGGCGTTCGGCCAGCGCCGCAAGATGCTGCGCCAGTCACTCTCGGTCGTGCTCGGCAGCTCGGCCGAGGCATCCGCCCAGCTCAAACGGGCCGGCATCGCCCCCACGCAGCGCGGCGAGCAGCTCACGGTGCACGACTTCCTCGCGATCGCGCGCGCCGCGGCCGCCGCCGAACCCGCCGCCGACACTCTTTCGGCAGAGCCACCACCGGCGTAGGGTGTGACCATGGCTGCGGTATCACCGAGCAGCGTCTCGGACACCAAAATGCACGACGTCACCGGCAAGACCCGTGGCGAATGGTTCGCTCTGCTCGACGCGGAGAACGCCGCCACCTGGCCGCATCCCGACATTGCCGCGTGGTTGCACCGCGAGCACAGGGTCGACGGATGGTGGGCCCAGGGCATCACGGTCGCCTACGAGCAGGCGCGCGGTCGCCGGCTGCCGGGGCAGCAGTCCGACGGCACGTTCGCGGCCGGAGCAAGCAAAACGGTCGAGGGGGAGATTCTGGCGGTCCTCGACCGGGTCATCGCACTCGTCGGCGACCACTTTGGGGTTGAGCCTGTGTCGGTGAGCCATGCGGCGAAGCATCCGACCGCCCGCTGGAACTTTGCTGACGGCACCGGCGTGCTCGCGACCCTCAGCCCCGGCCCCGCGGGATCCGTGCGCAAGTGCCGCATCGCGCTCACCCGTCTCAGGCTCGACCCCGATCGTCTCGGGCCCGAAAAGGAGCGGCTCGCGAAGCTGTTGACGCGGTTCGACATGTAAGGGGCACCCGGTCAGGGGCAGACAGAGCCTTCGGCTAGGTTTATCCCATGAGTTCGCCCGCACGACCCGCGAAGGTCCACGTCCGCGCTCCAGGCAAGCTCAACCTGTTTCTCAAGGTCGGCTCGCTCCTCGATGATGGTTACCACGAGGTCGCCACCGCCTACCAGGCCGTCTCGCTCTACGAAGACGTTCGTGCTTCGCTCGCCGACGACTTTTCGGTGTCGTTCACAGGGTCGATCGACACCTCGACTCTTGCGACCGACGGCACGAATCTCGCGATCAAGGCGGCCAGGCTGCTCGCTCGGGTCGCCGACTACCGGGGTGGTGTGCGCCTCGAGATCGAAAAGAATGTGCCGGTCGCCGGTGGCATGGGTGGCGGTTCAGCGGATGCCGCGGCCACCCTCCTCGCGTGCGACACCCTCTGGGGCACCGATCTGGGGCGCGAAGAGCTCCTCAGCCTCGCCGCGCAGCTCGGCGCGGATGTGCCATTCGCGCTGACGGGCGGCACGGCCATCGGCACGGGTCGCGGCGACGAGCTGAGCCCTGCCCTCGCGAAGGGGCAGTTCCACTGGGTGCTGGCGATGGCCGATTTCGGCATGAGCACACCGGAGGTGTATCGCGAACTCGATCGTCACCGTGAGCGCCATGCGCAAGACATCTTTCCGGCCGAGATCAAGCCGAGCGTCGATGCGCCCGTGTTGAAGGCGCTGCGTGCCGGCGATTCGGCGATGCTCGCCGAGGTCATGTACAACGATCTGCAGGCTCCGGCGCTCCACCTTGAGCCGCGGCTTGCCCGCGTGATCGAGCTGGGTGAGGAGAACGGTGCCCTCGCCGGTATCGTCTCGGGGTCTGGCCCGACGGTCGCGTTCCTCACCGCTGACGTCGATGCGGCGCTCGAAGTGCAGGTCGCGCTGAGTGCGGCACGACTCAGGGTCGTGAGGGCGACGGGTCCCGTGCACGGCGCCCGCCTCTGCACCGACTGACGCACGGGGCGGCCCGCGCGCGCATCCGCCCGGCCCGCGCATCCGTCCGGCCCGCGCATCCGCCCGGCCCGCGCATCCCGCCCGGCCCGCGCATCCCGCCCGGCCCGCGAGACTCCGCAAATCGTCGCGATTGCCCCGAATCACGACAACTTGCGCAGTCTCACACCCGCGTAGAGCGACGACGTGAGCCTCAGATCGCGGCCCTACGGACGCGAAGTCGCCGCCGGATCCTCTCGAGCGTCTCGCGAGGGCGGCGAAGGATGTCGTCTGCCGAGACCTTCACGACGCTCCAGCCCGCG
Organism: Homoserinimonas flava; assembly: GCF_054969005.1. Lineage (NCBI taxonomy): Bacteria > Bacillati > Actinomycetota > Actinomycetes > Micrococcales > Microbacteriaceae > Homoserinimonas > Homoserinimonas flava. The sequence goes on from NZ_JBUEQS010000002.1 coordinate 224,810, forward strand.
TCTTCGAGTCGCTCGCGCCGGGTGATGTCGTCGCGGAAGCGCTGCCGCTCACGATGATGATCACCCTGGTACTCGACGGCGACCTTCCACGTCGCGAACGCGAGATCGACCATCGCGATCCGGCGACCGATGTGATCGTATACGCGCGCATTCGGCACCGGTTCCGGCAGGCCATCCCGCACGATGAGCAGTCGGCTCAGCGTCTCCATTCGGGAGAGGGGCCCGTACCTGACGAGACCGAACGCCTCAGTGAGCCGACGCACGCCACGCCGTCCTGCGCGATCTCGCACGGCGCTCCGGAGATCGTCGAGTGTCGCCAGCGGTGGGAGCCCGCTGTACGGTTCGTCGCCGGTGATGAGATAGTCCCCTGCGGCCACGAGGTCGTCGATGCGGAGCATGGTCGCGAGTTCGCACCACGCGGCGACGGGTTCTGACACCCGCACTCCTCTGACGATGATCGTGCGCGAATCCGAGTGATGGCCGACGATGCCTCGAGCGCGAGGGAATCCGGCCGTCGACGTCGAGCTGACATGCACGTCGGATGCCGCGGATGACGGGAGCGGCATGCCGTGGATGAGCGCGGCTGTGGTGTGGCTGAAGTGCTGGCCGGGAGGCATCCGTTGTGCGTATGCGGTGAGGGGGGCCACGGTGCACGTGCCACGTCGGTCGAGCGGACACCGTGGAACGGGCGCGCGAGGTGCCGCGACCGTAGTCGGCCGTCGGTGACGCCCGCCGCGAGTGCTTCGGCCCGCCCGAATGGTCGTCCCCGGAGGTGTTCTGGCAGGGGTAGGGGCATCGACTCAGAGTGCCGGTTCCGCTTCGACTGCCGCGTCACGCATCCACAGCCCGCGCGAGACTACGCAAGTTGTCTGCGAGAGGCGCCCGGACGAGCAATTCGTGCAGTCTCACGGGCGAATGCCGCGCCTTGCGTCCCGTCGGAGCAGCCCACAACGGGCGGGCATCCAGCCCAGGCCCGGTAGTGTCGAGTCACGTGGCACATCTTCTTGGGGCAGAGTCCCTCCATCTTGAGTATCCGACGCGCGTCATCTTCGATTCGGTGACGGTCGGTCTCGACGAGGGCGATCGCATCGGCATTGTCGGCCGCAACGGCGACGGCAAGTCGACCCTCATGCGTTTGCTTGCTGGCCGCATCCAACCGGATGATGGCCGCGTCACCGTCCGCAAGGGCACGACGATCGGCATGCTCGATCAGGCCGATGAGCTCGATGGCACGATCGTGGTCGGCGAGTCGATTGTGGGCGACCGGCCCGAGTACGAGTGGGCGGGGGATTCCCGCATCCGCGACGTCATTTCGGGTCTGCTCGGCGGCATCCCGTGGGATGCGACGCTCGGCCAGCTTTCGGGCGGCCAGCGCCGCCGCGTAGCGCTCGCCAAGGTGCTCGTCGGCGACTGGGATGTCGTGTTTCTCGATGAGCCCACCAACCACCTCGACGTCGAGGGTGTGTCGTGGCTCGCGGAGCACCTCAAACGTCGCTGGCCTGCCGGCCAGGGCGGGCTGCTGGTCGTGACGCACGACCGGTGGTTCCTCGACGAGGTGTGTAACACCACGTGGGAGGTTCACGACCGGCTGATTGAACCCTTCGAGGGTGGCTACGCCGCCTATGTGTTGCAGCGTGTCGAGCGCGACCGCATGAATTCGGTGGTGGAGGCGAAGCGCCAGAACCTCATGAAGAAGGAGCTCGCGTGGTTGCGCCGCGGTGCCCCGGCCCGCACGGCGAAGCCGAAGTTCCGTATCGATGCCGCGAATGAGCTCATCGCAAACGAACCACCCGTGCGTGACACGGTGTCGCTGCAGTCGATGGCGATGCAGCGGCTCGGCAAAGATGTGGTCGACATCCTCGAGGTCGGCGTCACGTTCCCCGAGTCGGAGACGCGCCCGTCGAAGGTTGTGCTCAAGGACATCGAGTGGCGCATCGCTCCGGGCGAGCGCACCGGCATCCTCGGGGTGAATGGTGCCGGCAAGTCGACGCTGCTCGGCCTGGTGAGCGGCGCGGTGCTGCCAACCACGGGTCGCGTCAAGCGCGGCAAGACGGTGAAGATCGCGATCCTCGACCAGCAGCTCAAGGAGCTCACCGAGGTGCAGCATGAGCCGGTGCGCGTCGTCATCGGCCGCCAGAAGAGCTCCTATGTCGCTGGCGGCAAAGAGGTCACGCCCGGCCAGCTGCTTGAGCGGCTCGGCTTCGACAGCGCGCAGCTCAGCACGCCCATCAAGGACCTCTCGGGCGGCCAGAAGCGTCGCCTGCAGCTCTTGCTCATCCTGCTCGATGAGCCGAACGTGCTCATCCTCGATGAGCCCACCAACGATCTCGATACCGACATGCTCGCCGCGATGGAAGATCTCCTCGACTCGTTCCCCGGCACGCTCCTCGTCGTGAGCCACGACCGCTACCTGCTCGAGCGGGTCACCGATCAGCAGTACGCCGTGCTCGGCGGCCACCTCAGGCACCTGCCGGGCGGTGTCGACGAGTACATCCGCATCCGCAAGGCGACGGATGCTGCGGCGCCGGCCACCCCAGCATCCGGGCCGCTCGGCGCGGGTGGCGCTGCGGCGCCCTCGAAGAAGCCGGGGCTTGCGGGCGCGGAGCTTCGCAACGCGCAGAAGGAGCTCGGCTCTGTGGAGCGGCGCCTGCAGAAGGCGAACGAGAAGATCGAGGCGCTGCACGTGCGCATGGCAGAGCATGACATCAACGATTTCGAGGGGCTCGGCGCGCTCAGCGCGGAGCTGACGGCACTTGACACGCAGGCGGCCGAGCTGGAGTCGCGCTGGCTGGAGCTCACCGACCTGCTCGAGTAGGCATCGTGTCGACCCTGTCTGAGGCGGAGCTTGCACGGTTTCGCGTGCAGCTTGTGGGGGAGCGGCAGCGCACCCTTTCGCTTATGGCGTCGCTCGGTGAGGACATCCGCCGCATTGTCGACGCGCGGCAGGATTCGAATGTTGATGACGAGCACGACCCGGAGGGTTCGACGATCGCGTTCGAGCGTTCGCAGTCCGATGCGCTGCTGCGGCAGTCCCGCGGGCGGCTCGCCGAGATCGGTGCCGCCCTCGACCGTCTGGATGCTGGTGGCTTTGGTGTGTGCGCTTCGTGCGGCCGTGACATCCCGTTCGCCCGCCTCGAGGCTCGCCCGTGGGCCCGCCTTTGCGTCGAGTGCGCGTCGCGGTCGGAGCCCCGCCCGTGAGGGCTGACCGTTAGTCGAAGTCGAGACTGAGGACTCTCAGCAGCGACGCGAGCTGTTCGCGCTCGGCGGTCTCGAGTCCCGCAAGCAGGGCGCGCTCCGATTCGAGGAGTTGCGTGATGGCGGTGTCGACGCGCGCGCGCCCGTCCGCTGTCATGCTCACGAGCACGCCGCGCCGGTCGTGGGGGTCGGTGTGACGGGTGACGAGCCCGCGGTGCACGAGGCGGTCGATGCGGTTCGTCATGGTGCCAGAGGAGACGAGGGTTTGTTGCAGCAGCGCCTTGGGGCTGAGCTGGTATGGCTCGCCTTCGCGGCGCAGAGCGGAGAGCACATCAAATTCCCACGACTCGAGGCCGGATGCCGCAAAGGCAGTTTTGCGCGCCCGGTCGAGGTGGCGCGAGAGCCGGCCGACGCGACTGAGCACCTGGAGGGGTGCGAAGTCGAGGTCTGGTCGCTCGCGCTCCCAGGCGTCGACGATGCGGTCGACTTCGTCGCGATTGGGCATGGTGACCATTATGGTGGGGCGCGCATGAACCCGTCGCTCGGTCGCGTCTGGCAGACTTGTGTACCGCGCGAATCGTTGTTGGCGGTTCTGCGCGTTCCGCCTTGGTGTAACGGCAGCACGGCAGTCTTTGGAACTGTTAGGACCAGGTTCGAATCCTGGAGGCGGAGCCGAGATAATCGCGCCAGCGATTCTCTCCGAACGGCTTAGGAGCCCCACCATGACCGATCAGTCTCTCGCCGTCATCATCCTCGCCGCAGGCCAGGGCACGCGCATGAAGTCGTCGAAGGCGAAGGTGTTGCACGCGCTCGGTGGGGTGACGCTCGTCGGGCATGTGCTGTCGACGGCGGAGGAGCTTGGCGCTGCCCACATTCTGGCGGTGGTGCGGCATGAGCGGGATTCGGTGTCGGCGGAGGTGCTGCGACGCCTCCCGGCAGCGGTGATCGTCGATCAGGACGAGGTGCCTGGAACGGGTCGCGCGGTGGAGGTGGCGCTCGACGCGCTGCCCGAGGGATTCGATGGCCGCGTCGTCGTGCTCAGCGCCGATGTACCGCTGCTCGATGCGGCGACGCTCCGGTCGCTCGTGTCGGCCCACCGCGATGAGGGCAACGCGCTGACGATGCTGTCGGCGGTCCTCGATGACCCGAGCGGCTTCGGGCGTATCGTCCGCTCGGGCGATGGCGTGTTCGAGGCCATCGTCGAGCACAAGGACGCGTCATCGGAGCAGCTCGCCGTCCGCGAGATCAACGCCGGCGTGTACGTGTTTTCGGCGGCTCCGCTGCGCGACGCACTCTCGCGGGTCGGCACCGAAAACGCCCAGCGTGAGAAATATCTGACGGATGCGGCATCCGTGATTCGCGAGGCGGGCGGCCGCATCGAGGCGATGGCGGTGCGTGACCACTGGCTCGTCGCCGGCATTAATGACCGCGTGCAGTTGGCGGCGGCGGCGCGGGAGCTCAATGCCCGCACCATCCGTCGCTGGCAGGTTGCCGGTGTGACCATTCTTGACCCGGCGTCGACGTGGATCGACGTGGATGCGACGCTCGCGGAGGATGTCGAGTTGCTGCCGGGCACGCAGGTGCGTGGCGCGACGAAGATCGAGCGGGGCGCGATCATCGGCCCCGACACGACGCTCGTCGACTGCGAGGTGGGGCCGGATGCTGTCGTGAAGCGCACCGACGCAACCCTCGCGGTCATCGGCGCGGGTGCGACGGTGGGCCCGTTCGCCTACCTGCGCCCCGGCACGGTGCTCGGTGCCGAGGGCAAGATCGGCACCTTCGTCGAGACGAAGAATTCGACGATCGGCGACGGCAGCAAGGTGCCGCACCTGAGCTATATCGGCGACACCGAGGTGGGCGAGGGCTCGAATATTGGGGCTGGCACCATCACCGCAAACTACGACGGCGTGAGCAAGCACCGCACGGTCGTGGGTTCGCATGTGCGCAGCGGCTCGCACAACGTCTTCGTCGCGCCGGTTAGGATTGGTGACGGAGCCTACACGGGCGCTGGCACGGTGATCCGCAAGGATGTCGCGGCCGGCGATCTGGCGATTTCGGTGGCTCCACAACGCAACATGGCAGGCTGGGTCACCACCAACCGGCCGGGCACTGCGGCCGCGGATGCGGCTGCGGCATCCGGTGAGGGTGTCGACAAGGCCTGATCGTTTCTGGCCTGTTCGATCTCGAACCGGTCGACCCCGGCAGAGAGCGAGCGGCATTTGTCCGAAATCACCGTCAACGGACAGAAGAAGCTTGTGCTGGTGACGGGGCGGGCGCATCCGCAACTCGCTGTGGACATCGCTGCGGAGCTCGACACCGAGCTTGTGCACACCGAGACGCGCACGTTTGCGAACGGTGAGATTTATGCGCGCTACAGCGAGAGCGTGCGCGGTTGCGACGCGTTTGTCATCCAGTCGCACACGACGCCGATCAACGAGTGGCTCATGGAGCAGCTCATCATGGTGGATGCGCTGAAGCGTGCCTCGGCGAAGCGCATCACGGTCGTTGCCCCGTTCTACCCGTATGCGCGCCAGGACAAGAAGGGCCGCGGTCGCGAGCCGATTTCTGCCCGCCTCGTTGCTGACCTGTTCAAGGCGGCTGGCGCTGACCGCATCATGAGCGTCGACCTGCACGCCGCCCAGATCCAAGGCTTCTTCGACGGCCCCGTCGACCATCTCTTCGCCATGCCGGTGCTGCTGAAGTACTTCAAGGAGAAGCTCGACAAAGACACCCTCACGGTGGTCTCGCCCGACATGGGCCGCGTGCGCGTTGCCGACATCTGGAGCGACAAGCTTGGGGCCCCACTCGCGATCATCCACAAGCGTCGCGACCCGCGCGTCGCCAACAAGGTGTCGGTGCACGAGATCGTCGGTGAGGTCGAGGGCCGCACCTGCCTACTCGTCGACGACCTGATCGACACGGGCGGCACGATCGCGAAGGCGGCGGAGGCGCTGAAGAATGCCGGGGCAAAGAACGTCGTCGTCGCCGCGACGCACGCCGTGTTCTCCGACCCGGCGACGACACGGCTGCAGGCCGATTTCATCGACGAGGTTGTCGTCACCGACACGCTCCCAATCCCCGAAGACAAGCGCTTCCCTACCCTCACGGTGCTGCCGATCGCCCCGCTCATCGCGGGCGCCATCCACGAGGTCTTCAGCGACGGTTCGGTCACGTCGATGTTCGACGGTGCCGCGTAGCCGTCACCCTGCCGGTTGAGTAGTCCGCGACGCAGGAGCGAACGTATCGAAACCCGCTCTGTGGGAACTACGTGTCGCGCGTGTCGACCAAGCTCGGTCGCGAAAAGACGCTGAGGCCAATCACAAGCATGTGGGGTGGGGTTGAAGCACTTTCCGCGAAAGGTATAGACAAAACCCTCTACCCCTGTGTAGTTTTCGCGATATGACTCAGTGAGGGTCATTCAGGTGTGATGGCGCTGGGGGCTTGGTTGTATGTACCGGAAACGCGGAAAACTTTCGTTGGGCTGGCTCCTCAGCGTTGTGATGGTCGTTTCGCTCGTTCAGGCCGCAGGCTCGGCTTCCCCGGCAGCCGCCGAAAGTGACGCTGAGTGGCCGTCCACATCTTCTTACGTGGACCCGTCGTATGAGGACTTGACAGGTGTGACGGTCCTTTCCGTCACCCCGGCCATTTACCTTGAGGCAATTGACGCTTCGAGCGAAACTAATGACGAATACAGCTTTGAGATCGAGCTCTCGAGGTCGTCGACTCCGCCTGTGGTACTCGCGACCGAGAGCATTGAGACCGAACGTTCGGACACCTGGAGTTGGGCCGAGTGGAGTGTCCCTCCCAACCTTCTCGAGTTTGACGAGACCTACGAATTTCGCTTCCGCGTCGTGAACAACGCTGCGACCGGGCCATGGACTGACCCGTCGGTATTTACGACTGCGGCCCCGGCGCCGGCGCCAACTCTCGTCGCTCCGCTCGACCACGACGTTGTGCTCAGTCGCACCCCGCTGATTGCCCAGGCATCAACTTTCGCGCCTAACGAGACCGACGTGGTGTTTCGTGTAGAAACCAACTGGCAAGGAGGTGCGCCAGACGTCCGCGAATACTGGGCACAAGTTGATTCTGAGGGGATTGCTTCGATAAGTCCCACATTGGTCTCCACAGCGAGTCCCGAGGGACATTTCAGATGGCAGGCTGCGACCCTCGACAGCAACGGCATGCTCTCGGAATGGTCGAGCTACCGAGAAGTAAGCATCGGACGGTTGCCCAGCGCGGTTCCGCTGGTATACGGAGGGCAAGAGCGTGATGCTCTGCTCGTGCAGTGGGCGGCACCTTCCTACTCGGCCGTCGCGCCCGTGGAGTCGTACACCGTTCGACTAGAACCGGGGTCCTTAGAGGTGGAGGTCGACGCTTCAGCTCGTTCGTATCTCTTCGAGGATCTTCCGCACGGCAACTACGCCGCCACGGTCACAGCAACGAACGTACTCGGAGACGGCCCCGCCGTTTCGCAGCACTACTCGCTATCGACCGAGACGCCGTGGTATCCCGAGGCCCTCGATGTCGAAGTCGGTGGACTGTCCGCGACGGCTTCATGGCTTGCCCCGACTGACGATGGTGGAAGTGATGTCACCCAGTTCCAGACAGACCTCACGTCCCACTGCGGTGAGCCTAGGAGAAGTGCACAAACTCAGGACCTTGAGTACGAACTCGTCGGGCTCACCGCAGCATGCGTTTATGTGTTTGGGGTCTCCGCAGAAAACGCGTTGGGCGCGGGCCCACGCGCACAGCAGTACTTCGTCGCCTACGACGTCCCCAGCGCACCGCAGAATGTTGAGGTCCGGCCAGGCGACGAATTCATCGAAGTGTTCTGGGATGCTCCGGAGTTCGAGAACGGTGACCCGGTAACGCAGTACACGATCGAGCTCAGCCCCGGCGGGGCGGAGAAAACCATAGAAATGCGGTACGGGCGCAATGGTGTCCAATTCGACAATCTTGATAACGGCGTCGATTATGTAGCCAGCGTCAAAGCAATAAACGGTGCAGGCGCCGGTCCAGCCACATTCAGCGCCGGAATCGCCCCCATGGACGATGCTGTAGATGGCGACGCTGATGGATTGCCGGACGTTCTTGAGGCGCGTGTTGGATCAAGCCCTCTCCTGCAGGACTCCGATAACGATGGCCTCACCGACTCCGAAGAGGTGCTTCAGCTTGCCGCGTTCACGTCGCCCACGCTCGCCGACACAAACGACGACGACATCTCAGACGCGGACGAGGACTCCGACAACGATGGTCTCACCAACATCGTGGAGGTTGCGGCCGGACTCAACCCGTCAAACCCCGACACCGATGGCGACGGTGTTTCCGACGGTGACGAACTTATCTCCGCCACCGACCCTCTCGTCGCAGACAGTGATTCAGACGGGCTGACAGACGGCTTCGAGATTAGGGCCGGTCTTGACCCTACCAACGCGGACAGTGACACCGATGGAGTCCCCGACTACGCGGACCAGATCACTCTCACTGTTGACCCGCACGATGCCGTGCACACAGTCGCCGACTCGGACACTACAGAATCGCCGGTGGGCTCCGACGTTACACGTGCGACGACGTCCCTTGTCGGTGGTGCTGCCGCGTTGGAGTCCTACTTTTTGAGCGAAACTCCCAGCGTCGGCGTGGCCGGAGCAGTGACATCAGTCGCAATGGTCAACGAAAAGGTCGAGGCCTCCAGCGTCTCTATAGGCCCGCTCTCATCACTGAGCACTTCGGTCGAGACGACAGTGAGCTTGCTGACATTCGGGTATTCGCCCGCCCTTGCTGCCGAACGGCTCGCCGCACTGGCTCCCGTTTACTGGGACGAAGCAATCGGCACTTGGAGTTTCGCAGACAATAACGTCACCGTTTCCACCGCCACGCACACCATTTCCATACACTCGCCCCAGTTGGGGCTGAGCTATTCCGTCGTTGATCTCGGCGAGTGGGCCGCGAATGCTACGCAATGCGATGCCGCGCTCGCGGGATCCGCCCCGCTCGACGTCGAGATCATCATCGATGACACGTCCAGTGTCTACGAGGCTGATCCGGGGGGAGAGCGATATGACGCGCTCCGAGCGGTAGTCGGCTCGTTGCGGCCCGGTGACCAGGTTGCCGTTCGGGGGATCCACATTCAGGGAGGCATCGCCCGTGGAAGCCCAAACTTCTTCACCGTGGGTTCAGAGCCGATCTCGGATGCCGTGTCCAGTGAGCCGTGGTCGACCGGCACGACGTCCCGCGAACGAGCCCTGTCATGGATTGCTGATGCGGAAGACGCAGAGGGCACCTCTTGGGATGAATCCGACCTTTTTGATGATTTTCCGGGGTATCTAATTGAAGAAGTTCTGGGGGACTCGTCCTTCGCAGACCAGCAGTTCCCTGCAGACGAAGCGAACCCGTATGTTGACGACGCTCCAAACTTCTCTTGCCGGAACAAGGTAGTCGTATTCGTCACTGACGGCGGATTTAAGCCGGCGTCAGACTACGCCTCTTCTGAGTACGAGGAGTGGTTCGGTGAAGAATACGTTCCGTTCGTCCAACGCGACGTGCCCGTGCATGTACTTGATATAGGTCAAGGCACTCCATCGAGCAGCGATTGGCTGATCGATTTGGCGCAGACTTCCGGCGGAACCTACTCATACGTGCCCACGGCCACTGACCTGGCTAGCTGGATCTCGTCCGTTACGCCACCGGTGATTGTCACAGACGACACAACGACAGACACAGACGGCGATGGAATTACCGACTGGGTTGAAACGCGCGGCGTGGTCAGCACGATGACGACTCCGGGCCCCGGGATGCCTAAGCGGTATTTCAGCGATCCTACCGATCCAGATACAGATAATGATGGTCTCCCTGACGGCGACGAGATTGGATCGATATCGGTTCCGGCAGCGTCGATACCGGGTCAGACCACCGTGAGCTACGCGGTTGTGTCGCATCCGGAGAAGTCCGACGGTGACAGCGACGGACTTCGAGACTTCGAAGAGGTCGAGGTTGGGATGAATCCGCTCAACGCGGATCCGGACGGTGATGGGCTGCTTGACGGAGATGAAGAGCTTCACGGCACCTACGCTCAGATGCCCGACACTGACCTCGATGGATTCTCAGACCTCTTCGAATCCCAGAATCTCGAACAGGGTTACGACCCAAGTGAAACAGACCCCGTTGTCTCCAAATATCAGTGGCTGCAGGATCTTGCTCTCGGCTTCTTTTGCGGTGAAGTCGAGTTTTGCACGCGTGACACGATCGCGTGGCTAGCCGGCAATGTCGCCAGCGGTCTATTGGTGTTCGGAGACTTGCGAGACGGTTACGCCTCGGCAGCACGCGGCGATTGGTTGATGGCCGGGCTCTACGCAGCGGCACTCGTGCCGAATGTTGGAGGGGAGTCGGCGGCCGGCGCAGCAAAGGTCGTAAAGTTTGTACAGCGGCTGGCAGATCCAATCCTCGGCCCGGCGACCAGCGCCTCTATCCGAAAACAGCATGATGCCCTACGGTTCCTGCGGGACTTCTCGGATCCTGCAGGATATGTCAATACCCTGCGCCTGATCGACGACGATTTCGTTCAACTTCTCAAGACGCGAAGCGTCGGCGACGCTTCAATTCAAAAGCTCGTGAACGCCAACGGAATACACAGACTAAAGCGAATGCTCGAGAGCCCGAATGCGAAGACTTACACATATTCGTCGGCGGGCCTTCCCGTGCCGATGAGGACCGGGAAATTGGGCGAAGCGTTCGTGCACAATTTGCTCGAAATTCCAGAGTACAAGCAGGTTCGAACGGCCGTCCACCTACCTGACGGCGGTGTGAGTAGTCGCTTCGTGGACGGCATTACAGTAGTCGACGGTGTGAAGACATTCCATGAAGTCAAAGTCGGCTATTCGGCCAGCGCATTTGCAAAGTACCAGGGAAGAAAAGACGCAGCCCTCCTCGGCAATAACGTAACGGATCTCTACGATTGGCACTTCCTCCCGAGTGCAATAACCGGGAAAGTCGGGCCATCCGATACCCTTCTCGATATGCTTGAAGATGCGGGAATTGCGATTGTGGTGCACCTACCCCAATGACCATCCAGTTTGCAGATCTTTCAATGGCTCAGGCGCAGGAGTTCTGTGACCATGTGGTTGCTCGTGGGCCTGCGCGCGTGGGTGACCTTGCTCGATGGGTACACCAGACCGGTGGGCCGCTGGACCAACTCGACGGGTCACTCGAGAGCCTCGTGCCCCTGTGGGAGTGGTTCCTGAAATTCGCAGACGAGGGCCTTCCGGGAGTTCCAGAGGATGCTGTCCCGTCCGTTGCACTGACATTCGGTATTGACTTCAAAGCTGCCGGGCGCCACCAGTTCGCCGGAGAGTCGCTTGTTCACTATGTGTTCGAAATCGTGCGAAGGATTGACCCGACCGCGCACTGGGGAGTACACACCCGCAAGCACGACGAGCACTTTCTATGCCCGTGTGTCTTTAGCCAGAGTAGAGCTGAAGTTGAGCTGGCTCAGCGAATCCAGGTTGCAGTCGGGAGCGCTCATCGCCGCGAAACTCGAGGTCTCGGACTCACGCGGCTTCACGAGGTCGTCGTCCTGAATTTTGGTTGGTCGCGGGAGATTCCAGTTGTTCCGCGGGGTGCGTCAATTCTTGCGCCCTACCTGCACCAACCTGCGGTTGCGTGGGACGATCCGCGGCGCATCCCGCCGGTGTTTGTTGGTCGGGTTGAGAAGCCGGTTGAGGTGCCGCGACCGAGAGCGCACAATGCTCCGAACATGTTCCTCGGCCACCCGGAGCTGAGCCGGAACCGTATCTCTGACTATCGGGTGGCGCCGCCCTTGCCGGAGGAGGAGGTGGCTGCGGCGCTCACCGAGGCGGGATTCACTCGCCGGGGCAAAGCGATCACAGTCACGGATCTGCAGAGTTCCCAGCGAGAGCTGCATTACAAGGGCGAGGCAGTTGACGCTGTCAGCGTGGGGCATGCCGGGCGCCTCAGATATGTCATTGTGGGACTCCTGCGGGGGACGCAAGAGGAATGGGACCAGATCGTGGCAAAGTTGGCGGCCTCAGCTGCACGGCTTGGCCTTCGATTCGCAATCGAGGAGGCGTTTCTTCATCCAGTTGACCCGGCCGACTCCGCCCGGTTCCTCGAGGAGTTCATGCTGAAGTTTGGGTCCCTGTCAGCGGAGGACCCCCTGTCGGCGGAGGACGCCGCGGCAGCGCAGGACCTCGTGCCACCACCGACCCCGCGGACAGCGGCACCCCAGGCGTCAGCGTCGGCGCCCCTGTCGGAGATGATTCTCGCCCACCCGGATGCGGACCTGGAAGACTTCGACACTGCGTCACCGTTGGCAGAGGCGGTGGTGGCTGCCATGCTCACCGCTGCTGGATTCACCGCCGCCGATGGGCGGGCGATCACCACCAGCGACCTCCAGGCAGAGCACGGAGAATTTGTTCATGCCAGTGACGCTGCTGCGGTGACAAGTTTTGGCGCAGACTCGCGCCTTCGCGCGATCGGGCTCGAGCCCGTGAACGCCACTCAGCCGGAGTGGGACGGCATCACAGCCCACTTCAGCTCACTGGCGCGGGAGCTCGGCGCACGGTTCGAAACCGAAGATGTGCTCTCAGCTGAAATCGACGAGTTCTAACGATCGACGACTACGTTTCGCGCGTGTCGATGTCGGTCGAGCCTGATCCTGGCGCGACGGGGATGAGCCCCATCGAGTCGACGTGGTGTTCATCGCCGAGTCGGTCGGTCGCGTAGCACTCCCAGCCGAGGCCGCCGGGGCCGAACAGCTCGAATCGTGCTTCATAGCGCGGTGAACCGGGGTTGGTGAGGGTGCCGCGGTAGTCGCATGCGAGCTCGGCGTTGCGCGCGCCGACACTGATGGTCGTGAGGATGCTCGGCAGCACGAGTCCGAGCACGGCGAGCAGCACGACGACCCGCAGCAGCATTCTGGTGCGGGCGCTGCGGAGGGGGCGCTCCTCGTAGGGTTGGTAGCCGGAGAGTTCCGGGTGGTCGTCGCTCACCCGTCCAGTCTGTCACCTGCCCGATGAACGCCCGTCGTGTGGCCGCACGGGGCGACCGCCCGGCGTCACTTCGCGGTGCGCAGCGCGTCTCCGCTGAGGCGGAAGGTCGACCATCCGTCCATCGGTTCGGCGCCGAGGCTGCGGTAGAAGCCGATGGCCGGTTCATTCCAGTCGAGCACCGCCCACTCGAGTCGCTTGTAGCCGCGCTCGACGCAGACCTGCGCGAGGCCGGTGAGGAGCGCCCGGCCGTGGCCGCGGCCCCGGTATTCGTCGCGTACGTAGAGGTCTTCGAGGTGGATGCCGTGCACGCCCTCCCACGTCGAAAACGTGAGGAACCAGATCGCCATGCCTGCGAGCGAGCCGGCGCCGTCCCCATCAACACTGCCCCCATCAACACTGTCCCCATTAACCACATGTGCAAACACTGCCGGCCGCTCACCGAAGAGCGCCCGTCGCAGGTCGTCTTCGCTCGTGAGCACGGCATCCGGCTCACGCTCGTAGTCGGCGAGCTCCTGGATGAGCCGCAGCATCTCCGGCACGTCGGCCTCGGTGGCCGGGCGCGGGGTGCGGGCGGTCATCAGTGGGTGTCTTCGGCTTCGATCTCGCTGCGGTCGCCGCTCCACTGGGTGTGGAAGGTGCCGTCGGCGTCGATGCGCTTGTACGTGTGGGCGCCGAAGAAGTCGCGCTGCCCCTGGATGAGGGCGGCGGGCAGGCGCTCGGCGCGGAGGCCGTCGTAGTACGCGAGCGATGACGAGAACGCGGGGGAGGGGATGCCTGCCCTGACCGAGGCGATAACGACGCGGCGCCAGCTCGACTGCGCCTGCGTGATGGCGTCGCTGAAGTAGGGCGCCGTGAGGAGGGAGCCAAGGCGCGGGTCGTCGAGGTAAGCCGAGGTGATGTGACCGAGGAACTGGGCGCGGATGATGCATCCGGCCTTCCAGATGCGCGCGATCTCGCCGAGCTTGATGTCCCAGTTGTACTGGGCAGCACCGGCGACGATCTCGTCGAAGCCCTGGCTGTAGGCGACGATCTTGGAGGCGTAGAGGGCGAGGCGCACGTCTTCGATGAAGGCGTCGGCGTCGTCGACAAAGAACTCCTCGTCGGGGCCGGGGAGGCCTGCTGCGGCGTTGCGGCTCGCGCGGCTCGACGAGAGCGAGCGGGCGAAGACGGCCTCGGCGATGCCGGAGACGGGGATGCCAAGGTCGAGGGCGGTCTGCACCGTCCACGCGCCGGTGCCCTTGGCGCCGGCCTCGTCAACGATGACATCGACGAGGGGCTTGCCGGTGCGGCCGTCGACCTGGCGGAGGACTTCGGCGGTGATCTCGATGAGGTAGCTCTCGAGCTCGCCCCTGTTCCAGCCTTCGAAGATCTCGGCAATCTCGGCGGGCGTCTTGCCCGTGCCGCGACGGATGAGGTCGTAGGCCTCGGCGATGAGCTGCATGTCGGCGTACTCGATGCCGTTGTGCACCATCTTCACGAAGTGGCCGGCGCCGTCGGTGCCGACGTGGGTGACGCACGGTTCGCCGTCGGCGACCGCGGCAATCGACGCGAGGATCGGGCCGAGCGTCTGCCAGGCCTCCTCGCTGCCGCCGGGCATGATCGAGGGGCCATTGAGCGCGCCCTCCTCGCCGCCAGAGATGCCGGCACCGACAAAGTTGATGCCCGTGTCGCGCACCGTCTTTTCGCGGCGGATGGTGTCGGTGAAGAGAGCGTTGCCACCATCGACGATGATGTCGCCTGGCTCGAACACCTCGGTGAGCTCGGTGATTACCGCATCTGTTGCCGCGCCCGCCTTGACCATGATGATGGCGGTGCGGGGGCGCTGCAGTGCCGCCGCGAACTCCGTGTAGTCGACGGCAGGCACGAAGCCTGCCTCGGGGTGGGCGTCGAGCACGGCCTGCGTCTTTTCGAACGAGCGGTTGTAGATCGCGACCGTGTTGCCCTCGCGGCTGGCGAGGTTGCGGGCGAGGTTGGACCCCATCACCGCCATGCCGACGACGCCGATGTTTGCCTGTGCTTCGCTGGTTTCGGCCACGCTGCTGCTCCTCAGATCGAGTGGGGGGATCGTTCAAGGGTAGTGCGTTGGGCGTCGTTGGCCCTGGGAGCGTACGGTGGGTTTGGCAGCTTATTTCGAGCATCCGCACCTCACACATTGAAAGGATGTGGCTATGACCCGCGAACTCATTGTCGTCATGGGGGTCTCCGGTTCCGGCAAGTCGGCGGTCGGCGCTGGCATCGCAGAGGCACTCAAGCTGCGATTCGTGGATGCCGATGACCTGCACCCGCCTGAGAACGTGGCAAAGATGGCGAGCGGTAGACCGCTCGACAATGACGACCGGATGCCGTGGCTTGCGACCGTCGCGGCGACGGTCGCCGCCGCTGCCGACATGGGAGAGGGCCTAGTAGTGGCGTGCTCGGCGCTTCGCCGGTCGTACCGCGATATCCTCCGCGCTGGAGCCCCGGATGCCGTTTTCGTGCTGCTTTCTGGTGAGCGCTCGCTGCTTGAGTCGCGCCTGCGCACCCGCACGGGGCACTTTATGCCCGTCGGGCTGCTCGATTCGCAACTCGCGATGATCGAGCCGCTCGGAGCCGATGAAGCTGGCGTTGTCGTTGATATTGCGCCACCACTGCGTGACGTGGTCGCTACGGCGGCGCTCCTTGTTTCGGAGCGCCCTGCGCCGCACGTGGGGTAGACTCACACACTGAACTTCGGCGAGGGATCGTCGGTCGTCCGCGTGAGCGGGCGCCGTGCATCCGTTATCGACGCGGCGAGCGGGGCTTCGGTCTTTCCTCACGCAGCAGTGCGACCACGCGCTGCCGATGCGTTCGAGTTGAACATCACACGACACCGGGCCCACAGCCCGCAAAAGGAGAACAGCCATGGGCGAGAAGACCAGCCGCGCAGGACGCCCGTCCGCCGCGAGCACCGCAAAGATTTCGAACCACATCGTCGCCGACGTGCGCGACAACTTCGGCAAGGGCTACGCTCGCCGCCTGCGCGCCGCCGGCAAGATCCCGGCCGTGCTCTACGGCCACGGCACCGAGCCGCAGCACCTCGCCCTGCCCGGTCACGAGACCGCTCTGCTCCTGCGCAAGGCCAACGCGATCCTCGAGCTTGAGATTGCCGGCAAGACCCAGACCGGTCTTGTGAAGGATGTGCAGAAAGACCCCGTGCGCCAGATCATCGAGCACATCGACCTCATCGTCATCCGCAAGGGTGAAAAGGTTGAGGTGGATGTTGCCATCCACGTCGTCGGTGAGTCCGCTCCCGGCACCTCGGTCGATGTCGACGCGCACTCGCTCCTCATCGAGGCTTCGGCCATCGCCATCCCCGAGTACCTCGAGGTCAACATCGAGGGCCTCGAGATCGGCGCGACCATCCACGCGAAGGATGTCACGCTGCCCGAGGGTGTCACCCTCATCGTCGACCCCGAGACCCTGGTGCTTGCCGTGCACGGCGAGACCGAGCAGGACCTCGGCGACGAGTCTGACCAGGAGGCGGCCGCCGAAGAGTCTGCCGCCGAAGCGCCCGCCGAGTAAGGCTGCCCCTCATAGGCCTCTTTTCCAAGACGAAGCCACTGGATGCCGCGCCCGACGGGGCCGGCACCCAGTGGCTTGTCGTCGGGCTCGGCAACCCCGGTGCCGACTATGCGGGCAATCGGCACAATGTCGGCCAGATGGTGTTGGCGGAGCTCGCCGACCGTCGCTCGGCGTCCTTTCGTTCGCACAAGGCGAACGCGATGGTGGCGGAGTCGCGCACTGGCGCCGAGGGCCCGCGTCTCGTGCTGGCGAAGCCGAATAGTTTTATGAACCTCTCCGGCGGCCCGGTTGCTGGCCTGCTGCGATTCTTCAAGATCCCCGCCGAACGGCTCATCGTCGTGCACGATGAGCTCGATCTGCCGTTCGACACCGTGCGCCTCAAGCAGGGTGGTGGGCACGGTGGGCACAACGGGCTCCGCGACATCATTGCCGCGACGGGCACTCCTGAGTTCCTTCGCGTCCGGGTTGGCATCGGCCGGCCTCCTGGCAGGCAGCCGGCCGCCGATTTTGTGCTCCGCGATTTTTCTTCGACCGAGCGCGCCGTGCTGCCTAACCTGTTGGCTGATGCGGCAGACGCTGTCGAGCTCGTCGCGAGCGATGGTCTCACGGTCGCCCAGCAGCGGTTCCACGCTCCGCCGCCCGCGTAGAATCATTTGGTGATCCTCGAGGGCTTGATTCCGGCGCTGTCGCGCGCCCAGACGTTTGACGAAGCCCTCCGATATTCGGCTCGTGATGCCGACTTTTCGCTCGTCGATGGCCTCAGGGCACCCCTCCTCGCCGGGCTGCTCGCGCGTCGCGGCGATGCCGGCATGCTTCTTTCGATCGTCGCGACCGGTCGCGAAGCCGATTCGCTCGCGGCGGCCATGAAGTGTGTGCTGCCGCAGGCCGAGGTCGTGCAGTTTCCGGCGTGGGAGACGCTGCCGCACGAGCGCTTGAGCCCGAGCACCGAGACGGTGGGCCGCCGCATCGAGGCGTTGCGGAGCGTGTCGGAGTGGCAGCGCCGTCGGGCCGAGGGCGAGACCCGCCCGTTCGTGCTCGTCGCGAGCGTGCGTGCCGCGCTGCAGCCGCTCGCCGACAACCTCACCGAGCTCGAGTCGATCGAGATCGCGGAGGGGAGCCGCGGCTACGACCTCGCGACCCTCCAGCGCCGTCTCGTTGATCTCGCCTACGCCCGCGTCGACATGGTGACCCGTCGCGGCGAGTTCGCGGTGCGCGGCGGCATCCTCGATGTCTTCGCTCCTGTGGCGGAGCATCCGGTGCGGATCGAGTTTTTTGGGGACGAGGCCGAGCAGATCCGCGAGTTTTCGGTTGCGGACCAGCGCTCGCTGCCAGATCCCGTCCCAGCGGTGCGACTGCCCGCCTGCCGCGAGGTGCTGTTGAGCGATTCGGTGCGCCAGCGTGCCCGCGAGATGGTGCTCGAGTTCCCAAGCCTCAGCACGATGCTCGCGAAGATCGCCGATGGCATCCCAGTTGATGGCATGGAGTCGCTCGCCCCCGCCCTCGTCGACCGTCTCGTGCCGCTCACCCACTACCTGCCGGCGGATGCTGCGGTCGCGGTGCTCTCGCCGGAGCGGGTCGACACGAGGGCGACGTCGTTGCTCGAGACGAATCGCGAGTTTCTCGGTGCCGCGTGGAATGCCGCCACGGCGGGTGCCGAGGCCCCTATCGATCTCGGCGCGGGCGACTTCCTCACGGTCCGTCAGCTGCGGGATGCTGCTGGCGAGCGCCCGTGGTGGACGATGAGTGCGTTCGACAGCGGGGCAGCCGAGGTCGTTTCCGACGCGGATCGTGTCGCCGAGGCGGGCGACTATGTTCGGCTTGAGGCTGACGCCGTGCCGAGTTTCACCGGCCAGGCCGACGGTGCGATCGGGCACGTCGCGTCGCTCTTGGGCGACGGGTGGAGTGTCGTCGTGGTCGCGGAGGGTCACGGCCTGGTCGAGCGCGCGGCGGAGGCCCTCGGCGAGCACGGTCTTGCGGCGCGCATCGCCGACTCGCTGCCGGATGCTCCGGAGGGCGGGGTCGCCTCGATCGTGACCGGATGCATTGAGCACGGGTTCGAGGTGCCGTCGATCCGTCTCGCGGTGCTGAGCGAGACCGAGTTTTATGGGCGCGCGGTTGGCTACGAGTCGCGGCAGGTGAAGAAGCTTGCGACGCGGCGTCGCAATGTGGTCGATCCGCTTCAACTCAAGGTGGGCGACTTCATCGTGCATCAGACGCACGGCATCGGAAAGTTTCTCGAGCTCGTCCGGCGCGAGGTGTCGAGCGGTGGCCGCAATGCCGTGAAGACGACGCGCGAGTTCTTGCTCATCGAGTACGCGCCCTCGAAGCGCGGCTATCCGGGCGACAAGCTCTACGTGCCCACCGATCAGCTCGACCTCGTCTCGCGCTATGTCGGCGGCGAGGCCCCCGCGCTGAGCAAGATGGGCGGCAGCGACTGGGCTGCTGCGAAGGGTCGTGCCCGCAAGGCGGTGCGCGATATCGCGGTCGAGCTCGTGAAGCTCTATTCGGCGCGCCAGGCGAGCCGCGGCCACGCCTTCGGCCCGGATACGCCGTGGCAGCGCGAATTCGAGGAGGCCTTCCCGTTCGCCGAGACGCCAGATCAGCTCACGACGATCGACGAGGTCAAGGCCGACATGGAGAAGACGGTGCCGATGGACCGGCTCGTCGCCGGCGATGTGGGCTACGGCAAGACGGAGGTCGCGGTGCGTGCCGCTTTCAAGGCGGTGCAAGACGGCAAGCAGGTCGCGATGCTGGTGCCGACGACCCTGCTCGTCAAGCAGCACCTCGAAACGTTCGCCGAGCGCTTCGCCGGGTTCCCCATCCATCTCCGCGCGCTGAGCCGTTTTCAGAGCGACAAGGAGTCGAAGGAGGTCGTCGACGGCCTCGCCGATGGCACGGTCGACGTGGTGATCGGCACCCACCGCATCCTTGCGAAGAGCATCGAGTTCAAAGACCTCGGCCTCGTCATCATCGATGAGGAGCAGCGCTTCGGCGTCGAGCACAAGGATGCGCTCAAGAAGCTCAAGACGAATGTCGACATCCTCGCGATGAGCGCGACCCCCATCCCGCGCACACTTGAGATGGCCGTGACGGGCATCCGCGAAATGTCGACGCTCGCGACGCCGCCGGAGGACCGGCATCCGATTCTCACGTTCGTTGGCCCGTACAGCGAGAAGCAGGTGGCCGCGGCGATCCGCCGTGAGCTGTTGCGCGAGGGCCAGATCTTTTTTGTGCACAACCGCGTCTCGAGCATCAACCGCGTCGCAACGCAGCTCGCCGAGCTTGTGCCGGAGGCCCGCATCGCGGTCGCGCACGGCAAGCTGGGGGAGCACCAGCTCGAACAGGTCATGGTCGACTTCTGGGAGCGCAAGTTCGATGTGCTCGTCTCGACCACGATCATCGAGACGGGTCTCGACGTGTCGAACGCGAACACCCTCATCATCGATCGCGCCGACAAATACGGGCTCAGCCAGCTGCACCAGCTGCGCGGACGGGTCGGGCGTGGCCGCGAACGCGCCTACGCCTACTTTCTCTACGACCCCGACCGGCCGCTCGGCGAGGTGGCACACGACCGTCTTGCGACGATCGCAGCGAACAACGAGCTCGGCGCCGGCATGCAGGTCGCGCTCAAAGACCTCGAGATTCGGGGTGCTGGCAACCTGCTCGGCGGCGAGCAGTCCGGCCACATCGCTGGCGTCGGCTTTGATCTCTATCTGCGGATGATCGGTGAGGCCGTGAGCGCGTTCCGCGGCGAAGATGTCGAGGGCCCGGCCGAGCTTCGACTCGAACTCCCGGTCGATGCCCGAATCCCCGAGGAGTATGTCGAGAGTGAGCGTCTGCGGCTCGAGGCATACCAGAAGCTTTCGACGGCGAGCGCGCCTCCGGCATCCGATGCTTCGATCGATGCGGTCGCCGAGGAGCTCGTCGATCGCTATGGGGAGCTGCCGGCGCCGGTGACGCAGCTCATCGCCGTGTCACGGCTGCGTCGCCGAGCGCAGAAGGCCGGGCTCACCGAGGTCGTGGTGATGGGCCCGAACCTCCGTGTCGCACCACTCGACCTGCCCGACTCCCTCCAGGTGCGCTTGCAGCGCATGTATCCGGGTGGGCGGTACTTCACGCAGAACAGCGCGATTGTGGTGCCGTTGCCGAAGGCCGGCGGCGAGGCGCTGAGCGACGACGGCCTCGTCACGTGGGTCGGCCAGCTGTTCGACCAATTCCTCCCGGCAGAGGCGACCGTCCCTTCGGCCGAATCCCCGGCCTAGCCCCGCCCTGCGGCAACCGGCCGAGCGGGCTTGTGGTGCACCCCGAAGATCATGACGGGGATGAGCACGAGCGAGCGCAGGTCGATGAAGATGTGCAGGGCGATGGCCGCGAGGATGCTGCCGGTGCCGAGAAAGACGGCCATGAGCACGGTGCCGATCACGGCCGAGCCGATCACACCGGCGGCCCCCTGGTAGAGGTGGAGCGCCGCGAAGACGACGATGCTGCCGACGACTGCGATGACGGCGTTCGCGGTCACCCCGTAGATGAGCAGCGGCAGTGCCAGGCGGAACATGAGCTCCTCGACCACCCCGGCATTCACCGAAAGTGCGGCACCCCACCGGAGCTCGGCACGGTTCCGCGGCAGCAGGGCCGTGATGTCGCCGATCGCGGGAACCTCGCTGCTGCCGCGCGCGAAGTGCAGCACCACGACCGAGCCCACGAGCACCACCAGAGTGACGCCGACGATGATGCCAACAACGAGGGGGCCGGATGTCGCGCTCCGCAGCCATTCGACGGCGGGCCACGCCTCCACGTCGCCAAGCAGCAGTGGCAGCTGGTTCCAGGTCAGCGCAAGCACGACGATGGATGCCCCACCGAAGACCGCAAAGGATTCGAGCACCCACTTGCGGAACATCGCCTGCCGCCGACGCGTGGTGCGATACCGCTTGAACCGGCCGTACTCGCGGCGATCTTTGTGGATCGCTCGCAGCACGAGCGCCGTGAGCACGGCGACGAGGGTCGCGGCAAGCAGGGCGACGGTGAGAGGCTGGCCGGGCGTGAGCATCCTCTATTCTCGCAGCGCGGGTTGGCGGCCCCCGCCCGGGTGCGAGGATGGGGGCATGACCGAATCGACGGCCCCGCAGCATCCGAAGCTCGACGAACTCATCGCGGTGATGGCGCGGCTCCGCGGCCCCGGTGGATGCCCGTGGGATGCCGAGCAGACGCACGAGTCTCTCGTGCAATACCTCGTGGAAGAGACGCACGAGCTGATCGAGGCGATCGAATCCGGCACCCGCGAGGAGCTCATCGAGGAGCTCGGCGATGTGCTGTATCAGGTGCTCTTCCACTCGGATATCGCGGCGAGCGCTGGCGAGGAGCCATTCACGATCGAGGATGTCGCCGAGCGGTCGAGACAGAAGATGGTCGCGCGTCACCCTCACGTCTTCGGTGACGCGAAGGCTGACACGGCGGCCGAGGTGGTCGTGGTGTGGGACGAGATGAAGGCGCAGGAGAAGTCGCACCGCACGAGTGTGCTTGATGGGATTCCGCAGGGCATGCCGTCGCTCGCCCTCGCCGACAAGTTGCTGGGGCGAGCGCACAAGGCTGGGGTGCTCGATGACCTGCCGGAGGGCGGGGTGCCGGTGGCGTCGGAGGAGGAGTTGGGCGGGCTGTTGCTCGCGATTGTGGCGTCGGCCCGGTCTCGCGGCTTAGATGCGGAGCGCGCATTGCGATCGACACTCCGCGGTCTGCAGGCGGAGATCCGCGAGTCGGAGTGAAAAGAGAGGTGTGCCCTTCCCGACCCGAACGGGAAGGGCACCAGCCCGAGCGAAGTAATACTGGAAATTTCACAGCAGAACAGTTGTGCTCGAGCACTGGCCGACGATTTACCCGATCAATCGGCCATGCCATGTGAGGGGCAAACGCTGCCCCGGTGATTCGCACTGCTGCATTCTGGACCAGGTCCGCAAGGAACCTTATCGACAGGAGCGGTGTGCGACTGTCCAAGTGTAGCCGATGTTGGCGCCATTCCAGGACAACTGTTATGTGTATTCGGCTCAGCTCTCCCAGCGCGCTCGCGCGTCTGACGTGGGCGTTGGGTTGCCTATCCTTGGATGCGCGCCCTGCGCCCGCGGAGTACCGTCATCCTCATGACGAATGCATCCTTTGACCAGCTTCTCGCCGAACAGATCGGCCACGAGTTCGAGGCAGCGCAGCAGTACATCGCGATCGCCGTGTGGTTTGATTCCCGCGACCTCCCGCAGCTCGCCAAGCACTTCTACAGCCAGGCGATTGAGGAGCGCAATCACGCCATGATGCTCGTGCAGTATCGCCTCGACCGCGACATGGGTGTCATCATTCCCGGCGTTCCTGCCGTGCAGAACCAGTTCACTGACGAGGTCGCGCCGATCGCGCTCGCTCTCGCGCAGGAGAAGCGCGTCACGCAGCAGATCGAAGCCCTGTTCGCCGCCGCGCGCGCTGAGACCGACGCCCTCGGCGAACAGTTCATGCTGTGGTTCCTCAAGGAGCAGGTCGAGGAGGTTTCATCGATGAGCACGCTCCTCACGATCATGGAGCGCGCCGAGAACCTCTTCGACGTTGAGAACTACCTGGCTCGTGAGTCGATCGGCGACGGTGGGCACGACTCGAACGCGCCGGAGGCCGCTGGCGGCGCGGTATAGAACGACAGTTCTGTGCTGGCGCTACGCTGTTAGCGTGACCCGCCAGCCCGATTTCGCGCGCAAGCCGGCGCTGCTTGAGCAGATCCTCGAGTACCTCCTCGACAAGCCGCTGTCGAGCGTGTCGTTGCGCCCGCTCGCGAAGGCGCTCGGGGTCAGCACGTTTTCGCTGGCGTACCATTTCGGATCGCGCGCCGAGCTCGTGAGCGAAATCGTGGGGGCAATATCGCGACGCACCAACGAATTTGATCAGACGCTGAAGCCCGACTCCATCACGGTCGATACCTATATCGAAAGCTTCGAAATCACCTGGGCCTGGGCGACCCAGCCACGAAACATCCGCTTGCAGCGACTCGAATTCGAGGCCGCCATGATGGAGGTGCATGAGCCAGAGCTGCACATGCACTCGCGGGACCTCTTCGCCAAGTGGCAGTCGCTCGGGCGCGATTCTCTCCTCGCGCTCGGGCTGAGTGACGATCTCGCCGAGGCCGAATCGAGGATGACCGTGAACATCATCAACGGCTTTCTCTACGATCTCGTCGTCAACAACGATGTCGAGGGTGCCACGATCGGCTTTCGGCATTTTGCCGACGTGACGCGCGAGCGCCTCGAACGGCTCACCGCGCACCGCTAAGCCACGACCCGCCTGCCACAATGGGGCAATGGCTTCTCCTGTCAATCCTCCCCGCGGCATGCGCGATTTCCTCCCCGCCGAAAAGGCGCGGCGCGAACGCGTGCTCTCCGTCATCCGCAACACCTACCGGGCGCACGGCTTTGACGAGATAGAGACGCCCGTCATGGAAGACAGCGCGCGGCTGCACGCCGGGCTCGGCGGCGACAACGAGAAGCTCGCCTTTGGCATCCTCAAGCGCGGTCTCACCGCCGATGACTTCGCGGCGGCGCACGACGCCCTCGAGCTCGCCGACCTCGGTCTGCGCTTCGACCTCACCGTGCCGCTTGCGCGGTTCTATGCAACGCACCGTGCCGCGCTGCCGCCGGTCTTCCGCTCCATTCAGATTGCGCCCGTGTGGCGTGCGGAGCGCCCGCAGAAGGGGCGCTTCCGCCAGTTCGTGCAGTGCGACATCGACATCATCGGCGACGCGGGGCCGCTCGCCGAGCTTGAGCTCATCACTGCGACCACGGCGGCCCTCGACGCGCTCGGGCTCGAAGGCTGCAGCATCCGCATCAACGACCGACGCATCTTGATCGGGTTACTCAGTCACTGGAAGGTCCCGGCCGAGTTGCACGAGCGTGCGCTCATCACGATCGACAAACTCGACAAGATCGGCGCAGACGGTGTCGCGGCCGAGCTCGCCGAGCAGGGCATCGCGACCGACGGTCTTGCAGCGGCGCTCGGGGCATCTGGCTGGGATCTGCTCGACGATGCTGCCGCGTCCGAATGGCTCGACGCCGACGCCTACAGTGCGCTGCTCGAGCTCCGCGCCGCGGTGCCGAACGCCGAGCTCGTCTTCGACCCGACCCTCGTGCGCGGCATGGGCTACTACACGGGCACGATCTTCGAGATCGCCCACCCATCGCTGTCGTACTCGCTCGGTGGTGGCGGTCGCTATGACGGCATGATCGGGCGATTTCTGGGCACGGATGTCCCGGCGACGGGGTTTTCGCTCGGCTTCGAGCGCCTCGTGGACCTCGTCGAGTTGCCCGACACCGACGGTGCCGACGCCGTCGCGCTCCTGCACGACGCGGCGACCCCGCCGGCGCAGCTCGTCGCGCTCAAGTCGGCGCTGGTCGAGCGCGGGCACCGTGTGCGGCTTGAGCGCCGACCCAAAAACACGAAGGCGACACTCGAGCGTCTCGCGGCAGAGGGGTTCAGCAGCTTCGCCTTCGTCGATGCCTCGACGGATGCCGCGGCCATCGAACTGCGCCCACTCGACTGACTCTCTCCCGCGCCACCCGGCGCGAGTAGGATTGCAGCATTCCACCCCCTCTCAAAACTCTCGAAGGAGACACCCGTGTCGTTGATCGAGGCCATTGGCGCCCGCGAAATCCTGGACTCCCGGGGCAACCCGACCGTGGAGGTCGAGGTCCTGCTCGATGACGGCACCGTCTCTCGTGCCGCTGTGCCGTCCGGCGCCTCCACCGGCGCGTTCGAGGCATACGAGCTTCGCGACGGCGACAAAGATCGCTACCTCGGCAAGGGCGTGCAGAAGGCTGTTGACTCCGTGCTCGACGTCATCGGGCCGGAGCTTGAGGGCTTCGACGCGACCGACCAGCGCCTCATCGACGCTGCTCTCATCGAGCTCGACGGCACCGAGAACAAGCAGCGTCTCGGCGCGAACGCGATTCTCGGTGTGAGCCTTGCGGTTGCGAAGGCCGCCGCCGATTCGTCTGACCTGCCGCTGTTCCGCTACCTCGGTGGCCCTAACGCGCACACGCTCCCCGTGCCGATGCTCAACGTCATCAACGGTGGCTCGCACGCCGACAGCAATGTCGACATCCAGGAGTTCATGATTCTCCCGATCGGCGCCGAGACCTTCAGCGAGGGTCTGCGCTGGGGCGTTGAGACCTACCACGCGCTTAAGAGCATCCTTCACGGCAAGGGCCTCAGCACCGGCCTCGGCGATGAGGGTGGCTTCGCGCCGAACCTCGGCAGCAACCGCGATGCGCTCGACCTGCTCGTCGAGGCGATCGAGAAGGCCGGCTTCACGGTCGGCAGCGACATCGCACTTGGCCTGGATGTCGCGGCGACCGAGTTCTTCGAAAACGGCAAGTACACCTTCGAGGGCCAGCAGCTTTCGGCGGGCGAGATGAGCGCGTACTACGCCGACCTCGTCGCGGCCTACCCGCTCGTGACGATCGAGGACCCGATCTCCGAAGACGACTGGGAGGGCTGGGCCCAGCTCACCTCCGAGCTCGGCTCGAAGACGCAGCTCGTCGGCGACGACCTTTTCGTCACCAACCCCACCCGTCTTGCGAAGGGCATCGAGGCGGGCACCGGCAACTCGATCCTTGTCAAGGTGAACCAGATCGGCACGCTCACGGAGACGCTCGACGCCGTGACGCTCGCCCAGCGCAGCGGCTACACCGCCGTGCTTTCGCACCGCTCGGGTGAGACCGAAGACACGACTATCGCCGACCTTGCGGTCGCGACCGACTGTGGCCAGATCAAGACAGGTGCGCCTGCGCGTTCGGAGCGTGTCGCCAAGTACAACCAGCTCCTTCGCATCGAGGAAGAGCTCGACGCGGCTGCCGTGTACGCGGGTCGCTCGGCGTTCCCGCGCTTCAAGGGCTGACGCTTCTCGCTGGTTGAGTAGGGAGCGCCAGCGAGCGTATCGAAACCCGGACGAGTGCCACTGAGGTTTCGATACGGCCCTGGCGGGCCTACTCAACCGGCGGTTTTGCCCGGTTAGGCTTGCATCATGACCCGCAAGCCTCGTGTGAAGAGCCTGCCGGTGGCGCTGCCGGAGCAGGGCGCACCGAGCAACTGGCTGCGTGGCATCCGTCTCTCTGGCTTCACGATGCTCACACTCGGCATGCTCGTCGTCTTCGTCGTGGCGCTTGCCCCGTCGCTTCGGGTGTTTGCTGAGCAGCAGAACGAGCGTGCACAGCTCGCGGCCGAGGTCGAAGCGCAGCAGCAGTCCGTGGAGGAGCTCGAGCAAGACGTGGCGCGCTGGGATGACCCGAGCTATGTCGAGGCACAGGCCCGCGAGCGGCTGTATTACGTGAAGCCCGGCGAGTTCAGCTATCTCGTGATCGACGACGGTGCGACCGTGACCTCCGAAAGCGGAATGCCCGTGAGCGACGAACTGCTCACGACAGAGGTCGACTGGGTGAACTCCCTGCTCACCTCGGTGCTCACCGCAGGGCTCACCGATGCCGCGCCCGACGAGATTCTCGCGCCAGACGTGGAGGGGGGCACGGAGTGACAACACCACCGTTCGACCCCCCGAGCGCCGAGGACGTGCGCATCGTGAGCCGGCAGCTCGGCCGCCCGGCACGCGATGTGATCGGCATCGCCGCACGCTGCGTCTGCGGCGCCCCGACGGTGGTCTCGACCCGGCCGCGGCTCGCCGACGGCACGCCCTTCCCGACGCTGTACTATCTTTGCCACCCGGCCGCGACGGCGGCGGTCTCGACCCTTGAGGCGAACGGCGTCATGCCGGAGCTCGCTGCACTGCTCGATGGCGACACGGCCGAGGCGTATGCGGCGGCCCATGAGGCGTACCTTGCCGACCGGGAGACCATCGAGCACGTCGATGAAATCACCGGGGTTTCGGCCGGCGGTATGCCGACGCGGGTCAAATGCCTCCACGCCCTTGTCGGGCACTCTCTCGCTGCGGGGCCCGGGGTGAACCCGATCGGCGATCTCGCGCTCGAACGCGCCACATGGTCTCCGAACGTGTGCGAATGCGCTGACTACTCCGACGCCGATTCGGATGACGATTCGGCGACCGCGAGCGGGGTCAAGTGACCAAGCGGCGCTCTCGCCCTCTGGCGGCGAGCCTCGCTCTTGCGATCGTCTTCACCCTCGTCGCAGCGACGCCGGCGGCGGCCGACGATATCCGTGATCGCGAGTATTGGCTCGCAGACTACGGCATCGAGTCGGCCTGGTCGGTCACCCGCGGCGCTGGTGTCACGGTGGCCGTCATCGACACGGGGATCGACGGCTCGCATCCAGATCTCGCGGGCGCCGTCGTCGGCGGCACGGATGTTTCGGGGGTCGGCAGCGCCGATGGTCAGACTCCTGTCGGCTCTTCGAGCAAGGAGCACGGCACTATGGTCGCGTCCCTGCTCGCTGGGCGGGGCAGCGGCGAGGGGGACGGCGTGATCGGGGTCGCCCCTGAGGCGAGCCTGCTCTCGGTCTCGGTCGGGTTTGGCGTGGGTTCGGTCGCATCCGACGACCAGATTGCGCAGGCCGTTCGCTGGTCGGTCGACAATGGTGCCGACATCATCAACATGTCGCTCACCCGCAACACGCTCGAGTGGCCAGAGAGCTGGGACGAGGCGTTCCTCTATGCGATGCAGAACGATGTGCTCATCGTCGCTGCCGCAGGCAACCGTGGCAGCGGCACCACCCAGGTGGGGGCGCCAGCAACCATGCCGGGCGTGCTCACGGTTGCCGGGGTCGATCGCAACGGCAACGCCAGCTTCGACGCGTCGTCGCAGGGCATCACGATCGCGGTGGCTGCGCCGAGCGAGGAGCTAGTCGGGGCGACCCCTGGCGGCGGCTATTCGTCGTGGGGTGGCACCAGCGGGGCGGCGCCGCTCGTGGCGGGTCTTGCCGCGCTCGTGCGGTCGGCGCATCCCGAACTCGACTCTGGCGAGGTCATCAATCGCATCACGGCCACAGCGCAGCAGGTCGGCGCCGGCGCCGACCCGAGTCCGATCTACGGCCATGGGCTGATCGATGCAGAGGCCGCGGTCTCCGGCTCCGTTCCGGTCGCGGGTGTGGCACCCGCGGATCTGCTCTCGGAGTGGATCCGGGTGTATCGTCGCGCCGACGCTGAGCCGATCCCGACGCCCACCCCGGTGCTGCCGTCGCCGACACCGATTGTTGAGGTTGAGGCTGGGCCAGTGAGCCCGCTCGGCACCGTGTTGCCGTCGATAGACCAGTTGCGCTTCGTGGGGATTCCGCTGCTCGTGTTTCTCGCCTTCACGCTCGCCCTCGGTGCCATGGGGTGGTTGGCGCTCCGCCAGTTCGGAAGAGCGCGTGTCAGGGAGTAGAATTCAGGTCGTGCCAAAAATCCTCATTGTCGGCGGCGGATACGCCGGGTTCTACACCGCGCGCAAGCTCGAGAAACAACTGCGCCGTGGCGAAGCGGAAGTGGCGGTCGTCGACCCGCTACCGTACATGACCTATCAGCCGTTTCTGCCCGAAGTTGCGGCCGGCACAGTTGAAGCTCGGCATGCGGTCGTTTCGCTCCGTCGGCACCTGAAGTCCACCAATGTCATCGCTGCCCGCGTGACCGCGATCGACCACGCGTCGAAGACGGCAACGCTCACGCCCGAGGTCGGCGAGCCGTGGCAAGTCGACTACGACATTGTCGTTGTCACTGCTGGCTCCATTACGCGCACGTTCCCGATCCCCGGCATCGCCGATACGGCCTACGGGCTCAAGACCATAGAAGAGGCGATGGCGCTTCGCGATCGCGTTGTGGGCAACTTCGAAAAGGCGTCAGTGCTTGCTCCTGGGCCCGAGCGCGACCGGCTCCTCACCTTCACGGTTGTTGGCGGCGGTTTTGCCGGCATTGAGGTGTTCGGTGAGCTCCGCAGTCTCGCGAGCTCACTTATCAAGCAATACCCCACCCTCTCGTTCGATGACACGCACTTTCACCTCATCGAGGCGATGGACCGCATCATGCCGGAGGTGTCGCTCAAGACAAGCCACTGGGTGCTCAAGAACCTGAAGCAGCGTGGCGCCGATGTGCACCTCGAAACGCAGCTCACGTCTGCCGTTGCTGGGCGCATCGAAACCTCGACCGGTCAGGTATTCGAAACTGACACGATCGTGTGGACTGCCGGCGTCATGGCGCACCCGGTGTTGAGGAACACCGATCTTCCCCTCGAGGAGCGCGGTCGCCTTCGCCTTGGCGCCGATCTCCGGGCGCGCACCGAGGATGGCGACATCGTGCCAGATGCTTGGGGCGCTGGCGATGTGAGTGCGGTTCCCGACCTGAGCGGCGGCGGAGTCGCCGGCATGTGCGTGCCCAATGCGCAGCACGCCGTGCGTCAGGGCAAGCTGCTGGCAAAGAACCTCGTGGCGAGCCTTCGCGGTGACGAGCCGCGCGAGTACTTCCACAAGAACCAGGGTGCGGTCGCCGGGCTCGGGCTCGGGCACGGTGTGTTCCAGTCGGGCAATTTCGCGATCAAGGGTGTGCTCGCGTGGGGCATGCACCGCGGCTATCACGGTCTTGCGATGCCCATGTGGGAGCGCAAGATCCGCGTCTTCGGCAACTGGATCATCTCGATTCTCGTTGGCCGAGACGCCGTCGGCATCGAGGCCCGTGAGACCCCGCGCGCGGTGTTCGAAGAGTACGCGGCCCGCCCGAAGGCCAGCGCCTCACGCAAGTAGACTTCGGGGGCACCACCCGCCCCCGTAGCCCAACCGGCAGAGGCACCCGACTTAAAATCGGCACAGTCTGGGTTCGAATCCCAGCGGGGGCACGCCTACCGCTGCGCGCCCACTTTCCCTCTCAAAGCTCCGCCCCTGAGGCGGAGTTTTTGCGCTTTTTCGCGACTTCGCGCGTAACAGGACGCAACGCGCCGACTTGCAGCGAAACACTTCCATCACCTTCTCGGCAGGCCGCTACTCTCAACCGTTGTCCACCCCGTCGTACCCCGCGACGGACCGGCCGTCCAGAGTGAGGAACGCCGCATGATCAGTCTCGAGAAGCTGAGCAAGGTCTACGGGCACGGTGCTGATGCCACCGTCGTGCTCGATGATCTGAACTTCAGCGTCAATGAGGGTGAGATTTTCGCTGTCGTCGGGCCGAGCGGCGCGGGCAAGAGCACGCTGGCGCAGTGCGTGAATCTGCTTGAGCGGCCGACATCCGGTTCGGTCATCGTCAACGGCGAGAATCTCTCTCGCCTCACGGAGCGCCAGCTCCGAGTGGCTCGACGTCGCATCGGCACGATCTTCCAATCAGACGGGCTTTTCAGCCGGCGCACGGCCGCCCAGAATGTTGCACTTCCGCTCGAGTACCTCGGCGTCACCACGGCCGACGCCAAGCGTCGCGTCGCCGACCTTCTCGACAGGGTAGGTCTCTCGGCGCGAGCAGACCACTATCCGCACCAGCTCTCCGGTGGCCAGCGTCAGCGCGTTGGGATCGCCAGGGCGCTCGCGCTTCGGCCCTCCATCCTGCTCTCCGATGAGGCCACCTCCGGTCTCGACCCAGACTCGACGGCCTCCATCGTCTCGCTCCTCAAAGAGCTTCGCGACGACCTCAGCCTGTCGATCCTGTTCATCACCCACGAGATGGACACCGTGCTCGCGGTCGCCGACTCCGTCGCGCGGCTCGACCACGGTCACATCGTCGAATCCGGGCGCGTCGTGGAGCTGCTGCGAGACCCGGCCTCAGAGCTCGGAAGGGCCCTCCGCCCTGCACACCCTCACGCGGCCCCCGTGCCAGGAGACGCAACCTGGCTCATGACCTATGTGGCACCGGATGTCCCGAGCGATTGGCTTGTGCGGCTGTCGGAGCGCCTTGGGGCGCCCGTGTCGCTGCTCGGCGCCTCAGTCGAGACGATCAACGGCTCCACGGTTGGTCACGCGACGATCGGCCTCGCAGCGAGCCATGAGCACGCGCTGCGGGTCGAAGCCGAAGAGCTCGGCCTCGCCGTCCACGCCGGCAGCGATGTCGCCGCCACCCCGGCACTGGAGCGTGTCGCATGATCACGACAGCAGTGCGCGCCGTCAACGACGTCCCGCTCGCCGAAATCCCAGCTCTCGTACTCCCCGCCCTTGGCGAGACGCTCATCATGGTCGGCATCGTCATGGCCATCGTGACGCTCGTCGGCATCCCGCTCGGGGCGCTCGTGCACAACCTCGCACCCGGCGGTCTTTTCGAGCATCGCGTGGCGCACACGACGCTGAGCTGGATCATCAGCATCGGTCGCTCGCTTCCCTTCCTCATCCTGATGGCCGCGATCGTGCCGTTCACCCGCTTCATCACGGGCACGAACATCGGTATCGCCGCCGCAGTCGTGCCGATGTCGATCGCGGGCATCGCGTTCTTCACCCGCATTGTTGAGAACTCGCTCAGAAGCGTGCCGCCGTCGCTTGTCCGCGTCGCGAAAGCGTCTGGGGCATCCCGGCTGCAGATCATCCGAAGCGCTCAGCTCAGCGAGGCGGTGCCATCGATCATCGGTGGTTTCACCATCAATACGATCGCGATGATCGAATACTCCGCCATCGCGGGCACCATCGGCGCCGGCGGCATCGGCTATGTCGCGGTCACCTACGGCTACCAGCGATTCGATACGACGGTCATGCTCGCCACGATTGTGATCCTCGTCGCGACCGTCGCCGTCGTGCAGCTTGTCGGCGACCGCCTCGTGCGTCTCACGACCCCACATGCCAGCAGCAATTCCCTGCGGCGCCGCCCGGCGCCCGCCCGCGTCACCGTCTAAGCCCCCACAGCAGCACCGAGAGGAACACCACACCCATGTCTGAAAACCCGAACCCCCAAGATCACGGCTTCGAGATTGCGAAGCGCAAGAAGTGGCCGTGGATTGTTGGCGGCGTCGCCGTTGTCGGAATCGTTGCCGCGCTCGTCGTCGTGCCCGCCCTGAACCCGAGCACGTCAGCGAACGAGGTCGAGGGCGCGACCCTGTATGTCGCGACTGCCGAGGGCAACTCGGCCGAGCAGGCGCTCATCGAGTTCATTGCTGAAGAGGTGGCACCCAAGTACGGCATCACCGTCGAGTTCAAGGGACTGTCCGACAGCAACACCATCAACCGGGCGGTGAGCGAGGGCGAGGTCGCCGGCACCATCTACCAGCACAAGCTCTGGCTCGGGCAGGTGCTTGAGTCAAACCCTGACTTCAGGGAGGAGGCGGCAACGCCCGTCTTCCGCTGGGGCTTCGGTCTCTGGTCAGACAAGTACGACAGCGTGGAGGACATCCCAGACGGGGCCACAATCTCGCTCTACTCGGACCCTGCCAACGAGTCACAGGGCCTCTGGGTGCTTGAGAGCGCCGGCCTCATCACCCTCAAGGAGGGCACCGGCAAGGGCGACGCGACGCAGGACGACATCGAGTCGAACCCCAAGAACCTCAAGTTCACGCTGCTCGACTTCGCTGCACAGTCGCGCGCACTCCCAGACATCGACGCGGCGGTCGGCTACACCGAGTACTACCTCGCGGCCAAGATCCCGATCGAGCAGCTCATCTACGCCCCCACGGCACCCGACGAATTCGCTGGGCAGCTCACCATCGGCAGCGACTATGCCGACACCGAAAACATCAAGGCTCTCGTCGCGGCGTTCAAGGACCCTGCCGTGCAGGAGTTCCTCGCCACCGACGAGTCGGTGAAGGGCATCCTTCTCCCGCTCGAGTAGCACCTTCGCTTCGCCATGTCGGCAGCCCCGCGTAGGGTTGCCGACATGTGCGGGCGTTTCGCGATGAACAAAGAGACCGACGACCTGATTCAGGAGTATGTCGCTCGCGGCGGCGACGTCCATGACTGGCGTCCCAGCTACAACATCGCCCCGACCACCACGGTCCCTGTCATCCGGCACCATGCTGGCGGCCGCGAGGTCGCGGGCGTGCGGTGGGGCATCGTGCCACCCTCGTCTCCGACGTTTGGCGGTGGCAGGCCGATCATCAACGCGCGCATCGAGACCGTGACATCCAATCGGCTCTTCTCCGGCCCGTTCGAGCAGCACCGCTGCGTTGTGCCGGCACTCGGCTACTACGAGTGGCGCGCGACGCCGGGGGGCAAGCAGCCGTACTTCATCACGAAGCCAGACGGCGACGTCGCCATGGCGGGCATCATTCGCCCGTGGCTCGACCGCGCCGCCGCCGCCGATGACCCAGCGCGGTGGCAATTGTCGATGGCAATCATCACTCTCGACGCACATGTTGCACCCGGCGAAGTGCACGACCGGATGCCGGCGTTCCTCACCAGGGATTCCATCGATGATTGGCTCGGTGACCACCTCGACTCGGGTGACCGCATCGATCTCCTGCGGCTCTCGTCTCGGCAGGTCGCGAGTGATCTCGCCTATCACCCTGTGTCGAAGGCCG
Organism: Homoserinimonas flava; assembly: GCF_054969005.1. Taxonomy (NCBI): domain Bacteria; kingdom Bacillati; phylum Actinomycetota; class Actinomycetes; order Micrococcales; family Microbacteriaceae; genus Homoserinimonas; species Homoserinimonas flava. Next base: position 258,915 of record NZ_JBUEQS010000002.1, read on the forward strand.
TGAACAGCGTGCGCAACGACAGTCCCCAGCTCATCGAGCCGATCGCGGAGCCTCTCGACTCGGCGCCGCTCGATTCAGGCCCTCTCGATTCTGGGCCGGGCGACTAGCGCGTTCGCGGCTGCGCCACGAAGCGCATCCACGCCCAGATTGCAATGCAGCTGGCGGCGAACCCTCCCGCGAGCAAGATGAGCGCCGCGAGGGGGAGTCTTGCTGATGGCCCACCGAGCAGCACGGCGAAGGCGATCGTGCCGGCCGCGAGCGCGAGCACACACCACAGCCAGCGATGCCACTCCCACACGACGCGACCGGGGAGGGCACCGATGGGCAGGAGGAGCGCGAGCACGGAGCCGACGCCGACGAGACAGAGGGCGGCGAAGATTTCGCTCATGAGGCTCGGCCAGAATCCGACCACATCACCGAGCTGCGAGTGCCCGACCCAGCCGATCATGCCGAGTGCCAGCACGGTGCCAACCTGCAGCAGGTTGACGATGGCGCGACCGCGCACTGGGGTCTCGTGGGGCATCCTGATGCCGATGAGGGTGCCGGTGACGAGCGGCGGCGTGAGACCGATGATGCGCGAGAGCAGACCGGATGCGATGGCGGCGACGAGCAGCATCGGGCGGAATCGCACGCGCCCGTCGATGCCCCGCCAGAAATGGCCGAATCGGGCGGCGATGGTCACGCCGACGAGATTGAGGATGCCGAGTGCGATGGCGACAGCGACCGTGAGCCGCAAATAGCGCACTTCGCCTTTGACCCCGCCGGCGATGACCATGAAGGCGACCGTCACGACAAAGGGGATGGCGGCGGAGAACCAGGGGGAGAGCCCGATCGTCTGATCGTCGCCCGTCGAGCGATTGCGACCCGTGAGCTTCGGCCTGGCCCAGGGCAAACGCCCGCGTAACGTGCTGGCGAGCAAACGCGCTGGCAGCGCAACGAGCAGTATTGCGGCGATCGCCAGGAGGAGGGCGCGCCACCAGTTGCCGCGCTCATAACTCTCTGTGATGGTCGGCAGCCCGTCGCCGAAGGTTGTGGGCGACCCCCAGTTGGTGAGTGCGTCTGCTCCGGCATCGCCCGACAGCGAGGGCAGCGTCGGAAACCCGGTTGCGCCGGGTTCGCTCGGTGTTGGCGAGCTCGGCACTGGGGCGTCATCGGGGGTTTCGCTCGGCGAGGGGCTGGGGCTGGGGGTCGGCGATGGTGTGGGTCTTTGGGGTTGCGAAGGGGATGCTGCGGGGCCGAAGAAGACTCGAATCGCCGAGCTCGGCGCGCTGTGGTTGCCAGCCGGGTCGATCTGGATGGCTCGGACTTCGTGCGCTGCGTTGCTCAGGGTGCTTCCCCCGACGCACGACCACTGGCCGTTGCCGTCGGTGCGAGCGCTGCAGACGGGGATGCCGTCGAGGTAGACATCGACGCTGCTGCCGGCCTCGCCGGTGCCTGCAAACGTGGTGGGCAGGCTCAGGAGGCGATAGTCGCCCGCCGGGCTGACGATGACGGGGGCGGCTGGTGCGGTGGTGTCGAAGGTGATGCTGCGACTTGCTGGCGCTGATCGGTCGTTCGGCGCTCCGATGGCCTCGTGTGCCTGCTGCGCCGAGACCACATAGGTGGCGGTGGGCACTCGTCCGCCGCCAGCGGCGGTTGGGGTGCACGACCAGGAGCGCGCGGTGGTCGCGGTCGCTGCGCACGACCCGGCGCCGTTCGCGAGACTCACGGTCACGCGCGCTCCGGGGTACGCGGTGCCGCTGACGATGCCGGCGGTGAGGGTTGTCGGGGTGATCGTCGGGGCGCCGAGCACGTCAACAGTGATGCTGCTCGAGGCTGAACCGTCTGGAGAGTGTTCGGTCGCGGTGATGACGCGATCGGCGCCGTTGCTCAGCGACACGCGACATTCCCACGCGAGCGAGCTGTCGAGGTCAATGTCGGTGCAGGCGGCGACACCATCGACGTCGACCGTCACCGTGTTGCCGGCTTCGCCGCCAGTGCCGCGCACGGTCACCGCGGTGCTGTTGATGAAGGCCCCGTCAGCCGGGCTGGTGATGAGCGGTGCTGCGGTGGGGGCCGCTTCGGGTTCGGCGCCAGCGTTCGGCATGCCGGCGAGGGGTGCGAGCGCAAGGAACAGGCTCAGCAGTGGGACGGCGATCACCGCAAGCGTGCGAGACATCGACCCTGTGGTCGGCTCGTCGTGCTTCGGGAGCGTTCGGCGCACCGTCACTCAATTCGGGTGGGATACCTGCGGGTGGGTGGGTGCAGGAGCGTGGACAGGTTGGTCTATGCGCAAATATACGGGAGTGGCACCCGATTCCTCGCACATTGCGCTGTATTTCCACCGAGCGGATGACGCGAATCATCCGCTCGGTGGAGTGGATGCGACCCTCGCGGGCCTGGCCGCCGCCGAGACGCATTGACACGACTGCGCGGCGACCACAATTGTGGGGTCATGCGCGCCTCCGTTACCCTCCCAAACGCCGCGGCGCCATGGCGCACGACACCCGACTTCTGGCGCGGTCTCGACACGGCGACCCAGCACCTCGACCCACCGTTCGCGACACTCTCGCTCCCGGCCGTCGCGGCGAATGCCCGCTCCCTTGTCGAGCGCGCCGGCGGCACGCGCATCCGGGTGGCGAGCAAGTCGCTCCGGGTGCGCTCGGTGCTCGATGCCGTGCTCGATCTGCCGGGGTTCGGCGGTGTGCTCGCCTACACGCTGCCGGAGGCGCTCTGGCTTGCCCGTGCCACCGAGCACGACCGCGCCATCGATGACATCGTGGTCGGCTACCCGACGGTCGATGTCGAGGCACTCCGCCGGCTTGCTGGTGATGCGGATGCCGCCTCCCGCATCACCCTCATGGTCGATTCGCTTGCGCAGCTCGACGCGGTTGACGCTGTGCTGGCGCCGGCGCACCGCGAACGCATCCGCGTGTGCCTTGAACTCGATGCCGCATGGAATTCCCGGCTGCTCGGCCATGTGGGGTCGTGGCGCTCGCCGGTGCATTCGGTGCAGCAGGCGAGAGCGCTTGCCGAGGCGATCACGGCGCGACCGGGGTTCGAGCTCGTGGGCATGATGGCCTATGAGGGTCAGGTGGCGGGGCTCGGTGATGATTCCGGCCCGGCCGGTGGCGCGGTCATCCGCTGGATGAAGGTTCGTTCGGCGGCCGAACTCGCTGATCGTCGGGCGCGTGCGGTCGCCGCTGTGAGTGAGGTTGCGCCGCTTGAGTTCGTCAATGGCGGTGGCACTGGTTCGCTCGAGTCGACGTCGGCCGACCCGTCGGTGACTGAGGTGGCGGCGGGTAGCGGGCTTTTCGGCCCGCACCTCTTCGATCACTATCGACGTTTCACGCCGGCCCCTGCTGCGGCCTTTGCGCTCTCGGTGGTGCGCATCCCGCGACCCGGAATCGTGACCCTGCTCGGTGGGGGCTGGGTCGCCTCCGGGCCGCCGGGAGCTGATCGCCTGCCGGTGCCTGTCTGGCCTGAGGGGCTCCGGATGCTGCCGCGCGAGATGGCGGGAGAGGTGCAGACCCCACTTGCCGGGCCTGGCGTGGCGGGCCTCGGCGTCGGCGACCGCGTGTGGTTGCGGCACGCGAAGGCGGGGGAACTCGCCGAACACGTCAACGAGTTCGCGCTCATCGACAACGACAGGGTTGTCGCGATGGTGCCGAGCTATCGGGGCGAGGGGTTGGCGTTCTTGTGACGGCATGGGTTCCGGAGTTTGTGCTGCCGGGTGGTCGTTGGCACAACTGGGGGCGATCGTCGCGATCGACCCCGAGGTTTGTGGCGCGGCCGCGGTCGGTGGAGGAGGCCGTTGCCGCGGTCATGTTCGCCCGCGAGCGGGGGCTGCCGGTGACGATGGTGGGGGCGAGTCACAGTTTTTCGCCCATCGCGGAGGCGCACGGGGTGCAGCTCGATGTTGCGGCGCTGCGCGGCCTCATCCGGGTCGACCGGCAGCAGGGCCGGGTGCGGCTCGGTGCTGGAACGCCGCTCCATGCCCTGCCGGCGATTCTCGACCCCCTCGGGCTCGCGCTTGAGAACATGGGCGACATTGACCGGCAGACCATCGCTGGGGCCATTTCGACGGGCACACACGGCACCGGGGTGGCCTTCGGCGGGCTCGCGAGTCGCATTGTGGGGGCGACGCTGGTCACCTCCGACGGGGCAGTGCTCACGGTGAGTGACGACGACGAGATTCTTCCCGCCGTGCAGCTGGGTCTCGGTGCTCTCGGGGTGCTTGTTGATGTCACGGTGCAGTGCGTTCCGTCGTTTCTGCTCCGGGCCGATGAACGCCCAGAAGATCTCGACACGGTGCTCGGGGTATTTGAGGAGCGGGTGCGTGCGGTTGATCACTTCGAGTTCTACTGGTTTCCGCACACGCCGACCGTGCTCACCAAGACAAATTCGAGGCTGCTGGCCGCCGCGGCATCCGAACCCCTGCGGCCCCTGTCACCTCTCAGGCGCTGGGTCGATGATTCGCTGCTCTCGAACGGGGTGTTTGCGGTGACGTGTGCGCTCGGCCGCGCCGCTCCGGCCATCGTGCCGGGCACGAACCGGCTTGCGACCCGGCTCATTGGTGACCGAGAGTTCACTGATCGTTCGCATCGTGTCTTCGCGACGAAACGTTCGGTGCGGTTCACCGAAATGGAGTACTCGCTGCCGCTCGCTGCGGCACCGGCGGCGCTGCGCGAAATCCGTGCGCTCATCGAGGCCAGGCGCTGGCGTATTTCGTTTCCCATCGAGGTGCGGGCCTCGGCAGCGGATGCCCCGTGGCTGTCGACCTCGCACGGGCGCGAGAGCGGCTACATCGCCGTGCACCGCTACTTTCGCGAAGACCATCGCGAGTATTTCGCGGCGGTCGAATCGATCCTTCGCGCCTTCGACGGCAGACCGCACTGGGGCAAGATCCACACGCAGGATGCCGCGTCGCTTGCCCCGCTCTATCCGCGGTTCGCAGACTTCACGGCGGTGCGTGATCGGCTCGATCCTTCCCGCACGTTCACCAACGCATACGTTCGCAGCGTTCTCGGGCCTTGAACGCAGCCTTTTCCCATCTGCGCCCCAGTCCTGGGTCGCTATAGTTGCGCCATGGAACTCCTCTTGATCTTCGGCATCCCCGTCGCGCTCGTCGTGGTGGTGGGCATCTACCTTTGGGCCACCTACAACGGTCTCGTCACCCTCAACGTGCGCGTCGACGAGGCGTGGAGCGACATCACGGTGCAGCTCAAGCGTCGTGCCGACCTGCTGCCAAACCTCATCGAGACGGTCAAGGGCTATGCGGCGCATGAGCGCGGCGTGTTCGAGGCAGTGACGAAGGCGCGTGCCGAGTCGCTCAGCGCGGGCAGCCCCGCCGAAGCGGCCGTCGCCGAGAACCACATGCAGTCAGCGCTGAAGAGCATCTTCGCGGTGGCCGAGGCCTACCCGCAGCTGCAGGCGAGCCAGAACTACCTCCAGTTGCAGGGCGAGCTGGTCGACACTGAAGACAAGATCCAGGCCGCGCGTCGTTTCTACAACGGTGGCGTGCGCGAGCTCAACACGAAGATCAAAGTGTTCCCCAATACGCTCTTCGTGCGCGGTCTCGGCTTCAACGAGCGCGAGTTCTTCGAGGTTTCCGACGCAGCGGCGATCGCCGAACCGCCGCGCGTGCAGTTCTGATCACGGCTGGGGCATCGCACTAGATGTACCGCGCCATATCGAAGAACAAGCGCAACACGATCTTCATCATTCTGATCTTCCTCATCATCATCGCCGTGCTGGGGTGGGTCGCCGACCTTTACTTCGGCGGCACCTGGACGATCTTCATTGGCACGATCGTCGGCTCGCTCATCTACGTCGCCATCCAGTACTTTGCAGCTGGCAAGCAGGCGGTAGCGCTCAGCGGCGCGCGGCAGATCACCAAAGCCGATGACCCGCGTCTCTACCGCACGGTCGAGAACCTCGCGATCACGAACGGCATGCCCATGCCCAAGGTGTACATCGTGGATGACCCGGCGCCCAACGCGTTCGCGACCGGTCGTGACCCGGAGCACGCGATCGTGGCGGCGACGACGGGCCTGCTCGCGATCATGGACGACGCCGAGCTTGAGGGCGTCATGGCTCACGAGATGGGGCACGTCAAGAACTACGACATTCGTGTCACCACGATCGTCTTCGGCCTGGTCGTCGCGATCGGCTTCCTCGCCGACATTCTGCTGCGCATGTCCTTCTTCGGCGGCAATCGCAACAGCAACAACAGCCCGATCACGCTCGTCATCGGCATCGCCGCGATGATCCTCGCGCCGCTCGCGGCAACCATCGTGCAGGCGGCTGTGTCACGTGAGCGCGAATACCTTGCGGATGCGACGGGGGCGATGACCACGCGGCATCCTGAAGCCCTCGCGAGTGCCCTCGCCAAGCTGGGGCAGTACGGCCGACCGATGGTGAAGCAGAACACGTCGATGGCGCACATGTGGATCAGCGACCCGACGAAGCCCGGCATTGTCGACCGTCTCTTCTCGACCCACCCGCCCCTGCAGAAGCGCATCGAGCGTCTTCGCACGATCGGCGGCGGCTTCTAGCGCTGCGGCTCCCGGTCCGTCCTCGCACGTGACCTACCTCGCGTGAGAGGTCAATCTCTGCGGCTACGAGGCACTCTTGCAGCAAAGATTGACTTCTCGCGGTGTGGTTAGGCGGGTGACGCGCGCAGCTCGGCCGCGACAGCGCCGGCCATCGTGCCCCTGCCGGCAACGACGACGTCGCCGAGACCCTGCCACGCCGCCGTCTGTCGCAGCAGAGGAGCGAGACGTGCGGCCGTGTCGGCCGGGGAATCCGGTTCGGTCCACGCCGACTGCACGCGGAGCACGCCGGCCTGCCGGTCGCTCTTGAGATCAACCCGCCCAACGAGGCGCTCGTCAAGGAGGAGCGGCAGCGTGTAGTAGCCGTAGATGCGTTGGGGCGCCGGCGTGTAGATCTCGATGCGGTAGTGGAAGTTGAACAGTCGCTCGGCGCGCGGCCGATGCCACACGACGGGGTCGAACGGAGAGAGAAGTGCGACCGTCTCGATGCGTCGCGGTGTGCTCGCGTCGCGATAACGCCAGGCGGCGAGCGGCCGGGTGCCGCGCATCCACCCCGCTACCGTGACGGGTTCGAGCGCACCCTCGTCTTCGAGACTCCGGACGGCGTGGAGGGTCTCATCGCTTCGCATGCGGAAGTAGTCGGCGAGATCGGAGAGCGATGCAACACCGAGCGCGCGGGCGGCGTGGGCCACGAGCATCCGTTGTGCATCGACCATGTCAACCTGGGTGTCGAGAACCCGTTGAGGCAAGACCTGCTCCGGCAGCGCGTAGGTGCGCTCGAATCGAGTGCGCCCAGCGCTCACAAGGTCGCCCCACTCGAAGAGGTACTCGAGACCGAGCTTGACGTCAGACCATCCCCACCACGGACCCGTCCGCTGGTTGGCGTCGTGCTCGATTGCGCTCGCGGGCAGCGGGCCTTTGTCGGCGACCTCAGCGAGCAGCCACTCGAGCATCGGTCGGTTGTCGTGCGCCCAGTGCCCGTCACTCGCGTAGCGCTTCGCCCGCAGCCGGTCCATGCGCCACCGGAGCAGTGGCAGGGTGTCGACGGGGATGACGGCGGCCTCGTGCGCCCAGTACTCGACATGGCCGCCCTTCGGATCGAAGGTGAGCCGGTCGAGCTGAGTGCGATCGTAGGCGCCGAGCCGTGCGAAGGCCGGCAAGTAGTGACTGCGCTCGAAGACGTTGACGGAGTCGAGTTGCAGCAGCCCGAGTCGCCCGATGAGTCCCCGGAGTTGGCGCACGCCAACGCTGGCTGGTGGGGGCTGCCCGAAGCCCTGTGCCGCGAGCGCGATGCGGCGCGCCTGCGCCAGGGACAGATGTCGCGTGGTGCTCGAAGCGGGGGTGCTGGCCACAATTCGAGGCTAGCGGTCGCCCCCGACATCCGTCGTTTCAGTCTCGATGGGCGCGAGGTTCTTCACTGCGGGCCCTTCGAGTACGGCACCTTCGGCACCGAAACGGGAGCCGTGCAGAGGGCAATCCCACGAACGCTCGGCGTCGTTCCAGTTGAGGATGCCGCCGAGGTGGGTGCAGACGGCCGAGACGGCGCACGTGCGCCCGTTGACAGTCGACACTGCGGTCGGGGTGCGTCCCTCGCGGCCGACGATGCCCTCGCCTTCGGCGGGGATCGTGTCAGACCTTGCGAGGTTCGGCCCGGTCACCTCGGCCTGCACCCAGCCGTTCGCATACTCCGCCGCCACCTCGATGCCAGCTTTGGCGCCCGTCGCGAGGTCGCTCGGCGAGGTGACGCGGTGCCCGAGCATCGACGCCCAGTCTGGCGCCTCCGTGCCGAGGATGTCGGCGCTGAGGTTCAGCGCAGCGGCGACCCCGTTGGTCATGCCCCACTTGTTGTAGCCGGTTGCGACAAAGATTCTGCCGCGGCCCCGCGGGAGCCAGCCCACGAAGGGCACCGCGTTGGCGGACTGATAGTCCTGGGCCGACCAACGGTGGGTGCGTTCCGCCCCGGCGAAGTGGTGTTTCGTCCACTCGTCGAGTTCGGCGACGAGTGCCGCGGGCGAGTCCGCGCGGCCCACGATGTGGCCGTTGCCGCCGACGATCAGGAGTTCACCACCCACACGGTCAGGTGTTGTGCGGAGCGAGCGGGAGGGCGAGTCGACCGAGAGATACATGCCGGTCGGGATGCTCGTGGGGGTGGGCACGCGGTACGCGGCGGCGTATGACCGCTGCGGCACGAGCTTCGCGAAGTAGAGACCCCGGTCGAGGATGGGGGAGCCCGTCGCGAGCACGACATGATCGCCCGTGATGGTGCCGCCGGGCGTTGTCACCTCGGCGGGGTCAGATGCCGAGACATCCGTGACCCGCTGACCCTCGATGATGACTCCGCTGAGCGTGCGCAATTCGGCCGCGAGTGCCGCGAGCACGTCCATTGGGTCGAACTGGGTTTGTGCTCGCAGTCGGATGCCACCACTCGTCTCGAACGGCAGATCGATGTCGTCGGCAGCGAGGCGCTCGACGGGGAGCCCCGCCTCGGTCGCGACTGCGAACTCCTTGTCGATCGTCGAGACGCCGTCGACGCTGTTGGCGTAGCTGTAGGCGTCGCGTTGCTGCGTGGCGACCCCGTGTTCGTGCAGAAACCCGAGCAGCCAGTCTTGCCCTGCCCGGTTGGAATCAACGTACGCCCGAACGACCTTCGAGCTGAAGTGCCGGTCGATGCTCGACAGCACACTGCCCTGCAGCAAGCTGAGCTTCGCGGTTGTGTTTCCGGTCGCGACGGCGCCGACCGTTCGAGCCTCGACGACGGCGACCATGAGGCCGCCGCGAGCCAGCATGACCGCGGTGCTGAGCCCGGTGAGACCCGCGCCGATGACGATCGAATCGTAGTGAGCCCCCGGCGCATACGGATCGGTGGTGATCTCGGCGGCACGGTCGAGCCAGAGGGATGTCGGTGCGTCGGTGGGCATCATGAGGGCACGGTAGGCCCGAAACGGCACGCGCGCACGGTTACGGAGCGAACTCGGAGGACGGAGGCGTCGATCTGAGACTCCATCGGTGATTCACATGTCGTTCACCGCCGTGCACCCGCGCGGCAAGTCGGCCCTTCTAACCTCGCGTCAGCGCAGGAGGCATCCGATAGTCCGCTCACAGCGCGGGCGGCCGCACCGCGCGTTGGAGGAGTCCCCTTGATCAAGAAGCAGCACCTCGCCGGCATTGCACTGCTGGCCTCTGCCGCCGTCATCCTTACTGGCTGCGCGGGAACCGAAACGCAGGCATCCGACGTCGACGCGTCCACCGCGACGAGCAGCGCCGACTTCGGTGGCATGGAGGGTCTCATCGAAGCCGCGCAGGCGGAGGGCGAGCTCAACGTCATCGCCCTTCCGGAGAACTGGGCGAACTACGGCGAGATCATCGCCGCCTTCGAGGCGAAGTACGACATCACGGTCAACTCGGCCGACCCCGACGTCTCGAGCGCCGAAGAGATCCAGGCCGCCGAAAATCTCAAGGGCCAGGACACGGCACCGGATGTCTTCGACCTCGGGTCTGCCGTCGCACTCGACAGCCTCGAATACTTCGCGCCGTACCAGGTCGAGACGTGGGATGACATCCCAGCCGACCACAAAGAGTCGACCGGCCTCTGGGTCTACGACTACACGGGGCTCATGTCGATCGGCTACGACGCGGACGCCGTCGAGGCGCCCGAGAGCCTCGATGATCTGCTCGGTGCCGACTACAAGGGCAAGGTCGCGATCAACGGCGACCCGACGCAGGCCGGTGCGGCCGCCGCGGCCGTGAACCTCGCGGCGCTCCAGAACGGTGGCTCGGCCGACGACATCCAGGCCGGCATCGACTTCTTCGCCGAACTCAACGCGGCCGGCAACTTCTTGCCGCTCGACCCGACCCCGGCGACGATCGCCTCCGGTGAGACGCCCGTCGTCTTCGACTGGAGCTACAACAACCTCGCCGAGGCGAAGGCGAACGAGGGCCAGCGTGACTGGAAGGTCACGGTGCTCCCGGGCGTCGCGGTCGGCAGCTACTACAACCAGGCCATCAACGTCGACGCACCGCACCCCGCGGCCGCGCGACTGTGGCAGGAGTTCATCTTCAGCGACGAGGCGCAGAACCTCTACCTCGCCGCCGGGGCCTACCCCGTCCGTCTCGCAGCCATGGTCGAGGCCGGAACGGCCGACGAGGCGGCCCTCGAGGCCGTCGGTGAGGCGCCAGCCGACCTCGTGCAGTTCACGCCCGAGCAGACCGAGGCTGCCTCGGCACTGCTGGCGGAGAAGTGGGCAGCGGCGATCGGGTAATGACGACCGCTGCCGTGCGGCGTGCGGGGTGGGCCCCTCTCGGGCTCGCCCCGTTCGCCGTCTACATCCTTCTCTTCCTCGTCACACCGACGGTGATCGCGCTCGCGACCGGCCTCTTCGACGGGGACGGGCGGTTCACGCTCTCGACCCTCGCGGCGCTCGGCGAACCCGTCATCATCGACGCGTTCGTGAGTTCCTTCTGGGTCTCCGCGCTGACCGCGATCGTCGGCGCCGTCATCGGGGCGATCGTGTGCTTCGCGCTCCTCGGCGTCCGCTCCGACGGCGTCCTCCGCTCGGTCGTGGATGCGGCGAGCGGCGTGCTCGCCCAGTTCGGCGGCGTTATGCTCGCCTTCGCCTTCATCGCCACCATCGGCATCCAGGGTCTCGTGACGCAGTGGCTGCTCGGCTCCTTCGGCATCGACATTTTCGCCGACGGTGTGTGGCTCTATCAGGTGCCGGGGCTGCTGTTGCCGTATCTCTACTTCCAGGTGCCCCTCATGGTCATCACCTTCATGCCCGCGATGGAGGGCCTCCGACCGCAGTGGGCCGAGGCGGCAGCGACTCTCGGATGCTCGCGCGCAGGGTTCTGGCTCCGTGTCGGGGGCCCCATCCTCGCGCCGGCGTTCTTCGGCAGCCTGCTCCTCCTGTTCGCGAATGCCTTCTCCTCGTATGCGACCGCAGCGGCACTCATTAGCCAGGGCGCGCAGATCGTGCCGCTGCAGATCCGTGCCGCGCTCGTGAGTGAGACGGTGCTCGGCCGCGAGAATGTCGCCGGGGCGCTCGCGATCGGCATGATCGTCGTGATGATCATCGTCATGGGCGCGTATTCGATGCTGCAGCGTCGCACAGAACGGTGGCAGCGATGAGTGGACGCGTGAGCATCGCGCCGTCGCGGGTCACCCGCACCGTCATCCTTGTCGTGGTCGGGCTGCTCTTCGCTGTGCCGATCGTCGCCATGATCGAGTTCACGCTCCGCGCCGGGCTCTCGGGCGGCTACGACCTCAACCACTGGGCCGACATCATCGATCCAGAGAATGAGCGGCGCTACCGAGCGCTCTTCGTCGGCGTTGGCAACTCACTCGTGCTCGCGGCCGTCACGGTCGGCATTGTCGTATTCCTGCTCGTCCCCACCATGATCCTCGTCGCCCTCCGGTTTCCCCGCCTCGCGCGCCCGCTCGAGTTCATCTGCCTCGTCCCCATCACGGTGCCCGCGATCGTGCTCGTCGTCGGGCTCGCGCCCGTCTACTCGGTGCTCGCCCGCACGCTCGGCACGGCGCCGTGGACCCTCGCCTTCGCCTATGGCATCACGGTGCTCCCCTTCGCCCATCGGGCGGTGCAGTCCGCCCTCGGGGCCGTCGATGTTGTCACGCTGAGCGAGGCGGCGCGCTCCCTCGGCGCAGGCTGGGCACACATTGTTGTTGGCGTGATCGTGCCGAATATTCGCAGGGGGGTGCTTGCGGCATCCGTCATCTCGGTCGCGGTCGTGCTCGGCGAATACACAATCGCGTCGCTCCTCAATCGCCAAAACCTGCAGACGGCACTCGTGCAGGTGTCGAAGAGCGACCCGTACGTCGCAATCATCTTCGCGCTGCTCGCACTCGCCTTCGCCTTCACCCTGCTCCTCGTCATCGCGCGCGCCGGCGCCTCCACACCCAGGAAGACACCATGACCACGACCACGAGCGGCCTGATCGGGGCTGTGGAAGCGAGCGCACGCGCTGGTACGCGCGTCGAATTCCGCGCCGTCACGAAGCACTACGCCGCCACGAAGCACTCGGGGGGCAGCCCGGCGCTCGACGGCGTTGACCTCACGATCGAGCCGGGGGAGTTCCTCGCCCTGCTCGGGCCGTCCGGATGCGGCAAGACCACCGCGCTTCGCAGCCTCGCCGGCCTCGAACTCGTCACCGCGGGGAGCATTCTCGTCGACGGCGACGACATCGCCGGCATGCCCGCGAACCGCCGCGACATGGGCATGGTGTTCCAGTCGTACTCGCTCTTCCCGCACCTCACGGTCGTCGAGAACGTCGAGTTCGGGCTGCGGATGCGACGGGTCGCGAAGGGCGAGCGCCGCGAGCGCGCGCACGAATCGCTCGATCTCGTCGGACTCGGCCATCTCGCCGAGCGCTACGCACACCAGCTGTCGGGTGGCCAACAGCAGCGCGTCGCCCTCGCACGGGCCCTTGTGACGCGGCCGCGAGTGCTCCTCCTCGACGAACCGCTCTCGGCGCTCGACGCGAAGGTGCGGGTGCAGTTGCGCGATGAGATCCGCCGCATCCAGATCGAGCTCGGCATCACCACGGTCTTTGTGACGCACGACCAGGAGGAGGCGCTCGCGGTCGCCGACCGTGTCGCCGTCATGCGCGCCGGACGAGTCGAGCAGGTGGGCACACCGGAGCAGCTTTATGGGGCGCCTGCGACCGCGTTCGTCGCCCAGTTCGTCGGTCTCAGCAATCGCATTCCCGGCATCGTCAGTGGTGGCGTCGTCGAGGTGCGCGGCGTGCGCATCGAGGTGCTCGGGAATGCTCCCGACGGTCCGGCGACGGCACTCGTGCGCCCGGAGGACCTCGTGCTCCTCCGAGCTGACGAGACTGCTGCGGCAGCGGCAGCGGATGCCCCGATCCGCGGTGTCGTTGTGTCGAGCAGCTTCCTCGGCTCGCTGCGTCGCACCCTCGTGCGTCTCGACGACGACCTCCTCGTTTCGGTGCAGCACGAGGTCGATTCCGCGCCGCAGCCGGGCGACGCGGTTGGAATCCGACTGCGGGCGAAGCCTGTCGCGGTGACCGCATCCACTGGCTGACGGCATCACATGCGGCTTCTGGAATATAGGTCGGCGGCCGCACTGCTCGCCTTTAGACTTGCCGGGTGATCTTCGGCCGACGCACGCCCACCCCCAGCGAAGACGCGCGCCCCGCAACAGATGAGAGCGTGCCGGTGGGGGTGCGCATCGCGGGTGCATGGTCGTGGCGAATCCTCGTGATTGCCGGGGTCGTTTGGCTTCTCGTCTTCCTCATCATGGAGCTGCGCGTCATCGTCGTTCCGCTCATGATTGCGACGCTCCTCAGCGCCCTCCTCGTGCCGATGGCCGGATTCCTCCAGCGGCACCGCTGGCCGAGATGGCTCGCCATTGTGACCTCGATGGTTTCGCTCGTCGCGATCGTCGGCGGGCTCGTTGTGCTCGTCGTGTGGCAGGTGCGCGCTGGGCTCCCTGATCTGCAACGGCAGTCGTTGCTCGCGTGGGAGGAATTCAAGGTCTTTATGCTTGAATCGCCCCTCCACCTCTCCGAAGACCAGCTCACGCAGTACAGCGCCGAGATCTGGGCGGATGTGCAGCGCGACAGCGAGTCGCTCGTCAGCGGCGCCATGTCGCTCGGCCTCTCGGCGGGGCACTTTGTCACCGGGCTGTTCCTCACCCTCTTTGCGACAATTCTCATCGTGGTCGACGGCCCGACAATCTGGCGCTGGATTGTGCGGATCTTTCCTGTCAGGGCACGTTCGGCGATCGATGGTTCTGGCCGCGCCGGGTGGGGCACCCTGACCCAGTTCGTCAAGGTGCAGATCTTCGTGGCGTTCATTGACGCGGTCGGCATCGGGCTCGGCGCCGCGATCCTTCAGCTACCGTTCGTCATTCCGATTGCCGTCGCCGTGTTTCTCGGCGCGTTTGTCCCGATCGTCGGTGCCGTGGTCACCGGTGCCATCGCGGTCTTTATCGCCCTTGTGTTCAAAGACATCGTCGTGGCACTCATCATGCTCGGCATTGTCCTACTCGTGCAGCAGGTCGAATCCCACGTACTTCAGCCGCTCATCATGGGGAACGCTGTCAAGGTGCATCCGCTCGCCGTCGTCTTCGCCGTCGCTGGGGGAGGCATTGTCGCCGGCATCCCAGGGGTGCTCTTTGCGGTCCCAGTTGTTGCGACCCTCAACGTGATGATTACCTACATCGCGCGAGGCTACTGGCGAAACCCAGAATCCCTCGCGAATGCCGAGCGCTTCGGTCGCGACGCCATCATGGACCACGCCCCACGCCGCCACATCAGGATCACTCAGAAGGGACGCAACGCATGAGCGATCCCAACGCCACGACCACCGTGACGTCGCCCCGCGACACCCCCGGCCCCACGCTCGCCGAGTTCGAAGAGGCTCGCGAACGCGTCGGCCGGGTGGCGCAACTCACACCGATGGAGAGTTCGAGGTTTCTCTCCGACCTCGTCGGCGGGCCGGTGCACCTCAAGTGTGAGTCGCTACAGCGCACCGGCTCCTACAAGATTCGCGGCGCCTACAACCGTCTGTCCCAGCTCTCTCCAGAGGAGCGTGCGCGAGGTGTCGTCGCCGCATCCGCTGGCAACCATGCGCAGGGTGTCGCCTTCGCGGCACGGGAGCTCGGCATCAAGGCCACCATCTTCATGCCGGTCGGGGTCGCGCTGCCCAAGCTGCAGGCGACCCGCCACTACGGGGCCGATGTCATCCTCCGCGGGCACACGGTAGACGAGCCGCTCCGAGCAGCCGCCGCGTTCGCCGAAACAACAGGTGCCGTGCTGATCCCGCCGTTTGACCACCATGACATCGTTGTTGGGCAGGGCACGCTCGGGCTCGAAATGCTCGACCAGGTGCCGGATCTCGAGACGGTCATCGTGCCAATCGGCGGCGGCGGCCTCGCCGCAGGGGTCGCAAGTGCCCTTCGGCAGAAGCTCGCGAGCATGGGCAGACCCCTCCACGTCATCGGTGTGCAGGCGGCCGGCGCAGCACCGTATCCCGGATCGATCGTGGCAGGCAGACCCACCTCGGTGGTTGTCTCACCGACCATCGCCGACGGCATCGCGGTGGGCACGCCAGGCGCACTCAACTTCGAGATCATCCGCGAGACGGTCGACGAGATTGTCACCGTCACCGACGACGACATTGCTCGAGCCCTGCTCGTGCTGCTCGAGCGCGCGAAACTCGTCGTCGAACCGGCCGGGGCTGCCGCCGTCGCTGCCATCCTCACTGGCAAGGTCAAGAACACCGGCGTCACTGTCGCGATTCTCAGCGGCGGCAACATCGACCCGCAGGTCATGGAGCGCATCATCTCCAGGGGCCTCGTGGCATCCGATCGCTATCTCAAGCTTCGGCTCATGCTGCCCGACCGGCCAGGCCAGCTGGCACGAATCGCCGAACTCATCAGCGAGGCGAACGCCAACGTGGTCGAGGTGCTGCACACGCGCCACAACCGCGACGCGCTCATCGGCGAGGTCGACATCGAACTCAGCATCGAGACGCGGGGCCCGGAACACGTGCAGCGTGTGCTCGAACGGCTTCGCGAAGCTGGGTACGACCCGCGCGTGGACTTCTAGGGGGAGACGCCCCTACGCCTGGTACGGCACCACCTTGGTGATCTCGACCGAGATCTCACGCCCGTTCGGGGCGACATACGACGTCGTGTCGCCCACCTTGAGGCCGAGGATCGCCTCACCCAGCGGGCTGCCCTCGCTATAGACATCGAGTTCGCTGTCGGCGGTGTCATCGACGATTTCGCGGCTGCCGAGCAAGAAGATCTCTTCGTCACCCATCACGAGCGCGGTGACCACTGAGCCGGATGCGACGAGCCCGGCTTCCGCGGGTTCGCCGACCTTGGCGTGCCGCAGGAGTTCGGTGAGCACCCGGATGCGAGCCTCGATCTTGCCCTGCTCCTCTTTTGCCGCGTGGTAGCCGCCGTTCTCTTTGAGGTCGCCCTCTTCACGCGCAGCTTCAATCTTCTTGGCGATGTCGGACCGGCCTTCACCCGCGAGGTGATCAAGTTCGGCCTTGCGGCGGTCGTAGGCCTCTTGGGTCAGCCAGGTTTCGGTGCTCTGCCCGGACACTGTGTACTCCCTCAAACGAAGGGACCGCTCGTGACGCGAAGCGCCGAACGGCCCGAAGATCTGCGATTCGTCAAATGAACTCGCATAAACGAATGAGACCGGCCGGTGCGGCCGATCTCGTGATCGAATTCGTCAGTCTAAGCCAGCCAGCAGCGATAGAGCAAGCCTGTGACGGCATGCTCCACGGTGCGCACGGACTCGGTGAAGGTGCGGGTGTAGCGGTCGCTCGCGGGAATTTCGACGATCTTCCACCCCACGATCGCGTGCTGTGAGTTTTGGGCCTGGATCGCGCATTCGATGTCGGTGCCGGCGGCGACGGAGACCTCGAACGTGACCTCGACGGTCGATTCATCGACAATGCTGTGGGCGATGTCCCGCGTTTCGATGGACGCGCTGGTGCCGTCGAAGGTAACCCAAATCACCCATGCTCCGAAGACCGCCGTGATGGCAATGGCCGCGACCCACGCGAAGAGCCGCTGCCGCTGTTGGCGCTGAGGGGTGCGGCCGTAGCGCAGGTCAAGATCGGTGATGCTCCCGCTCACGTGTCTGCGCCCCGCACTGTCTCCCCTTACTCTTGAGTCAAGACTATTCGCATCGAAGGAGCCCCGTGAACAGGCGACTCTTGGCCGTGCACGCACACCCCGACGACGAGTCGAGCAAGGGCGCTGCGACGGCGGCGTACTACCTCGCGCAGGGCGACGAGGTTATGGTCGTGAGCTGCACCGGCGGCGAACGCGGGGATGTGCTCTATGAGGGTCTCCATCCGCGAGCGATGGCCGATCGTGACATGGCGGGGTTTCGTCGCTACGAGATGGCGCAGGCACGCGAGGTGCTTGGCGTCGAGCATCGATGGCTCGGGTATGCCGACTCTGGCCTTCCCGCTGAGGGCGAACTGCTGCCGGCAAATTCGTTCGCGACGATCCCTGTCGAGCACTCCGGTGCGCCCCTCGTCAAGATCATGCGCGAGTTCCGTCCGCACGTTGTTGTCACCTACGACGAGAACGGTGGCTACCCGCATCCGGACCACATCAAGACCCACGATGTGACGATGTTCGCGCTTGAGGCCGCCGCCGATGCCGACCGTTACCCTGAGGCGGGCCAACCCTGGCAGGTGCAAAAGGTCTACTACGATCGCGGGTTCAACTCGACAAAGGTTGAGGCGCTCGCCGATGCGGTGCGTTCAGCCGATCCTGAGTCTCATCAACTCGAAGAGATTGAGCGGATGCTCGGCTGGATCGGCCAGAGGCCAGATACCGCGACCACCCACGTGCGCTGTGGCGACTTTTTCGCTGTGCGCGATGCTGCGCTCAGGGCCCATGCGAGCCAGGTGCCACCCGACAGCGCTTTCTTCTTTTGGCCGCTCGAGCTGCAGCAGAAAGCGTGGCCATATGAGGACTACGAACTCGTCACATCGAGGGTGCCAGTGACGATTCCCGAAGACGATCTGTTCGCCGGAATCGTGCTCGACGACACGACGACCACTACCGCAGCATGACAATCACCATCAATACAGAGGAGGCGAGCGCGTGAACGCCCTCGTTGTTGGCTTCATCACGCTCATTTCGGAGGTTTCGACCTTCGTCCGGCTCGATGGTGAGGAGGAGTTCGACCCCAACACGGTCACCCCCGGCGTCATCGGGTTTGCGATCACCTTTCTCATCGCGGTGGCGACGGTGCTCATCGTCATCGACATGAATCGGCGTGTGCGTCGCACGCGCTACCGCACCGAGATCCGCGAGAAGCTGCAGGCCGAGCAGGCCGAGCAGGATGGGCCGGTCGACACCGAACGCTGAAGCGGAACGGTTAGAGGGTCGGAGGATTCGTCGCGACGAGGTAGATCCCGGTCCAGTGGCACAAGAACGCGATGAGCGTCAGTGTGTGAAAAATCTCGTGGAACCCGAAGTGGCCCGGCACGGGATTCGGCCGTTTCATGCCGTAGACGACGGCGCCAACCGTGTAGCAGAGCCCGCCGATGATGATGAGAATCATCATGGCCGCGTCAGCCCTAAAGAAGTCGACGATGAACATGACGGCGGCCCATCCGAGGAGCACGTAGAGCGGCACGTAGAGCCAGCGCGGGGCCCCGATCCAGAATACGCGGAAGCCGATGCCGAGAAGCGCGCCGCCCCAGACGAGTGAGAGCAGAAGCCACGCCTTCTCCGCCGGCAGTGCGAGCACCGTGATGGGGGTATATGAACCCGCGATGAGCAAGAAGATGTTCGCGTGGTCGAGGCGTTTGAGCAGCCGACGGGCTGAGTCGCTCCAGTTCAGGCGGTGATAGAGCGCGGAAACGCCAAACAGCAGCATCGATGAAGCGACGAAGACCGCCGAAGAGACCTTCGCTGCCGTGCCGTCGGCAGACACGATGAGCACGATGCCGAGCACAATTGCGAGAGGAAAGGTCACCGCGTGGATCCAGCCGCGCCAGGTCGGCTTCGATTCTGTTTCGGCGCGGTGGCGGTCGCGCTCGTCGTCGAGAAGGGGGATGTTGGGCAGTTCAGCGGCCGGCTCGTCCTCCACCGAGTGTGTGCCGGGTTCTCGGCTCTCCGGTGTCATCATGATCGAATTCTAAAGGCGCGGGCCCTTCAGCTGCGTATCGGCAAGGCCTCGGCGGTGTGGGCTAGCGTAGACCCGTGCAAAAACGGGAAGTACCTCTCGGCCGCGGCATCCTTTACGAGCTTTACCAAAACCGCATCCGACGCTGGCTCGGTCATCAGGAGCTGCCGAAGCATGTGGCGATGATTCTTGACGGCAATCGGCGTTGGGCGAAGCAACGGTCGCTCGACGCCGTCGCCCACGGTCATCGCGCCGGTGCCGCGAAGTTTCGCGAGTTTCTCGTCTGGTGTGATGACCTCGGCATCAAGCACGCGACGCTCTATCTGCTCTCAACCGACAACCTGGTTGGTCGCGAAGAACCGGAACTCCATGGTCTGTTCGAGATCATCGCGGATCTCGCCGAAGACCTCTCGCACTACCGCGATTGGCGGGTGCAGCATGTTGGATCAGTTGACGGCTTGCCAGAACCGCTCGTGCACGCGCTCAGGGCGGCCGAGACGCGAACGGCCGAGAACAAGGGGCTGCACATCAACCTCGCGGTGGGCTACGGCGGCCGACGCGAGATTGCGGATGCTATGCGCAGCATCGTGAAAGACCACGGCGACAAGGGCGGCACGCTCGATGCCCTCGCCGAGATTCTCACCCCCGAGCTCATCGGGGATCATCTCTACACGGGCGGTCAGCCAGACCCCGACCTCGTTATCCGCACCTCTGGCGAGCAGCGGCTCAGCGACTTCATGCTGTGGCAGAGCGCCCACAGCGAGTTCTATTTTGTCGAAGCACTCGGCCCAGACCTTCGCGAAGTCGACTTTCTCCGTGCCCTCCGCGACTACGCCAGGCGCCACCGTCGTTTCGGCTCCTGAGCCCGCCTCCTCTCGACACCCGGGGTTTACTTCGTCGTAACGTGGCGTCAGCGTGTCGCTCCGCGTGTGCGCCGACGACAGTCGTAGCGTTCAACTCATCAGGTATGGCGCCTGATCGAAACGGCCACGCAAGTTCGTTTCGAGCTTCGCCCGTACTGCGGGCATCGGCCGTTTCGTTTGATTACACCGAGTGCAAAGCACTCGGGAAATGGAGCGCACGTGGCCCAGCCAACGCAGTCGAATCCGAATCAGGCGCCGACGGTATCGCCGTCGACCGCAACCCATCAGGCCGAGCGCACCTATGTGCTCGACACTTCGGTGTTGCTTTCGGATCCCAAGGCCGTCCTCCGCTTTGCGGAGCACGCGGTCGTCCTGCCGGTCGTCGTCATCTCGGAGCTCGAGGCAAAACGCCACGACCCTGAGATCGGATACTTCGCGCGCCAGGCGTTGCGAAACCTCGACGAGCTCCGCATCAAACACGAGCGCCTCGACTTCCCCATCGCCGTTGGCAACGGCGGCTCGCTTCGGGTGGAGCTGAACCACTCGAGCATGGATGCACTCCCCTCGGGGCTCAAGCTTGGCGACAACGACTCTCGCATCCTCGCGGTTGCCATGAACCTCGCGGCCGAAGGCCTTGATGTCACGGTCGTCTCAAAGGATCTCCCGCTTCGGGTGAAGGCGGCATCCGTTGGTCTCGCCGCCGAGGAGTACCGCGCTGAGCAGGCTGTCGACTCCGGATGGACGGGCGCGGCCGAGATCGACCTCAGCTCCGAACAGATGGCGCAGCTCTATGACGAGGAGCGTCTCTCGACCCGCGCCGCCGGGGACCTCGAAATCAACACGGGCGTCGTCATTCACTCCGATCGTGGGTCGGCCCTCGGGCGCGTGACCTCGCGCGGTGAGGTTCGCCTCGTGCGTGGTGACCGCGACGTCTTTGGGCTTCACGGGCGATCGGCGGAGCAGCGTCTCGCGATCGACATGCTCCTCGACCCCGAGATTGGCATCGTGTCGCTCGGCGGCCGCGCCGGCACCGGCAAGTCGGCTCTCGCACTGTGCGCCGGACTTGAAGCGGTGCTCGAAAAGCAGCAGCATCGCAAGATCATGGTGTTCCGTCCGCTCTACGCGGTGGGTGGGCAGGAGCTGGGGTTCTTGCCCGGCGACGCTGCCGAGAAGATGAACCCATGGGCCCAGGCCGTGTTCGACACGCTCGGCTCGGTGGTCTCGCAGAACGTGCTCGACGAGGTGATCGATCGCGGGCTGCTCGAAGTGCTGCCGCTGACGCACATTCGCGGGCGTTCCCTCCACGACGCCTTCGTGATTGTGGATGAGGCCCAGTCGCTCGAACGCAATGTGCTGCTCACGGTGCTCAGCCGCATCGGGCAGAACTCGCGGGTAGTGCTCACGCACGATGTCGCACAGCGCGACAACCTCCGGGTTGGCCGCCACGACGGCGTCGCATCGGTCATCGAGACGCTCAAGGGGCACTCGCTCTTCGGGCACATCACGCTTACCCGCTCAGAGCGCAGCGCGATCGCCGCCCTCGTGACCGAGATGCTGGAATCGAACGAACTCGCCTGACGTTCGGCGTAATCGGGGGTGGTCGTGCCCGCGGCCACCCCGCTACACCGTAGAGTCGTGATGTGAGTTTTTTGGTCTTCGCGGCGGCGCTGCTTGCAGTGTTCTTCGTCTGGGGGCTCTTCTGGCCGCGCTCGCAGTGGCACGTCTTGGCGGCATGGTCACGGCGGAATCCGGATGCGAGTGAGCCAGGTTCGACCGCCTACGCGTTCCACCGCATCCTGTCGGGGCTCGGGGTCGCCACGTTTGTTACCGTTGGCACGGTCGTTGGCGTGAACTATCTCAACTCGTTGCCGACAGCGGAGCCGCCGCAGACGGCGCTGCAGCAAATGTGGGGTGCCGCACCCGCTCCCGTCGTGGTCGATCGCATTGTGCAGTCTGCTGGCGTGGCGGATCCCAGCCTCGTCGCGGAGTCGCTCATCGGCTATCAGGTGGTTGACAATGTGAAGCACACGCCGCGGTATCTCGTGTACCTCGACGTCTATGACCCCCCGGGTTCAGACGAGCAGGTGATTGGCACGCGACCCAGTTCGGGGTTTGCCGCACTTGACAGTGCTGAGCTGGTCGTGAACGTGCGGGTCAAGCAGCAGTGTGCGCCGCTGCAGGCGGTGATTGTCGAATCGGAGACTGTTGTCCAGGTCGCGATCTATTCGGGCATCGGCTCACCCGTCGGCGGGGCGCCAGCCGATCACAGTTTCTGCGCGGGCAGTTCGACCGTCGGCCCCTCGCTGCTGATCCCCATCAACCTTTCATCGGCGCTCGGCGACCGCGAGGTGCAGTTGCTCGACGGCACCCCGCTGACCGAAGTTCCCGTGGTTTCGTCCGACTAGCGACTACGAGCAATGACCGGCCGCGAGTCGCGACCGGTCATTGTTTTTGCTCGCCGCGGCGAGGTCGTGCGGAGACTTAGGCGGTCGGCGGCACCGTCATGGCGAGCACGTCGAGCGCCGTGTCGAGCTGCTCTTCGGTGACTTCGCCGCGCTCGACGAAGCCGAGCTCGATAACAGCCTCACGCACCGTGATGCCCTTGGCGACCGAGTGCTTGGCGATCTTGGCGGCGCTCTCGTATCCGATGTACTTGTTTAGCGGGGTCACGATCGATGGCGACATGCCGGCGAGCGCGGAGGTGCGCTCGAGGTTTGCCTCGAGACCCCTGATGGTCTTGTCTGCGAGCACCCGTGATGAGTTCGACAGCAGCCGCACGGATTCGAGCAGCGCGGTGCCCATGACGGGGATTGCCACATTGAGCTCGAATGAGCCGGATGCTCCCGCCCACGCGACGGTCGCATCGTTGCCGATGACGCGTGCCGCGACCATGAGCACCGCTTCGGGCACGACGGGGTTGACCTTGCCCGGCATGATCGACGAGCCGGGCTGGAGGTCGGGAATGCGGAGCTCGCCAAGGCCCGTGTTGGGGCCTGACCCCATCCACCGCAGGTCGTTGTTGATCTTGGTGAGCGAGACGGCGATGGTGCGGAGGGCACCGGATGCTTCGACCAGGCCATCGCGGTTGGCCTGCGCCTCAAAGTGGTCTTTTGCCTCGACGATGGGAAGCCCGGTCTCGGCCGCGAGCAGCGCGATGACCTTCTGGGGGAACCCGGCGGGGGTGTTGATGCCGGTGCCGACAGCCGTGCCGCCGAGTGGGACCTCCGCGACGCGGGGGAGTGCCGACTCGACCCGCTCAATGCCGAGACGGATTTGCCGTGCATAGCCGCCAAACTCTTGGCCGAGGGTGACGGGCGTCGCATCCATGAGGTGCGTGCGGCCCGCTTTCACGGCGGTCTTCCAGAGCTCAGCCTTCTCCTCGAGGGAGACGGCGAGATAGTCGAGTGCCGGCACGAGATCTTCGATGAGCGCCTGCGTGACGGCGACGTGCACCGAGGTGGGAAAGACGTCGTTCGACGACTGGGAGGCATTGACGTGGTCGTTGGGGTGCACATCGGCGCCGAGGTGACGCGTCGCAAGCGTCGCGAGCACCTCGTTCATGTTCATGTTCGACGAGGTGCCTGAGCCGGTCTGGTACGTGTCGACCGGAAAGTGGGCGTCGTGCTGACCTGTGATGACCTCGTCGGCTGCCGCGACGATCGCGTCGGCGATCCCGCCGTCGAGCACGCCGAGTTCTTTGTTGGCGATCGCCGCCGACTTCTTGATGCGGGCGAGTGCCGCGATCTGAGCCGACTCGAGCCCCTTGCCCGAGATGGGAAAGTTCTCGACGGCGCGCTGCGTCTGCGCGCGATACAGGGCATCCGCTGGAACGCGGACCTCGCCCATGGTGTCGTGCTCGATGCGGAATTCGGGCTGAGTGGTCACGGCGCTGGTATCTCTTTTCTCTTCAACGGTGCTGGGGTAAATCGCGCGGGAACGCCGGGTGCCTTAGGCGGGCCCGACGATGACGTCGGGCACTGCTGTTCCCTCAAGGAGGCGGTAGTTCGCGCCGACGATAGCCAGCGTACCGGCGGCGACCGCATCGCTGATCAGTTCGGATGACTCGATCAGCTGTCGCACCGTGTCGCGCAGGTGTTCGCGGCCGACCTCGGTCGGGTCGGGTTGCTCGCCGGGGTCGAGGCTGCGTCGCACACGGAGCACGGCCGGGGTGATGCGCTCGATCAGGGCGTGGATGTGCGGCGGGAGCATCGGTGCCCTGGTGTCTTGCGAGTCGATCGCGGCACGAACCGCGCCGCACTCGTCGTGACCGAGCACAACGATGAGCGGCACGTGCAGCACGGCAACCGCGTATTCCAGCGTGCCGAGCACCGAGTCGGAGATGATCTGGCCGGCGTTGCGCACGACAAAGAGGTCACCGAGGCCCTTGTCGAAGATGATCTCGGCGGCGAGGCGCGAGTCGCTGCATCCGAACAGCGCGACGCTGGGGGTCTGTGCGCCGACGAGCTCGGTGCGGCGCTCAACGTCTTGCCGCGGGTGCCTCGGGGTACCGGCGACGAAGCGTTCGTTGCCGCGCACCATCTCTTGCCACGCCTCAGCGGGCGTCTTCGGCGTGCGCTCAGTTGTGGGCTGCTCAGTTGTGGGCTGCTCGGTCACAGGCTGCTCGGTCATGGCGCAGTCTCCTCGGCGTTGTCGGGTGAATCGGCGGTGTCGGGTGAATCAGCGGTGTCGGGGGAGGTTTCGGGTGCGCTCGCAACCGAGGAGCCGACGGCGGAGGCGAGTGTCTCGAATTCTTCGTCGCTCGCGGTGCCGAAGAGCACAAGGCTGCTCGCGTCGATCTCGGTGGTCATGGCGTAGGCAAAGTTGCCGATGTCGTCTGCCTCGCGCCGGTCGTACACATCCCAGGTGCGACCATCGATGCCGGTGGTGCCCGTTGCGAAGCCGTTGCGGAGGGTCGTCGCGAGCCACGTTGGGTTGGCCGAAATGCCCTGGGTGATGGCGGCGAAGTCGCCTTCGGGGGTGACGAAGCCGATGTACCACTCGACCACCCCGTCGGACCCGGACTGAATCCGAGCCGAATTGGCGACCCAGCCCTCCGGGAGCACCGGGCTCGCGATGGTCGCGTCATATTCGGGTTGCACCTGCGCGGCGATTGCCGCGTAGTCGATCGATTCGGTCGGCTCAGGCGATGGCCGAACGACGATCATGACGGTGAGGAGCACAATGCCGAGGGATGCCGCGAGGGCGATCGCGAGATTGATCGGGGTCTTGCTGTCGCGGTAGCGCTTCGACGATGCAGCCTTGCGGGCGGCCGTCTCCTCCGGGGTCTCCGGCCGCCCGAGTTCGGCGACGATCGGCTGGTCGCCTGGGATGCGGGCCACCGGCTACTCCGCAGCCGCGCGAGCCGCGTCGAGCCGCGCCTTCGCGCCGATAAGCCACTCTTCGCAGCGCTTCGCGAGTGCCTCGCCGCGCTCCCACAGGGCGAGCGAGCCTTCAAGGGTCGATGAGCCCTGCTCAAGCTCGGAGACGATGCGCACGAGCTCGTCGCGCGCCTCTTCGTAGCTGAGCTGGGAGACGTCGGGGGCGCTGTTCTCAGTCACGCCGCAATCCTATCGTTCGGCTGCATCCGGATCAGCGGCGGTCGTGGTCGCCGTGAGCGAACCAACGGCGAGAGTGAGGTGGAGGGAGGTTCCGTCGGGAGCGTCTGCTGCATCACGGAGCACCGCTCCACCCGGCAGCTGCGCGATGGCGTAGCCGCGTTCCAGCGTCGCCTGTGGCGAGAGCGCCCGGAGCTGGGAGCGGAGCTCGCCCACCGATGAGCGGGAGCGTTCAATGCGCAGCTCGAGCAGCTCGTGCGCTCGCCCCATCCAGCGGGAGAGCTCGTCGGCGCGCGAGCCGATAATCCAATCGGATGATGCGAGCACGGGCCGCGATCGGAACTGCTCAAGCCGATCGAACTCCGTCGTGATGAGCGACGTCAGGCGCATGCCCATGCGGGCCCTCGCCTGATGCACGCCCGTGAGCTCTTCGGCGACATCGGGCACGACCCGCTTCGCCGCATCCGTCGGTGTGGATGCCCGGAGGTCGGCGACCTCATCGAGCAGCGGTCGGTCGTTCTCGTGCCCGATAGCACTCACGATCGGGGTCGTCGCGGCCGCAGCGGCGCGAACCACCTGCTCATCGCTGAACACCAGGAGGTTCTGAAAGTCGCCACCACCGCGCGCCACGATGATGACGTCCACTTCGGGGTCGGCATCGAGCCGGCGAATGGCGGCGACGATCTCACCGACCGCCCGATCGCCCTGCACGGCGGCGTGGGCGACCCGGAACTCCACGGCGGGCCAGCGCAACTGGGCATTGCGCAGCACGTCTTTTTCGGCATCCGAATCTTTGCCAGTGACGAGCCCGATGGTGCCGGGCAAGAACGGCAGCTTCTGTTTGCGGGCAGCATCGAACAGGCCCTCGGCGCGGAGGGACTGCCGCAGCCGCTCGAGTCGCTCGAGCAGGTCGCCGAGCCCCACATGACGCATGTCGATGACCTGCATCGAAAGGGTGCCGCCCTTAACCCAGTAGGTGGGCCGGATGAGCGCGACGACACGGTCGCCCTGCTTGAGATCGGCGGGGATTTTTGCCCGCACCGACGACCAGACGGTGAAGCTCACCGTCGCGTCGACCTCGAGATCTTTGAGCTTGCCGTAGACATTGCCGCCCGAGTTGCCCCACTGCGTAATCTCGCCCTCGACCCAGACCGCGCCGAGGCGCTCAATCCAGCCCTTGATCTTGGTCGAGAGCAGACTCACCGGCCACGGGGCATCGACGGTGGGCGGCGCGTCGGCGATCGTCATGGGTTCAGGCTACGGGACACGACCGACCCCGCAGCATCTGTCACCGCCCCCTGTGAGGAGTGGGTGCGGGCTGCGTCCAGCGAGTGGGCAGGCACCCGCCCGTAGACTGGCCTGGTGAGCACGATCAGCAACGGCAGCCTGACGAGCCTCGCCGCGCCTGTCGTCCCAGAGCGCCGCGAGCGCCTGCGTGACGAGCCGGTCGCCGGCGCCAAGCGAGTCGTGCTTGCCGCACCCCGTGGCTACTGCGCTGGCGTCGACCGTGCGGTCGTCGCCGTCGAGAAGGCCCTCGAGCACTACGGAGCGCCCGTCTACGTGCGCAAGCAGATTGTGCACAACATTCACGTTGTCTCGACCCTCGAGCAGAAGGGGGCCGTCTTCGTCGATGAGGTCGATCAGGTCCCCGAAGGGTCGCACCTTGTGTTCAGCGCGCACGGCGTCTCGCCTGCCGTCGTCAAGGGCGCTGCCGACCGTGGGCTTCAAGCGATCGACGCGACCTGCCCCCTCGTGACAAAGGTGCACCGCGAGGCGACCCGGTTCTCCCGCGACGACTTCCACATCCTCCTCATCGGCCACGCCGGCCACGAAGAGATTGAGGGCACGATGGGTCACGCCCCCGAGCGCACGACGCTCGTCAACAGCCCGGCCGAGGTCGACACGATCGAGGTGCCGCAGACCGACAAGCTCGTGTGGCTTTCGCAGACCACCCTCAGCGTCGACGAGACGATGGAGACGGTGCGTCGGCTCCGTGAGCGCTTCCCGCACCTGCAAGACCCCCCGAGCGACGACATCTGCTACGCCACCCAGAACCGCCAGGTGGCGGTGCGCAAGGTGGCAGAAGATGCCGATCTCGTCATTGTCGTCGGCTCGGCCAATAGTTCGAACAGCGTTCGTCTCGTCGAGGTCGCGCTCGAATACGGCGCCAAGGCGTCATACCGCGTCGACTACGCGAGCGAGATCCGGCAGGAATGGCTTGACGGTGTCGAGACGGTGGGGGTGACATCCGGTGCATCTGTGCCGGAGGTCCTCGTGCAACAGGTGCTCAACGATCTTGCCGACGCCGGCTACCGCGATGTGCGCCAGGTCGTCACCGCCGAGGAGGATCTCATGTTCTCGCTCCCCAAGGAGCTCCGTCGCGACCCGAGTGGGCAGCAGGACGCCCGTGGGCTCGGCGGTCGCACCCGCAAGCTTGATTGGCAACTTCAGTGAGCGCCGAGATCGGCCGGCCGCGCCCCGCGTATGGCGAGTATGCGACGCCCGAGCAGGTGGCGCGTGCGCGCGGCATGAGCCTCGAGGAGTATGAGCGTCACCTCGCAGCGATCACCTCGCCACCCCGCGAAGTTCCGGCGACCCACGAGGGCGAATCGGATGCTCGCGCCACCGCCAACACGACGGCCGCGCCTGCCGCGCCAACGGTTCGCAGCGCCGGGTCGTCTCGCAACCGCTTCGCTACCGTCGCGCTCCTCGCGTTCGGGCTTTCGAGTGTGCTGATCAGCATCCCGATGCTCCTGCAACTTGGTGACGGCATGCAGTCGGCGTTCGCCACCCGCGGCATGGAGCCATACACCTCATTCGCGCTCGCCCGCACGCTCGGCCTCGTGGCGATCATTGTGCAGGTGCTCCTGTGGGTTGTGGCGCTCGCCGCGTCGGTGACGGCAATGCAGAAGGGCAAGACCTCGTGGTGGATCCCACTCGTCGCGGGTGTCGTTGCCGTGATTGTTGTGAGTGTGCTTGCCATCGCGGCCATCGTCGCCGACCCGGCGTTCACCGCCTATGTCGCTTCGGTTTCTGCCGGGGGCTGATGCACGCGGGCCTGGCTCACCCCTCAATTAGGGATGTTGTCGGCTGATCCGAGAGCGCCTAACCTCTGGCTATGTCATTCCGAGCCCCGCCGCGCACCATCGCGGTCGGGTTTCGAGTGCAGGCAACGGTGAGGGCGGGATGGGTGCTTGCCGCGCTCGTCTTGATCGCGCACGCCATTGTGACAATTGAGTTCTTTGTGCGGTCCGACGACCCGGACGCCATGATCCTTCCGTTGATCGCGCTTGCCAGCATGGGGGTGATGCTCGCCGTGCTCGCGATTTCGCCCAGTTGGATGACCGCGTTCGCGTACCTCGGCGTCGGTGCCGTCGCGATTGCGGCCATCATCATCATGCTTTCGGAGCGCGAAGGAATACAAAACCTGGTGTTTGTCGGCACCGCGGGCAGCGCGCTCTGTTTCGTCGGAGCCGTGACCGGCGGGGCGCTCGGTGGCGCGGCCTGGTCGCTCGTCGGTGTCGCAACGACCCACATCGCGCTGTTCTCTACGCAGTTCTCGCTCGGCGTGCCGCTGCAGTTCGACCAGCACGCCCTCGTGATGGCATTTCTCTCGGCGAGCGCCTATTACCTGTTGTGGCGCAGTGATCGTAGGCAGCTGCGCCTCGCGAACGCGGCACCGATCCAGGCGAGGGTGCGCAGGGAGGAGTATGAACGCCAACGGGAGCGCCGAGCGGCCGTTGTGGTGCATGAAACCGTGCTGCGTGATCTCGCCCTCATTGCTCATCACCCGCTGCAACTCGATGACTTTGACCGCGTGCGCCTTCGCCGCGACCTCGACGAGATCTTGGCGTGGCGATCGCCGGCGCGGGAGCAGCCGCTCACTGAGCTTCCGCGTGACGACTTCTACGACATCATCCGAGAGTTCCAGTGGCGAGGTCTCTCGATCGATGTCGGTGGCAACAGTTGCGCCTTCGAGCTTCTCGAGCCCGATGACCGGCAGGCCCTGCTGGGCGCGATGCGGGCGTCACTCGACAATGTGCTCGAGCACTCCGGCGAGACGACCGCCGAGGTCTTCATAGACCAGGGCCCCGATCGGCTGACCGTCATGATTGTGGATGAAGGTCATGGCTTCGCCATGGACCGTGTCGCGAGTGACCGGCTGGGGCTGAGGATGGCGATCATCCGCCGGATCGAAGACCACGGCGGTTCGGTGACCGTCTGGGCGTCGCCAGGAGCAGGGACCTCGGTGGTCATGTCACTGCCGCTCGATGTGCGTGAAGGGATCTACGCGTGAGCACGCCGAGCGCGTATACGCTGTCGCCGCAGCGGGCCGACCCGCTGACCTGGATCGTGGCGTTTGACCTCCCCCTGTTCTCGGCGATTGCCGGGGGCGTGGGTGGCCTTGCGATCGCCGCATTCACGTCAGTGGTCGGTGTCAGACCCCTCGGTGTGATCGCGGCAACGCTCGCGTCTGTCATCGCGTGTTTCATCATTCTGCGCGATGTGAAGCCCCACCGACCAAACTTCAGGGCCGTGCAGTGCATCCTCCCGGTCACGCTGGGCTTTGCGGGTGTGGTGCTGTCGGCGCTGGCACATCGCGGCAGCGGTGTCGCGATCAACGAATGGACGGGCCCGCTTCACCTGTGCGTGGTCATCCTCGCGCTCGTGCCCTACTGCTCTGCGCTCACCTTGGTCGGGATCGGGCTCGTCACCTCGACGCTCACCGCGGCCGTTGCCGTGTGGACGTTTCCTAATCCGACGGTTGGCCCGGTCAGCCTCATCATTGCGGGGGCGACCATCCCCCTCCACATCAGCATCGTTGGCGCCGTGTTTTCGGCGATGGTCGTGGGGGCGGTCCTCCGTTGGCGGGCGCTGCCCTACGACGGCGAGGAGAGCGTCGACCGGCCAGCCGTGTTTGCGAGCCGTCTCCGTGCGCACGGCACGCCCGTGGTGATTGATGACGATGTGATTGCCCTCCTCGAGAAAGTCGCCGACGGCGGCAGGGTTACGGCGAAGGAGCGTATGGATGCCGCCGCCCTCGCCTCGGGAATCCGCGCCGATCTCGTCTCGGCGATCGACCGCAGCTGGCTCGACAGCATCGGCCACAGCGAGCGCCTCATCGTCGAAGATCCGGATGCTGTGGCGAACGATATGACGCGAGAGCAGCGTGCCGCCATCCACGCCCTCATCTCGGCAACCCTCGAATCGCCGCTGCTCGCCAACGAGGCGCTCCGCATCGAACTCCGCTCGCTCGACGACGGCACGACCGCAGTTGCGCTCAGCATGAACATCACGCTGCCGGAGGGCAAGCGGGTCATGATGCTTGCGCCGTACTTCGTGTCGCTTAAGGCGTCGGCGCATGACCTCCAGTGGGCTGGGGGCGAGCAGCTGCGGATGCGCTTCAAGCTCGCACCGCCGTCGGACAACCGGGGGCGCTAGGTCTCGAGCGCCCCCGGCATCCGGAGATTCAGTGTGGTGCGGGCTATGACGCGGACTTGCCGGCGGAACCGAGCTGGCGTGCGCCCTCGCCGACGCGAGCGGCCATCGCCGTCTCGGCCTTCTTGCCCCACGAGCGCGGGTCGTACACCTTTTTGTTGCCGACCTCGCCGTCGACCTTGAGGAATCCGTCGTAGTTCTTCAACACTGTGTCGGCAACGGAGCGGCTGAAGGCGTACTGCGTGTCGGTGTCGATGTTCATTTTGATGACACCGTTCGCGACTGCCGTTGCAATCTCCTGCTCGGTCGAGCCGGAGCCGCCATGGAATACGAGGTCGAGCGGCAACGCGTCTTTGCCGTACTTGGCGCTGAGGCCGCTCTGAATCTCGCGGAGCAGCTCTGGCTTGAGCTTCACGTTGCCGGGCTTGTAGACGCCGTGCACGTTGCCGAAGGTGAGGGCGGCCATGTAGCGGCCCTGTTCGCCGAAGCCGAGGGCCTCAACGGTCGCGATGGCGTCATCGAGCGTCGTGTAGAGGTGCTCGTTGATGTCGTGGCTCACGCCGTCTTCTTCGCCGCCGACGACACCGATCTCAACCTCAAGGATCGAGTTGATGTTCTTCATGCGGGGCAGGAGGGTCTTCGCGATCTCAAGGTTCTCCTCGAGCGGCACAGCGGAACCGTCCCACATGTGCGACTGGAAGATAGGCTCGCCGCCGGCGCGCACCGCCTCCTCGCTCGCCTCGATGAGCGGCAACACGAAGCCGTCGAGTGCATCCTTCGGGCAGTGGTCGGTGTGGAGGGCGACCGTGACGGGGTAGTTCTTGGCGGCTTCACGGGCGAATGCCGCGAAGGCGAGGGCTCCGGATGCGCGGTTCTTGACGCTGTGCCCAGCCCAGTAGTCAGCACCACCGGTCGACACCTGGATGATGCCGTCGGAACCGGCCTCCGTGAGACCCTGCAGCACGGCATTGACGGTCTGCGACGACGAGACGTTGAACGCCGGATAGGCGAAACCCTGGGCCTTGGCCCGATCGAGCATTTCGGCGTACTGGTCGGGTGTTGCGATGGGCATGACGTCTCCTTAGCGGCGAACGGAATTACTCGAGCAGATTCGCGCTCGAACGGGTCAAAGTCTAGCCAGCATCGCTGCAACGGGGCAGTGTCGCCCGCTCGATAGACTGGCGTTGGCGCCGGGGACAGCCTCGTCTGCCGCACTCCGTCGAGCGAAGGACCCGTTGTGACCACCGATTCAGACAGCATGATCGCCCACCCCGACCGCAACCTCGCAATGGAACTCGTGCGGGCGACTGAGGCGGCGGCCATCCGGGCATACCCATTCATTGGTCATGGCGACAAGAACGCTGCCGATAAGGCCGCAGTTGACGCGATGCGCAAGTTTCTTGGCACGGTCGACTTTGACGGCGTGATTGTGATCGGCGAGGGCGAAAAGGATGAGGCGCCCATGCTGTACAACGGCGAGCACGTCGGCAACGGGCACGGCCCGAAGTGCGATATCGCGGTCGACCCCATTGATGGCACCTCGCTCACTGCTGCCGGTCGGCAGAATGCGATCTCGATGATCGCGGTTGCTGATCGCGGCACCATGCTCGACGCGTCATCGGTGTTCTACATGGACAAAATCGTGACGGGCGAAGCTGGCATCGGCGTCGTTGACATCCGCAACCCCATCGGCGAGAACGTGCGGGCGCTCGCGAAGGCGCTCGGCAAGGATGTCTCGGAGCTGCGGGTTGCCGTGCTCGACCGCCCGCGGCACGCGACCCTCATTGAGGAGATCCGCGCGGCGGGTGCCGGCACGCGGCTCATGCTCGACGGCGACGTCGCCGGCGGCATCAACGCTGCACGCTACGAGAGCCGCATCGACATGTGCGTCGGCATCGGCGGCAGCCCCGAGGGTGTCGCGACGGCCGCCGCGATCAAGGCGCTCGGCGGGTTCATCCAGGGGCGTCTCGCTCCCGGCAGCGATGAGGAGCGGCAGCGCGGGCTCGATGCCGGCCTCAAGTTCGACCACGTCTACGAAGCCGATGATCTCGTGCGCGGCGACAACACCTTCTTCGTGGCGACCGGCGTGACGGATGGTGAACTCGTCGCCGGAGTGCGGCGCAAGGGCCCAATCATTCGAACCGAGAGTGTCGTGTTGCGCGCGCGTTCTGGCACGGCGCGGCGTGTGGTTGCAGACCACCTCGCTTCGAAGTGGCTCGACGAAAGCTGAGCCGGACATGAGCGCGCTGTGGCCGTGGGTGTTGCTCTACCCGCTGGTCACCCTTGCGGTCATCGCCGGTGTCTGGCTCGCCAGCACCTTGCGGCCGGGTCGCGGCCGCAAGGCGGCAATCGTCATGTCGCTCGTCACCGGCGGACTCTATCTTTTGTGGCGTGCCATCTTCACCATCCCTGAATCGGGAGGTGATCTCATCCTTGGTGTCGTGCTCTTCGCAACGGAGGCGATCGGCTACCTGCAATCCATCGCCTACTCGGTTGTGGCGTGGGATACCGAGCGCCCGAAGCCGCGAGCGCTCGGCGAGCTACCGCAGCATCCGAGTGTCGATGTCTTCATTGCCACCTACAACGAGCCGTTGCCGATGCTCCGCACGACGGTCGCCGGGGCGCTGACGATGCGCTATCCGGGCGTGGTGAATGTATACCTCTGCGATGACGGCGAACGCGACACCGTGCGTGCCCTCGCCGAGTCCTTCGGCGTCGGCTATTTGACGCGAACCGAACATTCGCACGCCAAAGCTGGCAATCTCAACAATGCGATGGCCTTGTCGAGCGGTGAGCTCATCGTGACGCTCGACGCCGACATGGTGCCGACGGCGGAGTTCTTGGAGCGCACGGTGGGGCATTTTGCTGACCCGCGGATGGCCTTCGTGCAGGCGCCGCAAGCGTTCTCCAACGACGACCCGTTCCAGTACAACCTGTTTTCGGCTGCGGCGCTGCCGAATGAGCAGGACTTCTTTATGCGCACCCTGCTCGCGGGCAAGGCGCGCTTCAACGCCGTCATGTATGTGGGCAGCAACACAGTGTTCCGACGCACTGCGCTCGACGACATCGGCGGTTTCGCGACCGGTGTCATCACGGAGGACATGGCGACCGGGATGCTGCTGCAGTCGCACGGGTGGCGTGCCGAGTTTGTGCCGGATATTGTGGCGGCCGGTGCGGCACCGGAGAGTTTTGAAGATCTGCTGGTGCAGCGCGACCGTTGGGCGCGCGGCAACGTGCAGACGGCGCGCAAGTGGAACCCGCTGACGCTGCCAGGGCTCACCGCGATGCAGCGCTGGCTCTATGCCGACGGCGTGGTGTATTGGTATTTCGGTCTCTTCAAGTTGGTCTACTTTCTCGCCCCGATTCTCTTCTTGCTGTTCGGTATTGCGCCGCTCCGCACCGATGTGCTGTCGCTCGTGGTGATGTGGCTCCCGCAGTTTCTCTGCGGGCTCATTGCATTCCGCATCGTTGCCGATGGCCGCCGAAGCTTCATCTGGAGTCACATCTACGAGCTTGCGATGGCGCCGACCCTCGCGGTCTCGGTGCTTGCGGAGTCGCTCGGGCTCAAAGTGAGTGCCTTCAAGGTGACGCCGAAGGGTGAGTTGCGTGCCGCTCGCGAGTTCGGCTTCCGCACGGCGCTGCCGCATCTCATCGCGATTGCGTTGAGTATCGCCGCGCTGATCGTGGCGAGCGGGTCGTTCGGCGACCCCGAGCTCTTGACGATTCTCATCGTGAGTGTGTTTTGGGCCCTCTATAACCTGATCGGGTCTGTCGCCGCGGTGTTCCTCTGCGTCGAGCGTCCGCGCCTGCGAGGCGCCGAGCGCACGCGGGTGGATCTGCCGGTTGAGGTGGAGTTCGGCGACCTCGTCGTGGAAGCTGCCGCCCTCGACTTGAGTGTCACTGGCACCCGTGTAGTGGTGCCCTGGTCGGCGTCGTTGCGACCGCAGGACTTGACCATCCGAGATGCTCGTCCACGTGCGGTCGGAATGCTGGGGGTCGGCAGGCTGCCTGGTGACAGTTCGTGGGTGTCGGCGGATGACAGCGGTGTGACCTTCGGGTTCTCGTTCGCCCCGATGCCGCCGATGCAGTTCGTGTCGCTGGTCGGCACGATCACGGCGTCGCCGTTTTGGGTGCGCGGTGACCGCGAGGAGCGATCAAGCCTTGGTGGTGCGTTGACTCGCACGGTGGTGGCGAATGCGCGTCGCTCGTCGATTGCGGCACGCGCGGAGGTGCGTCACTTCACGAGGGCGAAGGCGCACATCGTTCCGCTGTCGGTGTCGGGAGCGGTGTCGGGAGAGTCGGTGTCGGTGCGCGTGGAGGATCTCAGTTTCGCGGGGTGCCGGGTGCGGTCGGCGGTGCGTTTCGAGCCCGGCGATCTGGTTGAGGTGCAAATCCCCGGGGTGTTGGGCGAGCCCGTTGCGGGCGAAATCCGTTGGGTGACGGGGCGCAATGCGCCCTTCCGGATGGGCATCCGTCTGACCCGTTTGGATGCCGCAGTTCAGGATTGAGTGCGGTCAGGCGACGTTGGCTTCGTCGCGTGCGGCTGTCGTGACTTCGTCGGACTCGAACTCGGCGAAGTCGAGCTCCCCAATGGTGAGTTCCCCGGCGGTGAGTTTCTGCGGGGCGGTGTGGATGCTCTGTGGTTCGGCGACGAGGTCGAGTTTGGTTTCGTCGATGCCGGGGAACTGTCGGGCGGTGACGAGCACACGCGTCTCGAGGGAGCTGGCAAATTTGTTGTAGCTGTCGACGGTGCGTTCGATGGCTTTGCGCATGCTGTCTGCGTGTCCGGCGAGCGTGCCGAGGCGCTGGTAGAGCTGGTTGCCGAGGTCGAAGAGTTTCAGTGCTTCGTCGGAGACGGCCTGCTGCTGCCAGGTGAATGCGACGGTCTTGAGCACGGCCCACAGGTTGACGGGCGAGGCGAGGGCGACGCGCTTGCTGAAGGCGTATTCGAGGAGTGAGGGGTCGGCTTCGAGCGCTGAGGAGAGGAGCGATTCGCTCGGAATGAAGGCGATGACGAATTCGGGGCTCGCGTCGAGGCCCTCCCAGTAGGTCTTCTTGGCGAGGGCATCGACGTGACCGCGCACGGCCTTGACGTGGCGGTCGATGAGTTGGCTTCGCCTGGCCGCTTCTTCGCCGATGGCGGAGAGAGGGATTTGGCTCGCCTCGATGTAGTGCTCAAGCGGCACCTTCGAGTCGATCGCGATGGACTTGTTGCCGGGGAGACGCACCACCATGTCGGGGCGGCCGGCACCGGCATCCGTCGCCACGCTGTGCTGCGTGAAGAAGTCGACGTATTGCGTGAGGCCCGCGGATTCGACGATGCGCTTGAGCTGGGTCTCGCCCCAGACGCCTCGGGTGCTGTTGGAGCGCAGCGCTGACGCAAGCTGCTCGGTCGTGACGCGCAGTTGCTCGTCAGAGACCTGGGCCTGCTTGAGCTGCTCGGCGATCGACCCGTACTGGGTGCTGCGCTCGCGCTCGAGCTCCGTGACCTTCGCCTGCATCGTGCGCAGGCTCTCTTGCACTGGGCTCAGTGCCTGCAGCACCTTGCTTTCGGCGCGCTCGCGCTCAGTCTGCGCAAGGGCCTCGGTGCGGTGTCTGTCGAGCAGCTCGCGGTGCTGGGTCTGAAGGGTCACGACCTGCTCGCGCAGGGCATCCGCTGTTGCCTGCACACCCGCAAGCTCACTCGAAAGTCGTGCCTGGGTCGCCTGTTCGACCGCCCGCAGCTCACCGAGGGCGAGCTGGTGTCGCGCCTCAAGCACGGCCGGGTCGACCTGCGGAGCCGCCGCAGACGTGCGCCCGCGCATGACGAGCACACCCGCGACGAGGCCGAGGATGACGCCGACGATGAGGCCGATGAGCAGTGCGAGTGGGTCCATGCGGCAAGTCTCGCAGGCACCACCGACGTTGCTTCGGCGCAGCGCCGGGGAGGCGCGAGCTCACAGCCGAAGCGTTAGCTGAGCACCATGGGCGCGTGAGCGTCGACGACGCCGATCGACTTGATGCGGCTGCCCGCAATCGTCGCGAGGTGCGCGATGTCGGATGCCTCGTGCCGTTTCGCCGCGTGCACGATGATTGCCGCACACGCCTCCGCATCTGCAAGCGCGTCGTGGTGGCGGAAGTCCTCGAACCCTGCCGCCATCGCCGCGACCGGCAGGCGGTAGGAGTCGAGGTGGTAGGTCTTGCGCGCCACCTGCAGGCTGCACAGGTAGTCGAACGTGGGGGTGTCGACGGAGGTCGCGGCGCACGCCGCCGTGATGACGCCCATGTCAAAGCCAGCATTGTGGGCGACGAGATGGTCGCCCTCCGCAAAGGTCACGAGGTCTGGCAGCTGCTCGGCCCAGCCGAGGGCTTCGGCGCAGTCAGCCTCGACGATGCCGTGGATGCGGGTGTTCCATTCGAGGAACGCGTCGTGGCCAAACGGCGGCTTGATGAACCACGAGGCCTTGTCGATGACGACGCCGTCGCGCACCTTCACAAGCCCGACCGAACACGCCGAGGCACTCGATGAGTTGGCGGTTTCGAAGTCGATCGCAGTGAAGTTCAGTGGCACAGGGTGATCGTCTCACGGGCCGCCGACGCTCGCGGTCGCGGCATGCCGGGCAGTGCGGTGACGAGCAAACGTCATGCGAGGCATCCGGCCCCCACAGTGAACGACCGACAGCACGCACGGTAGCCTTGACTCCCGTGGCTCTCACTATTGCAATCGTCGGACTCCCCAATGTGGGCAAGTCGACCCTCTTCAACGCCTTGACCAAGAACTCGGTGCTCGCCGCGAACTACCCGTTCGCCACGATCGAGCCCAATGAGGGCATTGTGCAGCTGTCAGATTCGCGGCTCGCGAAACTCGCCGACGTGTTCGGCAGCGAGCGCATCCTTCCCGCCCCCGTCACGTTCGTCGACATCGCCGGCATCGTGAAGGGCGCGAGCGTGGGGGAGGGGCTCGGCAACAAGTTCCTCGCCAATATTCGTGAGGCGGACGCCATCGCGCAGGTTGTGCGCGCATTCAGCGACTCCGATGTGGTGCACGTCGACGGCAAGGTCAACCCGGCCGGCGACATGGAGACCATCAACACGGAGCTCATCCTCGCGGACATGCAGACGCTTGAGAAGGCGATCATCCGCTATGAGAAGGAGGTCAAGACCAAGCGCGCAGAGCCCATAGTGCTTGAGACCGCCAAGGCAGCCGCCGCCTGGCTCAACGAGGGCAAGCCGCTCTCATCGAACGAGAAGCTCGACCTCGCGCCGATCCGCGAACTCGGCCTGCTCACCACCAAGCCCTTCATCTACGTCTTCAACGTCGACGAGGCGATCCTCGGCGAGCAGTCGAAGCTCGACGAGCTCGCCGCCCTTGTCGCGCCAGCGAAGGCCGTCTTCCTCGACGCGAAGCTCGAATCCGAACTCATCGAACTCGATGAGGCGGATGCTGCGGAACTCCTCGCCAGCACCGGCCAAGAAGAATCCGGCCTCGACCAGCTCGCGCGCATCGGCTTCGACACGCTCGGACTGCAGACCTACCTCACGGCCGGCCCGAAAGAGACCCGCGCCTGGACCATCCCGAAGGGCGCCAAGGCTCCTCAGGCGGCCGGCGTCATCCACACCGACTTCGAAAAGGGCTTCATCAAAGCCGAAGTGATCTCGTTCGACGACCTCATGGAGTGCGGCTCCATCGCGGAAGCCCGATCCAAGGGCAAAGCTCGCATCGAGGGCAAGGACTACACGATGCAGGATGGCGACGTCGTGGAGTTCCGCTTCAACGTGTAGTCGCGGCATCCGATGCTCATGAGACTGCGCAAGTTGTCGCGCGCAGGCTTGAAATGAGCAAGTTGCGGAGTCTCGCGCCCACACCATTCGAGTAGGGCTACCCGGGCGGCATCCGCCCGATGAACTGCCACGGGTCGAGCGCCGGCCGCTTCGATTCGCGCAGCTTCTCGCGGAACGCCTCGTCGATGCTGCCCACGTAGAGCCACCCCATGAGGTGCTCCACGTCGGTGAGGCCGTGTGCGGCTCGCACCTCAGGCGCATTCGTGAGCAGGCCGGTCCGCCACATCACGCCCCAGCCGGCACTCCAGAGCGCGAGTTCGAGCAGGTGAGCGGCCCCGGCCGCGGTGGCGTGCTG
Source organism: Homoserinimonas flava (assembly GCF_054969005.1). Classification (NCBI taxonomy): domain Bacteria; kingdom Bacillati; phylum Actinomycetota; class Actinomycetes; order Micrococcales; family Microbacteriaceae; genus Homoserinimonas; species Homoserinimonas flava. The sequence goes on from NZ_JBUEQS010000002.1 coordinate 298,069, forward strand.
TTCCCAGAGGGGAACCCCCGGATGCTCCTTCGGGCTGGCGACCACGGCGATGAGCAGTTCGGCGCGGAACGGTTTGGTGTTGTATTCCCCCGGCGCGCGCGTCTCGCCGCTCGCCGCGTCGAGGGCGGTGGCAAGTCGCATCCGGTCGTCGCCGCGCAGCGTGATGACGCGCCACGGGCGGAGTGCCTTGTGATCGGCCACGGGTGTGACGGCGGCGAGCAGGTCGGCGAGTGCAGCATCCGTCGGCGTCTCTGGGCCGACCTTCGACACTGAACGCCTGGCGGCCATAGCCACGAGCATCGGGTCCGAGTGAAACGTCATGTGTGCCATTCTCCCCGACTAAGAAAGGCGAGACTCACTGGCGGAGCGACCGGCACGCCCATACGGTGCAGGGGTGAGCAAGATCGAGGCCCTCTACTCCGCGCTGCTAAAGCGGAACCACGAGGCAGAAGCCGAACTCCCTGAGGAGGTGCGACGCACCCTCGCGCCGAACGGCCTTCGGCTGGTGCTCGCGAACTCGCTCCAGTCGTCGGGCGATCAGACCGTCAACGCGTCGACCGTGCTGCCGTGGCTGTTCTCGGCACTCGGAGTGCCGACCGCACTGGTTGGGTTGCTGGTTCCCATTCGCGAGTCCGGATCGATGCTGCCCCAGGCCTTCCTCACCCCGCTTGTGGTGCGCGTCCATCGGCGCCCACGTGTCTTGGCCGCACTCGGGCTCGTGGGTGTGTTTGCCGGGGCGCGGCTGCCCGAAGTCTCTCGCCGGTAGCGCGCCGAGCCCTCGCCGCCGCCGATGAGGGGATTTCGGCAGGATGATCGTGCCGCGGCAGTGCCATCTCGCCGAAAACACCTCATTCGCGCCGGGGCGGGGATGCACCCCCACTGACGCGATCGACGCGAGGCATCCCACCAGTCGAGCACGCGGGTACCCGTGAGGGTGAGCCACCGGCCCTGGGTAATCCTGGTGTCGTTTGGATATCGCATCCCGGCAAAGATAGATGGGTCTGCCCACTTCTGTGATACAACTCGGGTAGGGGCAGACAGCTTCGGCTACCGCCGATGTGTCATTCCCCTCCGTTGGAAGGGTTGGCACTGTGGCCATCAGGAATGCTCGTCTTCGTATCTCAGCTCTCGCGGCGGCAACGCTGACGCTCGTGCTCATCCCGAGCCTCGCTGCAAGTGCCGATACGACGATCGACGGGCCGATTGATCTCGGCACCGCCGACACCTATTCCGTGTTCGCCACCACTACCGTGACAAACACCAATCTCTCCGTGCTCAATGGCGACCTCGGTTTGAGCCCCGGCACCTCGATCACGGGGTTCCCGCCCGGCATCGTCAACGGCACCATTCATCAGACGGATGGCCCGGCTGCACAGGCTCGGAGCGATATCGCGAACGCCTATGGTGTCGCCGCTAGCCTCACCCCGACGACGACGGGGCTCGGTGATCTCGTCGGTCTCTCCCTGGTGCCAGGGGTCTATTCCGGCGGCGCGCTCTCGCTCACCGGCGCGCTCGAGCTGACCGGTGACGCCGATTCGGTGTGGGTGTTCCAGGCGGCGTCGACGCTCACGATCGGTTCCGATGCGATCATCACCATGAGCGGCGGGGCGAGTTCGTGCAACGTGTTCTGGCAGGTTGGTTCTTCGGCCACGCTCGATGGCGGCGCCGACTTCACTGGCACAATCCTGGCGGCCGTGTCCGTCACTGCGGTGTCGGAGGCGACCATCGCGGGACGCCTTTTCGCTCAAGACGGCGCGGTCACACTCGACCAGAACCTCATCACCGCGCCGACTGGATGCGCTGCGACTGGCACGGTCTCGACGAGCCCCACCATCACCTCGGCAGCGCCGCCGTCGGGTCAAGAGGGCACCCCGTATTCGTACACCATCACCTCTTCTGGCACGCCGGCACCGACTTACACGGTGACCAGCGGCGAGCTCCCCACGGGCCTCACCCTCGACGCCACGACCGGCGTGCTTTCGGGAACGCCCACCACAGCGGGCACCTCGACGTTTGGGGTGACGGCCGCAAACGGTACAGCACCTGACGCGACCGCTAGTTACACGCTTGAGGTGGCTGCTGCCGCCGTCCCCGTCGCCGTCCCGGGTGCCGCACCCACCCCGACCCTGGCCGCGAGCGGTGCGGATGCCGGTGCCGCCCCGCTGCTCGCAGCAACGCTCCTCCTGCTCGGCACAGGGTTCGCCCTCGTCGCTCGCCGCCGGGCGACGCAGCGCGGGTAGTGCTCAGCGCGGGTGCAGACCGCGGGTCATCGCGGAGTTGACTATCTGCATGCTGCTCACGCGAGGTCGCGCAAGCGGGCCGTGATGCTGTCGTCGTCTCCCGCTCGGCGCTCATAGGTGACGGCGATGATGAGGAGCACGGCGCCGACGACGGCGAGCGTGATCCACCATGGCATCGATTCGATTCCTCGGCCGATCTGCACGACGAATACGAAGATGTTCTCGATCGGCAGCACGATGATGCCAAGGATGAAGGGCGCCGCGAGCTTCAGGCTCGAGCCCACGAGGATGCCGGCGAGTGCGATCACGATCACGAGGATGGCGCGCCACGTCTGCGGGTCCGTGAAGGTCGCGACGATCGACGCGAGGATCATCACCGTGTAGCCAGGAGCGAGGAGGGGCCATGAGCCTCGCCACCGCCCCGGCCAGCTGCTGATGGTTCGTTCGCTCTGGGTGTTGTTGTCGCTATCGCGGAGCGCGATTACGCCAGCGAGCAGAAGGAATAGCCCGAGAGGGAGCGAGAACCATTCGACCCGCAGGTCTCGGGGGCTCCACGCCACGATGGCCGTGACGAAGGCGAGCGCGAAGGTGAACCACACGGGAGGGAGGGCCGTGTGCCCGGTGCGAAGCCGCGCCGAGATGACGACGATACCAACCAGGAAGGCGAGCATGAGTGACCACATCGCCCAGATGGTGAACCAGTCCCGTTCGATCGCCGTCCAGGTCGAGAGTCCGATGTAGAGCGCTGCAGGCGCGCCCAACCAGCGGGTGTGAGCGAGTCGAGATTCCGGCGGCGCAGCAGCAATCATGGCGCGCGCGGCGAGGGCTGCTGGTAGCGCGCCGGCCAGGCCGATGCAGAAGCAGAGCACGATCACCGGCATCGGGGCACTGTCGATGGCACCGGTGCCGAGTCGAACCCCCAGAATGGCTCCGGAGGCGCCGGCGAGGATGGCGACGCTCAGGAACGTCGAGTGCAATGAGCGCAGCCGGTCGCGGCGCAGCGACGAGCGCCGTCCGATCGCGTTACTGATCCACAGCAGCAGCCACGATGCGCCGAGAAGAGCGATTCCGCGCCATGGGGTGAGGTCGCCATCGTCTGAACTGGCCAGCCCGAGGATCACGAGTGATGGCACGGTCGCGATGAGGAGACCGCTCGCAACGAGAGCTGTGGCCTGCGCCCCGCGCGTGGTGAGAATCATGCCGACAATCACGGCTGTGAGGGCCGTTGGGAGGAAATACGGCTCCGGCACGTCGACGTCCGCCATCGCCAACACGCACCACAGCGCGCCTGTCAGGCAGGCGGCGGCGACCCACCATCCGTAGCGTCGACCTGCCCAGTGGGAGGCTGCGCCCGCGCCGAGCGCGAGCACAAGGAGGACTAGCAGTGTGGTCGGCAGGCCAGCGGCGACGCGGATGAGGGCGAGGCCGACTGCAATGGCGCCCGTCAGCAGCGCGGAACCTTCGATGGCGCTTCGGGCGGCCGCGCCGTGGCGCCCTGCTATGCCGCGTCGTTCGAGCGCAGCTCTGATGATGCCCGTGCTGGGCAGCACGAGCGCGACGATGGCGGCGATGATGGGCAGCGTCACGGGGGATGCGCTGCCCATGAGCACCTGGGCTCCGAGACAGATGATGACGATGGCGAGCGAGGGGACCAGCAAGCCTGCAGCTATCGTGCGCAGCAGCAACCCGAGCCCCGGTCGCCGAGAGATGAGCAGGGTCATCGCGAGCAGAAACATCATGCCGGTCGAGAGTGCTGTCCAGCCGCTGCGCTCAAAGAGCACCTGGATGACACCAATCACGAAGGGCACCGAGCTCACGACGAGCACCGCATGCCACGACGATGGTCGCAGCCGGGGGAGCGCCGTCGCCACGATGGCGCCAAGCAGCCCTATCGCGGTCGTGATGCAGAGGAGGGCGATCGTGCCGACCCCGAGCAGCTCGAGGGCCGAGCCCAGGGTGATGAGCGCATACGCATAGCCGACGCCCACGTGCAGGAATCGCGGCTTTACGGGCACGGAGCGCGCCACGACGGCGAGCGCAGCGACGATCGCCGCGCCGGCCCACACCGTGAGGCTTCCGTCGCTCCACGAGACGATGGCGGCAAGGAGCGTGGCGAGATGTGCGACGACGATCAGCGGGAGGCGGATGACAAACGGGGAGTCTCGCACGCGCGTCACCAGCACGACAGCAACGGATGCGAGTGCCACGGCGAGCGCTGACGCGACCTGTGCCCACGGCTGGAGGCCGGGGGTGCAGGCGAGAGTGATTCCGGCGAGCGCCGTGAGCCACGTCGCAAACGCTGAAAGGTTGCGTGTGCTGTCCGCTCGTGTGGAATCTCGGCGCTCGCTGAGCGTGGCGAACACTCGGACGCCGACGGCCGCGGCGAGGAGCCCGAGCGCCACCGCGACGACGCGCTCCGACTCGATCGCAGAGGCGAAGGCTCGGTATCCGATGAGCGCTCCCGCTGCCGTTGTGACTCCGGTGAGCAGTGCGACGAGCGCCGCTGGCACTACACCAACGATCGCCATCCCGAGGGCGCCCCTGGCGAACATGGTGCGTTCGACCGTCGGTGGCGTCGGCGCGAGTGCACCGAGCACAACCAGACCGAGTGCAGCGGCCGCCGGCACGAATGCGAACTGCCAGTGCTCAGCGTCGGCAGCGAAGGCGAAGGGTATCGCGGCGATCGCGGCGATGCCGGACGCCCCCGTAACAACGCTCCAGAAGGGCGGCAGGAGATCGCGCGTCGCGAGAATGGCGAGCACGCTGATCGAGGCAAGGATGGCGGGGAGCATGAGCCCGTGAGGCGAGGTCGCCGACAGCACGAGCACCGCGAGGTGCGCCAGTACCAGCGCGACGGCGAAAATCTGCACGACCGTCATCGTCACGCGCTCGGCCGTGAGCACACCGTTGAACTTTAGGGCGGCAGCGCGGATCACCTCGACGAGAGCGAGGGCAGCGAAGGAGCAGCCGAGGTGCCCGAGCAAGGCTCCCATCGAGCTGCCCTCCGCATAGCCGAGCATCGCCGGCACTACGGCGAGGCCGAGGAGCGATGCCCAGAGCCAGACGCGGACTCGCGCGATCGACGCGAGCGCCGCCATCGCCGCACCGGTGATGAGGGTGCCGCCTGCAGCGAACGCCCAGAGGCTGACGTTCGTCGACGCGAAGCCGGAGAGGGCAGCGATGTCGAGGGCGATGAACACCAGCCCGAGCGCACCGACCGCCTCAGAAGAGAACTGCAGCCTGCGGCGAGCGAGCATCCACGCGCCCCCAAGAAACAGAAGGGTTGTCACCCCAAGGATGAAGCTTCGAGCCGCGCGATCGGCGAGATCAGGGTTGAAGAAGGTGAAGACGATGGCTGAGACGGCGAAGAGACCGGCCCCCGCCACTGCGAGCACCGACTGCACGGTTGCGCTCGACCGTGGGGCGAGGCTGGCAGGCTCTCGCGAGACCTGTGGCGCGACCGTCGTCGCCCGCGTGGCCACAACGGGCGACGTCACCGTCTCGGTGAGTGGCCTCCGCGGCACACGTTCGAGCACCTGTTGGCGGCGTCGCAATGCCGCCGCAGCATCCTCGGATGCACTCCACAGCTCGGTGCTGATCTCGCCGCTGAGGTCGGCACCGCAGTTGCCGCACCGCCCGCCCCTGAGGGAATCGGCGCCGCAGGCCGGACAGGTTTTGGTGTCGAGGAGACGATCGATCGCGGCATCGCTCCACCGCTGGGTGGTGGAGCGCGGTGCGGTCACTGGCCGTCCTCCGAAGCATCCGATTCGGGCCTGACGAGGTCGGGCGCTTCGCCATCGGGCACCCACACCAGGATGTCGCCAGGCTGGCATTCGAGCACTCGGCAGATCGCGTCGAGGGTTGAGAAGCGCACCGCTTTTGCCCGGCCGTTCTTCAGCACCGAGACATTGACGGGGGTGATGTCGATTGCGGCCGCGAAGTCGGAGACTGACATCTTCTTTTTCGCGAGCTCCACGTCGAGATTGATGACGATGGGCATCAGACGACCTCCGACAGATCCTGTTGCAGCTGGCGTGCGTTGCGCAGAAGCCCGCGGATCACGACGATGAGCAGCGCGAGACCCGCGCCGACGACGACCCCGAGTGCGCAGAGGAGCATGACTGACGGCGATGCGACATTCGCGGCGGTCAGTGTGGCGATGGATGCGGCAATGAGGAGCGTTGCGAGGGTGATGGATCCGAGGATGATGTCGACCCAGAGAAACGCGGCGTCGCTGAAGATGACCGACTTCCGCACCATCGACAGGAGCCGCCAGACGCTCGCGAGGACGACCTGCACGCACAGCACGAACAGCACGGCAATGATGATGCCCGGGATGTAGAGGTGACTGAGCTCCGGATAGAGGAGGGCCGATTGTGCGGCGACCCCAGGGATCATGAAGAGTTGGCACGCCAGGAGTAGCGCGATCATCGCGACGATGAGGAGTTTCAGAGAATTGATCGTTGCCCTGTGCATGTGATTCCTATCGATAAACGGTGTGCTGCTATCGACAAACGATACACATATCTGCACCTTCGGAGAAGCACAGGGCGTTTTGCTACCCTCGAAGGAGTGCGCGATCAGCGCCCCCGGACGACGGATCAGTACCCGGAACGCGACAAGACTGGCCACCTGGAGTCGTCATGTTCTGGTTTATTCTCATCGTGTCCGGCGCGCTCGAAGCCGTGTGGGCGACCGCGCTCGGACGCTCGGAGGGCTTCACGAAGCTCTGGCCGTCAGTTGTGTTCGGCGGTGCCCTCGTGTTCAGCATGGCGGGCCTTGCGCTCGCGATGCGCGGCATCCCGATCGGCACGGCCTACGCCGTCTGGGTGGGCATCGGGGCTGCCCTCACGGTCGGCTACGCCATGCTCACTGGCGCTGAGCCCGCATCCTTCATCAAGGTGTTGCTTGTGCTCGGCATCGTCGGCTGCGTTATCGGTCTCAAGCTGGTGAGCGACGCCCACTGAGGGCGATGTCAGCTGAGGATCCGGCGCACGACGATGCGGCGGATGCCACCCGAGACCGAGTCGGTGTCGGCGACTTTTGTGAACCCGGCTCGCTCGAACATGCTTCGGGTGCCGACGAACGCCATCGTCAGGTCGACGCGGGCATCGCCGTTGTCGACCGGGTAGCCCTCGACGGCCGGCGCACCCGAGGCTCGCGCATAGTCGACCGCCCCATCAATGAGCGCGGTCGTGATGCCACGCTTGCGATAGCCGGGGCGCACCCGCAGGCACCAGAGGCTCCACACCGGAAGGTCGTCGATGGTCGGTATTTTGCGGGAGTTGGCGAAGGGGTGCAGCTCGGCGCGCGGTGCGATGCCAGCCCAGCCTGCAACTTCGTCGTCGAGGTGGGCGATGACTCCTGGGGCGATCTCGCGCGAACACAGTTGACGCACCTTCTCCGCGCGAGCGATGCCGGTGAGCTCGCGATTCTCCTTTGAGCTCAGCCGCCAGGAGAGACACCAGCACACCGACGATTCAGGTTTCTTCGGCGCGAACATGGCTGCAACGTCGTCGAAGTTGTGGGCCGGGGTGACGGTGATCGACATGTCGAAACGCTAGCGCGTCACAGTGCCTTGAGGGCCGCAATCGCATCATCGGCAGCATCGCGGAACGGCTCGAGCACGAGGCTGATCGCACCGACCTCCCGCTCGGGGGCGTACTGAGCCTCGTCGGCGTCGTTGTGGGCGGTCACCGCGATGGGGCATTGCGCTCCGTGGCGCCGAAGAGCGGACGCGAGTGTCTTGTTCGTGTCGACCCGCTGCACCGTGCTCACAATCCATCGTGCCGAAGAAAGTGGCAGCGAATCCGGGTACTCGGGGTTGTCGGCGTCCCCGTAGCGGAGGGTCACCCTGCCCTCAAGCTCCGCAGGGAGAAAGTCGAGGCGGCTGTAGGGGTCCCAGTCGACGACAAGCACGGTGTGCCCGGCTGCCGCGAATTCTTCGACGAGTCGGGATCCGAATCGGCCCATGCCGAAGACGATCACCTCTGCCCGTTCGGGCTCCGGCATGTCCGGTGCCTGGGCGCTCGAGCGCTCGAAGACCCCGAGCACTGGGCTCAGCCAGCGGAAGAGTTGCTCCGAGTAAATGATCATGTAGGTGGAGGCGCCGATCGTGATGACGCCGACAAGGGTCACCAGGCCGACAGCGGCATCATCGACGTGGTTGAGATCACGCCCGAGGGCAATGAGGATGAGCGAGAACTCGCTGATCTGCGCGACCGCGAGGCCCGCGAGGAATGAGACCCGCTTCGGGTACCCCATCACCCCCATGATGACGAGCACGATGAGGGGGTTGCCGATGAGCACGAAGAGGGAGAGCGCAATGGCGGCCGGTACCTGGGCCCCGATCGACGAGAAGTCGAGTTGCGCGCCGAGCCCGACAAAGAAGAACAGCAGCATGAAGTCGCGGAGACCCGAAAGCGAAGACGACACGGTCTCGCGATACCGGGTGGAGGCAAGGGCGAATCCCGCGATGAAGGCGCCGACCTCGACCGAAAAGCCCATCCAATCGGTGAGGGCGGCGATCGCGACTGCCCATGCGACCGTCCAGACGATGAGGAGTTCCTGCGAGGTGGCGAGCCTCGGCATGATCCACGGCAGCACCCACTTCATGGCAACCGCGATGCCGACGATGAGGGCGATGCCGCCGACGAGCATGAGGCCGAAGCGCCCGAGGGAGGCATCCTCGTCCCCGCTGAAGCCGCTGAGCACGATCATGACGATGATCACCACGATGTCCTGCACGATGAGGAACCCGAGGGCGATGCGCCCGTGGAGTTCGTCGAGCTCCCGTTTATCGGTGAGGAGTTTGACGATGATGATCGTCGACGAGAAGGTCAGTGCGATTGCGACGTAGATCGCGACAACGGGCGGCATGCCGAACAGGAGTGCGAGCAGGAACCCGATGACCGAGGTGAAGACGACCTGACCGAGCCCTGTGATGAGGGCGACCCGGCCCATCGACTTCACCAGTCCGAGGTCGAGCTTCAGGCCCACCAGAAAGAGCAGGATGGCGATGCCGAGTTCGGCGAGCAGCTCAAGCGGGTCGCCCTCGCTGACCCAGTCGAGCACGGTTGGGCCGACGAGGATACCGACGAGGATGAACCCGACGATGAGCGGCTGCTTTGCGCGGTTCGCTGCGAAGGCGACGATACCGGCCACCGCGAGGATGGCGCCGGTGACGGCGAACTGGCTCTCAAGCATGGGCCACTGGGTTCGGTTTCCATTCACTCGATCGTGCGGGCTCTCACAATCGTGTCATGGTGCGCATGCTGACGGTAGGCTGGGAGGTCCAGAGGCTACCGATGCAGAGGGTCCGCGTCCTGTCGTGAAATGGTTCCAGCGTCTCCGCAGACGGTCGTCACGACCGTCGATGGCGCCGTTCGACGCGTCGAAGCTTCCGAAGCGCGAACCGCTGTCGTTTGAGGCTTCGGTTGGCGAAGGTTTCATGCTCGCGGAGTATGCAGCGAGGCTCCGCCTCCGCAATGCCATTGTCATTGGGGCGCTCTCGGGTGAGAGTGATTATGTTCCCGGTGACTACCTCGATGAGGCCCGCGCAACGCTGTTGACGCTGGAAACAGAATCGGATGCTGCGGCTCGCCGGCTCGCTGGGCGACTCGAAGATTCGGCCGACCGTCAGGGCAAAGCTGGCCATGCCCACGACTATCGCTCGAAGGATGCCGCGAATCTCAGGCGGCGCGAGGCGGTGTCGCGGGCGCTGGCCAAGCGCCTGCATGAGTGCGGCGAGGACGAGGAGTACCTCTTGGGGCTCATCGAGCGCGCCCGCGATGAAGCGTGGCAGGATGTGTCGCGCGCGCTTGAAGACACCATGCGGCGCTCAAAGATCCCGGTCGATGCCGAATATGTGCACGATCGCGACGCTCGCATCCGTCAGTTTGTCGATGAAGATCTTGCGGCGCTGCAGCGTGAGCGTGAGCGGGCGCAGTTGCGATCGGAACTTGCCGACGACTGGGACTTCTGAGCGCTCTTCAGGGCGGCCGATGGTGGCGGTGTTAGCCTCACGCCATGCTCGAGACCCTCACCCGCCGTGCCACCTCGACGACGTCGCTGCCACGCACGATCGCGCGGCTGGGGCTCGGGGCGGCGCTCGTGTTCGCCGGGGTGATGCATCTCACGGTGGCGAGGCGCGAGTTTCAGGCGCAGGTGCCGGACTGGGTGCCGCTCGACGACGATCTCGTCGTGGTGGGCTCTGGTGTCATCGAGATCGGTCTCGGCGCTGCACTCGTGGCGTTGCCATCGCGACGTGTGCCACTTGGATGGCTTGTCGCTGCGTTCTTTGTCGCGATCTTTCCGGGAAACCTCTCGCAGTACCTGACCCAGAGTGATGCCTTCGGGCTCGATACCGACCGGGCCCGCTTCATCCGCCTCTTCTTTCAGCCGCTGCTTGTGCTGTGGGCGTTGTGGTCGACGGGCGCCTGGCGTGAAATGCGCCGAACGAAGCGGGCGCATCGCCCTCGTCGCTGATGCGATTAGCACACATCCGTTGATTTGAGGGGATGCCATGCGGGACTTTTGTTCACTTCTTGAACGATCTCCCCTACACTGATGCCGCTGCCCCCGAACGGGGGTCGACTCGGCTCCAGCGTTACCCGAAGGCGCCGCTCCCACCAGCAATGGAGTTGTTGTGACCATCCCTGCCCCGCACAATCCTGCGCGCGCTCGCCGCCGCTCTGCGCCCTCGCGTCCGCGCCGCAACCTGCTCAGCCCGATCCTCGCCGCCGCCGCCGTGCTCATCCTCGTGACTGGTGCGGGCGTTGCGCTCTCGCAGGGAGGGTTCGCAGGGATCTTCTCGGCGAGTGCCTCGGGTGAGGGCGACTGCACTGACCCGGTGGAGCTGGTGATCGTCGCTGACCCTTCGATCCAGCCGGCGCTCGCCAATGTCGCCGCCGATTTTGACGCGCATTCTGAGCACTGTGTCTCGACCGAGGTCAGAGCGCAGACGTCGAGCGACACCTCGGCGCTGCTCGCGTCGGACGCGCTGGTGGGGGTTGATGCCTGGGTTCCCGACTCCTCGGTGTGGGTCACGCGCACGAATTCCACGGCTGAGTCGCTCGGTCGGGTTGCCCCCGACATTGTGGTGGGGGATGCTGTTGCCACCTCCCCCGTGGTGCTCGCTGCTCCGGCATCGAGATCGGCAGAGTTTTCGGCAGAAGGCGTGGGGTGGCGATCCATTCTGGCGGGTTCGCTGAGTGCCCTCCTCGCACATCCCGATTCTTCGGCGGGCCTCGCAGCTCTGGCGTCAATGACCTCGTTGGCCCCCGAGAATGATCAACACGCGTTGCCGGAGGCGCTCATCGCGCTCGGCAAGACGGTCCCCAATTCGATCGAAGAGGCAGCGGCGAGCGCGCTCGCCGCACC
>NZ_JBUEQS010000002.1:309822-695454 GCF_054969005.1 Homoserinimonas flava
GCTGACCGAGCGCGAGGTCGCGGCCCACAACGCGACAGCTGAGGTGCCGCTCCTCGCATTGCACCCAAGCGAGGGCACGACGTCGCTCGACTATCCCTTCATCGAGGTCGCGAATGGCGAGCAAACTGACGAGCGGCAGGCGTTGCTTGACGCCTTCGCGGAGGCCGCGCAAATGGGTGGTGCGTTCTACACGAACGAGGGCTTCCGTGACCACAGCGGCGGTGGCGAGCTCACCGCGACCGGCGTGCTCCCCGTCGCGACGGTTGTCCCTGCGCGTGCAGACCCGCAGCTCCAGGCGTCAGCGCTGGAGCTGTGGAACTCGCTCACGCTCGGGTTCCGCATGCTGGTGGCCGTGGATGTTTCGGGCTCGATGCTCGAGCCTGCCGGTGATGGTTTGCGCCGCATCGACATCTACCAGACGGCGGCCGATGACTTCCTTGACCCGTTTCCTGGCGGAACCGAGATGGGCATGTGGGTCTTCTCGACCAATCGCGTTGGTGAGCAAGATTGGGAGGAGCTCGCGCCAATCGGCTTGCTCACCGAAGATTCTCAGCGCCAGAGCATCTCAAACATCACGGCATCGCTGCCACAGTACATCCGCGGCGACACGGGGCTCTATGACACCGTGCTTGCTGGCGTCACTCACATGCGGGAGAGCTTTGTGCCCGGCAAGGTGAACACGATGGTGGTCGTTACCGATGGCAAGAACGACGACAGCAATTCGATCGAGCTCGAAGCCCTGCTGCAGCAGCTCACGGCGATGAACGATCCACTGAAACCGGTGCCGGTCATCCTCGTCGGGTTCGGCCCAGACACCGACTTGGCGTCGATGCAGCAGATTGCTGCCGCGACGGGCGGTGCGGCGTATTCGGCATACGAGCCGGCCGACCTCGGCCAGGCCCTCGCCGACGCGTTCGCGTAACGTGACCCCCCCCCGCCGGATTCCTGGTGGGGGCGTCACCATCGCTTGCTATGCTTTCGCTATAACCGAATATCCGGCCGCTCAGGCGATGCGGGAGAGCTCCGTGCACACCAGACACGGGCACCGAAGGAGCAATCCTCTCCAGAATCTCTCAGGTACTTGTACCGCATCGAACAGGCAACTCTGAAAAGTGAATTGCGAAGCAATTCAGGTTGAGTAGGCGCGCTAGCGCCGTATCGAAACCCGCGAAGCATTCCGCCCAAGGTGAAAGCCGACCGACCGGTCGACGAAGCTCTCAGGCTCCATGACAGAGGGAGAGTTCCCGCGTCGTCGACGCAGATTTGGAGAACTCCCGTGACCGATCAGAACGAACCTGAGCATGACCCGGATGGTGGCGCTGCCCGTGGCCGGTTGAGCCCGCTCCACGACGTCCACTTCGCCCTCGGCGCGAGTTTCACCGATTTCGCGGGCTGGCAGATGCCGGTGAGGTATTCGAGCGAGCTCGATGAGCACCGGGCGGTCCGCTCTGCGGCCGGGCTGTTCGACCTCTCGCACATGGCCGAGATCATCTTCACGGGAACCGGTTCTGGGGCGGCCCTCGATTTCGCTCTCTCTGGCGTTGTTTCCACGATCGACGTGGGCCAGGCGAAATACAGCCTGCTTCTCACCCCCGACGGCGGGGTCATCGACGATGTCATCGTGTATCGCACCCACGAGCACCGCTTCGGAGTCGTCGCGAATGCCGGCAATCGCTTCGAGGCGGCGGGGGCGCTCGCTGTGCGCGCGGCCGGTTTCGATACGACGGTCGTGGATGAGAGCGACGAGATCGCCCTCATCGCGGTGCAGGGGCCGGCGGCGCAGGCGATCATGCTCGAGCTCGACGATCTCGAACTTCCCGTGCCGATCGAGGCCATCCGCAACTACCGTTCGGCGACGGGCACGTGGCGGGGCGAGGAGATCATGGTCGCGCGCACCGGCTACACGGGGGAGGACGGCTTCGAGCTGTACGTGCTCAACCGGGTTGCAAACGAGCTCTGGGTTGCGCTCACCGAGGTCGGCGCCCCCCACGGATTGGTGCCGGCCGGTCTTGCCTGCCGCGACACCCTCCGGCTTGAGGCGGGGATGCCGTTGTATGGTCATGAACTTTCACGAGATATCACGCCGGCCCAGGCCGGGCTCGGCCGTTCAGTGCGGCTCGAGGGCAAGGGCGACTTCGTGGGGCGCGACGCTGTCTCGGTGCCGCTCGCAGACGACGCCCGGCTGCTCGTCGGTCTCGCCTCCGAGGGCCGCAGGGCGGGTCGCGCCGGCTACTCCGTGCTCGATGCGGGCGCCGGTGTCGTCGGTGAGGTGACGAGTGGCGCGCTGAGCCCGACGCTCGGGCACCCCATTGCGATGGCCTACGTCGACCCAGCACTGACCACCCCAGGCACCCAGCTCTACATCGATGTGCGCGGCACGTCGATCGCGGCATCCGTCACGCCCCTGCCCTTTTACAAGCGAACCGCCACCCAACAAAAGGCCGCCGAATGAGCGAGCAGTCAGCCCTCAAGTACACGCCAGCACACGAGTGGGTGCGCATCGACGGCGACCTGCTCACCGTCGGCATCACGGCGTATGCCGCAGAGAAACTCGGCGAGGTTGTCTTTGTGGACGTGCCTGAGGTCGGCGCGAGCGTGGCGAAGGGCAAGGTCGTCGCCGAGGTCGAGTCGACGAAGTCGGTCGGCGAGGTTTACGCGCCACTCGATGGCACGATCGTCGAGGTGAACGGCGCCGTCGCCGACACCCCCGAGCTCATCAACGACGACCCGTTCGGCGATGGTTGGCTGTTCACGCTTCGCGTGGCATCCGTCGAGGCGATCGAGTCCGCTGGCCTGCTCGACCTCGACGCCTACATGGCGATTACGCAGGCATAGGCATGGGGCGCAACACTCTTGGCGCGTTCGGCGCCCGTCACATCGGCACGGGCGCGAGCGAGCAGCAGCGGATGCTCGACGCCGTCGGCTACGAATCCCTCGAGTCGCTCGTGGATGCCGCCGTGCCCGCTGCGATCCACGTGGGCGCGATTGAGCGCTCCACAATCCCTGCCGCGGCAACGGAACGCGAGGCGCTCGCCGAGCTGCGGGCCATCGCGGGGCACAACACGGTGCGCCGTTCGATGATCGGCCTCGGCTACTACGGCACCATCACGCCGGCGGTGATCAAACGCAATGTGCTCGAGAACCCGAGCTGGTACACGGCCTACACGCCGTATCAGCCTGAGATTTCGCAGGGCCGCCTTGAGGCGCTCATCAACTTCCAGACCATGGTGTGCGATCTCACGGGCATGCAGACGGCGAACGCTTCGATGCTCGACGAGGGCACTGCGGTCGTTGAGGCGATGCTGCTCGCGCGACGCGCCTCGAAGTCGACGTCGACCGTGTTCGTGGTCGATGCGGATGCCCTGCCGCAGACCCGCGCGCTGCTCGAGAGCCGCGCCGAGGCGGTGGGCATCGAGCTCGCCTTCCGCCGGTTGAGCGGGGCGGACGCGCCCGAAACCGTCCCCGACGACTACTTCGGCCTTTTCGTGCAGTACCCCGGAGCATCCGGAAGGGTCTGGAACCCCCGCGACGTCTTCGCCGCAGCGCATGCCGCCGGTGCCATCACGATCGCGGCCGCCGACCTCCTCGCGCTCACGCTGATCGAGAGCCCTGGAGAGCTCGGCGCCGACGTGTCGGTCGGCACGACGCAGCGCTTCGGCGTGCCGATGGGGTTCGGCGGGCCGCACGCGGGCTACATGGCGGTGCGCAAGGGGCTCGAGCGCCAGCTTCCCGGGCGTCTCGTCGGCGTCTCGAAGGATGCCGACGGCAACGCCGCATACCGGCTCACCCTGCAGGCGCGCGAGCAGCACATCCGCCGAGAGAAGGCCACGTCGAACATCTGCACGGCGCAGGTGCTCCTCGCCGTCATGGCCGGGATGTACGCGGTGTATCACGGGCCCCAAGGGCTCAAGCGCATCGCGGAGCGGGTCGCCACCCACACGGCGATCCTCCACGACTACCTCACCGAGGCGGGGGTGGATGTCGCGCACTCCGACTTCTTCGACACCCTCCTCGTGCGCGTCCCTGGGCGGGCGCGCGAGGTCGTCGCGGCCGCCCTCGAGCAGGACTTCACGCTGTGGCGCATCGATGATGACACCGTGAGTCTTTCGGTCGACGAGACCACGACCTTCGCGGAGCTTCACCGGGTCGCGCAGGCCTTCGGCGGGCCGGCATCTCGCGATTTCGCGTTTGTCGCCCGCACACGGCTCGAGCACCTGCCGCAGGACCTCCACCGCGAGACCGAATACCTCACGCATCCCGTGTTCGACACGCACCGCTCGGAGACGAGCATGATGCGGTATCTCAAGTACCTCGCCGACAAGGACTACGCGCTCGACCGCGGCATGATCCCACTCGGTTCGTGCACCATGAAGCTCAACGCGGCCACCGAAATGGAGGCCATCACCTGGCCAGAGTTTGCGGAGTTGCATCCGTTCGCCCCGCTCGGCGACGTCACCGGCTACCTCGTGCTCACGGGGCATCTCGAGTCGTGGCTCGCAGAGGTCACGGGCTACGACACCGTCTCGCTGCAGCCGAATGCCGGCAGCCAGGGTGAGCTCGCGGGCCTGCTCGCGATCCGCGGCTATCACCGCGCAAACGGTGACGTGCAGCGCACCGTGTGCCTCATCCCGTCGAGCGCGCACGGCACGAACGCCGCGAGCGCCGTGCTCGCGGGTATGAGCGTCGTCGTCGTCGCGTGCGATGAGCAGGGCAACGTCGACCTCGACAACCTGCACGCCAAAGTCGACGCGCACCGGAACGAACTCGCCGCGCTCATGGTCACCTACCCGTCGACGCACGGCGTCTACGAGCACGAGATCCGCGCCATCACGGATGCCGTGCATGAGGCGGGCGGGCAGGTCTATGTTGACGGCGCCAACCTCAATGCGCTGCTCGGCTACGCCCGGTTTGGGGACTTCGGCGGCGACGTGTCGCACCTCAATCTGCACAAGACGTTCTGCATCCCGCACGGCGGGGGCGGCCCAGGGGTTGGGCCTGTCGCGGCGAAGGCGCACCTCGCGCCGTATCTGCCGGGGCATCCGATGGCGCAGTCGGCGCAGCATCCGGCGTTCGATCTCGCGACCGACAGTGTCGGCACCTCTGTGCACGGTGGTGGGCCAGTGAGTGCGGCACCGTATGGCAGCCCGAGCATCCTGCCGATCAGCTGGGCATACGTGCGCATGATGGGCTCTGAGGGCCTCAAGCAGGCGACCGGTGCGGCGGTGCTCGCGGCGAACTATGTGGCGGCGCGGCTCCGCGAGCACTATCCGGTGCTCTACGCGGGCGACAACGGTCTCGTCGCGCACGAGTGCATCCTCGACGTGCGCCCGCTCACGGCGGCGACGGGTGTGACGGTCGACGACATCGCGAAGCGACTCATCGACTATGGCTTCCACGCCCCGACGATGAGCTTCCCGGTGCCGGGCACGCTCATGGTCGAGCCGACCGAGAGTGAAGATCTCGCCGAGATCGATCGATTCATTGACGCCATGATCGCGATTAGGGCCGAAGCGGATGCGGTGGCTCGCGGCGAGTGGCCGGCCGACGACAACCCACTCAGGGGTGCGCCGCACACCGCCGAGACGGCGCTCGTGGGGGAGTGGACGCATCCGTATTCGCGCGAGGAGGCCGTCTACCCGGCGGCAGCGTCGCTCACGGGTGCCGGCCGCGTGCGGGCGATCCACGGCAAGTACTGGCCACCTGTGCGTCGCATCGACAACGCGTTCGGCGACCGCAACCTGGTGTGTGCGTGCCCGCCGCCCGAGGCGTTCGAGTAGACGCAGAAACGCCGGTTGAGAAGGCCCTGGCGGGCCTACTCAACCGGCGTTGTTTCGTGCCTTAGTGGTCTGTCGCCTTCTCGGCACCGTGGCCGGTGAGCGAGCGAACCTCCATCTCGGCGGCGACCGCGGGGTCTTCAACCCTGCTGCTCGTCACCGTGCCGAGCCAGCCGAGCAAGAACCCGAGCGGAATCGAGACGATGCCAGGGTTGTTGAGCGGGAACCAGGAGAAGTCCACGTTCGGCAGCATCGACGTCTCGCTGCCGGAAACGACTCCGGAGAACGCGATGAGGATGATCGCCGAGCCGAGCCCGCCGTACATGCTCCACAGCGCACCCCTGGTCGAGAACTTGCGCCAGAAGAGCGAGTAGATGATCGTTGGCAGGTTTGCCGATGCCGCGACGGCAAACGCGAGGGCGACCAAGAAGGCGATGTTCTGCCCCTGGACTGCGATGCCACCGATGATTGCGAGGATGCCGATCACGACGACGGTGATGCGCGCGACCTTGACCTCGCCGCCTGGGCCGGGGTTGCCCTTCTTGATGACGCTCGCATAGACGTCGTGCGAGAACGACGCGGCCGCTGTGATGGTGAGCCCTGCGACAACCGCGAGGATGGTCGCGAAGGCCACCGCCGCGATGAAGCCGAGCAGGAGTGACCCGCCGAGCTCGAAGGCGAGCAGCGGTGCCGCGGAGTTCACGCCACCCGGCGCTGCCAGGATCTCGTCGGCGCCGATGAGGGCGCCGGCGCCGTAGCCGAGCACGAGCGTGAAGAGGTAGAACGCCCCGATGAGCCAGATGGCCCACACGACCGAGCGGCGCGCCTCGCGAGCGGTCGGCACGGTGTAGAAGCGCATCAACACGTGGGGGAGTCCCGCGGTGCCGAGCACGAGTGCGAGCGCGAGCGACACGAAGTCGAGCCGCGAAATATCACTGATGCCGTACTGCATGCCGGGGTTGAGCACCGCTTCGCCGCCGACGGATGCCGCAGCGCCGAGCAGTTCGGAGAGGTTGAAGCCGTGCAGCGCGAGCACCCACACGGTCATGACGAACGCGCCAGCGATGAGGAGCACAGCCTTGATGATCTGCACCCAGGTCGTGCCTTTCATGCCGCCGATGAGCACGTACATGATCATGAGTCCGCCGACGACGGCGACGATGATCGACTGTCCGAGCTGGTCGCCGATGCCGAGGAGCAGCGCGACGAGCCCGCCCGCACCGGCCATCTGTGCGAGCAGGTAGAAGAAGCAGACAGCGAGGGTGGTCGTCGCGGCGGCGAGACGCACCGGGCGCTGCTTGAGTCGGAACGAGAGCACGTCGGCCATCGTGAACTTGCCCGTGTTGCGCATGAGTTCGGCGACGAGGAGCAGCGCGACGAGCCACGCCACGAGGAACCCGATGGAGTACAAGAAGCCGTCGTATCCATTGACTGCGATCGCACCACAGATGCCGAGGAACGAGGCTGCCGAGAGGTAGTCTCCCGCGATCGCCGTGCCGTTTTGGGGGCCTGTGAACGAGCGTCCGGCGGCGTAATAGTCTGCCGCCGTCTTGTTGTTGCGGCTCGCGCGCAGCACGATCACGAGGGTTACGGCGACGAATGCGCCGAAGATCGAGATGTTGAGGATGGGGCTGCCGACTTCGGTCGCTTCAGCCGCGGTAATGAGGGTGCTCATGGCGGTCATCGGGTGGCTCCTTCTCGTGCCTCAAGGTCGGCGCGGATCTCAGCGGCGAGCGGGTCGAGCTGCCGATTGGCGAACGACACGTACCACGTCGTGATCGCGAAGGTGGTGACGAACTGGCCGAGCCCGAGAAGCAGGCCGACATTGATGTTGCCCAACACCTTGATCGACATGAACTCTGGCGCGTATGACGCGAGGAGCACGTAGGCGAAATACCAGATGAGGAACGCGATGGTGAGCGGCCAGACGAAGCCGCGATGCCGTTTCTTGAGTCTTGAGAATGGTTCGGAGGTCTCGACCTCCTCAAAATCGGTGGTGGTCCGTCGAGCTTCGTCGCTCATGTGATCCCCTTGCCTGCGTCGGCGCACCGGTGATGCGCAGTCGAGTCACAGCGCACATCGTTGCGCGCCGTAGACACTCAACACTCCCCCCGAACGGGTGTCAAGGGACTGGATGTAAACGCATAACCGTGGTATGTGGCGAATCAGAACAAATCAGGCAGGCCCGAAAAGGCCGGGAAATGCGATTACTGCCCACGGATATCCGATGAATACTGCGGCGTCGATCAGCACGTGGGCGATCACGAGGGGGAGCAGCCTGCCGGTCTTTGCGTACAGCCAGCCGAAGAGCAGTCCCATCGCAATGTTGCCAACGAACGCGCCGAAGCCCTGGTAGAGGTGGTACGTGCCCCGGAGCAGGGCGCTCGCGATGATGAATCCCCAGGGCCCCCAGCCGAGCCTGCGAAGGCGCTCGCCGAGATATCCCACAGCGATGACCTCTTCGACGATGCCCGCGCGGAGGGCAGAGAGAATGAGCACCGGAATCGTCCACCAGTGCTCATCGAGCGCTGTCGGCACGACGGTGACGGTAACGCCGATGGCCTTGCCGCCGAGATAGAGCGCGAGGCCCGGGATGCCGATCGTGAGCGCGAGCCCGATGCCCCACAGGGTGTCTTTGCCAGGCCTCGTGAAGTCGATGCCGAGCCGCCCGAGGTGCGGTCGGGCGACACTCCACAGGAGATAGGCCACGAGGGCGACGGGCATGAGGTCGAAGAAGACCCCCATGACCTGGTAGACGAGGTCGAACAGCGGGCGCGGGCTGAGCGAGGTGTTCAGCGTTGCGGTCTGCTGTGAGAGCGACTCTTCGCGAGTGAGCCGGTTGACGATAGAGACGACCGAGTACAGGGCGGATGCTCCGAGCGAGAGCCCGAGCACGATGGCGATCTCGAATCCGAGCCTCCCGCGTGAGGTGTTTTCGGCTGCGCCGCGCCACTCGGGCATTTTGGTAAGACTCGACAAACGGGGGGCATTCACGCTCACGATGCTACTTGGCCTAGCACACGCAGGTTTTCGCAGACAAGCGTGTCGCGGCCACAAACATCGCTCATATGCGCGGTCTTACGCAAGAATCTTGCGTCAGATGCCAGATTCTTGTGCATGTGTTGCCGGTATGTAACGTTTCGGCTTTCTCGGTTGGACTTGCGAATGGACCCGCTTAGGGTGACAAATTACGCAACGCGCGGGCGGACCAAGAAGGCCCCCGCGTCTCACTCCGTCGTCGATGCGTTACCTCGCCCGACGATGGTGAATCCACTGCACAGGAGGAAAATTGAAAATCACAGGACCCCGCTTCAGGCGGCTGGCAGCCGCAGGAGCGATCGCCGGGGCTTCGGCCATGGTGTTGGCCGGATGCACCACGACCGGCGACGATGGTGGCGGTGATGGCGATGGAACCATCACGGTCGCCACAACCAACGCCTTCACCTCGTTCAACGGCGACACCCCGCAGGCCAACCTCGACACCAACGGCATGGTGGGCTATCTCACCGGCGTCAGCGGCGGTCTCGGTCTCGGCGGCTTCCTCCGCCTTGACACTGCCTTTGAGGTCGTCACCGACGACAGCTTCGGCACCTACGAGTTGGTCTCAGAAGACCCGCTGACGGTCGAGTACACCCTCAACGAGGGCCTCACCTGGTCAGACGGCGAGCCGATCACGGCCGACGACATGCTCTTCGCGTGGGCCATCAACTCGGGCTACTACGACGATGCGAGCTATGACGAGGCGACCGGCGAGGTCATCTCGGGCACGCAGTACTTCACGATCGCTGGAGCTACCGACGGACTCGACACCACGTCGTTCCCTGAGATCAGCGACGACAACCTCTCGCTCACGATCACCTACGACGAGCCCTACGTCGACTGGGAGCTCGTCAACCTCATCGGTAAGCCCGCCCACGTTGCGGCAGAGAAAGCCGGCGTCTCGCTCGAAGAGTTCGTTTCGCTGCTCGGTGAGCTCCCTGAGGGCGACCCGGCGAGCCCCGTCGACCCCGACCCCACCCTCCAGGCGGTAGCGGAGTTCTGGAACACGGGTTACGACGTAACGTCGATGCCAACGGATGAGTCCCTCCTCGTGTCGTCCGGTCCGTTCATCGTGACCGACTTCACTGCCGAGTCCGACATCACTCTGACGCGCAACCCCGAGTACCAGGGCGACCTTTCGCCCGACTACGAGACGCTCATCATCCGCTTCATCGGTGATGCCAACGCTCAGGTCACCGCACTCCAGAACGGCGAGGTCAACGCGATCTACCCGCAGGCTTCGGCTGACACGCTCGACGCACTTGCGAACGCCAACGCCAACACCTACGAGGGCGACCAGCTCTCGTATGACCACATCGACCTCAAGCAGTCGGGCGTCTTCGCAGACCAGTCGGTGCGCGAGGCCTTCCTTAAGACGATCCCTCGTCAGCAGATTCTCGAGTCGATCATCACGCCGATCAACCCCTCCGCCGAGGTGCTCAACTCGCAGATCTACGTGCCAGCGAACTCCCGGTACGAGCAGGCTGTCGAGGCGAGTGGCTACGACGAGTTCAACGAGCCCGACATTGAGGGTGCCATCGAGCTCCTCGATGGTCAGACTCCCACGGTTCGCATCCTGTACAACACGAACAACCCGAACCGTGTCGACTCGTTCAACGCCATCCGTCAGTCGGCCGAGCAGGCTGGCTTCGTGATCGTTGACGGCGGTTCGCCCGACTGGTCGAGCCTCCTCTCCGGTGGCGAATACGATGCCTCGATCTTCGGCTGGATCTCTCCGGGAGCGGGCAACACGGCGCTTCCGCAGATCTTCAAGACCGGTGGTGGTGGCAACTACAACGGTTACTCCAACGCAGAGGTCGACGCCCTCGTTGATCAGGCTCTCGTGAGCCTCGATGCCGACGAGCTCGAGGAGATCAAGATCGAGATCGACGCGTTGACCAAGCAGGACGCCTATGGCCTGCCGCTGTTCCAGCTGCCGGGTCTCTTCGCGGACAACGGCACGATCGAGGGCCTCGAGTACTTCGGGGGCCAGACCGGAATCGTGTGGAACGCACATGAGTGGACACTCGCCGACTAACACGTCGCGATAGTCCCACTCGGCAGGGTGCCGGAGACTGCAGTCTTCGGCACCCTGCTACGCGGGCGTGGCTACGCTGGTCGAATTCGTACCCGATCTCTTCACGGTCGCTTGAGTCGCGCAGCTCTACGAGATAGGCACCACTTTGCTTGGCTTCATTCTGAGACGGATCGCAGTGTCGGTCCTCGTCCTCGTCGCAGCATCATTCGTCATGTACGTGCTCGCGGCCAACGCTGGAGACCCGCTGCAGGATCTCCTCGGCTCCAACGCTTCTAATAAGAATCAGCTCATTGCCGCCAGGGTTGAGGCGCTCGACCTCGATGTGCCGCCCCCGCTGCGCTGGTTCCTCTGGCTCGGAGGTGCCGCGCAGTGCCTCGTGCCGTTCGGCACGTGTGACCTGGGGCTGACGCTCTCTAACGCCGAAGTGACGACCATCCTGCCGCCAGCGATGTTGACGACTATCCAGCTCGTCAGCCTCTCCCTCGTGCTCGCCATCATCCTCGGTGTCGTCGTCGGTATCGCGACTGCGCTTCGGCAGTACAGCGGGTTCGACCTCAGCATCACCTTTGTGAGCTTCTTTCTCTACTCGCTCCCGTCGTTCCTGGTCGCCGTGCTGCTGAAGGAATTCATCGCGATCGGGTTCAACGACTTCTTGCAAGGAGCGAATCAGATCGCCCCCGCCGCGATTGCAGTGATTGCGCTCGTCGCGGGATTGATTTGGCAGGTCCTCATCGGTGGCCCGCTTCGCCGACGACTCTTGGTGTTCTTCGTCTCTGGCGCAGCAACGGCCGTTGTGCTCACTTACATCTCTGCTACCAGTTGGTTCACCGAGCCGGGACTCGGAATTGTCGGAATCCTCGTGCTCGTCGCCGGCATCGTCTACTGCACCGTCGGCGTCGCTGCTGGGTTCGCCAACCGTCGCGCCCTCCTTGCGGGTGGCATCTCGGGCGCAATCGCGATCATCGCGTACTTCGCGCTACAGGGGCTTTTTGATGTTTCCAGCGCTGGCACGATCGCTATTCTCGCCGTCGCGACAGTCGCCGTCGGCTTCATCATCGGCTTCGCGGTGGGTGGTAACGACCGAGGGCAGACGGTACGAGTCGGGGTTATCGTCTCCGTGCTCTCGGGGGGCGTCGTCATTCTCGACCGCTTCATGCAGTCATGGCCCGACTACATCTCCTCGCCGCGAATCAATGGTCGACCGATCGCCACTGTCGGTGCATCAACTCCTGGCTTTTCTGGCGATTTCTGGGTCCAGGGCATCGACACGTTCACGCACCTCCTCCTGCCCACGATTTCGCTCCTCCTGATCTCGTTCGCGAGCTACACCCGCTACGCTCGCTCAGGCCTCCTTGAGGTCTTGAATCAGGACTACATCCGCACCGCGCGAGCGAAGGGGCTCCCGGAGCGCATTGTCATCACTCGGCACGCGCTCCGCAACATGCTGATTCCGCTCGCGACGCTCGTGGCGACCGACGTCGGTGCCCTCCTCGGCGGTGCGATCATCACCGAACGCGTGTTCGCCATCAGCGGCATGGGAGCACTGTTCAATGCATCGCTCCAACGCATCGACCTGAACCCGATCATGGGGTACTTCATCGTCATTGCGATTACCGCGATTTTGTTCAACTTCCTCGCCGATCTCGCCTACGCGGCGCTCGATCCAAGAGTGAGGGTTGCGGCGTGATGCGGCGAACCCAGCAGCGGCGCGGCTGCGCAACGACGCCAGAGAGGACTGCGCGATGAGCCAGCTAATGACCGAACCGAGTGAGCCTCACGAGGTCGCGCCATCGCCTCGTGAAGAGACGAAGGGTATGAGTCAAGGCCGCCTCATTCTCCGCCGTTTCGTCTCGAATCGCATCGCGCTGGTATCGATCGCCATCTTCCTTCTTGTCGCAGTGTTCTCGATGTCAGCGATCGGATTCGGCCCCATTCCAGGGTGGTGGAAGCACAACTACACGACACTGAACCCGCAGTTGAATGGCGGCGCACCCACGCTGTCGCTTGTGCCCCGGTGGCTTGGCGGCGACGGAATCTCGCTCGGGGAGCATCCATTCGGCCAGAGCCGGATCGGTGTCGACTACTTTGCGATGACCATGCGTGGCATTCAGAACTCGATCGTCGTCATGGCGATCATCGCCGGCATCGGCACGGTGCTCGGCACGGTCGTCGGGGCGATCGCCGGGTATTACCGGGGCTGGGTTGACTCGGTGCTCATGCGCATCACCGATGTGTTCATCGTGATTCCGGCCATCGTCGTCGGTGCGATCGTCGGTCGTGCGACCGGTGGCCTCGGCGTGTGGTTGCTCGCCTTCTTCCTCGCGCTCGTCTCGTGGATGGTGATTGCCCGACTTGTCCGAGCAGAGTTCTTGAGCCTGCGTGAACGTGAGTTTGTCGAGGCCGCCCGAGTGGCGGGCGCGAGCGACGCGCGCATTATCTTCAAGCACATCCTTCCCAATGCGATCGGTGTCGTGATCGTGTCTGCGACACTGCTCGCCGCGGCAGCAGTCTTGCTCGAGACCGCTCTCAGTTATCTCGGCTACGGCATCCGTCAGCCAGACGTCTCGCTCGGCCTCCTCATCTCCGACAACCAGTCGTCATTCCAGACACGGCCGTGGCTCTACTGGTGGCCGGCGACCTTCATCGTCTTGCTGGCGCTCCTGGTGAACTTCGTTGGAGATGGATTGCGCGACGCGTTCGACCCGCGACAGAAGCGATTCTCGCGGCGACGGATGCAGGAGATGCCCGATGCTGGCTGAGTCAGCCCGCACTCACGAGCGCGAAGCTCACCGCCACAAGCACGCCTCCCAGCAGCAGGGCGCCGACAGCGGTCAGGTCGAGCCGCGTCGGAATTGGCATGGATTCCGCCTCACCGCTCGCGATGCGATCGGCCTCCCTCAGGGTGTCCCAGCGTTCCCGAATCACTGCGGCGGCCTTGCCGGAGTCGGTCGTGAGCAGTTCGCCCACGCTCAGCTTTTCGCCGATGCGAGCACCTCTTGGCGCAGCACCTCGGCGCGCCGCTGCCACACCGATGCGGCCGGGTGCTGGTGCTGCATCGACCGAAATCGCCCGGCCGGGCACGTGGACGCGGAGCGAGTACGCGACATCGAGATGGATGAGGGCGCCCCACGGAACCCTCGTGGTGCGCAGGATGTTGGCGATCGTCACCGCCTCATCGTCGACAGCGATGTGCGGGCGCCACAGCAAGACCCACACGCCGAGTGCTGCCGCGCCGCACAGCGGCAGCAGCCAAGGATTCTCACCGGCCACCGCAGACGCAGCAGCAAGACCTACCGCGAGCACCCCGATTACGAGCCAGCTCACGCCAGCGAGCACGGTATTGAATCGGGGGCGGAAGGTGTGCGCGGGCGCGGAATCCATACCCCCATGTTCCCAGTTTCCCCGCGGACGGCGCACCTGCGCGACGCCCGCAGGCGCGACGAAAGGTTGTCCAGGTGACTCATCACCAAGTCCAAATGGATGCTCCCACCCTCCGGATGACCGACCTCAGTGTCGACTTCGCGGTCGACGGCTTCTGGGTGCCAGCAGCCAAGAAGCTCAATTACGAGATCCGGCCCGGTCAGGTTGTCGCTGTTGTCGGCGAGTCGGGCTCCGGAAAGAGCGTCAGCTCCATGTCGATTCTCGATCTGTTGCCGAAGAACTCGCGAGTCCGCGGCAGCATCACCTTGAGTGGTCGTGAGCTGACGACGCTGTCGCCAGGGCAGATGCGGGCGCTTCGCGGCAACGACGTCGCCGCGATCTTCCAAGAACCCATGACGGCGCTCAACCCCGTGTACACGATCGGCTTCCAGCTCGTAGAAGCAATTCGGGCTCACCGCAGTGTGACACCAAGCGAGGCGGCTGCCCGTGCTCGTGAACTCCTGAGCCTGGTCGGCCTCCCAGACCCAGAAAAGGCGTTCAAGTCGTATCCGCATCAGCTCTCAGGCGGGCAGCGTCAGCGCGCCATGATCGCGCAGGCCCTCAGCTGCGACCCGAAGTTGCTCATCGCCGATGAGCCGACGACGGCCCTGGATGTCACGGTGCAGGCCGAGATTCTCGACCTACTGCGTGACCTGCGGGACAAGCTCGACTCGGCGATCCTGCTCATAACGCACGACATGGGGGTTGTTGCCGATCTTGCGGACTGGATCGTCGTAATGCAGGCTGGCGAGATCGTGGAGCAGGGGTCTGTCGAGGACATCTTCGGCGAAGCGAAGCATTCGTATACGCGAGCGTTGCTTGATGCCGTCCCGCGACTCGGTGAGGGCGCGCCCGATCATGAGCGCATCAACGTTGCCGACGTCGAGGCCGACATCGTCGCGGGTGTCACCATCGATGTGCCGACGGAGCCGGAGCCCGAGCGCGGCCCCCTCGTCTTGAGCATGAAGAATGTCGGCATCGTCTATGGCAAGCAGGGCCGGGTGGGAGCATTCCGTGCCGTTGACGGCGTTTCGCTCGAGATCGCCGAGGGTGAGATCCTCGGCCTCGTGGGCGAATCTGGTTCGGGCAAGTCGACAATCGGACGGGCGGCGATCGGCCTCCAGCCCATCGCCGACGGTGAACTGGTCGTCGTGGGCACCGACATCAGCAATGCGAACCGAAGGCTGATTACTACCTTGCGGCGGAAGGTCGGCATCGTCTTCCAAGACCCCTCGTCGTCGCTCAATCCGCGCCTTCCGATTGGGGAGTCGATCGGCGAACCGCTGTTTCTCGCAAAGCAGGCAAAGGGGGCTGAACTCGATCGCCGCGTGGAGCAGCTTCTCGATGATGTGAACCTTCCGCGCTCCTATCGCAACCGGTTTCCGCACGAGCTCTCTGGCGGACAGAAGCAGCGCGTCGGAATCGCGCGAGCGCTCGCACTGAAGCCTCAACTGCTCGTCGCCGACGAGCCGACGTCTGCGCTCGATGTTTCTGTGCAGGCCACGGTGCTTGACCTGCTGCGACAGTTGCAAGCCGAGTACGGCTTCGCCTGCCTCTTCATCAGCCATGATCTCGCGGTCGTCGATGGGATGGCAGACCGCATTGCCGTGCTCCACAGGGGAAAGCTCGTGGAGGAGGGCAACCGCGATCAAATTCTCCGCGCGCCAAAAGAGGCATACACGCAACGTCTTATCCAGGCGGTGCCGGTGCCAGATCCCGAGGAGCAGCGGCTTCGCAGGGAGATTCGCCGCAGCGGGCGGTAGCGTCAGAGGCAGCGCAAAGGTCGTATGCAGCGCGGAGGTCGTAAACAGTGCGTTTGCGAGAATGGGGTTCGTGATCGCATACCGACTGCGCAGTGTGGGTCTTGCCGTCTCCGCAGCGATCCTGCTGGGCCTCACCGCGTGCACCCCGGGGTCGCTCGTTGCTGAGGGCTCGACCGTCACGGTCGCCGTCGCCGAGGCGTTCACGTCGTACAACCCCAACACGGGGCACGGCAGCGCGGTTGATACGAACGCGAGCGTCGTCGCTGCGACGAATGCGACGTTTGCATCGTGGGGTGCCGACGGCGAGCTCGTGTTCGATGAGTCGTTCGGCACGGTCGAGAAGCTCTCGGACGAGCCGCTCAGGGTGCGCTACACGATCGCAAACGACGTGGTGTGGTCAGACGGCACCCCGATCGATGCCGTCGACCTGCTGCTCTCGTGGGCCGCGAACTCCAGGGTGCTGAATGATGCCGACGTCGATGCCGACGACTACATCGACGAAGAGACGGGGCTCTTCACTGATGAGTTCCCACTCGATCCGGTCTTCTTCGACGGTTTCACCGCGAACGGTCTGCATCTCGTGACGCAGACGCCCGAGGTGAGTGATGACGGCCGCGGCGTGACGCTCGAGTTCGACGAGCACGTCGCCGACTGGGCGTCGATCTTCACGGTCGGCCTGCCTGCCCACGTGGTTGCCGCGCAGGCGCTCGACCTAGGAGCGGATGCGGATGCAACGGCCGCCAAGGCGGCAGTCGTCGCTGCCATAGCCGAGGGCGACGGTGTTGAGCTCGCCGCCCTCTCGCGTTCGTGGAACAGCGACTTCACGATCGACGGAAAAGCCGCGATCGATCCGGCCGTGCTTGTCGGCTCGGGGCCGTACGCGATTACCGAGCTCAGTGATGAGGGGCTCACGCTCACGGCGAACGAACGCTACGAGGGTGAGCATCGGCCGACCTACGAGACGATTCTCGTGCGGTACATCGCCGACCCTCTGCAGGCGGTGGCTGCTGCCGACGCCGGCGAGGTCGATATCGTCGCACCACGCCTCTCGGCCGACGTCATGTCGGCGATCGACGAGAGCGGCCTCGACTCGGTGATGATCGCCGATGACGGGGTCTGGGAGCTGCTCCAGGTCCGCTTCGAAGGCAGCGCGAACGGTGCGATTGATGATGCCCGCGTGCGCGAAGCGTTTCTGCACTCGGTGCCGCGCGACGCCCTCATCGAAGATGCGGGCCTGCCGGGTGCTGAGGTGACCTCCCGTGACTCGTTCACGATGATGCCGGGGGTCGACGGCTACGACGAATCACTCGAAGCATCGGCCGATGTGCGCATCGAACGCGACCCGGCGACGGCGAAATCGTTGCTTGATGAGGCGGCTGAGGATGACGCCACACTCTCCGCACCGACCGTGTGCATCCTCTTCGACCCGGCAAACCCCCGCCGGGTGGCCCAGTTTTCGGAGATTCGCGACGCCGCGGCATCCGTCGGGTTCACGGTCACGGACTGTTCGAGTCCCGACTGGCGCAACTTGCTCGGCACCCCCGGTGCGTGGGATGTCGCGCTCTACGGACTGCGGGAGCGCACGGTGTCGGTGCAGTCGGCGACGGCGATGTTCGGCAGCGGTTCGGCCCTCAACCACGGTGCCTTCGCGAGCGACGATGTCGACGAGCTGCTCGACGAACTCGAGCTCGAAGAGGATGCTTCAGCCCGCGCCGAGCTCCGGGCGCAGCTCGACACGGTGCTGTGGGAGGAGGGGTGGGGGCTCCCGCTCTTCCAACTGCAGGAGGTGACGGTCGTGGCTGATGACGTCGGGGGAGTGCAGCACTCACCCTTCGCCCCGACGGTGCTCTGGGAGCCGTGGCGCTGGAGCCCGAAGGAGCCCTCCGCAGGCTCCTAGTTGCGACAGCGGGTACACTTGCCGTGTAGGGCAGCGGTGACTGCGCCCCCCTTCTTCTTTCCCACATTCCCTGAGGACACTATTTCTATGGCAATTGCCACCCGCTCAGACCTGCGCAACGTGGCGATCGTCGCCCACGTCGACCACGGTAAGACCACACTCGTTGACGCCATGCTGCGACAGACCAACTCCTTTGCCGATCACGCGCACCTCGAAGAGCGCGCGATGGATTCCAACGAGCTCGAGCGCGAAAAGGGCATCACGATCCTCGCCAAGAACACGGCGATCTCGTACAAGGGCAAGCACGCCACCGACGGCCCCGTCACGATCAACGTCATCGACACTCCCGGCCACGCCGACTTCGGTGGTGAGGTCGAGCGCGGCCTCAGCATGGTCGATGGTGTTGTCCTGCTCGTCGACGCGAGCGAGGGCCCGCTGCCGCAGACCCGCTTCGTGCTGCGCAAGGCGCTTGAGGCCAAGCACCCCGTCATCCTGTTGGTCAACAAGACCGACCGTCCGGATGCTCGCATCGACGCCGTCGTCAGCGAATCGCAAGACTTGCTCCTTGGTCTCGCGAGCGATATGGCCGATGAGCACCCCGACCTTGATCTCGACGCCATCCTCAACGTTCCCGTGGTCTACGCCTCTGGCCGCAACGGTGCTGCGAGCTGGAACAAGCCAGACGACGGCACGCTGCCAGACAACGATGACCTCGAGCCGCTCTTCGACGCCATCCTGAAGCATGTTCCCGCTCCCACCTACGATGACGAGCACCCGCTCCAGGCATGGGTTACCAACCTCGACTCCTCGCCCTTCCTCGGCCGTCTCGCGCTGTTGCGCGTGTTCAACGGCACGATCAAGAAGGGCCAGACGGTCGCCTGGGTTAAGAAAGACGGCTCAGTCTCCAACGTGCGCGTCACCGAGCTTCTCATCACGAAGGCGCTTGACCGCTACCCCGCCGAGAGCGCGGGCCCCGGCGACATCGTCGCCGTCGCCGGTTTCGCCGACATCTTCATCGGTGAGACCCTCGCCGACCCCGAAGATGTTCGCCCGCTGCCGACCATCACGGTCGATGACCCCGCCATCTCGATGACGATCGGCACGAACACGTCGCCGCTCATCGGCAAGGTCAAGGGTCACAAGCTCACCGCTCGCATGGTGAAGGATCGTCTCGACAAGGAGCTCGTCGGCAATGTCTCGCTCAAGCTCGTCGACATCGGTCGCCCGGATGCCTGGGAGGTCCAGGGTCGCGGCGAGCTCGCACTGGCCATCCTCGTAGAGCAGATGCGTCGCGAGGGCTTCGAGCTCACGGTCGGCAAGCCCCAGGTGGTCGTCAAGCAGATCGACGGCAAGGTGCACGAGCCGTTCGAGCACCTCACGATCGACAGCCCCGAGGAGCACCTCGGTGCCATCACGCAACTCCTCGCCTCGCGCAAGGGCCGCATGGAGGCCATGTCCAATCACGGCACCGGCTGGGTCCGCATGGAATTCATCGTGCCGTCGCGTGGCCTCATTGGTTTCCGCTCCGAGTTCATGACGACGACCCGCGGCGAGGGCATCGCCAACGCGGTGTCGCACGGGTATGAGCCGTGGGCGGGCGAGATCACGACCCGCGTCAACGGCTCGATCGTTGCCGACCGTGCCGGTGTTGCGACGCCATTCGCGATGGTTGCCCTGCAGGAGCGCATGTCGTTCTTCGTGGAGCCCACCCAGGAGGTCTACGAGGGCATGGTCGTCGGCGAGAACTCGCGCGCCGACGACATGGATGTGAACATCACCAAAGAGAAGCAGCTCACCAACATGCGGCAGTCGACCTCGGACTCGTTCGAGCGCATGACGCCGTCGCGCAAGCTCACACTTGAGGAGTGCCTCGAGTTCGCTCGTGAGGACGAGTGCGTCGAGGTGACGCCCGAGTTCGTCCGCATCCGCAAGGTCGAGCTCGACGCCAACGCCCGCGCCCGCAAGGTGTCGCGCCTCAAGAAGCAGAACGCGTAGCAGAATGCTCCACCCCGGCAGCGCATAGTCTGTCGGGGTGGACCATTCAGCCGATCACGCAGTGTCGCAGGGGCCCGTCCTGTTTGTGCACGCCCACCCCGACGACGAGACGATCGCGACTGGCGGCACGCTCGCCCTCCTGGCTGATGCCGGCACGGATGTCGCGGTCCTCACGTGCACTCGTGGCGAGCTCGGTGAGGTCATCCCTGCCTCGCTCGCGCACCTCGCAGGCGACGGATCCGCGCTCGCGGCCCATCGCGAGGGTGAGCTTGCGGCGGCCCTCGCTGCGCTCGGCGTTCGCCACCACCTCTTTCTCGGTTCCCAGGGCGCTCGAGCGCACGGGGCCGCGCCGCGCCGCTATCTCGACTCCGGCATGGTGTGGGGTGACGACGGTCGCCCGCGGCCCGTGCCCGCCGTGGCATCCGATTCGCTCTGTGCTGCCCCTTTTGACGAGGTAGTGGCTGACGTGCTCGCCGCCATCGAATCGATGGGGTCGACCACCGTGGTGAGCTACGACGCGAGCGGAGGATATGGCCACCCCGATCATGTGCTGGCCCATCGCGCGGCGCGTGAGGCCGCGGCGCTCGCGGGTGTGCCATTCCACGCGATCATCGATGACGCGGACGAGCTTCAGCGTCTCGAGGCCTCCGGGGTCGACGAACCCGATGTGACCCTGTTCGATGTCACGCCGGTGCTTCCCGCCAAGGTCGCGGCGCTGCGGGCGCATGCAACCCAGGTGACGGTGAGCGACACCGAGGATGGCGTGAGGTTCGCACTATCGAGCGGCCCCGCGCGCGCCGTCGCGTCGCGGGAGGGGTTCCGCCTCGTTGACGCTCCTAGCGACAGCGACAGCGACAGCGACAGCGACGAGCTCGAGGCAGCCGACACTGGCAATCCGCACGCCGAGACCCGTTCGAGCATGATCGCCTCGGTTGCTGTCGCGCTCGTGCTCGGCGCCCTCGTCGGCGTGCTGCTCACGATCAATCACCAGAACGACGTCTCGATCGCGGGCATCTCAATCCCGCTCGGGCTCATTGCTGGCCTCGCAATCGTGACGGCACTCCTCATTGGCATGCGTCTCGTGTTTTCGAGCCGCACGGTCGCGCTCGCGTCGGCCGTCGGAGTGGTCGGCGCAACGACGCTTCTCTCTCAGGAGGGCCCCGGCGGTTCGGTGCTCGTCCCGGCCAACCTAGCGGGCTTCATCTGGGCGTATGCGCCCATGCTCATCGCGGTCGTCGTGCTCGCGTGGCCGCGGTTCGCTCGGTCGAGCCGGGCTAAGATAGAAGCTCAGTCCAGACAGGAGGGACCCGCGTCGTGACGTATGTCATCGCTCTTCCGTGCGTCGATGTCAAAGACCGCGCATGCGTTGACGAATGCCCTGTCGACTGCATTTACGAGGGCGATCGGATGCTCTACATCCACCCCGACGAGTGCGTCGACTGCGGAGCCTGCGAGCCGGTGTGCCCCGTCGAGGCGATCTACTACGAGGATGACACTCCCGACGTGTGGGCCGACTACTACAAGGCCAATGTCGAGTTCTTCGACGACCTTGGGTCGCCTGGTGGCGCAGCGAAGATCGGCGTTATCCCGAAGGACCATCCGATCGTTGCGGCGCTTCCGCCCCAGCCACCTGCAGCCTGAGCGCGTCGTCGCGGATAATTTCGCCCGGTTTTTAGAGATTCCCGCCATGTCCCGGCATATTCCTTTGGTGGGTGCGACTGCAGTCAAGACTGACCTCTAGGCTGTAAGTGTGAACGACGCTGCTATCAACAACGCCGACAAGGCCACGCTCCACTACCCAGGAGGCTCCGCCGATTTCCCGATCCTGACTAGTGTCGATGGTGCGAACAGCATCGATATCTCGACACTGACAAAGCAGACCGGGTATACGACGATCGACCAGGGGTTTGTCAACACCGCCTCGACGAAGAGCGCCATCACCTACATCGACGGCGATGAGGGCATCTTGCGGTATCGCGGATACGCGATCGAAGATGTCGCGAAACACTCGACGTACCTTGAGGTGGCATTCCTCCTGATCCGCGGGAGCTTGCCGAGTGCATCGGAGCTCGAGGAATTCGAAGAGAAGATCAGAAGGCACACGCTCCTTCACGAGGATCTCAAGCGCTTCTTCGACTCGCTGCCGCACAGCGCGCACCCCATGTCGGTGCTCTCATCGGCCGTCTCTGCGCTCTCGACCTACTACGAAGATTCGCTCGACGTGCACGACCCGGAGCAGGTCGAGATCTCGACCATCCGTCTGCTTGCCAAGCTTCCGACCATCGCGGCCTACGCGCACAAGAAGAGCATCGGCCAGGCGTTCCTCTACCCTGACAACAGCCTCAGCTTCGTCGAGAACTTCCTCAAGATGAACTTCGGCAACATGGCCGAGCCGTATGAGGTCGATCCCGTGCTCGCGAACGCGCTCGACCGCCTGCTGATTCTGCACGAAGACCACGAGCAGAACGCATCGACCTCGACCGTGCGGCTCGTCGGCTCGACCGAGGCGAATCTCTTCGCGTCGGTATCGGCCGGCATCAACGCGCTGTACGGCCCGCTTCACGGCGGCGCCAACGAGGCGGTGCTCAAGATGCTCACGCAGATCCGGGATTCCGGGCAGAGCGTCGAAAAGTTCGTTGAGCGGGTGAAGAACAAAGAAGACGGCATTCGTCTCATGGGCTTCGGTCACCGCGTCTACAAGAACTTCGACCCGCGCGCGCGCCTCGTCAAGGAGAGCGCCCACGACGTGCTCGGGTCGCTCGGCATCAAAGATGACCTGCTCGACATCGCCATGGAGCTCGAGGGCGTCGCGCTGGCGGACGACTATTTCGCCGAGCGCAGGCTCTACCCGAACGTCGATTTCTACACCGGCGTGATCTACAAGGCCATGGGATTCCCGCCCCGCATGTTCACGGTGCTGTTCGCGATCGGCCGACTGCCAGGCTGGATCGCTCACTGGCGCGAAATGAATGATGACCCGAAGACTAAGATCGGGCGCCCGCAGCAGCTCTACATCGGTGAACCCGCCAGGGAATGGCCGACAGAGCGATAAGCCTTTCGGCGCTCGAACCGAGCGTGTCACACGTCACCGCCCCGCACTGCCGGGGCGGTGACATCGTTAACGCGAAGAAGTCTCGCTCACCCCAGAAGGGGGCACATCTTGAGGCGAGGACTGGTGAAGATGTCCCCCGACTGGCAGAATTCCTGTACCCCAATATACAAGCTAGACCTGGCGGACGGGGGTGCCGCCGTGATGTTCGGAGCGCACGCCCGGTCCTGCCCCCCGCGACCGGGCGTGTGCTCCGTATCACCCAGCCGACGAGGCTATGCGTGCAGCGCGGCGTTGAGATCGATGCCTGAGCCGCGCCGGGTGAGCACCTCGACGGCGCCCGAGAGGGAATTGCGGCGGAACAGCAGGTTCGGCACGCCACTGAGCTCTGCCGCCTTGGTTGAACGCTGTTCGCCCGCTTCGTCGTCGATCACAATGACCTTCGTACCCGCCGTGATGTAGAGCCCCGCCTCGACGACGGAATCGTCACCGATCGAGATGCCGATGCCGGAGTTCGCCCCGAGCAGCGCGCGTTTGCCCACCGTGATCCGCTGGCTGCCGCCGCCGCTGAGGGTGCCCATGATGGATGCCCCGCCACCGATGTCAGATCCGTCGCCGACGACGACGCCCTGCGAGATGCGCCCCTCGACCATCGAGGCACCGAGCGTGCCGGCGTTGAAGTTCACGAAGCCCTCGTGCATCACGGTTGTGCCGCTGGCGAGGTGGGCACCGAGGCGCACGCGATTCGCGTCGGCGATGCGCACGCCGGCGGGCGAGACGTAGTCAATGAGCCGTGGGAATTTGTCGAGGCTGTGGGCGACGATGCCATCACGCTGCAGCGTCGGACGCAGCCGCTCGAAGTCGTCGAGGTGCACGGGGCCGGCATTCGTCCAGGCGACCGTCGGCAGGACGCCGAAAATGCCGTCGATGTTGATGCTGTTGGGGGTGACGAGCAGGTGGCTCAGCAGGTGCAGCCGCAGGTAGGCGTCCGAGGTTGAGACGGGAGGTGCATCGAGGTCGGCGTCGACCGTCACGAACTCGAGACGCACGTTGCGGCGCTCGTCGACGCGAGTGAGCTTTTCGAACTCGGCCGGGGCGATGTAGGGGTCGATGTGCGGCGGTCGGGCGCCAAGTTCGGGGGAGGGGAACCAGGTGTCGAGCACCGTGCCGTCGCCGGCAATCGTGGCGAGGCCATAGCCCCAGGCAGCTGAAGTCATGCCCTCCAGAGTAGTGGCGATTAGGCTTGGGCCATGTCGACCAACGCCCCCACCGTGCCCGTGCTCGACCTCTCCGAGAGTTCTATCGACATCACGAGGCGGCTCTGCGACATCCCCTCCGTGTCGGGCGACGAGGCCGCTGTTGCCGACGCCATCGAGGCCGCGCTCGCCTCGTGCTCGCATCTGGAGATCATCCGCGACGGCCACGCCGTGATCGCACGGACCTCGCTCGGCCGAGATCGGCGGGTCGTCATTGCGGGGCACATCGACACCGTGCCCATCAACGGCAATGTGCCCACTCGCTTCGAGACGATCGACGGCGTCGAGTATCTCTGGGGTCGAGGCACGGTCGACATGAAGGCTGGCGTCGCGGTGCAGCTCAAGCTCGCCGCAGAACTCGTTGACCCCGCGATCGACGTCACGTGGATCTGGTACGACCACGAAGAGGTCTCCGACGACATGAACGGGCTCGGGCGCCTTGCCCGCACCCGACCGGAGTTGCTCGTCGGCGACTTCGCCATCCTGGGCGAACCAACGCGTGCCGAGGTCGAGGGCGGATGCAACGGCAATATGCGTGTCGAGGTGCGCACGTTCGGTCTCCGGGCGCACTCCGCACGCTCCTGGGTCGGTGACAACGCGATCCACCACGCCGCGCCCATCTTGCAGCGGCTCGTTGACTACACGCCGCGGGAGATCGAGGTTGAGGGCCTGGTCTATCGCGAGGGGCTCAGCGCGGTCGGCATCTCGGGCGGCATCGCTGGCAATGTGATCCCCGACGAGTGCATGGTCCACGTGAACTACCGATTCGCTCCGAGCCGCACGGGCGACGAGGCCGAGGCCCACCTGCGCGAGTTGTTCCACGGTTTCGATGTCACGGTGGTCGACCGGGCCGAAGGAGCCCGTCCCGGCTTGGACTCGCCGCTCTCACGCGACTTCCTCGCCTCAGTGGGCACGACGGCGCATCCGAAGTACGGCTGGACGGATGTTGCGCGCTTCTCCGCCCTCGGAGTGCCTGCCGTGAATTACGGCCCTGGTGACCCCCTCAAGGCCCACGCAGACGATGAACGCGTGCCGCTCACGCAGATCACGTCGTGCGAGGCCGGGTTGCGCCGCTGGCTCGCTGGCGAGTGACGCTGCGGCCCCCAATCTGGGCCGCGAGAAGACGAACTATTCCACCCCGTTTTCCGTATACCGCTCAACTACGGAATAATAGGAAGACATCCACGAAAGGGGACCACTCATGGCGGCCATGAAACCGAGGACCGGCGACGGACCAATGGAGGCTGTTAAGGAGGGTCGACTCATCATCGTGCGCGTGCCCCTAGAAGGCGGTGGACGCCTTGTCGTGTCGGTGAACGACGCGGAGGCCAAGGAGTTGCACGACGCTCTCGCGGGTGTCGTCGCGGGCTAGTCGTCGCTGGTTAGTCTTCGACGCGCGTCAGCTGCAGCAGCCCGTCTCCCGCAGGGGAGAGGGCGCTGAGCACCGCCGTGGAGTCTGCGGTCTCTTTGAGAAGGGCGCGGAACCCCGCGGTGGTGTCATCCCGCTTCGCCGGGTCGGCCACTCGGTCGCGCCACAGCGCGTGCGGCACGAGTACCGTGCCGCCGGGGCGCACGAGACGAAGACCGTGCTCGACGTATTCGATGACGGAGCCCGGGTCGGCGTCGATCAGCACGATGTCATAGGACTGCTCGTTCATGCGCGGCAGGACATCGCGTGCCCGTCCCGTGATGAGGCGCGCCCGATTCGCCGGGATGCCAGCCTCGGCAAAGGCCTTCTTGGCGGCCTGCTGGTGATCGGATTCGATGTCGATCGAGGTGAGCGTGGCATCCGGTGCGCCTCGGAGCAGCCAGAGACCGCTCACACCGACGCCCGTGCCGATCTCGATGATGTTGCTCGCGCGGGTTGCCGCAGCGAGCAGCGCCACCTGCGCGCCGATTGCTGCGGCGATGGGCTCGACCCCAAGCTCGAGGGCGTGCTGTCTGGCCTGCGCGATGACCGGCGGTTCGACCACGAGTTCGTCGACGAAACGCCAGTTGGAATCTTTCTCTGACACTGCTTGCTCCCTGGCCCGGTCGCGAATTGGGGCTCGGTCAAGGATACGGCTCCCTCCCGCCCAAGCAGGCTAGTCTGAACGAGTGTTTGGCCTCACCTTCGACAAGCTGCTCCTCATCGGGCTCCTTGCCGTCTTCGTGCTCGGACCCGACCGGCTGCCCCACTACGCTGCCCAGCTCGCCCGACTGGTCCGCTCGCTGCGGGATATGGCGAACGGTGCCAAGACCCGGCTCCGCGACGAGATGGGCCCCGAGTTCAACGAGGTCGACTGGCAGAAGCTCGACCCCCGGCAGTACGACCCGCGCCGCATCATCCGCGAAGCCCTCATCGACGATGAGCCCGATCCGGCCGAGGCGCGGATCATCAAGCCGCCGGGCCGCGCGCGGCCGATCGAATCGGCCGCCGCACGACGCGCACAACTGCTCGCCAGCGGCGGTGTCACACCGTTCGACAGCGAGGCGACCTAGGCCACCGGCGACCTAGGCACCCCTGCGGAGATCGTCGATCTCAGAGAAGCCACGGCGCCGGATGCTCACGAGCGTGAGCGCTGCGATCGCGGTGCCAAGAAACACGAAGTCGATGAGGATGAAGGTCTGCGTCGGCGCATCCGCCTCAATGACTCCCGCGGCATGGGCCAGCAGATGCAGCATCGTGATGACGATGCTCACCCCGAGGCATGCGAGGTGCCGCACGCCGATCGAGAATCTGGCGAGCAAGCCTGAGGTGACGACGACGGCGACACCCCACCCGAGAAACCACAGTGGGCGACTGCCGATCGCCGGCATCGCCGATACCGACGACGCGAACAGCGTGATGACCGCCAGAATGATCGCCGCTATGACCACCGCGAAGCTCGCGTTGATGACCGCTCTAGTGCGTCGAGGCATCATGGCTGCCAATTTTAGGGGGATGGTCAGCGGAGATGAAGGGTCCTGAGTGCGACAAGGAGGCCCACCATCACCCCAGAAAGGGGGGAGAATTCGATCCCCCTCGTGGGAAGGTCCATGATCCCCGTCGTCGACGACACGGTGCGGGACTGCGCGAATCGCAAGAGCCCTTCAGGGCCATTGCGCCGCCCGAGCCCCGAATGCTTCGCGCCGCCCATCGG
Organism: Homoserinimonas flava; assembly: GCF_054969005.1. Lineage (NCBI taxonomy): Bacteria > Bacillati > Actinomycetota > Actinomycetes > Micrococcales > Microbacteriaceae > Homoserinimonas > Homoserinimonas flava. The sequence continues at coordinate 337,176 of NZ_JBUEQS010000002.1, forward strand.
CGCGTCGACCGCCGAGAACGTGGCACGGTAGCCCTCATTGATGTTGACGCTGCCAACGTCGAGCGCTGATGCGATGCGCCGGGCCCGCCGCAGGTTGCTGCTGAAGATCGCCGCATTGAGCCCGTATTCGGAGTCGTTAGCGGCAACGATGGCCTCCTCTTCGGAATCGACGATGCTCACGCTGACGACAGGGCCAAACGTCTCGCCCGCGAAGCACTCCATCTCGGGGGTGACGCCAGTGAGCACGGTCGGCGCGTAGAAGAGCGGCCCGAGGTGTGGCAGGGCGCGACCCCCGGTGAGCAGGGTCGCGCCCTTTGCGAGGGCATCCGCGACGTGCCGCTGGGTGTGCTCGAGTTGGGAGGGAAGCGTGAGGGACCCGGCATCCGTCGTGTAGTCAAACGAGGGTCCGATCGAGAGCGCCTCGACGTGGTGCACAAAGGAGGCGATGAAGGCATCGGCGACCGCGCGGTGCACGATGATGCGCTCGATGCTGACACAGAGCTGCCCCATCGAGGCGAAGCAGGCGTAGACGGCATCGCGGGCAGCGCGCTCGGGTTCCACGTCGTCGAGCACAAGGAGCGGGTTCTTGCCGCCGAGTTCGAGCGACGCTCCGATGAGCCTTGATGCTGCCCGCTCGGCGACAACGCGACCCGTCGCGGTCGAGCCAGTGAAGCACACGTGGTCAACGACATCGGTGACGGCGGTGCCGATGATCGACCCCGGCCCCGTCACGACCTGCCAGAGATCGGCAGGGAGACCAGCGTCGATGAAGGCGCGACGGGAGGCGAGGATGCTCAGCGCCCCCTGATGGTCGGCCTTCTGGAGGACAGCGTTGCCAGCGGCGAGTGCCGGGATGACGTCCATGGTTGAGAGGCTTAGGGGAAAGTTCCACGGGGTGATGACTCCGATGAGCCCCTTCGGTCTGAGGTCGACGCGCGTGCGCAGCACGACGGGGATGCCAGACCGCCTGCCCTGCTCGCGCAGCACCCGCTCAGCGCTGAGGGCGCAGTATCGCGTCACCGACGCGCTCTGGAACACCTCCTCGAACGCCTGCCCACGGGTCTTGCCGGTCTCAGACTGCACCGCATCGAGCAGCAACTGGCGGCGCTCGAGCAGCAGGTCGTGGGCGCGCAGCAGCACGCGGCGGCGATGCGCGAAGCCCGCACGCTGCCAGGCCACCTGTGCGAATCGCGCTCGCTCGGCCGCGCGCTGCACGTCGTCGACCGAGCTCAGCGGCAGGGAGTGGAGATGTTCGAGCGTAAACGGCGCCGAGATGTCGGCGACCTCGCCAGACGACGAAGCGATGTCGCGCGTGAGATCGGCGGCGACATCGGGGCTGAGGAGGGAGCCAGGCATAGCTCGATCCTATGGTCGCCGCCGTGCCGCGAGCATCCGCGGGTGAAGCGCCCGTGCGTGGTTCGCGCGGGCTCAGTTCGGGCTGAGGCCAAGGCTGCGTCCCGCGAGCCCGCGCCCCCGCCCGAGCAGATGATCGGCGAGGCCCGAAATGGCGGTCGCCGCGGCATCCGACGGGGTCGAAAGCACGACAGGCAGGCCAGTGTCGCCGCCCTCTCGCAGTGGCACGCTGAGGGGCACACGTGCGAGCACTGGCACGTCAAGACGGCGTGCGAGTTCGTCGCCGCCCCCCGTGCCGAAGAGGTCAAGGATGCTGCCGTCCGGCTGCACGAGACCGGCCATGTTCTCGACAATGCCGATGACGGTTTGGCCGGTCTGGCGGGCGGCGAGACCGCTGCGTTCCGCGACATCTGCGGCGGCGGACTGGGGGGTCGTGACGACGAGCACCTCGGCGTGGGGGAGCAGCTGGCCGACCGAGATCGCGATGTCGCCGGTGCCTGGCGGCAGGTCGAGCAGCAGCACATCGAGATCCCCGAAATAGACATCGACCAAGAACTGCTGGATGGTGCGGTGCAGCATGGGGCCGCGCCACGACACTGCGGTCGAACCATCCACAAACATGCCGATCGAGATCGCCTTCACCCCGTGGGCGACGGGCGGCAAGATCATCTCGCCCACCCTCGTGGGTTTCGCCGTCGCGATGCCGAGGATCGCCGGGATCGAAAAGCCGAACACGTCGGCATCGATGAGACCCACCTTGAGGCCGCGCGCGGCGAGAGCGACCGCGAGGTTTGCCGTGACAGTCGACTTGCCGACGCCCCCCTTGCCGCTCGTGACAGCGATCACCCTGGTGAGGCTCTCGGGCGTGAACGGCATGACGCGCGCCCGCCCGCCCTGCAGTCGCTCCGTGAGGGCCCGGCGCTCCGCTGGCGTCATGACGGTGATCGTGACATCGGGCTCGAGACCCTCAACCGAGGCGACAGCAGCAATGACGTCACGTTCGATGCGGTCTGCTGCGGGGCATCCGACAATCGTCAGCTTGATGACAACGGATGCCCGCCCGCCGTCGACGCGCACGTCACCGACCATGTCGAGCTCGGTGATGGGCCTGCGAATCTCGGGGTCGATCACGCGGGCGAGCGCGTCACGCACCTGCTGCTCTGCGGGACAGGAGTGTTGCGCTCGTCCCTCGCTATTCACCCGGCGGTTCCCTGTCGCGGTCGAGCTCATCGAGCATGAGGCGAAGCTCGGCCCGGATGAAATCCTTCGTCGCCACGTCTTTCATGGCGAGGCGGAGGGCCACGACTTCGCGCGCGAGGTACTCGGTGTCGTTGAGGTTGCGCTCGGCGCGCTGCCGGTCCTGCTCGATCTGCACGCGGTCGCGGTCATCCTGTCGGTTTTGCGCGAGCAGGATCATGGGGGCCGCATAGCTCGCCTGCAGCGAGAGGATGAGGGTGAGGAGCGTGTAGTTGAGCGCGCGCGGGTCGAACTGTGCCTCCACGGGCGCCCAGGTGTTGTAGGCGAGCCAGAGCAGCACGAAGATCGACATTCCCACGAGGAACCACGGGGTGCCCATGGCGCGCGCGAACGACTCCGAGAATCGGCCCATGCGGTCGCGCCCGCCAGAGCGCTGCCGACGGTTCAGTCGCAGGTCTTTGGGGTTGCTGAGGTCGCCGTCATCGTGTCGAGCCATGCTGGCGCCTCCGTCCTGGCGGCGCGACCACCGGGGTGATCACCGGCTGGGGCCTCGTGTCGGTGGTGCGCGGGCGTGGGCGGTCGTCGTCGTCGTGACTGCGCCAGTCGTCAGGCAGCAGGTAGTCGAGCACGTCGTCGATCGTGACGATGCCAACAAGGCGCCGGGTGTCATCGACGATCGGCACCGAGACGAGGTCGTAGCTCGCAAGGATGCGCGCGACCTCCGCCGCGCTCGCATCGACATGCACGGGGTCGAGCTTCTGGTCGATCAGGGTGCCGAGGCGCTCGCCGGGAGGGTAGCGAAGCATCCGCTGGAAGTGCACCATGCCGAGGAACCGGCCCGTGGGCGCCTCGTAGGGCGGCAGCGTGACGCAGATTGCGGCGCCGAGTGCTGGCGCAAGCTCATGACGGCGGATGAGCGCGAGGCCCTCGGCGACGGTGGCCTCAGAGGAGACGATGATCGGATCGGTCGTCATGAGCCCGCCGGCCGTGTCTGGCTCATACGACAGCAGCATGCGCACGTCGTCGGCGCCATCGGGCTGCATCAGATCGAGCAGCACCTCACTGCGCTCGTCGCTGAGTTGAGCGATAAGGTCGGCCGCGTCATCCGGCTGCATGTGGTCGAGCACGTCGGCGGCCCGGCGATCTTCGAGCTTGTTGAGAATCTCGACCTGCTCGGTCTCGGGCATCTCCTCGAGCACATCCGCGAGACGGTCGTCACTGAGCTCACCGGCGACCTCGAGCATGCGCTGCTCAGGCAGGTCGAGGAGGGCGCTCGCGAGGTCGGCCGGCAGCATGTCCCCATAGGTTGCGAGCAGCTGTGTCGCCGACTGCGCCTCTCCGTCATCGATGTCTTCGCGCACCTCCGACCAGGCGGCGAACCGGGTGTGACCCTTCGCAAACGGTGATGAGCTCGTCTTGGGGTGACGCACGAAGAGTTCGCTGACCTGCCATTCGCCAGGCCCGGTCTCTTCGATCGCGACATCCTCGATCGTCGCCTCTCCGCGATCGCTCACGAGTGTCACTCGGCGCCCCAGCATTTCGGCGATGACCCGCACTTCGCCGCCGCGCTGTTCGAAGCGACGAAGGTTGATGAGGCCCGTCGTGATGATCTGCCCAGACCCGATGCTTGTGATGCGGCCGATCGAGAGAAAGACGCGTCGGCGGCCCGGCACCTCGACGATAAAGCCGACGACCCGGGGGGACTGGGTTGCGCGATACACGACGAGCACATCCCGCACCCGACCGACGCGGTCTCCAGCGGGGTCGAAGACGGAACACCCCGCCAGGCGCGCGACAAAGACTCGTGTGGTGCTCACGGCTTAACCCTAGCCGCCGCGTGGGAGAATGCTCGGGTGAGCACCTCATCTCCGTTTTCGCGTCGCGCCCAGCCTCAGCCCACGCTCCCGAGGGGTGACGTGCTCGGCACGTATGACACCTACGCCGAGGCCCTGTCGACCGTCGAGACCCTCGCCAAGCGGGAGTTTCCGGTCGCCCAGCTCTCGATCATCGGCAATGACCTGAAGACGGTCGAGCGTGTGACCGGCAAGCTCACCTACGGCCGGGTCGCGGGTGCCGGGGCGGCAAGCGGTGCATGGTTCGGCCTCTTCTTCGGGGTGCTCCTCTGGCTCTTCTCCGACAATGCTGGCGCAATCGCGTTCGTCGGGGCGTCGCTGCTCATCGGCGCGGGCTTCGGCATGATCTTCGGCATCGTGTCGTACACGTTCAATCGTGGGCGCCGCGATTTCACCTCAACCCACCAGGTGCTGGCGAGCAGCTATCAGATCATCGTCGATTCGGGAGCGTCGCTGCGCGCGCAGCAGCTGCTGGAGCGGCCGGAGCCGAGCGACAGCTAGCAGGGCAGCAGCCCGATTCACGCGCAGCGCCGGCTTCACGCAGCGCGAGCTTCATTTTGGGCCGGGGTCAGCCCCGCTGCATCCATCGTTCGACATCGTCTGCTGTGCGCGGGATTCCGATGCTGAGGTTTTCGGCACCATCGGCCGTCACGAGGATGTCGTCTTCGATGCGAACCCCGATGCCACGAAATTCCTCTGGCACGGTGAGGTCATCTGGCTGAAAGTAGAGGCCGGGCTCGATCGTGAACACCATGCCAGCCTCGATCACGCCATCGAGGTAGAGCTCGCGACGCGCCTTCGCGCAGTCATGCACGTCGAGGCCGAGGTGGTGGCTGGTGCCGTGCACCATGTAGCGCCGGTGGTACTGCTTCTCGGGCTCCATCGATTCTTCGGCGCTCACCGGGAGCAGGCCCCACTCGGCCGTGCGTTCTGCGATGACCCGCATCGCCTCGGCGTGGATCTCTCTGAACCGAATGCCGGGGCGCACGATCGCGAAGGCGGCATCCGCAGCCTCGAGCACCGCCTCATAGACGCGCCGTTGCACGGGGGTGAAGGTGCCGCTGATCGGCAGCGTTCGGGTGATGTCGGCAGTGTAGTAGCTCTCGAGCTCGATACCGGCGTCGAGGAGGATGAGGTCGCCTGCGCGCACCGGCCCGTCATTGCGGGTCCAGTGGAGTATGCAGGCGTGCGGTCCGCTCGCGGCGATGGTGTCGTAGCCGACCGTGTTGCCGTCGGCTCGGGCGCGTCGATTGAAGGTGCCCTCGACCAGCCGCTCACCTCTCGGGTGTGCCGTGATCGCAGCGCGATCGGCGACCACGTCGTCGAAACCATCACCCGTCGCGGCGACCGCAAGCCGCATCTGCTCGATCTCCCAGGCGTCTTTGACGAGTCGCAGCTCGGAGAGGTCGCGGGCGAGCATCTCATCGCCAGCGATCCACCCCGCATCGTCGGTGCTTGGGGCGAGGGCTGCGCGCTGGTGGTCGGCTCTCACCGTGACATCACGATCGACGTCGCGCACGACGAGCGTGTCGGCGTCGCTCGCGTCGAGCACAGCGTCGAACGCTGCGAGGTCTGCTGTGGCGATTGCCAGGTCGCCAGCAACCTGCGCCAGCGAGGGGCGCGGGCCAATCCAAAATTCGCCGATCTCGGGGTTGGCGTAGAACTCGTCGGAGTCGCGGCCAGCGCGCTCACGAAAGTAGAGGGTGACGTCGTGACCGGTCGTGCTCGGTTCGAAAACGAGCACCGCGCCCGGTTCGCTGTCGGATCCCCACCCGGTGAGGTGGGCGAAGGCGGAGTGGGCACGGTAGGGGTAGTCGGTGTCGTTCGAGCGCACCTTTGCGGCACCGGCCGGCACGATGAGACGTTTCGTCGGGTGCAGCGCGGAGATGCGGCCGCGACGCTCAGCGGCAGGCACGGCCGACACTCGAGGCTCTGGCACGACCTCGTCGCGGTGCGCCCAGTGCGACGAAATGTAGTCGCTGAAGGTCGACGACACGGGCGTCGTTGACCGATTGGAGGTTGCCCTGGGTGGGGCGGTGGTTGTCTCGGCGGGCCCAGTCGTGTCCATGGACGCCATTCTCCCACCTGTCGCCCGAGGCGCGCTGGGGAGAAGGTGCTTAGGCGACGGCGCGGTAGGTTGCGCGGGCGCGATGCGGGCCACGCCGCGCATCTGCGGGAATGAGGGAAGCGCCGAGGGCTGCGACGATCGAGAGCCCGAGGTGCGACTCGGAGGAGACCGGTGCCGGTGCGATTGGCGCCTCGGTCTGGGGGCGTTCGGCGACCTGCGGAGTGCTGGATGATGTGCTGAACATGCGAGCTCCTTCCGATCTAGTAGAACGTGCGCTCTCATGAACGCGTAGCTTCATAACAGCAGAGAACGCTCTCTCTCGCAAGTACCGTTTGGCAACGATTTGGTGACGGCCGAACTGAAGCTAGTCGGCGGGGCGCAGCACCGCGACGATGGGGCGGTGATCGCTGCCCGTCGTATCCCGATCATCGAGCACGCGAAAGCCGACGACGCTCCACTCGTCCGTCGCCAGCACGTGATCGATCGGCGTGCCGAGGAGGGCGGGAATCGAGGTCGGCCACGTGCCCACCGCGCCCGCGCCGGCGGTGGCCGCGGCATCCGTGCACTCGCCGAGCCTCGCGGCCGATGCGACAGGGTCGACCTCGCGCGTTGTCGACTCCCACGAGCCGAGACCGGAGAAATGGTCGATCGTCGCGTTGAAATCCCCGGCCATGATGACGTTGTCGCCGGTGCACAGGTCGGCGAGCAGCTCGAGGTCGCTGCGCCAGTTGTCCATCTGTTCGAGGGTCGGCGCGACGGCGTGGACGGCGATGAGCGTTGGCCCGTCGCCCGACACGGGCGTCGCCACGACGGTCGGCAAGACCGAGGTGGTGCGCTCCGACGCATCAAAGGTGTACTCGCCGAGATCGACGCTCACGAGCATCGAGGTCGAACGGGCAGGCGAGATGGTGTCGTACGCCGCCGTGAGCACCCACATGGGACGACCGGCCTCGCGCAGCAGCACGGCGGCCTCCACCGCGTCTTCTTGCCGGGTCTCGGGCAACACGACGACGTCGGCGGCGGCCTCAAGGGCGAGGTCGGCGATCTCGGATGGCTCGGTCGCCGGCCCGAGCGTGTTCCACGCCACCACCGTCACGTCACCGTCTGATCGTTCAGCCGAATCGATCAAGTCGCCAGGGCCGAAGCCTCGCGACGCCAGCACAACACCGCTCACGAGCATGAACGCGGTCAGCAGCACACCCAGCGATGCGCCGAGCGCACGGAATGGGCGCAGGACGAGCGCGAGAATGAGCAGCACAACGATGACCGCGGCCGCTCCGGTGATCGCGATGGCACGGAGTGAAACCACCTGAGCGACGCCGTCGGCGCGCTGCAGATCAACGAGCTGTGGCCATGCCGCAACGAGAAGCACGGCCGCCACGAGGACGATGATGGCGGCTGCGAAGAGTCGACGGAACATGGCCTAGCAACTGTAATGGTTTCGCGCGCATAGAGTGGCAGCATGAGCCGTGTCATCGACCTGCACACGCACAGCAGTGTCTCCGACGGCACCGACACCCCCGGTCTTCTCGTTGCCGCCGCGGTCGATGCCCGCCTCGACACCATCGCGATCACCGACCACGATTCGACCGCGGGGTGGGAAGAGGCGCGCCTCGCGGCAGCGGGCACCCGCCTCACCGTCATCCCCGGCATGGAACTCAGCACCCGGCACGGGTGGCGCTCCGTGCACCTGCTCGCCTACCTCTTCGACCCGACGGATGCCGATCTCATCGTCGAGACGGCGCGCATCCGGGCATCCAGGCTCACCAGGGCCGAGAGCATCGTCGCGCGCCTCGCCCTTGACTACACCGTCACGTGGGATGACGTGCTCGCGCACACGAGCGAGGGTGCGACCGTTGGCCGCCCGCACATCGCCGACGCGCTCGTGACGCGAGGCCACGCGACGACGCGGAGCGAGGCCTTCGAGTCGATCCTGCACCCGCGGCACGGCTACACCATGCCGCACTACGCGCCGGAGCCGGAAGAGGCCATCAGGCTCGTGCGCGCCGCCGGTGGGGTGCCCGTGCTCGCGCACCCGGCGACGAGCGGGCGCGAAACGATCGTCGATGAGTCAACGCTGGCGCGCTTCGTCGACGCCGGCCTCTTCGGTCTTGAGGTCGGCCATCGCGAAAACACTGAGAGGGGCAAGGCGCGCTTGCGCGGCTGGGCAGAACGCTACGACCTCGTCATGACGGGTTCGAGCGACTACCACGGTGACGGCAAGCCCAACCGGCTCGCCGAGAACACAACCGATGAGGCGGTGCTCGAGCGCATCATTGCCGCTGGCAGCGGCTCGACGCCGTTCGAGCCGTAACGAGGAATGGCCCGAGAGGGCCAGGCCGCGAGAAGTTAGGCCGTCAACTGGCTACGCCGCGGGTGGCGGGGTGCTCCCGGTGCTCGGCCGACGCGTGCGACGACGCCGACGGCGGGGCTCCGAACCATCGTGGGTGCCAGCACCCTCCAGCTTGGGGGCCGAATCGCCCTCGCCACCGAAGGTGCGTGTGCGCTGGCGGCGCTGGCCGCCATCGCCCGAGCCGCTGCGCTCGCCACCGCCACCGCCACCGCCACTGCCACTGCTGGCGCCGCGCTCGCGCTGGCCGCGGCCGGAGGGGGCCGCCGTTGCGGAGCGGGGTTCGCGGGCGCGCACCGGCCCGGCGCTTGCGAGTCGGCCCTTCGTGCCCTCGGGGATGTCGAGGTCGCTGAAGAGGTGCGGCGAGGAGGAATAGGTTTCGACGGGCTCGGGGATCCCCATCTCAAGCGCGCGGTTGATGAGCGCCCACTTGTGCAGGTCGTCCCAGTCGACGAAGGTGACGGCGATGCCGGTCTTGCCGGCGCGGCCGGTGCGTCCGGCGCGGTGCAGGTAGGTGTCGTGGTCGTCTGGCACCGTGTGGTTGATCACGTGGGTGACGTCATTGACGTCGATGCCTCGCGCCGCGACATCCGTAGCGATGAGGATGTCTTTCTTGCCCGCCTTGAACGCCGCCATGGCGCGCTCGCGCTGCTCCTGATTGAGGTCACCGTGCACGGCGGCGGCGTTGAAGCCACGGTCGTTGAGCTCTTCGACGAGCTTTGCCGCGGCACGCTTGGTGCGCGTGAAGACCACCGTCTTGCCGCGACCCTCCGACTGCAGGATGCGGGCGATGACCTCGTCTTTGTCGAGCGAGTGGGCGCGGTAGACCACGTGCTTGATGTTCGCCTGCGTGAGGCCCTCATCGGGGTCGGTCGCGCGGATGTGGATGGGCTTGTTCATGAAGCGACGCGCGAGCGCGACGATCGGGCCCGGCATGGTGGCCGAGAAAAGCATGGTGTGACGCGTGGGGCTCGTCTGCGAGAAGAGCTTCTCGATGTCGGCGAGGAAGCCGAGGTCGAGCATCTTGTCGGCCTCATCAAGCACCATGACCTTGACGTCTTTGAGCGACAGCAGGCGCTGGCTTGCGAGGTCGAGGAGGCGGCCGGGCGTGCCGACGATCACCTGTGCGCCCGCCTTGATCTGCTCCACCTGACCCTCGTAGGCCTTGCCGCCGTAGATCGCCGCGACCTGGGTGCCGCGGTTCGACGATGCGAGCGTGAGGTCTTCAGCGACCTGCACGCAGAGCTCGCGGGTGGGCACCACGACGAGCGCCTTGACGCCGGGTTCCGGGTCGGTGCCGAGGGCCTGAAGGAGGGGGAGGCCGAAGCCGAGGGTCTTGCCGGTGCCGGTCTTGGCTTGGCCGATGATGTCCTGACGGTTGAGCCCCATGGGGATCGTCTGGGTTTGGATCGGGAAGGGCGAGGTGATGCCCTTCGATGCGAGTGCGTCGACCATGTCCTGCTCGATGCCGAGATCCGCGAAGCTCTGCTCCACGATGGGCTCCGGCGCCCCCTCGACCTCGATCGATTCGACCTCGGGAATAATCTGTTCTGTAGTCACGATAAATGTGCCCTGTTCCAAAGCGTGTACGCCCGCTTTTCACCTGAGGCGTAGAGAACCTCCACCAGAAGCGGGAGGCATTACGGGCCAGTTTAGGGGAAGACGATCCGGATGCCCCGTGATCGTGCCAGCCCGGTGCGTCGCAGGCGGGCCAGCCGCCGGTAGTCTTGAGCCGTGATCTCCCCCTTCGGACGTCGACTTCCCGCCGCAGCGCCGCGGCTGCGGCCCAGGGCGTCGGTCAAGCAGCAGCCGGTGAATCGCGTCAATCTTGCCGAGCTCACCCCCGACCTGCCGCGCTACCTCGGCCAGGCGGCCTATCTTCAACTCTCGAACTTCGAGAACATCTCAGGCGCGATCGTGACCTCGCCGAGCACGAGCGACAAGGTGGCGCTGACGCGCGTCGCGCGGGTCTCGCTCACGAAGCTCGAAGGCCTCCTCGAGGAGATTGAGCGGGGCGGCGACCGGCCAGACGAACTCATGGAGCATTTCGCGGCGCCCATCGATGCCTTCCGGGCATCGACGCGGGGGAGCGACTGGTATGAGACGGTCGTCACGAGCTACATCACCGCGAGCATGCTCACCGACTTCTTCGCCTCGCTCGCCGACGGCCTGCCGCAGGCGCCACGCGAGCGCATCCAGGCGCTGCTCACGGCGCAGGATCCAAGCCCGATCATCGTCGAGCAGCTCAGCGCCGCGATCGCCGCTGAACCCGCGCTCGCATCACGACTCGCCCTCTGGGGGCGCCGCCTCGTCGGCGACACCCTGCTGATCGCCCGTTCCTCGCTCTCGGTGCCCGGCCGCACCGAGCCCGACGAGGCGCGACTCGAACCCGTCTTCACCGAGCTCATCGCGGCGCACACCCGCCGCATGGACGTGCTCGGGCTCACCGCGTAGTTCCTCGTTCACTCCGGAGTCGCTTACTCCCTGACGACACTGAGCCAGGTGATGCACACTGGGGTCATGACTGCTCCAACGACGACGCTCAACGACGGCGCGACGATCCCCACCATCGGCCTCGGCACCTACAAGCTCGAGGGTGAGGCGGGCACGGCGGCCATGACGACGGCGATCGAGTCCGGATACCGTCTGCTCGACACCGCCCTCAACTACGGCAACGAACGGGAGGTCGGCGCCGCCGTCCGGGCTGCCGCGAATCTCAGCACGCCTGTTTCCCGCGACGAGCTGTTCATCACGACCAAACTTCCTGGCCGGCACCACGGCTATGACGAGACCCTCGCGAGCGCGGCAGAGTCACTCGGGAATCTCGGTCTCGATGCGGTCGACCTCTACCTCATTCACTGGCCGCTGCCCAAGGTTGACCGCTTCGTCGACAGTTGGCGCGCCATGATCGAGCTCCGCGAGCGTGGCCTTGCTCGCTCGATCGGTGTGAGCAACTTCACACGTGAGCACCTTGAGCGACTCATCGCCGAGACGGGGGTGACCCCCGCGGTGAACCAGGTGGAGTTGCATCCGCTCTTCGCGCAGGCCGAGCTGCGCAGCTTCCATGCTGACCACGGCATCGTCACGCAGAGCTGGAGCCCGCTCGGCTCGCGTCACGCCGATATTGCTGCGAGCCCCATCATTCGCGAGATCGCCGAGGAGCTCCGCGTGACGCCCACAATGGTTGTGGTGCGGTGGCATGTGCAGCTCGGGGCGATCCCACTGCCAAAGTCGGCAGACCCTGGGCGGCAGCGCGAGAATCTCGACGTGTTCGGCTTCGAGCTCAGCGGCGCCCACCTCGATGCGATCGGCACGCTCGAGCACGGGCGGCTCTGGGGTGGCGACCCCGAGACTCACGAGGAGTTCTAGGCGGGCGCTGTCGCGGGGTGTGGCCAGCGCACAGGCACGGTGCTTCATGATTGACGGATGCTTCGCCGCCACCCTGTCCTGAGCCTCACGACGTTCGGCTATCTCGCCGTCGTCGCCTGGATCACGCTCGGGCCGCAACCGCTCGATGATGCGGGCTGGGGCATCCTGGTGCGGATCATCCGGCGCGTGCGCCAGATTGACGGCTTCGAATGGGTGACGCTCTCCAGCGTGGAGTTCGCGGCAAACATCGCCATGTTTGTGCCGATCGGGCTCATGTTTGTGCTGCTGCTCGGCCGGAGGCAGTGGTGGCTCGCTATTGTCTTCTCGATCGCGCTCACCGTCGGCATCGAAACTGCGCAGCTGTTTCTCGATGGGCGAGTGTCAGACCCGCGCGACCTCGCGTCGAACACGATCGGTGCCGTTGCCGGTGTGTTTGCGGCGCTCATCGTTACGTGGCCGAAGGCCCGGGCGCTCCGGCGCTCCGAGGTAAGGCGACGTAACACGCTCGACCGAGAACGGCTCGCCGCCTAGCGTTGCATCCATCGCGGCGTACCCAAGTGGTCAAGGGAACGGTCTCATAGCCCGTCAGCTGCAGGTTCGATTCCTGCCGTCGCGTCGAGGGTCAAGAGCGTGCCGGCGGTGTTGAGGGTGTCAGCCCTTTGCGAGGGTTTCGAAGAGCCGCGCATCCGCAGCGTTGCGCCGCTTGGGCAGGGCAAGTCCGATGGCGAGTGCGACGAGCGGTGCCATGATGATCGACACAACCCAGATCCACGCGCCGTCGAACGGCCAGCCGAGCCAGGTAAGGGCGCTCCACACGACCGCGGTCACGGCAGTGCCGATGGCCGCCAGCATGGCCACACCGCGAGTGTCACGGTGGGGCAGCGCGAAGTGCACGCCGAGGGCGAGAAAGAGTCCGCCGAGCACGGCGAACATCATCTCCATGCTCACGCGACGAAGCCCACCCGACGCGGGTTCTCTGCGCCGACCTCGATGTAGCCGAACGAGGCGACCGGCACGACAAAGACACTGCCCTTGTCGTCTTGCAGCGTGAAGTACTTCGCGTCAGAATCGAGGGCTTTTGCCACGACCGACTGGATCTCTGCCGCCGACTGGCTCGTCTCGAAGCTGATCTCGCGGGCGCTGTTGGTGATGCCGATTCGAATGTCCACGAGCCCAGAGTACGACATCACGGATGCCTCGGGTGCCGCGTTCGTCGAGGGCGCAACCCCGCTCCCGCCGACGGCCCGATGTCAGTGTCTGGCGGTAGCTTGGGAGCATGACGGGTGAGGGGGGTTTCGAACTCGATGCTGCGCAACGCGCGGTCCTCGACCTCCCGCCCGCAGCATCCGCCGCCGTCATCGGGGCACCAGGCACCGGCAAGACCACGACGCTCGTTGAGGTCGTCGCACACCGGGTGCTTGACCTCGGCTGGTCGAGCGATGAGGTGCTCGTGCTCACCTCAAGTCGCGTGGCGGCGACCCGGCTTCGCGACCGGCTCGCGCTCCGCATCGCTCGGCCGACGACGGGTCCGCTCGCTCGCACTGTGAACTCGCTCGCCTTCGACATTGTGGGTGCGGCGGCCCGCGACGATGCGAGGCCGAGGCCAACCCTCATCACCGGTGGCGAGCAGGATGCTGACCTCGCTGGCCTGCTCGGCGGGCACATCGACGACAACGCGGGGCCCTCGTGGCCCGAGCATCTTTCGCCGGAGGTGCGGCGGGTGCGCGGGTTTCGCACCGAGCTTCGTGAGCTCATGATGCGGTGCACAGAGCACGGGGTTGACCCTGCCGCGCTTCGGGCCCTCGGGCGGCAACTCGGCCGAGACGAGTGGATGGCCGCCGCCGACTTCATTGAGGAATACCGCAATGTGCTCGGCCTGCAGCGGCCACACCAGTTCGACTCGACCGAGCTGGTGGAGCTCGCTGTGGCGCAGCTGCGACGTGACAGACCGGGTGACATTGCGGCACCCCTCCGACTTGTGATCGTCGATGACGCGCAGGAGGCGACGCGGTCGACGCTGTCGCTCCTCGCCGCGCTGGCGGCCAGGGGCACCGCAGTGCTTGCGTTCGGAACCCCCGACACCGCCGCGAATGCGTTCCGCGGTGGCGAGGCGGATGCCCTCGGCCGTCTCGGCGCCGTGCTCGGCATCGATGCGGCCCAGGTTCGGCTGCCGACCGTGCACCGCCAGGGCCGCATCCTCACCCGCTTCGTCTCGGCCGTGACGGAGCACATCGGCACGGCCGGAATGACCGCACAGCGCGGGGCAGCATCCGGCGTCGAGGGCGATGGCACCATCACCCTGATCGAGGCGCCGTCGCCGTCGCGCGAGCGGATGGCACTGGCCCGGCGTCTGCGCGAACGCCATCTCATCGATGGCGTCGCCTGGGCCGACATGGCTGTCGTCGTGCGAAGCGGGGCCCAGGTGCCCGCGATTGCGCGGGCGCTCGCGCTCGCCGAAGTGCCGACGCGCACGACCCTCGCATCGCGGCCGCTGCGCGACGACGGTGCTGCACGCAGCCTGCTCGCGATCATCGATGTCGGTATGGGGCGCACCGCGCTCACGGCCGAGGCTGCGACTGCCCTGCTGCTCGGGCCGTTTGGCGGTCTCGACCGTCTCGACCTCCGCCGTCTCCGCCTCGCGCTGCGCGCCGAGGAGCTCGCTGGGGGCGGCACCCGCGGGGCCGACGCGCTCCTCCTTGAGGCGCTCCAGGGGCCCGGGCGTTTCGCGACGATCGACCATCGCGCCGGCCGCCGGGCCGAGCGTCTTGCCGCGACGCTCGCCGCCATTGCGCAGGCACACCGCGACGATGCCACGATCGAAGAGCTGCTCTGGCTCGCCTGGGAGCGCAGCGGGCTGCACCGAGCCTGGTATGACGACGCAACGGGCACCGGCATCGTGGCGGCTGAGGCGAACCGAAATCTCGACGGCATCGTCGCGCTCTTTTCGGCCGCGAAGCGGTTCGTCGAGCGCGACCCTGGGGCGCCGGCGCGCGTCTTTCTTGACGACGTGCTCGATGCCGACGTGCCGGAGGACTCGCTCTCGCCGCAAGCGAGGGGCGACGCGGTGCTGGTGACGACACCGTCCGGGGTGGTCGGGCTCGAGTTCGACACCGTCGCTGCCGCGGGAGTGCAAGAAGGAATCTGGCCGAACCTCCGCATCCGCGGCACGCTGCTGGGTGCGCAAGACCTCGCGCGGGCGCTCGCTGGCGACGACGGCACGCTCGACGAACGACGGCTCGTTCGCGACGACGAGCTGCGGATGTTCGCGCTCGCCGTCTCGCGGGCCAGGCACGAGGTCATCCTCACCGCGGTGGCGAATGATGACGAAGCGCCGAGCATGCTCTTCGCGCTGGTGCCGGATGGCGCGGTCCGCATCGACGCGACCTCCCCGGTGCCGCTGTCGTTGCGCGGCCTCACAGGTCGACTGCGGCACGAGGCCACCCGACGGGATGTTCCGACTGCAGCGCGCGATGCGGCGGCGACGGCCCTCGCGCGACTCGCCGACGAACATGTGCCAGGGGCGAGTCCTGACGAGTGGCACGGGCTGCTCGAGCCATCGACGACCGAACCGCTCTTCGCCGACGACGAGCAGGTGCCCATTTCGCCCTCGCGGCTCAGCGCGTTCGAGGAGTCCCCGCTCGACTGGTTCATCGACTCCATCTCGGGCTCGCCATCGAGCACCGCCATGAGCATCGGCACGATCGTGCACTGGGCCATGGAGACATCAGACGATGAGAGCGTCGACGGCATCTGGAGTGCCATCGAATCGCGATGGAACGAGCTCGTGTTCGAGGCGCCCTGGCTCGCGGAGAAAGAGCGCATGGCAACCCGGATGCTGGCGGCCGGCGTCGCCGAATACCTTGGCGATTTTTCGCGCGACGGCAAGCGACTCGTCGGTGCCGAGAGCCGTTTCGAGCTCGATGTCGAGCGGGCGCGGGTGCGCGGCTCGATCGACCGGGTGGAGCGCGCGAGCGACGGCAGTGTGGTCATTGTCGACCTCAAGACGGGGCGCCCAGAGACTCGGCAGGCGGCCATCGACGCGCATCCGCAGCTCGCTGCATATCAGCTCGCCTATGCCGAAGGGCTTCTCGACGAGGCCCTCGAGGAGCATGGTGAGCACCGGCCGGGAGGGGCAAAGCTCCTGTTCGTCAAAGAGGGGGTGCGCGGCAAAACCTATCGCGAGGGCGTGCAGCCGCCGCTGACGCCGGAACAGCTCCAGGGGTTTCGGGAGCGCATCGCCATCGCGGCACGCGGCATGGCGGCAGCCGGGTTTGAGGCACTCCGCGACGTCGATGACCGCAGGCCGGGTGCCGCTGCGCGCCGGCTGCACCGGGTGAGGGCGGTGACGAGTGACTGACCTCACCGAGCACGGGCCCCTGCCGCACGCCGTCGCACGGTACAGCGCCGACGACATCGCCAGAGCGCTTGGCCACCACCTCCCGACGGTACAACAGCGGGCCGTCATCGAGTCCGGGCTCGAACCCGCCCTCGTGGTCGCTGGTGCCGGCAGCGGCAAGACCGAGACGATGGCCGCGCGCGTGCTGTGGCTCGTCGCAAACGGCTTCGTCGCCCCCGGCGAGATCCTCGGCCTCACCTTCACCCGCAAGGCCGCCGGAGAGCTCGCCGAGCGCATCCGGGTGCGGCTCGATGAGCTCGCGAAGAAGGGGCTCATCCCCGGCGAACTCGACCCGTTCGATGTGCCGACGGTCGCGACCTACAACGCCTTCGCGAACTCGATCTACCGAGACAACGCGCTGCTGCTCGGGCGGGAGTCCGACGGTGACGTGTTGGGCGAGGCATCCGCGTGGCAGCTCGCGCGGGGCATCGTCACTCGCAGCACAGATGAGCGTCTCGGTCGGCTCGGCAAGAGTGTCGACACGATCACGAAAGCGGTGCTCGAGGTGAGTCACGGCCTCGCCGAGAACCTCGCCGAGGCCCACGCGGTTGCCGCAATGGCCGAGCGATTCGCGCAGCTCGAAGAGCTGCCGCTCGGTGGCCGTGGAGAGTTCCGCGATGTCATGGCTCAGGTCCGGGCGGTTGGCGCGCTCCCCGTCATCATCGAACTGGCCCAGGAGTTCGAGCGGGCCAAGGCCGCACGCGGTTTCGTCGAGTATTCCGATCAGGTGGCGCTCGCCTTGCAGCTCGTGCGACGGGTGCCGCGCATCCGTGACGAGCTCCGCAGCCGGCACCGGGTGGTGCTGCTCGACGAATATCAAGACACGAGCGTCGTGCAGACCTGGTTGCTCGCTGGGCTGTTCGCCGACCACGCCGTCATGGCGGTCGGCGATCCGCACCAGTCGATCTACGGATGGCGCGGCGCAAGCTCGGCGAACCTCGAAGATTTTGCGCGACAGTTCGCCCCCGATTCGCGCGGCGATGCCACCCCGGTGCGGCAGTTCTCTCTCAGCACGAGTTGGCGCAACGGCACCCGCATCCTCGATGCGGCCAACGCGATTGTCGAACCCCTGACGGCGGCGACCAGGGTTCGTGTCGAGGCGCTCGCGGCGTCGCCACTCGCGACCCACCTCGAGGTCGAGTCGGCATTCCAAGAAGATCTCGCGGGTGAAGCCGCGACGGTCGCGGCGTGGCTTGAGGAGCGGCTCGCCGAGCCGGTGCCCGCCGGTGAGGGCACCCGTCAGGCCACGGCCGCCATGCTGTTTCGCACGCGACGCACGCAGCGGGCATTTATCGAGGCACTGCGCCAGCGGGGTGTGCCGTTCCACATACTCGGGGTGGGTGGGCTCATGGAAGAGCCGGAGATCGCCGACCTCGTGAGTGCGCTCACGGTGCTCACTGATCCGACGGCGGGTTCTGAGCTCGTGCGGCTGCTCGCCGGCCCCCGGTGGCGCATCGGGGCGAAAGATCTTCAAGCGTTGCGCGTGCTCGCATCGACGCTTGCACGGCGAGATTTCGCTCAGCGCAGACTCGACGACGAAGTAGTGCAGCGCCTCCGCGACTCTGTGGCCGACGACGAGGGCGCGTCGCTCGTCGATGCGATCGATTTCGTTGCGACGGCGAAGCCGGGCCACAGCCTGCTGGAGGGGTTCAGCGAGGTTGGGCGTGAACGTCTTCGCGATGCGGGCCAACTGCTCGGCCGTCTTCGTAGCCGCACAGGGCTCGACCTGCTCGACTTCGTCACGATGTGCGAGCAAGAGCTCATGATTGACATTGAGGTGGCGGCCAATCCTGATCGGGTGTTGGGGCGGGCGCCGCTCGATGCGTTCTTCGACGCCCTCGCGAGCTACCTCTCGGTTGATGATGTGCCAAGCCTTCGGAGTTTTCTCTCGTGGTTGCGCGAGGCGGAGTGGCGCGACAATCTCGCCCCTCGGCCTGAAGAGCCGGAGCCCGGGGTTGTGCAGCTCATGACCATTCACGGGTCAAAAGGCCTCGAGCGCGACATCATTGTCGTCCCACGGATGGTCGAAGGGGAGCTGCCCGGCGCGCCGCTCGAAGGCACTGGGGCATGGCTGGGCTTCGGGCGATTGCCGTGGGAGTTTCGCGGCGACACGGCCGAGCTGCCGACGCTCGAATGGCAGCGCGCCGAGACCCGCAAAGAGTTCGTTGACGCGGTCAGGGAGTTCAAGACCGCCGTCGCCGAGCATCAGGAGCGGGAGGAGCGACGGCTCGCCTATGTTGCCGTGACGCGCGCTCGACACCGACTCCTCCTCACGGGGTCGTTCTGGTCAGGGCAGGTGAAGGCGCGGCGGCCAAGCCCCTACCTTCTCGCGCTCGCCGAGCGGGGCATCGTGCCGCCTCCGCCCGTGGCCCCGCAGTCAGACACCGATCCCGGCACCACAAGCGATCTCGCATTCGTGTGGCCAGAAGACCCGCTCGGCGGTCGACGCACGATCGTCGTCGATGCCGCCAGAAGGGTCACGGATGCTCGGGCGAGCAGAGCATCCGGAATCTCCGCCTCGGAGGGGCGCTGGGGCGGTGACCTCGATCTCTTGCTTGAGGAACGCCGACGGCGGGGCGCAGCAGCCGGCGCAACAGATGCGCCGGTGCGCGTGCCGGCGTCACGATTCAAGGATTATGTGACCGACCCTGCCGCTGTCGCAGCCGAGCTTCGCCGTCCGATGCCGGAGCGCCCGTACCGCGCGACGCGGCTCGGCACCCTCTTCCACGAGTGGGTGGAGCGGCGCTACGGCGTGCATGGTTCGCTTGAGGCGATGGACGCCTTCGATGATGAGCTCGATGACGATCCGCTCGATGAGAATGCTCGCGGTGACGATGCCCGCGGTCATGATGCCCGCGGCGACAACCCTCACGAATCCCAGGAGCGTCGCCTTGCCGAATTGCGTCGCACCTTCGAGTCATCGCCGTGGGCCGCCCTCAGCCCGGTCGAGGTTGAGCGGGAGATTCACCTGCCGCTCGCCGGGCGCATCATCATCTGCAAGATCGACGCCGTGTACGCTGCGGCGCCGGCCCCCGACGGCACCCCGCGGTTTGAGGTGGTCGACTGGAAGACCGGTGCGGCCCCGAAAAGCGCGAGCGATCTCGAAGACAAGCAGCTCCAGTTGGCCCTCTACCGGCAGGCCTATGCGGAGTGGAAGGGCATCGACCCCGCGAGCATCGATGCGGTCTTCTACTACGTCTCCGACGACGCCCTTATCCGACCTGCCCGCATTTTCGACCGCGACGAACTTGCACGGCTCTGGCTCGAATCGCAGGGCGCGGGCGGGGGCGCGGAGCGCGGCGTGCGGCCGAGCTAGCGCTCAGGCTGGGCTTTCGCCCCGGCGGTCGCGTTCATCGAGCATCGCCTCGACCTCGTCCACCGCCATGACCGGGATGGTGTCGTGCGCGATGTTCTGGCCCATGTCATGCTCGACGCGATCGACGAGATTGTGCAGCAGCGCAACAGCATCATCAACGATCGCGGAGTCGCGCGCTTGGCTGCCGTGCAGCAGCCACTTCGCGAGTTCGAGCTCGGAGTAGAGGCGCACCCGCTGCGCAATCTGGCGATCACTTGAGCCGCGTGCCAGCTGGTAGGCGTCGAGCGCTGACTCCGCGACATCCGGATTCTTCGCCCCCAGCAGCCAGGCAAGGTCGCGCGCCGGGTCATCGACCGAGAGCGCGTGCCAGCCCCGCACGCCCGAAACCTCGTCGCCAGCCCGCACGAAGGAGTCGGCGGTGAGCGCACCGTTGATGACGGTCGGCACGAACTGCCAGAGGGCGGCATCTTCGGTCGCGCGCTCCCAGCGGCTGAGCAGCGCCACCGGCACGAGGTTGGTCGCCGAGGCGCGGTCGAGCACGGTGACAATCGAGCGGAGGATCTCGTGGGGCGAATGCACGGCAAGACCAGCATCGACGATGAAGCTCGTCGGCAGGGTGTGGATGGCAGCAATCGCTCGCCCAATGGAGGTCGCGAGGCCTTCGCCGGCCGGGATGGCGTCGAGTCGCACGCGGTCGCCGTAGACGAACTCGGTGACGACCGCTCTCGTCGTGCCGACTGGGGTCTGGCCAGCGAAGCGGGTCACCTCGAACGGCAGGCGGCCCCGGATGCCGACACTCAGCGCGCGGAGTGCGAGCAGGTCTGCCGACTGTTCAGCCTCGGCGCGTTCCGAGCGTGGCACGCGCACGATCCAGTGACGGCCGTCGCTCCCAGTGACGACGGCGGAATCGAAGTCGTCCGCATCGCCGGCGTCGAATCTGCCGACCTCGCGAGCGTCGAGCCCTTCGACGGCGGCGGCAGCCAACGCGGCTAAAGTGAGATGCGATCTGGCCATACCGACAGGCTAGGTCGACATGGGCCGCCCGGGGCAGAACGCCACGCCTGTGGCGGATGCCCGTCCAGACCATTCACGAGATTGGTGTCGCATGCTCAATCGTTCTTCGGCGCGCCTGCCGGTGTGGCGATCCGAGCTCGATCGCGACGTGCCGACGCGCATGCTCCCCGATGCCGTGCCATCGCTGCTCGCCGATCCGGCGACACGAGTGCTGGTGGTGCGCCGCGGCTCGGCGTTGGTCAGCGGCGGCACCCTCGCGCTCCTTCCCATCGCCGAGCTTCCCTCCGACACGATAGAAACAGCGGATGCCACCGTCTACCTCGGCCGCACCCTCGCGCTCGACGCCCGCGAGCCGGCGGGCACACCGCTGCTCGCTGTCGCTGTTACGCGGGAGGTGGCCGATGCGGTGGCCGCGGCATCCGGCGGGCAAGGATCATCTGGCGGTTCCGTGCACTGGGGCAACCTGCGGGCGTTCGGGGCGACCGCGAGCCGCCGCGACACTGAGGTGCTCGCTCAGGCGGTCGCGCTCATCAACTGGCACGCCTCGCACGGCTTTTCTCCGCGGACTGGGGCGCTAACCCTGTCGGAGCAGGCTGGCTGGGTGCGCCGCGGTGTCGACCCCGAGCACGATATCTATCCGCGCATTGACCCTTCGGTCATTGTGGCGGTGCTCGATGATGACGACCGCATTCTGCTCGGCTCGAATGCGGCGTGGGATGAGAATCGCTTTTCGCTGCTCGCCGGGTTTGTTGAGCCGGGGGAGTCGCTTGAGGGCGCCGTCGAGCGCGAGATTTTTGAGGAGAGCGGCATCCGCGTCACCGACACCCACTATGTCGGGTCGCAGCCGTGGCCGTTTCCCGCGTCGCTCATGCTTGGCTTCACGGCACGGGTCGATTCCGCTCGAGAATCCGTGCTCCGCCCCGATGGTGAAGAAATCATGGAGCTGCGCTGGTTTGGTCGTGACGAGCTCGCCGGTGCGCTCGATGAGATCGTTCTGCCAGGTCGCGCTTCGATCGCCCGCGCCATCATTGAGCTCTGGTACGGCGGTGAGATCGTCGACGGGAGCGCGGTCGGGAGACCGCGATGACCCAGCCTCCAGACGCCGACGCCCTGCTCGCAAAACTCGACGATGAGCAGCGCGAGGCCGCGCAGGCAACGCACGGCCCCGTCTGTATGCTCGCTGGTGCTGGCACGGGCAAGACCACCGCGATCACGCATCGCATCGCGTACGGGGTTGCGACGGGGGTGTATCCACCCAATCGCGTCATGGCGCTCACCTTCACGGCAAAGTCTGCTGGCGAGCTCCGCGCCCGCTTGGCGCGGCTCGGTGCTGGCGGCGTCTCGGCGCGGACCTTCCACGCGTCGGCACTCTCGCAACTCGGGTTCTTCTGGCCGCAGGTCATCGGTGGCACCATGCCTCGAATCCTCGAGAGCAAAGGCCGTCTCCTCGCGCAGGCCGCCGAGAAGCTGCGGTTTCGACTCGACACCGCGACGCTGCGCGACCTTGCTGCCGAGATCGAGTGGCGCAAAGTGTCGCGGCTGAGTCTCGCCGAATATGCGACGGCCGGCCGCACCGTCCCGCAGCAGCTCGACCTCGAGCGGGTGCTCGAACTGCACCAGGCCTACGAAGACCTCAAAGATGAGCGCCGGCAACTCGACTTCGAAGACGTGTTGCTGGCGACCGCCGGCATGATCGAGTCTGAGCCGCGCGTTGCCGACCAGGTGCGCGAGCAGTACCGCTTCTTCGTCGTCGACGAATACCAGGATGTCTCGCCCCTGCAGCACTACCTGTTGCAGCTGTGGCTCGGCGACCGTCGCGATGTCTGTGTGGTCGGCGATGCAAGCCAGACCATCTATTCGTTTGCCGGGGCATCCTCGCGGTTCCTCCTGCGGTTCCCGTCCGACTACCCGGAGGCGACCGTCGTGCGGCTCGAGCGCAACTACCGCTCGCATCCGCCCATCATCGAGACGGCGAACCGGCTCATGCGTGACCGGCCAGGCGCACTCATGCTTCATCCCGCCCCGGCGACGAAGGCTTCGGATGCCGCACCGCAGCCCAGCGTGACCGCCTACGACAACGACATGGCTGAGGCGAGGGCGGTGGCCCGCAGCATTCAGGCCGAGATCGACGCCGGAACGCGGCCGCAAGACGTGGCTGTGCTCTACCGCATGAACTCGCAGGCGGTCGCGATCGATACGGCGCTCGGCGACCTCGGCATCAGCACGCGGGTGACGGGGGCGGCGCGATTCTTCGAGCTGCCAGAGGTGAAGCAGGCCGTCATGATGCTGAAGGGCGCGGCGGTGGGCGGCGTGCCGGAGCCGCTGTTCAAAACCGTGAGCGATGTGCTGCGTTCGCTCGGCTGGACGCAGGAGGCGCCGGAGGTGCGCGGTGCGGTCCGTGACCGCTGGGAATCACTCAACACGATCATGGCGCTCGCCGAAGAGTCGGGGCCAGCCACGACCCTTCGATCGTTTGTCGACGACCTCAGCCAGCGTGCGGCGACACAGAACGAGCCGACACAGCGCGCCGTGACCCTCGCGACGATCCACGCCGCCAAGGGCCTCGAATGGGCGAGCGTGCACATCATTGGGCTCGGCGAAGGCCTCATTCCGATCAGCTATGCGCGCGACGAGGCGGCGGTCGATGAGGAGCGCCGACTGCTCTATGTCGGCATCACGCGAGCGCGGGAGCGGCTGAGCCTGTCGTGGTCTCGGGGGCAGCAGCGGGGAGGGGAGCGGCAGCCGAGTCGCTTCCTGGCTGAGCTGCGCAGCCGCACTCCGAATGGAACTCCCACGCGCGCATAGTGTGGGCGCCCGTCGCGCCGTCGATCGTGAGCGACTCCGCGACCGTTGAGCGGCCGGACGCGAGGCGCGCCTCGACGAGCCGCACGACATGACTTGTGAGCTCGCCCGCGAAAAGGGGGGTGTCGACACTCGAGGCACGCCCCCACAGCTGCGATGCGATGGCGGGCCACGCGGCATCCGCATCGCGTCGTTCGAGCTCGAGGCAGTGCAGGCACGGGGTGACGCCCGGCTCGACGATCGGCCCAATACGTGCCTCGCTGTCGCCGAGCAGCACGGTTGCGTGGGGCACATCGAGGCTCAGCCAGCGCGCTCGGTCGGCCGGGTCAACCACAAAGTGGGCCACGAGCACGGCAAAGTCTGGCCTGCTGCTGGCAACAACCTCGCGCTGGAGCAGCCCACGCTCGTCGAGGGCATAGCGGATGCGCTCGGCCGTCGCGCCGAGGCCGCTGACGACAACATTGCCAAGCTGATGCGGGGGAGGTGCTGGCACGAGGGCCGGGGCCACCCGCAGCAACAGAGCATCGACGTCGTCGATGCTGGCGCCGGCGGTCTCGGCGACGAGGGCGAGCCCGGCCCTGGTGGTGCCGCCGACGAGCGCGGCGAGCATCCGTTCTTCGGCGTTGCTTACGGTCTCAAGCACGACGGCCGGACGGTCGACGCCGAGCTGGAGGCTTTGTGGGTTTCGCCACACGAGGGGGAGTCGGGGATTGAGTCGGAGGGGCACACCGCGATGATGCGGCACGCGCGACGTTGCGGGGTGGAACTATCCACAGGCACGTCGACCGAGTCGACGGGGCGCTACTTTTCGCGGGGTCGGTCGCCCGTGTCGTCGCCCAGTAGGTCTTCGATAGCGCGGTCGATGTCGTCAGGCTCCGAAGCCGTGTCGGTGAGCCGCGCGGTGAGCTGCTCGGGGTTGTCGATGTCGTCGGAGGTTGGCACGAGATCGGGATGCGACCAGAGCGAATCCCTCGCATCGGCCCCAACGGCATCGGTCACGGCAAGCCACATTGCCGCGGCCTCGCGCAGGCGGCGGGGGCGCAGCTCAAGACCAACGAGCGTTGCGAACGCCGATTCGGCTGGCCCGCCAGCGGCACGGCGACGGCGCACCATTTCGGCGATGGCCCCGCTCGATGGGAGCCTCGTCGTCGCGCGGGCGGTGACGACATCCACCCAGCCCTCGATGAGGGCGAGGATGCTCTCGAGACGTTCAAGGGCGGCCAGCTGTGCGTCGGTCTTTGGCGGGATGAGGGCGCCGCTCGCGAGCGCTTCGCGCAGCGCCTCAGGGTTTTCGGGGTCGAAGTCCGCGGCAAAACTCTCGAGCGGGGCGGTGTCGATGTGGATGCCCTTGGCATATTCGGTGATCGACGTGATGAGCTGCAGGCGCAGCCACTTTGCGTGCCGAAACAGGCGGGCGTGGGCGAGCTCCCGCACCGCGAGGTAGAGCTGCACCTGGTCGGCCGGAATGTCGAGACCCTCGCCGAACGCGGCAACGTTCTGCGGCACGATGGCCGCCTGGTGATCGCTCGATCCGGTTGCGGTGAGCAGCGGGATGCCGATGTCACCGCCAGAGACGACCTCGGTCGAGAGCTGGCCGACGACATGGCCGAGCTGCATAGCGAAGAGGGTGCCACCGACATTCCGCATGAGTTGTCCGGCGTTGGCGAGCATCCCGGAGAGCTCTTCTGGCGCCTGCTCGCGGATGACCTCGGTGAGGGCATCGGCGATGCTGGTGGCGACGGGCTCCGCGAGCTGGGTCCAGACCGGCATGGTGGCTTCGACCCAGTCCCCACGGGTGAGGATGTGCGGCTCAGCGGTGAGCTCGGCGATCGACGTGACTTCGCCGAGCCAGAGCGCCGCGACGCTGAGTACTTGTTGGTGGGCGTCTCGGTCGGCGGGGGTGACCTCGGCGCTGGTCGACGCGGCGATCGCTTTGGCCTGGTCGATGGCGATTTCCCAGTTGATGCCGTCGCCGCTGTGCTGGAGTGCGCCTTGAAGTTGGCTGATCATCTGCGCGATGAGGTCGGGGTCGTCTGGGAGCCCTGCGGCGCCGGCGAGCCTGCGCGGGTCGATCTCCGAATTGCCAGAGAGGAGCTCCCGCAGCATGTCTCGCAGTTCGTCGCCAGGGTCTCGCTGGGAATCGTCAGCCATGCCGACTACGCTAGCCGCTGCATCCATGCGATGCCTGAGTTTTGCCCTGAGGCTGGTGCCTCACCTGTGCGCCCGTGGCGAACAGCCCCGCGAAAGGACCACGGTGTCGCTTTTCTCCCCGCCTGCACCTTGGGTGGCCCCCTCAGCGCGTCGTCTTCGCGTCGGCTGGAGCATGCTGCTGTTCGCGCTCATCGGCACGCTTGTGGTGTCGTTCGTGCCGTCGCCGTATGTCGTGCAGCAGCCCGGCCCGACCTACGACACGCTCGGCACGGTCGGCGAGGGCGAGGATGCTGCGGAGCTCATCACAATCGACGCCGAGACGTTCGAGACGAGTGGTGCGCTCGATCTCCTCACGGTGAGCGTCGTCGGCAGCCGCGCAACGCCCGTCGGGTGGTTCTCCGTGGTGTCTGCATGGTTCGACTCGAGTCGTTCGGTGATACCGATCGATTCGGTGTACCCGGAGGGCACGAGCTTCGAAGATGCGGAGGAGTCGAACCGTGTGGAGATGGAGAACTCCAAGAGTGAAGCGGTCGCCGCGGCGCTGCGCGAACTCGGGTACGACGTCGAGGGCACGCTCACGATCGCGAGCGTCGTCGAGGGATACCCGGCCGAGGGTGTCGTTGAGGTGGGCGACACCGTGCTCTCGGTCGAGGGCGAGCGCCACTCCGACGTGACGGCGCTCCGCGGTGCGATCGCGGAGCACGGTGCGGGCACCCCGGTCGCGCTCTCCCTGCTGCGCGGCGATCAGGTCATCGAGGTCGAGGTGACCCCTGCGCTCAGTGACGGGGAGGATTCGGCGCCGGTCATCGGCGTTGGCGTGCAGGTCGAATACGACGTGCCGATCGACGTCGAGATTGAACTCGACAGCGTCGGTGGTCCCTCGGCCGGCATGATGTTCGCGCTCGGCGTCATCGACAAACTCACTCCTGGGGAGCTCACTGGCGGCGAGCACGTGGCTGGCACCGGCACCATTTCGGGCTCCGGTGAGGTCGGCGCGATCGGTGGCGTGCGGCAGAAAATGTACGGCGCGGTCAGCGGTGGTGCCAGCTGGATGCTGGTGCCGAGCGGCAACTGCTCCGAGGTTGTCGGCAATGAGCCAGCGGGGCTCACGGTGATTCCGGTCGACACGTTGGAGGAGGCGACCGCGTCGCTCGAGCTGATCGCGAATGATCAGGCCGACGAATTGGAGACCTGCTCGTGACCTCCCCGCAGCGGATCGACTCCTCAAGCGGTTAAGCTGGTTCGTACCCCGCCCGCGCACCGAGCCAGGAGTACCCCTTGACTTCCCCCGCCACTGCACAGACGCCAGACACACGCAAGCGAGGGACTCTCGTGATCACCGCGGTGATCATCGCGGCCGTCGTGCTGCTGTTCTTCATTTTCGCCGGACTCTACGCCGACTGGCTCTGGTTCGAGCAGCTGGGCTTCGAGTCGGTGCTCACCACCCAGTGGCTCGCGACCGGGGCGATGTTCCTCATCGGCTTCTTCGGCATGGCCCTGCCCGTGTGGGCGAGCATCGAGATTGCCTTCCGTCGTCGGCCGGTCTACGCCAAGCTCAACGCGCAGCTCGACCGCTACCAGCAGGTCATCGAACCCCTCCGCCGCCTTGCGACGCTCGGCATCCCGGTCGCCTTCGGTTTCTTTGCCGGGATCGCCGCTGCAACGCGTTGGCAGGTCGCGCTCATGTGGCTCAACAGCACCCCGACGGGCGAGACCGACGCGCAGTTCGGTCTCGACCTTTCCTTCTATCTTTTCGAGTTGCCGTTCTACCAGAGCGTCGTCACCTTTGCCTCGGCCGTCGTTATTATCTCCGCCCTCGCGGCCCTCGCGACGAGCTATCTCTACGGTGCGCTGCGGGTCAACGGTCGCGAGGTGCGAATCTCGAAGACCGCACGCGTGCAGCTCGCCATGACGGGTGCCGTCTACCTGCTGATTCAGGCGGCGGCCCTCTGGCTCGACCAGTACGCGACGCTCTCCGAGTCGAGCAGCGGCCTGCTGTACGGTGCTTCGTACGCCGACGTCAACGCCGTGATTCCTGGCAAGCAGATCATCGCGGGGGTCGCGGTGGTTGTCGCCATTCTCTTCATCATCACCGCCATTATCGGCCGTTGGCGCCTGCCCATTGTCGGCACGGCGCTGCTGATTGTGGTGTCGATCATCGCCGGTTCGGCCGTGCCGTGGGTGATTCAGCGCTTCCAGGTTGAGCCGAGTGTTCGTACCCTCGAATCTCCGTACATCGAGCGCAACATTGAGGCCACGCGAGCCGCCTATGGCGTCAGCGATGTGGTCGAGACCCCGTATGCGGCCACCTCGACTGCCGAGCCAGGCCAGCTGCGTGATGACGCTGAGACAACCGCGAGCATCCGCATTCTCGACCCTGCGCTCGTCTCCGACTCGTTTGCACAGCTCGAGCAGATCCGCCAGTACTACTCGTTTGCCGACCACCTCGATGTCGACCGCTACACGATCGACGGCGAAGTGCAAGACACGGTCATCGCCGTCCGCGAGGTCAACGCTTCGAACACCGGTGGCACCAACAGTCAGTACAACGAGACGTTCGTGTACACGCACGGCTACGGTGTCGTCGCCGCGGCTGGCAACCAGCGCACGTCTGAAGGCATGCCCGAGTTCATCGAGTCCGGCATTCCGAGCACCGGTGTGCTTGGAGACTATGAGCCGCGAATCTACTTCGGTGAGAATTCGCCTGAGTATTCGATCGTGGGGGCGCCGGAGGGCGCTCCCGAGGTTGAGCTCGACTACCCATCGGGTGGCGAAGACAGCGAGAGCAACGCGACCACGACCTATCAGGGCGATGGCGGACCGAAGCTCGACAGCATTTTCAAGCAGCTCATCTACGCGATCAAGTTCCAGTCGGAGCAGATCGTGCTGTCGGATGCCGTCAATTCTGAGTCGCAGATCCTGTACGACCGCGATCCGCGCGAGCGTGTGCAGAAGGTCGCGCCGTACCTCACCCTCGATAGCGATGCCTACCCGGCGGTCGTCGACGAGAAGGTCGTCTGGATTGTCGACGGGTACACGACGAGCGCGGAGTACCCCTACTCCGACGTGCAGTCGCTGAGCACCGCGATTGTCGACACCTACACCGAAGAGCCCCTTGTCGCGCTCGACCAGATCAACTACATCCGCAACTCGGTGAAGGCGACGGTCGACGCGTATTCCGGCGAGGTCACGCTCTACGCCTGGGATGAAGAGGACCCGATCCTTGAGACCTGGCAGAAGATCTTCCCGTCGACGGTCAAGCCTGCGAGTGAGATGAGCGAAGACCTCCTTTCCCACGTGCGCTACCCGGCCGACCTCTTCAAGGTGCAGCGGGCCATTCTCGGCACCTACCACGTCACCGACGCGAACTCGTTCTACTCCGGTGATGACGCCTGGGTGACGCCGAACGACCCAACGTCACCCGCCGCGACGGCACAGGCACAGCCGCCGTACTACCTGTCGATGCAGCTTCCTGGCATGGACGAGCCGGCGTTCAGCCTCTACAGCACCTACATCCCGCGCTCTGAGGGTGAAGGCACGCGAAACGTGCTCACGGGCTATTTGGCGGTGAACTCCGATCCGGGTGAGGATTACGGCAAATTCACGCTCCTGACGCTGCCGAAGCAAGACACGGTTGCGGGTCCGGGTCAGGTGCAGAACAACTTCAACTCAGACCCGGTTGTGTCGTCTGAACTCAACATCCTCAACCAGGGTTCGACGACGGTGGAGCGAGGCAACCTGCTCACGCTCCCTGTCGGTGGCGGTCTGCTCTACGTGCAGCCGGTGTACGTGCAGTCGACGGGTGAAACGAGCTACCCGGTGCTGCAGAAGGTGCTCGTGTCGTTCGGTGACAGGATTGCCTTCGAGGACAGTCTGGATGCCGCGCTCGACGAGATCTTCGGCGGCGATTCCGGGGCGGATGCCGGTGACGAGGGTGTGCCGATCGAGCCGATCGATCCTGCCGACCCCGTAGATCCCGCTGACCCGGCAGACCCGGCAGATCCTGAGACGCCCGCCGGTTCTGATTACGAGCAGGCACTCTCTGATGCGCAGGAGGCTTTGACCGACCGCGAGGCTGCCTATGCCGAGAACGACCTTGTGGCAGCAGCCGAGGCCGACGAGCGCCTGCAGGATGCTCTCGAGCGGCTTTTCGCAGCCTCAGAGTAATCGTCATCGACCGGATCAGCGGCGCGAGTCGCTGGTCCGGTCGAGGTGGCAGAGTCGTCAGAGGCTTGTCGGGCCTGTGCTAAAGTTGATCCTTGTAGCGCGGGGTGGAGCAGTTCGGTAGCTCGCTGGGCTCATAACCCAGAGGTCGTAGGTTCAAATCCTGCCCCCGCAACAAGTAAAGGCCCTCTGACCAGGGATTCTCTGGCCAGAGGGCCTTTCTCTTGCCCCGGACTTCACCTAGCTCCGCTTTAGACTCCGGTTTAGCTCGCCCCTTCACTCTCTTGTCTTGGGAGGGATGCTCCAAGTCGTCTATTTCGGTCCTGGACTACCCTGCTCGTGTGGACGATGACGGCTTAACTTCGCCGCGATGCGTTGAGTGCCTGTCAAGACTCGAGGTCGCTGGTACATCTTCCAAGACCCACAGGGCGCGGCGTGTACCTGTACTCGACGGGGGCCGGGTCGCGGAAAGGCTGCTAGCTCGCCAGAACGCGGCTCCTGAACCTTCAGCGCATGTCATAGCTCGCCGGCGGACCAGATGACCATCTGGGATCGCGACAATTGCCAGGAGGCAGCCACGCAGCTTTACGTCGAGATGAGCGAGACGCTCCATATCCGTATCCAGCTCCTCGAAACGGCGAGGACACATGTCTGGCGGGCGACGCTGAACTCGCTGCTCCTCGATCAGGTGCCGGAGGTAATCCGTGCAGCCTTCTTCGGGCACGACACGGCAGTGAATCGCGCCGCTTATACAGACCTCGCGGATACATCCGGCATGATCACGGCAGCGCGCAGGCTGCGCGCTGTCTAGTCGAGATCTGCCCGCAGTTTCGGGCGGACTGGCGGCTCGCGCTACGCGGGTTGGGGCTAGGGGCCGGGAGCCCATCCATCAAAGGACTCCGCCTTCCCTCGAGCCACATCTTTCTCATAGCTCGCGAGGACGCGATCAGCCAGATCAGCAGACTGGTTCGGGCTCTTGAGGATGGACTTGTAGTCGAAGTCGTCCTTCGCTTCGTAGCTCAAGTCGACGACCACCGTCGTAAGGATTTGCTCGCACTTATCGAGAAACTCGGTCAGCTGAGAGTCCGTCAACAGCGAGGGATCTGCCACGAAGGGCTTGGAAGCGTCGTCGCTGCGCAGGATTCGAGCCAATACGAAAAGGGCAAAGTAGCGCGTCAGGGTATACGAACCCATCTGCTTATTCTTCAACTTGGGCAGTGCTTTGTCGACGATCCTTAACAGTCGGTGCATGAAGATCACGCGGTAAGCCGTTACTTCACGACGACCAAATATATCTGCATACTTCTCGTCGAAAACTCGGTAAATCTGGTGAGCGCCCCATGGTTCCTGAAGGTCGAAGGCCAAGAACGCTCGTCCGATTTCGTCATTCGTTATTACCGTTGACCCGGTCGGCGCAACCTCGCCTCGCTTGACTTCGAAGAAGTAGTTGCCGGGCTCCGATTCCATCTCTTTCTGAAGGCGAACCATGATCGCGTGATTCGACCGAAGATCGCGTGGCCGAATAGCGTTCTGGTTGTTGCTGTTGTGGGTGATAGTTTTCGCTAGCTCTTCGTCTTGAACCTGGATCACCCTGACGATTACACGCAGGTCGTCCGACAACTTGGCCTTGCCCGCGAAGAAGCTAGTCAGGCTCTGCGCCCCATTTACGACGGAGTAGTTCTTTATCGTGAGCTCGTCGGCCACGGAATTGTCTACCTCGGTGCACAGAATGATGATGCCGTTGTGGAAGAGAACGAACTCGCCGTGCGACGACTTCTCAGCGATCGACTTTCGAATTGAACGGTTAACAGTCGTGTTCCCGAGCGTGTACCTAACGTTTGCCTTGAAGAGGGATCCGTCGGAGATCCCGTCCATGTGAACTAGCTGCAGTGCCCGTGCCGGAAAGACATACATTTGGGCTGCGCTCTCGCCGGAGCCAGACTGCATCGACATCGGTGGGACGTACGACGTGTCGAATGTGAACGAATCCTTCTGGCCCTCGCTCGCGTCGAGGTCGATGACTTTCGCAGCGATCGCCGCCTTGTCGTAGACGGTGATGGATGGAGTGATTAGGGCGTACTGAAGCGAGTCTGCATTGTGCGATTCGTTGGTGACATAAACCCCGACGAGCGCGTAATTGTTGCTGACCATTTCGCTGACGTCAGCACGGACTATCAACCGCTTGAGGTCAGCGTCGGCGTTCCCCGCAAGGATGGCCGTGACCTTGTCTGGGTGATCGAACTGCTGGACGGACGCCATGAAGTTCTTTGGGCCAACGTCGCCAACCTTTCCAGTGTCGGCTTGCCTGATCTTGGACTGGAAGAAGTGGATCTCTTCGTTGTTGTGATCGACGTAGATGCCGTCGATGCCCTTGTCGTTCTGATGGTCGCAAATCGCGTCACGCGCTTCAGTCTCGTCAAGCCGGTATACGTTCCTCAGGAACCAGTTAAGGAACGCCGCAGATTCCCCCAATCCCGTCCGATCCTCGATCGGCTTGAGAAGGATTTTGAGCGGGCCGTAGTTCAGATCTTTCGCTTCCATGCGCGAAGACTATCGAGAACCCTTCAACAACTGAGGCCAGATCTGCATTCTTCATCTCCAGGTCTTCGAGATTGCGCAACTGGCGAGGAAGCGGCTCCGGTCTAAACTCCGTTCTAACTGCGGGATCTCACAGCGCAACTCCGGGCCACTGCGTCTCGAAGCGCAACCGTAGAGCCGCGAATTCCCGCGAGTCATCTTTGCGGTGAAGTGGTCGGCTCATAACCCAGAGGTCGTAGGTTCAAATCCTGCCCCCGTAACCAAAATCTCATGCCGGGATTGATCGCAAGATCGTCCAGGGAGTGAGCGAAAAAAGGACCGGGATGATTGAAAAACCATCCCGGTCCTTTCTTCGTTGTGGCGTGCGACGTGGTTCCAATTTGTGGCCTGCGCGGGGATTTGGCGCAGTCGTTCAGTGCCGATAGAGTCTGCATCGTCGTCGCGAGGAGGATGAACGGTGCTCACAGACAATAGTCGACGCCGGCTCTCCGCCGAACGTGAGGCAGAGATCCTCGACGCGACGCTGAGCGTCCTAGAAAAGGACGGCTACCGCGGGCTCACAATGCCCGCTGTCGCGGCGATCGCACGGTGCAGCACGGCCACCCTCTATCGGCAGTGGAACGGCAAGCCGGGGCTCGTGACGGCAGCGCTGCAGGCGCGTCGCCCCGTTCCCCCTTCGGTTGAGACCACGGGTTCGGTGAGGGGTGACCTTCTCGCATTGGTTGCGACACTCGCGACCATGGCGGCGTCTGAGGTGGCCCTCATCGCCGCACTGACCCATGCTTCGCTGCACGACGAGCAACTCGCCTTGACGATTCGCCACCAACTTGCCGACCCGGCGCGACTCCCGCTCGACCTTGTCCTCGATCGTGCCGCCGCACGCGGTGAGATCACCGTGTCGGCGCAGACTCGGCGCTATGTGCACCACGTCATGATGTCTATCCCTGTTGCGCGCCACCTTGTCGAAGGCACGCAACCCGACCGGGCCTACCTTGAAGGCTTCGTGGATGTCATCCTTTTGCCTGTGCTGGGCGTGACGCCACCACCCGAGCAAGTGCGTGCTGAAGCCCTGTGAATTCAGGGTTGCAAGTCGTCGCTCGACGGCTGCACATGTTGACCTGGAATACTATAAACTGTACGGTACAGTCCATCTCATGAATGCGTCAAAGAGGAGGAATCATGAGTGAGTGGTCACACGCCAGCGCCCCGCTGTCTGGCAGTGAACAGGAGCTGCAATTCGAAGCATCCATCGAATCCACTATCGCGGGAGGCGACCACGAAGTTGTGATTGCACGTCTTCTCAATGATGGGCCCGTGGCCGAGCGCGAGCCCATGATCTTCTATCGTGGAGCGCATGTCGCTCCGCGTCTCGACATCCTTACCCCCGCGGCCTGAGCCGTAGCATCCGATCACAGGAAGAAGAATCAACAAGTGACTGAGTCATCCGTGTACAAGAACACTCCGCGTCCCCGTCCGATCACGGTGCCAAAGCTGCACCACGCGACGTTCATGACGATGGAGATCGACCCCATGGTCCGCTTCTACGAAGCCGTATGCGGACTGCAGCCCGTCTTCTACTCGGAGCACGCCGCCTGGCTGACCAACGACGAAGCGAACCACCGCATCGCGCTCCTGCGCATTCCCGGCACCAAGCCCCCCATCGACAAGCCGCACTCCGCCGGCCTGCACCACACGGCGTTTGAGTACGAAGACTTCGACGCATGGCTCGACAACTACGTGCGCCTGCGCGACATGGGAATCCACCCGGCATTCTGCATGGACCACGGCATGACCATGTCGATCTACTACAACGACCCCGATGGCAATGGCATCGAGATCCAGATCGACAACTTCCGCGACTGGGGCAAGTCGAAGGAGTGGATGTGGGCGTCGCGCGAGTTCGCTGAAGATCAGCTCGGCCCGCAGTTCGACCCCGACCTCCTCGTTGAGGCGCGCGCGCAGGGCGCCACGGCGGACGAGATTCACGTGCGTACCTACGCGGGCGAGTTCCGCCCCGCCGTCGAGGTGCCGAACCCGGCGTTCCCAGACGTGTGGGCGGCCAAGCTTGCCGCTGACCCCTCGCTCGCAAACGGAGTGCCGCTGCCGGGCGCTCCCCAGGAGAACTAAGCCATGCGCATTGCGAACCTCAAGGGCCGCGCCGCACTCATCACTGAGTCCGGCGCGGTCGACATCGCCACCGCGAGCGATGGAGCATTCGGCCCAGACCCAATGGATGTTTACGAGCGCTGGGCGGAGTTCCGCACGTGGGCGAGCACCGCGCCGACTGAGGGTGCGCCGTATGACGAGGCCGATCTCGACATTCCCGTGCCCCGCCCGCCGCAGATCATCGCCATTGGCGTGAACTACAAGGCTCACGCTGAAGAGGCGGGCATCCCGGACCCTGAAGAGCTCATCGTCTTCACGAAGTTCCGTTCGAGCCTTGCCGCGCCGAACGCGACCGTTGCGCTGCCAAGCGACGACGTCGACTACGAGACAGAGGTTGTCGTCGTGATCGGCGTTGAGGGTCATCGCATCGCGCTTGAGGATGCCTGGGACCATGTCGCTGGTGTCTCGATCGGTCAGGATTACTCGGAGCGCACCGTGCAGCGGCGCCCGCCGGTCCCGCAGTTCAGCATGGGCAAGTCGTTCCCCGGCTTCGGCCCGTTCGGCCCCGTTGTCGCCACCCCGGATGAGTTCGCCGACCGTGACGCCATCGAGTTCCGCGCCGTCCTCACGGGCCCTGGCATCGACGGCGAACTTGTCGTGCAAGAGGCAAACACCTCTGACATGTTTTTCGGAGTCGCTGAAAGCATCCACCGCCTGTCAAAGATCCTGACGCTCCTGCCCGGCGACATCATCTTCACCGGCACGCCGGCCGGTGTTGGGCTGTCTCGCGGCGTGCTCATGCGCCCCGGTCACGTCATGACGACTGAGTTGGTCGGCATCGGCTCCATTCGAAACACATTCATCGAGGGATGAGTGCGCACTCGACAGCGCCTGAAGTCAGCTGGGCGCCAACGCCCGAACAGCTCGCTGCAACACGACTGACGCAATTCCGCGACTGGGTCCAGACCCACCGGGGTATCGAGATCGCCGACTATGAGCAGATGTGGCTCTGGTCGACGACCGACATCGCTGGTTTTTGGGGAGCGGTGCGCGAGTTCTTCGGCATGGTTGGCGAGGGCTTTGACACACCGGCCCTCGTCGAAGAGCGGATGCCGGGTGCCGTCTGGTATCCGAACGCGCGTCTGAACTTTGCCGAGAATGTGTTGCGGCATGCGCTCGGGCGTGAATCCGAGCCGGCGGTCATCGACGTCTCAGAGGATGGCTCGCTGCAGGAGTGGTCGTGGCTCGACCTGACCACCAGGGTTGCGGTGCTCGCTGAGCGGCTCAAGCAGGCCGGTGTCTCACCGGGAGACCGTGTCGGCGCTGTCTTGCCAAACATCCCAGAGACCATCGTCGCCATGCTCGCAACAGCGAGTGTTGGCGCGATCTGGACCGTAAGTTCACCCGACCTCGCGCCGGGTGCAACACTCGACCGGCTGCGCCCGCTGGAGCCCGTCGTGCTCCTCGGCACCTTCGGGTACTTCTTCAAGGGCCGCTGGGTCGACACCGCTGCAGCCCTTGAGGGGATCGCCGCAGAGCTGCCGAGCGTGCGCTCGGTGTTCCTGGTGGGCTCAGCGCGAGGCGCAGAGCCCTTCGCTGGTGCGGAAGCGATTGACCTCACGGTGCAGCCCTCTGCCGAACTCGAGTTCGAGCGAGTCGGATTCTCCGAGCCGCTGTGGGTGCTCTTCTCCTCCGGCACAAGCGGTGCCCCCAAAGGCATCGTGCACTCTCACGGCGGAATCCTCCTGGAGGCGGCGAAAGGCATCGGCCTCCAGTTTGGGCTCGGCCCGGGAGACCGATACTTCACCGCCGCCAACACCGCATGGATGGTGTGGAACACGCTCGTCAACACGCTCTCTGTCGGGGCGGCGGTCGTCACCTATTCGGGTGCGCCAACGTGGCCTCGGGCCGACCGTCAGTTCGAGGTCGCATCGCTCGCGCGAGTGACAATGTTCTCCACGGGAGCCGCCTACCTCTCCCTGGTCGAAAAGTCGGGCCTTCGCCCGTCTGAAGACTGGGATCTGACCCCGCTCCACACGCTCATGTCGACGGGATCGGTGCTCTCGCCATCGACCTGGCGGTGGGTTCACGATGCCGTGAAGTCAGACGTGCATCTCAGCAGCGACTCGGGCGGCACCGACATCTGTAGTGGCTTCATCGGGGGCAACCCGTGGCAGCCGGTGCATCTCGGCGAACTGCAGGGCCCAACGCTGGGCGTGGCCATTCAGGTGCGCCGCGAAGACGGCTCTGAGGCCGACCTCGATGAGATCGGTGAGATGGTCATCACGAAGCCGATGCCATCGATGCCGGTCTGCTTCTGGAACGATGTCGACGGCGCACTCTACCGCGCAGCGTATTTCGACTCCGACCCCTCCGTCTGGACCCACGGCGACTGGATCAGTCGGACCCCGCGCGGCGGCTTCGTCGTGCACGGCCGCTCAGACGCCACCCTCAACCGGGATGGCGTTCGTATGGGCAGCGCCGATGTCTATGCCGCCCTCCAGGCGGTAGCCGAGGTGCGCAACGCGGTCGTGCTCGGCATCGAGCTTCCCGGTGCAAAGTACTGGATGCCGCTGTTTGTTGAGCTCGTCGATGGCGTAGAACTTGACGACGAGCTGCGGAATACGATTCGCCTCGCGATTCGGAGTCGGGCGAGCGCCCGGCATGTTCCTGACGCAATTGAGCAGGTGCCCGGAATCCCGATGACCCATGCGGGCAAGCGCATCGAGATTCCTCTCAAAAAACTGTTCCTCGGCAGGTCCGACGCCGAGGCGGTGAATCGCGGATCGCTCACAAACCCAGAATCAGTCGATTGGTTCGTGGGCCGCGCAGCAGAATTCATTGCAGATCACAAAGGAGTGAATGAATGAACGACAAGGTCTGGGATGTCACGATCGTCGGCCAGGGGGTCGTCGGTCAATTGATGTCGGTGCTGCTCGCGCAGGCGGGCCACAGCGTGCTCACACTCGAGCGGCATGAGGCGGCATATTCGCTCCCTCGCGCGGTGCACTACACGGCAGACGTGAGCCGCACCCTCGCGGGTGTCGGCATTACCAAAGACCGTCAGGCCGAGTTCGGCGTCTGGAGTGAGAGCTATGACTGGCTCACCGCCGATGGCGATCTCATGCTCACCTTCCCGAGCCCGATCGATGGGCCTCAGGGATGGCCTGAAGCAACCATGTTCAACCAGCCCGGTCTTGAAGCGGCGCTCGGCGAGCGGCAGGAGCGCCTCACCACGCTGACGAGGCGTCGAGGCACCGAGGTTGTCGGCGTTGACCAGGCTGACGACGTGGTCACGCTGCAGGTTCGCACGGTCGACGGCATTGAGGAGCTGCGCTCACGCTACGTCGTCGGATGCGACGGCGCGAACAGCACAGTGCGTGACCTTCTCGGAATGGAGATCACCGACCTCGACTTCACTTCAGACTTCCTCGTCATGGACCTCCTTGTGCCAGACGGGCTTCGGGAGTGGTCACCGACCGACGGTCAGATTTGCGATCCGATGCGGCCCACCTCCGCTGTGTCGGGCGGTCCAGGCCGCAGACGCTTCGAGTTCATGCTGATGCCGGGGGAGCCCCGCGAGGTATCGCACGAGCTTGCGTGGAGCCTTGCATCCCCGTGGGAGCTCACTCCAGACAATTGCGAACTCGAGCGCCTCGCCGTTTACACCTTCAAGGCGCGCTGCGCCGAAGAGTGGCGCCGGGGACGCGTGTTTATCGCGGGTGATGCTGCCCACCAGATGCCACCGTTCTTCGGCGTCGGCATGGTGAGCGGTATTCGCGACGCCGCGAACCTGTGGTGGAAGCTTGATCTCGTGCTTCGCGGCGACGCTCCTGATGAGTTCCTCGACACCTACCAGACCGAGCGATACGTGAATGTGCAGTATTCGCTCGGAATGTCGGTCGAGCTTGGTCGCATCATCTGCGAAACCGAGCCCGAGAAGGTGCTCGCCCGCAACCTTCACTTCTTGGAAAAGGGCCCGTTGCCCTGGAACGCAATGCCACCAGTGCCGCCGGAGGTACTCGGAGCTGGCTACTTCCCTCACGGCGCACCCGGCGACGACCCTATCGCCGGTCGCATCGGCGTGCAGGGGCGCGTGCAGCAGGCAGATGGCAGCATCTCGCTGCCAGACGAGTTCACGTTCGGCTCATCGCTCGTCGTGCTCGATGGACGGGCGTTCGCGCCTGACGAGGTGGCCGCTGTTCGTGCCGCACTCCCATCACGCGTCGACAGCCACCTGCTCGTCGTTGTCGCTCCGACGGATGGTCTCCCCGCGGAGGGCACCGTTGCCGATGTGGACAATCGATACCTGCCGTACCTCGAGGCCGCCGGTGCGGTCGCGGTGGTGTTCCGACCCGACTTCCATGCGTTTGGCAGCGCCCGAACCGTCGAAGACGCGGTCCGGCTCGTTGCACATCTCACACCGGCGGCCAACGCCGCCGCATGATCGAAAGGAGACCCCATGGGTTTCGAAGACAACGACGCCGTCATCGTCTCAATTGCACGCACCCCGATCGGTCGCGCCCGCAAGGGTGGCCTCGTCAATGTTCGCGGTGATGAACTCGCCCGTCAGGTGTTCGCCGCAGTGATCGCGAACGTGCCCGACGTAGAGATCACCGATATCGACGACCTCATGCTGGGCTCGGCCGAGCCGAGCGGAGAGCAGGGCTACAACCTCGCCCGCATGGTTGCAGTGCTGCTCGGACACGACTCGCTGCCAGGCACGACGGTGAACCGCTTCTGCGCATCGTCGATCCAGACCACGAGGATGGCGTTCCATGCGATCCGTGCGGGGGAGGGAGATGCCTTCCTCGTCGGTGGCGTCGAATCGACCTCACGCTTTGGACTCATTCCCCCGGCCGGCAACCCGGAGTTCGACGCCCCTGCGGCGAAGACCCAGGAGATGATGGCGAACGGCACGCCCTGGACCGACCCTCGGCAGGCTGGTCTCGTGCCTGACGCCTACATCCAGATGGGCCACACGGCAGAGCATGTCGCCCGGATCACCGGAACCTCGCGCGAAGATCAAGATGCGTTCGCGGCCCGATCGCAGCGCCTCGCGGCCGAGTCCGCAACGAACGGATTCTTCGCTCGTGAGATCGTCCCAGTTGTGCGCCCAGACGGGTCCATCTTCTCGGCAGACGACAGTCTGCGACCAGCAACGACCGCAGAGACCCTCGCCGAGCTCGACCCGGTGTTCTCGCCCGTGGGAACCGTCACGGCGGGGAACGCGTGTCCACTCAACGACGGCGCTTCAGCCGCCATGGTGGTCTCGGGTGCCTACGCCAAGAAGAAGGGCCTCACGCCGCTCGCAAAGATCGTGTCGACCGGCGTGAGCGGCGTATCCCCAGAGATCATGGGGCTTGGGCCGGTTGAGTCATCGCGTCGAGCGCTCACCCGGGCGGGGCTCACAATCGCGGATCTCGATATCGTCGAGATCAACGAGGCCTTCGCGGCGCAGGTGCTGCCAAGTGCCAGAGAACTGGGCATCGACGAAGAGCAGCAGCTCAACCCCTTCGGCGGCTCGATCGCCATTGGCCACCCATTTGGCGCGACCGGCGTTCGCCTCATCGGCACGCTGCTCAACGGCCTGCGCACGCGGGACCAGGCGCTCGGCATGGCAACCCTGTGCGTTGGTGGCGGTCAGGGGATGGCGATCGTCGTCGAACGTCTCAACTAACGAGGTCTGGGGCACTAACGAGGACTGGGGCGTCGCCGCGTCAGCGCGGTAGCGTTGGGTCATGAGCAAGGTACGCAGTGCCGATCAATCGGCGTATACCGTCGCGGTCGCCGTCGGCCAGTTCGCCCCCGGTGCCGACAAGGAACAGAACCTTGCAAGCATCCGTGATCTCGCGACGACTGCGGCGTCGCGCGGGGCCGGACTCGTGATCTTTCCCGAATACTCGTCGTACTTCACCCCGACGCTCGACGAACAGACGGTGCAGGCGGCAGAACCGCTCGATGGGCCATTCGCTTCAGGCCTCGCCGTCATCGCAAAAGTGCTCGGCATCCACATCGTCGCGGGACTTGTCGAAGAGACGATGGGCGGTGACCGTGTCTACAACACGGTGATCGCGATCGACCCTGGCGGGCGCCGCGTTGCGTCGTACCGCAAGCTGCACCTCTACGACGCCTTCGGTCAACGCGAGTCGGAGTGGGTCGCCCCTGGGGGTATTGAACCGCCAGAGACGTTCGAGGTTGACGGCATGCGCGTGGGTCTGCAGACCTGCTATGACCTGCGATTTCCCGAGGTCACTCGTCGACTCGCTGACGCCGGCGTCGACCTCGTCGCCTGCCCGAGCGAGTGGGTGCGCGGACCGCTCAAAGAGCAGCACTGGCGCACGCTCGTCACCGCGCGAGCGCTTGAGAACACGCTCTATGTGGCGGCTGCCGACCATGCCCCGCCGATCGGCGCGGGCAACAGCATGATTGTTGACCCCATGGGCGTCGAAGTTGTGACAATCGGTGAGACGAGCGACGTTGCCCTCACTTGGGTGACAAGCGACCGCATCGCCCACGTACGCAGCGTCAACCCCGCGTTGAAATTGCGCAGATTTGGGGTACACGAACGCTAGCTCAGCGACCGAGCGCCCAATAGAGTAGCCCTGCAGCGCTGTTCGGGGGGAGCATCAAATGACAGAGCCATATCGGGTGATCGTGGTCGAAGACGATCCAGACGTCGCCTTCTATGTGAAGACCGTGCTGACGAAGCAGGGATGCATCGTCCAGACCTTCACCGATCCATCGTTCGCTCAGCAGGCGATGCGCCTGTACGAGCCCGATGTCGTCATCACCGACATCGAGATGCCTGGCATCACCGGAATCGAGCTCATCGAGAAGGTGCGGGCCGTGCGGCCGGGCACGCCCGTTGTCGTCATGACGGCGCATGTTTCGGTTGACTATGCGGTCGAGGCGCTGCGGGCAAACGCCGATGAGTTCCTCACCAAGCCGATCTCCTCGAGCGACCTCATCGCCGTCGTGACTCGGCTCGCTGAGGAGTTCCGTTCTGCGAAAGAGAGCATTCCAGACCCCGAAGTCGTGCTTGCGATCGGGGCGCACCCCGACGATGTGGAGGTCGGGGTCGGTGGAATCCTGCTGACGCACCGTGCTGCTGGCGACGCCGTGCACATCCTGACCTTGTCGCGTGGCGGCCGCGGCGGTCATGTGAGCGATCGGCAGTCAGAGGCGTTTGTCGCCGCCGAGATGCTCGGAGCGCGACTGCACCTTGAGGACTTGACCGACACCGAGATCAGCGAGAACGAACCGACCATCAGCATGATCCAGCGGGTGGTTGACGAGGTGAAGCCAACAGTCGTCTACGTGCACAGCAACCATGACATGCACCAGGACCACCGAGCGGTGCACAAGGCGGCCTTGCTCGCCACTCGCGACGTGCGGAGTGTCTCGTGCTATCAAGCCGCGTCGGCGACCGTAGATTTTCGCCCAAACCGCTTCGTGAATATCGATGGCTGGCTCGAGCACAAGATCCAACTCGTGCAAGCGCACCGCTCGCAGGTGCAGGTGAGTCGCTATCACTCCTCAGAAATTCTTGCGGCGACCGCACGCTACTGGTCGCGCTTCGGTGAGGGCTCCGCGTGTGAGCCGCTCGAAATCGTGCGGGATTCCGGCGATCTTTCGTCGAGCCCAGGCGACGTAGCCCAGGCGCTGAAAGCGCAGCGCAACGCTCGAGCTCGCCAACTGCCGCAATGATGGCGGCTCCAGCCGACGATAGGGCCGAGCGTCAGGCTGCGCGTGCTGCTTCGCCACCGGACCGCAACAGAATCAGTTCGCCGTTCTTGCTCCAGGTGCCAATTACCGCGACGGTGTTCGTTGCGATCGCCTGGGTGGTCCTCAGCGACACAGCCGTGCTTGACTCGGTGGCGCTCTCGCTGTCGATAGCAACCCTCGTCGTCGCGATCGGCGTCTCGATCGGCGTCTCGATCCTGCTCCCGAGATCTGAGCGCTTCTGGATCGTGATACCGCTCCTTTCGATGCTCGCGATAGCATTCGCGAGGATCGCAATCGGGCCAGTAATCACCCCCGCTATCGTGCTTCCCGTGCTGCTGCTTGCGCTCGGCCGCGGCATTCGTGGCGTCATCGCCTCGGCGCTCGCGACGCTCGCCGTGTTCGCGCTCCCCGCCGTGTGGCCACCGTCTTTCGGCGCTCCGGTCCTCCCGATGGCGCTCGAAGTGATCGTGATCATCTGCGTGGTCGTGACCGTTGCGATCGTGCTCAACACTGTCATGGCCGACAATCGCAACAAGATTGAGGCGAACGAAAAGCTCGTCGAAGAGCGCGAGGCGGCGCTGAATGATGCCGTTGACCTCGTGCGGCGGTTGCGTGAAAACGAGGCGCAGCTTGAGTCGGCCGGTCACCTGTTCCGTTCCGTGCTCGACTCGGTGACGCGTCAGTCGGTGATCGGCACCGACCTTTCAGGGCTCATCGACGTGTGGAACACGGGTGCGGAGTCGATCCTCGGACAGTCGGCGCACGATGTGATCGGCAAGCGGTACATCCACGAGTTCCATCTCGACTCCGAGCTCGAACAGCGCGCGCAGGAGCTCGGCTATCCGGCCGGCGCGACCGTGCTCAATCCGGGGTTTTCGGCACTCGTCGAAGTTGCGCGACTCGGGGGCTCCGAAGATCGCGACTGGACCTATATTCGCGGCAACGGCGAGACGATCTCGGCGCACGTCGCCGTCACCCCACGCATCGACGAAAATGGCCGGACCGTCGGCTATATTTTCGTCGGCGCGGATGTCACCGATGTGAAAGAGCTCGCGAAACTCCAAGACGAGTTCGTTGGCCTCGTCTCGCACGAGCTCCGCACGCCCGTGAGCTCAATCCTCGGGTACCTCGAACTCATGCGCGACTCGAGCGACCCGCTCTCAGACGAGCAGCTCCAGTACCTCGGGGTCGCCGAGCGCAACGCCCACCGTCTGCTCCGGCTCGTCGGCGACCTCCTCTTCACCGCACAGGTCGCGGCGCATAAGTTCCCGATCGAGAGGGCAGAAACGGATGTCAATGCGGTTGTTGCGGCATCCGTAGAGTCTGCCAGGCCGTCGTCGCAGGCGATGAATGTGCTGCTCCTCTCCAAACCCTCGGCCGAGGGCCGGCCCATTGTCGATGGCGACGCGACGCGCATCGCCCAAGCCTGCGACAACCTGCTCTCGAATGCGATCAAATTCACCCCGCGCGGTGGCACCGTGACGGTCGCGGTCGAAACGCTCGGATCGGTTGTGCGCATTGCCGTGCGCGATACGGGGATTGGCATCCCGCCCGACGAGATCGCGATGCTGTCGACGCGCTTCTTTCGTGCGTCGACTGCCACGAGGGCTGCCGTGCAGGGGGTCGGGCTCGGCCTGTCGATCACGAAGGCCATCGTCACGGCGCACGGTGGCTCACTTTCGGCCGAGAGCGAAGTTGGTGTCGGCACGGTCTTCATGTTCACCCTGCCGCTGCTCCGCATCGACAAGGAAATCGACACGTAGTCGGGAGAGCGCGGTGCTACCTTCGGCCGCGCAGGTCGAGCAAGCGTGCTGATGCTTCCTCGATGATGGCATCCTGTTTGCAGAAGGCGAAGCGCACGAGCGTCGCGACCTCGCTCCGAGCATCCGGATGCACGAACGCCGT
This sequence comes from Homoserinimonas flava, assembly GCF_054969005.1. Classification (NCBI taxonomy): domain Bacteria; kingdom Bacillati; phylum Actinomycetota; class Actinomycetes; order Micrococcales; family Microbacteriaceae; genus Homoserinimonas; species Homoserinimonas flava. Next base: position 381,486 of record NZ_JBUEQS010000002.1, read on the forward strand.
GAGCGGGACCGCCGCGACCCCCACCCGTTCCGGGAGTTCGCGGCAGAAGTCGTGCGCGTCGGTCACGCCGACAGGGGCCGCGTCGGCGACGATGAAATATCCGGCGCTCGGCAGATGCACGGTAAGGCCAGCGGCAGTGAGGCCAGCCGCGAGCAAATCACGTCGGCGGCGCAACGTGTCGGCGGCGTCGACAAAGAACCGATCCGGCAGGCCGAGACCCACCGCAATCGCGGGTTGCAGCGGGGCAGCATTCGCATAGGTGAGGTACTGCTTGACGGCGAGGATTGCCTGCAGAAGCGGGGCTGGGGCAGTGAGCCACCCGAGCTTCCACCCCGTCGTGTTGAAAGTCTTGCCGCCACTCGAGATTGTCACGGTGCGCTCGGCTGCACCCTCGATGGTCGCGATCGGAGTGTGCGGGGTGTCGAAGATGAGGTGCTCGTAGACCTCGTCGGTGACGATGATGGCGTCGTGGCGATGCGCGAGCTCGACGATGAGGGCGAGGGTCTCGGCGCTGAACACCGTGCCGGTGGGATTGTGCGGGTCGTTCACGAGGATGATGCGGGTCGCGTCGGTCACGGCTGCGCGAAGCTCGTCGTGATCGGGCTGGAACCCTGGTGCGCGCAACGACACGGTGCGATGGATCGCGCGGCCGAGCCCGATAATCGCCCCGTAGGAGTCATAGAACGGCGAGAACGTGACGACCTCATCGCCTGGCTCGGTGAGCGCGAGGATCGTCGCAGCGAGGGCTTCCGTCGCGCCCGCCGTCACCATCACCTCCGTGTCTGGGTCGACATCGAGCCCATAGAAGCGGCGCTGGTGAGTGGCGATCGCCTGTCGGAGCACCGGGAACCCGATGCCGGGCGGGTACTGGTTGATGCCGTCGCTGATGGCCTGCCGCGCGGCATCCAGCACTTCGACCGGGCCGTCCTCGTCGGGAAACCCTTGACCCAGGTTGATCGCCCCCGTGCGGGTTGCGAGCGCCGTCATCTCGGCAAAAATTGTTTGGCTCAGCGTGCCATCCGGGGCAAGGAGCAGCGCCGCTTTTGCGGCCAGCGACCAAGATCCTGCAACGGTCATGGTGGTGCTCCCATCGTTGATCACAGGCTAGCGTGGGTGCCGATCGGGAATCCTCTCGGGTCAAATGCGTTGCACATGCAAGGGTCGGCAGGCTCCGAGCGCGTCCATAGGCGACGCAAAGGTTCGGCGTGGAGGCTTGCATCATTCGAAAGGAACCCCTCATGACTGAACGGCACGACACCCCCGAAGAGACGAGCGGCAACGAAGCTGAGGCCGCGGCGCAGCCAGCCACCGAGACCACCCCGGTCGAGCCTGTCGCTGAGTCAGCGCCCGCGTCAGCAGCGCCCGCGTCAGCAGCACCCGCGTCAGCCGACGCGACGCCGGCCGCGTCAGCCGCACCCGCGTCATCCGACGCGACGCCGGCATCCTCCGACGAACCATCGCCAGGGTCGGAGCACGCGGCATCCGCATCGCCGACCGCCGTCATCCCGCCCGCGGCAGACAAGCCCGCGGCAGACAAGGTCAAGGCAGACAAGCCCAAGCGCACCGTCAGCGCGAGTGTGGTTGCGGTCGCGACCATCGCCGCGCTCGTCGGCGGAGTCGTCGGTGCTGGCACCTTCGCAGCGATCTCCGGTCGCAGCAGCGAGACCGCCAGCCAGCAGGGCACGGTCGGCACGAACATCACCGTGAACGACGTCGCCGACGCGACCGTCATTAGCGGCGTTGCCGCGACCGTTTCTCCCTCGATCGTGACCCTCACGGTGACGGGAGCGTCGTCGTCTGGCAGCGGGTCCGGAGTCGTGCTCACCGAGGACGGGTACATCCTCACGAACGCGCACGTCGCGACGCTGAGTGGAGCAACCTCCGAGCCGACGATCGAGGTGCAGACTTCCGACGGCCAACTCTTCGAGGCCACGCTCGTCGGCACCGACTCGATTGCCGATCTCGCGGTGATCAAGGTCGATGCGGATGTGACATTCCAGCCCGCAGAGTTCGCCGACTCCGATGAGCTCAATGTCGGCGACACGGCCATCGCGATCGGCGCCCCTCTCGGGCTCGCCAACACCGTGACCACCGGTGTCGTGAGTGCCCTCAACCGCAGCATCACGGTCGCCTCGTCAGAGGCTCCGGAGTCAGAAGAGGTGCCCGATGACTCAGAACAGGCACCCGATGAGTTCGGTCCCTTCGACTTCTGGGAGTTCGACAACGGCCAGGGCGAGGGGCAGGGCAACACGCAGACCTCCTCGACCATCGCGCTTCCCGTCATCCAGACCGACGCGGCGATCAACCCCGGCAACTCCGGCGGTGCACTGCTTGATGAAGACGGCAAGGTCATCGGCATCAACGTCGCAATCGCGAGCACCGGCAGCACTGATTCAGAGACGGCCGGCAGCATCGGCGTCGGCTTCGCGATCCCCTCGAACTACGCGCAGCGCGTGGCCGACGAGCTCATGGAGACAGGAACCGCGAGTCACGGTCTGCTCGGTGCCACAGTGGCGGATGTCACGGACGACACGAACGTCGAGTCGTCGACCGTCGGCGCATCCATCCAGGATGTGACGGAGGGTGGCGCGGCCGAGGAGGCCGGTCTGCAGTCTGGCGATGTTGTGGTCGAGTTCAACGGCCTCCCCATCACCGGCAAGACCGACCTCACGGCGCAGGTTCGTGTGCTCGCCGGTGGCGAAGAAGCAGAGATCGTGTATGTGCGCGATGGTGAGCGTCGCACCGCGACGGTCACGCTCGGGGAGCTCAGCTAACCGGGGCACGCAGCACGCTGCTGGTAGGCTCGGCGCAGCCCGCGACACTTCTGTCGCGGGTTGTTCCGATCCCTGCAACGACTGGAAAGCATGCCGCGAGAGACCACTGAGCACCCCGGTGTCTCGTATGTGATGCCGGTCCTCAACGAGGTGGAGCACATCGAGGCGGCGGTGCTGAGCCTCACCGGCCAGGACTACGCGGGGGAGTGCGAGATCGTGCTCGCTCTCGGCCCGAGCGTCGATGGCACCAACCGGGTGATCGAGCAGCTTGCGCAAGAAGATCCTCGCATCCGCAGCATCCCGAACGAACTCGGGAGCACTCCCGGTGGACTGAACGCGGCGATTAGGGCCTCAAGCCATCCCATCGTCGTTCGTGTCGACGCCCACTCGGTGCTGCCACCCGACTACACACGGATTGCGGTCGAGACGCTCCTCCGCACGGGCGCCGACAATGTCGGGGGCATCATGCTCGCGGAGGGCGTGACCCCGTTCGAGCGGGCCGTCGCTCACGCCTACGGCTCCAAGGCTGGTCTCGGTGGCACCCCGCACCACATTGGTGGCACAGAGGGTCCGGCCGAGACGGCGTATCTTGGTACCTTCCAGCGCCACCGCTTGCTTGAGGTCGGTCTCTTCGATGAGGGGATCAAGCGGGGCCAGGACTGGGAGCTCAATCGTCGACTTCGGGGGAGCGGCGGCACCGTGTGGTTCACGCCGGCGCTCAAGGTCGTCTACCGGCCCCGCTCGAGTCTCAATCGGCTCGTCCGTCAGTTCGTCGCGACCGGGATCTGGCGTGGTGAGCTCGCTCGGCGATTCCCACGCGAGAACGGACTTCGATACTTTGTGCCGCCCGTCGCCGTGATCGGCATCGTGCTCGGCATCGCGCTCGGATTCATCGGGCTCGCGACCGGATCGTGGCTCGTCGCCGCATTCGCTGTTCCCGCGCTCTACGCCCTCTTCGTGATCGCCGCGGCAGTGTCGGTCTTGCGCGCAGAAGGTGTCGGGTCGGCGCTGTGGTACCTCCTGGTGTTGCCGTGCATCCACTTCGGCTGGGGCACGGGCTTTGTGCTCGGCTTCTTGAAGCTCAGCCGCAACATCACGACGCAGACGGGAAGGTGACATGAACGCCGGAACACCACGGGGTCGCCCAGAGTCGATCGCGCAGTTGCGTGCTGTGGCCCAGCCGCCGGAGGTGCGCCTCCGCGCAAACGCCGAGCACTGGACAGCGTCGCTCTACCTGCGAGACCTTTCGCCGTATCTCACCTGGATGCTGCTGCGCACGTCGATCTCAGCGAACGGGGTCACGGGTGTCATGATTTTGGTCGGGTGGGGCACCGCTCTCTCGCTGCTCATCCCAGGCATCGGCGGGGCGGTGCTTGCGCTGGCAATGGGGCAACTCCAGATGCTGGTGGACTGCTGCGATGGCGAGGTCGCGAGGTGGCGCGGCACGAGCTCGCCCGCCGGCGTGTTCCTCGACAAGGTCGGGCACTACACAACCGAGGCGCTCATCCCCATCGTGCTCGGTATCCGCGCCGCCGGCTTCCCCTTCGACGCACCCGAGGACTTCTTCTGGACCACGCTCGGTCTCTTGCTCGCCGTCTTCATCATCCTCAACAAGGCGCTCAACGACATGGTGCACGTCGCGCGGGCGAACGCCGGCCTGCCGAAGCTTGCAGACCGCCGCGGCGAGTCCGAGCCAGACCAGCGCATTGTCGCGAAGCTGCGCCGGGCTGCGCGGTTCGTGCCGTTCCACCGCCTGTATCACTCGGTCGAGCTCACCATTCTGGCGTTTGCCGCTGCCATCGTTGGGCTCTTCATCGGCCCAGAGCTCGCCGACCGTGCGCTGCTCATCGCCCTCGTGCCGCTCGCGGCGCTCGCCCTTGCCGGGCACTTTGTGGCGATCATGGCCTCCCGCCGCGTTCGAGCGTGACATGAGCAGTCCAGCACACCCGACGGTGGGGGTTGTCGTGCTCACGCAGGGCACCCGACCCGACGATCTTGCCGCCGGGCTTGCGAGCGTGATCGCGCAGGAGGGCGTTGAGCTCGACATTGTTGTCGTCGGCAACGGCTGGCAGCCGAGTGGCCTGCCCGCGGGGGTGCGCGGCGTCGGGCTTGCCGAGAATCTCGGCATCCCGGCCGGCCGTAATCGCGGGGTCGATCACGTTTCTGGCGAATGGCTGTTCTTTCTCGACGACGACGCGAGCGTGCCATCGAACACGTTCATTGCCGACGCCATCGCGCTCATGATGCGCGAACCCGACATTGGGCTCGTCCAGCCACGCGTCGTCGACCCTTCTGGCGTCACAAACCCTCGACGGTGGGTTCCGCGCATCCGCAAGGGTGAAGCGGATGCCTCGAGCAACGTGTTTTCGGTGTGGGAGGGTGCGCTCGTCATGCCGCGTGCGGTGTTCGACGCGACCGGCGGCTGGGCCGAGCCGTTCTTTTATGCCCACGAGGGCATCGAGCTGGCGTGGCGGGTGTGGGATCAGGGCTTGCGCACCTGGTACGCGGGCAATCTCGTTGCGCACCACCCCGCGATCGAGCCGACCCGGCACTCGTACTACTACCGCCTCAACGCCCGCAATCGTGTGTGGCTCGCAAAGCGGAACCTTCCGTGGGTGCTCGCGCCCATCTATGTGGCGACCTGGACGGGCATCCAGGTGCTGCGGTGGGCGCGGAACCCCGCCGCCTTGCGCGCGTGGTTTGGTGGATGGTGGGCCGGCTGGCGAGAACCCGCGGGTGAGCGCCGCAGCATCAGGTGGGTAACGGTTTGGCGGATGACCCGTGCTGGCCGTCCACCGTTGGTTTAATAGCGTGGTGCGCCCGATCCACGACCTCAAGACGGCTCGTCGTCTGGTCACCAACCTGTTGCGAAATCGGCGCACCCGCGGCGCGCTCGCTACGCGACTCGAGGCCGCCGAAACACCCGAGCCTCGCAGCATCCAGATCGCGGTGTACTTTGCAGACACGGCCGTGAATCTCTATCAGGTGCGCCAGTGGTTTGCGCCGCTCGCTGCGCTCTCGAAGCGCTGGCCGGTCGCCATCATCTCGCGCTCGCCCAGCGCCATGCTGCGGCTCATGGAGGAGTCGCCGGTGCCGGTGGTGTACGCGCGCAAGGTCGTCGATCTCGAGCAGTTTGTGGCCGAGCAGGATGTGCGCATCGTGTTCTATGTCAACCAGAACGCCCGCAACTTTCAGATGTTCCGGTATGGCCGCATGTGGCACGTGTTCATCAACCACGGCGAGTCCGACAAGATGTACATGACGACCAACCAGTTCAAGGCCTACGACTACAGCCTCATCGCGGGCGAGGCTGCGCACGAGCGGCTCAGCCGCAAGCTGTGGGGGTTCGACGTCGATCAGCGCACGATTCAGATCGGGCGACCACAGGCCGATCATGTCGATGGTGAGCTGCCCTACACGCCCGACGAGCGCACGGTGGTGCTGTACTCGCCGACGTGGGAGGGCGACCGGGCCGCCGCCGCCTACGGTTCGGTTGCGTCGCACGGTGTCGCGCTGACGTCCGCGCTGCTCGCCGACTCTCGCTTCAGGCTCATCTACCGCCCGCATCCGCGCACGGGCGTGCTCGACCCCGCCAGCCGGAGTGCAAACGAGGCAATCATTGCGGCGATTGCGCGAGCGAATGCACTCGATCCGGCGGCGCAGCATGTGTTCGATGACGGTCCGACACTTGGCTGGCAGTTGGCCACCTCGGATGTCGCGATCACCGACATTTCGGCCATGATCTACGACCGGCTCGCGACGGGCAGACCGTTGCTCGTCACGCGTCCTGCCGCGGCTGAGGCGGAGGTTGATGCGGAAGGCTACCTCGGTGGCGCGGAATGGCTCACGGCGGAGGATGCTTCGCAGGTCGTGGCGCACGTCGAGCGGGTCCGCGACGACGCTGACGCGCTCGAAACCCTGAAGTTCTGGGTGCATCGCCATTTCGGCGATACCTCGAAGGGCGCGGCGACAGCACGGTTCCATGCGGCGATCGAGCGGCTTATGGGGGAGTGGGAGCGCCACGCCACACTGCACCGTGGCGATCGGGTCGAGCGTGGGGCGGACCCGTTTACGGGCGATGAAGACGATGAAGCGGGTCCTGGCACCGAGTAGACGCCAGCGCTGAGTGGGGTGGCAGCGCTGAGCTAGACGGCAGCGGTGAGTGCCTTTATTCGGTGCGGGCCTGCGACCCGTACTCGTCTGGAGTTACAGTGCTGTCGGACGATCCGCGTGTCGGCCCGGCCGTGAGTTGGCGCCGAAGGGGAACGACCTTGGGCAGGCGTTTGACGAGCGGCACCCGCGGCGGCTTCAGCTGCTCGAGGTTGGGCGGAAAGAAGGCTGGGGCCGGCCCGAACGCCTCACGCGAGGAGTCGACAATCTTGCGGCCGAGCAGGTGGCTCGCGGTGCCGCCGATCACGGCGCCGATGCCGAACGGCATGAGGCGGCCGACTGCGCCCGTCGTGGTGTTGCGGGCGAAGCGGGCGAGGAATGCACGCTTGACGCGGTCGGCGATTTGTCCCATGAACGCTTGTGGCACGGAGCGTCCGATCACATCGCCCCAGAACGCGGTGCGGGGAATGCCACTGCCGGTGGCCTGTGCGGCGAGGCTCTTGACGAGCTCCGCGCCTGTTGTGCCGAGCATCATTGCCATGACGATGGTGCGCGCGCGGTCGGGGTCGGTGACGGCGATGCCGTGAATCTCGGTCACCGACTGCGCGAAGAGCGCGCTGACTTCGAGAAACACCCCCGTCTCGACCCCCGTCAGCGCGAGGCTCACGCCCGTGCCGACGCCGGGGATGACGGCGGCAGCACCGACGCTGGCTCCGCCGGCGGTGACGGTGGTGAGGTAGTGCCGTTCGAGGATGCGAATGATCTGCTCTGGGCTCGCATTCGGATGCTTGCGGCGCACGTTTCGCACGTGTGCGAGCACCGCCGGCCGCTGCGTCGTGAGCAACCGGTCAAACCCTCGCACGGCCATCGTGTCGGTGGTCGTCTCAGGTGTCACAGTCTGCCCCTCGGGTCGATGCTGCCGGTGCTGTGCCGACTTTGAGTGCCGACGCGGCAATCTTAGGCTGGTCGTCTGGATGCTCCGCGGTGGCGGCCATCGCCAGGGTGGTGTAGCCCCGCGACGGCGTGGGGCTAGGCGTTGTAGTCGGCGTTGTAGCGGTCGAGCACTTCGCCGATCGGTGCGTCGAGCACGAGTCGGCCCTTATCGAGGTAGAGCCCCCGCGTGCAGAAACGCTTGAGGTCGCGCTCGTTGTGCGAGACGAAGAAGAGCGTGCGCCCGCCGTCGAGCAGCTCTTCGATGCGGCGATAGCACTTCTCGCGGAATGCCTTGTCGCCGACCGCGAGCACCTCATCGACGAGCATGATGGGTTCTTCTAGGCGCGAAATCACGGCGAAGGCGATGCGCACGCGCATGCCACTCGAGAGGTGCTTGTAGGGGGTGTCGAGAAAGTCGCCGATTTCGGCGAACTCGACGATCTCGTCGAAGCGTTCGTTGATCTCGGCGCGCGACATGCCGTGCAGCCCGGCCGTGAGGAACACGTTCTCACGCACTGTGAGGTCGTCGACGAACCCTCCCGTGATTTCGATGAGGGGTGCGACACCGCCGTGCACCCCGACGCTCCCCTCGTCGGGGAGGATGACCTCGGCGACGAGCTTGAGGAGGGTCGACTTGCCCTGACCGTTGCGGCCGACAACCCCGATCGCCTCGCCGGCGGTCACGGTGAAGTCGACGCTGCGCAAGGCCCAGAATTCATCGGGGCGGCCTCGCCGCTTGCGTCCGGCAAAAAGGTCCTTGAAGCTGCGCCTGGCACGCCGATTGCGCTTGAACCGGATGCCTGCACCGGCGACCTCGATGACCGGCGTGTCGGCGCGAGCTGCGGTGGCATCCATCAGATCTCCTTCAGCACGGCACGCTCGGTGCGGCGGAACACGAGAAGCCCGACCGCGAGGAAGGCGACGCTCATGGCGGCACCGATGCCGATCGTGAGCCAGTCGAGCTGGTCTGGAAAGAACGCCGCCCGGTAGAGCGAGAAGATGCCGGCGAGCGGATTGAACGACGCCCAGAAGTGCAGCTCCTCTGGCAGATCGGTGACGCCGTAGATGATGGGCGAGGCGTAGAAGAGAAAGCGAAGTGCGAGTTTGGTCGCGCGTTCGAGATCCCTGAAGAAGACGACGAGTGGCGCGACCATGAGACCGATGCCCATGATCAGCATCCCCTGCAGCAGGATCGCGAGCGGGAAGAACACGACCTGCCAGTGCAGCTCGGCGCTTGTCGCGATCGCGAAGACGGCGAGCACGGGGAGGCTGGCGACGAACTCGATGCCCTTCGAGAGCACGATGCGATTGACCCAGATGGTGCGGGGCAGTTTGGTCGAGCGCACGAGCTTCGCCTCGCGGATGAATGCGCGGGTGCTGTCACTGACCGCGCCGTTGAACCACATCCAAGGCAGCAGCGCGACGAGCAGAAAGACAATGTATGGCTGCTCGCCGACCGAGCGATCGAAGACCTGGGTGAAGACAAACCAGTAGATCGATGCCATGACGAGCGGGTCGAGAATCGACCAGACATAGCCAAGGGCCGAAGTCGAGTACCGCACCCGCAGGTCGCGCACCGTAAGCAGCCACAGGGAGCGCCGATAGCGTTCGATGGGCGTCCACTGCGGGCGCGGAAGATTGCGTTCGGACACGGAGCTATCGTATTGGGTCGCGCGGAACCAACCCTGTCAGGCGCTCCCTGTCAGGTGCTGACGTGCGGGCGATTACCGGTGCAGGCGAAACGCCGCTCGATTAGCTGAAGAGCAGGTTCGCGCGCTCAAGGTCTTCGGCGAAGTCAACCTCGACGGCGTAGAGGTCAGAGATGTCGACCGGCTCAAAGGTGAGCTTGTCTTGCTCGATAGCAAGCTCGATGCCGCGCTCGAAATAGTCCTGGTCGCCGACACGAGCGAGCTGGCGCAGGAGCGCAGCCTTGTCGTCGCGAGCGACATAGTTGATGCCGACCGCTTCGCCGAGACCACCGACGACTGTCTTCGAAAGCTCATTGATGTAGCCGTGCGCGTCGGTCGTGTACTTGACCTCTTCGTCAGAAACGCTCGAGGTGTTGACGGTGACGAACGACTGGTCGCGCGTGACCAGCTTGGCGGCGCGCTCAAGAGCTTCGGGGTCGAATACAACGTCACCGTTCATCCACAGCACGCCACCGGGGGTTGAGGCGCGAAGGGCACGCATGAGGCTCTTCGAGGTGTTGGTGACGTCGTACTGCTCGTTGTAGACGAAGGATGCTTCGGGGAACGCCTCGATGATGTGCTCGAGCTTGTAGCCGACGACAATGCTCACCTTGGCGTTGCGACCGAATGCCTGGTGGATGTTGTCGAACTGCTGCTGCATGATCGTGCGGCCGTCACTCAATTCGGTAAGCGACTTGGGCAGGCTGCGGCCGAGCCGGCTGCCCATGCCTGCGGCGAGAATGACGATCTGGGTGCTCACGAATTGATCTCCTTAGTGAAGAGTGAAGGGTACGACCGCGGATTTGGGAACCCCTGACAGGCTTCTGAACAACTCCCGTGCATTTCGAAAGCAGATGTTCATGTGCTGTTCAGGACGCGGTGAACGGCGTGACACCTCGTTGTGCTGGTCTCTACGGTAGCGAGGTCTGTGCCAATCGGCACTGGTTCTCAGCGGTCTGTGGTCATTTCGTGACACAACCGGGACATCCGGCTGCTCCTGCGCGGCAGGGATTGGTACGGTTGACCAGTGACTCAAGACCCCGGCGCGAAGTCGACACCCTCAGCGATCGACCAGGTGCTGTCGCGGTTTGACGAGCTCATCAATCAGCTCACCGCCCCTGTCCCCGCGCCATCAGACGCGGCCGAAGCGGAGACTCTTGTTGAGCCGGAGCCCGTCGTCGCCGAAGCGCAGGCTTTTGTTGAGTCGGAGCCCGTCGTCGAAGCCGAACCTGCTCCGGTCGTCGAAACCCGGCCCGTTGAGGCTGAGTTCGTCGAAGCTGAACCCGTCGAGGCTGAACCGGTCGAGGCTCACCCGGTCGAAGCTCGGCTCGCCCCGGCGCCGTCTCGTGCCGTGCCGTATGCCACTGATGCACCTGTCGTGCTCTCGGTCTCTGGCCTCGTCAAGCGATTCGGCAGCACGGTCGCGGTCGACGGCGTCGACCTGCAGGTGCACGCGGGGCAGATTTTCGGCATTGTCGGACCAAACGGTGCGGGCAAGACCACGACCCTTTCGATCGTGACGGGCGTGCTGCGTCCCGACCAGGGTGAAGTGCTCGTCAATGGGCGGAACGTCTGGACCGACCCCGCCGCAGTGAAGCGCGAAGTCGGCATCCTGCCCGACCGACTGTTGCTCTTCGATCGCCTCACCGGTCGCCAGCTGCTCTACTACTCCGGCATGCTGCGGGGCCTCGACCGTGCGACCGTCATCTCCCGTACCGCCGACCTCATCACCGCATTCGACCTCTCCGATGCGCAGGATCGTCTCGTCACCGACTATTCCGCGGGCATGACGCGCAAGGTCGCGCTCGCCGCAGCCATGATCCATTCCCCGCGACTGCTCATCCTTGATGAGCCGTTCGAATCGGTCGACGCGGTCTCAGTCGCGACGGTGCTCGGCATTCTGCGCAGCTACGCCCGAGCCGGTGGCACCGTGGTGCTCTCAAGTCACAGCATGGACCTCGTCGAGAGCTTCTGTGACTCGGTCGCTGTGGTGGCTGAGGGCCGCATTCTCACCAGCGGCACCACCGAGAGTGTGCGTGGCAACATTTCGCTTGAGGATCGCTTCGTGAGCCTTATCGGCGACCTCCAGCGCGGGGAGGACATGGAGTGGTTGCGCTCTTTCTCCGACTGAGGCTCACCCAGTTCTCGCACGCGCTGCGTCGCCGGCCCGAGCAGCTCTTCGGGTTTGTGCTCCTGCTTGCCGTCGGACTCGCCCTCACGTCGTACGTGATCGATGCGTTCACGGGGCTCCCCGATCAGGCGCTCACCGACGCCGCGACGCGCGGGGTGCTCACGGGTTCGGTGCTCACGTTCGCGTTTGTTGCTGTGCCGTTCCTCGCCTCCGCCGACGACGTTGCCGACCCGCGGGTGTTCGGCCCCCTTGGCCTCACGCCGGGTGTTGTGGCTCGTGGTCTTGCGCTCAGTGGACTGCTGAGCGTGCCGTCACTGCTGCTCGCTGTCGTCGCCTTCGCGCACTACTCCGCCTGGTCGGCGTGGCCCGGCACAACGCTGATCTCCGCGTTTTCGGCAGTGCTCATTGTTGCAACGGGTGTGCTCGGTGCGCGGCTCACCAGGTCGCTCGGTGCCCTCGTGTTCGCGACGCGACGCACTCGAGAGATGGCGGGGCTCCTCGGTGTGCTCGCCCTCGTCACGGCCGTGCCGTTTGTCCTCGGCCTGTGGCTCGGCGGTCGCGCGACAGGGGTCGCCGACCGTGTCGTCGAGATCGCGCAAGCGCTCGGAGCATCGCCGCTCGGGCTTGCGTGGGCTGCGCCGGCGGATGCTGCAGCGGGCGACGTCGAGGGAGCCTGGGCCAAGCTCGGCCTGGCCGTGGCATTCTTCGCCGTGCTGTGGGCGCTGTGGCTTGCCCTCGTGTGGCGCATGCTGCGGTCTCGCGCCGCAGTCGATCCGGCCCTTGAGGTCGGGAGCCGCGGCTTGGGCTGGTTCGACGTGTTTCCGCGGTCCGAGGTGGGTGCGATCGCCGCCCGCAGCGTGACCTATTGGGTTCGTGACGGGCGCTACAAGCTTGCGCTCGCCGTCATCCCGGTCGTCTCGATTATTGTCGTCATTCCTTTCTTCGTCGTCGGCGTGTGGTGGCAAAACCTCGCTCTCGTGCCGCTGCCGGTCGCCTGTCTCTTTCTCGGCTGGTTTCTCCACAACGACCTCGCGCACGACAACACTGCGCTGTGGCTGCACGTCGCCTCCAACGTTTCAGGGCTGGCCGACAGGCTCGGTCGTGCGCTGCCCGTGCTTGCGCTCGGCACTGTCGTGATCGCGATCTTCACCCCGCTCTCGGTGTCGAGCTACGGCGACTGGTCTGTGCTGCCCTCGATGCTCGGGGTGTGTTTCTCGCTCCTCTTCTCGGGGGTCGGAATCTCGAGCTACTTCTCTGCTCGATTCCCGTATGCGGCCGTGCGTCCTGGGGCGAGCCCCTTCGCGCAGCCGCAGTCATCGGCAAGCTCCGCAGGCCAGGCCTTCTCGTTCGTGCTCATCATCATCGCCGCGCTGCCGGCGATTGGACTCGCCGGCCTTGAGCTCGCCGAGGGCGGCGACTGGGGCATGCTCTCGCTCGGTGTCGGCGTCCTGCTCGGCCTGGCAGTGTTGGCGCTCGGTATATTCCTCGGCGCGAGAACCTTCTCGCGACAGGCGCCTGAGCTGCTCGCCTTCACACTGCGGAACTGACCCTGTCAGAACCCGCGGGAGCGCCTACCATTGATGCCATGAGCGACACGGAACACACGGGCGGCGGCACCGACACCCTCGATCGCGAACTCGAGGAGCTTCTCAACCAGGAGCAGGTCGAAGACGGCGATCACGAGCGCTTTTCGCACTATGTCAACAAAGACAAGATCATGAAGTCGGCACTGAGTGGCCGACCCGTGATCGCCCTGTGCGGCAAAGTGTGGACTCCAGGGCGCGACCCACAGAAGTTTCCCGTGTGCCCAACGTGCAAAGAGATCTACGAGACGATGAAGAAGTAGCCTCTGGTTCACGGTGACGTGAACCGAGGCGTCGGAGCCACAGATGTTCAGGATTGATCACAGCGCCGTGACCCCACCGTTCGAGCAACTGCGGGCGCAAGTGGTCGAGCAGGTTCGGGCCGGACGGCTCGCCTCCGGCGCCAAACTCCCGACCGTGCGAGGACTCGCCGCCGACCTCGGGCTCGCCACCAACACGGTGGCCCGTGCCTACCGCGAGCTTGAGGCCGACGGCATCATCGAGACGCGCGGCCGTGCGGGTTCCTTCGTCTCGGCACACGGTGACGCTGCCGAGCGCCGGGTGCAAAACCTGGCACGAGCGTTCGCCGCTGATGTGGCCCACCTCGGCGTCGACCGCGATGTCGCGCTCGGCTGGGTTGCGGCGGCGCTCAAGGAGTAGCGCGCAGGACGCCGGTCGAGGAGTCACGCTCCTCAACCGGCGTCGCTGCTCAGAACTGGTTCATCGTGTTGTGCTGGCCGCCGGCCTTGAGCGCGGCCTCACCGGCAAAGTACTCCTTGTGGTTGTCTCCGATATCCGAGCCAGCCATGTTCTGGTGCTTCACGGTCGCAACCCCTTCCCGGATCTCACGACGCTGCACGCCCTTGACGTAGGCGAGCATGCCCTCTTCGGCGAAGTACCCCTTCGCGAGGTCATCCGTCGACAGTGCGGCCGTGTGATACGTCGGCAGCGTGATGAGGTGGTGGAAGATGCCAGCCTGTGCTGAGCCCTCGCGCTGGAAGTTGCGGATCATGTCATCTGCACGGCGAGCCAGCTCCGTCTCGTCGAAGTCGATGCTCATGAGTTTGTCGCGATCGTAGGCCGAGACATCCGCGCCCTCAGCCTGCAGCGCGTCGAAGGCCTGCTGGCGAAAGTTCAGCGTCCAGTTGAACGACGGGCTGTTGTTGTAGACCAGCTTCGCGTTGGGGACAACCTTGCGGATTTCGTTCATCATTCCGGCGATCTGTCCGACGTGCGGCTTCTCCGTCTCAATCCACAGCAGGTCCGCGCCGTGTTGCAGCGACGTGATGCTGTCGAGCACACAGCGCTCCTCGCCGGTGCCCTGGCGGAACTGGAACAGATTGCTGCTGAGTCGCTTGGGGCGCAGCAGCTTGCCATCTCGCTTGATGACGACGTCGCCATTGCCGAGCTCAGCATCCGTGATCTCCTCCACATCGAGGAAGGAGTTGTACTGATCGCCGAGGTCGCCCGGGGCACGGGTCACCGCAAGCTTCTGCGTGAGGCCAGCACCGAGCGAGTCAGTGCGAGCGACGATGACACCGTTGTGAATGCCGAGCTCGAGAAACGCGTAGCGCACCGCGTTCACCTTGGCGAGGAAGTCCTCGTGCGGCACCGTGACCTTGCCGTCTTGGTGGCCACACTGCTTCTCGTCGGAGACCTGATTCTCGATCTGAATTGCGCACGCACCGGCCTCGATCATCTTCTTGGCAAGAAGATAGGTCGCTTCAGGGTTGCCGAAGCCCGCGTCGATGTCGGCGATGATCGGCACGACATGGGTCTCGTAGGTGTCGATCTGGTGCTGGATGAACTCGACCGCAGTGTCGTCCCCCGCGGAGCGGGCGTTGTCGAGCTGGGTGAAGAGCAGATCTAGTTCGCGAGCGTCGGCCTGACGCAAGAACGTGTAGAGCTCGGCGATGAGGGCCGGCACCGCCGTCTTCTCGTGCATGGACTGGTCGGGCAGCGGGCCGAACTCCGAACGCAGCGCTGCGATCATCCATCCGGAGAGATAGAGATAGCGCTTGTTCGTCGTCTTGAGGTGCTTCTTGATGGAGATCAGCTTCTGCTGGCCAATAAAACCGTGCCACACGCCGAGGGACTGCGTGTAGACCGACGAATCGGCGTCGTACTCCGCCATGTCCTTGCGCATGATGTCGGCCGTGTACTGGGCGATCTCAAGGCCGGTTCGAAACCGGTTCTGCGCGCGCATCCTCGCCACGGACTCTGGCTGGATGGCATCCCAGCTGCTGCCGAACTGCTGCTTGAGGTCTTCGATCGACGCGATGTCGTCGCTGTAGGTGCTCATGATTCTTGGTTCCTTACGGTTGATGGGGAGAGGGGCAGCGCGTCAGGCGGGGATCGCCGGCTGCGTCTCTTCGACGAGGTAGCGCGTGTACGCCGTGATCGTGAGGAAGGTCGGGTACTCCTCGCGGAGGGCGACCTCGCGGAACACGTCGATCGCGTCGTCGAAGCGATCACCCTCATGGCGCTCAAGCTCGAGGCGCTCGATGATGCCCTCCACGACCTCGGCCGAGATCACGGTGCCCTCCTCGGTCACGGTGTTCTGGTGAATCCACTGCCAGATCTGCGAGCGGCTGATCTCGGCGGTCGCCGCATCCTCCATAAGGTTGTCGATCGCGGCAGCCCCGACACCTCGCAGCCACGACTCGATATAGCGGATGCCGATCGAGACGTTGTCGCGGAGCCCAGCATCCGTCACGGTGCCGCCGATGGAGCGGATGTCGAGCAGCTGGTCCCGAGTGACGTGCACGTCGGGGCGCAGTCGGTCGACCTGGTTTGGCTTCTCGCCGAGCACGGCGTCGAATTCGGCGCGCGCGGTCGGGATGAGGTCGGGGTGGGCAACCCAGGTGCCATCGAAACCGTCAGACGCTTCGCGGCGTTTGTCGGCAGCGACCTGCTCAAGGGCTTGCGCAGTGACCTCGGGGTCGCGTCGGTTCGGGATGAAGGCGCTCATACCGCCGATCGCGAAGGCGCCGCGCTTGTGGCACGTGCTCACGAGCAGCTCGGTGTAGGCCCGCATGAACGGCACCGTCATGGTGATCTGCTTGCGGTCTGGCATCACAAACCACTGACCGCGGCTGCGGTAGTTCTTGATGATCGAGAAGATGTAGTCCCAGCGACCGGCGTTGAGGCCAGCGCAGTGCTCGCGGAGCTCGTAGAGGATCTCGTCCATCTCAAACGCGGCTGGGATGGTCTCGATGAGCACGGTCGCGCGGATCGTGCCGTGCTCGAGCCCGAGGTACTCCTCCGAGAACGAAAAGACGTCGTTCCAGAGGCGTGCCTCAAGGTGTGATTCGAGCTTCGGCAGGTAAAAGTACGGCCCGCGCCCCTGCTCGATCAGCTGCTTCGCGTTGTGGAAGAAGTAGAGCCCAAAGTCGACGAGGCTGGCGGACGTGGCCATGCTGATGCCGGTGCGGTCGATGTAGCGAAGGTGTTTTTCGACCAGGTGCCAGCCGCGCGGGCGGAACACGATTGTCGGGGTCGTCTCTGCCGTGACGGAGTAGGTCTTGCCTTCGGGACTCGTGAATTCGAGCTGGCCCCGCATGAAGTCGAAGAGGCTGAGCTGGCCGCCGATGACGTTGCCCCAGGTGGGGCTTGTGGCGTCTTCTTGGTCGGCGAGCCACACGTTGGCGCCCGAGTTGAGGGCGTTGATCGCCATCTTGCGGTCGGTGGGGCCAGTGATCTCGACGCGGCGATCCTCGAGGCCGGGGCCGGCGCCAGCAACCTTCCAGGAGGTGTCGCTGCGCACCCCCTCGGTTTCGGCGAGGAAGCGGAGGTCGCGGCCGTTGCCGAGATCGAATCGGCGCTGCATCCGGTCGGCGAGTCGGTCGTGGCGCTGCCCGCTGAAGCGTGCGTGGAGCTCTGCGACGAACTGGAGCGCCTCATCGGTGAGGATCTCGTCGAAGCGGTCGCCGCGTGGTCCGGTGATTTCGATGCGTGGGTTCATGGTGTCGCCTTTCTCGGTGGTGATCCCACTCTGCGGCAAGAAATGACGCTCTTCTCGCCAATTCGCGCCAGAAGTTTCTGAATTCTTCTGTTGCGCAGAAGAAGAAGGTCTGCGACCCTGAATGCATGACCGACACGCTCGCGCCACCAGACGACACCCTCGATGCGCTCACGATCGGCAAGCGCATCCGGCAGCTCCGCACCGAACGGGGCATGACCCTCGACGCCCTGGGCGCAGCGATCGGGCGTGCACCCTCGCAGGTGAGCGTGCTCGAAAACGGCAAACGTGAACCGCGGCTCAGCGACCTGCAAACTCTCGCGCGGGCGCTCGGCGTTGGCCTCGACGTGCTGCTCGCGACAGAGGCGCCCTCGCGCCGCGCCGCCCTCGAGATCGCCCTCGAACGTGCCCAGCGCGGGCCGCTCTACTCCTCACTCGGGCTGCCGCCACTCCCCGTGCGCAAAACCCTCAGCGATGACGCGATCGAAACCATCCTGGGCCTGCACGCCGAGCTCGAGCGGCTCCACCGCCAGCGGGCGGCGACCCCAGAAGAGGCCCGCCGCGCCAACACTGCGCTGCGGCAGCAGATGCGCACCCAAAACAACTACTTTCCCGAACTCGAGGCGACCGCCGCCGGGCTGCTCGCGGCTGTCGGGCACTCGGGTGGTCCGCTGTCGCAGCGCGTCGCATCCGACCTCGCCTCGCACCTCGGATTCTCGCTGCACTACGTGAAAGCACTGCCGGCATCAACGCGCTCGGTCACCGACCGCAAGCACGGCCGCATCTACCTCAAAATGAATGCGGGCGGCGACCCCCGCACATCGCTGCTGCAGGCGCTCGCCGGCCATGTGCTCGGCAGCACCGACCCCAAAGATTATGCGGATTTTCTGCGCCAACGGGTCGAGACGAACTACCTCGCGGCGGCGCTCATGGTGCCGGAGTCGGGGGCCGTCGAGTTTCTTACGAAGGCGAAGCAGGCCAAAGAGCTCTCGGTCGAAGACCTGCGCGACGCCTTCGCGGTGCACTACGAAACGGCAGCGCACCGCTTCACCAACCTTTCAACCCAGCACCTCGGCATCCCCGTCCACTTTCTCAAAGTGCACGAGTCGGGCACCATCTCCAAGGCGTACGAGAACGACAATGCGGCCTTTCCGACGGATGCGCTCGGTGCCGTCGAGGGCCAGGTCGTGTGTCGGCGCTGGAGTGCGCGACAAGTGTTCGACGTCGACGACCGCTTCAGCCCCTACCACCAGTACACCGACAAGCCCGCGGGCACCTACTGGTGCACCTCGAGCATCCAAACGACCGAGCAGGGCGCATTCTCGGTGAGCGTCGGTACGCCGTTCGCCAACGTGAAGTGGTTTCGCGGGCGCGACACCCGCCACCGCCAGGTGTCGTCGTGCCCAGACCCGGCCTGCTGCCGGCGCCCACCGAAAGAGCTTGCCGCGAAATGGGCCGACCATGCACTGCCAAGCGCGAGCCTCAACTCGTCACTGCTTGCGGCGGTGCCGAGTGGTTCGCTCACGGGTATCGAGCAGAGCGAGGTGTACGCGTTTCTCGAGGCGCACGCCCCGCAGGACTGAGCGCGGCGGGCGCTACTCAACCGGCGACTGCTACGCGTATACGGTCGGCAGCGCGGGCTCGCCCCGGCTCAGGCGCAAGGCCTCAGGGGGCAGCTCTGCGACGGCGGCGGCCCTGTGGTCGCGCGCCAGTTGTGTGCCCTCCGCGCCAATGAAGGCGGGGTCGACGACCCCATCGACCACGAGGGGTGTGTGCAGCGCGCGACCCTCGGGCGCGGCGTGCTCGACCCCGATGACCTCGGCGATTGCAACACCGTCTTCGAGCTGTCGCACGGGAAACTTGCGGCCGCCAATGCTGAGTTTGTCGGCCGATTTCTTTGCCACCGAGATCCAGTCGCCTGATGGCTCCTGTCTCGCGACGAGCTTGTAGACCATGCCCGAGGCGGGGGAGCCGGAACCGGTCACGACCGAGGTGCCGACACCGAAGGCGTCGACGGGTGTCGCGGCCATGCCCGCGATCGTGTACTCGTCGAGGTCACTCGTCACCGTGATGCGGGTCTTCGTCGCACCGAGCGCGTCGAGCTGCGCGCGCACGGCCGCGACCTGCTGCGGCAGATCACCACTGTCGATGCGCACGGCCCCGAGCTCGGTGCCGGCGACACGCACGGCGGTCTCGACGGCCGCGTGCACGTCATACGTATCGACGAGCAGGGTGGTCTGTGGCCCGAGCGCTTCGACCTGCGCCCGGAAGGCCTGCTCCTCGGTGTCGTGCAGCAGGGTGAAGGAGTGCGCCGCGGTGCCCATGGTCGGCACACCCCAGGTGCGGCCGGCCTCGAGATTGCTTGTCGCCGAGAAGCCCGCGATGTAGGCGGCGCGCGCGGCGGCGACGGCACTGCGCTCACCCGTGCGGCGTGACCCCATCTCGGCGAGTGGGCGGCCCCCTGCTGCGCCGACCATGCGAGCGGCGGCCGTCGCAACGGCCGAGTCGTAGTTCAGCACGCTGAGAATGAGGGTCTCGAGCACGACCGCTTCGGCGAAGCCGCCCTCGACGACGAGCAGGGGCGAGCCGGGAAAGTAGACCTCACCCTCGCGATAGCCGTGGATGCTGCCGCCAAAGCGGTAGTCGGCGAGCCAGTCGAGGGTGCCGTCTGAGACGATGCGGTGTTCGCGCAGCCAGCCGAGCTCGGCCTCCTCGAAGCGGAACCGTTCGATGAGCTCGAGCAGGCGGCCGGTGCCGGCGAGCACCCCGTAGCGCCGCGCCCCTGGGAGTCGTCGCGCGAACGCCTCGAAGACGCTCGGCCGGTCGTGGGTGCCGGCGCGGATCGCGGCATCCACCATCGTCAGTTCGTATTGGTCAGTCAGGAGGGCAGTCGAGGCGTCGCTCACCTCGCCAGCCTAGCCGCGCGGCCTCCGCGGCTCAGGTGCGCGCGGGGGTGCTCGACTAGAATTCCCCGGTGAGCATTCTCGGCGCATTCGACCCCGGCGCCTATGGCATCTTCCGGTTTACGGGCGTCGCCGTGGACGAGGCATCCGGCGCGGTCGACTTCTCGTATGCCCTCGTGCCGCTCGAGGGCGCGGATGCCGCCACCATCACGTTCACGGAGCGCATCGGTTTCGCGCTGCCCGACGTTGGCCCCACGCCCGACTGGGCCGCCGCCGCCCCGATCCTCCCGCTGCTCGGCGCCGTGCTCGGCTTCAGCTATTTCAAGGTGGCCGCCCCGTCGCGCTACGAGCTCGATGTCGACGGTGTGACTGAGCCGGCGCGGGCGTTCGTCGCGGAGTCGCTGCGCCATGGCCTCGCAGAGTTCGCCTACCGTGCCGGGCTGCCCGGCCTGCTCGACACCGAGGTGGTTCTGACGCGAGCGCTCGCCGACGTCGCCACAGCCACCGAGATGCCCGCAGAGCGTCTCGCTCGTCCGCTCGCGCCCGTTGGCGGCGGCAAGGACTCGGTCGTCACGGTGGAGTCGCTTCGCCGCGCCGGCTTCGACGTCACCCAGTTCTCGGTGAACCCCAACGCGATCATGCGCCGCGTCGCCGAGGCGGCCGAGCTGCCGTTCCTCGCGGCCCGCCGCACGCTCGACCCAGCGCTGTTCGATCTCAATGCTCGCGGGGCGCGCAACGGCCACGTGCCCGTCACCGCCATGAACTCGCTCATCGCCATCGCCCAGGCGCGCCTCCTCGGCCTCGGACCTGTCGTCATGTCGAACGAGAATTCCGCTGCCGAGGCGACGCTCGTGTGGGATGGCCAGCCGGTGAACCACCAGTGGTCGAAGGGGCTCGACGCAGAGCTGCTGCTCGCGAGCGCGATCGAGGCGCAGACGGGGGAGCGCGGGGCGTACTTCTCGCTGCTTCGCCCCTTCACAGAGCTCCGCATCGCCGCGAAGTTCGCGCAGACGGATCGCTACGACCGGGCGATCGTGAGCTGCAACCGGGCGTTCCGCATCTCGGGCGCCGAGCCCGGCTGGTGCGGGGTGTGCGCGAAATGCCAGTTCGTGTTCCTCGCCCTCTCGCCCTTCATGTCGCGCGAGCGGCTCGTCGGCATCGTCGGCACTGACATGTTTGAGAACGCCGAGCTCGTTGACGGCTTCGCTTCGCTCCTCGGGCTCGACGCCCACAAACCGTTCGAGTGTGTCGGCGAGGAGGCCGAGTCGACCGTCGCGATGAGTCTCGCGGCGCGCTCACCCGAGTGGCGCGACAGCGCCGTCGTGCAGGCACTCATCGCCCGCGCCCCGGAACTGCTGCGCGGCGACGCCGCGATGGAGACTTCACTCTTTGCCGACCGGTACGCGCCGACGATGCCCGACGCGTATGCCGCGGCCCGCGACATCCTCGACGGTGCCATCACGAGCGCCGGGCACGCAGCGCGATGACGGCGTCGCTTGCCGAGGCGTTCCGCGGAAGCCGCGTGCTCATCGTCGGCATCGGGCGGGAGGGGCACGCCGTCGCCCAGCTCGCGGCTGCGGCTGCGGCATCCGTCGTCGCCTATGCGGATGACGCGGCCGGAGTCGACGCCTGGGTGGCAGCGTGGGGCGAGCGAATCCCGGTGCTGGTGGGTCATCTCGATGACACCGCTGTCGACCTCGTAGTCGCGTCGCCGGGGGTGAGCCGCCATCATCCGCTGCTCGTGCGTCTGCGCTCCTCGGGCGTCGAGGTGACATCGGGCACGAGCCTGTGGCTTGCCGCGCACGCCGCCGACACGGTCGCGGTGACGGGCAGCAAGGGCAAGAGCACGACGAGCAGTCTCATCAACCACCTGCAGAATGCGCTGCTCGGCCCATCCGTGCTCGGCGGCAATATCGGGCTGCCGCTGCTCGCGATGCCGGAGTCGCCGCGCTACGTCGTCGAACTGTCGAGCTACCAGTGTGCGGGGCTCACGGTGTCGCCCGACACGGCGGTGCTCACCTCGCTCTTTCCCGAGCACCTCGACTGGCACGGCAGCGAGGCCGAATACTATTCCGACAAGCTCAACCTTGTGGCGAACGGCCCGCGCAGGGTCATCGCGAATGGACTCGACCCCCGGCTGGTCGCCGAGGTCACGCAGCGCTTTCCGGCACTCACGATCGAGTGGGTGGGCGACCCTTTGGGCGTGCATGGTGCCGACGGCTGGTTCCTCCTCGGTGATGCTCGGCTCGCCCCGCGTGAGGCGCTCGCCCTCCGCGGTGAGCACAACGCCCTCAACGCGTGCCTCGCACTCACGGTGCTCGCCGACACCGTCGATCTCGTTGCCGAATCGACCAGGGTCGAGGCAGCTCTGCGGTCGTTCGCACCGCTTGAGCACCGTCTTGAGGAGATTCCGGATGCCTCCGGCCTCACCTTTGTCGACGACTCCCTCTCGACGAGCCCCTACGCGGCGATCGAGGCGATGCGCGCCTTCGCGCCGGCGCCCCTCACGCTCCTCATCGGCGGCGCCGACCGCGGGGTCGACTACGCACCGCTCGTCGAGTTTCTCGCGGAGCATCCGATCGCCGCCGTCATCGGCCTGCCGGGGAGCGGGGAGCGTCTCACGGGCCTGCTGCCGACATCGCAGCCTTCCGTCATCGCGAGCGACATGGTCGACGCGGTGCGACAGGCCCGCGCGCTCACCCCCGAGGGCGGGGTCGTGTTGCTCTCACCTGCGGCACCGAGCTACGGGCAGTACCGCAACTACGCCGAGCGGGCGGCGGCGTTCCGTGAGGCGATCGCGGCGACGTAGGCGGGCTCCGCGTCGGCCTCTCGACCGCGCCGTTCAGGCCTTCGGCAACCAGAACGTGCCGAGCCATTCCAACAGCTGCTGGGCTTCGTTCTCCGCGTGGATGAGACGAGATTCGCCGCGGCGGCCGAAGAAGTCTTCGAACCCTTCCAGTGTTCGCACTGACTCGTCGGACACGGGACGGAACCCCATCGTCCATTCGGGAAACTGGCGTGCCACGATGCTCTGCTCACGCATCGTCTGAACGTTGCGATGCCGCGGGTCGGCGGCGATGGTTTCGAATCGCGCCCGCACCATCTCGTCCGGCCCTTCAAGAATCTGGACGAATCGGCCGCGATGGTAGAGCAGCGCTCCGGTCAGCCCGTCGCGCTCATTGTTGGCACGTGACCGTGTCAACAGGGCCGAGATGTCCGCCTCGGAGAAGTCGGTCAGAGCGGCGCTCACATACGCGATTGACAGCAACGGCAACCTTCGGTCAGTGGAGAGAGACCTTCACATCCTAGGAGGCCCGCTGCGATTGCGTCTCGAGACCGTGGGAGGATTGCGGGATGACTGACTTGCGTATCGACGGCCGCACCGATGACCAGCTTCGCCCCGTGACCTTCGAGCGCGGATGGAGCAAGCAGGCTGAGGGCAGCTGCCTCGTAAGCTTCGGCGACACCAGGGTGCTCTGCACGGCGTCGTTCACGAACGGCGTGCCCCGCTGGATGACCGGCAAGGGCAAGGGCTGGGTCACCGCCGAATACTCGATGCTGCCGCGTGCGACGAACGACCGCTCGCAGCGCGAGTCGGTCAAGGGCAAGATCGGCGGACGCACGCACGAGATCTCCCGCCTCATCGGCCGCAGCCTGCGCGCCGTCGTCGACATGAAGGCCCTCGGCGAGAACACCATCGTGATCGACTGCGACGTGTTGCAGGCCGACGGCGGCACCCGCACCGCCGCGATCACGGGCGCGTACGTGGCGCTCGCCGACGCCCTCGCCTGGGGCAAAGACAACAAGTTCATCGCCCAAAAGGCGACTCCCTTCACCGACAGTCTTGCGGCCGTTTCGGTCGGCATCGTCGGCGGCGTGCCCATGCTCGACCTCGCCTATACGGAAGATGTTCGCGCCGGCACCGACATGAATGTTGTCGCGACGGGTTCGGGCAAGTTCATCGAGGTGCAGGGCACGGCGGAGGGTGTTCCGTTTGACCGCGCCGAGCTCGACCAGCTGCTCGACCTCGCCCTCGCGGGCACGACCCAGCTCACCGCGCTGCAGCAGGCGGCGCTTCAGGCCTAGGGCTCCGCGTCCATCGGCGGCATGGTGTCGCTGAGAGGCTGGAACCGATCCGGATGCCGAAGCCCGGCCACGAGTCGTTCGCCGAGTTCGGTGCGCCGCCCGTCGCCGTGCAGCTTGCCCGGCCATCCGTTCGACTGGTGAAAGGCCCCTGCCGCATAGAGCACCTGCGTCGCGAGGTGCTGGCGGCGCCACTCGGGGGTGACGAAAATCTGGTGCACCAGCCCACTCGATGGATACCACCGCACAGCGGCGGCCTGCCGGTCGCTAGGCAGACCGAGGGTGGCGAACTGGTACTTCGAGATGATCGTGCCGGCTGGCACACGATCGTCGACGAACGCAACGAGATTGGTGGCTGCGGGAGTGGCGCGAGGTTCGTCGACGTGAACAAACCACGTCGGGGGCGCCTCGCCTACTGCGAATGTCGCGAGCTCGAAGCGAAGGAGCCCCTTTTCGGCCTCGGTGGTGCGCCAGAGCACGGTCGCTGTGAGGTCAGGTTCGTCGGTCACGGTTCCATCGGCATGGCGTTCGTCGAGTCGACAGGTGACAGACCACAGTCCCGTGTCGAGCCGCCGCTCCCGGGTGTAGACGCTCGGCGGGAGCGGGGCGGATATATTGCGCACGGTAATTCTGTTATCCTCTCGATTGCCTACCCGAAAGGTATACCCCATTGAAGAAGACTCTCGCGGCCATCGGCGCTACTGCGCTCGGGGTCGGAACAGCCGCTGTCGGCATCCCTGCGCCCGCCAGCGCAGCACCCGTGACCACAGACTGCACCAGCGCTTCGCAGCACACGATCACCAACGACACGGTCGGTGACAACTGGTACATGGACTGCATTCCGCAATATGGCGCGGGCAAGGTGGAGTTCACGCTCGAATCCGACATCGACTTCCCGGCCGAGTTCGACCTCGCGTCGGCGACGATGTCGAGCGCCGATTCTGAAGCGGTTGCTGCGTATGGGCTCGCCGCCGGGCTCCAAGACGTTGTCGAGACCGGTGCGCCGACTCCGCAGGAGCGCGAGTATGAGGGCGTCGTCACCGCCGACATCGCAGGGGTCGCCGCAGTCGGGGTGTCCGAACTCCCGGCCGGGTGCGACACCGCGAGCAACGCCTACGACGTCGCCTACCGGGTGTCCTATGAATCTCGCACGATCACGGCGAGCCAGGTGATTGACGGTGAAGAGTGGCGCTACGACATCGTCGTCGCGCCCCAGCCGGTCTACCTCGCTTTCTCCGTAGAAGATCCCGCGGGGTCGGGGATCGCCGCCGGCCAGGTCTGCATCTCTGACGGCACCAACACCTACTCCGAGCCGTACTCCGGGGGCGTCTCACCCGTGGTCGATGGGCATATCACTTCGTTCATCTTCAACCAGCTTTCACCCTTCGTCGACGGCCCCATAGACCAGGCGACGCTCGGCACCTTCGCGAGGTTTGTCGCCGCGGCCCCGGAGCCACCGGTGACGCCTGTCCCGGAGACGCCCGCACCAGAGACGGCGGTATCTTCCGATGCGCCTGCCGGAGAGCTTGCGTATGGCGGCCAGGAGTCGGGCACGATTGCACTCGCGGCGGGTGGCCTTGCCCTCGCAGGCGCGGTGCTTGCGCTGCTCGCCCATCGACGTCGACCGTCGCGGGCGCGCTAGCCTCGACGAATGACACGAACGCTCGTCCTCGCAACGCACAACCAGCACAAGGTCGGCGAACTGCGCCGCATTCTCGGCGACCAGCTCGAGGGCATCGAGCTCATCGGCTATGACGGCCCGGAGCCGGTCGAAGACGGCGACACGTTCGAGGCGAATGCGCTCATCAAGGCGAGGGCGGCGGCCGAACACACGGGGCTTCCGGCGATCGCGGATGATTCGGGGATCTGTGTCGCGGCGCTTGGCGGTGAGCCGGGCATCCGTTCGGCACGCTATGCCGGCACGCGCGACGACGCCGACAATTACCGTCTGCTGCTCGAGAACCTCGGTGACAGCGCGGACCGTGCGGCCGAGTTCATGTGTGCCGCGGCGTTCGCGGATGGCGAGACGGAGTTCGCGGTGCTCGGGGTGTGGCCTGGCACGATCCTTCCGGCCCCTGTCGGCGTTGGTGGGTTCGGGTATGACCCCATCTTCCGCCCGGAGGGTCTCGACGTCGCCTCGGCCGAGCTCAGCCCCGACGAGAAGAATGCGATCAGCCACCGCTCGCGTGCGTTCGGAGCGCTCATCCCGAAGGTGCGCGCCCACCTCCTCGGCTAGCGAGCCGGGCCTGCGCTCACACGCCCTCGCGCCCTTGCTCGCCCTCGCGCGCCCCGTGAGAGGTCGATTCTCGCGCTTCCTCGCCCCCGTTGGCGCGAATATTGACCTTTGGCGTGCATTGCGGCAGACCTGGGTCTAATATTTCGGTATGCCGAAATCTTCGAGGACGAAGCGTGTCGTTCGAGCGCGCTCACTTCTCGGCGCGGCCCTCGTCACGGCCATGGTCGCTGTGCTCGCCGGATGCTCGACCGCCGAGCCCGAGCAGCGTGACCGCCCGCTCGTGCTCACGACCTTCACCGTGATCGCCGACATGGTCCGTGTCATCGCGGGGGACGCCGTCGAGGTTGAGTCGATCACGAAGGTGGGCGCAGAGATTCACGGCTACGAGCCGACGCCGTCCGATCTCACGCGCGCGGCATCCGCCGATCTCATTCTCGACAATGGTCTCGGGCTGGAGCGCTGGTTCGAGGCGTTCGTGGAGCGAATCGACGTGCCGCACGTCGTGCTCACCGACGGCATCGAACCGATCGATATCGGCGGGGGTGACTACGAGGGGCGGCCGAACCCCCACGCGTGGATGTCGCCCATCGCTGGGCAGGAATATGTTGCGGCGATCACCGCCGGCCTAAGCGATCTCGTGCCGGAGAGCGCGGCCGATTTCGAGGCGGCCGCGGCCGACTACACCGCCGAGCTTGAGGCGATCGCGCTCGAACTCGAAACCGTTGTGGAGGGCCTGCCAGAGGAGCGTCGGGTGCTCGTCACCTGCGAGGGTGCCTTCAGCTATCTCGCGAGGGACCTCGGCCTCACGGAGGGCTACCTCTGGCCGGTCAACAGTGACAGCCAGGGCACCCCGCAGCAGGTGTCGCGCACGATCGAGCTGGTCCGTGACAACGATGTACCCGCCGTATTCTGCGAAACGACGGTCGACGATGGCGCCATGCGGCAGGTCGCCCGCGAATCCGGTGCCGAATATGGCGGTGCGCTCTACGTCGACTCCCTGAGCGAGGCTGACGGGCCCGTGCCGACCTATCTCGACCTGCTTCGCCACGATGTCGAGGTCATCGCCGCGGGGCTCAGCAATGGGCTTAGCGAGGATGGAGTCAGCGCCGATGACTGACACCGCGAGCGACCGGATGCCCGCCGCCCCCATGATCGATGTGACGGGTCTCACCGTGCACTACGGCGCCGTGCGGGCCCTCGACGCGGTGGATCTCACGCTCGAGCCTGGCCGCGTGATCGGCCTGCTCGGCATGAACGGCTCGGGCAAGTCGACCCTGTTCGGTTCGCTTATGGGATCGGTGAAGCCGCTCGCGGGCAGCATCCGTCTTTTCGGTGGCGACCCTGCTCGTGCCCGGCGCTCGAATTTGGTGTCGTATGTGCCCCAGTCGGAGGCGGTTGACTGGGATTTTCCGCTGTCGGTGGCCGACGTGGTGATGATGGGGCGGTTCGGTCGGCAGGGGTTCACCCGTCGCATCCGCGCTGTTGACCGCACCGCGGTGGCCGACGCGATCGAGCGGGTGGGGCTCACGGAGCTCGCCGACCGTCAGATCGGCGAGCTCAGCGGTGGGCAGCGCAAGCGCGTGTTTGTGGCGCGCGGTATCGCGCAGGAGGCGAGCCTGCTGCTGCTCGATGAGCCGTTTGCGGGCGTCGATAAGGGTTCGGAGCACACCATCGTGGCGCTGCTTCGATCGCTTGCGACGGAGGGTCGCGGCATCCTCATCTCGACGCATGATCTCGCGGGGGTGCCGGAGCTCTGCGATGAGGTGGTGCTGCTGCAAAACCGCGTGCTGTTCCATGGGCCGCCGGCCGAGGCGCTCACGCCAGAGCGGCTGGCGATGGCGTTCGGGTTGGGGGCGACATGATCGAGTGGCTTTTGGCGCCGCTGCAGTTCGACTTCATGACGCGCGCCCTGCTTGTGACCATCGTTGCCGGCGTAACGTGCGCCCTCCTGTCGACGTGGCTCGTGCAGATCGGCTGGTCGCTCATGGGCGATGCCGTCTCGCACGCCGTGCTGCCGGGTGTCGCCATCAGCTACCTGCTCGGTTGGCCGTTCGCGGTCGGCGCCTTCATTTTCGGGGTCGGCGCGGTCGCCCTCATCGGTGGCGTGCGCGCGACGACCAAAATAAAGTCGGATGCCGCGATCGGCGTCGTCTTCACCTCGCTGTTCGCCCTCGGCATCGTCATCATCTCGGCGACCCCGAGCCAGACCGATCTCGGCCACATCCTCTTCGGCAACGTGCTCGGGGTGAGCGACAGCGACATCGTGCAGGTCGTCGTGATCGCCGCCGTCACGTGTGCCATCCTGCTGGTGAAGCGCCGCGATTTCACGCTCTTCGCCTTCGACCGCAGCCACGCCAACGCGATCGGCATCAACACGCGCATGCTTTCGGCGCTCATGCTCGGGCTGCTTGCACTCACGGTGGTCGTGGCGTTGCAGGCGGTGGGTATCATCCTCGTCGTGGCCATGCTCATCACCCCCGGCGCGACCGCGTCGCTCCTCACGAAGCGCTTCAGCCGGATGCTCGTCCTCTCCGTGCTCGTCACGGTCGTCGCGAGCGTCGCCGGTGTGTATGCGAGTTTCTACCTCGACGTGTCGACGGGTGGCGCGGTCGTGCTCGCGCAGGCCGCCGCATTCGTGCTGGCCTACCTCTTCGGTTCGCGGGGCGGCGTTGTGACGGCGGCGCTGCGGCGGCGAAGGGCGGCAACCGCATGAGCCCCGGCGGCAGTGGTGCAAGCGGCAGCGCGAGCAACAGTGTGGTCGAGGACTATCTCAAGGCGATCTACTCTTTCGGCGAATGGAAGAACACGCCGGCGACGCCGTCGGCACTCGCTGCACGCCTCGGTCTGGCCGCCTCGACGGTGACCGAGATGGTGAAGAAGCTTGCCGCATCCGGCCTCGTCGATCATGTGCCATACGGCGCCATCACGCTCACGACCGAGGGGCGCACGCTTGCCCTCCGCATGGTCCGACGCCATCGACTCATCGAAACGTGGCTGGTGGAGTCGTTCGGCTACCGCTGGGACGAGGTGCACGACGAGGCCGAGGTGCTCGAGCACGCCGTCTCTGATCGCATGCTCGAGGCCATTTTTGAGCAGCTCGGCCGGCCAACGCGAGACCCGCACGGCGACCCGATCCCCACCGATCGGGGCGAGGTGGACATGCCCTCGGCGGTGCTGCTCGCGCAGGCCAACGACGGCCACACGGGGCGCATCGTGCGCATCCGCGATCGTGACCCGAAGCTGTTGCGCTACTTTGCCGCGGAGGGCTTTGTGCTCGATGCGCCGGTCACCGTGGTGGGCCGCAAACCCTTCGGTGGGGCGCTTGCCGTGCGTCTCGGTGGCGCCGAGCTCGACATTGGCGATGAGGCTGCCGAAGCGATCTGGGTGTCGATCGACTGACGCGTTATTGCTTGTCGGGGTCGTTGCTCGGGTCCTGGTCGAAGTAGGCCGCGTCGAGCACGACCTCCTCATCGGTGAGCGGCGGCTCGCCCGCCAGCCGGGCCTTCTTCGCTTTGCGGCTCGATTGCACGTAGTGGTAAACGGTGGGGATGAGGGTCGCCGCGACCGCGACGAGCAGGATGAGGTCGATGTAGTCGCGCACGAAGCGCTCAACCGGGGGAATGTAGCCGAGCACGAACCCCACGAACGTGAGCCCAGCCCCCCAGATCATGGCGCCGATTGCGTTATAGAGCGAGTACTTGCGGTAGTCCATGTGGCCGATGCCGGCCGCCACCGGCACGAAGGTGCGGAGAATTGGCACGAACCGGGCGAGGATGACGGAGATGCCGCCGAAGCGGACAAAGAACGCGTTGGTGCGTTCGACATTCTCTCGGCTGAAGACGCCGCTGTCTTTGCGCTCAAAGATGCTCGGCCCAAACTTGTGGCCGATGAGATAGCCCACCTCTCCGCCGAGGAAGGCGGCGAAAGCAATGGCGAGGCACACCCACCAGATATCGACGTCGATGACGCCTGCAAACGTGAGCACCCCCGTGATAATGAGGAGGGTGTCGCCCGGCAGCAAAAACCCGACGAGCAGCCCGGTCTCGGCGAACACGATGAAGCACACGCCGACCAGGGCGAAGGCGCCGAACCCGAGGATGAGCGTCTCGGGGTCGAGCCAGGGGATGAGGGCTGTGGGCATCAAGCGCGGGACTCCAACGGACGGGCGGGTGGCACGATTTCGCGCGTTCTCAGCGTAACCGGCAGAGCCTGTGTTGTGCGTCCGTCGACCGGATGATGCGGGTCATTTGACGTTCTGTATTGAGTACGGGAGAAGGGACTTGAACCCTCACGCCTTTCGGCACCAGAACCTAAATCTGGCGTGTATACCAATTTCACCACTCCCGCGCGGAGCCGCCAGTCTACGGGAGCATGCCCACCTCGCCGAGTCTGGGAATGTACCCAGGCACCGCGCCTACCGTTGATCGCATGTTGAAGATCATTCTCCTCCTGCTCGCCATTTGGGTCGTTCTCTCCATCATTGGGTTTGTCGTGGAGGGCCTCTTCTGGCTTGCCGTCATCGGTCTCATCCTCTTTGTCGTCACCGCGGTCTTTGGCGGCATTCGAGGGCGCGGCAGCGCGAAGTAGCACCGCGAAGTAGCGAGACCGGCACCGCGTGACCACGGGAGTCACGCGCTAGAGCTGTGGAAAACTCTCGAGTCGCGCGAGCGATGTGCGCCACCATAGCGGGCATGCCGCACCACCCCGTCGCACTCATCACCGAGCGCGTGCGAGAACGGGTGCGACGTGAGGGCGTTGACCTTTCCGCCGACCGGGCGCTTGCCGACCGGTACGTGTTGGACGAGGTGCAGCGCTACAGCGAGCGTGCGCTCGGTGGCAGTGTTCCAATGCTCGCCGATGAGCGTGAGACGGCGCGACACATCGTCGCCGACCTTGTCGGGCTCGGCCCGCTCCAGCAGTTCCTCGATGACCCGAACATCGAGGAGATCTGGATCAACGCGCCTGACAAGGTCTATGTCGCCCGTGGCGGAACATCCGAGCGCACATCGCTGACCCTCACCTCCGGCCAGGTGCGCGACCTCGTCGAGCGGATGCTGCAATCCACGGGGCGCCGCGTCGATCTGAGTTCACCCTTCGTCGATGCGTCGCTGCCCGACGGCTCACGACTGCATGTTGCGATTCCGGATGTCACGCGCCGCGAGTGGGCGGTGAACATCCGCAAGTTTTCACGGCGCATCGCGACGCTCGACGATCTCGTGGCGCGAGGATCGCTTCCGGTGGGCGCCGCCGCGTTCCTTCGTGTTGCCGTGCGATCCGGCCTCAACATCATCGTCTCGGGGGCCACCCATGCGGGCAAGACGACCATGCTGGGGGCGCTGCTGGCTGAGGCCGAACCCACCGACAGGGTCATCACGGTGGAGGAGACCTTCGAGTTGGATCTGCGAGGCCGTGATGTCGTCGCGATGCAGTGTCGACAGCCGAGCCTCGAGGGCACCGGCGAGGTCACGCTGCGCCGCTTGATCAAAGAAGCGCTTCGCATGCGCCCGAGCCGGCTCGTGGTCGGCGAGGTCCGCGAGGCGGAGGCACTCGACCTGCTCATCGCGCTCAACTCAGGTGTGCCAGGGGCCTGCAGCGTGCACGCGAATGGGGCCGGTGACGCGCTGACAAAACTGTCGGTGTTGCCGCTCCTCGCCGGGCGCAACATCGACTCCTCATTCGTGCTCCCCACCGTGGCGAGCGTCGTCGACCTCGTGGTGCACTGCGAGCAGCGTCGCGACGGACACCGCCGCGTCGCGACGATCGCCGCGCCGACAGGGGCAGTGGCAGCCGGCCAGGTCGAATCTGTGGAGCTGTTTGCCACGACGGCCGGTGTGCTGGCTCCGACGGGCGCCGTGCCACCGCGCATCGCGAAGTTCGACGCAACAGAGCTCGCGAGCCTCGTGGAGTCGATGTGAGCCCCGCGATTCCCGTGGTGCCAGCGCTCCTCGGGTGTCTGCTCGGCGCCGGTCTGCTCCTCGTTGCGGCACCGACGCTCTGGCCGCGGCCCGCGACGCCTCCGCAACGAGCGAGCTCTCCGTCGACCGTGCGCCTGCGAGAGCACCTCATTCTCGCGGGCGTCCCCACGGTGACGCCGGCAACCTTCGCCGCCGTCACGGTGCTCGTCGCGGTGCTCGCCGCCGCCATCACGCTCGCGTTCGTGCCGGTCCTGGCGCTTGCCGTCGCGGCCGGCCTCGCGGCGGGGGCTGCGCCGTACGTCGTCATCTCGTGGCGTTCGCGAGCGAAGCGCCGCCAGAACCGGGCGCTCTGGCCCGATGTGGTCGACCATCTCGTGTCCGCGGTGCGGTCCGGGCTGTCGCTTCCAGACGGGCTTGCGGCGCTCGCCGCGGTCGGCCCTGCATCGACACGAGCCGCCTTCGCCGACTTCGACCGCGACTACCAGTCGACGGCGAACTTCGCCTACTGTCTTGACCGGCTCAAGCAGCGCCTTGCCGACCCGGTCGCCGACCGCATCCTCGAAACCCTCCGGATGTCACGTGAGGTGGGTGGCACAGAGCTCACGACCGTGTTGCGCAGTCTGTCGTCGTATCTTCGCCAGGAGGCTGCCATTCGTTCGGAGGTCGAGGCGAGGCAGTCGTGGGTGGTGAACGCCGCGAGGCTCGGGGCTGCGGCACCGTGGATCGTGTTGTTGCTTCTCGCTGCGCGACCTGAGGGCGCTGCCGCCTACAACACGCCCAGTGGCGCAGCGCTCATCGTCGCCGGGCTCGTCGTCACAGTCGTCGCCTATCGCATCATGCTCTCGATCGGTCGCCTGCCCGAGGAGCAGCGATGGTTTCGGTGAGCGTCGCCTGGGCGATCGTGTGCGGCTGCGGACTGGGGCTCGGGCTGTGGGTGCTCGCGACGCAGATTCCGAGGTTCGGTGCGCCGCGGCTCGCCGGCCGAGTTGCACCATATGTCGCCGACATCTCGGCCGGAGCTCGCGCGCATCTGCACCGCGAAACATCCGACCCGCTTCCCGTCATTGGCGTGCTGTTTGGTCCGGTGTTCGGGTCGCTGCGTCGGGCGCTCGCCGGCGTGCTCGGTGGTGCCGCGGTGCAGCAGCTCCGCCTGCGGCAGTCCGCGTCGCGGCTCGACCTTGAGGGGTACCGCTCGCAACAGCTTCTCGCGGTGCTCGGCGGGGTGGCCCTCGGCGGCGCGATCGCGATCATCACCGCGTCGCAGCAGACGTCACCCATCGTCTTCGGAGTTGGCTCTGCGGTGATCGGTGGTGCGACGGGACTCGTGCTTCGCGACTGGATGCTGCAGCGCAGCGCCGCCCGCAGGATGGCACGCCTCTCGGCCGAGCTGCCGATGGTGCTCGAGTTCCTCACGCTGAGCCTCTCCGCGGGGGAGGGAGTCGTCGATGCGCTGCGCAGGGTTTCGCGCACGAGCAGCGGCGAGCTCTCGCGAGAACTCGGTGGCGTGCTCACCGAGGTGACGACGGGGTTGCCGCTCGCCGATTCGCTCCGCCGCTGCGCTGATGCCCTGCAGTTGCCAGCGTTCACCCGCTGCGTCGACCAGATGACGATCGCGCTTGAGCGCGGTTCGCCCCTCGCCGAGGTGCTCCGCGCTCAAGCCCAGGATGCCCGTGAGGATACGAAGCGCGGCCTGCTCGAGCTCGCTGGCAAGAAGGAGGTGGCGATGCTCGTGCCGCTGGTGTTCCTCATCCTGCCGATCACGATCATTTTCGCGATCTACCCCGGCATTTTTGTGCTGCAGGTTGGGTTCTGAGCGATCACAGTTCCGCCGCGGTTCGCCCATCGCTGAAGTGCTGCGTGTCCGTGCCGCGTCTATGTCTGACCAGTGCCGCGTACGCGCACCACGGTTCCCTTCGGGTGCCCGAGATTTGTCCGCTATGTTCGTCTCGTGACCACATGGGGATGGGACTCGAGTAAATCGCTCGGCAGCGGCGGATTCGGCAAGGTATACCTGGCCTATGGGCCGGGTGCGGATCAACTCGCGGCCAAGGTCGTGCCCAAAGCAGAAGGTGCGACGCGCGAGCAACTCATCGCGCAGGACGCACCTAGCTCGCCCCACGTCGTTCCAATCTTGCACGTGGAAGAGACGCCCGACTCGTTCGTGCTTTACATGCCGCGTGCGGACTATTCGCTTCGGCAGAAGATCAACGCCGGCGTCAGTGCAGGCGAGGCGATTGCCATACTCACGGATCTGGCCGAGGCCCTGAACGTCATTGCCCCCGTAGTCGTTCATCGCGACATTAAGCCCGAGAACGTCCTCTATCTCAATGGAGCTTGGGCGCTATGCGACTTCGGAATCGCGCGATACGCTGACGCGGCGACCGCTGGCGACACTCGGAAATTTTCCTTCACTGCCGAGTATGCCGCGCCCGAGCAGTGGCGGTACGAGCACGCGACTGCAGCGACAGATGTATATGCGTTCGGTGTCATCGCATACGAACTGCTCGCTGGTCAGCGTCCATTCACTGGCTCGAATGACGTTCTTCGCGACCAACACCTGAACGCCGTGCCGGACCTCCTGCCCGGCAGTCGCAAGCTGTCCTGGATTGTGGGCGAGTCTCTGAGCAAAGCGCCCGGGGCGCGTCCCGCGGCGGGGAATCTCATCGACCGGCTCCGACGGGCAGGGGCGGAAGCTGCGACACGTGGTGGCAGCGCCCTCGCTGCTGCCCAGTCGGCAGTCCTGCAAACTCGTGCCGCGGAGCAAGCCGCCGCGGAGGCCATCCGCACAGAACGCGAGCGAAGAGAAGCTCTTGCGATGAGCTGCCGCGGAGGCTACTCGGCATTGATTGAAGAGGTCATCGAGTTCATCTCCGATAGCGCTCCGGCGACGGCGGTATCTCGCTCACGCGACGGCGCCGCGACGCTCGCGCTGGGGCAAGCCCGGCTGATCATCTCCGGTCTATCTGACTTTTCAGGCAGCGATTCGTCGCCGTTCGATGTCATCGCGTACGGCCATATCCGGCTCGAGAATAGTGGTCGCACGCGTTCCCGCTCCCACTCGCTCTACTTCGCCGACTTCGAAGCCGAGCGCTCATACTCATGGTTCGAGTTGGGTTTCATGCAGGGCATGGGTGCTGACTTCGAAAACGAACCTCGTGCGGCTCCCCCGGCCGAAGGACTCGGGGCGCTCCGAGGTGGGTTTGGCGGCGGCCAACTCGGGTACGGAATTGTCCCTCTCGACATCGGGGATCTAGACCGGTTCGTAGATTTTTGGGCGGAGCGTTTCGGTCAGGCCGCGACCGGGCAGTTCCCGCGGCTTTCTCAGCTTCCGGACGGGAACACGAATCGACCCGTTCGTCAGCGCTAGACGAGGTACTGCTCGGTTTTCGAGTGTGCATGCACATTTCTCAGATTGCAATGACGAGAGCTTGCTTCGTTGAGGCACAGGCGGTCGCCACTATTCCGGGGAGATTGCACCCTGCGCACTCGTCTTAATGATCCTGCCAATCACGATCCTCATCGGGAACGAGGAAGATTTCGAACGCAACCTCTTCGTCGCCCGCGTCGAGATGAGCGCCGCGTTCGGAGTAGCCAACCCTGCGCTCGCGATGGTCAAGCTTGACGGCACGATGGACCTCCCCGCCGACAACTAGCGCGCCAGCGCAGCGCGACACGTCGTTCCTCGAGTCAGATGACGTGTTGCGCCTGCAGGCGCAGTTACCTGGTCGGCACGAGGTATTTCGGCACTACGCAAGTCGTCGCGCCGCTTGCGAGGGCAACACGTCCGGCGTCGACCGATGACACATCGCGCC
This sequence comes from Homoserinimonas flava, assembly GCF_054969005.1. Taxonomy (NCBI): domain Bacteria; kingdom Bacillati; phylum Actinomycetota; class Actinomycetes; order Micrococcales; family Microbacteriaceae; genus Homoserinimonas; species Homoserinimonas flava. The sequence continues at coordinate 417,615 of NZ_JBUEQS010000002.1, forward strand.
ACTGACACTTAGTCATAGGTCGGCCCCGACCTAGTTGCTTATCGGGGTGAGCACTAGTCTTTGGGTGTGACACAGCCTGAAAGTTCCGTTCGGCGGATCAAGCTGACCGGGGCACGCTTTACAGGCGGAAGGCTCCCGATCGACTCTCTCATCGAGCTTGAGCGGTATCAGGAGCTGCTGCGAATCGTGGCGCGATCGTCCTGGCGGCAGGATCATCCTGGTGAAACGCTCCCGGTCGACTTTGACGACGAGGTCAGCCTCACGATCGAGTCGATAGAAGACGGCAGCGCCGATGTGTTGCTGGCTTTCGAACAGCACGCGATGTTCCAGGAGTATCAGCGACGGGCCGACGACACGATTAACGAGTCCATCGCGGCCGCGTACGAGGCGCGCGAACTCCCAAAAATGCCGGCAGCGCTTGCGGCCGAAGTGCGCGAACGCATCGTGCTTCTCGGAACAACCCTCGAGGAGGGGCAGTCGATCCAGGTCTACACGGCCGGACGCTCGAGCCCTCCCACTGAGATAACGGCGTCGACTCGACGAGAGGTCGTCGAGACATTCACGCTGGAGGACTTCCTAGCGGAGCCCCCATCATCTGTCGCGGGCGAGCTGTCGGCGCACCCTGAGACGGTCGTGGGCCGCATCACCGAGGTTGATGCCGAGAAGGCTACATATCGTTTTGAGAGCCTTCAGCACGGTCGGCTGATCGGTCACTACGACACTGACGGTGCCTTGATCGACGACATCCGTAAACTGCTCGACTCGCCGGACCAAGGCCCCATCCTCCGCGTCGAAGGGCTGCTGCAGCACAAGAGAGACGGCAGCCCCTGGCGATTTACTGAGACCTATGCCGTCGAGGAATTCGTGCCGGGAACCGGGCCCTGGGCGGCACGGCTGATCGAGTTCGCTCAGCTCTCAACTGGCTGGGGCGACTCGAGCGACGCCGCACCGGTCGCAGTCGTCGCGCTCGAGGCGGCCAACTCCATCATGCAGGCGCTCGCGGACGCGGGACGGGACCTTCCGAGCTTCTTCCCGACGGAAGAGGGCGGCATCATCCTCGAGTGGGCAACCCTCACGATGGTGCGCAGCATCGAGGTGACGGGCAATGCCGAGTTCGAACTCTTCGCCCGGCCGGCGACTGGCGGAGCATCTCTCCAGGCTACGACCAACCTGCAGGAGGCGGTCAACTTCGCAGTCGGTGAGGAAGCGTGACCGCCGTGGATCTGGAACTCGCCGAAGGCGAGAGCCTAATGGTGGGGGAGGACTTGATCTATCGACAGATCACAGTGCACCTCATGCACGGGAGCAACATCGCAACCCACGCATTCACAGGGGCGACCGCCGATGCAGGCAAGCCCTCCTACGCCCGCTCCGACGTCGTCACTGCGCAGGACAGCCGCGATTGGCACACCGCGAACGCCAAGAGTCCGTCGCTCGGCGTCTGGGCGCTGACACCAGCGGAGGTGATCGTCGCCCGGTCCCGCGTGATCGACGACTCCACAACTCGTCTGGGGGAGGGAGAGAAGCGGTCGCCGGGTCACTGCTACGTCGACGCCCGCGACCTCGATCGCCTGGCACTCAAAGAGCTGCGCGCCGAACTATGGGCAGCAGCGATGAAGCGCAAAGAGATACCCACTCGCGAGCCCCGAAAAGACGGTGAGCTCGACATCGACATTTCCGCGGCCTGACTACCGCAACGAGCTAGTCGCGCTCGGGAGCGACGGTCTCCAGGTTGTTTTGGTTTCGGATAACAGCGATCTGCACACGGATCGCCTCCTTCTTCCAATCCGGCATTTCGGGGTCATCCAGCAGCGAAAGCAGAGCTGATTCGCTCTCGATGTGACTTGCCCAAAGTTCGGGAAGTCTGCGTTCTCCAACCAGTCCGATCAGGGTCAGGGCTTCGGCTCCCATCCGGGACACCTCTTCTCGATCGGTCGAGCCGCCCTTGTTGTAGTTCTCGAGCAGGCGTGAGAGGAGCTCGCGCTCCACCATCAGCCGCGTGAACACTCGGTCCTGCTCGGCGATGATCCGAGAATTACGTCGATCGACCGCACCCAGGACGATCGCGACCACGCCCGTCGCGATTGCTACGACGACAGCTACGGCTTGAATCCAGAGGGCGACAGTGTCTTCCACAGTCCCATCCTGCCCGACCCACTGATGATGGTCGAGTCTGGTCCCCGAAGAAGGACCTCAGGTCGCGATCAGCGCGCTCTCTGAGGTGCCCGTCGCCTTCGCCAATGTCAGAGTAGGCGCATATAGAGAACGACCCGATCTGCCCACGTTGTTACGGTTTCGAGACGGCCTGGGAGGTAGCCGGCGGGGTGGTATGGCCCTGCCCCGAGTGCCTATCAACCTAACCTCCCGCGCTCGCGATTTACCCCGGGATTTTCGTGTTGCAGGTCGGGTTCTGAGCACATGCATACCTAGAACTCCCATGTACCTTGCAGTTCTAGGTATAAGCTGTTGCACCAGGAGGCATCATGAATATCGACAAGGACCTCGTCGCCGCCATGGCGACGCCCCTCGTGCTCGCGATTCTCGTCGAGGGCACGAGCTACGGTTACGCCATTCTCAAGCGCGTGCGCGAACTCTCGGGCGGTGAGGTGGAGTGGACCGACGGCATGCTCTACCCGCTGCTGCACCGCCTTGAGCGCACCGGCTACATCACCGCGACGTGGGGCACCTCACCAGAGGGCCGGCGCCGACGCAACTACGACATCACCGACTCCGGCCGCGCACAGCTCGCCGAGCAGCGCCGCCAGTGGGCCACCGCGAACCGCACGCTCGGCGGGCTCTGGGGTCCGAACTTTCACGCGGCGGGGGCCTGACATGAGCGACAACATGACCGGCCTTGAGCCGAACATCGCAGAATGGCGCACCGCGATCCTCCGCGGGCGCACGGTCAACGACACCGACGCCGACGAACTCGAAAGCCACCTCCGCGACCAGATCGCCGACCTCACATCGGCCGGGCTCACGAGCAATGAGGCGTTCCTCATCGCGGTGCGACGCCTCGGCGAGGTCGACGCGATCACAGCCGAATTCGCGCGCGAGCACGGCGACCGGCTCTGGAAGCACCTCGCGATTGCGACCCCCGAAGTCGAAGACCGCCGCCGCCCGATCGTGACCATGCTCGCGTTCACCGCCCTCGCGGCCGTGCTCATCCAGGTGGCGCGGCTCGTCGCCGAGCTCCCGGGCCCCGACGCCTGGTTCCTCCGCAACCTCGGCCTCTTCGTGCTGCCCGTGCTCGCGGCATACTTCGTCGTCGTGCGTCGCATGCCGTGGCGTCGCACCGCGCTGCTCGGCGGGGTGGTCGCCGCGGTCACGCTCGCCGTGAACCTGTTCCCGTTTCCGGATGCCTCGAGCACCGACATCCTCGTCGCCATCCACCTGCCCGTGGCCCTGTGGTTCGCGGTCGGTGTCGCCTACGTCGATGGTGACATCCGCTCGTCGGCGAAGCGGATGGACTTTGTGCGCTTCACGGGGGAGTGGGCAATCTATTACGCGCTCATCGCGCTCGGCGGCGGCGTGCTCATGGTGCTCACGGCGGCCGTGCTCAGCCCCATCGCCCCGGATGCCATCGAAGAGGTCATCGACTGGGTCGTCCCCTCGGGCGCGGCCGGCGCGGTGGTTGTTGCGGCGTGGCTCGTCGAGGCGAAGAAGAGCGTCATCGAGAATCTCGCCCCAGTGCTCACCGCGATCTTCACGCCGCTCTTCGGCATCATGCTTGTCGTCGCGGCGGTCGCCTACACGGTCGCGGGCGTCGGGCGCGACTTCGATCGCGAGCTCCTCACGGTCTTCGATGTGCTGCTGCTCGTCGTGCTCGGCCTCGTCGTCTACGGCATCTCCGCCCGAGACTCCCGCAACCGCGCTGGAGTGATGGACGTCATCCGGCTCGTCACGGTTGTCGCCGCGATCGTGCTCGACCTGCTCATCCTCTTCGCCATGTTCACGCGCGTCGGCGAGCTCGGCTTCACTCCGAACCGGGTGGCGGCCCTCGGGCTCAACCTGCTGCTGCTCGTAAACCTTGGCGGCACCGTGTGGTTCACGGCGCGGCAGCTCGCCGGCCGGTCATCCGCCCTGCACCTCGAACGCTGGCAGACCGAATACCTCTTCGTCTTCGCCAGCTGGGTGACCGTCGTGGTGCTGCTCGTGCCGCCGATCTTCGGCTTCGCGTGACCCGGCGGCAGCGAGCATCCGCCCTGCCGTCGCCATGATCGCGGTGCGATACTCGTGCGATGAAGCATCATGCGTATGACGTGATCGTGTTGGGTGCCGGCGCTGTTGGCGAGAATGTCGCCGACCGGGTCGTGCAGGGCGGCCTCTCGGCGGTGATCGTCGAAAGCGAACTCGTCGGCGGCGAATGCTCGTACTGGGCGTGCATGCCCTCGAAGGCGCTCCTGCGGCCCGCGCAAGCGTTGCGCTCGGCCCAGCGGGTCGCTGGCGCAGCGCAGGCCGTCACCGGCAGACTCGACGTCGCCGCCGTGCTTGCCCGCCGCGACTCCTTCGCGGGCGACTGGTCCGACGCCGGCCAGGTGTCGTGGCTCGAGGGCGCCGGCATCGACCTGGTGCGAGGCCACGGACGCCTCAGCGGTGAACGCGAGGTCACCGTGACCGCAGACGACGGCTCGACGACGGTGCTCACCGCCACCCACGCGGTGGTCGTCGCCACCGGTTCGGATGCTGCGGTGCCCGACATCGACGGACTCCGCGCCGCCAACCCGTGGACGAGCCGCGAGGCAACAAGCGTGCAGCAGGTGCCCGAAAGTCTCGTGATCATCGGCGGCGGTGTGGTCGCCCTCGAAATGGCGACCGCGTTTGTCGAGTTCGGCACCGACGTGACGGTCGTGTCGCGCGGGGCGCTGCTCGCGAACCTCGAACCGTTCGCGGGGGAGCGTGTCGCCGCGTCGCTGCGGCACCGCGGGGCGACCGTGCTCGAGCACACGGGCACCGTGAGCGTGCACCGGGACGACGACGGGGTGGTGCTCGAAACGAGCGATGGCCGCAGCATCCGGGCCAGCGAGGTGCTGGTTGCGACCGGCCGCACGGCCCGCACCGACGATCTCGGCCTTGAGACGGTGCACGGCGCGGAGCTGGTCGCCGGCAGGTCGCTTGAGGTCGACGACACCATGCGGGTGCTCGGCGTCGACTGGCTCTACGCGACGGGGGATGTCAACGGCCGCGTGCTGCTCACGCACCAGGGCAAATATCAGGCTCGTGCGGCCGGCGATGTGATCGTCGCGCGCGCGAAGGGCGAGCCGGTCGATGACGCCGACTGGGGCCGCCACCTTGCGACGGCCGACCACCGCGCGGTGCCGCAGGTGACGTTCACCGATCCGGAGGTCGCGTCGGTCGGGCTCACCGCCGTGCAAGCGAACGACGCCGGGTTCGACACCGCCGTTGTCGACTACGAGATCGGTTCCGTCGCCGGGGCGAGCGTGCGCGAAGACGGCTACACGGGCACCGCCCGCCTCGTGATTGACCGTGCCCGCGATGTCGTCGTGGGGGCGACTTTCGTCGGCGCGGATGTCAGTGAACTCCTGCAGGCGGCCACAATCGCCGTCACGGCCGAGGTCCCCGTGAGCAGGCTCTGGCACGCCGTGCCCGCCTACCCGACCGTGAGCGAAATCTGGTTGCGGCTGCTCGAGACCTACGGCCGCGACTCGGCGTGAGGCAGCCGGTGGCAATGCTTGACGGCGACGGATGGATGCTTGGGTCAATGGCCGGCACCAAGGGGGAACACGAAATCAGGCAGGATCGTCCTCTCACTGATCACGAGCGAGCTCGCATTCCTGCCGCGCTCGCCCGGCTCAGAGAGTTCAGTAGCCATGCGCTGTTCGGCCCCTTGGTGGACGCGCTCAACGCGCTCGATGAAGTTCTCGAGGAACTCCCGTCGGTGAGTCACCTCGACTACCAGCGAGGGGAGTTCCGCTCACGTCTAAACGGACGACTAAGCACCGCCCTCACTGCGTTTACGGGTCTCCGCGCGTCGATCGAATCTATCTCTCGAACGCTCGAGATGCCGACAGCGAGCAGTGCGCCTGCGAATTTTGAAACGCTATACCGGGGTCTCCCCACCTACCGTTTCATTTGGATGCTTCGCAATCTGGATCAGCACAGTCCCCCGGCTTCCGCCGCCATCACCATCTCGGTTGACCGTGACCCGGCCAGCGGTGCGAGTCGCGCTCGCCCAATGGTCGATGTTCTGGCAATTTGCGCACGCGGCGCCGCCGACTCCACGAACGCGAAGAATCAGCGGCAGTGGAATGAGTGCGCTGCGCTCTGGCAAGATGCGCCTGGTCTGCACGATATTCGAGCCGTGTTCCTGAACGCTTACGAAGCCTGCGAAACGGTCCTCGCAGCGTTCATGCACGAAGCAGAGCCGCTAGTGATGGATGAAGTAGATTTCATCGCCCGCCTCGTCGCCGAGGTCGAGCCCCTCGGGTCGGCTGCCGCGGTGCGCCTTGGGCGTCGGGGCGACGAGAAGAGTCTGAGCGTCGATGTTGTACACCTTGATGTGCTGGCGTTCGGCGAAGCAGTTGCTTCGCTAAATGCCGCGCGGGAGATTCTCGGAATGTCTCCAGTTGATGAGGACCCGCGATGGGCCTAAGCGCAGGTTCCGCTTAGTCGCGCAGAAGGTCGGCCGCTTGCGTGGACTGGCGTGCGCGAAGACGCCTACACGGGCAAAGCCCGCTCGTGATCGACCGCGCCCGTCAGGCTCGGTGCGACCTTCGTGGGCTCGGATGTCAGTGAACTCCTGCAGGCGGCCACAATCGCCGTCACGGCCGAGGTCCCCGTGAGCAGGCTCTGGCACGCCGTGCCTGCCCACCCCACCGTGAGCGAGATCTGGTTGCGGCTGCTCGAGACGTACGGCCGCGACTCCGCTTGAGTTTGACCGGCAGCATGTGACCGACAACAGCGCGAAAGTTCTTCCCCTGGCAGCACTCGGGGTGTCGGGTGTTCTCTTGAGACGGCTATTCGGTGGGCGGGACGGATCGTCGTGCCATCATGTCTGCGCGTCGAGCGTCTGCGACGTAGACATCGTCGAGGACGAACTTCACGACTGTGAGGGCGTCGGTTGCGTCTTCTACGCTCGGTAAGGCATCGATCTCTCCGTGGGCCATATCGTTTCCGAGGATGCGCAGAGTGTGGGCCATGTCTTTAGTGCCGGTGCGGATGTGGCCTCCTGTGTGAAGATTGTTGATCTTCTGCACGAGGGAGCCTGACTCGATCCCCTTATCTCGCGCGGTAGCCTCGATCACGCTGCGGACCAGCAGAAGGACTGCTCGATGTGCTCCGATGCTGTGCGCGTCGTGAGCTTCCTGGAGAAACCCGGCGACACCTTCCGGGAGAAACTCAGTGTCGGCTTTGACCATTGAGGGTGGAGACCAAGTCACGTTGGTCATGCTCTCTGCCTCCACCGTGAGGGTTTCACTGGGGCCGAGGTTCGTGATAGTCACAGTTGATGTGCGCCAGGTGGTCAAACCCGTTGCGACGTTATATGCATGGCAGGCGTCACATGTTGCAGCGACAGCCAGCTTTGCTCTGTGGTACCAGTTTGAATATTGGCGCTCCGAGTCGTTGAGGGCACCACGGCGTTCCGAGTCGTAGGTTCGCCCGGATCTAGCCGTGAAGTGGGTCTGGTTACCACAGAACGCGCATCGATGAGAGAGCATGAGTCCATCATGGCGGAGTGAGCCATCTAGGGAATGATGGAAGCCCCGCTGGGGAAGCATGGCCTCATAGTGAGCGGTTTGTGCCCTGTAGGACTCACCCGCGTGCGGGTTGACAAGATTTGCACGCTTGAAGAGGCGGCGTGTCAGAATTTCGTAGCGGAGATGACGATGGCTCCGATCGAAGCGAGCAGCGACAGTCCAGCAATGCAAACTGCCGCCCACGTTGTACGCCTGGCGAACCTCTCCCAATTCTTCGCATCCTCGCGCTGATCCTTCGACAGGGCGAGGCTGGCAGCTGTGAGGCTGACGATCTCGGCAATCGCGGCGTGCTGAGCCTCGAGCGTGGCCACCATCTTGTCCGTGTTCTCGTCAGTTCGAGTCGGGGCGGGTGTGAAGTCCACCTCGTCGAACCAACTGTGGTCAAACGGGGGTGCTTTTTCAGCGGCTAGCTCCGGCACAGTTATCTTCGGGGACAGGCCCTTGAATCCGATCCCGGGACTGCTGAAGATGGCCTTGGAGAATCCCTCGGCGACACCGGACAAATCGACCCCGCTCTTCAATCCAGCCGTCAAGTTGGTGTATACGTCGGTGAGGTCATTGCCTGCGTAGCCGTCTTCGCCGTTGACTTTCTCGTTGGGAATCTCGATCATGGACCGATGGTGACACGCGCCACTGTCATTTCCGACTCGGTACGCCCCGCGGACGCCCGAACTTAGCCTCGCCCGCAAGGCGAACAGCGGATTTCGCGAGAATTCGGTCACACCGTCACTATTGTGCTGACTACGAGCTCACGGATGCCGAGTACGCCGAAGCTTTGCGTGCTGCCTTCATCGCGCCGTATCAGGCTCGATTCCATGAGGGCATGCCCGACGGCGTTGCAGAGACCGGCAGCGCTGCACGACGGGCAGGGCGGAGAGACCGCTAGGCCGTGTTGCTAAACCGGGGTGAGGTCATGGTGACCCCACCCCGGTCCGGCCCGGAGCATGCCGAGGACGACGCCCGTCGGTAGCTCGGTTCAGAGGTAGGGCCGCGTTATCAGCTCGAGATAGTGGCCTGAGGGATCAAGAAGATAGACGCCGCGGCCGCCGTGCTCGTTGTTGATCTCGCCGGGCCTGGTTCGCTGGGGGTCTGCCCAGTGTTCTAGGCCGCGATCGTTGATCTCAGTGTAGGCGCGGTCGAAGTGCGCGTCGTCGAGGAGATAGGCATAGTGCTGCGGTGGGAATTCCATCGGCGGGGCCGCGAATTGCAGCAGGACGCCGTCTGCGATCTGAAGGTTGACGAATGGGCCCCATGAGGGGGCCTCGTCGGCTTCGAGCAGGTCGCGGTAGAACTCAGCCATCTCAGCTGGGTCGGTCGAGGCGATGATCGTGTGGTTGAAGCGTGCTGTCATGATTCTCCTTGTGTCGTGTGGGTGAGTTGAAGTCACTCACACGAGGAGGAGCGCGGATCAGGGAACGACCAGATCGCCATTCCGGGAGCGGCCGACAGGGGCCTGGCTGGTCATCATCTACATGAGTCTACTGCGGCGGTGACTCGATCGGCCGCACGGAGTGCGGGGTGGGTGCGCTACCCACCCACTGCAGAATGGCGGCCAGGCAGACCCCTGCATGATAGTTGCGGGCAGTCTTATCTGAGCGCATCGCGATCCCGCGCCACTGCTTGAGCTTGTTGAAGCACCTCTCGACAACGTTGCGATCACGGTAGCGGGCGCGCTGCTCGTCGCCGAAGTCGATCGGGCGGCCACGTCGCTTTCGACGGTGCGCGATCTGGTCCTCGCGCTCCGGGATCGTTGCTGCGATGCCGTGCTTGCGCAGCCACGCCCGGTTTGCTTTCGACGGATATCCCTTGTCTGCGAGTACTCGGTCAGGCCGCGATCGGGGCCTACCTCTGGCCCCAGCGACGCGGATCTCGCCCAGTGTCGCCGTCAGCATGCTCGTGTCCGCCGCCTGGCCGGGAGTGAGGATGAACGCAAGCGCACGGCCTTTCCCGTCGCAGACCAGATGATTCTTGGTCGTCAGCCCGCCGCGAGAGCGACCGATCGCATGATCAGACGGTTCTTCGCCGAACTTCTTGTAGTTCGATAGAGCCCCCCGAGCTGCGGGAAAGGGTCGCGCCGTGCTGGTGCACGCGCACGATCGTGGAGTCGATCGACGCGACCCAGTCCAGGTCAGCGGACTGCTGCGCAAGTGACTGCACACTCTCCAGCACCTGCGCCCACACGCCCTGGTTTGCCCACCTGTTGAAGTTCTTGTAGACGGTGTTCCAGTTCCCGAAACGCTCCGGAAGGTCACGCCACGGCGCTCCCGTGCGGAACCGCCATGCCGTCGCCTCGACTACCGTTCGACGATCTACTGGCGGCCTCCCGGTCAACTTCACCCGCGGGAATAACGGCCCGATCACGGCCCAGGCTTCATCAGAAATCACATCTCGCGACACCCCACAAGACTTACCCGTAACCCACCGAAGCACGTTTAGCAACACACCCTAGGCGCGATTCGAACTCGGCAGAGACACATTGCTCGCGCTCCCGCACGCAGTGAGCTTGCGCTGACTCGGATCGATGAAGCTGCGCCCCGAAGGTTGTGCACTCATAGCTTTGACCGCCAGATACCATCGAGAGAATGAACGTCGAGACTTGCACCGTTTTGGCCAGTGCGTATCCCTTGGTCTTGGTGGCGGTCGTCGCCGACCGGCGGTTAATCCACGCCCGACTTCGTCGAACGAAGCTTTACCGGGGGATGTTCACTATGACCCTAACGACGTGTCTTGTCGGACTCGCGTTTTCTGTGCTCGGGGTGCAAGTGGGCGGATTCAGCGACGTGCACGGAGTAGTGCTCTGGATCGTCGCCGCCGCCGCGCTCGTCGCGTTCAGCGTCAGCATTCTGATGAATGCCGCCACGGCCGAGAACGAAGAGGACGCGCTCGAAATTTCGACGTTGGCCAAGTAGGCGACCTACCCCACCGTGAGCGAAATCTGATTGCGGCTGCTCGAGACCTACGGCCGCGACTCGGCGTGAGGCTCTCCCGGGCTGAGCTCGACCAGCCTGTGACCGACCGGCGGCCTGTGGACAACGCTGACGGATTCTGCGCAGCCGTCGCTAGCATCCCAGCATGCCCTCGATCCGACACCGTCTCCGTCTCTTCTCAGACCGCGTCGCCGACGACCGCGGCGATGTTCCCGGCTGGGTGCTCATCACGTTGATGACGGCCGGTCTGGTCATCATCATTTGGTCGCTCGCGGGGCCCGCGCTCAGCAGCGTCTTTGAGCAGGCCATCGAGCGGGTGTCCGGCTTCTAGGGCGCGAGCCATGGACATCCGGCTGGCCGCGCACGACCGCGGTTCGGCGCCCGCCGAGTTTGTGATGGTGGGGGCGCTCCTCACGATTCTCACGCTCTCGGTTATGCAGTTGGGGCTCGCGCTGCACGTCCGCAACACGGTCCTCGACGCGGCGGGGGAGGGCGCACGGTTCGCGGCGCTCGCCGACAACACGCTCGCCGATGGGGCAGAACGCACCCGCGAGCTCATCGAGACCGCGATCGGGCCGAGCTACGCCGAGGATGTCACGGTCGCAAGCGGCACGTATCTCGGTCATCCGGCTGCCGTCGTCACGGTGCGCGCCCCACTGCCGCTGATCGGACTCCTCGGCATCGACGGAGCCCTGGAGGTGAGCGGCCATGCCCCGCTCGAGACGCTGGACTAGCAGGCTCCTAACCCGGCTTCGGGCCGACGACCGCGGTTCGGCATCGCTGGAGTTCATCACCGCAGGCACCCTGTTGCTCGTGCCCCTCGTCTATCTCATTGTGGCGCTGTCGAGCCTGCAGTCTGGTTCGCTCGCGGTCGAGGCAGCCGCGCGCCACGCAACCCGCATGTTTGTCGAGGCGGAGACACGCGCTGAGGCGCAGGGAAGGGCCGAACGGGCCGTGTCGTTTGCGCTCGCCGACCACGGTCTCGACCCGGAGACGACGAGCATCGAGATCACCTGTTCGCCGAACCCCAACGACTGTCTGCAGCGCCTCAGCCTTGTCACGGTGACGGTGCACACTCAGGTTGCCCTGCCCCTCATGCCGGCCGCCATCGGCGGGGAGACTCCGCTCTCCGTGCCATTGCAAGCCACCGCCACCCAGCAGGTTTCCCGATTCGCGGAGCTGCGATGAGCGCCAAGCCCACACTGCCCGTGCGGGCACTCGCTCGCCGCCTGCGCACCGACGACGACGGATCGACCCTCATCCTCACCATCTTCTACGCGGCCCTCAGCCTCGTGCTCATCCTCCTTGTCACGGCGGCGACCTCGCTCTACCTTGAGCGCAAGCGGCTGTTCGCGCTCGCCGATGGCGCCGCGCTCGTCGGCGCCGAAGCCTTCGAACTGTCGGATGTCACGGCCGTCGCCGGCGCCCCCGGCGTGCTGCTCGATGACGACGCCGTCGCATCCGCGGTCACCGACTATGTCGCCGTCATTCCGCACAACTTCGAGGGCCTCGTGGTGGAGCGCGCGGTGAGCAATGACGGGGCCGGAGTCGTCGTGGGGCTCTCAGCGGTGTGGCGGCCGCCCGTCGTGAGCCTGCTCGTGCCGGAGGGGCTCCGCATCGAGGTGGAGGCGTCGGCACGCTCGGTCTTCGGCTGAGGCGGGTCGGGTATTGCCGAGCGCGAGTGAGCGCGAGAGGATCAGGGTGGCCACGCCACGACGGGAGCAGTTATGAGCAACACCAGCACCGCAGCATCCGCGGGCCCGAGCATCGTCACCCTTGAGCCGCAGCCGACCGCGATCGTGCGCGAGGAGGTGCGCATGGACTCGATGGCACCATTCTTCGACCGGGCCTACGGCATCGTCGCGGCCGAGATCGGCAGCCAAGGCGTCGCGATCACGGCTCCCGCGCTCGCCTACTACTTTGCGCCGCCAGGGGAGACGGTCGATGTCGGCGCCGGGTTCCCCACCGACCGACTCATCGAGCAGGCGGGCGAGGTCGTGCCGTACACACTGCCGGGTGGCCTCGCGGCCCGCTACACGCACGCCGGTGCCTACGATCGGCTCCCGCAGGCCTACGAGCGGCTCCTCGGATGGATGACCGAGCATGGACACGCCCCCGGCATGGTCATGTGGGAGATTTATGTGACCGAGCCGAGCCCCGACGCCGACCCGGAGTCGATGATCACCGAGCTCGTCTGGCCGCTCGCGACCTGACGCAGCGCAAATCGGTCAGGGCACGGGAGTCCGCGAGGCGTAGCGGGGAACGTAACGCAACAGAATCAGGGCACCGACCACGCCGAGCCCGCCCACTGTGGCGGCGGCGATCGACAGCGATGCCACCGCCGTGATTCCGGCGACGAGCACGGGGGCGGCGGCATTGCCGAGCCCGCTCGTGAAGCGAAACGCCCCCAAGAACGGCGCCGGATCGACCGGATCGGCCAGGTCAGCGGCAAGGGTCATGAGGATGCCGCTGCCGATGCCATTCGCGACCGCCATGACCATCGCGAGCGCGACGAACCAGGTCACACGGGCATCCGCTTCGTGGGTCAACGACAGTGCGATGAAGCCGGCCGCGAGCCCGAGGGTTGAGGGGAGCGCGCTCCACAGTCGGCCGAAGCGATCCATAATCCAGCCGCCCGCATAGAACAGGGCAAAATCGACGCCCGCCGCGATGCCGATGATGAGTGCCGTCGTGACGTCGTCGAGGCCGATGCTCACCGCCCAGAGCGGCAACACGACCACGCGCGCGGTCCTGAGCCCGCTGATGATCGCCGCCCCCGTGCCCAGGCGCACGAGCACGTCGCGCCGCGAAACCATGGTGCGGAAGAGCCCCGTCGCCTCCCGTTCGACGAATGCTTCACCCTTCGTGGGGCTGTGGTCTGAGCCTGGAGGGTCGCCGACGAGGAAGAGCAGGCCGGCGGTCGCGAGGCACATGACGATGTGGATGGAGAACGCGGCCTCAAAGCCGCCGAAGATGGTCAGCGCCCCCGCGGTGAGGAACGGCCCGATGAAGTACCCGAGCCTGAAAAGCCCGCCGAGCGTCGAGAGTGCCCTCGCCCGGTGGCTCCGCGGCACTGCCGTCGTCATGTAGGCGTGGCGCGCGAGCGCGAAGACGGCGGTTGCGAGGCCCACGATGAAGACGCCGACCCCGAGCATCCACGGTGTCGTCGACAGCAGGCAGATGACGAGGCCAACGATGGAGAAGAGCGACGCACCGATCATGGCCGGTCGCTCGCCCACACGGCTCACCAGCCAGCCGCTCGGGATGTTGCCGATGAGTTCACCGATCATGATGAGCGCCGAGACGACGCCGGCAACCGCAAGCACTGTCGGCAGATCGTCGTAGAGGTCCTCGCCGAGACGGCTCGCGACGACGGGAATGATCGGGATGATGGCGCCGCTCCCGATCGCAAACAGCAGCGTCGGTAGCAGGGCGGGGAGTGCAATCGAGCGCCAGCGGAAGGGTTGCTCGGCACTCGACATCACGCCAGCCTAAGCGGGGCCGGTAGGCTGGTCTGCACAATGGATGAGCTCGATATCACCGGCCAGGTTGCGACGCTTCGCGCCACATTCACCGAAATCCTGGCGGTCGTCGACGTGTCGCGTCTCGAATTCGAGGTCGCAGAACTGAGCGAGCACGCTGGCGCGCCCGACCTCTGGGATGACACCGACAAGGCGCAGAAGGTCACGAGCACCCTGAGCCATCGTCAGGCCGAACTTGCCAAAATCAGGAGCCTGCAGCAGCGCCTCGACGACATCGAGATCATGGTCGAGCTCGCCAATGAAGAGGGCGATGCGGATGCTGCGGCCGAGGTCCACAAAGAACTCGCCGACATCCAGCGCGTGCTCGGCGACCTCGAAGTGCAGACGTTGCTCGACGGCGAGTGGGACTCCCACCCGGCCGTCATGACGATCCGCGCCGGTGCCGGTGGGGTCGATGCTGCCGACTTCGCGGAGATGCTGCAGCGCATGTACCTGCGGTATGCCGAGCAGCACAAGATCCCCACCCGCGTGCTCGACACGAGCTACGCCGAGGAGGCGGGCATCAAGTCGACGACCATTGAGTTCGATGCCGACTACGCCTTCGGCACGCTCAGTGTTGAGGCCGGCACGCACCGGCTCGTGCGCATGAGCCCGTTCAACTCGGCCGGCAAACGTCAGACGAGTTTCGCCGCGGTCGAGGTCATCCCGCTCATCGAAGAGGCGGCGGCGATCGAAATCCCCGAGAACGACATCCGCGTCGATGTGTTCCGTTCGAGCGGCCCCGGTGGGCAGTCGGTCAACACGACCGACTCGGCCGTGCGCCTCACCCATCTCCCGACCGGGCTCGTCGTGTCGATGCAGAACGAGAAAAGCCAGATCCAGAACCGTGCCGCCGCCATGCGGGTGCTCCAGTCGCGGCTGCTCATCCTGCAGCGCGAGCAAGAAGCCGCCCAGAAGAAGGAGCTTGCGGGCAACATCACCGCGAGCTGGGGCGATCAGATGCGGAGCTACGTGCTCGCGCCGTACCAAATGGTGAAGGACCTCCGCACCGAATACGAGGTCAACAACCCGTCGAACGTATTCGACGGTGACCTTGACGGGTTCATCACGGCCGGCATCCGTTGGCGCAAGCGCGACAGCAACGACTGAGACCAGGTGCACACGAGTGTGGGTTTGTGAGACACGTCGGCCTGTCGCTCCTGCCGAATGGCCGAGGTCTGTTTAAGCTCGATCCGAAATGATTCGTTTTGACCAGGTGACCAAGCTCTACGCCGGCACCACCAGACCAGCGCTCAACTCGGTGAACCTCGAGATCCTTCGAGGCGAGTTCGTGTTCCTCGTCGGTGCATCCGGTAGTGGCAAGTCCAGCTTCTTGCGGCTCATCCTCAAAGAGGAGAACCCCACGAAGGGCGAGATTCACGTGCTCGGCCAGAACGTCGGCCGGCTTTCGAGCCGCAAGGTGCCGTACTTCCGTCGCAACCTCGGCGTCGTGTTTCAGGACTTCAGACTGCTGCCGCAGAAGTCGGTCTTCGACAACGTCGCATTCTCACTCCAGGTCATTGGCAAGTCGAAGGGCTTCATTCAAGAAGCCGTGCCCGACGTGCTGAAGATGGTGGGCCTCGCCGGCAAGGCGAGCCGCTTTCCGCACGAGCTCTCCGGCGGTGAACAGCAGCGTGTCGCGATCGCGCGGGCCATCGTGAATAAACCCGCCCTGCTACTCGCGGACGAGCCGACCGGAAACCTCGACCCTTCGACCTCCGCCGGCATCATGACGCTCCTCGAGCGCATCAGCCAGAGCGGCACCACGGTGATCATGGCCACCCACGACGCAGGCATCGTCGACCAGATGAAGCGTCGCGTGATCGAGCTCGTCTCCGGCCAGATCGTGCGCGACGAACGGCAGGGCGGCTACCTCACGCAGGCGATTCCCGTGCAGAAGGGCCCCGGCTCGGAGGTGGCGCAGTGAGGTTCGGACTCATCATGTCCGAGGTCGGCCAGGGCCTCCGTCGCAACTTCTCGATGGTCGTCTCGGTTGTGCTCGTGACATTCATCTCGCTCACCTTTGTTGGCACCGCAATCCTCCTGCAGATGCAGATCACCGAGATGAAGGGCTACTGGTATGACCGGGCCCAGGTCGCGGTCTACATGTGCACGGCCACCACGGCGACCGCAAACTGCAACTTGACTGAGGCGACCGAGGAGCAGAAGGCCGCCGTCGCCGAACAGCTTGAATCCGAGCAGCTCGGTCCGCTCGTCAACGACTACGAGTTCGAGAACCACGACGAGGCCTACGCCAAGTACATCGAGTTCACCGACAGCGCCGAAGCCGACTACATCACCCCGGAGTTTATGCCGGAGACGTTCTGGGTCAACCTGGTCGACCCCACGCAGTCAGGTGTGCTCATCGAGACATTCTCGGGCACGCCGGGCGTCGATGAAGTCGTCGACCAGCGCCAATACCTCGACCCCATCTTCGATGCCCTCAACGCGGCAAGCTACACCGCAATCGGCATCGCCGCCCTCATGCTGGTGGCCGCCGTGCTGCTCATTGCCACGACCATCCGTCTCAGCGCGTTCAGTCGTCGTCGCGAGCTCGGCATCATGCGGCTCGTCGGCGCATCCAATCGCTTCATCCAGACCCCGTTCATCCTTGAGGGCGTCATTGCGGCGGTGATCGGCGCTGCGCTCGCCGGCGCTGCGACAATCGCCGTCGTGCACTTCTTCGTGCAGGGCTACCTCGCGCCACTCATGTCCTCGACCTCCTTCGTCGGGCTCACCGAGGCGCTCGTCGTGGTGCCCATTTTGCTTGCGGTTGGAATCGTGCTCGCCGCACTTTCGGCGAACGTCGCGATCAGCCGCTATCTCAAGGTCTGATCGCCCGTCACTCTTGCCTTCTGCGGCAGAGAAGACGACGATGTCGGTGTGGACGAGCGGCAGCACTCCGCCGATGATGCCCTTGCGGCAGCGCTGAGTCACGCCCGACGTTGGCTCGAGGCCTATCCCGAGCGCACCGTGCCGGCCGCCGGCGATGCTGACGCTGCGGCGACCCGGCTCGGACTCCGGATGCCGGAGATGGGCATGGGCGCGACGCAGGTCGTTGACCTGCTCGCGGCCGCCGTCGAGCCTGGGCTCATGGCGAGTGGCTCTGGGCGCTTCTACGGGTGGGTCATGGGCGGGACGCTGCCGGCAGCCCTCGCAGCGGACTGGCTCGTGTCGGCGTGGGATCAGAACGCCGGGATGCGTGACTCCACCCCGGGGGTCGTCGCCGTCGAAGAGGTGGCCGCAGCATGGATTCTCGACCTGCTCGCGCTGCCGCCCGCATCCGGCGTCGGCTTCACCACGGGCGCGACCATGGCGAACTTCAGTTGCCTTGCCGCGGCCCGTGATGCGGTGCTCGCCGCGGCCGGCTGGGATGTCACGGCGCACGGTCTCGCCGGTTCCCCTGGTGTGCGGGTGCTCGTCGGGGCGGAATCGCACGGCTCAGTCGACCTCGCCCTTCGCTACCTCGGGCTCGGCGTCGCGGAGCGTGTCGACGTCGACGAGGAGGGGCGGATGCTGCCGACGAGTCTCGAGGCGGCGCTCGAGGCTGACCCGTCCGCACGACCGGTGATTGTCTGCCTGCAGGCGGGGAACATCCATTCCGGCGCCTTCGACCCGTTCGCGGAGCTCATTGACATCGCGAAGCGGGCTGCGGCATGGGTGCACGTCGATGGGGCGTTCGGTCTCTGGGCCGCAGCATCCCCGGAGCTCACCTCGCTCGTCGCCGGACTCGCCGGTGCCGATTCCTGGGCGACCGACGCCCACAAGACGTTGAACACCCCCTACGACTGCGGCATCGCGGTCGTCGCGGATGCCGGTCGGATGCGCGCATCGCTCGGCATCCACGCGAGCTACCTCCTTCATGCGGCAACGAGTGACCCCTACGAGGCGGTGCCAGAACTCTCGCGCCGCGCGAGAGGCGTGCCGGTGTGGGCGGCGATCGCCTCGCTGGGACGGCTCGGGGTTGCGGAGCTCATCGAGGGGCTCGTCACGGCGGCACAGGGCATCGCGCGCGGACTCGATGTGATCTCCGGCGTCAGTGTGCTCAACGATGTTGTGTATACGCAGGTCTGCGCGGCGTGCGATGACGACGAAATGACGCGGGCGGTGTTCGCCTCGATTCTCGAGGAGGGGGCAATCATGCCGTCGCTCAGCGCGTGGCGCGGGAGGGTCGTCATCCGCTTCTCGGTGAGCTCGTGGAGGACGGGGGAGGCCGATGTTCGCGCGACGGTCGAGGCCGTTGAGCGCGCTGTGGCCGCCGCTCGGCCCACATTGGCTCCCTCTTCACCGCCCTGACCGTTAGTATGGTGGGCTGCGCACATTCGGTGCGCGTTCGAGTGAGGAAGAGATCGTGCCAAGGGAGAGTGGCCAGAAGGTCGTCGCGACCAATCGCAAGGCGCGCCACGACTACACCATCGAGGACACGTATGAGGCCGGTTTGGTCTTGTCGGGCACCGAGGTGAAGTCGCTGCGTGCGGGTCGCGCGAGCCTGGTCGATGGCTATGCCTTCGTCGACGATCACGGCGAAGCCTGGCTCGATGCCGTGCATATCCCCGAATACACGGGCGGTTCGTGGACGAATCACCCGCCCAGGCGCAAGCGCAAGCTCCTTCTGCACAAGGCCCAGATTCTCAAGATTCACAACAAGGTCAAGGAGGGTGGCTACACCCTCGTGCCGCTCTCGCTCTACTTCAGCGACGGCAAGGCGAAGGTCGAACTCGCGGTCGCGAAGGGCAAGCGCGAGTACGACAAACGCCAGGCCCTGCGCGAGCGTCAGGACAATCGCGAGGCGCAGCGCGCGATGTCAGCGCGCCGTCACCTCGGCGACTGAGCCGGCGTTATTCCGCCTCGTAGGGGTACTCGGGGCCCTTGCCTGCGAGCGATTCGGAGATCGGACCGTTGACGTCATACGCGAAGCAGAGAATCTCGCGATCGTCCTGCTCCCAGCTTGCGGCGCTCGGGTAGTAGTACGTGTAGTACAGGCTCGTTGAGTCGACCGATGTACCGATGAACGATTCGAACTCTGCGAAGCATCCTGCTTCAGCGTCAGCCTGGATCGCCTCCTCGTCATAGGTGGGAATGTCGGCCTCGCTGAGGTCGTAGATCAAGTACGCCTCGTTGTCGTGCTCTTCTGTGCACGCTGGCATCTCAACGCTCTCGATCTCTTCAGCGGCGGTGGTGTCGTCGTTGAAGCAATCGCCGACCGCGATCGAGAAGACATCCTCTTTGCCATCATCGACGAGGTCCATGATGCTCTCGACGCTGCACCCCGTGAGCGAGAGGGTGAGGATGCCGGTGAGGCCGAGGGTAGCGAGGGCGAAGCGACGGGCCATGAGACTCGATTCTGTGGGGTGCGGTGCGTGCACGGGGTGAAGGCGTATTCGCCCTCACGGATAGTAGCGAATTCCTCACGGTTGTAGCTGCCCCCAATCCGGGCGAGCAGGTTGCTCCCACCATCACGCGAGGTATGATTGGGGGCTGCGTCGTTCTCGACGCAGATTGACAACTCAACAGCGCGCGATAGTGACACGTCATTTCACGATGACTTCGCATGGGGATGATCGGTTTCGACATTGCCTGCGCAATTGTGAGAAGCGGGTCGAGGATGCCGACTTATCTCGTAAACGATGTCGGCAAACTATAAGTGCCGATTCCAAGCGCACTGACTTCGCCCTCGCTGCATAAGCGAGCGCACTAAAGAAGTCCGTCAGTCCGGGGATGCTCTCTACCCGGGTCCTGGCGTAATTTAGAGGGATTGCTTTCATGTTCCGTCCTGGGGCATGGAGGGACTTTCACCAGGGCTGGGCTCGTCGGATTAGGTGCCAGTGACACATTCCGGAGCCGAGTAGAACGCCTGCACTGGCTACACCCGTAGAAGGCACATGACCACAGCAGTGGACCGGGGTTCAATTCCCCGCATCTCCACCATGGGTGCATCTGCACCGGTCACTATCGCGCGCTGTTGAGGCTGCCGCTCGGCGACCACCGGCGATGTCGCTCGGCGACCACCGGCCGCTGCCGCTCCGCGACTATCGCCGCTGCCGCTCAGGTACCTCGATCGATCCGGTCGACGCCGGGTACGCCTCCTGCACCGAGTCGATGACTGCGGTCGGCACGATGTCGCGCTCGATTGTGGTCGCGAGTGGTTTCTCCTTGACGAAGGCGAGCAGCACGGCGGCGACCAGGGCGAGCGGAACGATGTAGAGAAAGAGGGGCGCAAGCGCATCGTTGTATGCCCAAACGACCTGCTCGCGGACGGCCGGTGAGAGTTCGCGCACGAGCTCGGGAGTGAGCGAGTTCATGTCGGTGCCCGCACCGGAGAGCTGTGGCATCCTGACGACGAGTTCGCTTGCGAGTCGCGTGGTGAAGAGGCTGCCGATGACGGCGCCGCCGAGGGAGCCCCCGATCTGGCGAAAGTAGTTGTTTGAGGCGGTGGCGGTGCCGACCTCACGGGAGTGGAACGTGTTCTGCACGATGAGCACGAGGAGTTGCAGGGTCGTGCCGAGTCCGGCGCCCATGATGGCGATGTAGGTGCAGAATGCCCATCGCGGTGTCTCCGGAGTGATGGTGCCGAGCAAGGCAAGCCCGACGGCGAGCACGACGGCCCCGATGACGGGAAGCCACTTGTAGCGCCCGGTCGCACTCACGAATTGGCCGGCGAGCACCGAGGTGAGGAGCAGGCTCGCCATCATGGGGATCATGAGGAGGCCGGCCTCGGTGGCGCTCGCGCCGAACGTCATCTGCAGATAGGTGGGGAGGTACGCGAGGGTGCCCATCATGGTCACGCTCATGAGCAGTCCGGCGATTGTCGTCAGGTTGAAGTTCGCCTCGCGAAACAGATGCAGCGGCATGATCGGCTCTGCTGTCCTGCGTTCGACCAGCACGAACGCGATCGTCGCGACGACGGCACCGACGATGAGGGCGATGATCGTGGCCGAGTCCCACGCATAGTCTTTGCCACCCCAGGAGCCGACGAGCACGATGCACGTGGTCGCGGCGGTGAGCAGCACCATGCCCCACACATCGATGCGGGGCTTGACGAGTTCACGCTTCGGCAGCCGCAGCAAGAAGACAGCGGCGGCGAGGGCGACGAGGCCGACCGGGAGGTTCATCCAGAAGGTCCAGCGCCAGCCGGGCCCCTCGGTGAACCAGCCGCCAAGCAGCGGCCCGGCAACGGATGCGACGGCGAACACGGCACCCATCGCGCCCATGTATCGGCCTCGCTCGCGGGCCGGCACGATGTCGGCGATGATCGCCTGCGACAGGATCATGAGTCCGCCGCCGCCGAGACCCTGCACGGCGCGGGCGGTGATGAGCATCGGCATGTCGGCGGCGAGGGCGCCGAGCACGGAGCCCGCCATGAAGAGCACGATCGCGGCAATGAGGAGGCCTTTTCGGCCGATAAGGTCGCCGAGCTTGCCATAGATGGGCATGGCGACGGTCGCGGCGAGCATGAAGGCCGTCATGATCCAGAGCATGTGATCGACACCGCCGAGCTCGCCGACCATGGTCGGCATGGCGGCGCTCAGCACGGTCTGGCTGAGTGCGGAGAGCAACATGGCGAGCATGAGCCCGAACACGACGAGTCCGATGCGGGTGGGGCGCTCCGCCTCACGCTGCTGGCTGGGGGGCGCGATCACAATACTTTCTTGCACGATCTGCAATTATACAGTGCTGCACGAAATATTTGCACTCGTGCAGGAATAGACTTGCGAGATGCATCCACCATCCGCCGAAAGCACGCGGTGGCAAGCGTTCGCGGTGTGTGCCGCGGTCGCAGCCCTCACCATCCTCGACCTCTCCAAGATCAACGTCGGACTCCCGACAATCGAGACTTCGCTCGGGGGCGGGCCGACCGAACTGCAGCTCATCGTTGCCGGCTACGCGCTCGCATTCGGCCTCGTGCTTGTGCCAGCGGGCAGGCTCGGCGACATCCACTCGCGCAAAGTGTTCTTCACGATCGGCCTCAGCGCCTTCATCGCCGCCAGCATCATGTGTGCCATCGCCCCCACCATCGAGGTGCTCGTCATCGGGCGGATGCTGCAGGGCGTCGCCGCCGGAATCCATATGCCCCAGGTGCTCGGCCTCATCCAGCAGTTGTTCCACGGCCGCGAACGGGGCAAAGCGTTCGGGCTCTTTGGCGCCATCATCGGTCTGTCGACGGCGTTCGGGCCGACACTCGGCGGACTCCTCATCGCTCTCGGCGGAGAAGAAAACGGGTGGCGGTTGCTGTTCTGGATGAACGTGCCACTCGGGGTGCTTGCCCTCGCCTTTGCGCTCTACCGGCTGCCGGGGCGCCAAGGGCACTCCCGTGAGCGCACCGAACTCGACATCGTCGGCATCCTCTTGCTCGGCGCCGCGGTGTTCAGCCTCATGCTGCCGTTCGTGCTCACAACGGGCGGCCCCGGCGACGACCCCGCCCGCTGGTGGTGGCTTGCCGGCTTTGTCGCTGCAGGGTGGGCCTTCGTCGCGTGGGAGCGCCGCTTTCTCGCCGCGGGCAAGTCTCCCGTCGTGCATTTCGGGCTCTTCAAACTCTCCTCGTATCGCAACGGCGTACTTATCTCCACGGCGTACTTCGCGGCGACCCCCGCGGTCTTTCTCATCACCACCCTCTACCTGCAGACTGGGCTAGGGCTCGCCGCCGTCTATGCGGGAATGGTGAGCATCCCGTTCGCCCTCATCTCGGCCTACACCTCGTACATCGGCGGACGACTCGTCGAACGCCACGGCCGTCGCCTCGTGCTCTTTGGCCTTGTGCTCGTCGCCGTCGGCTTCGGGCTGTCAATCCCCGCCGCGGTCTTCACCCCGCCAGACGCCGTGCCGTGGGTGCTCGCGGGCCTCATGGGCATCGCGGGCGCGGGTGGTGGCTTCGTCATCTCACCCAACCAGACGCTCACACTCTCCGATGTGCCCGTCGCGCACGGCGGCGTCGCAGGCTCGGTCGGCCAGGTCGGGCAGCGCGTCGGCACCGCCGTTGGCGTCGCCGCAGCCACGTCCACCTTCTATGCGACGGTCTATCGCGAAGAAGCTGTTGAGGGTGTCGTCGTCGCGTTCAGTGACGCCTATGCGCTCGGCATGGCGGTCGCGCTCGGCATCGTCGTCATCGCGATCGTGTTCGCGCTCACCGACCTCTGGCCGAAAGCGACCGCATGGCCGAACACTACCGCTTCGCGATGACCGCGAGCACGGCCTCGTGCAGCAGGCCGTTCGTCGCAAGCGCGGAGCCGTGCCACGGGCCCGCCTCCCCATCGGCTGAGGTGAACGTGCCGCCGGCCTCCTCGATGATCGGCACCAGCGCCGCCATATCGTAGGGCTGCAGATCGAACTCACCCGCGATGTCGATGAGCCCCTCCGCGACCATCATGTACGACCACATGTCGCCATATGCCCTCGTTCTCCACACCGTGCGCGACAGGGCGATGAGCTCGTCGAGCCGCCCGTGGATGTCCCACTGCTGGATGCTGTTGTAGCTGAGCGAGGCATCCGTCAGCCCGGTGACGCGCGACACGTGCAGACGCCGCGCCCCCGTCGGCCCCGTCTCGGCGTCACGCATCCACGCGCCACCGCCCGTCGCGGCCCACCAGCGGCGGCCGAGTGCCGGGGCACTCACGACGCCGAGCACAGGCACGCCGTCGATCGCGAGCGCGATGAGCGTGGCCCAGACGGGCACGCCCCGCACATAGTTCGCGGTGCCGTCGATGGGGTCGATGATCCACTGCCGTGAGGAGTGCCCTGCCGAGCCAAACTCCTCGCCGAGAATCGAATCTGTTGGGCGATCGGTTGCGAGCAACGCCCGGATGGCCTCCTCGGCGGCGCGGTCGGCATCCGAGACGGGGGTCATGTCGGGCTTCGTCGTCACGACAAGGTCGCCCGACCTGAACCGCTCCGAAGCGATGGCATCAGCGGCATCCGCTAGTCGGTGGGCGAGCTCGAGATCGTCGGCCAGGGTGTGTGCAGTCACGCCCCCAGAGTATCGGCGTTCTCAGGCCCGATCATCTCAGCCGAGCGAGGCGAGCATGCGTTGGAACGAGTCGAGCCGCTGCCGCCCGAATTCCCCGAGTTCACCCGCCTGCGCGCGGTCGACGAGTTCGCAGTCTGGCGCGTCTGGCAGGTGCGTGCAGCCGCGCGGGCAGTCCTCCGCGATCTCGGCGAGGTCCGTGAACGCGCGAAGCACATTGTCGGCGTTCACATGCCCAAGGCCGAATGACCGCACGCCGGGGGTGTCGATAATCCAGCCACCGCCGACGCGATAGGAGATGGTCGACGACGAGGTGTGCCGGCCGCGCCCCGTCACCGCATTGACGTGGCCGATCGCCCGGTGTGCGTCGGGGACGAGCGCGTTGACGAGGGTCGATTTGCCGACGCCCGAGTGCCCGACGGCGACGGTCGAATGGCCTGCGAGCAACTCGAGGAGCTCGGCCGTCGGCGTCGCGCCAACGCCGCTCGTCACGATCGTGAGATCGAGCCCGGTGAACTCGGCGAGAAACTCGGTCGGGTCGGCGAGGTCAGTCTTGGTGATGCAGAGAATGGGGTGGATGCCGGCATCGAACGCCGCGACAAGGTAGCGATGCACGAGCCGCGGCCGTGGCTCCGGATTGGCGACCGCGACGACGATGAGCATCTGGTCGGCATTCGCGACGATGATGCGCTCGACCTCGTCGGAGTCGTCGGCACTGCGTCGCAGCACGGTGTCGCGCGGCTGGATGCGCACGATGCGGGCGAGCGTGCCCTCGTCGCCCGTCGAGTCGCCGACGACATCGACGCGGTCGCCGGTGACGATCGCTTGACGGCGGAGCTCCCGTGCCCTCGTCGCGGTCACCGGATGCTCGCCCGCACCATCCTCGTCAATGAGCACGCTGTAGCGGCCGCGGTCGACCGTGACGACCCGCGCGGCGACGGCGTCGTCGTGCTCCGGCCTGATCTTGGTGCGCGGTTTGTTCGCCTTCGGGTTTGGGCGCGACTTCGCCTCATAGTCGGCGTAGCGATCGTCTTCGTCGTCGAGGTCGGTGAGCCAGCTCATGACGCGTTTCGCCGCAGCATCTAGAGCAGGGCGAGCGGGTCGAGACTCGGGCGCACGCGGCCGAGGAGTGGACCAAGCCAGAGGTCTGCGAACTGGGGCAAGGTTTTCGAGGTCGTCGTGATGTCGTCGATCTCGATCCCCTCGACGGCGAGGCCGATGATCGCGCCTGCGGTCGCCATGCGGTGATCCTCATACGTGTGCCATACGCCACCGCTGAGCGGTCGCGGCTCGATCGCAAGCCCGTCGTCGAGTTCGGTGACGGCACCGCCGAGCCGGTTGATCTCGGCCGCGAGCGCGGCGAGACGGTCGGTTTCGTGCCCGCGGAGATGCCCGATTCCAGTGATGCGGCTCGGGCTAGACGCGAGTGCGGCGATGGCGACGATAGCGGGGGCGAGTTCGCCGCCCTCGCTGAGGTCCATGTCGACGCCGGCCAGCTCGACCCCGCCGATGATTCCGGCGCCACCGTCGATGCGGATGCGATCGCCCGTGACATCGACGGATGCCCCGAACCGGGGCAGCAGGTGCGCGAGATGTGACCCGACCTGGGTCGTGGTGCTCGGCCATCCGTCGATCGTGACGCTGCCGCCGGCGATGAGGGCCGCCGCGAGGAACGGTGCGGCGTTCGAGAGGTCTGGCTCGATGGCGATATCGAGGGCGGCGATGGGGCCGGGCTCGACGATCCATTCGCCCACGCTCGGCGACGTGACGGCGACGCCGCGGGCGCGGAGTGCCGCGATGGTCATCTCGATGTGGGGCATACTCGGCAGCTGTTCGCCGGTGTGGCGAAGGTGCAGGCCTCGGGTGAATCGCGGTGCCGCGAGCAGGAGCCCTGAGACGAACTGGCTCGATGCCGATGCGTCGATCTCGAGGTCACCCCCCTCGACACTGCCGGTGGCGTAGAGGCTGAACGGGAGCGTACCGCGCCCGTCATCGTTCACTTCGACGCCGAGGCGGCGCAGCGAATCGATTGTCGTGCGCATCGGGCGGCGCCGTGCCGAAGCATCCCCATCGAAAGAGACTGGTCCGAGGGCGAGCGCCGCGACGGGGGGAAGGAACCGCATGACAGTGCCGGCGAGCCCGCAGTCGATCGAGGTCCCGCCAGCGAGCTCGGCCGGCGTGATGAGGAGGTCGGGTCCGAACGCGCCGGAGCCGACCTCATCGATGCCGGTGCCGAGCGAGCGCAACGCCTCGATCATGAGGCCGCTGTCGCGCGAGTGCAGTGGCCGGCGCAGCGTTGATGGCGCGTCGGCCAGAGCCGCGAGCACGAGCTCGCGGTTTGTCAGTGACTTCGAACCGGGAATCGACACGGTCGCGTCGAGAAGACCGGTCGCGGTGGGCGCCGGCCAGTGCACATCATCGGGCTCGACGAGGGATTCGCCCTGGTATGGGTCGAACTCGGGGTTGGAATATTTCGAGATCAGCATTGTTCCTAAGGGTATCGGCTGACGCTGATCCGACGCATGATCGTGACGGGAGAACTGGTGAGCTTGACCTTGGAGCGCCCGCGCACAGGCGCTGGCGAGCGCAGAGAACTACACTTGGCGGCGATGGCAACCGAGACTCCAGCGACCCACGACCAGCACGCCGCCGACCAGGGTGACGGCGGTATTGCCGTGGATGCATCCGCCGTCGTGAATGCACCGGCCACCGTCGAGGCACCCGTCGTTGCGGCCCCCACCGCCGACGAGCTGAGGGATCTCTTCGAGGCGCAGGCGATGCCGTTCATGGACCAGCTGTACGCGGCAGCCATGCGGATGACCCGCAACCCGGCGGATGCGGCCGACCTCGTGCAAGAGACCTTCGTCAAGGCGTTCGCTGCCTACGCCCGCTTCGAGCAGGGCAGCAACCTCAAGGCGTGGCTGTATCGCATTCTCACGAACACCTTCATCAACACGTATCGCAAGAAGCAGCGCGAGCCATATCAGGGCACGATCGACGACCTCGAAGACTGGCAGCTCGGGGGAGCGGAATCGACGACGGCGTCGGCCTCGCGTTCGGCCGAGGCCGAAGCGATCGACCACCTTCCCGACAGCGCCGTGAAGGATGCTCTGCAGGCGATCCCCGAAGACTTCAGACTGGCCGTGTATTTCGCGGACGTCGAGGGCTTTGCCTATCAGGAGATCGCCGACATCATGAAAACCCCAGTCGGCACGGTAATGAGCCGACTGCACCGCGGACGCCGCCTCCTGCGCGGCCTGCTCGCGGACTACGCACAGGCACGCGGTTTTGAGACCGCGCCGACGACCGGGAGCACGGAATGACCGACTGCGGATGCGACAAAGCGAAGGCAGAACTTGAAGAGTACCTTCACCATGAACTCCGGGCAGAAGAAGCGGCCGACATCTGCGACCACATCGCTAACTGCCCCGACTGCGCCGACGAAGCACACGTCGGCGAAGTGCTCACCCTCGCGGTGAAGCGCGCGTGCAACGAGACGGCGCCGGAAGATCTCAAGCATCAGGTGCTCGCTCGCCTGCGCGAGATCCAGTCCACCCACTGATCTCTCCACTCGCCGGCCTCCCCAAGCAGCGCTAACGCAAAGGGCGGGCATCCGATAGGATGCCCGCCCTTGTGCATTGGACGCCTAAACGGTGAGCGCCCGGTCAATCAGGTCGGCCTGCTCCTTGGCGCTGCGCTTGGTCGAACCGGTCGCGGGTGACGCCGACGCTGCGCGGCACGACACCTTCATGTCGCGGTTCGGCAGATTGCGCATGAGCTCCATGTAGATGAACGGCCAGGCGCCCTGGTTTTCCGGTTCTTCCTGCGCCCACATCAGCTCGGCGTTGGGGTACTGCGAGAGCACCGACGAGAGCTCACGGAGGGGGAGCGGGTAGTACTGCTCGACCCGCACAAGCGCGACATCCTTGATGTCCCGCTTCGCCACTTCGGCCTTGAGGTCGTAGTGCAGCTTGCCGGCGTGGAGTACGACCCGCTTGACGGCAGCCTTGTCGACGCTCGTGTCGTCGATCACAGGCTCGAAGCGCCCGTTGGTGAAGTCGGCGACATCGCTCGTCGCGCCACGGAGCCGCAGCATTGCCTTCGGGGTGAAGACGACGAGGGGGCGCCGCGGTCGTGCATACGCCTGACGGCGCAGCAGGTGGAAGTACGACGCCGGCGTCGATGGCCGCGCGACCGTCATGTTGTTTTCAGCACACAGCTGGAGGAAGCGCTCGATACGGGCGGACGAGTGGTCTGGGCCCTGTCCCTCGTAGCCGTGCGGGAGGAGGAGCACGACGCTCGAACGCTGTGCCCACTTCTGCTCCGCGCTCGAGATGAACTCGTCGATGACCGTCTGGGCACCGTTGGCGAAGTCGCCGAACTGGGCCTCCCACAGCACGAGGGCGTCGGCCCGTTCGACCGAGTAGCCGTATTCGAAGCCCATCGCCGCGTACTCGCTGAGCAGTGAATCGTAGATCCAGAACTTCGCCTGGTTGTCGCTGAGGTTGAGCAACGGCAGCCACTCCTGGCCGTTCTCACGGTCGTGGAGCACGGCGTGGCGCTGCACGAAGGTGCCGCGGCGAGCATCCTGGCCGGCGAAGCGCACCGGGGTGCCTTCGAGCAAAAGCGAGCCGAGCGCGAGAAGCTCGCCGAAGCCCCAGTCGATGAGCCCGTTCCGGCTCATCTCGACGCGCTTCTTGAGCAGGGCATCGAGCTTCGGATGCACCGTGAAGCCGGCCGGCTTGTTGCCGTGCGCGTCACCAATCGCCGTGATGACCGATTCGGCAACGGCGGTCGACTCAAGCTCGCCCGAACGATCGTCCTGCTGCGATTCCGGTCGTTCGAGGTCGTGCTGCGGGTTCGCATCCTGCGTCGGGATGGGCATCGAGTTTGTCTGCGCCGCATGTGTCTCGGCGAAGGCGCGCTCCAGTCGGTCTTGGAAGTCGGCCTGGGCCGCAGCATACTCATCCTGCGTGATGTCACCGCGACCGACGAGTGCCTCACCGTACAGCGTGCGAACGCTGCGCTTCGCCTCGATCAGGTTGTACATGAGCGGCTGGGTCATCGACGGGTCGTCGCCCTCGTTGTGCCCGCGACGGCGGTAGCACACGAGGTCAACGATGACGTCTTTGTGGAAGCGCTGGCGGAACTCGAGCGCGAGTTCGGCCACGCGGACGACGGCCTCGGGGTCATCGCCGTTGACGTGGAAGATCGGCGACTGGATCGTCTTGGCGACATCCGTCGAGTACACCGAGGTGCGTGCCTCGCCGGGAGGAGTCGTGAAGCCGACCTGGTTGTTGACGACAACGTGAATGGTGCCACCGGTGCGGTAGCCGCGCAGCTGCGACATCTGCAAGACCTC
This sequence comes from Homoserinimonas flava, assembly GCF_054969005.1. NCBI lineage: Bacteria > Bacillati > Actinomycetota > Actinomycetes > Micrococcales > Microbacteriaceae > Homoserinimonas > Homoserinimonas flava. Next base: position 447,101 of record NZ_JBUEQS010000002.1, read on the forward strand.
GACGACGATGCCCTGGCCCGCCATGGCGGCGTCACCGTGCACCATGATCGGCACAACCTGGAAGGTGCCGATCGGCTTGCGATCCTGCTTCGCGCGGACGATGCCTTCAAGCACGCCGTCGACGGCCTCGAGGTGCGAGGGGTTCGCCGCGAGGTAGACAGGAATCTGCTCGCCGCCGAGCGCCGTGAAGGTGCCCTCGGTGCCGAGGTGATACTTCACATCGCCGGAGCCCTGCACGGTGCGGGGGTCTTGCGTGCCCTCGAACTCGCGGAAGATCTGGCCGTAGGTCTTGCCGGCGATGTTCGTGAGCACGTTGAGGCGACCGCGGTGCGCCATGCCGATGGCGACCTCTTCGAGGCCCTCCTCTGCTGAGCGCTGCAAGACGGCATCGAGCAGTGCGATGACGGACTCGCCACCCTCAAGGCTGAAGCGCTTCTGGCCGACATACTTCGTCTGCAGGAAGGTCTCGAAGGCCTCGGCCTCGTTGAGCTTTGCGAGAATGCGCATCTGGTGGTCGTGCGTCGGCTTCTCGTAGGGCGCTTCAAGGCGCTCCTGCATCCACTGCCGCTCTTCGGGGTTCTGGATGTGCATGTACTCGACGCCAACCTTGCGGCAGTATGCGTCGCGGAGAATGCCGAGGATGTCGCGGAGCTTCGCGGTGCGCTTGCCGCCGAGGCCACCCGTCACGAACTCGCGGTCGAGATCCCAGAAGCTGAGGCCGTGGCTCGCGATGTCGAGGTCAGGATGCGAGCGCTGCACATATTCGAGCGGGTCGACATCGGCCATGAGGTGTCCGCGCACGCGGAACGAGTTGATGAGCTCTTGCACGCGGGCGGTCTTGTCGATCGCGCTCGCGGTGTCGACGTGCACATCGGAGCCCCAGCGGATGGGCTCGTAGGGGATGCGCAGATCGGAGAAGATCTCTTCGTAGAACTCATGCTTGCCGATGAGCCGCTCGTGGATGAGCTTGAGGAACTCGCCAGAACCGGCGCCCTGGATGACGCGGTGATCATAGGTCGACGTGAGGGTGACTGTCTTGCCGATGCCGAGGTCCGAGACCGTCTCGGACGACATCCCCTGAAACTCGGCCGGGAACTCCAGCGCTCCGGCACCGATGATGCAGCCAGCACCCTTCATGAGACGCGGCACAGAATGCACCGTGCCGATGCCACCCGGGTTTGTGAGCGAGATGGTGTTGTTCTGGTAGTCGGTCATCGTGAGCTTGTTGTCACGACCGCGCTTGACGACATCTTCGTATGCGGTGAGGAACTGGTTGAAGCCCATCGACTCGGTGCGCTTGATGCCGGGAACGACGAGGCTTCGCGTGCCATCGGGCTTGGGCACGTCGATCGCGATGCCGAGGTTGATGTGTGCTGGTGCGACAACCGCTGGCTTGCCGTCAATCTCGTCGTAGAAGACGTTCTGGCTGGGGAAATCGCGCAGCGACTTCACCATCGCCCAGGCGATGAGGTGGGTGAACGACACCTTGCCGCCACGGGCGCGCTTGAGGTGGTTGTTGATGACGATCCGGTTGTCGATCATGAGCTTGGCCGGGATCGTGCGCACGCTTGTCGCGGTCGGCACCGTAAGGCTCTGATCCATGTTGGTCGCGAGCGACTTCGCCATTCCTTTGAGCGGCGTCACGACATCGTGGGGTTCGCTTGGCTCATCGGAGGAGGTGGCGGGTGCTGGCGCCTCAGCGGGGATCGGCTGCGGCTTTGCTTGCACCGACGTCGTGCGGGCGACGGGCTGGCTGCCGGTGGCCGTGGCTGGCTCTTTGGCGTGCGTGAGGGCGGCGGGGGAAGCCTTCGCCTCCGGCAGGGACGACGCGGGGGCCTGGCTGCTCGGTGCTGGAGCCTGGCTGCTCGGCGCGGGTGCCTCATTGGTCACCTCGACCGGAATCTGCGGCTCCTGCGCGGGGGCGTCCCCGGAGGGTGTCGGATTTGCCACGGCACCCTTGGTCTGCTGGTAGTGCTCAAGGATCGGCCACCACGACTGGTCCACCGAATTCTTGTCAACCTTGAACTGTTCGTACATCTCGTCAACGAGCCACTCGTTGGCTCCGAATTCGCCTGAAGATCCCTCTTCCGGTGCGATGCCGGTTACTTGGCTAGACACAGCCGCCCACTCTCCGTTGTCACTAATTGTCGATGGTGATGGTCGATCCGGCGCAGATCTGGCCGCCGACGGCCAACATACAAGGGTCAAGCGTAATCGCTCTGGCTGAACCCTGCCGTCGAGCACGGGCGGGGATTACCTTTAAGAACATGAAGTTTTATGAGACTGCGCCGACGCACGACCTCACCTACTCGGATGTGTTCCTGGTGCCGAGCCGGTCGGGGGTCTCCAGCCGTCTCGACGTGTCACTCGCGCCAAGCGATGGCACCGGCGCGACCATCCCCATCGTCTCCGCCAACATGAACTCGGTCACAGGGCCACGGCTCGCGGCGACGCTCGCGCGGCGCGGCGGTCTCGGCGTGCTGCCGCAAGACCTGCCCCTGCAGGAGCTCGATGCGGCGATCCGATGGGTGAAGGAGCAGGCCCCCGGCTACGACACCCCAATCGAACTCGGGGTGGGCGACTCTGTCGAGCAGGCACTCGCCCTTGTGCCGCCGGTTGCCGGACACGGCATCATCGTGCGCGACGATCACGGCGACTATGCCGGCTGCCTCCCTGCCGTTCGGCTCGCCACGGCCCTCCCTGACGCGCGCCTCGGTGACCTGCTCCACGGTGACCTTGCATCAATCGATGTCGACGATGTCGATGAGCCACGCGCGGCATTCGACCTCATGGTTGCGGCAGGCCTCGATTTTGCGCCCGTCATGCACCACGGCAAGGTCATCGGCACGCTCAGCCGTCGAAGCGCGCTTCGCGGAACGCTCTACCAACCCGCACGCGACGATGACGGCAGGCTGCGGGTCGCGGCGGCGCTTGGCATCAACGGCGACATCGTCTCGAAGGCGCGCGCTCTCGCGGAGGTCGGCGTCGATGTGCTCGTGATCGACACGGCACACGGTCACCAGGAGGGCATGATCGCGGCGGTCGAGCGGGTCGCTGCACTCGACCTCGGCATCCCTATCGCGGCCGGCAATGTCGTCACGGCTCCGGCCGTCCGCGACCTCGCCGCTGCCGGCGCGAGCATCATCAAGGTCGGCGTCGGCCCCGGCGCCATGTGCACGACGCGCATGATGACCGCCGTCGGTCGGCCTCAGTTCTCGGCGGTGCTCGAAACGGCAGAGGTTGCTCGCGAACTCGGCGCCCACGTATGGGCCGATGGCGGCGTGCGGTACCCCCGCGATGTCGCCCTCGCGCTCGCTGCCGGTGCGGCATCCGTCATGATCGGCTCCTGGTTTGCCGGCACGATCGAGGCACCGGGTCGCCTGCAGACGGATGCTGAGGGCCGTCTCTACAAAGAGAGCTGGGGCATGGCGTCCACGAAGGCCGTGCATGAGCGCTTCGGGCGGCTCGACCCCTATGAGCTCGCGCGGCGCGAACTCTTCGCCGAAGGCATCTCGAGCTCCCGCATCTACCTCGACCCGCTTCGCCCATCGGTCGAGGATCTGCTCGACATGATCACCTCGGGCGTGCGGAGCTCGTTCACCTATGCGGGCGCTCGCTCGCTCGCGGAATTTCACGACCGCGCGCTCGTCGGCATCCAGTCGGCCGCCGGCTACGAGGAGGGCAAGGCGCTGCCCGTGAGCTGGTAGGTTTCCATCACATTTCTCGCGGCGATGCCGCCGATTCCTTCGGCTATAGTTGGCGCAAATGGACGACCCTCCCTCTAGATCTTCCGCCGGTGGCCCGTGTACGAGTTGATACTCCTCGCCATCGGCATCCTCCTCACGATCGGCACTGGCCTCTTCGTGGCGTCGGAGTTCGCGCTCGTCAATCTCGACCGGCAAGAGCTCGAAGCGCGGCAGGCACGCGGCGAAACCCGTCTCACCATGACGATCGCCGCGCTCCGCCGCACCTCGACACATCTCTCGAGTGCGCAGCTCGGCATTACCCTCACGACGCTGCTCACCGGGTACACACTTGAACCGGCGTTCAGCTCCTTCCTCGCGGGCCCGCTTTCGACGCTCGGAATGCCGGAGGGCGTGCAGCGCATCGTCGCCTCGATCATCGCCGTGACGATCGCGACGCTCCTGTCGATGATCATCGGCGAGCTCGTGCCCAAGAACTTCGCGCTCGCGGCACCGCTCGCGACAGCCAAGGTGGTCGTGCCATTTCAGCTCGCATTCACCTGGGTGTTCAAGCCCGCCGTGACGCTGCTCAATAACTCGGCCAACGTCATCCTCCGCAGGATGGGAATCGAGCCCAAGGAGGAGCTCTCGTCGGCGCGCACGGCCGAAGAGCTCACCTCGCTGCTGCGGCGCTCTGCGCTTGCCGGCACGCTCGAGCTCGACACCGCGACGCTGCTCGCGCGCACGCTCGCCTTCAACGAGCACGTCGCCGCCGATGTCATGACGCCGCGCCCGCGGGTCTCCAGTGTCGAGCGCACCGACTCCGCCCAGGTCGTCATCGACCTCGCGAAGCAGACCGGGTTTTCACGCTTTCCTGTCGTTGATGACGGCATCGACGACGTTGTCGGCATCGTGCACGTCAAGCAGGCCGTCGCGGTGCCGCGAGAGAAACGCGCCGACGTGCCGGTTTCTGCCCTGCAAAGCGACGCACTCCGTGTGCCTGAGACGATGCGACTCGACTCGCTCCTCGGTGAGCTGCGGCAACGCGGCTACCAGATGGCGATCGTGCTCGACGAGTACGGCGGCACGGCGGGCGTCGCGACCCTCGAAGACCTGGTCGAAGAGCTCATCGGTGAGGTCGCCGACGAGCACGACCGCACGCGGGCCGGCGTTGTCCGGTCACGCAACTGGCTCACCTTTCCCGGCATGCTGCGGCCAGACGAACTGCGCGAACGGGCGGATGTCACGGTGCTAGACGATGGCCCATACGAAACAGTCGCGGGGTTCATCATGAGCGAGCTGGGTCGTCTCGCCAAGACGGGCGACACTGTCACGATCGATGCCGGCGAGTTCAGGGTCGAGCGCATGGATGGTCGCCGCATCGACCGCGTGCGCTTCACCCCCAGCCATGACGCCCTCTCGGAGGTCGAACGATGAACGACGTCTGGGGCATTGTCTGGCTCGTGGTGTTGCTTGGTGCCAACGCGTTCTTCGTCGGCGCAGAGTTCGCCGTCATCTCGGCCCGCCGCTCGCAGATCGAGCCGAAAGCCGAGGCGGGGTCGCGCGCGGCGAAGACCACGCTCTACGCGATGGAACATGCGACGCTCATGCTCGCGACGAGTCAGCTCGGCATCACCGTGTGCTCGCTGCTCATCCTCAACGTGTCCGAGCCGGCGATCCATCATCTGCTCGAGATCCCGCTCGCGCTGACGGGGCTCCCACCGGAGGTCATCAGCACGATCGCCTTCGTGATCGCGCTGCTCATCGTCTCGTTCCTCCACGTCGTGCTCGGCGAGATGGTGCCAAAGAACCTCTCGTTCTCGCTGCCCGATCGCATGGCCCTCATCCTTGCCCCGCCGCTCGTGGTCGTGTCCCGCATCTTCAGGCACCTCATCTGGTCGCTCAACGCGGTGGCAAACGGTGTGCTTCGGCTCTTCGGTGTCGAGCCGAAGAATGAGGCGACGAGTTCGTTCACCTTCGACGAGGTGGCGAATATCGTGGCGCACTCGACCCGTGAGGGCGTGCTGATGGACACGACGGGCGCCCTCTCGAATGCCTTCGAGTTCACCGAGAAGAAGGTGCGCAACATCGGGGTCGGCCTCGATAAACTCGTCGCTGTCTCTGAGGCGGCAACCCCGGCCGAGGTTGAACGCGCGGTCGCGCAACACGGCTTCTCGCGGTATGTGCTCGTCGACGACTATGGGGAGCCGACGGGTTACCTGCATCTCAAAGACGTCATCGACCTCGAAGACGAAGGCGAGTTCTTGGAGCCGGTGCCACCGAAGCGCATCCGGCATCTCATCTCGATCTTCGAAGACACCGATCTCGAAGACGCCCTTGCGACGATGCGTCGCTCCGGCGTGCACATCGCCCGCGTCTTCGACACCGAGGGTGCCACCAAGGGTGTGCTGTTTCTTGAAGACATCATCGAAGAGCTCGTCGGCGAAGTGCAAGACGCGACACGGCGCCTCTGAGCTAGCCCCTTCTCGGCGCTACCAGCGCGCGAGTGGGGCGAGTGAGCGTTCGTACGCTGGCGGCCACGCCGTCGTGTCAACCCCGAGCTCGAGCGCGGCGAGCCGGGGGTAGTGCGGGTCGCGCATGAGTTTGCGGCCCATCATGACCGCGTCGGCGCGACCCTCCTCGATGACGGCCGTCGCCTGCTGCGCCGTCGTGATGAGCCCGACCGCGCTCACCGGCATGCCGGTCGCAGTGCGCAGTTCCTCCGCGAAGCGCACCTGGTAGCCGGGCTCCGCCGGAATCTCCGCGTGGGCGAGCGTTCCCCCGCTCGACACATCGAACAGGTCGGCCCCCGCCTCGACGAGCCACCGCGCGACCGTCGCCATCTGCGTCGGCTACCAGGACGGGCCGGCGTCGGCGGGTGCCCAGTCGGTCGCCGAGAAGCGGACGAAGAGTGCGCGTTCCCCGCCTATGACACGACGCACCGCCTCGACAATGCGCACGACGATCGCGGCACGACCCTCGAGACTGCCGCCCCAGGCATCCGTTCTTGTGTTCGAAAGCGGCGAGAGAAACTCGTGCAGCAGATGCCCGTGAGCGGCATGGACCTCGACGACGTCGAAGCCCGCTTCGACCGCTCGGGCCGCGGATGCCGCAAAGTCGTCGATAACACGCTGGATGCCAGCCTCATCGAGCGCGACCGGGGGTGCATAGCCCTCGAACGGGATGGTGGAGGGTGCGACGGTCTGCCACCCGCCGGCATCCTGCGGCCTGGTAATGCCGCCGCGGGGACCCCACTCCCGAAACATCGAGCCTTTGCGGCCGGAGTGGGCGAGCTGGATGCCCGCGGTCGCGCCCTGCGAATGGATGAAGTCGACGATGCGCGACCATGCGGCCTGCTGCTCGTCGGAGTACAGGCCGGTGTCTTCTGCGGAGATGCGCCCTTCGGGGCTCACCGCGGTTGCCTCCGTCATGACGAGGCCAGCGCCACCCCGTGCGAGCGCGCCGAGGTGCACAAGATGCCAATCGCTCGGCACGCCGTCTTCTGTGTCGACCGAGTACTGGCACATGGGGGCGACCCACAGGCGGTTGCGAATCTCGATGGAGCGGACCCGCAGTGGTGTGAACAGCGTTGGAGTGTCGGTGGTGCGCATCGCTCCAAACTATCGTGGAGGCATGCAAGAGCCCGTCCTCTGGTCAGCGCGCGACGCCGCCGGAATGATCGCGATCCCGTCTGCCGCAGACGACAAATATTCGCGGGGCGTGCTCGGCGTTGTGACCGGGTCGGAGCGATACCCGGGCGCCGCTGTGCTCGGTGTTGGCGCGGCCCTCGCGACCGGCGTCGGCATGGTGCGCTATCTGGGCCCAGACCGTCCGACGTCGCTCGTGCTCGCCGCCTGCCCTGAGGCGGTCGTCGAGCCCGGTCGGGTACAGGCCTGGCTCGCAGGATCCGGTATGGATGCCGCGGCGCCGGCCACCACGGCGCCGGCCACCACGGCGCCGGCCACCACGAAGCTCCAGCACCTCGTAGACGATGCGCTGCCGACCGTGCTCGACGCGGGGGCGCTGTCGCTTGCGCGCCGCACGACGGGGCCGACCGTCATCACGCCCCACGCGCGCGAGCTCGCGCGCCTCGTGAACCTCGACCCGGGCGAGGTGGCGGCTGAGCCGCAGCGCGCCGCGGCGGAGGCTGCGGCATCCCTCGGCGTCGTGGTGCTGCTCAAGGGGAGCGCCACCGTCATCGCGAGCCCTGACGGCGCACTCATCCTCTGCGAGCCGGCGACGCCGTGGCTTGCAACGGCCGGCACCGGCGACGTGCTCGCCGGCATTCTCGGCGCTCTCGTCGCGACCCACGCGCACGACCTCGATGACGAGCACCGTGTGCTCGCCCGTCTCGCGGCGTCGGCATCGACCATCCACGCGAGCGCAGCGGCACAGGCCTCTGCCGGCGGGCCGTTCACGGTGCGGGCGCTCGTCACGGCCATCCCAGCGACCATCGCCGGACTGCTCGCGTGATGCGGGCGACGCACCCTGGGGTGCGCAGGCTCTGGTTGTGGTGCGCGTTTTTGGCGGCCAACGTCTGGATCTGCTGGCTTGCCTTCGCAGGGCCAGGGTTTGCCCTCGGGGATGTCACGCTCTATCAGTGGTGGGTCGAGCTCGGCCTCGACGGCGGGCCGTGGGTCGGCATCGACACCTCGTGGGTGTACCCGGTGCTCGCCCTCGTGCCGATGCTCCTTGCGGCGCTCGGCGGGTCGGACGGGTATGTCGTCAGCTGGCTCGTGCTCGTCGTGGTGCTCAATGTGCTCGCCCTGATCGCCACAGTCGGGGTCCGTGGACCGAGTCGCTCACTCGTGGCGGGCTGGTGGTGGACCTGCTTTTTGATCGCCCTCGGCCCCATCGCGGTCGGACGCATCGACTCCATCACGGTGCCGCTCGTCATCATCGCACTGGGCGTTCTTGCACGCCGCCCCATTCTCGCCGGGGTGCTGCTCGCCGCGGCGACCTGGATGAAGGTGTGGCCGGCCGCAATCATCGCCGCCATTGTGTTGGCATCAAAAGGCCGCTGGAGTGTCGTGCTCGGCGGGGTTGCGACGACAGCGGTCGTCGTCGGCACGGCCGTCCTCCTCGGTGGCGGTGGCTCGATCCTGAGCTTCATCACAACGCAGAGTGATCGAGGCCTGCAGATCGAGGCGCCGGCGAGCGCACCCTGGCGCTGGCTCGCCGTGTTCGGCGACGAGCATTCCGGGATCTACTACGACGATGACATCCTCACCTATCAGGTGTACGGCCCTGGAGCCGACGTTGTCGCGCGGGTGATGACGCCGCTGCTCGTCGTCGTTGTCGTGGCGATTGCAGTCTTCGCCGTGTGGCTGCTCGGTCGTGGCGTGCGGCAGGCGGCGCTGTTGCCGCCGCTCGCACTCGCGCTCGTCACCGCACTCATCGTGGTGAACAAGGTTGGCTCGCCGCAGTTCATCACCTGGCTCGCGCCCGTCGTCGTGTTCGGGCTCATCGCGTCACGGGCGGGCGGCCCGTCATTCCGTCTGCCCGCGATTCTGGTGCTCGCGATCGCCCTGCTCACCCAGATCGTCTACCCGGTGCTCTACGGCTACCTGCTGGCGCTTGAACCCGCCATGGTGAGTGTGCTCGCGGCACGCAACATCCTGCTCATCGCACTGCTCGTCGTCGCGGTGCGCATGATGGCGAAGACACCACGGAGTCGCAGCAGGCGCTGACTCGAAGTCGGCGACCCGACACTAGCGACCCGACGTCAGAACTCGCGCGGCCCGTCGCCCCGCAGCAGGATGCCGTCGCTGATGGCCCGCTTGCGGAGCGCCACCTTGGTGCCGACATCGATGCCCGCGATGCGGTACTTCTCGCGAATGCGCTTGAGATATGACTTCGCTGTTTCTTCAGAAATGCCGAGCTGGTAGGCGACAGCCTTGACGGGCTCGCCGCCTCCGTAGAGGGCCATGACACGGCGCTCCTGCGCGCTGAGCTTGGGAGCGCCGCCGACCTCCGGCTGGTTCAGGGCGAGGTCGAGCTCTGCCGAGATGAACGACTCATTGTTTGCCGCAGCGCGGATCGCTTCGACGATCATCGACGCATCTTCGGTCTTGACGAGGTAGCCGAGGGCGCCGGCCGCGAGCGCCTCGCGCACGACATTCGGTTCGGAGTAGGTGCTCATGAGCACGGTCTTGACGCCGGTGGTCTTGAGGGTTGAGATCTTGAGAGAGATCGGGAGGTTGTCTTTGAGGTCGAGGTCGAGCAGCACGACATCGACAGGAAACTGCGGATGCGTCAACAATTCGGGCCAGCTCGAGACGGCAGCGACGAGGTTGATGTCGGGAGCTGCCGATCTGACCCACTCGGTCAGGGCCCCGAGGAGCATCTTGTGATCATCGACGATCGCCAGACGGAGTGGCTCTGGAGCTATAGACACTGTGTCCCCTTAGTTTCTCTTCGCCCTTGAATGCTAGTGGTCTGCTGGATTATCTACGAGGCATTCGATTTCGACACGCAGACTGGAGTCCCGCGTCGAGTCGGTGTAGCTGCCAACTTTGCCGATGGCCTCCCACGTCGCCGGATCGACCCGATTGCGGGGGATTCCTGTCGTCGCGAGCGAGATCGGCACGGCGACCTTGCCGTCGTCTCGTGCCACGGAGGCTCCGCCGGCAGGGCCGATCGTGATGGTCACAGTCACCGGTCGGGTCTCGCGATCACTCACGAGGAGCCATGCGGCCGAGAGCAGGCCGTCGCGCTGTCGTCGATCGAGCAGCCCGGCGAGGCTGCTGCGGTCACTCAGCGTGACCGATCGCCCGAGCGTCTCGGATTCGGTGATCGCGTGATAGAGCCAGGTCTCGCGGCGCCCTTCGATGAGGTGCAGGCGGAGCTCGGTCGCGAGCGAGGCCGCGCGTGAGGCCATGCGTTTGTCGAGCGGCAGCGCGAGCTTGCCGGTCGCGACGGAGTCGAGCAGTTCTTCGGCCGCGAGGTCGAGACGCGCGAGCTCTTCGGATGCGAGCATGCCGACCGCGAATCGTGGAGCGGAGACGGTGCTCTGCACGAGAACGCGGTCGAGTTCCATCTGCACGAGGCGGCGGAACCTCCGCACGATGTAGACACCGAAGAGCGGAGGGAGTGTCGCAAGCGCGACAAAGGTGAGTTGCGCCGGGAGCGTCGTCGGCGTCACGGGCGAACTCGCAATGATGCCCCACGTGAGGACCACCGCGACGAGGAGTGTGGCAGCGACCACCTCCCACGCGCGTCGGAGCGTGACCGAGACGAGGAGTCCCGTCGAGGCACAGAGGGAGGCGGTGCCGAGTGACGCGGTGTTGGCGAGGGGCCAGACTGCAATGAAGTCGAGCGCGATGATGCCGAATGTTGCAATGAGCACGAGTGCGAACAGCCAGTCGGGCATGTTCTCGCCCCGCGTGGCGATGGAGAGTGCGACACCCCCGAGCATCACAATCAGTGTCAGCCATGCGATGCTCACGGGCATCCGGTCGGGGTAGAGGTCCCAGTTCCACACCAGCAGGGTGAGGCCGTAGATGACCATGAGCCCGGCGATGACTCCCGCGCCGACACCGAGATACCCCGTGCCGAGGCTTGCCCCGAGCGCTCGCGCCTGCCGCACCGCTCGGGTGGGGGATCCGTCAGGGCTCCGTCGTTTGGCGAAGATAACGCCGAGGGTGTTCTCGCCCAGATCGCTGTAACTCATGCCCGTGGCACCTCCAGCACGACGGTGGTGCCAGAGCCGGGGGCAGAGAACAGCCGGGCGTTGCCACCGACTTCGCGGAGCCGTCCCACGATCGACTCTTTGAATCCGAGGCTGCTTTCATCGACATCGTCGAGGGCGAATCCAACACCCTGATCGGTGACCATGGCGCGGATGGTGGTCTCGTCCTCTGTGATTGTGACGTGCGCATTGGCGACACCCGAGTGCCGGCGCACGTTTTCGAGGCACTCGGAGAGGGCGAGGAGAAAGGCGTCGAGCACTTCGCTTGGCAACAGCACGTGACCGGTTCCGTGCCAGGCAACCTCGAGTCCCATCCGGCTGAAGCGCTGCTTGACCGATTCGAGCGTCGTGCCGAGCGGGGTTTCTGACACCGGTTCCATGGTGTGCACAACGGGTGTTGCCTGACCACTGCCGACGCCAAGGCGCAGCTGTCGCAGCAGCCTGGCATCGTCGGCGGCCTGCTCGCGCATGGAGTCGGCGGCGACGCCGACCCCGGCGTGGGCGAGGAGCGTGAGTGTTGCGAGCACGGTGTCGTGGAGCAGGCGTGCACCCTGCCGTCGCTGGGCTTCTGTTTCGCTCGCCCGCCGTTCGGCGCGATGCGCGCGTCCGATGCTGTTGATGCGGCGCGCAGCGCGCGGCACACTCGCATTGAGCCAGTATGCGAACACCGTGAGGATGCCCCAGCCGAACGTGACGAGGATGGCCGCTCTCGCCGCAGAGTCGGCGGTCGGCGCGGCCAGCAGCATGAGCGCGAGGGTCGCGGCGAACCCGAGAACGATCACGATAGCGCGCGAGCGCTTCGTCACGAGCACCATTGCGAATGACGAGAGCCCGCCCGCGGCGAGTGGCGCCATCGCGCTGAGCACGCTCGCGCTCATCTCTGTCGAGGTCGGAACCTGCACGACGGCGAGGATTGCGAGCCCCGCGACGAGGCCGGCGATGACGAGCAGGATCGATTTCGACGTGCCGACGAGGATAAGCACGGTGAGAAGCATGATGAAGAGCGGGATGACCGCGATGAGGATGTCGCCGTCAAGGACGCCGGGCACGAGAAAGCAGACAAGCGAGATGACAGTGGCGATGCCCCCGATCATGCGGGCGGACCGCTGCAGCAGCCGGTCGCGTTCTCGCGCTAGAGGGTCCACGAGAGTCATAGTCACACATCGTCACCCGAACGGGGGAGCATTCGTCGGCGTTGCGCCGCGATTCGCGCTATTCCGGGCCGACCCAGCCCTGCCGCACGGCATGGCGGCGCAGCAGCACGCGGGTGCCGAGATCGACCCCTGCGGCGCGATATTTGCGGCGCGCTCGTTTGAGATATGACTTGACGGTCTCTTGCGTCGTGTCCATGTGGGCTGCGACCTCTTTGACCGTGCGCCCGCTCGAGAAGAGCATGAGCGCGCGGAGCTCCCTCTGGCCGAGGCCGGGCGTCGAGCTGCCGACGGCGTCGAGTTCTGAGGCGGCCGTCGAACCGGGTCGGTAGCGCTGCCCGGCCGCCGCCGCCCGGATTGCCTGGACGAGTTCTGAGGCATCATCCGTCTTGGGCACAAAGGCGAGCGCACCGGCCTGGAGGGCCGACTGCACCGAAATCGCGTCGGCGTGGCGACTCATGACGACCGTGCGGGTGGCCGCGGTTGCGAGGGTGCGCACTTTCACTTCGACAGGGATGTCATCACCGAGACCAAGATCAAGCACGGCAACATCGACGGGAAACTCGCGGTGCGAGAGCAGACCGACCCAGGTGGTTTCGGTCGCGACCACCCGCAGGTCGGGATGCTTGAACCGCAGGTGCGCCGCGATGCCATCGAGCACGAGTCGATGGTCATCGACAATTCCAACCCGGATGACGGGTGCGGGGGTGCCGTGCCCTGGTGCTGTCGAGGTTGAGATCACGACGCCAGAAGCCGCTGCAGGTGGGGGCCGACCAAGTCGTCTTCGATGAGGAATCCGTCGTGCCCGAAGCTCGAGGAGATGATGACCGCGTCATCGCCATCGATATTGCCGGCGAGCCCCTGCGCGATGATCTGCTGGTCGGCGACAGGGAACAGTCGATCGCTGTCGATCCCGATGACAAGGGCGGTCGCAGTTGCGCGCGCGAGGGCAGCCTCGACACCGCCCCGGTCGCGACCGATGTCGTGGGAGTTCATCGCCTCGACGAGCGTGATGTACGAGTTCGCATCGAAGCGTCGCGTGAACTTGTTGCCATGGAAGTCGAGGTAGCTCTCGACGGCGAATCGACCCTCGTCGCCGAGGGGGCTGATATCGCTCTGCCAGCTGCGTTGGAATCGCGCATTGAGCTCATCCGGCGAGCGGTAGTTGAGCAGGGCCATCCGTCGCGCGAGCGCAAGCCCCCGAGAAGGACCACCACCATCGGCGGCATCGTAGTAATCACCACCCCGGAACAGCGGGTCCATCCTGATCGCCTCGATCTGCACCGAGTTCAAGGCAATTTGGTCGGCGGAGCTCAGCGCGGGGGCGGCGAGCACGGCGACCCGCTCGATTCGATCGGGGTGCCCGACAGCCCACTCGACCGCGTGCATCCCGCCCATCGAGCCACCCAGCACGGCCGCCCATGTGCTGATGTCGAGGGAATCACTGAAGAGCACCTGCGCTGCGACCTGATCGCGGATGGTGAGATATGGGAACCGAGCGCCCCATTCGACGCCCTCGGTCGTGTTCGAGGACGGCCCCGTCGTGCCCTGGCAGCCGCCGAGCATATTGGGTGCCACGATGAACCAGCGGTCGGTGTCGAGGTACTTGCCCGGGCCGACAATGCCAGACCACCAGCCGGCCGTCGGATGCCCAACACCGGGAGGGCCGACAAGGTGGCTGTCGCCGGTGAGGGCATGGAGCACGAGGATCGCGTTGCCACCGTCGGCATCGAGCTCGCCCCACGTTTCGAAGGCCATTCGCACGTGCGGGATGTGTCCACCGCGCTCAAGCCGCATCGGGCCGAGGTTCACGAAGCGGCGACGACCAGCGGGGTCGCCCTCCCGCCAGGCGCCGCTTGCGGGTGGCTTGCCGAGGAGTGCACGGCTGTTGGCCTCCGTGACGAAGCTCGACGGAACGCTGTCTTCGGGTGTCTGCCAGTCCATGTCACCGCCCAGTATCCCCGAAAATGAGAGAGGGCCGGCGTCGTGTTACGCCGGCCCTCTCTCAGTGGTTCAGCTCTGGCGTGCCGCGTCGACGACGACGCGGGCAGCTTCGAGGCCCGCTGACAGATCTGAGGTGATGTCCTCGATGCTCTCGAGCCCTACCGAGAGCCGCACAAGGCCAGGAGTCACACCGGCCGTGAGCTGCTGCTCAGGCGTGAGCTGCGAGTGCGTCGTCGAAGCGGGGTGGATGACGAGGCTGCGCACATCACCGATATTGGCGACGTGGCTGAACAGCGACAGGCCGTTGACGAAGGCGCGACCGGCATCGACGCCGCCCTTGAGCTCGAACGAGAGCACTGCGCCGACACCCTTCGGAGCGTACTTGTTTGCCTGGGCATACCATGGGCTCGTCGGCAATCCCGCGTAGTAGACGGTGTCGACATCGGGGTGGTTGTCGAGCCACTCGGCCACCTCCTGGGCGTTCTTCACGTGGCGCTCGATGCGCAGGCTCAGGGTCTCGATGCCCTGGATGAGCGCCCACGCGTTGTCGGGGGAGATCGCAGGGCCGAGGTCGCGCAGGAGCTGCACGCGGGCCTTGATGATGTAGGCGATCGCGTCGCCAACGGCGGCCGTGTAGCTCGCGCCGTGGTAGCTCGGGTCTGGCTCGGTGAGCCCCGGAAACTTCTCGACATTCTTCGACCACTCGAAGCGACCGCCGTCGACGATGATGCCGCCGAGCACCGTGCCGTGCCCGCCGAGGAACTTCGTCGCCGAGTGCACGACGATGTCGGCACCGTGCTCGAAGGGGCGGATGAGGTATGGGGTCGCGATCGTGTTGTCGACAATGAGCGGAAGGCCGTGCTCGTGGGCGACACCAGCGACCGACGCAATGTCGAGAATGTTGATCTTGGGGTTGCCGATCGTCTCGCCAAAGAAGAGCTTGGTGTTGGGACGCACGGCGGCAGCCCACTCGTTCGGGTCATCCTGGTTCTCGACGAAGGTCGTCTCGATGCCGAGCTTCGCGAGCGTGTACTTGAACAGGTTGTACGTGCCGCCGTAGATCGACGACGACGAGACGATGTGGTCGCCAGCCTGCGCGAGGTTGAGAATCGCGAGCGAGGTAGCCGACTGACCTGAGGCTACGGCGAGGGCGGCGGTGCCACCCTCGAGGGCCGCGACGCGCTTCTCCGCGACATCCTGCGTCGGGTTCTGGATGCGCGTGTAGATGTTGCCGAACTCGGCGAGCGCGAAGAGGTTCTGCGCGTGGTCAGCATCATTGAAAACGTAGGCCGTCGTGCGATAGATGGGGGTGGCGCGCGCGTTCGTGACCGGGTCTGGTGCAGATCCCGCGTGGATTTGCTTGGTCTCGAAGTTCCAGTCGTCGCTCACAGCGGTGCTCCTTTTGTGCGGTTCCGCCTTCGCGGAGGTAGGTCGCTCATAACTCGGTAGAGGTTCGAGCCTCGGTACAGGATCGAGCGGGGACAGTGTCGAGCTTAGGAATGCGGGAGGCCTGGGTCAAAGGGCCTGACACACTCGGTAATGTCCGGGCCGGGCTAGTTTGGGGGCCGATCCTCGCCCTTGACCGGTGGTGTTTGCGGTGGGGCCTGCGGGGGCCCCGAAGCGCGGAGCGACCCTGTCGGATCAACCTTCGATGGGCCAGGTGCACGGTCGTCACCACTGAGGAAGAGCCACGCCGGCTTCGGTTCGATAAACACGCGGAACACTCGGCGCACCGGCTGCGATGCGAGCACGACACAGAGGAGAACGCAGAACACGATCATGGCAATGAGCCACGGGGTTGTCGCGTTCTCGCGGAGGAACGTCGTTTGCCTGAACGGGTAGAGCACAAAACTGTGGAGCAGGTAGATGTACATGGTCGCCTGACCGTACTTGGTGAACCAGGTGGCCCTGCGGGGGATGAGCACGAAGAACGCGGCCGACAGCACCACCGCGATCACGATGAGGTTGAGGCGCAGCAACCCTGCCCACCACATGTGCCCTCCGAGCTGCACATACGAGTCGTCGTAAAAGAACCACAGTCGCAGGTTCATCTCCCGCCATCCGTCGATGGAGTTCCACAGTACGACGGCCGACACAGCGAAAATCGCGAGGGCGCCACCGCGTGCCCACCACAGGCTTCGGCCGGCGACGCGCCAGCGTTCGATCAGATTCCACTCATGAATCTTCCAGCCGAGCACGAAGAACGGCAGGATGCCGATCGCCCGAGAGAGCGAGAAGGTGCTGTCGACATTGGGGAGGTAGCCGACGCCGACCGAGAGCACCACCGCCCACACGAGCGGCCATCGAAGAATGGCGAGATAGGGGAGGACGAGCCGGAAGAAGCCGAGGGCGAGCAAGAACCACAGGGTCCAGGACGGCTGCGACGGATTAAACCCCCTTGGGCCTTCAACGAGCGCCTTCACCACCGTCCAGATGGTCTCCATGATGAGATACGGCACGACGATATCGGTGATGACCTTCTGCATCTGACGCGTATTTGGCGCCCCCGGCTTCGAGAAATAGCCGCTGATGATGGCGAACGCCGGCATGTGGAAGGCGTAGATAAAGAGGTAGACGGTGAGCGCGACATCGTTCTCGATCGCCAGGCGCTGGATGCCGTGGCCGATGACGACGAGTGCCACCGCGATGAAGCGAGCGTTGTCCCACAGTGGAACCCGAACGCGCTGGCGCGTCGCTGCGCCGCTATCAGCATTCGTCACGGTGCCTCCTCGCACATAAACTTTTCTCGCCCGGCGATACGGTAGTCCAGTGAGCGCGAGACGTGTAATTATCAGTGGAGCGAGTTCGGGCATCGGGGCGGCGACCGCGAGGGCATTCAGCGCCCGTGGGTGGCAGGTCACCGGTGTCGCGCGTCGCGCCGATCGTCTCGAGGCGCTCGCCGCCGAGACCGGCATCGACACCATCGTTGCCGATCTCACCGTGCAGTCGGATGTCGATGCGCTGCGTGCGCGACTCGAGGGCGAAGGTGCGATCCATGCCCTCATCAACGTTGCCGGCGGCGCATTCGGAGCGGACACGGTCGAGGAGAGCTCGGCCGACGACTGGTCTCGCATGTTCGACGTCAACGTCATCGCCGTAAAGCGCATCACCGAGGCACTCCTTCCCCTGCTTCGCCGCGGGTCGCTCGACCCTGTCGACGGCGATGTGCCCCACGCCGACATCCTCACCGTCACCTCGACGGCCGGCCTCATCGCGTACGAGGGCGGCGGCGGGTACAACGCTGCCAAATTCGGTGCGCACGCCCTCATGGGCGCACTCCGGCTTGAGCTGGCGGGTGAACCCATCCGCGTGCTCGAGGTTGCGCCGGGCATGGTGCGCACGGAAGAGTTCACGCTCAAGCGTTTGAACGGTGATCAGGATCGTGCCGAACAGCTCTATGCGGGGGTCGAGCATCCGCTTCTTGCCAGCGATGTGGCCGATGTCATTGCCGGCGTCATCGCCTTGCCAGGCCACGTCAATGTTGATCTCACGGTCGTGCGACCCGTCGCCCAGGCCGCGCAGCACAAACTCGTGCGAGGCTCGCTCGAGCCGCGGGCTCAAGGCTAGACCGACGCTGCAACCGCCTCGGCAACCTCGTCGTCGTCAGCATCGGCGAATGCGAGCTTCGGCACGAAAAAGAGCAGCCCGGCCGCGATGAGGGCACCGAGCCCGCAGATCGCCCACACCACCATGTAGCCGAAGAGGCTGCTCGCCGTCGAGCCAGCCACCTGCACGGCGCCGATCGTGAGCACGATGGCAAAGACCGATGAGGCAAACGAGCCACCGATCGTCTTCGTCGTGTTGGTGAGTGCCGAGGCAATGCCGGTCTGCCCTCGTGGTGCAGCGGCCGCCGCCGCGGCAGGCATGGCACCCATGAGGATGCCGCTGCCGATGCCCGCGATCGACATGTTCGTGAAGACCTGCCAGGTTTCGAGGTGGAACGGCAGAAACAGGAGGTAGCCAGCGGCGACGAGGAACGCAGCGATGATCAGGGCGATGCGCGGCGTGAACACGCGCGACAGGACCGGGAAGAGGAGGGCTCCAGCGATCATCGAGAGCAGGTACACGCCGATGAGGATCGAGATGCTGCCAGAGGCGAGCCCCAGACCGTAGCCGACCTCGCTCGGCTCAGTGCCCGCATACGTTGAGAGGGGCGCCTGTGCGCCGAGCAGGCTAATGCCGACGAGGAAGGCCGTGAGCTGCACGGGCCACATGTTCGGCTGGGCGAGCACGCGGATGTCGATCGCCGGATCCTTCTGCTTGAGCTCGAACTTCGTGAAGGGCACAAACGTGAGCACGCCGAGCAGGATGATGACCCACACCCACCACACCGGCCCGTTGAACTTGAGGAAGGTGAGCCCCGAGGTGATGAGCAGCAGGCCGATTGTGAGGATCGAGAATCCTGCCCAGTCGAGCGTGCGACCGGGGAGGGGCTCGGATTCTGGCACCCACAACAGGATGACGAAGAAGACGAGCGTGACCGCGATGGCCGGCACCATGAGGGTTGGCGGCATGGCCGAGTGGAGCAGCGCTTCGCCACCGAAGGCACCGAACACAGCACTGCCGCCGAGGGCACCCGCGATGGCACCGGCCTCGAGGCCGACGATGAGCATCGCAGCGGCCCGCCGCGTGACCGATGCGGCATGCCCGCTTCTGCGCCCCTTGTCAAAGATGAGTGCGACCTCGAGCGGCAACCACACGACATAGAAGCCCTGGAGCGTCCAGGCGATGAGAAAGCTGGTGAAGTCCCCCGCGAAGGCAAGCCACCAGGTCGCGCCTGCGGTGAGCACGGTCGACACGAGCAGAATGCGCTTGTGCCCGTACATGTCGCCGAGTTTGGCGAGGATGGGCACAACGAGCGCTGAGAGCAAAAGCTGCGCGCCCTCGAAGATGTTGAAGTCTGCGTCGAGAATGTCGAGGTAGTCGACGAGATCGGGAATGAGCGGCACGTAGAAGCCCTGCAGGATGCCGCTGACGAACTCGACGAAGAAAAGAAAGCCGATAAGGCTCGCTGTGATGGCGCCCGAGCGTCCCGCCATGAGAGTGCGCATGGAGGGAGCGTAGCGGTCAGAATGGGAGGACCGTATTCCCCCTTTTCGAGTGAGGCGCCGATGAACTCCGCAGCGAGGCCGCTCACGGAGCTCGTCGATGCGGGCTGGGCCCGGGCACTCGCCCCCGTCGCTGATGACATTGCGGCGCTCGGTGACCGGCTTCGGGCCGAGGTCGCCTCGGGGCGGGGATACCTCCCCGCGGGTGAGCACGTGCTGCGGGCGTTCACGACCCCCTTCGACGACGTGCGGGTGATCATCGTGGGGCAAGACCCGTACCCGACGCCCGGGCATCCGATTGGGCTCTCGTTCGCGGTTGAACGACATGTGCGCCCGCTGCCGCGGAGCCTCTCGAACATCTATCGCGAACTCGCCGACGACCTCGGCATCCCGCCAGCAGAACACGGTGACCTCACGGCGTGGAGCGAGCGGGGGGTCATGCTGCTCAACCGGGTGCTCACGGTGCGCCCGGGCGAGGCGGGGTCGCACCGTGGGCTCGGCTGGGAACGAGTGACGGATGCCGCGATCCGCGCGCTGGCAGCGCGGGGCGGCCCCCTCGTGGCCGTGCTGTGGGGCAGGCAGGCGGCGTCGGTGCGACCGCTGCTCGGCGGGGTGCCGGTCATCGAGTCGGCGCATCCGAGCCCGCTGTCTGCCTCGCGCGGCTTCTTCGGGTCGAAGCCGTTCAGTGAGACGAATAGGCTTCTTGGGGAGCAGGGCGCCGCGGCGATCGACTGGCGTCTTCCGTGAGTCAACGACGAGGGGTGCCGGAGTGGTGACGGAACGCGATGGTGCGCGAACGATCGAGGTCCGCGGCATCACGAAACGGTTCGGGCCGGTCGCGGCCGTCTCCGACCTGAGTTTCGCCGTTGCCCCCGGCACGGTGACGGGGTTTTTGGGGCCGAATGGTGCCGGCAAAACGACGACGCTCCGCATGCTCCTCGGGCTTGTTGAACCAACCTCGGGCAGCGCGACGATCGGCGGCGAGCGCTACCGAGACCTGGCTCGCCCGCTCGCGACAGTCGGGACCGCACTTGAGGCGGCGAGCTTTCACCCAGGGCGCACGGCCCGCAACCACCTCCGGGTGATGGCGGCCGCTGGCATGGTGCCGATTTCTCGGGTCGATACCGTGCTCTCCCTCGTCGGCCTCGCCGACTATGCGAATCGCAGGGTCGGGGGGTACTCGCTCGGCATGCGGCAGCGTCTCGGTCTCGCCGGCGCGCTGCTCGGCGATCCGGGTGTGCTCGTGCTCGACGAGCCGGTCAATGGGCTTGACCCGGAGGGCATCCGCTGGATCCGAACCTTCTTGCGTGAACTCGCGGCAGAGGGTCGCACCGTGCTGGTTTCTTCGCACCTCCTCAGTGAGGTGCAGCAGAGTGTCGACCGGTTGGTCATCATCGCGGGCGGCAAGCTCGTCTACGAGGGCTCGCTCGAGGGGCTCGAATCGTCGGCTGCCGTCGTGGTTGATGCGCTTGACCACGCGGCGCTCGTGCGGGCGATCTCAGCAGCCGGCGGCACAGCCGAGCAGGGTGATGACGGGCTTGTCGTCACAGGCCTCGACGCGGCTGCTGTCGGGTCGGTGGCGCATGCAGCGGGGATCCCGTTGACGCTGCTCACTCCGCGACACGGCGGGCTCGAGCAGTCGTTCCTCGACATCGTTGGCGAAGGAGGCGCGCAGTGAGATTCGCCGGAGCGCTCCGCTCAGAGTTCATGAAACTGTTCACCACCCGCATGTGGTGGGTGCTCGCCCTCATCCTCGCCGTCTACGTCGCCTTCACCGCCGGCATCCTCGCTGCGGCCTTCGGAGGCCTGCTCTCTGATGCGACCGGCACGACCGGTGCCATCGAGGGTCTCGACGCGCTCGTCTACAGCGTCGCCGTCACGGTGGGCTACGTCTTTCCTGTCATCCTTGGCACACTCTCGGTGACGGGCGAGGTGCGACACCAAACGCTCACGCCGACGTTTCTCGCCACCCCGCGGCGCGGCGTCGTGCTCGCGGCAAAACTTGTCGTGCTGTTTCTCGTCGGCCTCATCTACGGCGTTGTGGCGCTCGCCGCGTCGGTCGCGGCTGGCGCGCCGCTCCTCGCTGCGGGCGATGTCGCAACCGGCCTCGACAGCGCCGACACCTGGCTCATGTTTGCCCGCGCCGTCGTTGCGATGGGGCTGTGGGCCGTCATCGGTGTCGGCATCGGCACCATAATCCCCAATCAGATTGCGGCGATTGTCGTGTTGCTCGCCTTCACGCAGTTCATCGAACCGATCTTGCGCACGGCCGGGATGCTCGTGGAGGGCCTCGCGAACGCCGGCCGGTTCCTCCCAGGGGCAGCCGGTGATGCGCTCGTCGGGTCAAGCGTATTCACCGCGATGAGCGGGGGCTCTGGAGACCTTCTCGAGTGGTGGCAGGGGGGCCTGGTGCTGTTGGCGCTCGCGGCCCTCGTGGCACTTCTCGGCTCGATCACCACCTGGCGCAAGGACGTGACCTGATGCTTGAAGAGGAATATCTTGAGCGGCGAACACTGCCGGCACACCTTCGGACGCCAGCGCCGGAGCCGCCAAAGTTCGCCTACGAGCTGCGAGCGGCGACGCTTGAAGACCTGCCCTCTGTTCGCGCAATCTACAACCACTACGTCGCAAACACGACGGTGACGTTCGACGAAAAACCCATGACGCTGCGGTCTCTGCGCTCGAAGTTCGGGCACATGCAGAAGCTCGGCTTTCCCTTCATCGTCGCCGAGAGCCCCTCCGGCGACATCCTCGGCTTCGCGTATGTGTATCCCTGGAAGGAGAAGGCGGCCTATCGGTACACGGTCGAGAACTCGATCTACCTCGGCCCGGCCGCCACCGGCAAGGGGCTCGGCAAGGCTCTGATGGGCGAGCTCGTCGACCAGTCCAAGGCGGCGGGCATCAAAGAGATCGTTGCGGTGATCGCCGATAGAGGCGCGGAAGGCTCCATCCGCCTTCACGAGCAGTTCGGCTTCAAGGAGATCGGTCGCATGGGCCGGGTCGGCTTCAAGTTCGAGCGTTGGCTCGGCACAATCCTCATGCAGAAGTCTCTCAAGTAGCGCGGCACCGACGAGCGATGACCGATGACATCCGCAGGCGCCCCGAGCCACATCGCGTGCTCGAGACCCTGCACGGGCACCTGCGGGCCAGGCCCCCGGCTGTCTATGAGGCCATCGCGCGGCGGAGCGATCCCGGCCCGCACGCGCGCAGCGACTTCTTTGCCGACCCGAGGGCGCAGCTCATTGTGACGCAGGGGGGTCGCTGGTATCGCGGAGAGTATCGAGTGGTGGCAGACGATCACGGCTCGCACATCATCCACACCATTCTCGACATCTCACGGAGCCAGCGCCCACTCGGCCGGTTCTCGGGGAGAGCCGTGATTGAGCGGGCGCCGGCGGAGTTCGAGCGGATGCTGCGGCAGTTGCGTCTCGAACTCGAATAGTTCGGCAGCTACGTGCGGGGTGTCGCCCGTCTGAGAAGCACGAAGCCAGCGAGCGCGCAGGCGACTGTCGGCACGAGCAACCACAGCGCAACGCCGAGCGGGCCGTTGTCGACGAACCATGCTCCGACGGCACCCCAGCGTTCGCTGAGGGTGATGACGGCGGCGGCCCCGAGGATGACGAATCCGAGGATGGCGAAGAACACGATCATCCCGAAGCTCTTCCACCGCACATACACCGATGCGGTCGCCGCCCCCACAAAGAAGAAGAAGACAAGGACGAGGAAGTACTGGAGGAACTGGGTCGGCACGTTGTCGGTCGAGAAGTACACGACGTCGAACATGCGGCCACCGAGACCCCATCCGCTGGTCGCCCGCTCGACAACATTGAGGATCGTGAGCCCCGCGGCGTAATACACGCTGAGCGCGATGAACACGAGCCCTGAGCCGAGGTAGAAGTCGCGGCGCGTCACGCCGTAGCCGAGGGCGAAGGGGAAGGTCGCGTTCACGGCCTGCACGGCGACGACCATCATGTACACGAAGATGAACGATGACGCCCCGGAGAACTGCATGCCTTCACCGGCGTCGTTCATGGCGGCGTCGCCGGCTGCGGTGCGGATGAGGAGCCAGATGGCGACGTTCGCGACGAAGATGATGCCAAGAATGATCCACGGCAGCACGAGGATGGGGAACGTGTTCGTCAGGTGAAGTTTCGTGACGTTGAGGATGCGCCGCAGCTCGTCGCTGCCGGCGTCACGGTTTTGGAGTGCGGTTGTCGTGGTCATGCGCTCTGCTCGAACTCTCGTGTCGTGGTTCCGGTCTTTCTGATGATGAGCTGCTGCAGCGACACCGGCGAAAGCTCGAGCCCTGCGGCAGTAGCGGCCGCGCGATCCTCGTGATTGAGACGGCCGACGGTGACGGAGGCGAGCCCGCCCAGCCCGTCGCGGTGGAGCACCTCGCGGTCGGCGACGAACGCGTCAACCGCACTTCGGGTGCCGACGACGGTCGTCGCCGAATTGCGGAGCGCTTCGGCGCCCTCGTCGATGATGATGCGGCCGTCGTCGATGAGGAGCACATGCTCGAGCAGCATGCTGACCTCGTCGATGAGGTGTGTCGAGAGCACGACGGTGCGCGGATGCGCCGCGTAATCCTCGAGGAGCCGGTCGTAGAAGAGTTGCCTCGCGACGGCGTCGAGGCCCAGGTAGGGCTCGTCGAAGAAGGTGAGCGGCGCCCTGGAGGCGAGGCCAACGATGATGCCGACGGCGGAGAGCTGGCCCCGTGAGAGTTTCTTGATGCGTCGATCGGCGGGCAGACGAAACTCCTCGACGAGTTGGGCCGCGAAGTCCGCATCCCAGTTCGTGAAGAACCAGGGAGCGCTCTTGAAGACGTGCTTGACGAGAAAGTCTTCGGGGTAACGCTGGCTCTCTTTGATGAAGCAGACGTTCTGCAGCACGCTCGCATTCTCGACGGGGGAGGCGCCGAAGACGCGGATGTCGCCGCGGCTCGCGAATTCCTGACCGGTGAGCAGACTCATCAGGGTGCTTTTGCCTGCCCCGTTGCGGCCGAGAAGCCCGGTGATCTGGTGCTCTTCGAGGCTGAAGGTCACGTCGTCGACAGCACGGACGCTGCCGAACGTCTTGCTCAGGCCAGAGACCTGCACAACAGTGCTCATGTTGGGGTACCTTCCGTGATGGTCGTACTGATGATGGCGGCGACGTCGTCACGCGTCATGCCGAGCTTTGATGCCTCGACGAGGAGGGGCTGCACAAAGTCGGTCTCGAAGCGTTCGCGGCGCTGTTCGACGATGCGGTCGCGGGATCCGGTGGCGACAAACATTCCGATGCCTCGCTTCTTGTAGAGGATGCCGGTGTCGACGAGCAGGTTGACGCCCTTGCCGGCGGTGGCGGGGTTGATGCGGTGGAACGCGGCGAACTCGTTGGTGGACGGCACCTGCGACTCCTCGGGCAGCGCGCCGCTGAGGATGTCGTTTTCGATCTGTTCTGCGAGTTGCACAAAGATCGGTCTGCCGTCATCCATTTCGCCTCCGCTTCATGGGTTAGTTACTTGACTAAGTAACCATGTAACCGTAGCTCGTGTCAACACCTAGGCTTCAACAATGTTCGAACTCCACCATCTGACCGCCCAGGAGCAGTGGGACTGGCTGCACCGACGCGAGATCACCCCCCGTGAACTTGTCGACCACTACCTGGACCGCATCGCACGGCTCGATGGGGAGCTCGGCGCCTTTGTCACCGTGACGGCCGAGGCCGCGCAGCACCGGGCAGACCACCTCGGCGACACGGATGCCCCGACGGGCGCGCTCTGGGGGCTGCCATTCGCCGACAAAGACCTCAGCAGACGCGCCGGTGTCGCGACCGGATTCGGCTCGCGCCTCATGGCGGGCCACATCCCGGATGAGAGCGATGAACTCCCGCAGGTGCTCGATGCCGCCGGCGGCATCAGCCTCGGCAAGACGAACACACCAGAGTTTGGCATGCCCTCCTACACCGAATCACTCGTCGCGCCGCCGGCGCGCACGCCATGGAACACGAGCCTCGGCGCCGGCGGGTCGAGCGGGGGCGCGGCCGTCGCCGTCGCCGCAGGGCTGCTCCCCTTCGCGCCCGGCTCGGATGGGGGCGGGTCGATCAGGATTCCCGCCGCCGCGACGGGCCTCGTCGGGCTCAAGCCAACGAGAGGACTCGTGCCAGCGGCATCCGGGGTCGCGTCGCTCGCAGGACTGCCCGTCGCAGGCCCGATCGCCCGCACGGTCGCCGATGCGGCGATGCTGCTCGACGCCATGATCGGCGACGGGGAGTTCCCGTACACGCTGCGGGCACCAAGATCTGCTGAGGGCGCGCTGCTCGGGAGCGCCGTCAGGGGGGAGGGGCGATTCCAGCTCGCTGTCATGACGACGTCCCCGTGGGACGACGCGTACGAGATCACGATCGCCCCGGAGGCGCGTGCCGGGCTCGACGCCGGCATCGAGCACCTTGCCGCGATCGGGCATGGCATCGAGACGCTTGAGCTCGAGGCGGCGCCCGACTATGCGACACACTTCAGGACGATCTGGCAGGCCGGCGCGGCCACTATCCCCGCGGAGGGCGCACAGCTCGACCTCCTCGAACCCCTCACCCGTTGGCTTGTCGAGCGCGGCAGGGCACTCGGGGCGCGGCAGCTGGCCGAGGCGCTCGCGTGGCTTTCGGGCTACGAGCGCTCCGTCATCCGGCAGTTCTCGCACGTCGACGCCGTCGTAACGCCGACGCTCGCCCTGACCCCGCGGCCGGTCGGCTGGTATGACCACGAGGATGCCGAACGCAATTTCGCTCAGCAGGTGCAGTACACGCCGTTCACCTCATTCGTGAACGTGTGCGGCTTGCCAGCCATCACGCTCCCGGTATACGAAACGAGCGACGGCCTGCCAATGGGCCTGCAGCTCATCGGACGGCCCGGTGGAGAGGCGACCCTGCTCGCAATCGGCGCGCAGCTCGAGCGCCGCATTCAGTGGCAGCGCCGACACCCGAAGTGCTGGTAGTGGCGGTGCAGCGGTAGTGGCGGTGCAGTGGCAGAGGGCGGTGCAGTGGTGACGCAGCGCTGAGCGTCAGCCCTGTTCGGCGATGACGGCGCGGATCTCCGCGATGCCGTTGGGGTCGCTCGAGTGGAACCAAGCGCCGGCCTCGAAGAGATAGGTGTCGTTGTGGCCGAGGAGGTCGGCGGCCGGGTCGATCGTGTACGTCACGTCGGTGCCCTCTTCAGTGCGGATGAAGCCTTCGGCTTCGAGGCGCGCCTGCGCATTGACGGCGTCGGCCTCGGTGATGGGTGAATAGCCGGCCGTGAACCATCCGTCGCTGTTGGGCAGGTACCACATGCAGACGAGCCCCCCGTAGTCGAAGAAGAGCGCCTGGACGCTGCCATCGGAGCGGATGTCGGACTCGTAGTCAACCTCATGCACGTAGCCGGCGGAGTCGAAGCCGTCGATTGTCTCCTGGGTGATGATCGTGTTGCACGACAGCGGCGGCGGGCCGGAAGGTTCTGGCGTTGCGCTCGGTTCGGCCTGCGGGGTGCTCGCGCTGGGGGAGGCGGTCGGCTCGTTCGGCTCTTCGGCGCCGGCGCAGCCGACAAGGGTGAGGGCCGCGATGGCCGCGCTGGCGAGAGCGACGCGAAGCTTCATGATCCTCCAGGATGCACTCGAAACGGCGATCGGGCGATCCCGCGGTCACTGCTGAGAATACTGCAGTCTCCCGACATCCGATCAATGGTCTCGCCCGATCTGCGCCTCAGCGATACCCGCCCCGCTCAAGACCGGCCTCGATTTCGAAGCGATTCTCGGCGGCATTGAGGCCGGCGGCGAAGTACAGCGGGATGAAGGCGAGACCGTAGCGGCGCCACTGCGCGCGGTGCACTGCCTCGTGTGCAAGGACGTCGGCGCTGTCGCTGTCGTGCGTGAGATAGACGGCCCCGATCGTGGTGCCGCCCCGACCGAACGCCCATCGGGGGCAGCGGCGCGCGACAATAACTCCGCCGCGACGACGGAGGCGGCCGAGGCTCAGCACGCCGCCCCAGAGCAGCCCCACCGCGGTGGCGAACCAATACCCTGGCCGCGCCACCAGTGGGCTCGTGGCACAGCGCCGCAGCCACGCTCGCTCCGATCCGAACCGCACAATCCGTGCGCACGCGCGCTCAAGTCTCGTGCGGGGGGCGGGAGGGGACATGAGCCCTTTGTAGCAGCACTCAGAGACCGTGCGTCGGGGATACAGTGTGAAGATGACGGGCACGGTGAAGCGGGTCGCACTCGTGTCGATGCACACGCCGCCAGCGCAGCAGGCCGGCACGGGCGATGCCGGCGGGCTCAATGTCTCGCTGCTCGCGACCGCGCACGAGCTGGCCTCGCACGGCGTCGAGGTCGAGTTGCTCACCCGAGCCGAAGGTCAGCCCAGTGTCACCATCGTCGAGCCGGGCGTCAGCATGCACACGCTCCCCGCCGGCCCTGCGGCTCCCGTCGACAAGGCCCGCCTGCCAGAGCTCACGGATGAATTCGGTGAGGCGGTCGCGCAGCTTGCCGGTCGCATGGAGCCCCGGTACGACATCATCCATGCCCACTACTGGTTGAGTGGCATCGCGACGCTTCCAGTCGCGCTCGAACTGCACGTGCCGTTCGTGCAGAGCTTCCACACCCTCGCGGCAATGAAGAATCGGCATCGCGGTGACGGCGATGCGCTTGAGCCGGAGCGTCGCGTGCGCTCGGAGGGCTTTCTTGCCGCGCAGGCAAATGCGGTGGTTGCTGGCTCCGCCGCCGAAGTCGAGAGTCTTATCGACGACCTCAAGGCACCGGCCGAGCGACTGTGGGTCATCCCACCCGGCGTCGACGTCACCCAGTTTCGGCCCGACCGCGCCGGCGCCGCCGCCCGGGTGCGCGAAGCGTACGAGATTGAGGAAGGCCGCCCCGTGCTCGCGGTTGTCGGTCGCGTGCAACCACTGAAAGACCAGGAACTCGCCGTGCGCACGCTCGCCGCACTCCAGGGGCTTCGCGGATGGACCCCCGTGCTCGTCGTCGCCGGCGAACCGACACCCGGTGATGAGCGCTACCTCATCTCGCTGCACATGCTGGCCGAACGGCTTGGTGTTGGTGAGGACATCCGCTTCGTCGGGGCGCTCGATCGCGACGCGCTCGCCGATCTGCTCACGGTGGCAACGATCACGCTCGTGCCCTCGCACTCTGAAACGTTCGGGCTCGTCGCCCTCGAGTCGGCCGCGAGCGGCACCCCGGTCGTCGGCTATCGCAGCACAGGGCTCACCGAGTCTGTCGTCGACGGCGCCTCGGGCGTGCTGCTCGAAACGCGAGACCC
The DNA here is from genome assembly GCF_054969005.1 of Homoserinimonas flava. Classification (NCBI taxonomy): domain Bacteria; kingdom Bacillati; phylum Actinomycetota; class Actinomycetes; order Micrococcales; family Microbacteriaceae; genus Homoserinimonas; species Homoserinimonas flava. Next base: position 475,899 of record NZ_JBUEQS010000002.1, read on the forward strand.
GCGCGCCTGGGCCGCGACCATCAACCGCATGCTCGACGACCCGATCGAGCGCGAGCGGCTCTCACAGAGCGCCAGGGAGCACGCGCTCGGCTACACCTGGGGCTCGACCGGTGCCGCGCTCCTCGGCCTCTATGCGAGCCTCGTCGAGGCGCGACGCTAGGCCGACGCTACGGTCGGCGACGCCAGGGTTGCGGTGTCAGGGCCGCGAGGTTAGGGCCGCGAGGTTAGGGCCGCGAGGTTAGGGCCGCGCGGTTAGGGCCGCGATGATGCGAAGCACGGTCGGCAGGTCGTCGTCGGCGTCTGCGAGCGACGCGGGAGCGAACGCGGTGATGCCGGCACCCGCGAGCGGCACGGCCGTGACGAGTGCACGGATGATCGAGACCAGCGTCGCAGCGCCAAAGCCGAAGGGCACCGGATTGCTGAGACCCGTGATCTCGCCGGGGTCGAGCACGTCAAGATCCACATGCACGTAGACCGAGCTTGCGCCCGTCGCGGTGACCGCGTCGACCACCGCCTGTGCGGTTGCTTCAGCCCCGAGCATCCGGATGCCGGACTCACGCACGTAGTCGCTCTCGCCCGGATCGATGTCGCGAGCCCCCACGATGACCACGCGGGCGGGGTCGAGCGGATGCTGCGGCACGAGCACCTCGGCACCGTCGCCGAGCAGCGTGCGCAGCACCATGCCGGTGAAGGCTCCCGATGGCGACGACTCCGGAGTATTGAGGTCGGGATGCGCGTCGAACCAGACGAGGGCGATGTCATCGTCGAGCACGTGGCCCACTGCGGCGAGCTCGACGCCGCAGTCTCCGCCGATCGTGATCGCTGGAGCCGGCCGTGTCGTGAGGGCGTCTGCGAGTCGGTCGCGGACGGTCGCGACCGAGGTGCAACGTGCCACCCCGCAGCCCTGATCATCGCCAGCCTCGGCCGGGATGTCGATCACCGTCGTCGATGACGACGGCAGGTCACGGCTCAGCGCGAGCGCACCGTCGGCGAGCCGCAGCGCACGTGACGACGCGGAACCCTGCCACTGGGGAACGACGAAGAAGGAGGCGGCCACGGCGTCAGTCTGCCACGCCGTAGCCGCCTGCCGACACTGTCACTCGCCGGAGGTGACGGCCTTAGGGCTGCTGCCGGCTTTGAGCGCGGCCAGCCGTGCATCAAGTTCGATCGCCTGGTCCGAAGTCTCAAGCTGTTCGAACTGGGCATCGAGGCTCGACGCGGCGAGCTCCTGAGAGCCGAGCACGCGGGATTCTTCGCGGCGCACCTTCTCTTCGAAGCGGCTGATCTCGCTCGTGGGGTCGAGAAGGTCGATGCTCTTCATGGCATCCATGACCTGCGTCTGCGCCTGCGCGGTCTTCGCGCGGGCAATGAGCTGGTCACGCTTCGACGAGAGTTCGCCAAGCTTGCCGCGCATGGCGTCGAGTCCGCGCTTGAGCTGGTCGACGACCGACGTCTGGTTTGCGATGATCGGCTCGGCGTCGCGAGCCTCCTTCTCCGCGGCCATCTGGCGTCCGAGGGCGACCTTGGCGAGGTTGTCGAACTTGTCTGCATCGACGCCGTTGCCGCCGGCGCGGAGCTCATCGGCCTTGCGGCTCGCCGCAATCGCCTTGCGGCCCCAGTCTTCGGCGTTCGCGACATCCTCTGCATGATCTTGCTCAAGCATCCGAAGATTGCCGATCGTCTCAGCGATGGCGGCTTCGGCCTCGGCGATGCTGTTGGAGTAGTCACGCACCATCTGGTCGAGCATTTTCGCGGGGTCTTCTGCGGCGTCGAGCAGCGCATTGATGTTGGCTTTTGCCAGTTGCGCGATGCGTCCGAAGATCGATTGCTTGGCCATGCGGCGTCCTTTCGTCACGGGCACCTGCGCCCTCAGGAGCGACTGTATCGGAACCATCTCAGAGGAGACAGAGAGCGCGGCTCGCCGGGTGGCGTGGAACTACTCCAGCGTGACCGACGACCCAGCCGCACCGACGGCGTGAGCCACAGCACTGCCCTGGGTGCGCACCTGAACGACCGCGCTGAGGTCATACGTGCCGGGGGAGAGCGCTGCACCCGTCTCGCAGCTGACAAGCGCGACAGCGGCGTCGAGCTCGACCGATTCGCCCGGCAACAGCACGACGTCGATCGTCTCGGCGGTCGACGCCTCGGCGCTGAGCGCAACAGCGACCCCATCGCGCGAGAGCGTGATCGTGGGCGCCGAAAGGGTCACGCTGAGCGCAGCGGCGCTCGTGTTGGTCACGGTGATGATGCCCCTGTACTCGTCGCCGTCCGCGGCAGCGCTCTCGGCGAATCGCGAGGTCACCGCAAGACCGCTCGCTGTTGTCCCGACCTCGACGGGTGCCTGCCCGCACTGGTCGAGGGTTCCGGAGTCGACGGGCGCGCTGCTGTCTGCCGCGCTGTCATCCGATTCGGTGCTGAACTGGTCGACTCCGCCACTGGCTGGGTCGGATCGCTCACTTGTCGAAGTGCTGACCGGCAGCAGCATGGTGCTCGCGGTCGCGCCGATCCCGACGACAACGAACACTGCGAGGGTGGCAACGCCGGTCGTTGCCACCGCGGAAATTCGCCGTCGCCGCCGACTGCGACGAATCACCGCCCCGGTGTCAAGCGCGCCCGAGACGGGGGCCTCGGCAATGGCACGGCGGAGTTCGTCTTCGGATGCCCTGGGGCGAGAGTCAGCGGACATTGGGTCCTCCTGCAGTGCGTGAGGGTGTGGTGAGCGCTTCTTCGTCGCGAGCATCGCTCCGCAGCGCGACGGACATGCGCCCGAGACCGTCGCTGAGGTATCGCTTGACGGCGCCGGAACTGATGCCGAGGGCGGAGGCGATGTCGTCGACCTTGAGATCGTCATAAAACCGCAGCACAATGCAGGCGCGTTCGCGCGGCGCAAGCTTGCGAAGCTCGCCAAACACATCGAGGCGTTCATCGCTCGCCGGCGTCGGCGACTCTTGCGCCTCCGGCACTGCCGCGAGGTGGGAGATGCGTCGCCAACGGGTCACGCGCCGGCCACCGTCGAGGTGCGCGTTGAGGATGGCGCGGCGCACGTAGGCTTCGGCGCTCTGCAGGCTCAGCCCGTTCTTCAGCCGGCCGAACGTCTTGACGAGCGCATCCTGCACAAGGTCGGCCGCGTCATCCGGTCGGCCCGAAATGAGGGTCGCATAGCGAAGGAGGGCGTCACCGCGCTCAGCGACGAGGTCGCTGATTACGCCCTCCCAGGCTGCGGTCGCCACGTTGTCCCTCCCCGGTGCACGGCGTGCACGCCTTCACATTATGAGACGCGCGGGGGAGCGAAAACGTTGGGGAGCGTGCCTAACTGGCCGAGAAGCGCTCGCGGAGCTCGGTGAGTTGTGCCGTGAGCGCCGCTGGGAGCTTTTCGCCGAACTGCGAGAAGAACTGCTCGGTGTCGTCGAGTTCGGCGAGCCACGATGCCGGGTCGGCAGCAAACAGCTGTTCGAGCTGCGCGTCGCTGAGCTCGAGCCCATCGACGTTGAGCGCGCCGGGCGACGGCGTGTAGCCGAGCGGAGTGTCGCTCGCCGTCGCCTGCCCGTCAACACGGTCGAGGATCCACTCAAGCACGCGCGAGTTTTCGGCGAACCCGGGCCAGATGAAGTTGCCCTCGTCGTCTTTGCGGAACCAGTTGACCTGGAAGATTCGCGGCATGTTGCCCGCGGCACGGAGACTGTTGCCCACCTTGAGCCAGTGCGACCAGTGGTCGGCCATGTTGTAGCCACAGAACGGCATCATCGCGAACGGGTCACGACGGAGCTCGCCAACAGTGCCCTCGGCTGCAGCGGTGCGCTCGGAGGAGATGGTGGCACCGATGTACACGCCGTGCTCCCAGTCGCGTGCCTCAACGACGAGTGGCACATTGGTCGCGCGGCGGCCACCAAAGATGATCGCGTCGATCACAACGCCCTGCGGGTCATCCCACGACTCAGCGATCGAAGGCGCCTGGTGAGCTGCGACCGTGAAACGCGAGTTCGGGTGGGCGGCCGGGGTCGGAGAATCCGGAGTCCACGGCTTGCCCTGCCAGTCGGTGAGATTCGCGGGTGCCTTGTCGGTGAGACCTTCCCACCACACGTCACCGTCTTCGCGGAGCGCAACGTTGGTGAAGATCGTGTTGCCCCACAGCGTGTCGATTGCGGTGGCATTGGTCTTGCGGCTTGTGCCGGGGGCAACCCCGAAGAAGCCGGCCTCTGGATTGATGGCGCGCAGGCGCCCGTCGGGGCCAGGGCGCAGCCAGGCGATGTCATCGCCGATGGTCTCGACCTTCCATCCAGGGATGCTCGGCTTGAGCATCGCGAGGTTGGTCTTGCCACACGCGGACGGGAACGCGGCGGCGACGTGGAACACGCGGCCCCTCGGGTTCGTCACCTTGAGCAGGAGCATGTGCTCGGCAAGCCATCCCTCATCGCGGGCGAGCACGGAGGCGATGCGGAGCGCGAACGACTTCTTCGCCAGGATCGCATTGCCGCCGTAGGCGGAGCCGAACGACCAGATTTCGCGGGTCTCGGGAAAGTGGCTGATGTATTTGGTCTCGTTGCACGGCCAGGCAACATCCGCCTCACCTGGGGCGAGGGGCGCGCCGACGCTGTGCACCGCTGGAACCCACTCGGTGTCATCGTCGATGAGGTTCAGTGCCGCCGTACCCATGCGAGTCATGACCGCCATGCTCGCGACGACGTATGGGGAGTCGGTCACCTGCACGCCGAGCTTGGCGAGGGGGCTGCCGATGGGGCCCATCGAGAACGGCATGACGTACATCGTGCGGCCGCGCATCGCGCCGTCGAAGAGTTCGGCGAACGTGGCGCGCATAGCGTCGGGCGCGATCCAGTTGTTGGTGGGGCCTGCATCCTCTTCGCGCTCTGAGCAGATGTAGGTGCGCGATTCGACGCGAGCGACGTCGGACGGGTTGCTCCGCGCGAGAAAGCTGTAGGGGCGGTGCTCAGGGTTGAGCTTGGTGAGGGTGCCCGCGGCCACCATCGCCCGCGTCAGGCGATCCCATTCCTGGGGAGAGCCGTCGCACCACACGATGTTCTCGGGCTTCGTCAGCTCGGCGATGGATTCAACCCATTCGATGACCTTGGCGTTGGCGCCAGACGGCGCTCCCGTCGGGCTCGACGATGCCGGGGCGGTGATGCTCTGTGTCGTCAGGGTCATGGGGTATCCGTCCGCTCGGCACGCGCTGCGTGCAAAAATCTCAAGTGATTCCATTGTGACGCTACGTTTCTGGGACTCGTGTCAGATTTTTGGTGCAAGAAGGGCCGATCTTTCGATATGCTCAAGACGTGACCGATCTTGCGACGCTGGGACAGCGCATCCGCCACTTCCGCAACGGGGCAGGACTCACGCTCGACCAACTCGGCATCGCCGTCGGCATCGCCGGCAGTCAGCTCTCCCTCATGGAGAACGGCCGTCGCGAGCCACGGCTCTCTCTCCTTCAGTCGATCGCCGAAGCGCTCGGCATCCAGGTCGCAGAGCTGCTCAGCGCTGAGCCGCCGACGCATCGGGCGGCCCTCGAAATCGACCTCGAACGGATGCAACAGGGCGCGCTGTATGCAGGGCTCGGCCTTCCGCCTATCCGTGCGTCGCGCTCGATGTCCGATGAGACGCTGGAAGCGCTCGTTGGGTTGCACCGCGAACTCGCGAGGCGGGCTCGCGAGGCGATTGCGACGCCCGAAGAGGCGCGTCGAGGCAATACTGAGCTGCGGCATCAGATGCGGCGAAAGAACAACTATTTGCCCGAGCTCGAGACCCTTGCCGAAGAGACGCTTCGCAGCGTCGGGCACACCTCCGGCGCGCTCACGCACCGCTCGGTGGCCCTCATGGCAAAGAAGCTCGGGTTCGACCTCATTCACGTGGATGATCTGCCCCACTCGACGCGCTCTGTCACTGATCTTGAGAACGGGCGAATTTACCTTCCGCCGGCGTCAATCCCTGGTGGCCACGGCCTTCGGTCGATGGCTTTGCAGGCAATGGCGCACCGCCTGCTTGACCACCACGAGCCTGATAGCTATGTCGAGTTTTTGCGTCAGCGGCTCGAGATCAACTACTTCGCGGCCGCCTGCCTTATGCCGTTGAAGCCCTCGGTCGACTTTCTCAGTGCCGCGAAAGACGAGCGAAACCTTGCGATCGAGGACTTCCGCGACGCGTTCGGCGTGACGCATGAGGCCGCGGCTCTGCGCTTCACGAACCTTGCAACGTCGCACCTCGACATGACCGTGCACTTTCTTCGCGTGGGCGACGACGGCGCGCTGTACAAGGGCTACGAAAACGACGGATTGCTGCTGCCGACGGATGTCACGGGTTCGACTGAGGGGCAGCTCGTGTGTCGCCACTGGAGCGCGCGCGTCGCGTTTACCCGCACGAATCGCACGACCGAGTTCTACCAATACATCGACACCCCGAGCGGAACGTTTTGGAACTCGACGCAGACCGGCACCGGCACGCAGGAGGAGTTTTCCATCACGTTCGGGGTGCCGTTCAACGACGCGAAGTGGTTCCGCGGTCGCGATACCCGCAACCGGGAGGCGTCGCGGTGCCCCGACGTGAACTGCTGCCGCCGGCCGTCGGGCGACAAGGCACAGCGGTGGTCGGGGCGGGCCTGGGCGAGTGCCAAACTGCACGCCCACATCCTGTCGCCGTTGCCGTCTGGCACGTTCCCTGGGGTTGACGACAGCGAACTCTATGACTTCCTCGAGGCGCACTCTGGCGACACCGACTGAGTCGGCGCGCTCCGTGGGTCTGCGCTCCGGGTGTCAGAGTCGCGCGTAGCGCGCCCGCACGAAGCAGTAGGCACCATAGAGAATGAGGCCGAGGGCGACGGCCCCGAGCACGAGAGGGCCGAAGGGCAGCTCGACGAGCGACTTGAGCGCACCATCGAGACCGGCGGATGCTTCGGCATCGACGGTCAGCGCGGCGACCGCGAAGAGCACGCCGACAACGGCGATCGCGACACCCTTGGCGATGTACCCGATGGTGCCGCTCGCGACGGTGGCACGCCCGAGCATGCCTGCTGGCACCCGAAGATCTTCAACGAACTTCTGGCGCGCGCCCTTTACCGCGAAGTAGGCGCCGATCGCAATGACGCCGCTCGCGACGACGAGCAGCAAAGCGATGCCGAAGGGGGAGCCGAGGAGGGTCGCGCTGAGCGCCTTGGCGTCGCCGTCTCCCGACCCGGACGATGACCTTGTCGCGGCGCCGAAGGCCGTGAAGCCGACGGCAGCGTAGGCGATGGCCTTGCCGAGTTCTTTCAGGCGCTGCATCCACGCATCACGGTCGGAGCCGCGCACAAGGGCGGCCTCGAGAAGCTGGAAGAGGGCAAGAGCCCAGAGCCCAGCAGCGATGAACCAGAGGATGGCTTCGCCCGCTGGGGCCGAGGCCACCTGTTCCAGTGCCCCTCCCGCGTCGGCGCTGCCGCTGCCCCCGAACGCGATCGTCACCGCGATCGCCCCAATCAGCATGTGGAGCAGGCCGTTGACGACGTAGCCGCTGCGGGCGGCGACGCGGAAGGCGGTGTTGTTCTGCACCGACGAAGCGAGCGACCGTGCGTTCGATGAAGGGGACATGATTCGACACGGTAGTCCCGATTCGCCGGCGCATGGAGGCCTACGCTGGGATTGCTGGGTTCGAGTCGAAGGAGTGAATGGATGCGCTGCATTGTTGTCACCGAACAGGGCGGCCCAGAGCGTCTTGAGCTGCGGGAGCGGCCCGTGCCCGAACCGGCCGCCGGGGAACTCCTGGTGCGCACGCATGCGGCGGGCGTGAACTTTTTCGACATCTATCAGCGCTCCGGCGTCTATTCGGTGGAGCTGCCGTTCGTGCCCGGCCGTGAGGCTTCGGGCGTTGTCGAGCGGGTGGGGGAGGGTGTGGCCGGTTTCGAGCCCGGTGATCGCGTCGCGTCGGCGGAGGCTCCCGGGGCCTACGCGGAGTTTTTTGCCGTGAAGGCATCTGCCGTCACGGCGGTGCCGCCGTCGGTCGATCTGGATGTCGCGGCAGCCCTGCCGCTCCAGGGGCTCACGGCGCACTACCTCGCGACATCGGTGGCACCGCCTTCGGCAGGCGAGACCGCGATCGTGCACGCTGGGGCCGGCGGTGTTGGCCTGTTGCTGACGCAGCTGCTTGTCGCTCGCGGAGTGCGGGTCTTCACGACGGTGTCGACGCCGGAGAAGGCGGAGCTGAGTCGCGCGGCCGGGGCGTCCGAAGTCTTCGGCTATGACGACTTTAGAGACCGCGCCGTGGCGGCGACGGGCGGTGAGGGCGTCGCGGTGGTGTACGACGGTGTTGGCCGCACGACCTTCGACGATTCGCTTGCGTCGCTTCGCATGCGAGGCACGCTCGCCCTCTTCGGAGGATCGAGCGGGCAGGTGCCTCCGTTCGATCTGCAACGGCTCAATTCGGGCGGTTCACTGTCGGTCATCCGCCCCAGCCTGTGGCACTACCTGCGCGACGAGGAGGAGCGCCACTGGCGCTGGAGCGAGCTGTTCGCCGCGCTCGACGACGGTTCGCTTTCGGTGCGCATTGGCGGCCGTTTCGCGCTCGAGGATGCGGCTGACGCCCACGCGGCGCTCGAGAGCCGCGGCACGACTGGCAAGCTCATCCTGCAGCCGTAGCACAAAGTGAAGGAGAGAAATGGTGACGCAGAGAGCGGCGGAGGATTCGGTGAGTGGGGTCCTTGCGGAGCTCAAGGCGCTTGAGGACCCCAGGATTTTGGCGGTGAATGAACGCCACGGCGACGACCATGCGGTCAATCTCACCAAATTGCGGGCGGTAGCCAAGCGGCTCAAAACGCAGCACGAACTCGCCGGCGAACTCTGGAAGACGGGCAACACGGCCGCCAGGCTTGTCGCCCTGCTCATCTGCCGCCCCAAGGAGTACAGCGCCTCGGAGCTTGATGTGATGCTCCGCGAGGCGCGGGTGCCAAAGGTGCACGACTGGCTCGTCAACTACATCGTGAAGACGAACCCGCATGTGGAGCAGCTTCGCGTGCTGTGGTTCGATGATGCCGATCCCGTCGTGGCGAGTGCCGGATGGGCGCTCACGAGCGACCGCGTCAACACGGCACCAGCGGGGCTCGACCTGCCCGGGCTGCTCGACCTCATCGAGGCAGCAATGAAGTCGGCACCGGCTCGCCTGCAGTGGGCCATGAACGACTGCCTCGCCGCGATCGGCATCCACCACGAGGGGTTCCGCGCCCGTGCGCTCGACATCGGCGAGCGACTCGAGGTGCTGAAGGACTATCCGACCCCACCGGGATGCACGTCGCCATTCGCCCCCATCTGGATCACCGAGATTGTGCGGCGGCAGTCTGCGCCCTGAATGACCGGCAGATGGCCTGCCTCATGTCGCAATCGGTGCCCTCGGAGGGATTCGAACCCCCGACCTTCGGTACCGGAAACCGGCGCTCTATCCCCTGAGCTACGAGGGCGGAACGCTCCGGGCGTGGAGGCCCGGAGCGCGGATCTAAGGTTAGCAGCCTGCCGCACGGCCTTCGTGCAGGCGTGTGTGCGCTACGGCAGTCTCGAGAGCGCCGTCGTCGTGAGCTGTTGTGCGTCGGCGGCGGCTGTGAAGAAGTCGGATGCCGCGGTCACGAGGTACTCGCCCGCGATGACGGTCGCGGTGCCTTCACCAAACCAGCCTTCGCCGCCGAGACCGTCGGCGGAGGTCGCGCTGCCGCTGAGCTCCGAGCGCACCTGGGCGAGCATGGTGGGGCCGGGGTTGGCGGCCGACACGATGATCGTTTCGCCACTCGTGAGGTTTTGGTAGTGGCACGCGATGCCTTCGGCGGCGACCGCTCGGTTGCCGGCAGTGCCGTGCGCCGTGCCCGCGACGAGGGCGAGATTTGGGTTGTAGGCGTAGATATCGTCGGCGGTGAGGAGCTGCTCACAGGTCACGCCGATCGGTGTCGCCTCTTCGGGTGCTTCTGCCGTGGGCGTCGCATCTGGTTCCGCACTCGGGGAGGGGCTCGCGCTGCTCGGCCGCTCCGACCCGTCGGAGGCGCCGGGGGAGGGCTGGGGGTCTTCGCTCGCGCATCCAGCGAAGGTGAGGGCGGCCGCGACGGCGAGCGCGACGACGCCGAGGCGGCGGATGCTCGGGGTGCGGCGGGGAAACACGGGGTGCAGTTCGTTGAGGCTCACGTTCCCATCATGCAGGCTCGCCCGCCCGGGCTCAGGATGCCTCACCCGATAGAATTCGAATTGTGACCCCCGCCGAACTCTCCGCCGCTCTGCTCGACATCGTCAACGCCACCGTCGCGGCTCGCGGGGCAACCGTCCCGGTCACGATCGACGATGTCCGCCTCGACCGGCCCAAGAATCGCGACCACGGCGACTGGGCATCGAGTGTCGCAATGAAGCTGGCGAAGCCGCTCGGCGTGAGCCCCCGTGAGGTTGCCGCCGAGTTGGCGGCGGCGCTCGCCAAGGTTGAGGGTGTGGCATCCGTCGACATCGCCGGCCCGGGTTTTATCAATGTCACGCTCGACGCGGCGGCGGCCGGTGCGCTCGCCAAGTCGATCGTGGAGCAGGGGGATCGCTACGGCCACAGCGACAGCCTCGCCGGCCAGAACATCAACCTGGAGTTCGTCTCGGCGAACCCGACCGGTCCGCTGCACATCGGGCACACCCGCTGGGCGGCGCTCGGCGATGCGCTCGGCCGTGTGCTCCGCGCGGCGGGGGCGACGGTCGCGAACGAGTTCTATATCAACGACGCGGGCAACCAGATGGACAACTTCGGCGCGAGCGTGCTCGCCGCCGCAAAGGGTGAGCCGACCCCCGAGAACGGCTATCCGGGCCAGTACGTGAGCGATCTCGCACAGGCGGTGCTGCAGCGGGAGCCTGGACTGCTTGAGTTGCCGGCAGACGAGGCGCTCGCGGTCGCGCGCGAGACCGGCTACGAGCTGCAGCTCACCGAGCTTCGCGAGTCGCTTGAACGCTTCAATGTGCACTTCGACGTGTGGTTCTCGGAGCGTCAGCTGCACGCGGGTGTGCCGAGCGCGATCGACTCGGCCGTTGACCGGCTTCGGGCGCAGGGTCACGTCTACGACGAAGACGATGCGATCTGGGTGCGAACCACCGACTTCGGCGACGATAAAGACCGGGTCATCAAGCGCGGCAATGGCGTGTACACCTACTTCGCCGCCGACGCCGCCTACTACCTCTCCAAGACCGACCGCGGCTTCGGTCACAAGATTTATCTCCTCGGCGCCGACCACCACGGCTATGTGCACCGCATCAAGGCGATCGCCGGGGCATCCGGTGACGACCCCGCGCGCGATGTTGAGGTGCTCATCGGCCAGCTCGTCTCGATCAACGGCGCCAAGCTTTCGAAGCGGGCAGGCAACATCATCGAGCTCAACGACCTGCAGGCCTGGCTCGGCACGGATGCCCTCCGCTACTCGCTCGCACGGTACCCGGCCGATTCGCCCCTCACCCTCGACCCCGAGGTGCTGCAGCGGCGCACCAACGACAATCCCGTTTTCTACGTGCAGTACGCGCACGCCCGCACCAATCAGGTGGCGAGGAACGCAGATGCCGCTGGCATCGGTCACGACGGATTCGACGCGTCGACGCTCGCGCACGAGACCGAGAGCGTGTTGCTCGGTGTGCTCGCGGAGTTTCCGCGCATCGTGCAGCAGTCGGCCGAGTTGCGCGAACCGCACCGTGTCGCCCGCTATGCGGAACAGCTTGCCGGCGCCTACCACCGCTGGTACGACAATTGCCGCGTGACGCCGCTCGGCGATGACCCGGTCACCGCCGTACACTCGTCGCGACTGTGGCTCAATGACGCGACCGGGCAGGTGTTGCGCAATGCGCTCGGCCTGCTCGGCGTGACCGCCCCCGAGAGGATGTAGCCATGGCTCGCACGCCCGTCTATCCAGGTTCGAAGCCGAGTGTCGGGCGGCGGGTCGCGAAGATCGTGATCGGTCTTGTCATCACTGCGCTGATGCTCGGTGGTGCGCTCGTGCTTGTCGACATGGGCTTGCGGGATTTCGCCGAGTCGCGTGCTGAGAGCGAGATCAAGAGCAGGGTGCCCGGCTCCTCAGTGTCGGCGCAGGTCGATATCGGCGGGTTCTCGATGCTGCAGCAGGTGGTGCAGGGTGAACTCGTTGATGTCGATGCGACATTCACGCTCGGGGGCGAGGGCCTTGACCGGCTCGCAGACAACGCCGGGTATACGGGTTCGGTGGATGTCGTCGGCGGTGCGATCGAGCTCGCCACGGAGGTCGATGCGCTCGGCGTCGTCGTGCCGTTCTCGGTCGCCCTCGAGCCGAGTCTCGACGATGCTGGCTACCTCATCCTCACCGCGACAGCGTTCCAGGCCGGCGAAGGGGTCACAATCGATCTCACGCCGTTCGTCGACCTCGCGACGCTCGGTATCCGCGTCTGCTCGGCGTCGCTGCTCCCCGAATCCATCGAGCTCACGAGTGTCGAGATCGACGACGACCACCTCACCTTCACTGCCCACGGCAGCGCAGTGCCGACGAACTTCGATGCCCTGTCCGCCCGCGGCGAATGTGTCGACCCAGACGCGGTCGCCGACGACGAAGCGGTCGAGCCCGCACCGGCCGAGGGGTGACCGCTGCGCGGTGCCGGTAGACTTCTTGAGGCCCGGCGCGCCCCGTGCGGTGCCATGCCCGCCGTCGTCGTGAGGTTTCTGTGACTGTCAATCCGCTCGCCCCAGGCTGGCTCGCCCTCCCCGGCGACGCCAATGCACTGGATGCCGCGGTCTGGTCGCACAGCACACGGCGCCGCGCAGACGGTGTGATCGAGGTCGCCGGCGTGCCCGTCACAACCCTCGCCGCTGAGTACGGCACCCCCCTTTATGTCATGGACGAGGCGGATGTCAGGGCTCGTGCTCGCGACGCGCGAGCGTCGTTCGACCGTGAGTTCGGGGCGATCGGCAGTGCGGCAAAAGTGTATTACGCGGGCAAAGCGTTCCTCTCGAGCGAGATCGCCCGCTGGGTCACCGAAGAGGGCCTCTACATCGACGTCGCCAGCGGGGGAGAGCTCGCGGTCGCGCTTGCCGCCGGCATCGACCCCGCACGCTTGGGGCTGCACGGCAACAACAAGTCACTTCGCGAGATCGAGCGGGCCGTCGCATCCGGCATCGGGGTCATCGTGATCGACAGCCTCGTCGAGATCGGGCGGATCGCAGAGATCGCCGCGAAGCACGGTGTGCGCCAGAAGGTGCGGCTCCGAGTCAATAGCGGTGTGCACGCGAGCACGCACGAATACCTCGCGACGGCCCGGGAGGATCAGAAGTTCGGCATCACGCTTGCGGATGCTCCCGCGTTTGTCGCCGAGATCCGTGCGCACGCCTCGCTCGAGTTCCTCGGCTTGCACGCCCACATTGGCTCGCAGATTTTTGAAGCCGACGGCTTCGGCGAGTCTGCACGGCGGCTCATGACGCTGCAGGCGCAGCTCCTCGTGGGCGGGCCGGTGCCTGAGCTCAACCTCGGCGGCGGGTTCGGCATCGCCTACACGAGCGCCGATCGGGCAATGCCCGTCGCAGAGATCGCCTCGTCGCTCGCCACCATCGTTGCGGCCGAGGCGTCGAGGCTCGGCATCCCGGTTCCGCTCGTCGCGGTGGAGCCAGGCCGGGCGATTGTCGGCCCTTCGACCTTCACGCTCTACGAGGTCGGCACGGTCAAAGACGTGCTCGTTGCGGTCGAGGCGCCCGACGAAGCGCACACCGACTCAAGCGCTGCGGCATCAACCGCTGTGCGCAAGTACGTGAGCGTCGATGGCGGCATGAGCGACAACGCTCGCCCAGCCCTCTATGGCGCCGATTATGCCGTGCGGCTCGCCGCGCGCACCTCTGCCGCTGACCCAGCCCTCGTGCGGGTCGCAGGCAAGCACTGCGAGAGTGGTGACATCGTTGTGCGCTCCGATTACCTCCCCGGCGACGTGGAGCCTGGCGACCTCGTGGCGGTGCCGGCGACCGGCGCCTACTGCTGGTCGCTCTCGAGCAACTACAACTATCTCGCCCGCCCGGCAGTCGTCGCAGTGCGCGACGGACAGTCGCGCATCATTGTGCGCGGCGAGACCGAAGACGACCTCCTGTCGCGAGACGCAGGGCTCGCACAGACACCAGCGAAGAACGGAACCTGATGATCGACTACCGCAACCTCCGCGTCGCCCTCCTGGGCGCCGGCTCTGTCGGCGCCCAGGTGGTGGCGCAGCTGCAGCAGCACGGCGACGAGCTCGCGAACCGTGCCGGCGCCGGCATCGAGCTCGTCGGTATTGCGGTGCGGGATCTCGATGCGCCGCGCACCGCCGAGGTGCCTCGGGAGCTCCTCACGACCGATGCCGAGTCGCTCATTGTCGGGGCCGACATTGTTGTTGAGCTCATCGGCGGCATCGAGCCGGCGCGCACCTATATTCTTCAGGCGCTCAACTCGGGTTCGGATGTTGTGACCGCCAACAAGGCGCTCATCGCAACCCACGGCCCAGAACTCTTCGCCGCCGCCGAGCAGGTCGGTGCGCAGCTCTACTATGAGGCGGCCGTCGCTGGGGCGATCCCCATCATCCGACCGCTGCGCGACAGCCTTGCTGGCGACCAGGTTCACCGCATCCTCGGCATCGTCAACGGCACGACCAACTACATCCTCGACCGCATGGACGTCGATGGCCAGAGTCTCGAAGATGCGTTGGCGGATGCCACGGAGCTCGGCTATGCAGAGGCCGACCCCACGGCCGACATTGAGGGTTACGACGCCGCGCAGAAGGCGGCGATTCTCGCGAGCCTCGCGTTCCACACCTCGGTGCCCATCGAGGCCGTCTACCGCGAAGGCATCACGGCGATCACCGCGGAGCAGGTCGACGCGGCACGCCGCGCTGGCTATGTCATCAAGCTGCTCGCGATCTGCGAACGACTCGTCGATGTCGATGGCGACGAGGGCGTCAGCGCCAGGGTCTACCCGGCACTCGTGCCAAGAACGCACCCCCTTGCCGCGGTGCACGGCGCCAAGAACGCCGTCTTCGTTGAGGCCGAGGCGGCGGGTGATCTGATGTTCTACGGTGCCGGTGCTGGCGGTCGTGAAACCGCTTCGGCGGTGCTCGGCGACCTTGTCTCTGCCGCGCGACGCCATGTCATTGGCGGCCCAGGTCTCGCCGAGTCGACTCACGCCGACCTGCCGCTTCTGCCAATCGAGAGCGTCACGACGCGCTACCAGATCAGCCTGCTCGTCAACGACCGTCCTGGTGTGCTCGCGGCGGTCGCCGCCGTATTCAACGAGCACGGCGTCTCTGTCGAGACGGTGCACCAGTCGGTGAGCTCGCCCGGCGCTGACGGCACCGCCGCCACCGCTACCCTTGTCATTGGCACGCACGAGGCATCCGAAGCATCCCTTGCCGATACGGTCGAGGCCCTCGCGGCCAACGACACCGTGCGGTCCGTCACGTCAGTCCTGCGAGTAGAGGGCTCAGAGTAGAAGGTTCATCATGGCCCATCACCAATGGCGCGGAGTCATCCGCGAATACGCAGACCGCCTCGACGTTTCGGATGCGACCCCCGTCGTCACGCTCGGCGAGGGTGGCACCCCGCTCATCCCCGCCCCCGCCCTCTCCGCCAGGACCGGCGCGAACGTGTGGGTGAAGTTCGAGGGCATGAACCCGACCGGATCGTTCAAAGATCGCGGCATGACGATGGCCGTCTCGAAGGCGGTCGAGCACGGGGCGAAGGCTGTCATCTGTGCCTCCACGGGCAACACCTCCGCGTCTGCGGCGGCGTATGCCACCCACGCGGGCATCACGGCCGCCGTGCTCGTGCCTGAGGGCAAGATCGCGATGGGCAAGCTCGCGCAGGCGATCGCCCACAATGCGCAGCTGCTCCAGGTGCAGGGCAACTTCGATGACTGCCTCGACATTGCCCGTGACCTCGCCGCGAACTACCCAGTGCACCTCGTGAACTCGGTCAACAACGACCGCATCGAGGGGCAGAAGACGGCCGCCTTCGAGGTCGTCGAGGTGCTTGAGGATGCCCCGGACTTTCACTTCATCCCCGTCGGCAACGCTGGCAACTACACGGCGTACTTCCGTGGCTACAGCGAAGAGCTTGAGCGCGGCATCACCACCAGGCTGCCGCGGATGTTCGGCTTCCAGGCGGCCGGCAGTGCCCCGATCGTCGAGGGTCACATCGTGAAAAACCCCGACACGATCGCGAGCGCTATTCGCATCGGCAACCCGGCCTCGTGGGAGCTCGCCATCGGTGCACGCGAGACGAGCGATGGCTACTTCGGTGCGATCAGCGACGAGAAGATCCTCGAAGCTCACCGCATCCTCTCGGCCGAGGTCGGCATTTTTGTCGAGCCTGCGTCGGCCATCAGCGTCGCGGGTCTCCTTGAGCGTTCGGCTGCAGGGGTGGTGCCGGCTGGCGCTACCGTCGTGCTCACCGTCACTGGTCATGGCCTCAAAGATCCCCAGTGGGCGCTTCGCGGTGCCGATGGCGCCGATGTGCAGCCCACCATTGTGCCCGTCGATACGGCCGAGGTCGCGAGCGTCCTCGGTTTGGAGAAAGCGACGGCATGATCGCCATGCCCGTTCCGCCGATCGGCAGATCGGTGACGGTCAAGGTTCCCGCCACCTCGGCGAACCTCGGACCGGGATTCGACACGCTTGGTCTTGCGCTTTCGCTGTATGACGACCTCGAGGTGACGGTCCGCTCAGAGCCCGGCGCGACGGTCGTCGTGCGGGGCGTCGGCGAGGGAGAGGTGCCAACAGACGAGTCCAACCTCGTGGTGCGCTCCATCCGGTTCACGTTCGATCGCTACGGCGTTGCGATGCCGGGGCTCGACCTTGTCGCCGACAACCACATTCCTCACGGTCGCGGTCTCGGTTCGTCTGGCGCGGCGATTGTGGCCGGCATCATGGCGGCGAAGGGTCTTCTCGACGGCATCGTCGACCTCGATTCGAATGCGCTGCTGTCGCTCGCCTCCGAGCTCGAAGGGCACCCCGACAATGTGGCGCCGGCACTCTTCGGAGGGCTCACGATTGCGTGGACGGCGGAGCACGGCCCGCAACATAAGAAGCTCATGGTGCACCGGGGAGTTTCGCCGCTCGTGTGCGTTCCAGAGCACACGCTTTCAACCGAGCTCGCACGGAGTTTGCGCCCCGTCTCGGTGCCCCACGAAGACGCCATCTTCAATGTCTCGCGGTCAGCGCTGCTGATCGCGGCACTCATTCAGAGCCCTGAGCTGCTGCACGATGCAACCGAGGATCGGCTGCACCAGAACTACCGCGCGAGCGCCATGCCCGAGACTGTTGGCCTCGTCGAGGCCCTGCGCGCGCACGGGCATGCGGCGGTCGTCTCGGGCGCCGGTCCATCAGTCCTCGTGCTCTGCAGCGACCCTGCCGAGCGTCTTGTCGCGGCCGATCTTGTGGCCGCGCATGAGGGCGCGCCGTGGCACGCCCTCATGCTCGCCGTCGACTTCAAAGGTGCTACAGTGAACCTGCACCCGGCCAGGTCTTCGGCCTAGCGAGACACATTTTTCTTCAGTGTCGCGGGTTGCACTATCACTAGCATCGCTCAACCGTTCCTCCCTGCGCACCGTTCGGGGCTCGGATCGTGGCGTGCGACAAGCTCTCCGCCAGGTCATCACCACGTCATCCCTGATGTGGCTCCCGGCAGGGGAAAGGAACCCTCTTAGTGACTGATCCGACAGTCCGTGCCGAACGGCCGGACTCCAGCGTCGATCTGACCTCGATGCGTCTTGCTGAGCTCCAAGCTCTCGCGGCGTCCCTCGGTGTCATCGGCGTGACCAAACTTCGCAAAGGAGCCCTCGTGGACGCAATCAACGAGACCCAGAACACCGAATCCACCACCGCCGCTGAGAACAGTGCGACGGATGCCACCGTGAGCGACGCTCCGGCGGCACCGAAAAAGCGCGCCTCACGTCGCGCAACCGCCGCCGCCGACGGTGTCATCACGACAACCGGCGTCGCACCAGCAGACGCCCCCACGGCAGAATCCACTGCTGCGGATGCTCCGAGCGAGGGCGACAAGCCGGCCCGCAAGGCGCCGGCCCGCAAGCGTGCGGCCCCGAAGTCGGCAACCGAGCACGCCAATGGCGGCGAGTCCGGAGTCGACGCGAGTGCCGAGAAGCCCTCTGAGAATTCGGCCAGCACCGAGACCGTCGAGAAGACCGACGCTCCTGCAGACAGCAGCGACGCGACGGATGCCTCGGCCGAGGGCACGACGTCGGCACCGAAGCGCGCGCGCAATCAGCGCGGCCGCACTCAGCCCGATGCTGCCGACGCCGACGGCGCCACTGAATCAGAGGCTCGCACGTCTTCGAACGACTCGGGAGCGGCAGACGATAGCGCCGACTCCGATGACGATTCGGGCGACCGCCCGCAGCGCAGCCGCAACCGCCGCAACCGCCAGAAGGGCGGCGAGGGTCAGCGCGATGGCCAGCGCGATGGTCAGCGTGATGGCCAGCGTGACGCCCAGAAGGGTGGCGACAGCCAGAAGGCTGACGGCCAGCGCGACGACCGCGATGACGACAACCGCAACAACAACGGCAGCAACCGCAACCGCCAGCAGCAGCAACAGCAGGCGGATGATGAGCGCAGCGGTCGTGGGCGCTACCGTGACCGCAAGCGTCGCGGGGGCGGCGAAGACTTCGAGCCCGAAATCACTGAGGATGACGTGCTCATCCCGGTTGCCGGCATCCTCGACGTCCTCGACAACTACGCGTTCGTGCGCACGACGGGCTACCTGCCGGGCAACAACGATGTGTATGTTTCGCTCGGTCAGGTAAAGAAGTACCACCTCCGCAAGGGCGACGCGGTCGTTGGCGCTATCCGCCAGCCGCGCGATGGTGACAACCAGGGCGGCCGCCAGAAGTACAACGCGATCGTCAAGATCGACTCGATCAACGGCCTCCCCATCGAGCAGGCGGGGGAGCGCGTCGAGTTCGGCAAGCTCACGCCGCTCTACCCCTCGGAGCGCTTGCGCCTCGAGACCGAGCCGCAGAAGCTCACGACGCGCATCATCGACCTCGTGTCGCCGATCGGCAAGGGCCAGCGCGGCCTCATCGTCTCGCCACCCAAGGCGGGCAAGACTCTCGTGCTGCAGGCCATCGCCAACGCGATCGCAAAGAACAACCCAGAGGTGCACCTCATGGTTGTGCTTGTCGACGAGCGGCCCGAAGAGGTTACCGACATGCAGCGCACGGTCAAGGGTGAGGTCATCGCCTCGACCTTCGACCGCCCTGCCGAAGACCACACGACCGTCGCGGAGCTCGCGATCGAGCGTGCAAAGCGCCTCGTCGAGCTCGGTCACGATGTCGTCGTGCTCCTCGACTCGATTACCCGACTCGGCCGCGCTTACAACCTTGCGGCGCCAGCATCCGGTCGCATTCTTTCCGGTGGTGTCGACTCGTCGGCGCTCTACCCGCCGAAGCGCTTCTTCGGGGCCGCGCGCAACATCGAGGACGGCGGCTCGCTCACCATCCTCGCGACCGCGCTCGTCGAGACCGGGTCCAAGATGGACGAGGTCATCTTCGAGGAGTTCAAGGGCACCGGCAACATGGAGCTTCGCCTCTCGCGTCAGCTCGCCGACAAGCGCATCTTCCCGGCCGTCGATGTGAATGCATCGGGCACCCGCCGCGAAGAGATGCTCATGGGCACCGATGAGGTCAAGGTGACGTGGAAGCTGCGTCGTGCCCTCGCGGGTCTCGACACGCAGCAGGCGCTCGAGATCGTGCTCGGCAAGCTGCGCGAGACGCAGTCCAACGTCGAGTTCCTCATGCAGATCCAGAAGTCACTCCCGGGCGCCGCGGCGACCAAGGAGGACTAGGCGTGTTCGAGTCAGTAGCCGTGCTGCTGGCCGAGCACGAGGATCTGCAGAAGGAGCTGTCTGATCCCGCCGTGCACGCGGATGCGGCCAGAGCCAAGAAGATCAACCGGCGCTATGCGCAGCTCAGCCAGATCAAGGCTGCGCACGAGCACTGGATCGAGGCGCAAGACGACCTTGCTGCCGCTCGGGAGCTTGCCAAAGAGGACGACGCGTTCGCCGAAGAGGTCCCAAGCCTTGAGGCGTCGCTTGCGACGATGCAGGAGAAGCTCCGTCGCCTGCTCATCCCGCGCGACCCGGATGACGGGCGCGACGTGATCATGGAGATCAAGGGTGGTGAGGGTGGCGCTGAGAGCGCCCTCTTCGCGGCCGACCTGCTCCGCATGTATCTCCAGTACTCCAACCAGATGGGTTGGAAGACGGAGATGCTCGAGAGCGACGAGAGCGATCTCGGCGGCTACAAGAACGTGCAGGTCGCGATCAAGTCCAACGCGACCGACCCTTCGCAGGGCGTGTGGGCGCACCTCAAGTACGAGGGCGGGGTGCATCGCGTGCAGCGGGTGCCTCAGACCGAGACGCAGGGGCGCATCCATACCTCGACGACCGGGGTGCTTGTGTTTCCAGAGGTTGATGAGCCTGAAGAGGTGCAGATCAGCCAGAACGACCTCAAGATCGACGTCTACCGTTCGAGCGGCCCAGGCGGTCAGTCGGTGAACACGACCGACTCCGCCGTGCGCATCACGCACCTCCCGACCGGGATCACGGTGGCGATGCAGAACGAGAAGAGCCAGCTGCAGAACCGCGAGGCGGGAATGCGTGTGCTCCGTGCCCGCATCCTCGCGCGCCAGCAGGAGGAACAGGCTGCCCTCGACAGTGCCGCTCGCAAGACGCAGATTCGCACGATGGACCGCTCAGAGCGCATCCGCACCTACAACTTCCCCGAGAACCGCATCGCGGATCACCGCACTGGCTACAAGGCGTACAACCTCGACACCGTGATGAATGGCGCCCTCGGCCCCGTCATCGATTCCTGCATCCAGTTTGACGAGGAGGCGCGGCTCGCCGATCTCGGCGACCAGTCGTGACATGAGCTCGGCCACTGTCGCGGCGCTGCGTGCAGCGGCGACTACCGCACTCACCGCAGCGGGCATCGACTCGCCTGGCGCTGATGCAGAACTGCTCATCGGCCACGTTCTCGGCCTGAGCCGGGGGCAGGTACAGGCGAGTGCCGTGGTCGGTTCGGCAGTGTCCGAAACGGATGCTGCGGCGATCGCCGAGCTCGTGCGTCGTCGCTCGGCTCGCGAGCCGCTGCAGCACATCACGGGCCGCGCGCCGTTCCGCTCGCTCGAGCTCGCGGTGGGCCCCGGAGTGTTCGTGCCTCGCCCCGAGACGGAGCAGGTCGTGCAGTTCGCGATTGATGCGCTTGACGCGAGCCCGGTTGAGTCTCCCATCGGGATCGACCTCGGCTCCGGCTCAGGGGCGATCGCCCTCGCAATGGCGACCGAGGTGCCGCGCGCTCGCGTGTTTGCGGTCGAGAACTCGCCCGAGGCGTTTCCGTGGACGCAGCGCAACTTCGCCGAGTCGGGTGCCACCAATGCGGTCCTCGAGTTTGCCGATCTCGCGTTCGCCTTCCCAGAGCTCGATGGCCTCGTCGATGTCGTCGTCTCGAATCCGCCGTATGTCCCGGCGGCGGCAATCCCGCGCGATCCCGAGGTGCGCCTCTTTGATCCCGCGCACGCGCTCTACGGGGGTGAGGATGGCCTCGTCGTTGTGCGACAGGTGTCGCAGACGGCACTGCGTCTGCTGCACCCTGGCGGGCTTCTCGTCATTGAGCACGGTGAAGAACAGGCGGCCTCGATTGCGGCTCTGCTCCGGGCCGATGGTTGGTCGGCACTCTCGAGTCACCGCGATCTGCTTGGCCGCGACCGCGCCACCACGGCGCTGCGGTAAGCGCCATGGTGCCCCGCGCTAGGATTGGCGGCGACATGGCAACTGTTTATGACTGCGCAGACCAGGGCGCATTGCTCACCGGCATGCGTCTCGCGCGTGCCGCTCTCGCGCGCGGCGAACTCGTTGTCTTGCCCACTGACACCGTGTACGGGCTTGCGGCCGATGCCTTCAACCCCGCGGCCGTGCAGCGCCTGCTCGATGCGAAGGTTCGCGGGCGCGCATCGCCGCCACCGGTCCTCATTCCGAGTCTCGCGGCGCTCGACGCCCTCGCTGCCGAAGTGCCCGCCGAGGTTCGCGCGCTCGTTGACGAGTTTTGGCCGGGCGGGCTCACCGTAATCCTCCCAGCGCGCGAGTCGCTCGACTGGGATCTCGGTGACACTGCTGGCACTGTTGCCTTGCGCATGCCGGCGAATCCTGTCGCGCTCGCGCTCCTCGCAGAGACGGGCCCGCTCGCCGTCTCTTCGGCCAACATCACGGGTCAGCCGCCCGCCAAGACGGCGGCGACGGCTCGGGTGCTCTTGGGTGATTCGGTCGCCGTCTATCTCGACGGAGGCGTGGGTGGGGTCGAGGGATCGACGATTATCGACGCGACCCGTATCGACACCGACGGCATCCGCATCGTCAGGCACGGCACGATCCCGGAGGCAGCGATCAGGTCGGTCCTGGAGCGTGTCGCGAGCGGCGACGACACCACATGAGAATTGTCTTCTACGTGCTCGTCGGCGGGCTCTCCGCCGTCGTCACGTTTGCATTTGCATGGGTCATCCTGAAGCTCAGTCTTCGCTATCGCCTCTATCCAAAGATCCGGGAGCGCGACGTGCATACGCGTCCGACTCCGCGACTCGGCGGGGTGGCGATGTTCATCGGTGTGCTTGTCTCGTTTGCTGTCGCGTCGCAGCTCGATCGCTTCAGCCTTATTTTTGCCGATCCAGCGCCGGTGCTTGCGCTGCTCGGCGCCGCCCTCATGATCGTGCTCATCGGTGTCGCCGACGACATCTGGGACCTCGACTGGATGACGAAGCTCACGGGGCAGATCCTGGCGGCTGGCCTCCTTGTGTGGCAGGGGGTGCAGCTCGTGACCGTGCCGATTGGCGGCGTCACGATCGTGCCCCCGGTCACGGGACTTGTCGTCACGGTCATCGCGGTCGTGCTCGTCATGAACGCTGTGAACTTCATCGACGGTCTCGATGGGCTCGTCGCCGGTGTTGCCATCATCGCCAACGGCGTGTTCTTCATCTACACCTACATCCTTTCGAATGGGATCGGCGAGTCCGAGTACTTCAATTTCGCGTCGCTCATCACGGTGGTGCTCGCGGGGGCCTGCATCGGCTTTCTGCCGCTGAACTGGCATCCGGCGAAGCTCTTCATGGGTGATGCTGGCGCCCTCCTCGTCGGGTTGCTCATGGCGGCCTCCGCCATCTCGGTGACGGGCCAGGTCGACCCAGGATCGCTCGTGTCTGGGCGGCAACTGCTCCCGGCGTTTATCCCGATCCTGCTGCCGTTCGCGATCCTCATCGTGCCCTTGCTCGATTTTGCGCTCGCGGTGTTCCGACGGCTTCGTGCCGGCAAGTCACCGTTCTCGGCAGACCGCCAGCACCTCCACCACCGTCTCCTTGACATGGGGCACTCGCACTTCCACGCCGTGCTCATCTTCTATGCATGGACCGCCGTCGTCGCGGTTGGCACGCTGCTCTTCATGCTCCTCCCGGCCTGGTGGGCGACGGCATTCGTCGCCGTCGGGTTCATCGCGAGCGCCTGGTTCACGCTCGCCCCGCTGACGCGCCGCAAGATCATCGAGGCCGACGCGCAACGGTCCCGAGCTGGCGCCGAGGTTGACGCGAGGCTCGACCCACTCGATGAGGCATCCAACGCCGCCGACATCGACTTTGACCCGCTTGAGACTGGCACGAGTCCTGCCTCGAGCCCGACCACACCGAGAGAGAAGTGACATGAGTGCTGTCCCCGTCCTGAAACGAGTCCTGCTGTTCGGCTCGCTGCTCGCGCTGGTGATCGCCGTTGTCGGGTCGCTCATCGGTTTCGCAGTTGATGGCATGAACGGCGTTGCGAGCGCGCTCGTCGGCACTGCGATCGCAATGGTGTTCCTCGGGGTGACCTCGCTCAGCATCATCATCGCGTCCCGCTACGACCTCGGAGTGTTTTTCGCGATCGTGATGGGTGCCTGGCTGCTGAAGTTTGTGATTTTTCTCGTGATCGTGTTCCTGCTCAAGGATCAGCCGTGGGTGCAGACCCAGGTGCTGTTCTTGAGCCTTGTCGTCGCTGTCCTCGGCACGCTCGTGGTCGACGTTGTTGTGATCGCAAAGTCGCGCATGCCATATGTCAGCGACGTGAAGCTTCCAGGAGACGAGCAGATCGAGCCCGAAGCGCGCTGAGTGTACTCCTCGGCCTCTATCTATTGATAGAGTGAATTCCGAACAACCCCCCCCCCTTTTCGACGCCGCGTTTGCTGACGCCCGAATTCTGGAGATAGAGCTGCTACTCAACGCTCTGACACGGTTTGTCCCCCTCGCCACCGGTGATGATGGGGGATTCCACGGTCCGTCGATCATGGAGTTCTTCCCCGACATCGTCCTCTTCGAGGGCACGCCGTTCGCCATGAACCGCATCATGATGATCCGCGTCTTCGTGACGCTTGTGATCGTCCTGGTGTTCTGGCTCGGTACCCGCAACCTCCGGCTCGTCCCAGGACGCGGTCAGGGTCTCATCGAATACGGCTACGACTTCGTCCGAGTGGGCATCGCCGAAGACCTGCTGGGCAAGAAGGATGGGCGGCGGTTCCTGCCGATCCTCATGACCTTCTTCTTCCTGGTGCTCGCGAGCAATATCACTGGCATCATCCCCGGCTTCAACATCGCAAGTACGAGCGTTATTGGCCTGCCGCTGGTGCTGGCGCTCATCGCGTACGTCACCTGGATCTACGCGGGGCTCAAGAAGCACCCGGGCACGTTCCTCAAGAACTCGCTGTTTCCTCCCGGTGTTCCCCCCATCCTCTACATCATCGTGACGCCGATCGAGCTCGTCTCGACGTTCATCGTCCGCCCGGTCACACACACGCTGCGACTCATGATGAACATGGTGGTCGGCCACCTGCTCCTCGTGCTCTTCTTCGGTGCGACGCACTTCTTCTTCTTCTCGACCGACGGCCTCTTCCCGCTCTTCGGAGTCGGAACGCTGTTCTTCGGTCTCGCATTCTCGTTCTTCGAGATCCTGGTCGCAGTGCTGCAGGCGTATGTCTTCACGATCCTGACTGCGGTCTATCTCCAGCTCGCGCTGGCAGAGGAACACTAGATCCACCCTTAGCTACGCACCCAAGGGGACGAGCAACCGCTCGCCTCACCTACGGAAGGAAACACAACGTGGACGTTACAACCGTTGCTGAACTCAGTGGCAACATCGCGACCGTCGGATATGGCCTCGCGGCCATCGGCCCGGCCATCGGCGTGGGCATCGTCGTCGGCAAGACGATCGAGTCCGTTGCTCGCCAGCCTGAGCTCCAGGGCAAGCTCCAGGTGCTCATGTACATCGGTATCGCCTTCACCGAGGCCCTCGCCTTCATCGGCATCGCCACGTACTTCATCTTCCAGTAAGGAATTTCTCAATGCTTGACGCACTGGTTCTCGCAGCTGAGGAGGGGGAAACCCCGAACCCGCTGATCCCGGCCGACTACGACATCATCTGGTCGCTCGTCTGCTTCGCCGTCATTCTGTTCGTCTTCTGGAAGCTTGTTATTCCGAAGGTGACCACGATGCTCGACGAGCGCGCCGCGGTGATCGAGGGCGGCATCGCCAAGGCAGAGGCTGCACAGGCTGAAGCCAGTGCGCAGCTCGAGAAGTACAACGAGTTGCTCGCAGAGGCACGTGCCGAGGCCGGCAAGATCCGCGAACAGGCACGTCTCGATGGCACGAAGATCCTGAGCGAGCTCAAGGAGCAGGCCTCCGCAGAGGCCGCGCGCATCACGGCGAACGCTTCGGCGCAGATTGAGGCGGAGCGCCAGTCGGCTCTCGTCTCACTTCGCACCGAGGTGGGCACGCTCGCGCTTGACCTCGCCTCCGGCGTTATCAAGCAGAGTCTGAGCGACGATGCCAAAGCAACGTCGATCGTTGACTCCTTCCTCGCCGAGCTCGAGGCATCCGAGAAGAACGCGAGCAAGTAGACCATGGGATCAGCGACACGAGGGGCCACCGCGGCCGCACGATCGGCACTCGCCACGGCGGGCGCATCGGTCGATGGCGCAGCCGCGGAGCAACTCTTCTTCGCGGGACGCACGATTGGTTCGTCGCTCCAGCTGCGCACGCTGCTGGGCGAGCCGGCCGGCGATGTCGCGACGAAGCGGGCGGCGCTCGAAGCTGTCCTTGGCTCGCGACTGAGCCCGACGGCCCTCGCGCTGCTGCAGACCGTGGTGTCGAGTCGCTGGTCGTCCATGGATGACCTCCTCGGCGGAATCGAGGAGCTCGGTCTTCGTGCCACTGCCATCTCGGCACCGTCGGCAGATCTCGTCGGCGAGCTATTCGCCTTCGAGGCCACCGTGACGTCGAACCCCGAGCTTGAGCTCGCGATCGGCAGCAAGCTCGGCCAGCCAGCGGCCAAGGCCACGCTCATCGACTCGCTCTTCGGCGCGTCATTCTCTGCCGCGACGCTCGTCGTGCTCCGGCACCTCGTGCAGCAGCCTCGCGGTCGCCGGATTGGCGGCCTTGTGAAGGATGCGACCACCACGATCGCAGACCAGTCGGGCGCCGTCATCGCGACGGTCAGCACGGCAGCGCCACTCGACGAAGCTCAGCAGCGCAATCTGCAGACCGCCCTCGCCGCCAAGTACGAGCGCACTGTGAAGCTCAACCTGCTGGTCGACCCAGCGCTGATCGGCGGCGTTCGCATCGCCATCGGCGACGACATCATCGACGGCAGCGTGGCAACCCGCATCGCCGACCTCCGACTGCAACTCGCCGGCTGACCCCGGCACCAACGCCTCGGCGCCGAGAGGTGCCGCGAAGACAAGGAAACGCACATGGCAGACGTAACGATCAGCCCCGATCAGATTCGCGACGCGCTCAAGGACTTTGTGAAGTCCTACGACCCGTCGCAGGCCACGACCACCGAGGTCGGCCACGTTGTCGACGCGGCCGACGGCATCGCGCACGTTGAGGGTCTCCCTGGCGTGATGGCGAACGAGCTCATCAAGTTCGCTGATGGCACTCTGGGCCTTGCGCTCAACCTCGACGAGAGCGAGATCGGTGTCGTCGTGCTCGGTGAGTTCAGCGGCATCGAAGCGGGGCAGGAGGTGACCCGCACCGGCGAGGTGCTTTCCGTTCCTGTTGGTGACGCGTACCTCGGTCGCGTCGTTGACCCGCTCGGCACCCCCATCGACGGGCTCGGCGAGATCGCTTCCGAAGGTCGTCGTGCGCTCGAGCTCCAGGCTCCCGGCGTTATGGCCCGCAAGTCGGTCCACGAGCCGATGCAGACCGGCATCAAGGCAATTGACGCGATGATCCCGATCGGTCGTGGCCAGCGCCAGCTCATCATCGGTGACCGCCAGACCGGCAAGACCGCGATTGCGATCGACACGATCATCAACCAGAAGGCGAACTGGGAGTCGGGCGACGTCAACAAGCAGGTTCGCTGCATCTACGTTGCCATCGGCCAGAAGGGCTCCACGATCGCCGCCGTCAAGGGCGCGCTCGAAGAGGCCGGCGCCATGGAGTACACGACCATCGTCGCGTCCCCCGCCTCCGACCCTGCCGGCTTCAAGTACCTCGCGCCGTACACGGGCTCGGCCATCGGCCAGCACTGGATGTATGGCGGCAAGCACGTGCTCATCGTGTTCGATGACCTGTCGAAGCAGGCCGAGGCCTACCGTGCCGTGTCGCTGCTCCTCCGTCGTCCGCCGGGACGCGAGGCCTACCCCGGCGACGTCTTCTACCTACACTCCCGTCTGCTGGAGCGTTGTGCGAAGCTCTCCGACGAGCTCGGTGCCGGGTCGATGACGGGCCTCCCGCTCATCGAAACGAAGGCGAACGACGTCTCGGCGTACATCCCGACCAACGTGATCTCGATCACCGACGGTCAGATCTTCCTCCAGTCCGACCTCTTCAACTCGAACCAGCGCCCCGCCGTGGACGTCGGAATCTCGGTGTCGCGAGTCGGTGGCGACGCTCAGGTGAAGTCGATCAAGAAGGTTTCGGGAACCCTGAAGCTTGAGCTTGCTCAGTACCGTTCGCTGCAGGCCTTCGCGCTCTTCGCGTCGGACCTCGACTCGGCGAGCCGTCGCCAGCTCGCCCGTGGCGAGCGCCTCACGGAGCTGCTGCGCCAGCCGCAGTACTCGCCATACCCCGTCGAAGATCAGGTCGTCTCGATCTGGACCGGCACGAATGGCAAGCTCGACGAGGTCCCGGTCGAAGACATCCTGCGCTTCGAGCGCGAGCTGCTCGACTACCTGGGTCGCAACACCAAGGTGCTCGACACCCTGCGCGACACCAACGTGCTCGACGACGACACCGTCTCGCAGCTTGAGGCGGCCGTCGACAAGTTCAAGCTCGAGTTCCAGACCGGCGAGGGCAAGCCCCTCATCTCCGCTGGCAACGAGCAGTTCGAGGAGCTCGAGGCCGAAGACGTGAACCAGGAGAAGATCGTTCGGCAGAAGCGCTGACGATCATCCGACTGACACGCATCGAACCACTGACTGAGGACTGAGAGAAACATGGGAGCGCAACTTCGGGTCTACCGGCAGAAGATTCGTTCTGCCCAGACGACCAAGAAGATCACTCGTGCCATGGAGCTGATCGCGGCGTCACGCATCGCCAAGGCCCAGGCCCGCATGGCGGCATCGACCCCGTACTCACGCGCCATCACCCGTGCGGTGTCGGCCGTGGCCACGTTCTCGAATGTCGACCACATCCTGACCACGGAACCGGAGAAGGTCGAGCGCGCTGCGGTCGTTATCTTCTCGTCGGACCGTGGACTCGCTGGCGCGTTCAACTCGAACGTGCTCCGTGAAGCTGAGGAGCTCTCCTCGCTGCTCCGCAGTCAAGGCAAAGAGGTCGTGTACTACCTGGTCGGCCGCAAGTCCGTCGGGTACTTCGCGTTCCGCAAGCGCGACTTCATCGAGAGCTGGGTCGGCGAGACCGACAACCCCGTCTTTGACACGGCCCAGTCGATCGGATCCAAGCTCGTCGAGGCGTTCGTCACCCCGGCGGCCGAGGGTGGTGTCGATGAGATCCACATCGTTTACAACCGTTTCGTGAGCATGCTCACGCAGACGCCCGAGGTGGTGCGACTCTTGCCGCTCGAGGTCGTGGAGGGCGTCGAAGAGCCGGACAGCAACGAGGTGTTCCCGCTCTACGAATTCGAGCCGGAGGTCGGCGACGTTCTCGATGGCCTGCTGCCGGTCTACATCGAGAGCCGTATTTTCAACGCAATGCTGCAGTCGGCCACGTCGAAGCACGCGGCCACGCAAAAGGCGATGAAGTCGGCCAGTGACAATGCCGACACCCTCATCACTGACTACACCCGGTTGGCGAACAACGCGCGCCAGTCCGAGATCACCCAGCAGATTTCTGAGATTGTCGGCGGCGCCGACGCCCTCTCAGGCTCGAAGTAATAGGAGAACAGGGAAGCCATGACTACAACAGCCCCCGCGTCAAAGAAGCCTGCATCGCGCAAGCCTGCCGCCACGAAGGCCGCACCGGCGACACCACCCCCCGTCGCCTCCGCCGGCATCGGACGCGTTGCCCGCGTTACCGGCCCCGTCGTCGACATCGAGTTTCCGCACGATGCCATCCCGGCCGTGTACAACGCGCTGAAGACGACCATCACGATCGGCGGCGAGACGAGCGTGATCACGCTTGAGGTCGCGCAGCACCTCGGTGACGACCTCATCCGTGCCATCGCCCTGAACCCCACCGACGGCGTCGTCCGCGGCCAGGAAGTTCGGGACACCGGCGAGCAGATCACGGTTCCCGTCGGCGACGTCACCAAGGGCAAGGTCTTCAACGTCATCGGTGACATCCTCAACGGTGAGCCGGGCGAGACGATCGAGATCACAGAGCGCTGGCCCATCCACCGCACGCCCCCGCCCTTCGACCAGCTCGAGTCGAAGACGGAGCTTTTCGAGACCGGCATCAAGGTCATCGACCTCCTCACTCCCTACGTGCTCGGCGGAAAGATCGGCCTCTTCGGCGGTGCCGGTGTCGGCAAGACCGTGCTCATCCAGGAGATGATTCAGCGCGTCGCATCCGACCACGGTGGTGTGTCGGTGTTCGCCGGTGTCGGCGAGCGTACCCGTGAGGGCAACGACCTGATCCACGAGATGGAAGAAGCTGGCGTCTTCGACAAGACCGCCCTAGTCTTCGGCCAGATGGACGAGCCACCGGGAACACGTCTTCGTGTTGCGCTCTCCGCGCTCACGATGGCGGAGTACTTCCGTGACGTGCAGAAGCAGGATGTGCTGCTCTTCATCGACAACATCTTCCGCTTCACGCAGGCGGGTTCTGAGGTCTCGACGCTGCTCGGCCGCATGCCGTCTGCGGTTGGGTACCAGCCGAACCTCGCCGACGAGATGGGCATCCTGCAGGAGCGCATCACCTCGACGCGTGGTCACTCCATTACCTCGCTTCAGGCGATCTACGTGCCCGCCGACGACTACACCGACCCCGCGCCGGCCACCACGTTCGCCCACCTCGACGCCACGACCGAACTCAGCCGTGAGATCGCGTCGAAGGGCCTCTACCCGGCCGTCGACCCGCTGACCTCGACCTCGCGCATCCTCGACCCCCGTTACTTGGGCGAGGACCACTACCGCGTTGCGACGACGGTGAAGCAGATCCTTCAGAAGAACAAGGAGCTCCAGGAGATCATCGCGATCCTCGGTGTCGACGAGCTCTCCGAAGAAGACAAGATCACCGTGTCGCGTGCACGGCGCATCCAGCAGTTCCTCTCGCAGAACACCTACATGGCGAAGAAGTTCACCGGTGTTGAGGGCTCAACCGTGCCGCTCAAGGACACGATCGAGTCGTTCGATGCCATCGCCAAGGGCGAGTTCGACCACGTCGCCGAGCAGGCGTTCTTCAACGTCGGCGCGATCAGCGACGTCGAGGAGCAGTGGGCGAAGATCCAGAAGGAGAACGGCTAGTCATGGCCGCACTCAAGGTCAGTCTCGTCTCCGCCGACAGCGAGGTGTGGTCGGGCGAGGCGAAGATGGTCATCGCCCGCACCACCGAGGGCGAGATCGGTCTGCTGCCGGGTCACGAGCCGATGCTCGCGATCCTCGGGGCGGGTGCCGTGCGCATCACGCTCACCGATGGCGGCTCGATTACGGCCGACGCTGCCGAGGGCTTCCTTTCGGTCGAGCACGACACCGTCACAATTGTTGCGCGCCACGCGGCGCTCACCAACGCCTGACCCACGCTGTACCAACGCCCCGGCGTCGATGCTGCTGATCCTGCCCCCCTCCGAGTCGAAACAGACCGGAGGGGTGCAGGGCACAGCACTCGACCTGGGGCGTTTGCAGTTTCCAGAACTGACGCCGATGCGGGAGTCCGTGCTGGCGGCGACCTCCGAACTCGCACGCGATCTCGATGCGAGTGCTGCGGCCCTCAAGGTCGGGGCTGGACTGCGACATGAGCTTGAGCGCAATCGGGAGCTCGCGACATCCGCCGTCATGCCCGCACTCGACCGTTTTACGGGCGTGCTCTACGACGCACTCGATGCCCCGACGCTGAGCGAGGAGGCGCGCGAACTGGCGCGGCGCAGCGTTGTCGTGCACTCGGCCCTGTTCGGGCTGCTCGGCGCCCTGGACCCCATCCCCGCGTACCGGCTCTCGCATGACTCGCGGCTGCCGGGGCTCAGCCTGAAGAAGACATGGTCGAACCCCATCGCGGGGTCGCTCTCCGCTCGGGAGGGCATCATTCTCGACCTGCGCTCTGAGGCCTACTCGGCCCTCGGCCCAGCGCCGCGCAGGCCCGACTCGTGGTTTGTGCGCGTCGTCGCCGACGACGGTGATGGTCGCCGGCGGGCGCTCAACCACTTCAACAAGAAGGGCAAGGGCGAGTTCGTGCGGGCGCTCCTGTCATCGGGGCGCGAGTTCAGCGAACTCGCAGCGCTCATGGCCTGGTCGCAGTCGGTGGGCTTCCCTCTTGCCCCAGGGCGCGACGGCGAGCTCGAACTCGTCGTGCGGAACACGCTCGCAGCTGCGTAAGCGCCGCCAACGGCGACGCCGTCACTTCTTCGCGTCACCCCGCACGATGGCGGCGATCGTTTCGACCGAGAGTTTGGGGTTCCTGTCGGCATCCGTCAGTCCGTTCGCCTCCTGCAGCGTGTCGGTGAGCTGCGTGTAGCAGAAGCCCGCCAACACACGGCTGGCGTGCAGCCCCGAGAAGAGGTCGCGCAGGCGACGCTCGAAATCGGGTTCGTCGCTCGCGGTGCTGTAGCCCCAAGTCTCGATCTCACTGCCGGGAGCGAACGAGACGCCGCCAAACTCTGTCACCATGATCGGCACGTCCGTGCGCTGCGGTGCGACAGACATGCGGCGCCCGGCCGGACCAACCCGCTGCGCCAGCCCGGCGACGGCGACGTCGTCGAGGTAGCGCCGTCGAAGTTCTTCACCAGTGACCGAGTAGTCATGCACCGTGAGGATGTCTGAACCAACGTGTTCCCAGCCGTCATTGCTCACGACGAGTCGCTCGGGATCGAGGGCTTTGCTGAGGTGGTAGAGGGCCTCGGCGAAGTGCCGCTGCGCCGGATCGGTGGCGATGTGCTGCACGCCCCAGCTCTCATTCGTTGGCACCCAGGTGACGATGCAGGGGTGCGAACGATCCCGCTGAACGACCTCCATCCACTCCTTGGTGGTGCGCTCCACGCTGCGCGCCGAGAACTCGAATGGGCTGCCGAGCTCGCCCCAGACGAGCAGCCCAAGCCGATCGGCCCAGTACAGCATGCGGGGGTCCTCCGCCTTCTCGTGTAACCGGGTGGCATTGAAGCCGAGATCCTTGATGAGCTGCACCTCGGCGCGGAGGGCATCCGCGCTCGGCGCGGCGAGGTGCGATTCGCGCCAGTAGCCCTGCGCGAGCACTGAACGAACGTAGTACGGCCGGTCGTTGAGCATAAAGCGTCCGTCTGCCTCGGCGAGACTGCGGATGCCGAGATACGAATCGACCGTGTCGACGATCGAGCCGTCGGCGGTGAGCAGTGTGACGCGGGCGTCAATGAGACGCGGATGCTCCGGCGACCACAGCAGGTGCTCATGGGCCTGTCCATTCACCTGGCGGGGGATCGTGCAGGTGGCGGTGCTGCGAGGCTCGGCCGTGTCGTACTCGAGCGAGGTGAGGTGCTCGCCCTCGTGGCTGAGCTCAACGCGCACGCGGTGCTGTTCGCGAGGGCGTGCATCGAGTTCGAGCTCAAGGCGCACGGTGGCGGCCGCCACGTCGGTGCGCCAGTGCAGCGCCCGCACGCTGCTGGCAGGAACGGCCTCGAGCCAGACGGGCTGCCAGATGCCGGTGGTGCGGTGGTACCAGATCACGTGTGGTTCGAGCAGCCAGTCCTGCTTGCCCCGTGGCTGGCCGACGTCGTGGGGGTCGTCCTCCGCTCGCACGACGAGGCTTGCGGCGCGTCCCTCGAAGATGCTTGTCACCTCGGCGTGCGGCAGCTCGAAGCTGAACGGCGTCTGGCCGCCCTCGTGAGTGCCGAGCATCCGCCCGTTCAGCCAGACGGTCGCGTGGTAGTCGATTGCGCCGAAATGCAGGAGCACCCGATCGCTTGCGGTGGTGTGTCCTGCCTCGTGGAGGAGCTCGACCGTGAGGCTGCGGCGGTACCACACGACGGGGTGGAACCCGGTCGCGCCGATGCCCGAGAGCTCGGATTCGGGAGGGTAGGGCACTCGGATGCGCTGCGGGAATTCGGCGCCGCGCTCATACCAGCCTTCGCGAGCGCCGATGTCGCTGTCGTCATGGGCAAACTCCCATTCGCCGTCGAGGCTGGCCCACTGCGGGCGGGTGAGTTGCGGTCGTGGGTGGATGGCTTCGAGGTGCGAGGGCGAGGGCGAGGGTGCGGTCGTGGCGGGGCTGGCAGGCATGAGCACATCCTGACTCATGTTTGCAGCGCTGTAAAGAGCGTTCGACCGCGCGGTGCGTCAGGGGAGTGCTGGGGCGCTCGCCCTGAAGGCGATTGAATGGGGCACGATCTGGTGTCGACCCACGCCGACGTGGCCGTGCATGCGCTCGATGAGCAGCTCGAGTGCGACGCGAGCGAGGCCGAGTTTGTCTGGAGCAACCGAGGTGAGCGACGGCAGAGTGTAGGCGGCGAGGGCGGTGTCGTCCCAGCCGATCAGGGCGACATCGCCGGGCACGCTGAGCCCGGCGTCGTGCAACTCGCGCATCGCGCCGACCGCGAATTTGTCGTCGCGACAGAGGATCGCGTCGAAGTCGATGCCGTCGGCGATCGCGGTGCACACCGCCGCTGCGCTCGCTTCGGGGGAGAATCCCGAGACGGGGAGCACGAGCCGTGGGTCGGCGTCGATTCCGGCCGCGACGAGCGCCTCCTGGTAGCCGAGAAGTCGGCGACGGGTCGACACCGTGATGTCGCCTTCGACCGTGCCAAGGAAGGCAATGCGTCGCCGGCCCAGCGCGATGAGGTGTTCGACACTTTCGCGCGCGGCGACGACGTTGTCGATCATGACGTGGTCGGTCGTGAGCGGGATCGCGGCCTCGCCGAGCAGCACGAGCGGCGTGTCGCGGTGGAGTCTCCCGATCTCGATGGCTCCCATGCTCACGGGGTGAAAGATGACGCCGTCGACCAGGCCCTCCTCGCGGTCGCGCAGCACGGCATGCTCGGCCGTCGTGTCGCTCAGGGTCTGCTCAATGATGACGCGGTAGCCGAGTCGGTCGGCTTCTTCGGCGATGCGACGCGACAGCTCGGAGAAGTACGGGTGGTCGATCTCTGGGATGGCGAGGGCGATCATGCCCGTGCGGCCGGTGACGAGGCGGCGAGCAGCAAGGTTCGGGCGGTAGCCGAGGTCTTCGATCGCCGCCTGCACCCGCCGGCGCATCTCCGGGCTCACGTGGGGATAGTCGTGCACGACGTTGGAGACGGTCTTCATTGACACGCCGGCCGCCTTCGCCACGTCGGTCAGTCGTACTCGCGTCATTCGATTCTCTCCATGAGGTCATCACGATCCTAGGGGTGACGCCCTCCCAGATCGGGGACATCACGATTCGCCGTGAATGCTGGACAAGCAGTTTACAGCGCTGTACGTTGGCGGCACACCACGGTTGCGTCCACTGAGTGTCAAGCGCTCACGAGGGCACCGTCTCATCGAGGAGGACAACGATGTCGAATCCCCAGGCCACACCGTGCAGGCTCGCTGTCGCGGTCGGTGCCGCCGCAATGCTCGTGATCACCGGATGCTCGGGCAGCGGTGGCGGGCAAAGCGATGCGCCCGAATTCAGCGGCGAGTACACCGGCCCAGACGTCACCCTGTCGTACTGGAACGGCTTCACCGGCGGTGACGGCCCGTTCATGCAGCAGATGGTGGACCAGTTCAACGCCGAGCACGACAACATCACGGTCGAGTCGAACACCATGCAGTGGGCAGACTTCTACCAGCGCCTTCCTGCGGCCGTCACAGCGGGTGAAGGCCCCGACGTCGGGGTCATGCACGTCGACCAGCTCGCGACGAACGCCGCCCGCAACGTGATCCTGCCGCTCGATGACCTCGCCGACGGGCTCGAACTCACCGCCGACGACTTCACCGAAGAGGTGTGGGACGCGGGCATCTATGCGGAACAGCGCTACGGTATCCCGCTCGACGTGCACTCGCTCGCGATGTACTACAACACCGACCACTTCGCGGCGGCGGGCATCACCGAGGCGCTCACCGACGCTGCGTCATTCGCCGACGCACTCACCAAGCTCGAAGCCGCTGGCTATGATCAGCCGTTCTGGATGCCCAGCGTCTGGCCGGCGCACCTCATGGACCTCTCGCTGCTCTGGCAGTTTGGTGGCGAGCCCTACTCGCTCGACTCGCCCGAGGCGACCTTCGACTCCGAGGCAGGCGTCGAGGCGCTCACCTGGATGCGCTCAGTGGTCGACGATGGCTATAGCCCGAGCGATGTCGCCGCCGACTCGCAGTACGTCGCATTCAAGAACGGCGAGACATCCATCACCTGGGACGGGATCTGGCAGATCAACGACCTCACCGAATCTGGGCTCCCATACGCTGCGGCGCCGGTCCCCACGATTGGGGATGAGGAGGCCGTCTGGGCAAACTCTCACCAGTTCTTCTTGCCGCGGCAAGACGACGCTGACAAGCTCGCGGCCGCCCAGGTGTTCATCGCCTGGATGAGTGAGCACTCCGCCGACTGGGCTGGTTCCGGCCTCATCCCGGCGCGAGTTTCGGTGCGCGACAGCGGCGTGCTCGAGGGCACGGTGCAGCAGCCGATCGCCGAGCAGATCGACACCATGCGATTCATCCCGGCCATCCCGGGTATCGGCAGCGTGCAGACCGAGACGCTGGAAATCGCCGTGAGCTCGGCCATTCTCGGGCAGCAGACACCCGAGGAGGCCCTCAGCGGCGCCGCGGATGAAGCGGCCCAGCTCATGGAAGAAAACGAAGCTGCGTTCGGCGAGTAGTCGATCATGGCCATGACGATCGGAAGGGGTGTCCGGGCATCAGCCCGGGCGCCCCGGTCTCGCCGCGGCGGGCGCGCGCAGTCCAGGTTCACACCGTGGCTGTTCTTGCTGCCGTACCTCGTGCTCTTCGTGGGCTTCGTGGTGTTCCCCGCCGTTCTCGGCATCTGGATCAGCCTCCACCGGTGGGATTACACGCTCCCTCTGCAGCCCTTCGTCGGCCTGGAGAACTACATCGCGCTCTTCGACCCGGCGTCGCGAGTGTCGAGTCTCTTTTGGAACTCCATGCGCGCGACCGGCATCTTCACACTCTTCAGCGTGCCGCTCCTCCTCGTCATCCCACTCGCGGTGGCGCTGCTCATGAACCGCAAGTTCCCCGGCCGCAACTTCTTCAGGGCCGTGTATTTCGCCCCGTACGTGCTGGGCGTCGCCGTCATCGGCGTTATGTGGCGCTACCTCCTCGACAACAACATCGGGCTCGTCAACTACATGCTCGGCGCCGTGGGCCTGCCCGATGACACGGCCTGGACGACCTCCGTGCCGGCCGCGTGGGTCGCGCTCGTCGGCGTCACGGTGTGGTGGACGCTCGGCTATAACTCCGTCATCTACCTCGCCGCCCTGCAAGACATCCCCGCTGAGCTGTATGAAGCGGCAAAGGTCGACGGCGCGACTCCCTGGCAGCAACTCGTGCACGTCACGCTGCCGGGGCTCCGACCCATCCTGTCGTTCGTGACGATCATCACCCTCATCGCCTCAGCAAATATGTTCGGCCAGTCGTACCTCATGACAGAGGGTGGCCCGGGCCGCGAGACGCGCACCGCGATCTACCAGATCGCTGAGACGGGACTCCGCAACTTCCAGATGGGATCGGCCGCCGCCATGAGCTACGTGCTCACCCTCTTCCTCATCGTGCTCAGCGTCATCGTGTTCTGGCTGTTCAGGGAACGAAAAGAGAAGTCAATCGACCCGAAGTCCATTCGCGCAGGGGAGGCGCAGCGATGACCGCCGTCGAGACCCCGGTGACTGGGGCCAACCCCGTGCCGTCGAGTCGGCCGCAGACCCGGGCGCAGCGCATCCGGAGCCTTGTGCGCCTCGCTGTGCTCTCCGTGATCGCGCTGATCTTTGCGAGCCCACTCGTCTTCATGATCGTCACCTCGTTCAAAACCCGAGCGGATGCCACGGGCATCCCACCGACGTGGATACCGAACCCCTTCTCGCTGCAGGCGTACGAGACGATCTTCGCCGCAAACGCGACCCCCGTGCTCGTGTGGTTCGGCAACAGCATGGTCGCGGCCGCCTCGAACGCGGCGATCGTCGTTGTCACGGCCTCGCTCGCGGCGTATCCGCTCGCCCGGATGCAGTTCAGGGGCAAGAGCGTCGTGCTCGCGCTCGTGATCGGCACACTCCTCGTGCCGCCCGTCATCCTCATCATTCCCAACTACCTCATCGTGAGCGAGCTGGGCTGGCTCAACTCGCTCATTGCCGTGATCGTGCCGACCGCTGCATCCGCTTTCGGGGTCTTCTTCATGCGGCAGTTCTTTTTGAGCCTGCCGATCGAGCTCGAGGAGGCGGCCCTGCTCGACGGTGCCAATCGCTTCGTGATCTTCACCCGCGTGGTGTTGCCGCTCGCTCGCCCTGCCCTTGCGACGCTCGCGCTCCTGGCGTTCTTGACCAACTGGAACGACTTCCTCTGGCCCGTCTACGTGCTCTTCAGCCCCGAGATGCAGACGCTGCCAGCAGGGCTTTCGACCCTGCAGTCGGCGAACGCTGTGCGCTACGACCTGCTCATGGCCGGCGCGGTGATCGCGAGTGTGCCAGTGCTCATCGTCTTCGTCTTCATGCAGCGCTTCATCATCGAGGGTGTTGCCCGCTCCGGAGTCAAGGGATGACGGGCGGACGGATGCTGCGGGGTGGGGTAGCTCTCGCAGTGTTGGGCCTGCTCGTGAGCGGGTGCGCGTCGGCAGGCGAGTCGCCCGAGGGGCCGGCGCAGCCAGAGGGGCTGCAACCGGTGATTCGAGCGAACTTTCCTGACCCTGACGTGCTTGAGTCGGACGGCACGTACTACGCGTACGCGACGAACGAGAACGCGAAGAATGTGCAGTTCGCGACCTCGACAGACCTTGTCGAGTGGGAGGTGCAGCCGGACGATGCGCTGCCGGAGCTGCCGTCGTGGATCATCCCTGGCAAGACGTGGGCGCCGGAGGTATCGGCGTTCGGGGATGGGTTCGTCATGTATTTCACCGCGAGCAACTTCTCTCCGGCCGCGCAGTGCATCGGCATCGCGACGTCGGATGACCCGGCCGGGCCGTTCGAGGTCGTCGGCGACGCCATGCTGGTGTGTCCAGAGGAGGAGGGTGGGGCGATTGATGCTTCGACCTTCGTGCTCGATGGCGTTCCGCACCTTGCCTGGAAGAACGACGGTAACGCCCGTGGTGTTGACACCTGGTTGTATGCCGCGCCGTTGACGTCGGACGGGCTGGCGCTTGCGGGCGAACCGCTGCGGCTCTTTATGCAGGACCTCGACTGGGAGGGTCATCTGGTCGAGGCGCCGACGGTGCTTGAGCGCGATGGCCAACTCGTGATGCTGTATTCGGCAAACAACTATGGCGACGACAGCTACGCGATCGGGGCGGCGACGGCGCCAGGCCTGGAGGGGCCGTGGACAAAGCTCGAGGAGCCTATCCTCAGCACCGAGGGCACCGATTCGGCACTCCTCGGTCCCGGTGGGCAGGATGTCGTAGCCGGGCCGGACGGCGATGTGCTCGTCTTTCACAGCTG
This sequence comes from Homoserinimonas flava, assembly GCF_054969005.1. Lineage (NCBI taxonomy): Bacteria > Bacillati > Actinomycetota > Actinomycetes > Micrococcales > Microbacteriaceae > Homoserinimonas > Homoserinimonas flava. The sequence goes on from NZ_JBUEQS010000002.1 coordinate 515,052, forward strand.
GGACGCGGCCTATAGCTATCGCGCCATGTACACGCTCCCGCTCGAGTGGGATGGGGCCGTCCCGGTGCCGGTGCTCGAGTGATCGCGTCGGCCACCGCTCGGTAGCATTGCGGCCTCGGTAGCAGTGGCGCCTCGGTAGCATTGCGGCATGGTCGAAGCCGCGGGTGTGTCGATGGTGGCACGGGTGGCGCGCATGCTGCGGGCCTTCGACGAGGATCACGACAGCCTCACGATTTCGGAGCTCGCTGGTCGCGCCGGCCTGCCGGTCGGCACGGCGCACCGCATCGCCGCCGACATGGTGCGGGAACGTTTGCTCGACCGTGATGGCACGAGCTATTCGATCGGCACCGGCCTCTGGGAGCAGGGTGAGCTCGCCGCGGTGAGCCTGCGCTTTCGTGAGATCGCGCTGCCGTTCTTGTTGACGCTCTATGAGGCCTCGGGCGAGAACGTGCATCTCGCGATCCTCGATGAGGGGGAGGCGCTCTATGTGATGCGGCTCGTCGGTCACCGATCGGTGCCGACCGTAAGCCGCATGGGGGGCCGGCTCCCGCTGCACACGACAGGTGTCGGCAAGGCCTTGCTCGCGTTCCAGGACGAGGCCTACCTTGAGGACTTTTTTTCGCGCCCGCTTCGGCGCGCGACCGTGCATTCCCGCGCCGACGAAACCGCGCTGCGCTCGGAACTCGCATCGGTGCGCGAGCACGGCTTCAGCATGGCGCACCAGGAGCAGACGATCGGTGCCGCGTCGATTGCCGTGCCGATCTTTGTCGCTGACGGCCCGCCGTACGCCGCCCTGGGGCTTGTGTCACACCTCAACCGGGCCGATACACGGCGAGTGGTGCCGCTGCTCAAGGAGGCGGCATCCGGAATCTCTGAGGCCCTCGGGGTGAGTCTCGATGGTGGGCGCCGTCGGTGGCGCGACGTGTTCAACACGGCGGTGCGCCGGTAGTCGCCAAAATATTTTTCCACTGAGTGAGAAGAATGCCTTGTTGCCGGATGCCGCGGCTGCGAGTCTTGGCCCGTGACCAACGACGACGACATCAACGACGACGCCCCGGGCCCGATCAGCGCGACGGATCCGCTCGCGACGACCGCAACGCAGGCGCAAATCGACAGCGAAATGCAGGCCATCGAGCAGGAGTACCGCAACGGCGTCGCCGGTGGTGCACCGATCGAGGAGCGCACTCGGCTCGACTACGCGCCCTACCGCAGCAGCCTCCTGCGTCATCCGACCAAGAGCCTGGCGCTCGCCGACCCCGAGACGATCGAGCTGCACTCGCCCGCGTTCGGGCATCGCGACGTATCGTGGGTCGAATCCGACCTCACGATCCAGCACAACGGCGACCCCATCGGGGAGCGCACGGTCGTCACCGGCCGGTTGCTCGACTCCGACGGGCGCCCCGTCGCGGGTCAGCTCATCGAGGTGTGGCAGGCGAATTCGGCCGGTCGCTATGTGCACAAGCGCGACCAGCATCCGGCACCGCTCGACCCGAACTTCACGGGGACCGGCCGCATGCTCACGGATGAGAACGGCTGGTACCGGTTCTTGACGATCAAGCCGGGGCCGTACCCGTGGCGCAACCACACCAACGCGTGGCGCCCAGCCCACATCCACTTCTCGGTGTTCGGCACCGCGATTACGCAGCGGATCGTCACGCAGATGTACTTTCCGAACGACCCGCTCTTCGCCCTCGACCCCATCTACCAGTCGATCGTCGACCAGGATGCGAGGGACCGCCTTGTTGCCACCTATGACCACTCGCAGACCTCGCCGGAGTGGGCCTTGGGCTACCGTTGGGACATCGTGCTCAATGGGCCAAACAAGACCTGGACTGAGCCCGAGGAGGGTGACCACTGATGGCGAAACTCGCTGCGACCCCCGGCCAGACGGTCGGCCCGTTCTTCGGCTACGCGCTGCCCTATGAGGGCGGTGATCGCCTCGTCGATCGCACGCACCCCGCGGCCGTGCGCCTCTATGGTGCCCTCGTCGATGGCGACGGCACCCCCATTCCCGACGCCCTCATCGAGGTGTGGCAGGCCGACGAACACGGCACCGTGTCGTCGGCCGAGGGCTCACTGAAGCGCGACGGCTACACCTTCACGGGTTTCGGTCGCGCAGCAGTCGACGACAACGGCGTGTTCTCGTTCACGACGGTGGAACCAGGTGCAACCGAGGAGGGCGCGCTGCCGTTCTTCGTGCTCACGATCTTTGCCCGCGGGCTTCCCGACCGCGTGTACACGCGGGTGTACCTGCCGGAGCACGCGGCGCGTGCCGCCGAAGACCGGTTCCTTTCGACCCTCGGCGACCGGGCCTCGACCCTCTTCGCCCGGCGTGACGAGCGCGGCGACCTGCGCTTCGACATTGCCATGCAGGGTGAGCACGAGACCGTCTTCCTCGACTACGCGACAAAGGACTGACCGCGTGACGGATGACGCGGACCACGGCCTCCTCTCACCCCAATGGGCCGGCACCGAGGTCGCCGCAGCGACGTCTGACGCCGCGATCGTCCGCGCCATGGTCGAGGTCGAGGTTGCCCTCGCGCACGCCTGGGAGCAGCTCGGCTTCGCCCCCGACGGCACCGGCGAGGCCGTGCAGGCGGTCGCCGCCGCGCTTGAGCTTGATGTGGCGGCGCTCGCCGTGCGATCCCGGTCTGGGGGCAACCCGGTCATTCCACTCGTGAAGGATCTGCGTGCCGCCGTTGCCGAGACGGATGCCGCGGCATCCGAATGGGTGCATCGTGGCGCGACCAGCCAAGACATTCTCGACACGGCGCTCATGCTCGTGGCGTCGAGGGCCGCCGCGATCATGCGGGACGAGTTGCGCGTGACCGTCGACTCCCTCTCCCGCCTTGCCGACGAGCATCGCGCGACGCTCACGGTGTCGCGCACGCTCACCCAGCACGGTGTGCCGAGCACCTTCGGACTCAAGGCTGCCGGATGGCTCGGGGGAGTCGCCGGCGCGGCCGGACGCTTCGCAGCTGTCGCCGGGGCACTGCCGGTGCAGTGGGGTGGTGCCGGTGGCACGCTCGCCTCGTATTCGGTCATCGGTGAGGTCGGCACGGGCTCGGCAATCGGCGAGATTGTCGCCGAACGGCTCGGACTCAGCCCCGCTGTTCCGTGGCAGACACAGCGCTCCGTTGTGGTCGAACTCGGATCCGCGCTCGCGCAGCTCGGAGGCGCCCTCGGCAAGATCGCGGTCGATGTGCTTCTGCTCGCACGCCCAGAGTTCGGCGAGCTCGGTGAACCGACGGCGACCGGCCGCGGCGGTTCCTCGGCCATGCCGCAGAAGCAGAACCCCGTGCTCGCTGTGCTCATCCACTCGGCTGCGCGGCAGTGCGGCTCGCTCGCGGGGGAGCTACACCGCAGCGCACTCGCGGTCGACGAGCGGCCAGACGGTGCCTGGCATGCCGAATGGCAGGCGCTGCGTGAGCTCCTTCGGCTCGTTGGCGGGGCGACAGGTCTCGCCGCCGAGCTCACGAGCGGGCTTCGCGTCTTTCCCGAGGCGATGCGCGCGAATCTCGCCCTCAGCGGTGCGCTCGTCGTGAGCGAGCGGCTCATGCTCGACTACGGTCGACTGCTCGGCCGTGACCGCCTGCAGGGGCTGGTGACCCGCGCCATGGAGCCCGGCGTCGACCTCGCTGCACTGCTCCGAGCCGAACCAGCGCTCGCCGAGGTCGATGACGGCACCCTCGCGCTCTCACTCGACCCCGCTGCCTATCTCGGTGACAACGACCGCATCATCGACCGCGCGATCGCCGACGCGGCAACGATCTTGGCCGTAGCCTTTGGGGGTGCCCGATGACGGTTCCCCGCCTCACCGGTGTCGCCGTCGGCGGTTCCGGCCCGGCCCTCGTGCTCGGGCAGTCGCTCGGCACCTCGACCATCCTGTGGGATCGAGCGACCCCGCTCCTCACCCCGCACTTCACCGTGTTGAGCGTTGACCTGCCTGGTCACGGCGAATCCCCGGCGGCTACCGAGCCGTTCACGATGGCAGAACTCGCTGACGCGATCGTCGCGACGGCGACGGATGCCGGCATCGAGCGCTTCTCGTATGCGGGGGTGTCGCTCGGCGGCCAGGTCGCGTTGGAGCTTGCGCTGCGGCATCCGGACCGCGTGGAGGCCGTGTCAATCATCTGCTCTGCCGCGAAGATCGGAACCGAGGAGGCCTGGCGGGAGCGTGCCGCGAAGGTCCGTGCGCAGGGGCCAGCCGTGCTCGTGGCGGCGTCTGCCGAACGCTGGTTCGCGCCCGGATTCATCGACGCGCAACCCGAGGCGGCGGGTGCCCTGCTTCGCGCGCTCGCCTTCGCCGACGGCGAAAGCTACGCGCTGTGCTGCGAGGCACTTGCCACGAGCGACATCCGTCCACGGCTTGCCGAGATCACGGTGCCCGTGCTCGCGCTGTGGGGCGACCTCGACCCCGTGATCACCCCGGACGAGGCTCGCTCGGTCGCTGCGGCCGCGCCGCACGGCACCGGTGTTGAGATCGCCGGCGTTGCGCACCTCGCGCCGGTAGAAGACCCGCAGGCCGTTGCAACGGCCCTCATCAGCACGTTCCTTGGAGGCTCAGCATGACGGATGATCACCGCGATCGGGCGCGCTCGGCGCAGCAGCAATACGACGAGGGAATGGTGGTGCGCCGCGAGGTGCTCGGCGCCGAGCATGTCGACCGCGCCACGGCCGGCATCACTCCGGCGACCTCGGAGTTCCAAGATCTGATCACGCGCTACGCCTGGGGTGAGATCTGGACGCGCCCCGGCATCGACCGCCGTATGCGCAGCGCGGTCACGCTCACGGCGCTCATCGCGCACGGCCACCTCGATGAGCTCGCGATGCATTTGCGGGCCGCCCAACGAAACGGCCTTTCGCGGGAGGAGATTGTCGAGATCGTGCTGCAGTCGGCAATCTACTGCGGTGTGCCATCGGCTAATTCGGCCTTCGGCGTAGTCAAGCGAGTGTTCGAGGAGGAGCCCCCGCGCGACTGATTCACCGAGCGGTATGGGGTTGTGGAAGCACGCGACTGGGGATACGTTCACCGCACTACGGAAGTTTGCTAGGTGAACGATTGTTCGCAGAGCGAACATCCGGCCGACACAACGGAGTGACGAATGAAATCCAGAATGCTCAGCACCATTGGCCTTTCTGCAGCAGCAATCCTCGTGCTCGCCTCGTGCAGCGGCGGCGGTGGCACCGAAACAAACGAAGACGGCCTCACGACCGTGAACGTCGCCGTCGTGCCGATCGTCGATACCGCGGCGCTGTGGCTCGGCGTCGAGCAGGGCTTCTTCGAGGACGAGGGCCTCGACGTGCAAATCGATACGGCCGCTGGCGGCGCCGCGATCGTGCCAGGGGTCGTGAGCGGCGACTTCGAGTTCGGCTTCAGCAACTATGTTTCGCTCTACTTCGCGATGGATCAGGGCCTCGGGCTCTCCGTTATTGCGAACGCCGTCACGGCGGGTGCCGACCTCGATCGGGACTTCGGGGGTGTCGTCGTCAACGCCGACTCCGATATCGAAACGCCGGCCGATCTCGAGGGCAAGACGGTCTCGGTCAACACGCTCGCGAACATCGGTGATGCGACCGTGAGCCAGATTGTGAACGACGATGGCGGCGACGCCTCGACGATCGAGTTCGTCGAGGTCGGGTTCCCTGACGCTCCGGCCGCGCTTGAGGGCGGACAGGTCGACGCCGCATGGATTGTCGAGCCGTTCCTCACACAGGCGGTCGAGGCGGGCGCACGCGTCGTCACCTACAACTTCAACGGCTTCGACCCGGAGCTCGATGTTGCCGGGTATTTCACGAGCGAGCAGATGATCGCCGAGAACCCCGAGACTGTTGACGCGTTTCGCACGGCAATGAACGCCTCCCTTGAGTATGCGGAGGCGAACCCCGACGAGGTGCGTGGCATCCTCCCGAGCTACACGACCATCGACGCTGAGCTGATCGAAACGATTGCCCTGCCGAGGTTCCGCGTCGAGGTGGATCGTGATGCCGCACAGCGTCTCGCCGATGCCTCAGTCGAGTTCAGTGGACTCTCGACCGCGCCAGACCTCGACAGCCTTTTCGTACTCGAATAGCGGATGCCCGCCGGGGGCCGCATGGCCGCCGGCGGGTGTCGTACCCTGGTCCAGCCGCGCGAGCGGCACCTCAATGATGAGAGAGATGTGACGTGACCACAGCTGTCCAGCCGTCCACCGGCGAGAAGCGAAAGGTTCCTTGGAACCAGCATCCGCTCGCAGGCCCAGCGCTCGGCGTTGGCGGCATCATCCTGTTCCTCGCGTTCTGGGAGTTGTCGTCGCGCACCGGGCTTGTCAACCCGCGCTTCTTTCCTGCGGCGAGTGACGTGCTCGCGCAGTTGCTTCGTGATCTCGCGTCAACCGAGTTCTGGTCGGCCGTCGGCCAGACCATGACGAGCTGGGCGATCGGCCTCGCGATTGCCGCCGTCGCTGCGACAGTCATCGGCTTCATCATCGGTGGAAGCACGGTCCTCCGACGGGCAACGCACACGACGATCGAGTTTCTCCGGCCAATCCCCTCGGTCGCCCTGATCCCGCTCGCCGTGCTGCTCTTCGGCATCCGCATTGAGTCGGCGCTGCTCCTCATCGTGTACGCGTCGTTCTGGCAGATCCTCATTCAGGTGCTCTACGGCACCGCGGATGTTGACAGCGTCGCCATGGACACGGCCAAGAGCTACGGGCTCGGGTGGTGGGCTCGAGTGCGTCACGTGGTGTGGCCAACAACCCTCCCGTATCTCATCACCGGCCTCCGGCTTGCCGCCGCGGTCGCCCTCGTGCTCGCCATCACGGCGGAGCTCGTGATCGGCACGCCCGGCCTCGGCAAGCAGATCGCCCTCAACCAGTCGGGCGGCAGCATCGTGCCGATGTATTCGCTCGTCGTCGCGACTGGCCTCATCGGCGTCATCATCAACATCGGCATGCGCCTCGTCGAGCGCCGCGCCCTGCGCTGGCACTCATCAGTCAGAGGGGACGTGATCGTATGACCATCGCCAAGCGATTCGCCTACTTCGTTGGCCTGCCGATCATCCTCGTGGTGCTCTGGTGGGCACTCACGCTCGGCAACACGAACTTCTTTGTGCCGAAACCGCTCGAACTCGTCGAGATCTTCGGTGACGTGTGGTTCGGTGAGCGGCTCACGCGCGATGTGTTGCCGAGCATCGGCCGGCTTCTGGCCGGCGTCGGGATCTCGATTGTGCTTGGCATCGTGTTCGGAATATTGATCGGTTCGATCCGCCTCCTGCGGCAGCTCACCGAGCCAGCGCTCGAGTTTCTGCGCGCAATCCCGCCGCCCGTGCTCGTGCCGGTGCTCATGCTCGTCATCGGCATCAACGACCAGATGAAGATCGCCGTCATCGTGTTCGGCTGCATCTGGCCCGTGCTGCTCAACACGATCGAGGGTGTCCGCGCGGTCGACGACGTGCTCAGTGACACGTGTGCCGTCTACGGCATCTCCGGCGGTGCGAGACTGCGGTATCTCGTGCTCCGCTCCGCGAGCCCGCAGATCATGACGGGGGTGCGCCAGTCGCTCTCGATCGGCCTCATCCTCATGGTGATCTCCGAGATGTTCGGCTCGTCCTCCGGCCTCGGCTACGCGATCGTGCAGTTCCAGCGCACGTTCTCGGTGCCCGAGATGTGGACGGGCATCGTGTTGTTGGGCCTGCTGGGCGTGGTCCTGTCACTGATTTTCCAGTTCACCGAGAAGCGAGTGCTCCGGTGGTACTACGGCTTGAGAGAGGTAGATCGATGAGCAATGACACCAGCGTGACCAAGGGCGGCCGAAGCGGCAAGACGGGCACCATCGAGGTGCCGGATGATGTCGCCCTGTCGGTGCAGCACCTCAAGAAGGTGTACCAGACCGATGGGGGTGAGATCGAGGCGGTCCGCGACCTGCACTTCGACATCAAGGCTGGCGAATTCGTGTGTCTCGTCGGGCCCTCCGGCGCGGGCAAGACCACGCTGCTGAAGTGCATCGCTGGACTTCTCGGCCCGACATCCGGTCTCGTCGCCCTCGATGGCAAGATCGTCACCGGGCCGCCGAAGGGCCTCGCCGTCGTGTTCCAGGAATACGGCCGCAGCCTCTTTCCGTGGATGAACATCCGCGACAACGTCGAGCTGCCGCTGAAGAATCAGGGCATGCCCAAGGAGGAGCGCGATCGCCTCGTCGACGACGCCCTCGAGGCCGTCGGGCTCGGCGACGTCCCCAAGAGCTACCCGTGGCAGCTCTCCGGCGGCATGCAGCAGCGGGTCGCGATCGCGCGCGCCGTCGCATACCAGCCCAAGGTGCTGCTCATGGACGAGCCATTCGCCGCCGTCGATGCGCAGACGCGTGCCGACCTTGAGGATCTCGTGCGAAGCGTCTGGAAGAAGCTCGGCATCACGGTGCTGTTCGTGACCCACGACATCGACGAATCGGTGTACCTGGGGGAGCGTGTCGTCGTGCTCTCGAGTTCGCCGACCGTCGTGCAGGAGGACCTCACGATCGACCTGCCGGCCGACCGCGACCAGCTCACGACGCGGTCGATGGCCCGCTTCACTGAGCTCCGCGGCCACGTCTACGAGCAGATCCAGAAAGCAAAGGCCGACGCGGCGTCGGCGAAACGCTAAGCGCGGAGCGATCGAGCGGAACCACGGGGATGCGAAGCGAGGTGACGCACGACGCGGTGGCCTCGCCGCTCGACGGCCCCGCCGCATCCGTTGCTGTGCAGTCGCTCGTGCGAGGCCTCGCGGTCATCCGCGCGTTTGACGCCGAGCACCCCGAAATGACGCTCACCGAGGTCGCAAAGGTGACGGGCCTCACGAGGGCAACGGCGCGGCGCTTTCTCCTCACGCTTCGCGAGCTTGGCTATGTTCGCACCGACGGACGAGCGTTTGGGCTCACGGTGCGCGTGCTGGAGCTCGGCTACAGCTACCTTTCTGGGCTCGGGCTGCCAGAGCTCCTGCTGCCGCACCTTGAGCGACTCGCGGCTGAAGTCGACGAGTCGACCTCGGCCTCGGTGCTCGACGGCACCGACATCGTCTACATCGCCCGGGTGCCAACGCGGCGCATCATGAGCATCGGAATCAACATCGGAACGCGGCTCCCCGCCTATGCGACCTCGATGGGACGTGTGCTCCTCGCCGCCCTGCCGCCAGGTGAGGTGGAGCGGCGCTACGCGGATGCGCCAATGCCGAAGCTCACCGATCGGACCATCACGACCGTGGCAGGGTTGCTGTCTGAGCTTGAGCGGACGAGGGCGCAGGGGTGGTCACTCACCGATCAGGAGCTCGAACGCGGCCTGCGCTCAATGGCGATGCCGCTCACCGACGCGCGAGGCAGAACCATCGCCGCAGTGAATGTCTCGTCACACGTGAGCAGCGGCGATCTCGAGTGCTTTCGCTCGCTGGCGGAGGCGCCGCTCGGTGGAGCGGTCGCCGCAATTCACGCGGAGTTGGAGCGCACGGCGCCGGTGTCGCGATTCGTGGTGTCTGGCTAGCGGCGCAGGCTACAGATCCGATTCCACTTCGCCGCCAATATTGAGGCCGCGCTGCAGTTCGACCGAGGTTTCGTTGACCGTTTCGAGCTCGGCCGCGAGTGCCTCATACTCGGCCTGGCGCGCCGTGATCGAGGCGTAGAGGGCGTCGAGCTCCTCACCTCGGGTGACGAGGCGGTTGCGCGCGAGGTCGAACGCCGACTGCGAGGTGTAGAACCCACTCTGCGCGCGTGCGTTGAAGGTCTCGATGTCGCCGTTGAGTTCGTCGTAGCCGCTCGTGTACGACGCGTAGTCGGTTTCAACAGCGATTCGGATGCTCTCCATCTGCGAAACGAGGGCATCGGCCTGGGCCTGCAAGTCGACAAAGACGGCATACGACGAGGAGTGGAGACTCGTCACAACTTCGCGATCAACAAAATACTGGGCGTAGTACTCCTCAAGCTCCTCCGACACCGTGGCAACCTCGGTGCCGATGATGGAGTGCAACTCATTGGCGCGCTGACCCGGTTCGTTGCGCGCATAAAACTCCATGCGCTCCGCGAAGTCTGGGTCGTCGACGAGGCGAGCAAACTCGGCCTCAAGCAGATCGGTGAGTCGATCGCGCTCGCCAGAGCCCATGCGATCCCACGCGGCGTGCAGCATCTCGTGGGCCGCAACAACCTCTTCTGCGCCGTCGAGTCTCGAATCGGTGACATCGAACACGAAGATTGACTTGTCGGCGTACACGTAGCACCCGAGCACGCCGAAGTTCTGCTCGTTGGTATCGATGGGGCAGTCACTGGCAAACTGCTCGCCATCGCTCACCTCTGGCCGGCTGGCGTAATACAAGAACCGCCCGTGATCGGTGAGCTGAAGGCGTTCGACATGCCCCTCGATCACCGCATCGGGTTCGAACTGCCACACGGTGATCTGATCGACGATGGGCTGGGGGTTGTTCGCAACCCAGATGCCACCGGCTGTGATGCTGCCGATGATGAGGATTCCGATGACCGCCGGCGCGACATTCTTGCGCGAGCGCCGGCGCGGTCGTTTCGGCGCGGCGGCAGCACCATCGTCGACGATCTCCACCCACTGACTCCCTGCTGTGCCTCGGGTGAAGAGTATCAGCGTCATACGGGCAAAACCCGTGAGATGCCGCGCGCGAGCGAGGCGAGTCGGGGGAGGATGGGAGGCATGAGCATCGAATACCGCACCCTTGGCAGTTCCGGGCTCCGCGTGAGCACTATCGGGCTTGGATGCAACAATTTCGGCCGTCCGGGCACGGCGACAGAAGGGCAAGACGGCACGACAGCGCTCATCCATGCGGCGATCGATGCCGGCATCACGCTGTTCGACACCGCCGACATCTACGGCTACTCCTACGGCCGGAGCGAGACCATGATGGGGCACGCGCTGAAGGGCCGGCGCGACGGCGTGGTGCTCGCAACAAAGTTCGGCCACGCCGACTACGAGTCGCCCATCCAAAGCTGGGGGGCGAAGGCGTCTCGTCGAGCGGTGCGGCTTGCGGTCGAGGGCTCGCTCACCCGGCTCGGCACCGACTGGATCGACCTCTACCAGCTCCACACGCCCGACCCCCACACGCCGATCGAAGAGACGCTGAGTGTGCTCGACGATCTCATCCGGGAGGGCAAGGTGCGCTACATCGGGCACTCGAATCTTGCTGGATGGCAGATCGCGGAGGCGGAGTTCACCGCGACGCTTGCAGGGCATCCGCACTTCATCTCCGCGCAGAACGAATACAGCTTGCTCGCGCGCGAGGCGGAGCGTGAAGTGCTGCCGGCTGTCCGTGCGTTCGGGCTCGGATTCTTGCCGTACTTTCCCCTCTACAACGGTCTCTTCACCGGAAAGTTCAGCCGCGACGGCGGCCCAGCCGACAGCCGGATCATGCGTCAGCGGCCGCACCTCCTCGAGAATGCACCCTGGGATGTCATCGAGCAGTACGAACGGATGCTCGAGAGCTGGGGCGTCAGCATGCTCGAGGGCACATTCGGCTGGCTGCTCGCCCAACCGTCGCTCACGAGCGTGATTGCCGGAGCCACGACGCCGGAGCAGGTTCGGCAGAACGCAGCCGCCGCGACGGCGTGGTCGCCGACACGGGAACAGACCGCACAGATTTCGAAGCTCTTCGCCGAATAGGCTGAGCGCGTGGAACACGACGACGAGGACACCGTGATCCGGCCGCCGCGCCGCGGTCACCCTCCCGTCGCGCTCGATGATGCCGACACGCTGCTTGTCACCCCGATTCGGGCACTCTCACTCGCCGGTTCGACTGCGTCGCCGGCCCCGGCGCGTCACTATCGCTTCCAGATCAATAGCCATGAGCCGATCGCGCTCGACCGCCCGGCGCACATCGGCCGCCGCCCGCGCCATCCGCGGGTACCGCAGCTGGTGAGACCCCGGCTCGTGCGTGTGCCGTCGCCGCTCCACGAGGTCTCATCGACACATCTCGAACTCCGCCAGCAGGGAGCATCCGTCGTTGCGACAGATCTTCGATCGACCAACGGGACCATCGTGACGTTGCCAGCCGCGGGCGCGCGCACACTTCGACCGGGGGAATCGCTCGTGGTGACCCCTGGCACGATCATCGATCTCGGCGATGGCAATCGCATCGAGATTCTTCCCGCTGCGATCCACACCCCACACGACGTGCAGGAGCACAACAATGACTGAGATCGGCACGAATACGGCCCGGCACCGAATCGAGCTCCCCAATGGCGGCACCGTCGAGCTCGCCTGGGGCGTGGCGTCCGACACAGGGCACCGTCGTCAACACAACGAGGACAGCTTCGTCGCCCAGCCGCCACTCTTCGCCGTCGCCGACGGGATGGGCGGCCACTCGGCCGGCGATCTCGCGAGCGCCGCCGTCGTCACGCGGCTCTCGGCGGCGGATCTCGGCACGTTCGGCACAGCACCCGTGATCGGCGAGGCGCTCCACCTCGCGACACTCGACATTGCGGAGGTCGCCGACGAGGCGAGCCTCGGTGTCGGCACGACCGTGACGGGCGCATTGCTCGCCCTCGACGACGATGAGCCCAGCTGGATCATCTTCAACGTCGGCGATTCGCGCGTCTACATTTTTGACAACGACAGGCTCGTGCAGGTCACGGTTGATCACTCCGTCGTGCAAGAGCTCGTCGACGCGGGGATGATTGCGGCGGGGGACGCCGAATCGCACCCCGATGCCAACATCATCACGAGGGCCGTCGGCTTCAATGCCGACCCGATCCCTGACTTTTGGCAGCTTCCTGTGCGCACCGGCATGCGCGTGTTGCTTTGCTCCGACGGGCTCACAAAAGAGGTCGCGGCCGACGGCATCGCCCACGTTCTCGCGACCGTGTCGCAGGCAGATGAAGCTGTGTCGAGACTCGTCACGCTTGCGCTCGAGGCGGGTGGACGAGACAACGTGACCGCTGTCGTTATCGATGTGCTGAGCGCCCCGGCGCCCGTCAACGATGCCGTTGCAGAGGGTGCCGCAGTCGACGATGACACCACTCCGACGGCGACGCGGGACGACGACAACTGACCCCCGAACGGGGGGAGAAATGTTCTCCTCAACTGCGGTTTTGCCCATCGGCTCACTCGAAGCGCTGACCTAGACTGAGATCTCGCCCTGGCCGCCTGCGCCTCGGCGTGCCAGCACGACGATCAGATCTCGTACATCTCTACCGCCGAGGGGGTGGCACAGTGGCTCGACGCCTGCCGTCTCAACCTCCCGTGCTGCCCGGGTTCAGCTATCTCCACATCCTCGGTTCTGGCGGCTTCGCCGACGTGTTTCTCTACGAACAGAACATGCCGCGCCGACAGGTCGCAATTAAGGTGCTCCTGAGCGAGGTCGTCAACGACCATGTGCGACAGATGTTCCAGGCCGAGGCGAACCTCATGGCCCAACTGAGTTCGCACCCTTCGATTCTCACGGTCTATCAGGCGAGCGTCTCGGCCGATGGCAGGCCGTATCTCGTGATGGAGATGTGCTCCTCAGCGCTGAGCGAGCGCTATCGGCGCGAGGCGATCCCGGTTGCCGAGGTCTTGCGCATCGCCGTGAAGATCGGCAGCGCCATCGAGACGGCACATCGCGCGGGCGTGCTCCACCGCGACATCAAGCCGTCAAACATCCTTTTGACGGCCTATGGACATCCTGTGCTCTCCGATTTCGGTATCGCCGCGACGCTCGTCGGTGCTGATGCCGAAGAGGCCGTCGGCATGTCGATTCCGTGGTCTGCGCCCGAGGTGCTTCTCGGCGAGAACTCCGGCTCTATCGCCGCCGAAGTGTGGTCGTTCGCAGCAACGGTCTATTCGCTGCTCGCGGGCAGATCGCCGTTCGAAGACCCGGCGAAATCCAACAAGAGTGCAGACCTCATCGCGAGAATCGGTCGCGGCCGGCCCCAACCCATTGGTCGACCTGACGTTCCACCGGCCCTCGAACACGCCCTCGCCAGGGCAATGGCACGAAACCCGGCACAGCGACCGCAGAGCGTGCTTGAGCTCGTGCACCGCCTGCAGGCGATGGAATCCGAACTTGGTCTGCCGCAGACGGCGATCGAGGTCGCGGTCGACGACTGGGCACTCGGCGCGGTCTCTGACCTCGACGACCAAACTCGCGTTCGGGCCCTCGGATCCTCGAGTTCGTCGAAGGGGACGCATCGCCGCCGCCGCAAAGCGGTCGTGGCCGCCGAAAGCAGCCCGCTCGAGCATGCCCAGCCGAGCCGCAGCGGCTCGGTCTCGGCACCGGCAAGCAGAAGCGCGAAGGCCCTGACCTGGACGATCGTGGTGACCGCCGCACTCGTGATCGCTCTCGCGGCGACGGCAATCCTGGTAATCGTGCGATCGAACGCCGCGATTCCGGTCGTCTCAGATATTGAGGCGCGTGAGCGAGCCGGTGACGTCGTCTTTACCTGGACTGACCCCGGCATCCGCGATGGGGACAGCTATCAGATTGAGACGTCTGACGGTGCCACCAGCGTGCAGAGCGCCGCGGCGTTCGTCGTCGCGGGCACTCCGGGAACAGAAGTCTGTATCACCGTGACGGTGAATCGCTCCGGCGTAACGGGCGCTGCGAGCAACGAGAAATGCACGACCATTCAGCAATGATTGAGCGCAAGCAGTCCGCGGAGCTGGTCACGACATGATCGTGGCCTGGGTGCGACGGCACGCCTCCTCGGTCGTCACCGGAACGAGCGTGGCACTCATTGCAGTGCTCGTGGCGATCGTCGCGTTCGTCTCTCAGGGCTACACGGCGCAGCGGCTGGACCTGAGCGACGGTTCTGTGTGGGTCGCCAACGGCGAGCAGCAGGTGATCGGCCGTGCAAACACTGAGATCCTCCAGCTCAATACGGTCGTCGAAAGTGCGGGAAGCGACCTCGATGTCGTGCAGCAGGGGCGCACTGTGCTGCTCGTCGACCGCGCGAATACCCGGCTGGACATCGTCGACCCCGCGACCTCCGAGGTGGTTGAGAGTGTCGCCCTGCCGAGCGAGGGCCCCGAGGTCTACCTTGCTGGCGATTCGGCGATCGTGCACGCGCAAGATACGGGCGAGGTGTGGCTGCTTGCGCAGTCCGAACTCGGGTCGTTTGACGCGGCGACGGCACCAACGCTGAGCCTCGGCCCCAACTCGGCGGTGATCGTCTCGCCAAGCGGAATGCTGCACGCCTACTCGGCCGACACTGCCCAGCTCTATCTGGTCGACCCCGCGAGGGGCGCTGCGGCCCTCACCTCTGGCGCCGAGAGCCGCGTCGTCGAGTTCGCGAATGAGGGCCAGGATGTCGCGCTCACGGCCGTCGGTGATCGTGTCGCCATTCTCGACTATTCGTCGCGCACGCTCTGGCTCGATGCCACGATCGTCGAGCTCGATGCGTTCATCTCGGCGGGCGAGCGGCCGCTCCTGCAGCAGCCGGGGGGCGACGCTGACGCTGTGCTGCTCGCGTGGGACAACGGCCTGCTCTCGATCGGCTTCGATGGGGAGATCGAGCAGCTCGTCGAGGGACGGGCGGCAACCGCGGCAGCACCGATCGTGACTGAGACATGCTCCTTCGCGGCGTGGGCCGACGGGCTTGCCTTGCGCGACTGTCAGGGCGAGGTCATCGAGCTCGACCTCGAGGCTTCGAGCGCGGCCGCGTCGGTGCTCGACTTCGTGGTCAACGGGGATCGTGTCGTGCTGAACGACCCGCGTTCCGGCCGCACCTGGGCGGTTCAGCAGGGGGGCGAGCTGATTGACAACTGGGATGAACTCATCACGGTGGAGCAGAACGAAGAAGAGGTAGAGCAAAACAACACCGATTCGCCGCCAGAGTATGAGACGACCCAGGTGCCACCCGTCGCGGTCGACGATGCGTTTGGCGCGCGTCCAGGTCGCGCCACCGTGCTGCCGGTGCTGCTCAACGACTATGACGCGAATGGCGATGTGCTCGTGGTGTCAGAGGTCGGTGCGATCGATGAATCGATGGGTCGCCTCGACCTCGTCCGCGACAGCCAGCAGGTGCAGCTCACGCTGGAGCCAACGGCACAGGGTTCCGTGACGTTCCCCTACACGATCACCGATGGCCGAGGTGGCGCCGCCACCGCGACCGTTACGGTCACCGTGAGATCACCAGAAGAGAACGGGGCGCCGGCCCAGGTCCGCCAGTCCCGCAGCAGTGTCGCGCAGGGCGAGCGTGTGACCACGAATGTGCTCGGCGACTGGGTGGACCCCGACGGTGACGCGTTCTATTTGGTCGCAGCAACAGCCGCCGAACCGGATGCCGCGAGCTATAAGCCGGAGGGCACGGTCGTATTTCAGGAGGGTGGCGGGGCGGCAACGCTCCGCTCGGTCTCCCTGACCATGACTGACGGGACAGCGCAGGGCTCCGGTTCGCTCTCAGTGACGGTGAGCCCTCCTGGCGAGGTCCCCATCATCGCGGACCCGTTCGCCGTGCGGAGCTATGCCGGCAGCGAAGTGCGTGTCACGCCGCTCGAACACGTCCGGGGTGGCACCGGCACGGTGCGGTTGAGCGCTGTCCCCGCGCGCACCGGGGCAACCATCACCCCGAACTTTGAGAACGGGACATTCCGATTCTCGAGCGACGAGGTCCGCACCTTCTACGTCGAATACGTCGTCACCGACGGGAGCCAGACGGTGACAGGGCTCGTGCGCATCGACGTCGAGGCGCCACCGGATGTCAACTCACCCCCCATCACGATCCCCAAGACGGTATTCATCAAGACGCTGAGTGACGAGACGATCGATGTCGCCTCGCTTGACACCGATCCGGCCGGCGGCGTGCTCATGGTGACCTCGGTCTCGACCGAGCAAGCGCCCGGGGTGAGTGCCGAGATCCTCGAGCGTCGATCGATCCGCCTCACGCTCATCGCACCGCTCGACAATGGGCCGGTCACGGTGACGTATCGCATCACGAATGGGCTCGCCGAGGCGGTCGGCACGATCACAGTGATTGAGATTCCACCGCCGTCACAGCTGCAAGCACCAGTTGCGGGCGATGACACGGCGACAGTGCGCGTCGGCGACACGATCGATATCGCGGTGCTCGCCAACGACCTGCATCCGGATGGCGAGGTACTCGAACTGAACCCGGAGCTCGTCGAGCGTGAAGCCGACTCGGGGCTGCTCTTCGCCTCCGGCGATCGGCTGCGCTACCTCGCGCCGGATCAACCAGGTGACTTCACCGCGGTCTACGAAATTGCCGGTCCCGACGGGCAGACCGCACAGGCGCAGGTGCGCATCGCCGTGCGTGAGGTCAACGAGGATACGAACTCCGCGCCGACGCCCACCACCGTCACGGCGAGGGTTACCGCTGGTGGCACCGTCAGCATCCGAGTGCCACTCACCGGCATCGACGCGGATGGCGACTCCGTGCAGTTGCTCGGCCAGGAGAGCGCCCCAGAGAAGGGCGCCGTCACCGAGGTGGGCACCGATTTCATCGAGTACGAGGCCGGCGAATACTCGGCCGGCACCGACACGTTCACCTACACGGTCATGGACAATCTCGGCTCGCAGGCAACCGGTCGGGTGCGCGTCGGCATCAGCCCTCCGCAGCAGGAAGCACGCAACCCGGTGGCGACAGCCGACGAGGTCACCACGAGACCGGGAGGCTCGGTCTCGGTGCAGGTGCTCGCAAACGACAGCGATCCCGACGGTGGTGCGCTCACGATTGTCGAGATCGAACCGAACTCACCAGATATTGAGGCGGAGATCGTGGGCGACGTCGTGGTCGTCACGCCCCCAGATGAGCCGGGGCAGTACGGGCTCGTTTACACAATCGAGAACGACTTCGGGGGCTCAAGCTCCAACTTCGTGACCGTGACCGTCGATGACGACGCCCCACTTGCCTATCCCGACGTCGCCGACGCTGTACTCACGCTGTCGGACATCCTCGACCGCGAGACCGTCACGGTCGACGTGCTCCAGAATGTCTTCTTCGCCGATGGCCCCGTCGACACCCTGACGGTGCGATTGCTCGATCGCTATAGGGAGAACGCAGAAGTTGCATCAGACGGACGTGTGGAGGTGACAATCACGGAGCGCAGCCAGATTATTCCGTTTGCCGTCGAGCATCCGGATGATCCGAGCGTTGTGTCATACGCCTTCATTCGGGTTCCCGGCTTCGACGACGCGCTCCCACAACTCGATCGCCGGGCGGGGACGATCACGGTCGCGAGCGAGTCGCGAGTGGTGATCGACCTCAACGACTATGTGATCGCGGTCGGCGGTGCGCAGGTGCGGCTCACCGACCGTGCAACCGTGCGTGCGACGAACTCGAACGGCGACCCGCTCGTCGTCGACAATGACACGCTCGCCTTCACCTCAGCCGACACGTATTTCGGGCCAGCCTCGATCTCGTTTGAGGTGACCGACGGCGCGACAGCGTCGGCTGCCGGTGCCCGCACCGCAACGCTCGTGTTGCCCATCAGGGTGACCCCGCGCGAGAACCAACCGCCCGAGTTTGCTGGCGGTTCCATCGAGTTCGAACCGGGCGAGGAGAAAGTGCTCGACCTTCTCAAGCTCACCAACTATCCCTATCCCGATGATCTCGATGAACTCACGTATCGGGTGCTCGAACCGCTGCCCACCGACTTCAGCTACACCCTCACCGGCAGCACGCTGACGGTGCGAGCAAACCCAGATGCGGTGAAGGGGTCGAAGACCACCATCACGCTCGGTGTGCGCGATGACCTGAGCGACGGTCGGGCCGGCACCATCACCCTTGGTGTTGTCGCATCATCCCGGCCTCTCGCGCGCCCGGCACCAGACACCGCCATCACTCCGCGCGGAGAGACCACGACAATCGATGTGCTCGCGAATGACGCGGCCGCGAACCCGTTCCCTGGTCAAGCGCTCTCGGTCGTTGACATCCGGGGCCTCGACGGTGGAGCGCTACCCTCTGGACTCTCGGTTGTGCCGAGCGCCGACCGCAGTCGTTTGACGGTCACCGTCGCCGACAACGCCGCGCCGATCGACACGCAGTTGCAGTATCAGGTCGAAGACGCGACGCGAGACCCCGATCGCCGGGTGTGGGGCACGGTGACCATTTCGGTGCAGGATGTTCCAGACACGCCTGTCGCACCCTCGCGCGCTGGCGGTCACACGAACGGGGCGCTGACGCTGCGCATCACGCCACCGGCGTTCAACAATTCACCCATCACGTCGTACACGGTCGTGAGCAGCAACAATGGCGGGTACCGCAAAGACTGCGGGCTGCAGCAGCTGTGCACGCTCGACGACTTGCAGGTCGGAGCGTCGTACGAGTTCCAGGTCATTGCCACGAATGCGCTCGGTGAATCAGATCCAAGCCCGTCGAGCGTTTCGCTTCGCGTCGATTACCTCCCGGCAGCGCCGACCTCGGTGAGCGCGACGGCCACGTCCGGCGCTGAAGGCGAACTCACGATCTCGTGGCCTGCGGTGCCAGACCCATCGCCCGGAACTCCGGTCACGGGGTATACCGTGCGCATCACCGGGCCAGGGGTCGGGCAGGTCGACCTCGCGACGTCCGCGAGAACGCTCACGACGACGGTGGGTGGCAGCGTGCAACCGGGACAGACATATCAGGTTGTCGTGTTCGCACGAAACTCGGCGCAGGCAACCTCGGAGGAATGGAACCGCTCGTCCGCCGTCAGCGTCACGGCGGTCGGAGCACCACAGCCGGTCGCGGTGACTGCTGGTGTCACGGGCACTGCTGGGGACATCCGAGTGACCTGGTCTGGCGGGGGATGGAACGGCGCCTCCGGCGGCACGTATCATGTCGCCCGATTCGAGGGCACGGCACCGCCGAGCTCGTGCGCAAGCGGCGGCCCGTACCCAAACCGGGTCGCAGCATCTGCGACGAGCGGCTGGATCGACACCACAGCCACAGACGGTGTCGCCTACGTCTACGCCGTGTATTCCGACAACGGCATGTTCTGCACCGTCAGCGTTGCAAGCCCCGTCGAGAGCAAACGCGCACCCGGCCAAGCCTCCGCGACAGTGACCGTCGAACACTCCAGCAACGGAAACTACGATGTCCGGGTGAGCGGCCTCTCCGTCGCCAACGGGATCGCCGCGCGCTACGAGGTGTCGCTCGGAGGCGGGACCTGGTCTCCCGTCGTGAACGGCCAATTCGTGACCTCCGCCGGTGGCACCACCTACGGGGCACCGGTCACGGTGCAGGTGCGCGCGTGTCGCGATGATAGGCAAGATCTCTGCGGTGCGGCATCTGTCGCCCAACAGGCAACGCCGATCGCCACCCGCGCGAGCATCCCGAGCTGCACTCCCGGTCAGCCATTCTCGCCGCAGCCACCCGTCAACGCCGGCGGGCACGTCGTCACCTACCAGGTCGCGTACCAGGTCGCTGGCCTGTGGACCGGGTTCAACCAGTGGGAGGAAGGCGACACCGCGCCGCTCCTGGGGAGCGCTGTGCGCGTCAAGGCGACCGTCGCGGGCTACGAGGACCCAGAATATGGGGAGACCGCATGCGATTGACCACCCCCGTGCTGACGGAGAACCCCATGCCCCCTGCGGCACGACGAGAGGCAACACCATGACGATGACCCCAGAGCAGGCCGCCTGGTTCTCTGACATCTTCAACCGGCTCGTTGCGAACGTCGAGCAGGTGCTGCTCGGCAAGACCTTCGTCATCAAGCTGTCGTTCACAGCCCTGCTGAGCGAAGGCCACCTGCTGCTAGAAGACTTTCCCGGCACCGGCAAGACCTCCCTCGCGCGGGCGATGGCGCAGAGTGTGCAGGGTTCGAGCAATCGCGTGCAGTTCACGCCAGACCTCCTGCCGGGTGACATCACGGGTGTGAGCATCTACGACCAGCGCTCCGGCGACTTCGAGTTTCACCGCGGCCCGATCTTCGCCAACATCGTGCTGGCGGATGAAATCAACCGGGCCAGCCCCAAGACCCAGGCCGCCCTGCTCGAGGTCATGGAAGAGGGTCGAGTGACCGTCGACGGTGTCACCCACCCCGTCGGTGTGCCATTCATGGTGATCGCCACGCAGAACCCCATCGAGCAGGCCGGCACCTACCGGCTGCCAGAAGCACAGCTCGACCGCTTTCTCATGAAGACCTCAATCGGATACCCCGACCACGCATCGACGCTGCGCATCCTCGAGGGCGCCGGTGTCCGCGCCCACGACACGATCGTTCCCTCGATCGTGCCGGCAGAGACCATCGTCGAGATGGCGGCGCTCGCCCGCACAGTGCACGTCGACCCATCGATCAACGATTATGTGGCGAGGCTTGTCGATGCCACCCGCTCGGCCGACGAGATTCGCCTTGGGGCGAGCGTGCGAGGCGCGCTCGCCCTCATTCGCGGTGCCAAGACGCTGGCGGCTGCGGCCGCACGGCACTATGTCATCCCCGACGACATCAAGGCGCTCACCGAGCCGGTGCTCGCGCATCGCCTCGTGCTCGACCCTGAGGCCGAATTCGACGGCGTTACCGCATCGAGCGTTGTGAGCCAGATCCTCATGGAGACCGCGCCGCCGAGCGACAGGCAGGCCGTGTGACGCCGGACCGCGCTCGCGCCGCCGACGAGCAGCCGAAGCCGGCGACACGGCCGAGCGCTCTCCGGCCAGGCGCGACGCGCACATCGACGTCGGCGCGAGCATCGCGGACGCGCACCCCTGGTGGAACCGCCTCACGCAACAGCGACGGCTTCGGCACCACGACACGCAGCATCACGAATGCGCGCACCCGCATCGTCGGCAACCGCGACGGTGTGCTTGCCGACCTCATCGTCACTGCTGTGCGGATGCTCCGGGGCATCGCCACCTGGGCGGCCTTGCTCGCGGCGCGCGTCAGTTCTGTCGTCACCCCACTCGGCTGGAGCATCGGCGCCGTCGTGCTCCTCTCGCTCGCCTTCGCCCACCTCGTCGGCTGGCCAGAACTCCTTGCTGTCGCCTACACGGGCTTCGTGATCGTGCTCGTCGCCGTGCTCTACCTCGTCGGCCGCAATGCGTTCACGATTGGCCTCAACATCGCACACAGTCGCGTCGTCGTCGGCGACCCCGCGACGGCACGCATCGTCATCGAAAACCCGAGCCGGCACCGCGTGTTCGGAGTCAAAGCCGAAGTGCCGATCGGTGTCGGGCTCGCGGAATTTGCGCTGCCCGGGCTCGCCGCCGGTGGCACCTTCGAGCACACCTTCTCGATCCCGACCGAACGGCGCGGGATGCTCTCGGTCGGCCCGGTTCGCACGGTGCGCGCCGACCCGATCGGGCTCGTTCGTCGAGAGATCGCCTGGACCGACGTGCACGAGCTCTTCGTGCACCCCCGCACGACGGCCATCCCGAGCACAAGCACAGGACTCGTCCGCGACCTCGAGGGCAACCCGACCAAGGACATCACGAGCAGCGACGTCTCGTTCCACGCCCTCCGCGAATACGCCCCCGGCGATGAGCGACGCTACATCCACTGGAAGAGCACCGCCAAGACCGGCACCTACATGGTGCGCCAGTTTGAAGAAACCCGCCGAAGCCACCTCATCATCGCCCTGAGCCTCGCAGAATCTGACTACGCAACCGACGATGAGTTCGAAATGGCGGTGAGCGTCGCCGGGTCGCTCGGAATTCGCGCCATCCGCGACGTGCGCAACATCTCTGTCATCGTCGGCGCCGTCACGCCGGAGTTTGCAAAACACACCGTGTACGCCGTGCGCGCACTCAGCACCCTCAACCCCGGCCGGCTGCTCGATGACCTAGCGATCGTCGAACGGGATGCGGCATCCCTCACCCTCTCCGACATGGCACGCGTCGCGGCTGACCAGGTGGCGGGAGTCTCTGTCGCGTTCCTCATCTGCGGCTCGACCCCGACGCCGGGTGCGCTCCGCGCCGCCTCAACCCGCTTTCCTCCCGGCGTCGAAGTTGTTGCGATCGTGTGCGACCCCGACGCGGTGCCGGGGTTGCGTCGTGTCCCTGGGCTTCGCGTGCTCACGATCGGGTTTCTCGACGACCTCAAGAAAAGCCTGGCGCGATCGGCGGCGGCATGAGGGCACCGGCACCGAGATCCCCAGCGTTCGTCGCCATCTCGACGGCGTTCTTCGCGACGGCGACGGCGATCGCGGCAGCGGCATTCTGGCCGGTCTATCAGACCGTCGAGTTCATTTTCATGGCGGCCGTCACGATTGTGGTCGCGAGCATCCTCGCGATCCTGGGCGCGCGCTTCCGCTGGCCAGGGCCGGTCATGGTCGCGGTCACCCTCGCCGCCTATTTCGCGTTCGGGGTGCCGCTCGCGAGCCCAGGCACTGCCGTGGCCGGCGTGCTGCCGAGCGGCGAAGGGCTGCTTGATCTCGTGCAGGGTGCCGCGCTGGGGTGGCGGCAGCTGCTCACCATCGCCCTCCCCGTCGGCAGCTACCAGAACCTTCTCGTGCCGGCGTACCTCCTCCTCCTCGTCACCGTCATTCTCGGCCTCTCGATCGCACTGCGATTTGAGGTGGGGGAGTTCGCCGCGCTCGCCCCCACCCTCGTCATCGTGTTGGGGTTCGCCTTCGGGCCGAGGGATGCTCCGGCCGCCGTGCCCATCGCGCTGTGCTTCGTCGCCGTCGTCTTAGGGTGGCTCAGCTGGCGTCGCTGGCATCGCCGCCGGGAATCCATTCGGGCGTTGTCGGCGCCATCGAGTGCATCGGCCGTCACCCTCGAGCGGGTGGGTGGACTGCGCACCGCGGCGGCGGCGGTCGGCATCCTGCTCGTTGCCGTGTCCCTCGGCGGCCTCTCGGCGACGGCGAGCCCGCCAGAGCGCGACCGTGGCGTGCTGCGCGATGTTGTCGAGCAGCCGTTCGACCCGCAGGAGTACTCCAGCCCACTCAGCAGCTTCCGGCGCTACCACCAGCCGGCACTCGCCGACACGGTGATGTTCACGGTCTCAGGGCTTCCAGAAGGCTCGCGCATCCGGCTCGCGACCCTCGACACGTACGACGGTGTCGTCTTCACGGTCGGCAGTGACCTTGTGACGAGCGAGTCGGGGTCGTTCACGCGGGTGCCGACATCGATCGAGCGCGATGATGTCGAGGGCGAGCAGTTTGCGGTGTCGGTCGAGATAGCAGGCTATGAGGGTGAGTGGGTTCCGACCGTCGGCCTGTTGAGCTCCATCACCTTCGCGGGCGCTGATGCGGCGCAGCTGCAAGATTCGTTCTACTTCAATAATGTCGGTGTCTCCGGCGTCGTTCTCGATGGTCTCGACGCCGGCGATCGCTACACGATCGATGCGGTGCTGCCGTCGGGTTCTGATCTCGACTCGTTTTCGAGTCTCACTCCCGGTGCCGCAACCGTGCCGCAGGCCGAGGTTGTGCCAGAGGAGCTGACGGTTGTGCTCGACGACTGGATCCGTGATGCGGATACGCCGGGCGAGCGTCTTGACGCGATGCTCTCGAGCCTTGCCGCCGAAGGATATGTGAGTCACGGCGTGAGCGACGATGAGCCGCTCAGTCGATCCGGTCATGGCGTTGATCGCATCCAGCAGCTGCTCACCGATCCGCTCATGATCGGCGATGAGGAGCAATACGCCGTGACGGCCGCGCTCATGGCTCGCGCGATCGGCTTTCCCTCGCGCGTCGTGTTCGGATTCGCGCCAGAGGAAGCAGAAGAGGCGGAGGGCGCGGATGCTGACACGTCGGCTGCGACATCCGATGCCTCGGTCAGCGTGCGCGGCTCCGATGTGTCAGCGTGGATCGAGGTGCACACGGCCCAGTTCGGCTGGGTGACGATCGACCCGACGCCCCCGGATCGAGACATCCCAGAAGAGCAACCAGAAGACCCTGCGCAGGTGGCACGGCCACAGAGCCCCGTGCCCCCGCCAGCCGTCGAGCCAGACACCCGGCGCGACCAGATTCCGCTCGACAGCAGTCAAGAAGACGAGGTGCCCGAGGACCCCTTCCTCGCCGTCATTCTCGCCGCGCTCATGGTCATCGCCGTCATCGCCCTGGTCGCCCTCGTGGTGCTCTCGCCCTTCCTGGCAATTCTTATTGCGAAGCTCCGCCGCCGACATCTGCGGCATCGCGCCGTCTCAGCGTCGGCGCGGGTGAGCGGTGGGTGGCGTGAATTCGAAGACATCGTGACCGACTACGGCTACGCCACACCGCCGTCTGCGACCCGGAGCGAGGTCGCAGAGGTGGTTGGCGGCATCCGCCCGCTCGTGCTCGCCTCCGTCGCCGACCGCGCGGTGTTCGCGCCAGAGCAGGTCGACGACGACGAGGCGCGGCAGGTGTGGGCAGCAGTGCGGGAACTCGAAGAGAACATCGCGTCGTCGCGCACGCGGTGGGAGCGCGTCAAGGCCACGGTGTCTCTGCGCTCACTCGCTGGCTATAGTCTCAGGGAGTTGTTTTCGCGAGAGAGACGCCTCACATGATCTGCAAGCACTGCGGCACGTCCCTGCCGCGTGGCGCGATCTTTTGTGGGGAATGCGGTCGCCGCGTGTCGACCGCACCAGCCGAAACGCCCGCGGCGGTCTCCCCGACGCCGGTTGACTCCGACCCCGACGCCGGCCCCACGGCATCACCAGCACCGGAGCTCGATGGCCCGCCCCTTCGCGGGCACGGTTGGGCGCTGTCGCTCGAAGACACGGCGGATGCCGCGGCTCGCGCAATCGCCACCGAATCGCCTGACGTCGCTGTGCCTGACGGTGCTGAGCCTGCCGCTGCTGCCCCGCCCGCACCTGCGCCGCCTGCTGCGCCTGCGCCGCCTGTCGCGCCCGCCCGAAGTGCGGCGGAGGAGGCCCTCGCGAATGTTGTCCGCAACCCTCTTGCCTGCGAGCAGTGCGGCACCGAGATGGGTCCGGGTGACATTTTTTGCGGAGAGTGCGGCTCGGTTTCGCAGTCAGTCTCTGCCGCGTTTACGCGAAGCACACCCGTCGTGCGCCCGGCGCCGCCACTGCCGACGATGCCGATCCTCGTGCAGTCGCCACCGGGGTCGACCCCCGCGCCCGCAGCGTCGGTTGTGGTGCCGCCCGTGCCAGCACCCGCACCTGCGACTTCGCCGGTCGTTCCTGTTCCACCAGCGGTCGTTTCCGTTCCACCAGCGGTCGCCCCCGCGCCACCCCGCGATGACGACGTCGAGGCAACCCGCATTGTGGCGCGGCGCACCGGTCAGCGCTTCGTGTTGCAGTTCAGCACGGGGGAGAGCGTCACGGTCTACGGCAGCGGGCTCATCGGCCGAAACCCCAAGCCGGAGCCCGGTGAGTTCTTCGACCAGCTCGTCCGCGTGCTCGATTCTGGGCGTTCCGTGTCGAAGACGCACCTCGAGTTCGGCCAGGACGGCGGGGTCTTCTGGGTGAAGGATCGCTATTCCGGCAATGGCACGGTGCTCAACGAGCCGGCGGCCGAGCCGAGGCGGTGTCATCCCGAGAAGCGTGTCCGCGTGCTCCGGGGCAGCCGGGTCGAGATCGGCGAGCAGTTCTTCATCGTGAGCTGACGGGTCCTCCACCGCGATTGATCCGCAGCGTCGTCAACCGCGACAACTGATCGGGTCCTCCCGCGGCAAAGCTCGTGGTGATGTTGCCGAGTGACCGAGCCTCGAGACATCCCCCTGCCGCGCCTTCCAGAGCCACCAGCGCCATACACGTTTCCTCTGCTCGCGACGCTCGCCCCGGTCATCGCATCGCTCGCCATGTGGGCGATCACGCAGTCGCTCTTCGCGCTCATGTTTGCCGTGCTCGGGCCGCTCGTCGCGATCGGCAGTGTCATCGACGCTCGCGTGCAGGGGCGGCGCCGCTCGCGCCGGGAGCGGGCGAGGTTCACTGCGGATGCCGCGGCGACGGTCGTTCGCATCGATCGCGAGCACGATCGGCTCCGCGCCGATCGGTGGCGACGGTCCCGGTCAGCTGCCGCCCTGCTGCCTCCGGCGCTGCACGACGCGGAGCGATGGCGGTACTCGGGGGGTGTGGTTCCGGTCGTGGTCGGTGTTGGCGTCGAGGCGAGCGGGGTGCGCATGACGGGCGCAGCGGCGACCTTCGATGGGCATGTTGGGGAGTTCGACGCGGACCCCGCTGATGAGCCTGGTCGGCGGGGAGACAGTGCCGACACAGCACCGGATGTCGGCCCGACTCTCGGGAGGGCCAGCGTCCGCGGCAGGGCCAGGGTTCACCGCCGGGCTAGGGTTCGTCGCAGGCCACCACGGGTCGCAGACGATGAACTCGTCGAGCGGGAGCTTCGGCAGCTCACGCATCGAGCGGCGCGCCTCGGCGGCGCTCCGATCTCGTTCGACGCGACGCTCGGCATCGGCATCTGCGGACCGAGAGTCACGGCGCTCGCTGCCGCCCGCTCCATCGTGCTGCAACTGGCGGACGCACTCCCGCCCGGCGAGTTCTCGATCGATGGGGGCTTCGAATCGTGGCACCCGCTGCTTCCTCATCCGCGACACCGGCCAGCTGTGGGGGCCGAGACCGGCGCGGGTGCCGCCGAGTTTTCTGGGTCGCGTCTCGACTTCGTCGCCGGGCAGGAGGAACGGTGGGCGGCACGCCCTGGCGGGGAGGTGCTCCGAATACCGGTCGTCGTCACCGAATCGGCGTGGGCGCTTCCACGGGAGTGTCGCATCGGGGTGGAGGTCGTTGGGGCCGAGATTCGGGTGCTGCGACATCCGAATCTCGGCCTCCTCGGCCCCGCCGGGGTGCCCGTCGTGCCACCGGCGTTCCGTGCGGAGTTTGTGTCGGAGCGCGAAGCGTCAGCCTTTGCGACGACCCTCGCGGCGGCGGCCGACGCCGAGGGGTTCGCATCGCTCGCCGCGGCTCCACCGACGCAGGCGCTGCTTGACGAGGTGTGGGATGACCCGGCCGCCGGGGTGCTGCCCGCTGCATTCCTCGTGGCTGGTGGCGGGGTGGTCTCGCTCGACCTTGTTGCTGACGGGCCTCACGCGGTGGTCGGCGGAACGACTGGGAGTGGCAAGAGCGAGCTTCTCATCGCGTGGATCCTCGCCATGGCGAGAGTGCGATCACCCGCCCAGGTCACGTTTCTCCTTGTCGATTTCAAGGGCGGAGCGTCGTTCAATGCCGTGTCGATGTTGCCGCACTGTGTCGGACTCATCACCGATCTCGATCAGGCGGCTGCGGTCCGAGCGCTCGCGAGCCTGCGTGCGGAACTCCGCCATCGCGAGCGGGTCATCGCCACGAACGGCGGCCGGTCGATCGATGATCTCGATGCCGGCGTGCTGCCGCGGCTCGTGGTGGTCGTCGATGAGTTCGCAGCCATGATCTCGGAGTTTGCCGAGCTTCACGCGGTCTTCGCCGACATTGCGGCACGGGGCCGCTCACTCGGCGTGCATGTCATTCTGTGCACACAGCGGCCGGGCGCCGCACTGCGCGACGCCGTCATGGCGAACTGCGCCCTTCGGCTCTCGCTCAGGGTTGGCACGAGTCACGACAGCGTGGCGGTCATCGGCAGCGACGCTGCAGCAGCGCTCCCACGAGATCCGGTTGGCCGCTGCCTGGTGAGTGTTGCCGGGGCATCGCCGGTGCTCGTCCAGGTCGCTATCGCCCCCGCGGCGCTCGCGTCGACCGTCGCGAGTGCCTACGACTCCTCGCCACCGCGGCGCCCGTGGCTCAGCCCGCTGCCCAGCACGCTGCAGCTCACGGAGTTGCCGATCGAGGAGGCCGACGCCGAGGGCATCGCCTTTGGTCTGCTGGATCTCCCCGAGGAGCAGCGCCAGCCCCTCGCCCTGTGGAATCCGGTCCGCGAGGGGAATCTTCTCGTGGTTGGCGGGCACGCCGCGGGCAAGTCGGGCGCCACCCAGGCGATCGCGGCGGCGGCCGCAGCAGCCGGCATGCCCGTCATCCGCGTCAGTCGTGAGATCGAGCCAGCATGGGACACGGTCACGGCCCTCGCTCGGGACGGCCTCGGCGGAGAGTACGGGATCATCGTCATTGACGATCTCGACTCGATCGTTGGCCGGATGCCGGAATACGCCGTGCCAAGCTTCCTCGACGCCGTCACCACCCTTCTCCGCGAAGGGTCGTCGCTCGGCTGTAGCGTGGCCGCATCCGCGCAGCAGCTCGTGGCGGGTCTCCAGGCACTCACGCCGCTCTTCGGCCAGCGGCTCGTACTGCGCATGCCAACCCGACAAGACCATGTCCTCGCTGGCGGCGACGGCGCCGACTACGCCCCGACGGCGCCGCCCGGGCGAGGACGGTGGCGCGGCGCCGAAGTGCAGGTGGCCACGGCGGGAGCGCCCGCCGACCCAGACGCACACGCCGACGCCCACGCTAGCCAGCGAGATCACGGGGGCTCCCGCACGCCAGCACACTTCGAGCGAGACGAACCCTTCGCGATCGTGACGGCTCGGCCCGCAGCGATCGTCGCCGAGCTCCGACGCTTGGGTCTTGGTGGACGGGTGTGTAGCCCGTCCGAGGCGACTGCGCTGCTCGGCGCCGGTGGCGCTCCCATCGCCATCGGCGATCCGATCACGTGGCAGGCCGCGTGGACGGCCCTCGGCGCGCTCCGGTTTCGCGGCCCCGTGGTGTTCGACCGCTGCACGCCGTCAGAGTTTCGGCTGATCTCGGGAGTGACCGTTCCGCCACCCCCGCTCTCCGGCGTGCCCGGGGGAGGATGGATGCTGATGCCGCACGGCGACGTTGTGAGGGTTGGCATTCCACTCGGCATTAGTTGACAAAGTCAATGATTGAAAATACCGTGTAAATTCCCGTCACACCGTCGGGGCGAAGATGTGCGCACTGGCCGCGAAGGCCGCCGCGAAAGGTGGATTCAATGTTGAATCAGGGCATCGGCTCGTGGCTCGAACGACGCCGGAGCAAATCAGGGGGCAAGGCCGCCGTGATTTTCGCTGAGCGCACGACGACCTACTCCGAACTTCTCGAGCGTGTCGAGCGCCTCGCGGTCGCGCTGCGCCAACGTGGCATCGCGAGAGGAGACCGGGTCGCCTACCTCGGCGAGAATCACCCGGCATTCCTCGAGACTCTCTTCGCGACCGCGACGCTCGGGGCCGTGTTCGTCCCGCTCAATGCGCGCCTCGCCGCGCCGGAGGCGAACTTCGGGCTCAACGATGCCGGTTGCCGCATCCTCATCCACGCCGAGTCGCTCGAAGCGGTGGCTGCGGCGGCAATCATCGACAGCCCCGTCACACACCGCATCGTCGTCGACGACAGCGGACTCGGAACTCCGATCACGGCGTCGCTGCCGTCGCTGGGGTTCGACGACGATCAACGGGAGTCCGAGGCCGTCGTCGAGCAGTTCGATCTCGTGATCGCCGAGGCAGTGCCCGAACGGATCGATGTCGAGGTGTCCCTCGAAGATCCCGCGATCATTCTCTACACGTCTGGCACAACAGGAAGCCCGAAGGGTGCCCTGCTCACGCACGGCAATCTCACGTGGAATGCCATCAACGTGCTCGTCGACTACGACTACCTCAGCGGTGAGGTTTCGCTCATGATCTCGCCGCTGTTTCACGTCGCATCGCTCGGGATGGGCGTGCTGCCGACACTGCTCAAGGGCGG
Organism: Homoserinimonas flava; assembly: GCF_054969005.1. Classification (NCBI taxonomy): domain Bacteria; kingdom Bacillati; phylum Actinomycetota; class Actinomycetes; order Micrococcales; family Microbacteriaceae; genus Homoserinimonas; species Homoserinimonas flava. The sequence goes on from NZ_JBUEQS010000002.1 coordinate 545,437, forward strand.
CACGCTCGTGCTTGAACCGCGCTTCGACGCCGGCCGGGCGCTCGAGGTAATCGCCCGTCACCGCGTCACGAGCATGAGCGGCGTGCCGACGACGTACCAGTTGTTGAGCGAGCATCCGCAGTGGGCCGAGGCCGACCTTTCTTCGCTCCGCCAACTCACCTGCGGGGGTTCTGCCGTGCCGATGCGCGTCATCGAGGCGTACGAGCAGCGCGGACTCGCCTTCTCGGGCGGATACGGCATGACGGAGACATCGCCGGGCGTCACGAGCATCCCGGCTGAGCGCAGTCGAGAGAAGGCGGGCACCGCGGGCCAGCCGCACTTCTTCACCAGCATGCGCGTCGTCACTGAGCAGAGCTCCGAGGCGGAGGTCGGCGAACCTGGCGAGATCCAGGTGGCCGGCCCGAACGTGATCCGCGAATACTGGAACCGGCCGGATGCCACGGCGGACTCCTATACCGAGGACGGCTGGTTCCGCACGGGTGACGTCGGGTACACCGATGACGACGGGTTTCTCACGATCTCCGATCGTCTCAAAGACATGATCATTTCGGGCGGGGAGAATATCTATCCCGCCCAGGTGGAGCAGGCCATCCGAGAGCTCGACGCCGTCGCGGATGTCGCCGTCATCGGTGTCCCAGACGACCGCTGGGGTGAGGTGCCGTGGGCGATTGTGAGCGTCCGAGACGGCCACGCGCTGGGCGAAGAGACGGTGCGTGACTTTCTGCAGGGCCGCGTTGCTCGCTACAAAGTGCCAAAGAATGTCGTGTTCGTCGATGAGTTTCCGCGCACCGCGAGCGGCAAGATCCGCAAGGCTGAATTGCGTCTGCGTTACGGGCGCTGACGGCCAGCGCAGACAGAGTCGTCGGTGCGCCGTAGGCTGGGGGAGTGAACCTCGAACACCACTACGCCATTGATATCGAGTGGACGGGCAATCGGGGCACCGGCACGAGTGACTACCGGGCGTACGGCCGTGATCACACGCTCACAGCGGTGGGCAAGCTGGCGATCGAGGGCTCGTCAGATCGTGTCTTCCATGGGGATGCTTCACGCTGGAACCCGGAGGAGCTGCTGCTTTCGGCGCTGAGCCAGTGCCACCTGCTGAGCTATCTCCATGTCGCGGTTGCCCACGGCATCGTCGTGACGGCATACACCGACGCCGCCGTCGGGGTGATGCGCCAGAACGATGCCGGTGGGGGGCAGTTCGTTTCGGCGACGCTGCATCCGGTCGTCACGGTTGCCGACGCGAGCATGGTGGATGCGGCGCTCGCTGCGCACGCTGAGGCGAGCGAGAAGTGCTTCATTGCGGCATCCGTCAACTTTCCGGTCGGCCATGCGCCGCGCATTGTCGTGGCAGACGCATGATCGCCGCTTCACTCCGCCGAGCAGCGCGCCTCTTCGCAGTGGTCACCGTGAGTGCCGTCGTGCTCACGGGATGCCAGAGCCCACCCGATGCCGAGAGCGACGCGGCGTCGGGCTGTGCGCCAGAGGGCGGCGCCTCGCTGAGCGTTTCGGCCGAGGGTGAACTGTTCTCGCGCCCGGAGGTCACCTTTCCGACACCGATCTCGTCGCTGACCACCGAGCGCTCAGTGCTCGTCGCCGGCGACGGGCCTGTCGTGACCGCCGACTCGATCGTCACGGTCGATTTCGTTGCGTTCAACGGGACCTCGGGCGAGCAGATCGAGTCGACGGGCTACGGAGCACAGGGGATCGGTCGCACCCTCATCACGCTCGACACTGAATCTGCCGCGCCCGGGGTGCGCCGAGCGTTGCTGTGCTCAACCGTGGGGTCGCGCATCGCCGCAGTGGTGCATCCTGACGACGGCATTGGCGCGCAGGCCGCCGCCGTGGGGGTCGGGAGCGGCGAATTCATCGTCTACGTCTTTGACATCGTGTCGCTCGCGCTCGACGCCGCCGACGGCGAGGAGCAGCCGCAGGATCCCGCCCTGCCGCTCGTCGAGTCGTCTGCCGATGGCTCTCCCGTGGCCACCATGCCGTCGACCCCGGCACCGACACAGCTTGTCACCTCGACAATTGTCACCGGGTCGGGACCGGTCGTGCGTGACGGTTCCGAACTTGTGATCCGCTACCGCGCGATGCTCTGGCGCAACGGGCTCACGGTGTTTGAGAACTGGAGTGATCCGAGCGTCGAACGCACGGCCATGAGCGACCTGCTGCCGGGTGTGTCGCAGTCGCTTGTGGGGCAGTCGGTGGGGTCGCGCGTGATGGCGATCGTGCCGCCCGAGCTCGGCTTTGGTCGCACCGGGGATGCGCAATCATCGGTGACCGGCACCGACACGCTCGTGTACATCGTCGATATTCTCGCGACGACCTAGCTTTCACCCGCCGCAGCGGAGCTCGGCTTCGCCAAGAAGGAGTCACATGCGCCGCGTCATCATTCTCGGTTCCACCGGATCGATCGGCGTGCAGGCGCTTGAGGTGATCGAAGCGAATCGTGATCGCTTCGAGGTGGTCGGCCTCACGGCGGGCAGCAGTGCTGATGCGCTCGCCGAGCAGGCGGCGAGGTTTGGGGTTGCCGACACCGCGCTTGGCGCCGATGACTCGGTGCGCCTCATCGAGTCGGTCGAGGCAGATGTTGTGCTCAACGGCATCACTGGCTCGGTCGGTCTCGGCCCCACCCTCGCTGCACTGCGAGTCGGTGCGACGCTCGCCCTCGCCAACAAGGAGAGCCTTATCGTCGGCGGGGCGTTGGTGCAGGATGCTGCGGCTCCGGGTCAGATCGTGCCGGTCGACTCCGAGCATTCCGCAATCGCACAGGCACTCGTTTCTGGGTCCAGGGCCGAGGTGCGTCGGCTTGTGCTCACGGCGTCGGGTGGGCCGTTCCGCGGGCGCTCAAGGGAGTCGCTCGCGGGGGTGACGCCGGCGGAGGCGCTCGCGCATCCGACGTGGGATATGGGTCTCGTGGTGACCACGAACTCTTCCACCCTTGTCAACAAGGGCCTTGAAGTTATTGAAGCCCATCTGCTCTTCGGGGTGCCCTTTGACGACATCGAGGTGACGGTGCATCCGCAGTCGGTCGTGCATTCGATGGTGGAGTTTGTCGACGGATCGACGATCGCGCAGGCGTCACCGCCAGACATGCGTTTGCCGATTTCGCTCGGGCTCGACTGGCCCAATCGGGTGCCGGGAGTCGGGGTGCCCCTCGACTGGCGGGTCGCGCACGAGTGGACCTTTGAGCCGCTCGACACGGTCGCGTTTCCGGCCGTCGATCTCGCGAAGCAGGTGGGTCGTGCGGGTTCGACGTTCCCTGCAGTGTTCAATGCCGCGAACGAGCAGGCGGTGCAGGCCTTCCACGCGGGGGCGATCGGCTACCTCGACATTCTCGAGGTGGTGAGGCGGGTCGTCGATGCGCACAGCGGGGCAGAACTCTCGCTCGAGGGCGTGCTGGCGGCGGAGCGGCACGCCCGTGCGGATGCTGACCGCATCATCGCCACTTAGTCGTCGTCGCGGTCTTTCTTGCCCTTGTTGCCGTTGTTCCCGTTTGACCCACGGGAGTCCTCGTCTGAATCATCGTCCGAATCGCCATCCGAATCGTCGCTCGGAGCCGGTTCGGGTGCCGGCTGAAGCGCGGCCAGCGCGGCTTCGGCATCGGCGCGGACCATCGCGATGGCAGCCGACACCGAATCGACGCGGGCCTGGGTGATCTGGCCGCGCGCGAGGGCATCCTGCAACTCGACCTCGAGGGTTTCGAGGTGCGCGAGCACGCTGGCGGGGTCGGCGGAGGCAGCGGCCGTTGTGACGCTCTGCACGCGGGTCTGCAGGCGTTCGGCGGCATCCGCGTCATAATCGCTGGCAGGGGCGCACCCGACAAGGCCGATGGTGATCATCGCAGCGGCAATCCCGAAGACAACGCTTCGGCGGGGCCGGTGGTGAGTCGTTGTTCGCATCATGGTTCTACGCTCCGTTGCAGTTGCTCGAGGCTTTCGCCGAGTTCACCCTCGACGGCGGGGTACTCGATGGCGGGCCCCGCCTCGCCAGGGCGAAGCGCGAGACTCACTGCCACGACGATGGCGATGAGAACTGCGACGCCGATCAGGCTGAGCAGGATGATGCGCCGCCGCCGGGGTGAGGTTGTCGCGGGGGCCGCAGCGGCGGAGACGGAAGCAGAGCTAGAGCCAGAGCTAGAGCTAGAGCCAGAGCCGGCCCTCTCGAGCACGGCGGTTGCCGCTGTCGCCGCGGCTGCCGGTGTCGCCGCGGCCGCGCCGGTCGCCTCGGGGGCATAGGGCTCGGTTGCGCCGGTGGCAGCGGGGACGTAGGGCTCGGTCGCGGCGGGCTCGTACTGTTTCGTCGCGTCGAGTCGCTCGGTCGCGGTGCCGTGCGATGTCACGGGCGGCAGTGCGGCGAGCATCCCCAGTCTTTCGGCGAGGTCGAGGCCTCCCGGGCGCTGCTCGGGGTCTCGCGCGGTCATTCTGGTGAGCAGTTCGGTCCACTGCGCATCGAGGGTGGTGGGGATGCTGGGGTCGCGCGTGACCCGTGCCGCCATCGATTCTGCTGCCGAGCCCGGGAATGCGCGCTCGCCGGTGAGTGATTCGAGGAGCACGAGGCCGAGTGAGTACACATCGCTCGCCCCCGTGAGTTCGCGACCGAGGGCCTGCTCTGGTGAGAAGTATCCGGCGGTGCCGATGACGGTTCCTGTCGCGGTGAGTCGTGCGCCATCGACGATCCGAGCGATTCCGAAGTCGGCGAGTTTCGCCGGGGGGCCGGTGTGTTCGCCGGTGCGCTCCGGCAGAAGGATGTTGCCAGGCTTGACGTCTCGGTGGATGACGCCGCGTGCGTGCGTGTACGCGAGGGCTTCGGCGAGCTGCCGTCCGATGAGCGCCACCTCGGCCGCTGGCAGCGCGCCGGCTTCGAGTCGCGTGCGCAGGTCGTGGCCCTCGATGAGCTCCATCACGAGAAAGGCGCAGTCCGCATCGTCGTCGGTGGCGGCGTCGAAGAGGGTGACGAGACCGGGATGGCTGAGGCTCGCCAGCAGTTGTACCTCTTCGCGGTGGCGCGCGAGACCTTCGGCATCGGTGAGCCCGTGCCGAAAGACTTTCACCGCAACCGCGCGTCCAAGTGACTCGTCAATCGCCCGGTGCACGGTGGACATGCCGCCGCTGCCGATCTCCTCGTGGATGTGATATCGCCCGCCGAGCACAACACCGTCGCTCTGCTTCGTGGTCATGTCGCCTCATCGTTGTCGAACTTGGGTCGCGGGCAATGATAGTCCGGCTCTCAGTCTGTCCACAGGGGGAGGCCCCGTGCTCGGCAGGCATGCAGCTTCCACAGGGAGTGACACCGCTATTCTTTGCCGGTGGAATCAGTCCTCCTGTACGTCGTCGGCATTCTGGTCATCGTCATCGGCCTCGCGGTGTCGATCGCGCTCCACGAGATCGGCCATCTCGTGCCAGCGAAGCTCTTTGGTGTGCGGGTGGGCCAGTTCATGATCGGCTTCGGGCCAACCCTCTGGTCGCGCCGGCGCGGCGAGACGGAGTACGGGGTGAAGGCGCTCCCGCTCGGGGGCTACATCTCCATGTCGGGAATGTATCCGCCCGTCAAGGGCGAAGAGCACGGTCGCGCGGCGAGCACTGGCTTCTTCCAGACCCTCGTGCAGGATGCGCGCGATGCGAGCGCCGACACTATCGCGCCGGGCGAGGATGAGCGGGCCTTCTACCGCCTGCCGGTGTGGAAGCGTGTTGTCATCATGCTCGGCGGGCCGTTCATGAACCTCGTCATCGCGACGGTGCTGTTCATGATCGTGCTCGGTGGGATCGGTGTTCAGCAGCCGAGCACCACGATCGGCACGGTGAGCGAATGTGTCGTTGCGGCGAGCAGTGAGCAGCAGGAGTGCGCGGCGGATGACCCGCTTGCCCCAGCGGCAGAGGCAGGTGTGCTGCCGGGCGACCGTCTCGTCAGTATTGACGGCGAGCAGGTGGAGTCGTGGGAGTCTGCGAGTGCGATCTTCCGTGCGTCACCCGGCATCACGCTCGAGCTTGTTGTGGAGCGCGATGGCACTGAGCATGAGCTCGAGATCACCCCGCTGCTGACGGAACGCTACGTCTACGACGACGACGGTGTCGCCATCGAAGGTGCCGACGGCGAGCTTCTCACGGAGGACGTGGGCATGGTCGGCATCAGCGCCGCCTACCAGCTCACGCCGCAGCCCGTCACCGATGCGTTCCCGCAGGTCTGGGAGAATACGGTCGCGGTGACGGAGGTCATCCTGAACCTGCCGCAGCGCCTCATCGATGTCGCCGAGGCCGCATTCGGCACGGAGGAGCGCGACCCCAATGGGCCACTCTCGGTGGTCGGTGTCGGTCGCATCGCCGGGGAGATCACGAGCATCGACACGATTCCGGTGCTCGAGCGCGTGAGTTATCTTCTGGGCCTTGTCGCCTCCGTCAATGTCGCCCTTTTTGTTTTCAACCTGGTGCCGCTCATGCCGCTCGACGGCGGGCACATTGCCGGCGCGCTGTGGGAGGGGCTGCGGCGTCGCCTCGCCAAACTGTTCGGCCGACGTGACCCCGGCCCCGTCGATACCGCGAAGCTCATCCCGCTCACCCTGACGGTCGTCATTCTGCTCGGCGGCATGAGCGCCCTGCTCATCTACGCGGACATCGTCAAGCCCATCAGCCTGTTCTAGGGCGCTGCTCGGCGCCGCTACAGGCTCAACAGGAGCGCATCGCCTTGGCCGCCCCCACCGCAGAGGGCGACGGCAGCTCTGCCGCTGCCGCGCCGCGCGAGTTCGTGCGCCGCGTGCACGACGAGCCGCGCCCCGGATGCGCCGATGGGGTGGCCGAGCGCGATCGCCCCACCGTGCGGGTTCACTCGCGCAGGGTCGAGACCGAGGTCACGCATCGATTGCACCGAGACGGCAGCAAATGCCTCATTGATTTCGATGTGGTCGAGGTCGGATGCCGCCCACCCGGCTTTGCCGAGTGCCGACGCGATTGCACGCGATGGTTGAGAGTGCAGCGAATTGTCGGGGCCGGCCGTCTGACCAGACGCCCCGACGACGGCGAGCACGGTGAGGCCGTGCTGTTCCGCGTAGGCGCGGCTCGTGAGCACGACGGCGGCGGCACCGTCGCTCAGTGGGGAGGAGTTGCCTGCCGTGATGGTGCCGTCGTCGGTGAACGCCGGGCGCAGGCGAGCGAGGGTGTCGGCCGTGCTGTCGCCGCGCACGCCCTGGTCTTCCGTGACGAGGGTGACGTCGCCTTTGCGGCCGGGAATCTCGACCGGTGCGATTTCGGCGGCGAAGCGACCAGCGCTCTGCGCGGCGGCGGCCCGCTGGTGCGAGCCCGCCGCAACCTCATCCTGTTCGGCGCGAGTGAGACCGAGCCGGCCGTTGTGCCGCTCGGTCGAGAGCCCCATCGATTCGTTGTCGAAGGCGTCGGTGAGTCCGTCGTGTGCCGCGCTGTCGACCGCGCTCATGCTGCCGTAGGTCCAGCCTTTGCGTGATCCGGGCAGCACGTGCGGCGCGTTTGTCATCGACTCTTGGCCACCCGCGACGACGACGTCGGCTTCTCCGAGACGGATGAGCCGGGCGCCGTCGATGATGGCGTGCAGGCCCGAGAGGCACACTTTGTTCACGGTGACGGCGGGCACGTCCCAGCCGATGCCGGCGGCGATCGCGGTCTGCCGCGCGGGGTTCTGCCCAGCACCCGCCTGGAGCACCTGGCCGAAGATGACGGCCTCCACGGCATCCGCTGCGAGTCCCGATCGCGCGATGGCGGCGGAGACGGCGACCGTGCCGAGTTGCACGGCGGTGAGCGGTGCGAGCTGGCCGAGGATGCGGCCCTGAGGGGTGCGGGCGGCGGCGACGATGACAACATCATTGGGCATGTGCGGAGCTCCTCGGCGTGCGGCGGTGGCGCTTCGACAGTATCAAGCGCCGCCGGGGCGCGAGGTCAATTGGTGAGTTCGTAGAAGCGGAAGAATCCGGAATCGGCGTGGGCGAGCATCCCGCCGAATCCCGCCTCGATTGCATAAGAACTGAGGAGCGATGGTCGCATGACAGTCCCGGTGCCGACGGATGGCGCGGAGGAGAGCCCGTCCGGCAAGCAGACGAGCAGGCTGAAGCCGTACATGAGGCGCTCGGTCTCGTCACCGCGGCCCGTGAACTCTTCGCCGACCGCTTCGTCCATGACGATCACGATGCCGTCGTCTCCCGCCAGCCGACGCATCGCCCGGAGCACCGGAACTGGCTGGGGCATGTCGTGCACGCATTCGAAGGCGAAGACTACGTCGAACGGGCCGTCTGTGCCGGTGTCTGTGCCTGCCGTCGAAGCAGGAGCGCTGCCGGCGTCGCCCGCGATGAACGACACGCGATCGTCGAGCGACGCCACGACGGCGTTCTCGCGCGCCATGGCGATAGATGGCTCATCGATGTCGAAGCCGCGCACGACCGAGTGCGGGTAGGCCTTCGCGATGGCGATCGACGACCAACCGCCGCCGCATCCGATATCGGCAACTCTCGCGCCAGGACGCGACAACCGTTCGTGAAGGTGCGGGATCTCGGCGAGCACCCCGGCGAGGTCATTCTCGAAGTACGGGCGGTTCATGTCGGACTGGCTCTCACGCATGCCGGGCCCGAACGCGTCCCACGACACCCCGCCTCCCGTGCGGTGGGCCTCGACGATTGCGTCGATCTTTGCGCCGGCCGTCGTGAGCATTCGCGCGAGCGGTGCGAGATAGGCGCTGCTCGTGGGATCGGTGAGCACCTCGGCGTGCGCAGTTGGAAGGCTGTAGCGTTCGCCATCATCGGCGAAGTCGACCTCGAGGATTCCGCTTGTCGCTTGCTGTTGGAGCCACTCCCGCACATACCGCTCGGAGGTTTCGGATGCTGCGGCGAGCTCCGCAGAGGTGAGCGCCCGCCCGCCCGCGAGAATGCGGTAGTACCCGAGTCGATCGCCGATGTGCACGGCATAGATGTCGATGGCACCGAGCGCGGCGTCGAAGACACGCTCTGCGAACTGGTCGACGCTCGCAGACATGATGCCTCCTCGCTGGCGTCGTCGGGTCGAGCGGCGCTGTGGCAGCAAACTACTCGCTCTCAGGCCACACCGGGGCGGTATTGAGCAAACCCTCAGGTCGGCGGTCGCTCAGGCGCACCGCGCGTAGACTTAGCCCGTGGCTGCCATCAACCTCGGAATGCCGAGAATCCCCGAAATCCTCGCTCCGCGCCGCAAGACTCGTCAGCTTGCGGTCGGCAACGTGCTGGTCGGCGGCGACGCCCGCGTGAGCGTGCAGTCGATGACGACGACGCAGACCACGAACATCAATGCGACACTGCAGCAGATCGCCGAACTCACGGCGTCCGGGTGCGACATTGTTCGGGTCGCCGTGCCGCATCAGGATGACGCGGATGCGCTCAAGATCATTGCGAAGAAGAGCCAGATCCCGGTGATCGCCGACATCCACTTTCAGCCCCGCTACGTGTATTCGGCAATCGATGCTGGCGTCGGCGCGGTGCGCGTGAACCCTGGGAATATCCGCAAGTTTGATGACCAGGTGGGCGAGATCGCGAAGCGGGCGAAGGAGGCGGGTGTGAGCATCCGCATCGGTGTCAATGCCGGTTCGCTCGACCCCCGGCTGCTGCAGAAGTATGGCAAGGCGACGCCGGAGGCGCTCGTCGAGAGTGCGGTCTGGGAGGCGAGTCTCTTTGAGGAGCACGACTTCCACGATTTCAAGATTTCGGTCAAGCACAACGACCCCGTCATCATGGTGAAGGCCTACCGCCTCCTTGCGGAGCGCGGCGACTGGCCGCTGCATCTCGGCGTCACGGAGGCTGGCCCGGCGTTCCAGGGCACCATTAAGTCGGCGACCGCGTTCGGCATTCTCCTCTCGGAGGGCATCGGCGACACGATTCGGGTGTCGCTCAGCGCCCCTCCCGTCGAGGAGGTCAAGGTCGGGTTGCAGATTCTGCAGTCGCTCAACCTGCGCGAGCGCAAGCTTGAGATTGTGTCGTGCCCGAGCTGCGGCCGAGCCCAGGTAGACGTCTACACGCTCGCTGAAGAGGTCACCGAGGGGCTCAAGCATGTGACAGTTCCCCTTCGCGTCGCGGTCATGGGCTGTGTCGTGAACGGCCCGGGTGAGGCCCGCGAGGCCGATCTCGGTGTCGCGTCAGGCAACGGCAAAGGGCAGATCTTCGTCAAGGGAGAGGTCATCAAGACCGTGCCGGAGTCGGAGATCGTTGCAACCCTCATCGAGGAGGCTGGCCGACTCGCGGCAGACATGCCAGCGAGCGAGTCCGGCACCCCTCAGGTTGTGACGGCGTAGCCCGCATCGTGTTTCGCTCAGGTGACGTCCAGCAAACTTTGAGGCGGCTCGACATAACGTCGACCGATATGAGCAGCACTCCGCGAAAGGCCATCCTGTGACCGCCATCCGGGGCAATGCCACATTCCGCCACGAGAATACGTCTCTCTTGGCGGTTGCCACGACGATGGCGCCAATCGTGGTGACGTCAGAGCAGATCGACGACCGCCTGAGCGCGTCGCTGCGCCGACTGCATCTGCCGAGGGGGCTGTTGCAGCGGGTCGCTGGCGTGCTTGAGCGACGGCAGTGGGATTCGAGCATGAACTTCGCCGAGGCGGCGACGGATGCGGCATCCCGCGCCCTCGATGAGGCGGGGGTCGACCGCTCCGAGGTGGGCCTCATGATCAACACCTCGGTGACCCGCAAACATTTGGAGCCGTCGGTCGCGGTGAGCATCCACCACGGCCTCGGGCTGCCGTCGTCGGCGTTGAACTTTGACATCACGAACGCGTGCCTCGGGTTTGTCAACGGCATGACGCTTGCGGCCCAGCTGATTGAGTCTGGCCAGATCAAGTACGCGGTCATCGTGGATGGTGAAGACGCCGACGAACTGCACGTCAACACACTCGAGCGTCTCTCCGGCTCGGAGCTGACGAAGGCGGAGTTCGTGGAGGAGTTTGCAAGTCTCACGCTCGGCTCCGGCGCCGCTGCGGCCGTGCTCGGCCCGAGCGATCTGCACCCTGAGGGGCACCGCATCCTTGGCGGCATCACCCGCTCCGCTACCGAGCACCACAATCTCTGCGTCGGCGACGTCAAGGGCATGTTCACCGATGCGAAGCGATTGCTCGCGAGCGGCATGGAGCTCGTGATGGATGCGTGGAACGAGGCGAAGCGCGAGTGGGACTGGTCAAACATGGACCGCTACATCACGCATCAGGTGTCTGCCGTGCACACTGGCGGCATCATCAAGGCCGCGAAGCTTGACCGTGCCAGGGTGCCTGTGACGTATCCGACGCTCGGCAATGTCGGCCCCGCATCGCTTCCGATCACGCTCGCGATGGAGGCCCCGCAGCTGCGCCGCGGCGACCGCGTGTTGTGCATGGGCGTTGGCTCCGGCCTCAACACCGCGATGACCGAGATCGCCTGGTGAGTCGCACCGAGGCCGGGCGGATGCCGGCCGCGCTTCCGCCGAGCGGTTTGCCGGGCCTTGACCCTTCGTTCTCTCGGCTCGTCACGGCATCGTCGCGGGCCGACCATCACGCCGAATTGCACACCTGGCATGTGCTCGACAACGCTCAGCGCCTCGAGCAGCTCGGGGTCACGCCGGTCGGCACGATTCTGTGCGTGCACGGCAATCCGACCTGGTCGTATCTGTGGCGCGCGCTCGTGTCGGCGGCGACGGATGCCGCGGCATCCGGCAGCGAGGCATGGCGGGTCATCGCGGTCGATCAGCTTGAGATGGGGTTTTCGGAGCGCACCGGAACACCGCGGCGGCTTGCCGATCGCGTCGCCGACCTCGGTGACCTCACCGACGCGCTCGGTCTTGCTGGGCCGGTTGTCACGCTCGGGCATGACTGGGGCGGGGTGATCGCGCTCGGCTGGGCCGTCGACCACCCCGAGCTGCTTGCTGGCGTGATGTCGCTCAACACCGCCGTGCACCAACCCGACGGCACCCCGATTCCGGCTCCCTTGCGCCTGGCATTGCAGCGACCGCTGCTGCGGTCGAGCACGGTGCAGTCCCCGGCGTTTCTCGCCGTCACGCTTGGGCTCGCGCATCCGCGTCTGCCGAACGATGTTCGGGCGGCGTATGCGGCCCCGTACGGCAGCGCCGCCCTGCGCCGTGGAATTGGCGATTTTGTCGCCGACATTCCGGTCGATGCTCGGCACGCGAGCTTCAGTGAGCTTGAGCGCATCGCCGAGGGGGTGCGTTCGCTCGAGGTTCCCGCGCTGTTCCTGTGGGGGCCACGTGATCCGATCTTCAGCGATCGCTACCTGGCCGATCTGCTCGAGCGGATGCCGCACGCCGACGTTCATCGCTTCGAGGGGGCCGGCCACCTCGTCGCTGAAGACCGCGAGTATGCTCCGACGGTGCTCCACTGGCTCGCCTCCGCGCGAGTGCTCGAGCGCGCCGCGGCCGTGGCGTCACATGCTCCAGGGATCGCGTCAGAAAATGCGCCAGAGAACGCTCCAGCGAACGCCCCAGAAGACAGCCCTGCGAAGTGGCAGCATCCGCCGCTCTGGTCGATGCTCGACTCCCTCCGCGAGAGTGGCGGGGCCGCGCTCGTGGAGCTGGCGCCGCGCGGTCGACGCGGCCCGCGCACGGTGAGTTGGCGGTTGCTGGCACGCCGGGTCGATGAGCTTGCGGCGGGCCTCACGGCGCACGGTGTGCGCCGTGGTGACCGGGTGTCGGTGCTGGTGCCGGCAGGTGCCGACCTGACCGCGGTGCTCTACGCATGCCTGCGCATTGGCGCGATCGTTGTCGTCGCCGATGCTGGTTTGGGGGTTGCTGCGCTCGGGCGGGCGGTGCAGGGCTCGCGCCCCGACCATGTGATCGGCATCGAGAAGGCCCTCGTTGCCGCGCGGGCGCTCGGATGGCCCGGTCAGAAGTTTTCGACTCGCCGCCTCAGTGCACCGGTCGCGAGGGCCCTCGGCGTGAGGGCGAGCCTCAGCGAGTTGGCGCAGCTCGGCCGGAGCGACCCGCGGTTGCCGGCAGCGCCATCGCCGGGTGACCTCGCCGCCATCCTGTTCACTTCGGGGTCAACGGGGCCGCCCAAGGGTGTCGCCTACACGCACGGGCAACTCTCAGCGCTGGCCGCCGTGCTGCGCGAACAGTACGACGTGACCCCAGGCACGGGGCTCGTGGCGGGCTTCGCCCCGTTTGCGCTGCTGGGTCCTGCGCTCGGCGCGACCTCGGCGACGCCGGATATGGATGTCACGGCGCCCGCAACCCTCACGGCCGCGGCAGTCGCCGATGCCGTCGTCGCCGTCGATGCGCGCATCGTCTTTGCGTCGCCGGCGGCGCTTGCGAGCGTGCTCAGGACCTCAGACCGCCTCGACGCCGGCCAGCGGGAGGCGCTCGCTCGCGTCTCGACGCTGCTCTCGGCCGGTGCCCCGCTCTCGGCGCCGCTGCTCGACCGCGTATCGCGGCTCGTGCCCGCCGCGACGATCCACACCCCCTACGGCATGACGGAGGGCCTGCTGCTCACTGACATCACGCTCGACGGCATCCACGCAGCATCCGAGGTCGGCGGTGCTGGCGGTGGTGGCGGCAATGCTGGCGGCGTCTGTGTCGGTGTGCCAACCGCAGCAGCCAGGGTGCGCATCAGCGCCCTCGATGAGCACGGCGCGGCGACGGGGCTACCGAGCGAGCGGCCGGGGGTGACGGGTGAGATTGTGGTCTCGGCCCCACACCTCAAAGACCACTACGACCGGCTCTGGGCCACCCAGATCGCGAGCGAAGTGCCGGAGGCGACGGAGTCGGGTCGCTGGCATCGCACGGGCGACGTCGGTCACCTCGACACAGAGGGCCGGCTGTGGGTCGAGGGCCGACTGCCGCACGTGATCGTGACGGCCGATGCGGTGCTCACCCCTGTCGGCATCGAGCAGGGTGCCGAACGCGTCGCCGAGATCGCCCGCGCGGCTGCCGTTGGTGTCGGCCCGCGCGGTGCCCAACAGCTCGTCATTGTGGCCGAAGTCACTCCCACCATCCATCGGTGCCGGGTGGGGAGCGCCGATCTCGCGGCGGTCGTGCGCGAGACCACCGGTCTGCCGATTGCCGCGGTGCTGCTGGTGCCGAAGCTGCCGACCGATATTCGCCACAACTCCAAAATCGATCGGGCCGCCCTCGCGGCGTGGGCCGACGGGGTGCTCGCTGGCGGGCGGATGCGGCGGCCGGCGTGAGAGTGCTCGTGACGGGTGCCAGCGGTGCGCTCGGTGGCGATGTGGCCAGGGCGATGCTCGCGGCTGGGCACGAGGTGCGCACCTTCCAGCGCGGCCCGTCCGGGGTTGACGGTGCCGACGACCTGCTCGGCAGTGTCACGGATGCGGCGGCTCGCGACCGCGCGACCGCTGGCGTGGATGCGGTGGTGCATCTCGCAGCAAAGGTGTCGATGACCGGCCCGCTCGCCGAGTTCGTTGCCGTCAATGTGGATGGCACGCGCGGACTGCTCGACTCGGCGCGTCGCGCCGGTGTCTCGCGCTTCGTGCAGGTCTCTTCACCCTCGGTTGCCCACACTGGCGCTGCGATCATGGGGGAGGGGGCTGGCGCAGCCGACCCGGCACACGCTCGGGGCAACTACGCGCGCACAAAGGCTCGCGGCGAGCTGCTGGCGCTCGCCGCCGATGCCGACGACTTCGCGGTCGTTGCGGTGCGGCCGCACCTCGTGTGGGGGCCCGGTGACACACAGCTCATCGGCCGGATTGTGGAGCGGGCTCGCCAGGGCAGGCTTCCCCTGCTCGGCTCGGGCGCCGCACTCATCGATACGACGTACCGCGACAACGCGGCATCCGCCGTCGTCGCGGCGCTCGAGAGGGCCGAGTCGGCGCACGGGCGAGCGTTCGTTGTGACAAATGGTGAGCCCCGCACGATCGCCGAACTGTTTGAGGGAATCTGCCGGGCTGCCGGTGTCACGCCCCCGCGATGGAGGGTGCCCGCCGCCGCGGCGCGGGTCGCGGGCTTCGCGATCGAGGGGCTGTGGGCGGTACGCCCCGGTGCCGATGAACCTCCCATGACCCGGTTTCTCGCCGAGCAGCTATCGACAGCGCACTGGTTCGACCAGCGTGACACGCGTCTCGCGCTCGACTGGGCGCCCACCGTGACGATTGATGAGGGGCTCGCACGGCTCGCAGCGTCATACGGTCGGCGGCCGCGCGAGTAAGTTAGTTCTCGTGTCTACACGCCTCTCTCAGCTCTTTGTCCGCACCCTTCGTGAAGATCCGGTCGACGCCGAGGTCGCGAGCCACCGCCTGCTCGTGCGCGCCGGGTATATCCGTCGCCAGGCCCCCGGCATCTTCGCCTGGCTTCCGCTGGGGCTCAAGGTGCGTCGTAAGGTCGAGCAGGTTGTGCGTGAGGAGATGGCCGCGGCCGGGGCCCAAGAGGTGCTCTTTCCCGCGCTCCTGCCGCGTGAACCGTATGAGGCGAGCGGTCGCTGGGAGGAATACGGCGACGCCCTTTTCAGGCTAAAAGACCGCAAAGACGCCGACTACCTGCTCGCCCCGACGCACGAAGAGGTCTTCACGCTGCTCGTGAAGGACCTGTATTCGAGCTACAAGGACCTGCCGCTGACGATCTACCAGATCCAGGACAAGTATCGCGACGAGGCCCGGCCCCGCGCCGGCATCCTTCGCGGCCGCGAGTTCTCGATGAAGGACGCGTACTCGTTCGACGCCTCCGACGCTGGGCTCGACGCAAGCTACCAGGCCCAGCGCGACGCCTACGAGCGCATCTTCGCGCGGCTCGGCCTCGAGGTCGTCATCGTCAAGGCGGATGCTGGAGCGATGGGCGGCTCGCGCAGCGAAGAGTTCTTGCACCCGACACCTGTGGGCGAAGACACCTTCGTGCGCTCCGCGGCAGGCTACGCCGCGAACGTCGAAGCCTTCACGACGACCGCGCCCGCGGCGCTGCCGATCGAGGGCCTCGCCGCGGCCGAGGTGTTCGATTCGCCCGGCACTCCCACGATCGACACCCTCGTGACCCTCATCAACGAGCGCCACCCGCGCGCTGACCGCCCGTGGACGGCGGCCGACACCCTCAAAAACGTCGTGCTCTCACTCACGAACCTCGACGGCACGCGCGAGCTCGTCGTCGTGGCGCTCCCCGGCGACCGCGAGGTCGACCTGAAGCGGGCCGAGGTCGCGTTCGCGCCGGCCGAGGTGGATGCCGCCTCCGAGGCGGAGCTCGCGAAGCATCCGCTGCTCGTCAAGGGCTATATCGGCCCGTGGTCTGCCGATGGCGCCGTGCTCGGCGAAACGTCGAGCACCGGCATCCGTTTTCTCCTCGACCCCCGCGTCGTCGACGGCACCCAGTGGGTCACGGGGGCGAATGTCGACCAGCAACACGTGTTCAACCTCGTTGCGGGTCGCGATTTTACGGCCGACGGTCTCGCCGACATCGCCGAGGTCCGCGCGGGCGATGAGGCTCCGGATGGTTCGGGGCCGGTCGAGCTCGCCCGTGGCATGGAGCTCGGGCACGTGTTCCAGCTCGGCCGCAAGTATGCCGAAGCGCTCGGACTCAAGGTGCTCGACGAGAACGGCAAGCTCGTCACCGTCACGATGGGGTCGTATGGCATCGGCGTGACGCGCGCGCTCGCGGCCATTGCCGAGGCAAACAACGACGGTCGTGGGCTCATCTGGCCGCGAACGGTCGCGCCGTTCGATGTGCACGTTGTCGCGGCGACGAAGGATGAGACGGTGTACGGGGTCGCCGAGCAGTTGGTCGGCGAGCTCGAGGCCACCGGCGCCGATGTGCTCTTCGATGATCGGCGCAAGGTCTCACCCGGCGTCAAGTTTGGCGATGCCGAGTTGCTCGGTGTGCCCATCATCGTGGTGGTCGGCAAGGGTGCCGCTGAGGGCACGGTCGAACTTTGGGATCGTCGCACGGGGGTCAAGACCCCCACGCCGGTCACCGCTCTGGTCGAGGCATACCGCGCCCTCGGCGTCTAGCGCGAGTCCGAGGGCGAATCGTCGGGCGCTGCGCTCCAGCTGCGCGGTTTCTTCACTCCCGTCAGGGGTGGTCGCGTCCCGTGCTTCAGCAGCGTCAACTGATAGAAGATGTAGCCGAAGACGATCGTGCCAGCGAGCAGGACGATGCGCGCGAGCAGTGTCCCGGCGATCGCTACTTCCGGTGGGACGCCCGCGGACAACAGGAAGCCGATCATCGCGGCCTCGTACAGGCCGGCACCTCCCGGGGTGATCATGACGATGCTCACGATGCTCGAGAGTCCATACGCGATCATCACGACGGCAGGATCGAGCGGGTATCCGAGAGCGATGAAGGCGACGGCGAAGAGCGCGATATCGGCGAGATTCGCCACCAGGGACCAGAGGAATGGCACGATCAGCACTCGCCGTGCGCGCGTCATCTCCAGGTAGTCCGTGTGCAGATCGTGGGCGAAGCGACTGATCGTCGCCTCGGGGATGAGCTGCCCCTTCCTCCCGAAGGTCAGGCGGCGCACCACGGTGTTGATGAGGCGTGATATCCGAGTGGAGAAGCCCTTGAGCCGTCGCTCACTCCCCGCCAGCACCAGGAAGAGCGTGATGGAGGTGATCGTCGCGAGGATGATCGCTCCGCTGACGAGGCAGATGAGGAGGTTCGCCCGGCCGGTCACGGCGAGCGACACGAGGGCCGCGGCGAGCAACAACACGAAGGAGGTGAACGTGAGCGCGAAGCGAATGAGCTGCGCCATCGTCGAGTTGCCGCCGCTGACCCCGAAGTGACTGAGTTTCCAGCCGGTGTAGGAGAACCCTGCTGCACCACCACTGGGCAACACATGGTTGACGAAATTGAACTCGAGGGACATTCGTGCGGCCGTGAGGGGGCGAAGCCCCATGAGCGTGCCTCTCCCGCGAAGGTATGAGAAGAGCGCCTCTCCCGTAGCGAAATAGCTCGCGAACTGCACGGGGAGCAACAGCGAGAGCACCCAGAGATTCACCTGGCCGAGGTACCCGATCGCATCGCTGATCTGCGGCCAGGCGCCCACGATGATGAGCACCAATATGACGCCGGTTGCGATGCTCAACCACAGTCGAATCGACCTCATCCGGTCGGTGCCGCCCGCCGTGCGGGATTTCCATACCCGTGCTTGCCCAAGGTCAGGCTGTCGGTGTTGTAGTACGTCGAGAGCTTCTTGAACACGAGCGAACGGAGAAGGCGACACTTCACCACGAGCTCAGGGCAATAGGCGATCTGGTGCCCGGTCGTGAGCAGCGAGATCGTGATGTCGACGTCCTCGCTGACGGTGGCATCATCAACGCTCACGATCCCGCGAATCCTGTGCCACGCCGTGGTGCGCAACGCACAATTGAACCCGTACATCATGGGCTTGACGCCGATGCTTCGCTCGTGCCAGCGCCGAAACCCTGCGTAGTGCCACGTGACCCAGAAGCGACCCGGAGGCGAGAGCTCGTACACGCCGGCGGCTCCTGCGATCGCATCGAGGTGTGGCTGATCGTGGAACGAGCGTCGGATGGTGTCGGCCCAGCCTGGCGCGACGACGGTATCGGCATCGATCCGCGCGAATATCTCGGTGGTCACGGCGTCGAAGCCGCTCGTCCGAGCGTAGGAGATCCCCTGGCGCTGTTCGGAGATGACTGTGACCGTGCGATAGCTGGATGCGATCTCCACCGTCTCGTCTGTCGAGTTGTTGTCGACCACGATGATCTGCTCGGGCGGGCGGTCCTGATGCACGAGGGCGTCGAGACAGGAGCGGATGACCGCAGCCTCGTTGTAGACGGGAATCACGACGCTCAACGCGGCCACCGACGCTCCAATCCGGCCGAGCTGCGGGCGCGGCACACTGCATCCCACTCTATGCCAGGGCGCGCGAGTGATCGCTTCGGGCGCTCGGCGGACGTCCTAGCGCTTCGCCGCCTTCGGCAGGGCGATCGGACCGGTCACGGTGTCGGCGTCCTGCCAGAACTCCACGTTCTTGAGCCCCGGAACCTGGTCCTGCGTGAATACGGGGTCTTTGCCCGCCTTGCGCTGCTCGCTGTAGTTGTTCAGCATCTTGAACGCGATGCCAGAGAGCAGGCCGATCGCGATCAGGTTGATGAGTGCCATCACCCCCATGATGCCGTCGGCTGCTGTCCAGACGAGCGAGGTGGAGGCGACGGAGCCGCCGAGCACGGCGAGGACTGCGAGCAGTCGATAGCCCATGAGCACGGCGCGATTGCCCGTGATGAACTCGATGTTCGAGTACCCGTAGTAGTAGTTGCCGAGGATCGAGCTGAACGCGAGCAAGAAGATCACGATCGTGAGCGCGACAGACGCCCACGATCCAAGGGAGTTCACAAGCGCATCCTGTGTCGGCCCGATGCCGCGTTCGAGCCCCGCGAGGTCTGGTGACGTCACGAGAATGATGAAGGCCGTGATGGAGCAGACGAGAAAGGTGTCGAAGTAGACGCCGAGGGTCTGCACGAGGCCCTGCTTCACGGGGTGGGTCACGGCGGCACTCGCGCCGGCATTCGGCGCCGAACCGAGGCCTGCCTCGTTGGAGAACATGCCACGCTGCACGCCCGTGAGGATGATCGTGCCGATCGCGCCGCCCGCGATCTGCTGGAACCCGAACGCACCGGCATAGATCTCGCCGAACACGCGGGGGATTTCGCCGAAGTTCAGGCCAACGATGATGAGCCCGAGGATGAGGTAGATGATCGCCATGGCGGGCACGAGCGACTGGGTGACGCTGGCGATGCGACGAACGCCGCCGAAGATGACGAGGGCGGTGAGCAGGGCGAGCACAATGCCGATGACCCATGGTAGCCATGCGACCTCGCTCCCGGTCGTCGATGTCACGGTCGCCGTGATGGTGTTGGCCTGGAGCGAGCTGAAGGCGAAGGGGAAGCACACGATGAGCACGACCGCGAAGACGATGCCCGCCCAGCGTGCGCCGAGGCCGCGCTCGATGTAGTACGCGGGCCCGCCGCGGAATCCGTCTTGGTCTTTCGTCTTGTAGAGCTGCCCAAGGGTGGACTCCACGAAGCTCGAGGCCCCGCCGATGAAGGCCATGGTCCACATCCAGAAGATGGCACCGGGGCCGCCGACGACGATGGCGGTGCCGACGCCGGCGATGTTGCCGACACCGACGCGCGAGGCCGCCGAGATGGTGAAGGCCTGGAATGCGCTCACCGATTGCGCCCGCCCGGCCCCGTCGGTCGGCGTCCTGTCGGTGAGCGTGCGGAACATCTGCGGGATGAGTCTGAATTGCACGACTCCGGTGCGGAAGGTGAAGTACAGCCCGAGCAGCACCACCACGGGGAGCACCGCCCAGGTCCAGAGTTGGCCGCCGGCTGCACCGATGATGCTCTCGAGCTCGTCCATGCGGCTCAGAGTACCCCCGGAGGGGGGTCATGAGGCAAGCATGCTTCTGCACTTCGGCGGATATTCGTGCGCGACTCCGGTACCGTAGTCGAGGACTTGCGTGTGGTTGCGCGAGCAGAGATCTGAATAGTGGAGGCCCTCGGTGGACATTGATTTGAGCGTATTGCGGCTCATGGAACGCGAACGCGAGATTCCCTTCGAGGAGCTTGTTCAGATCATCGAGCAGGCGATCCTCACGGCCTACCTCAAGCACACGGCGCCGACCGATTCTGCCTCCGGCGAGGGCAAGCAGGGTGCAAAGCCTGACCTCCACGAGGTGTCGCGCGCCCGGGTCGAACTCGACCGCAAAACGGGTCACGTCACGGTGTTCGTGCCGGAGTATGACGACGAGGGCACCGTCATTGGTGAGTCGGTCGACAGCCCGAGCGACTTCGGCCGCATTGCGGCGTTCGCGGCAAAGCAGGTCATCAACCAGCGCCTCCGCGATATCGCCGACGATGCCGTGCTCGGCGAGTTCAAGGGTCGCGAGGGTGACATTGTCGCCGGCATAGTGCAGCAGGGCCCGAATCCGCGGATGATCCATGTCGACCTTGGCACGATCGAAGCGATCCTTCCTCCCGAGGAGCAGGTGCCCGGCGAGGACTACGCGCACGGTCGTCGACTCCGCGTCTATGTCACGAGCGTGAGCAAGGGGCTCAAGGGCCCGCAGATCACCGTCTCGCGCACGCATCCCTCGCTCGTGCGCAAGCTCTTCGCGCTCGAAGTTCCCGAGATCGCGAGCGGCATCGTCGAGATCGTCTCGCTCGCCCGTGAGGCCGGGCATCGCACGAAGATTGCGGTGAAGGCGAACGAGCCGGGCATCAATGCGAAGGGTGCCTGCATCGGGGAACTCGGTCAGCGCGTCCGCGCGGTCACTGCAGAACTCAACAACGAGAAGATCGACATCGTCGACTATTCACCAGACCTCGCGACGTTCGTTGCGAACGCGCTTTCGCCAGCGAAGGTGAGCTCCTCCTTCGTTATCGATCAGGCGACGAAGGCGGTTCGCGCCCTCGTCCCCGACTACCAGTTGTCGCTCGCGATCGGCAAAGAGGGCCAGAACGCCCGTCTCGCAGCAAAGCTGACGGGCGCGCGCATCGACATCCAGCCGGACAGCATCCTCGAAGACTGACTGGATGGCGATGCGCGCGCAGCACGGACGGACGCGTCAGCGTTCGGCAGGCTGGACGTATCGGGCAGCATCCAGCCGGACAGCATCCTCGAAGACTGACTGGATGGCGATGCGCGCGCAGCACGGACGGACGCGTCAGCGTTCGGCAGGCTGGACGTATCGGGCAGCATCCAGCCGGACAGCATCCTCGAAGACTGATCGGCGACACGTTAGGGCAGCCGCTGCCCAGCATCGAGGGGTAGTATGGAACCCGTAAGAACGTGCCTCGGCTGTCGCACGCGAGCATCCGCCTCCTCCCTTGTGAGGTGTGTGGCTCGCAGCGGCGTCGTAGTGGTGGATGCTTCCGCCTCCCTCACCGGTCGTGGCGCCTGGGTGCATCCCACTGTGGAGTGCGTCGAAAAAACTCTCAAACGTCGGGCCTTCGGGCGGGCGCTCCGGGTTTCTGAGGCGCTCGACACATCGAAGGTGCTGCCGGCAGTTCTTGCACTTCACCAGTCGGAGCCGCCCCATGCGGCCCCCTAACGAAACGGCTGAACGAAACAGTGACACACAATGCGTGACAACTAATGAGCGGCTCGAAATGAGACCCGTCCGTATGTAATGGCCTGCTCCCGTCCGGGGTAGGGCCCGAGACAGGAGAATTGTGGCGAAACCACGCGTGCACGAGATAGCAGCAGAACTCGGCATTGAAAGCAAGCAAGCACTCGAGAAGTTGAAGGAGCTTGGCGAATTCGTCAAGGGACCCTCCTCGAGCATCGAACCCCCTGTGGCGCGCAAGCTGCGCGCCGCCCTCGAGGCCGACGGCGTGAAGGCCCCGGCCAAGGAGGAGAAGGCGCCAGCGTCGAAGCCAGCGCCGAAGCCGACGGCTGAGAAGCCGGCCGCTCCGGCCCCCGCGGCTCCGGCAGCGCCTGAGGCACCGGCTCCGGCCGCTGAGTCTCCCGCTCCGGCTCCCGCCGCGGCACCCACCGAAGCGCCGAAGGAGGCTCCGGCCTCCGACGATGCGTCGTCGGCGCCCCGCCCCGGTACAGCACGTCCGGGCAACAACCCCTTCGCGAGCACGCAGGGTATGCAGCGTCCAGGGGCTTCGCGTCCCGGCGCGCCTCGCCCAGGCAACAACCCATATGCGAGCACGCAGGGCATGAACACCCGTCCTCCGAGCCCGAGCAACATCCCGCGCCCAGCAGCGCCCCGTCCCGGTGCGCCGCGCCCGGGTGGACCGCGCCCTGCCGGTGCTGGTCGTCCGGCCGGTGCCGGTGGTTTTCGCCCCGGTGGCGCGGGTGGCGCTGGTCGTCCGGCTGGTGCCGGTGGCTTCCGTCCCGGTGGTGCGCCTGGTGGCGCACCGGGCACGGGCTTCGGCCCGAACCGTCCCGCCGGTGGTGGCGGTCGCGGTCGCGGCCCCGGTGGTGGCACGGCCGGTGCGTTCGGTCGCGGTGGCGGCAAGAGCAAGGCGCGCAAGTCGAAGCGCACGAAGCGCGCCGAGTTCGAGCTGCGGGAGGCCCCGTCGCTTGGTGGCGTGAGTGTTCCCCGCGGTGACGGCAGCACGGTTGTGCGGCTTCGTCGCGGTGCATCCATCACGGACTTCGCCGACAAGATCGATGCGAGCCCCGGCAACCTCGTCACCGTGCTGTTCCACCTCGGTGAGATGGCGACGGCAACGGAGTCGCTCGATGAGGCAACCTTCGAGGTGCTCGGCGACGAGCTCGGCTACAAGATCCAGATCGTGTCGCCTGAAGACGAAGACAAGGAGCTCCTCGAGGGCTTCGACATCGACCTCGACCAGGAGCTCGAGGACGAGGACGAATCCGTGCTCGTGGCGCGTCCGCCCGTCGTGACCGTCATGGGTCACGTCGACCACGGTAAGACGAAGCTCCTCGATGCGATCCGCAACGAGAACGTCGGCGCCGGCGAGGCCGGTGGCATCACGCAGCACATCGGTGCCTACCAGGTTATCGCCGAGCACGAGGGCATCGAGCGCAAGATCACCTTCATCGACACCCCCGGTCACGAGGCCTTCACGGCCATGCGTGCCCGTGGTGCGCAGGTCACCGACATCGCGATCCTCGTGGTCGCGGCCGACGACGGCATCATGCCGCAGACGGTCGAGGCACTCAACCATGCACAGTCGGCCGGCGTGCCGATCGTCGTCGCGGTGAACAAGGTCGACAAGGAGGGGGCAAACCCCGCCAAGGTGCGCCAGCAGCTCACCGAGTTCGGTCTCGTTGCCGAGGAGTACGGCGGCGACACGATGTTCGTCGACGTGTCCGCGCTCAACCATGTGGGTATCGATCGTCTGCTCGACGCCGTGCTCCTCACGGCTGACGCCGGGCTCGACCTCAGGGCGAACCCAAACAAGGATGCTCGTGGCGTCGCGATCGAGGCCCGACTCGACAAGGGCCGCGGTGCCGTCGCAACCGTGCTCATTCAGTCGGGAACGCTGAGCGTCGGAGACCCCATCGTCTCCGGAACGGCCTACGGTCGTGTGCGAGCCATGTTCGACGAGAACGGTGAGACGGTCGCCCAGGCGACCCCCGCCCGCCCCGTTGCGGTGCTCGGACTTACCTCGGTGCCCCGCGCCGGTGACACGTTCATCGTGACCGACGACGACCGCATGGCTCGCCAGATCGCTGAGAAGCGTGAAGCGGTCGAGCGCAACGCGACACTCGCTCGCAGCCGCAAGCGCATCAGCCTCGAGGACTTCACGAAGGCCCTCGAAGATGGCAAGGTCGAGTCGCTCAACCTCATCATCAAGGGTGACGTCTCCGGTGCCGTCGAGGCGCTCGAAGAATCGCTCATGGAGATTGAGGTCGACGATTCGGTGCAGCTGCGCATCATCCACCGCGGTGTTGGTGGTGTCACGGAGAGCGACGTCAACCTGGCGACGATCGACAACGCGATCATCATCGGGTTCAACGTGCGCCCCGACCCGAAGGCCCGCGAGCGTGCGGCCCGCGAGGGTGTCGATGTGCGGTTCTACTCGGTCATCTACAACGCCCTCGACGACGTGGAGAGCTCGCTCAAGGGCATGCTCAAGCCGGAGTTCGAAGAGGTCCAGTCGGGTGTCGCCGAGATCCGCGAGGTGTTCCGCTCCTCCAAGTTCGGCAACATCGCCGGTGTCATCGTGCGGTCGGGAACGATCACGCGAAACGCCAAAGCTCGCGTCATCCGCGACGGTGTCGTGCTGGCAGATGGCCTCGCCATCGAGTCACTGCGCCGCTTCAAAGACGACGTCACCGAGGTCAAGACGGACTTCGAGGCCGGTATCGGTCTCGGCAAGTTCAATGACATTCAGATCGGTGACGAGATCGAGACGATCGAAATGAAGGAGAAGCCCCGCACATAGTCGGGCTTCGGCGATGGGGGCCGCCGGGCGTAATGCCTGGCGGCCCCCGTCCCCTTCCACACAGCACGAAAGAGGAATGTCAATGGTCGATCCGACACGGGCGGCACGCATGGCCGACCACATCAAGCAGATCGTCGCGCGCCGACTTGAGCGCGGGCTTCGCGACCCGAGACTTGGCTTTGTCACGATCACCGACGTGCGCGTCACGGGTGACCTGCAGCACGCGAGCATCTTCTACACCGTCTACGGCACCGACGAGGAGCGCACCGATTCGGCTGCCGCCCTGAAATCGGCGACCGGGATGCTGCGCACCGAGGTTGGCAAGAACCTGACCTCGCGGCTCACCCCGTCGCTCGAGTTCATCGCCGATGCCGTGCCGGAGAACGCGAAGCACATCGAGGATCTGCTGGCGGAGGCGCGCAAGCGCGACACCGAGATTGAACAGCAGAAGGCGTCGGCGCGCTATGCGGGCGACGAAGACCCGTACGTCAAGCCCCGCGTGATCGGCGACGACGAGGACTAGCGTTTCGCCTACGGCAGCTCGTAGCCGCCGTCGACCCGCACGATGAGACCGTCGCGCTCGAGACCGCGCACGGCGCGCTCGAGCTGTGCAGCATCCGGCCACAGCGGCGCAAGCTCTGCTTCGCCGACGGGAATGTCGGCGGCTCGAAGCTCGCGCATGACAATGCCGCGCACTTGGCGGTCGCTGCCCTCGAAGCGCGCTTGCCCCCGCGCCTTCGGCCCTGCATAGTCGGGGTACCCTGCGGCCCGCCATGCGCACTGCATGCGAAGCGGGCAGTCGTCGCAGCGCGGTGCCCTCGCGGTGCACGCGATGGCGCCAAGCTCCATGACGGCGGCGTTCGTGATGCAGGATGCCGCGACATCCGCTGGCAGGAGTGCTTCCATCGCCGCGAGATCGCGCCGCGTCGATGGGGGGCCTGCCTGCGCGTGTCCGCCGATCGCGCGGGCGATGACGCGACGCACATTGGTGTCGACGACGGGATGCCGCTGACCGTAGGCGAAGACGGCGACCGCCCGTGCCGTGTAGTCACCGACCCCCGGCAGGGCGAGCAGCTCGTCGACGTCGTGGGGCACAATGCCACCGTGCCGCTCCGTGATGGCGGTGGCGGCGGCGTGCAACGCGAGGGCCCTGCGCGGGTAACCGAGGCGATCCCAGGCGCGGACGGCATCACCGGCCGGCGATGCGGCGAGCGCAGACGGTGTTGGCCACCGCTCGAGCCACTGTGCAAGACGGGGAATCACCCGCGCCACCTGCGTCTGCTGCAGCATGATTTCGCTCACCAGGCTGCCCCACGGCGTGAAGCCTGGCGCCCGCCACGGCAGGTCGCGTCCGTGCACGGCGAACCACTCGTTCACGGCGCTGCTGATGGTCACCATGCAAGCCTAGATTGACGCGGCGGCGCGGATGCTCGATGCCAAACGTTGCCGTGCTGCGCTGCACTGCTGTGCTCGTGCACTGCTGCGACTCGGCATCCGGTGCTTGACTGGCCTCATGCCGAATCCGATTGCGCATCGCGCCGCCGACTACGATCTCGAGGCGCTCCTCGACCGCCTGCGATCGAGTGAGGAGGGCGAAGTCGATGACAGCATCCCTCAGCTCGCGAAGGCCGATCCGTCGTCATTCGGCATCGCATTTGCCTTTGCCGATGGCACGCTGCGGTCGGTGGGCGACGCGACTGCCGAGTTTTCGCTGCAGTCGGCCGTGAAGCCATTTGTCTATGCGCTTGCCCTCTGCGATGACTACGACAATGTGGTGGATCGAGTCGGCACGGAACCGACGGGCGAGGCCTTTGACGCCGTGAGGCTCGAGGGCGACACTGGCCGCCCACCGAACCCTCTGGTGAACGCCGGTGCCCTCCTCACCGCGAGTCTTGTCGATGGTGATGGGCCCGATGAGCGTCTTGCGCGCATCGTCGCCGGTCTTTCCGGGTTCGCGGGGCGTGAGCTGCGGGTCGATGGGGAGGTTGCCCTGTCGGAGGAGCTCAATGGCGATCGCAATCGCGCGCTCGGGTATCTCATGCGGTCAGCCGGAACCCTGCATGTCGATGTCGATGACGCGCTCGAAGTGTATGCAGCGGCATGCTCCATCGTCGTCGACGCGGAGGTGCTCGCCATCATGGGCGCGACGCTCGCGTTGGGCGGCTGCAACCCGATGACGGGCGAACAGGTCGTGCCGACGCGCGTCGTAACCGACGTGCTCAGCGTCATGGCGACGTGCGGCATGTACGACGGTTCGGGGGAGTGGCTGCGTCGGGTGGGGCTTCCGGCGAAGTCGGGGGTCTCCGGTGGGCTCATCGCCTCGGTGCAGGGCAGCTTCGGCATCGGCGTGTATAGCCCTCCGCTCGATGAGGTCGGCAACAGTGTGCGGGGCGTGCTCGCGTGTGAGCAGCTCTCCGACGACCTCGGCCTGCACGTTTTCGCTCGGGAGCTCAGCGCGGAGTAGCCTCAGCGGCCAGTTGGTCCAGCGCTCTGCGGCACCCCGTCACCGATGAGCGGGCGAAGCGCCGCCACGGTCTCTTCCGCGCCGCGGTGTGCGCCCGTCACCTCGACGTCGTGCACGAGTTGCACGAGGGCCGCGTTGACCGGGGTTGGCACGCCGGCGGCCTTCCCGGCCGCGACGACGGCACCATTGAGATGGTCGATCTCGCTTGCTTGGCCGCGACGGATGCTTTGCAAGGTCGAGCCAGGGTTGGGCACGTCGCCGAGATAGTCGCGCAGCTGGCGTGGCAGCGATTCCGCTTGGGCGATGGTGCCGCCCGCGAGCGCGGCGAGCTGCTCGTGGGTGACCCCGTTGATCTCGACGAACCGGGTTCCGCCGGCGAGGGCGACGGTGGCGGCCTCGCGCATGCTCGCAGCCATGCAGCGGCGCAGACCGTCGTGGTCGATGACCTGCTGCACGCTGAGCTCCGTCACGGCGGGCAGGGCGTTGAGCTGATTGATGATGAGTTTGGTCCAGCGGGCGCCAGCGAAGCCTTCGACGACGGTGACGGGGATCGCTTGCGCGAGCACGTTCGCTGCCGCGCGGGCGACGTCGAGGTCACTGCCGTGCCCGACACCGTCGATGACGCCGAGCCAGGTGCCGGCCGCCGTCGTGACGGCGACGTCGCCGGGGCCACGGTAGGTCGCGGCGATGAGCGAGAGTGCGCCGATCGTCGCCGAGCGGGGGAGCTCGGCGGCGACCGCTTCGAGCCCACCCATGCCGTTCTGCAGCACGATGATGGGGGCGCCGTCGAGGTGTGTCGCATTCGCTCGCACGGCGGCCGCGGCATCCATCGCCTTGGTCGCGACGATGGCGAGCTCGGGGCGCGCCGTGAGGGTCGTGCCGGCCACAACGGTGGCGACGTGGTCGCCCCACGCGCCAGAGAGCCGGATGCCGTGCTGCCGGATTGCGTCGAGGCCGGCCCCGCGTGCGGTCACTTCGACGTCGTGCCCCGCACGGTCGAGCAATGCCGCGATGACGCCTCCCATGGCGCCGGCACCGATCACCGCGATCCGCATGGGCCAAGCCTAGGCCGCCTGGCCGGGTAGCGTTGTCGTGTGATGAGTACCGCCGACCACGCCGCACTGTCGGGCATCTTGCTCGTCGACAAGCCCCAGGGCATCACGAGCCACGATGCCGTTGCGCGCACCCGGCGGCTCGCTGGCACGCGCAAGGTCGGCCATGCGGGAACCCTTGACCCCATGGCGACGGGGCTGTTGCTTCTCGGCATCAACAGTTCGACGCGTCTGCTCACCTATTTGGTCGGCCTCGACAAGGAGTACACGGCGACCATCCGACTCGGCGTCGCGACCGTGAGCGACGATGCTGAGGGCGAGATTGTCTCGGTGACGGATGCCTCAGCCATCGATCCGGCGGCTATCGCTGCGGGTATCGCGGAGCTCACGGGGTCCATCGCCCAGGTTCCGAGCACGGTGAGTGCCATCAAGGTCGGCGGCAAGCGAGCGTATGCGCTCGCAAGGGCCGGCGAGGAGGTTGAGCTCGCGTCCCGCTCCGTCATGATCTCGGCGTTTGACCTGCTCGGCCCCGTGCGCATCGCCGACGGTGCGGTCGATCTCGATGTTCGCGTGGTGTGTTCCTCGGGCACGTACATTCGGGCTCTCGCGCGTGACCTGGGGGCCTCGCTCGGTGTTGGCGGCCACCTCACGGCACTCCGCCGCACGAGGGTCGGTCCGTTCTCGGTCGACGACGCCCTCGTGATGCCGGAGCGTGGGGTCGATGTCGATATCGTGCCGCTCGTGCGTGATCCGGCGGCCGTGGCCGGGGCGATTCTGCCCACCGTCGAGGTCGACGCCGAAACGGTGCGGTCGCTCGAGCACGGCCGTCGCGTCGCTGTCGACCCCGGCGCGGGTGCGGGTGATGGCCCGATCGCGGTCATTGCGCCCGATGGGCACCTCGTGGGGCTGGTGGCAATCGACGATGGCATGGCTCGCGTGCTGGTCAATTTTCCGACCGGTTCCTGAAAGGATTGTGAGCATGGTCGAATGGTTCACGATGCTCCAGATTGTGGTCGCGGTCGCGGCGGGGCTCTTCTGCGTCGTTGTCGGGCTCATCGGCAAGCTGCCCAACGATTTCACGCTCGGTTCGAGCGTCGTCGTCTTTGTGCTGCTTCTCGGCCAGGTTGTCGTCTCGCTCATCGCACCGGCCGTCGGCAACATCGCGACCGGAAGCCTGCTCGAATTCTGGACCTACCTCATTTCGGCGGTGCTGTTGCCCCCGCTCGCCGCATTCTGGGCGCTGGTGGAGCGAAATCGCTGGAGCAACGTCATCCTCGGGGTTGTCTGCCTGTCGGTCGCGGTGATGGTGTGGCGCATGCACGAGATTTGGTTCGTGCAGGGTGGCTGAGTCGATCGCCTAATCTTGAGGTGATGTCTCCCAATTCTTCTTCGCGCGCGGTCGGCGTTGGTCGCGTGCTGATCGCTGTCTACGCGCTGCTCGCGCTGGCGGCGACGGCACGGTCGGCCGTGCAGATCATTGAGCGCTTCGATGAGGCACCCCTCGCATACTCGCTGTCGGCGGTGGCCGGGGTGGTCTACATTGCGGCGACCGCAGCGCTGCTCGGGCGCGGGCCGTTCTGGTATCGCGTCGCGCTCATCGCAATCATTTTTGAGCTTGGTGGCGTTCTCACAGTCGGCACACTCAGCCTCATGGTGCCGGATCTCTTCGACCACCCCTCCGTCTGGTCGTGGTTTGGTGCTGGCTACGCGTTTATCCCGCTCGTGCTCCCGATTCTCGGGCTGCTGTGGCTGGCGAGGCGACGCGAGCCTGCTTCGGTGTCGGCGGATGCTTCGGCAGAGGTGGGGTGATCATGGAGCTTTTCCGTTCCCTCGCTGAGGTGCCGAGCGATTTCGGCCCGAGTGCCGTCACGATCGGCAAGTTCGATGGCGTGCATGCCGGTCATCGCGCCGTGATTGCCGAACTGTTGACCATCTCGAAGCAAGAATCACTCGTGCCGACGGTCGTGACGTTCGACCGGCATCCGCTTGCCCTGCTTGACCCTCCGCGCGCTCCCGAGGCGCTGAGCAGCACGCAACAGAAGGTGGAGCGGCTTGCTGACGCCGGTGTCGCTGCAACCCTGCTCCTCTCGTTCGATGCGGAGTTTGCAGAGCTGCGCCCAGAGGAGTTTGTCGAGCGCGTGCTCGTCGGGGCGCTGCACGTTCGCACGGTCTTTGTCGGCAGGGACTTCGGATACGGCCATCGGGGCGGGGGCAGGTTCGCGTCACTCGAAGCGGCCGGCCGCCTGCACGGCTTCGACGTGCGCTTGGTCGAGGACGTTCGGGCGAGCGAGGGCCGCCGGGCTTCGTCGACGTGGATTCGTGAGGCGCTCGCGGAGGGTGACGTCGCGAAGGCTGCCGAACTGCTCGGCACGCCGGCAAAAGTGCGGTCGGTTGTTGTTCCGGGGGAGCGGCGGGGCCGTGAGCTGGGCTTTCCGACCGCGAATCTCAGGCCGGGCGCTGAGGGGCTTATCCCCGCCGATGGCATCTACGCCGGCACCCTGACTGTCGATGGCACAACCTACCCCGCGGCGATTTCGGTTGGCAACAATCCGACGTTCACGGGGGTGCCGGAGCGCCAGGTCGAGGCCTACGTGCTCGATCAGGACATCGATCTCTATGGCAAGACCGTCGAGATTGCGTTCATCGAGCGGCTTCGGGGCATGGTCAAGTACACGACGATTGAGGCGCTCATCGAGCAGCTCGGTCGCGATGTGGCCGACACGCGGCGGGTGCTTGCGCTCCCGTCGTCGCCGTGACCACCACGGGGCAGCGCGCGCCATTGCCTCTGTGGGCAGGTCGCACTGCCGCTCTTCTCGGCATTGTGCTCGTCGCGTTCAACGTTCGCACCGCGGTGTCGGCCATCGCCCCCATCGCGGGCGATATCGCAGAGGACGTGTCGCTCGGGTCGATTGAGCTCGGCATCCTCGGCACCGTCCCGCCGATCGCGTTTGCCGCTTCGGCGCTCTTCGGTGCCGCCATCGCGAGGCGAGTTGGCATCGAGCGTCTGCTCTTCATTTCGATCATCGCGATGATCGTCGGGCACGTGCTGCGGGCATCCAGCCCGTCCTTCTGGGTGCTCCTCCTCGGCACGGTCATCGCGCTCGCGGGTGCCGGCATCGGCAATGTGCTGTTGCCTCCCCTCGTCAAACGCTATTTTGCCGACCGCATCGGCCTTGTCACGGCGATCTATGTCAGCCTCGTCTCGCTGAGCGCCGCGGTGCCGTCGTCGGTCGCCGCCCCGGTGACGGATGCTTCTGGCTGGCGGTTCTCGCTCGCTGTGTGGGCCGTCGCGGCCGTCGTGTGTCTCGTGCCCTGGGCGGTCATCCTGGTGCGGCACCGGCGTGCGCTCGCGGGTGATGGGTCGAGCGCTCCGCTTGCGGCACCCCGCATCCCGCCGGGCATTTGGCGTTCGAAGGTGGCCTGGGCGGTGGCCCTCACCTTTGCGCTTTCGTCGGCGCACGTCTATTCGGCGTTCGCGTGGCTGCCGCTGCTCCTCGTCGAGACGGCGGGGGTGAGCCGGGCCGAAGCGGGCGCGATGCTCGGGGTGTATGCCCTCATCGGTGTGCCGGCGGCGCTGGTGATCCCTGTGCTCGCCGCTCGCCTCCGCAATGTGTCGACGCTGCTGTTTGCGGGCATCCTGTTTTTTGTGCTCGGATACACGGGCTTGCTCGTGGCGCCGACGGCGGCACCGTGGGTGTGGGTTGTGATTGCGGGTTCTGGTGCGATTACGTTCCCTCTCTCGCTCACGCTCATCAACCTGCGCACGCGCACGCAGGAGGGCTCTGTCGCGCTGAGCGGGTTTGCGCAGGGGGTCGGGTATTCGGTCGCGGGATTCGGGCCATTCCTGTTTGCCCTGCTTCACGATGTGAGTGGTGGCTGGGATCTGCCCCTCTACTACCTCATCGCGACGGCCCTCGCGACAATCATTGTTGGCTGGCAGTTGCGGCACCCCGTCATGCTCGAGGACGACCTCGCGAGGATGCAGCGCGGGCGCGGGTCAGGCGCGGTGGATGAGGGCGGCCGCACCGATGAGGGGCCCGTCGCCGGAGAGGCCTGACGGCAGCACGCGCACTTTGGCGATGAAGTCCCACTCCGCCCGTGAGTGCTGGCCGTCGCGGATGTGATCGAAGAGCGCGGGAGCCACACGGCTGAAGCCGCCGCCGATCGCGACGGCTTCGAGGTCGCACAGCGCCGTGGCCGAGGCGATGGCACGACCGATGGCGTGGCCGCAACGCTCAACGGCGGCACGGGCGACGGGGTGCCCCGCCGCGTGGTCGGCGGCGAGATCCTCGCCTGTGCGACCGCTCCAGCCCTCGCGTCTGGCCCAGGAGACCGTGTTGGGTCCGGAGGCGATGGCTTCGAGGCATCCGGTGCCGCCGCACGCACAGCGGTCGTCGAAGCCACCGACCTCGACGTGGCCGATGTGGCCGGCGTTCCCCGAGGGGCCGGGGCTTGGCCTACCGCCGAGAATGAGTCCGCCGCCGATGCCTGTTGAGACGACCATGCCCATGCTGGTGTCGGTGTTGCGCGTTGCGCCGATCCAGTGCTCGGCGATGGCGATGCAGAGGCCGTCCATTTCGAGGCGTACCGGCACGTCGGGCACGATGGCTTCGAGTTGGGTTCGGAGGGGATGCCCGCGCCATGCCGGCACATTGAGTGGGCTGACGAGGCCGCCAGGGGCGTCGATGGGGCCGGCGCTGCCGATTCCGACGCCGAGGAGCGTCTCATGGCGGGGGAGCGCTGCGAGTGCCGCACCCGCGGTCCGTTCGACGGCCTCGATGAGTTTGGATGATGAGGCTGCGGCGCCGGTCGGCATCCGGTGTCGACTCGAGTCGATGATGCGGCCGTCGCTATCGATGAGGGCCGCCTCGACTTTGGTGCCGCCGAAGTCGACGGCGAGGGCTACTGCCATGGCGTCAGCGTAGCGTTCGCCTGCCGCGCGGGCAC
Source organism: Homoserinimonas flava (assembly GCF_054969005.1). Taxonomy (NCBI): domain Bacteria; kingdom Bacillati; phylum Actinomycetota; class Actinomycetes; order Micrococcales; family Microbacteriaceae; genus Homoserinimonas; species Homoserinimonas flava. The sequence goes on from NZ_JBUEQS010000002.1 coordinate 578,701, forward strand.
TGCTCCGACAGGAGCCTGTGCTCATATGAGCAGAAAGAGCTACGGATGTTGTAGCGGTCGCGACGGGCGCGTAGCCTTGCGTGAGGCCGACGCGCCCGAAGGGAGAGTGCCGCGAACATGACTGATGAACTCCTCATGGTGCGCGCCGCCGAGCTCTACTACGAAGACGGCAAGACGCAGGATGAGATCGGCGCACTCCTCCGCACTACACGGTGGAAGGTCGGCCGACTCCTCGCCAAAGCGCGAGAGCGCGGCATCGTCCGCATCGAGATCGTGCACCCCCGTGCCCGCCGACTCGGCCTTGAGCGCCTGCTTCGCGAGCGCTTCGGGCTCAACGACGCCATCGTCGTGCCCGCGGCAGACGATCACGAGGCGCAGGCGAGCGTGGCCCGTGCCGCCGCCGACTACCTCGCGGCACTCCGGCCTGTGCCGCGCGTGCTCGGCATCAGCTGGGGTCGCACTTTGAGCGCGGTCGCCGATAGGCTCACGATCGGCTGGGCCAACGAGGTGCGCGTCGTGCAGATCAACGGCGGGATCTCCCTCAGCGCAACGCCCGGGAGTGATGCCGGCAGCGCGGCCTCAACCGCAGCCATGATCGCGCAGAAGGCTGGCGGGCAGGCCATTCTGCTGCCGAGCCCCGCCATTCTTGAGCACGCCGCCACGAAGGCCGCGATCGAGTCCGACCGCACCGTCGCTGGCGTCATGCAGCTCGCGAGCAGCGCGACGGCCTTCCTCTTCAGTGCCGGTGTCGCTGGCGAGAGCAGCGTGCTCGTTGACAGCGGCTATCTCACGGGCACCGATGTCGACGAGCTCGTCCACCGCGGCGCCGTCGGCGACGTCGTCGGCCGCTTTATCGACGCCTCCGGTGCCATCGTCGACCCGGTCCTTGATGCGCGCACGGTCGGCATCGGGCACGACGTGTTGCGTGCCGCGACCACGTCGGTGCTCGTCATCGCGGGAGAGGCGAAGCATCCGATCGCCCGCGCAGTCGTCTCAAGCGGGCTCTGCTCGGTCATCGTCACCGACGAGGCGACCGCGACCGCGCTCACCCACGACACCCCATCAGCCCACGCTCATGAACGCTACAAAGCAGGAGCACACCATGTCGCCTGACACCTCCACGAAGGCCGTCGCCCTCGCCCTCGCCCCGGCCGAGCGGGCGGTGCGACTCATCGGTTCCGACCTCACCGAGTCGAGCCTCAAGCGCTATCTCGATGGCATCCCGGGGGTCGACGCCGTCGGCCTTGAGGCGCGGGCCGCCTCGCTTGGGTCGCGATCGATCAAGACGACGTCGAAGGTGTGGGCGATCGACAAGATCATCTCCCTCATCGACCTCACGACGCTCGAGGGCGCCGACACCCCGGGCAAAGTCCACTCGCTCGTCTCGAAGGCTGTCACGCCTGACCCTGCCGAGCCCACCACGCCGCGGGTCGCCGCCGTCTGCGTTTACGGCGACATGGTTCCAGACGCCGTCGCCGCGCTCGGAGCGAATCACGGCGATCCGGATGACGGTGGCATCGCTATCGCGGCCGTCGCCACCGCGTTTCCGAGCGGGCGCTCGTCGCTCGCCGTCAAGATCGCCGACACGAGCGACGCAGTGGCCGCCGGCGCCGACGAGATCGACATGGTCATCGACCGGGGCGCGTTCCTTTCCGGCCGCTACGGGCTCGTGTTCGACCAGATTGTTGCCGTGAAGGAGGCGTGCCGCAAGGCGGATGGCAGCTACGCGCAACTCAAGGTCATCCTTGAGACGGGTGAGCTGGGCACCTACGACAACGTGCGCCGGGCATCCTGGCTGTCAATCCTTGCCGGGGGCGACTTCATTAAGACGAGCACGGGCAAGGTGCAGCCCGCCGCGACGCTTCCGGTCACGGTGAGCATGCTTGAGGTCGTTCGCGACTGGCATCGACTTACGGGCGAACGCGTCGGAGTGAAGCCCGCCGGCGGCATCAGCACGACGAAGGATGCCATCAAGTACCTCGTCGCGGTCGCCGAGGTCGTCGGCGAGGAGTGGTTGCAACCGCACCTCTTCCGCTTCGGCGCCTCAAGCCTGCTCAACGATGTGCTGCTGCAACGACAGAAGCTCGCTACCGGCCACTACTCGGGCCCCGACTACGTCACCGTCGCCTAAGACTTCCGCCGGTTGAGTACGCCCGCCAGGGCGGTATCGAAACCTCAAACAAGGATCACAATGAACTTCCTCGAATACGCCCCCGCTCCCGAATCGACGAGCATCCTCAACCTCCGCGACGCCTACGGTCTCTTCATCGACGGCGAGTTCGTCGACGGACGCGGTGAAGGTTTCGCCACCATCTCGCCAGCGACCGAGGCGCACATCGCCGATATCGCGAGCGCGAACGCCGCGGATGTCGACCGTGCCGTCGCCGCGGCCCGCACGGCCTACGACTCGACCTGGTCCCGCATGTCGGGCTCCGACCGCGGCAAGTACCTCTTCCGCATCGCGCGACTCGTGCAGGAACGGGCACGCGAACTCGCCGTCGCCGAAAGCCTCGACAACGGCAAGCCCATCAAGGAGAGTCGCGATGTCGATGTGCCCCTCGTGGCCGCGTGGTTCTTCTACTACGCCGGCTGGGCGGACAAGCTCGATCATGCGGGGCTCGGACCGAACCCGCGCGCGCTCGGTGTCGCCGCCCAGGTCATCCCGTGGAACTTCCCGCTGCTCATGCTCGCGTGGAAGATCGCCCCGGCCCTCGCGGCGGGCAACACCGTCGTGATCAAGCCCGCGGAGACCACGCCGCTCTCGGCGCTCATCTTCGCCGAGATCCTGCAGCAGGCCGAGTTGCCGCCGGGGGTCGTGAACATCATCACGGGGGCCGGCGACACGGGAGCCGCGCTCGTGAATCATCCCGATGTCAACAAGGTCGCCTTCACGGGCTCGACCGCGGTCGGCAGGGCCATCGCGCGCTCGACCGCCGGTACGGCGAAGAAGCTCACGCTCGAGCTCGGCGGCAAGGCCGCCAACATCGTGTTCGACGACGCGCCCATCGACCAGGCGGTCGAGGGCATCGTCAACGGGATCTTCTTCAATCAGGGTCACGTGTGCTGCGCCGGCAGCAGGCTCCTCGTGCAGGAGAACATCCATGACGACGTCGTCGACCGGCTCAAGGCACGCCTCTCGACGCTCCGGGTCGGCGATCCGCTCGACAAGAACACGGATGTCGGTGCCATCAACTCGCGTGCGCAGCTCGAGCGCATCCGCGAGTTGAGTGCGATCGGCGAGCAGGAGGGCGCCGAACGCTGGTCTCCCGCATGCGAGCTGCCGCAGAAGGGCTTCTGGTTCGCGCCGACGATCTTCACGAACGTGTCGCAGAGTCACCGCATCGCACGTGACGAGATCTTCGGCCCCGTGCTCTCGGTGCTGACGTTCCGCACGCCCGCCGAGGCGATCGCGAAGGCGAACAACACGCCGTACGGGCTCTCCGCCGGCATCTGGAGCGACAAGGGCAGCCGCATCCTCGCGGTCGCCGATAAGCTGCGCGCCGGTGTCGTCTGGGCCAACACGTTCAACCAGTTCGACCCAGCGAGCCCATTCGGCGGCTACAAGGAGTCGGGCTACGGCCGCGAGGGCGGGCGTCACGGCCTCGCCGCCTACCTCGAGTCCTCCGGGTGGGACGCGGCCGTCACCTCGCCGGCCCAGGCGCTCCCCACCTCGAAGAAGTCGACCAGGAAGGGCGTCAAGTGATGTCGCACCTCAGCATTCCCAAGACCTACAAGCTCTACATCGGCGGCAAGTTCCCGCGGAGTGAGTCCGGGCGCACCTACGCCGTCGAGACCGCGAAGGGTGAGTTCCTCGCGAACGCCGCGAAGGCATCCCGCAAGGATGCGCGCGACGCCGTCGTGGCAGCCCGCAAGGCGCACGACGGCTGGGCCGGTGCGACCGGGTACAACCGCGGTCAGGTGCTCTACCGCATCGCCGAACTCCTCGAGGGCCGCCGCGCGCAGTTCGTCGACGAGATCGTGCGGTCGGAGGGTGCGTCGACGGCGGATGCCGGGCGTCAGGTCGATGCCGCGATCGACGTCTGGGTCTGGTACGCGGGGTGGGCCGACAAGTATGGCCAGGTCGCGGGCAACGGCAACGCCGTGAGTGGCCCGTACTTCAACCTCTCCGTGCCCGAACCCACGGGCGTCGTTGCGATCGTCGCGCCGCAGGAGTCGTCGTTGCTCGGTCTCGCGAGTGTCGTGGCCCCCGCGCTCGTCGCTGGCAACGCTGTCGTCGTGCTCGCGAGCGAGCGTCACCCCATGAGTGCGATCAGCCTCGCCGAGGTGCTCGCGACGAGCGACGTTTCCGGCGGTGTCGTCAATGTGCTCACCGGTTCAGCGGCCGAGGTTGCACCGTGGCTCGCGAGTCACGCCGACGTCAATGCGATTGATCTTGCCGGCGCGGGCAGCCTCGATTGGGTTGATCTTGAGATCGCCGCGGCCGATACCCTCAAGCGGGTGCGACGGCCTGAGAATGGGATTCCTGCGCCCGCGCTCGAGCGGGTTGTCTTCTTCACGGAGACGAAGACGGTCTGGCATACGAAGTCGCTCATCTGACCGGGAGGCCGCGCGACTTCGGGCAATACACAGACAGCGTGCCGATCGGTCGAGTAAGGTCGTTTCCCGTTCAACGGTCTTGGGGCACCTATGTGGAGGGGGCATGATGCGCGGAGTCTTCGCACGCATCCTGGCAAGTGTCTTTGCCGCGCTCGTGTGCGTGCTCTGTGGGGTCGGATTCGCCCTTCCGGCGCATGCCGCTGAAGAGGGAACGATCCACGCTCTGGCCAATGAGAGTCGGGCTGCGGCCGGGCTCGCCCCGCTGTCGCTCAACGGCTCGCTTTCGGCGGTCGCACTCGCCTGGGCGCAGCAGATGGCGGCCAACGGCACGTTATCGCACAACCCCTCGTACTCTGCGCAGATTCCGGCAGGCTGGCAGGCCGCAGGGGAGAACGTTGCACAGGGCTATGCGAGCGGTGCGGCGGTGCACAGCGGGTGGATGAACTCGCCAGGGCACCGCGCCAACATCCTTGGCGACTTCACGGATGTCGGCATCGCACATATTTCTGCCGGCGGCACGACGTGGTCTGTACAGGTGTTCGCGAAGTATGCGAGCACTCCCGCGCCGGCGCCTCAGCCCGCCCCCGCAGCGCCCGCCCCCGAGCCGGCACCAGCCCCCGCTGCTGCCCCGGCCCCCGAGCCTGCGGCGCCGACGGCTGACGCTGTAGCTGATGCTGCATCGGGGGAGCGCGACGCCTCGGCGGCGCTGCAGCTGGCATCCGATCGTGACGGCCGAAGCCTTGACGAGGCGCCAACGGCATTCGAGCGTGTGTCGGCCGACGCCCCGTCGGCATCCAGTTCGCCCGCAGCGGCCGGCGCGCCGCAGCTCGCAATCGCCGGTGGTGTCGTGACGCTCACGGCCGTGCTGACCGCGCTGTGGTTCGTTCGCACTCGGGTTTCCGACGACGCCGCAGGTACCCCCGAATAGGGGCACTGCAATATAACGAAACGGTAACGACCCGCGCTAGGGTGGGGAGCACCTCGCGACCCGTCGAGGCGAACCGATCCAGGAGCGACGTCAATGTCGACACACCTCCGTTTGCTTGAACGACCCCTGCTCACGTCGCAGAGCCGGCGGGGGCTCTTCGCAGCAGCGATCACGGTCGGCCTTGTACTCGTACTCGTGCTCGGGCCAGCCGCAACCCGCACGCACGCTGCCTCAATGTTCGGAAGTCTTCGGGCACCAGGGGAGGCGGCCTTCATCGCCGGTCACCGGGGTGACCGGTCGCAGGCGCCGGAGAACACGATCGCTGCCGTCGAGTTTGCCCTCGGCGGCACCATGACGTTCGTCGAGGTCGATGTGCGACTCAGCGCCGATGGCGTGCCGGTGCTTATGCACGATGCAACAGTGGATCGCACGACCAACGGTTCTGGGAGAGTCGACGAGCTCACCCTCGCGCAGCTCAAGGCGCTCGACGCAGGATCCTGGTATTCGGCGGCCCACGCGGGGGCGAGGGTCCCGACCCTCGCGGAGTTTTTCGCCCTCCTCGCCGACTCCCGCAAGAAGGCGATGATCGAGCTCAAGGGGGTGTGGAGCGCCGACGAGGTGGCGGCGATCGCGGCGCTCGTCCCGGAGCACGGGGTGCTGCACCAGCTCGTCGCCGCTAGCTTCGAAGAGGAGACGCTGCAGGCCCTTCTGGAGGCGGCTCCGGATGTCCCGCGTCTTGTCCTGGCGCGCGCCCTGTCCGACGACCCCGTCGCCGACGTGCACACACACCAGGCGATCGCCATTGTCACAAACCCCGCAGCGCTCGCCGAGACACCGGAGACGGTTGACCTGATGCACAACGCGGGTCTCGGCATCCTGCTCTATACGCTCAATGAGGAGGAGAGCTGGTCTGAAGCGCTCGCGAAGGGGGTCGACGGCATCATCACCGACACCCCGAGCTCGCTTGACGGATGGCTCGCCGACACGGCACCCGGCACCTGAGCGCGGCACGCAACCTGCATTCTCTCAGCGATCACGGGCAGGATGGGCTCGAAGGTTGGCGAGAGTGATGCGGGCAGGGGCGCCAGGGCGTACCGTCGAAGAATCAGCCTTGGGCGAGCGACAGGAGGACGACGTGCAGAGGGTGGCGTTCATCGGGGACAGCATTACCGCGAATGGTGACTGGGAGACCTGGTTTCCCGACTCTGAGGTCAAGAATTTCGGTGTGCCCGGCTACACGACCGACGATGTGCTTGCCATAGTCGACGACATTGTGGCGTCCGACCCTGACGAAATCTACATCCTCATCGGCACGAATGACCTCGGTCTGCGGCGCTCGGTCGAGCACCTCGTGCGCAACATCGAGGTCGTGCTCGTGCACCTCCGTCGCGAACTCCCCGGTGTCCGCGTGCTGCTGCAGTCAATCCTGCCGCGTGGCGTCGAGTTCGCCCCGTCGATCCAGAATGCCAACATTCACCTCCGTCAGTTCTGCGCGACCGTGCGGGCGAACTACCTCGACCTCTGGCCGAGCATGGCGACGAACGATGGCGCGCTGCGCCCCGAACTCACCGATGACGGCCTGCATCTCAACGCGAGCGGCTATGAGGTGTGGCTTGACGAGCTGCATCCGGGGGTGGAGCGTCTGCGTGGGCTGCCTCCCATGAGCCGGCCAGTGCGCATCATCCCGACCGAGGAGCCGGCGTAGCCTCGCCCCGTGACGACGGCCTGAGCTGCTGAGCTGAGAGTCGCCGTGCTGAGTGTCGCCGTGCTGAGTGTCGCCGTGCTTAGAGGCGCTCGATGAGCCGCCGGTAGAACTCGATGCCCCGCACGAACGTGGCGACGCGAATCCGCTCGTCTTTTGCGTGCAGTGTGCCGCGCTCCTCGCGCGACATCTCGAACGGGCTAAAGCGGTAGACGTTCTCGCTGATGCGCGTGAAGTGCCGACTGTCGCTCGCCCCAAGCATGATGTACGGCGTCACGATTGTGCCGGGGTAGGTCAGCTCGATCGAAGTCTTCACGGCATCCCAGGCGTCGCCAGTGGTTGGCGACACGGGCGAAGGCTCCGAGGGGTGGAACACGTCGATGCGCACGAGGGGGTCGGCGACGGCGCGACGCACGTGCTCGACCGCTTCGGCGATCGATGAGCCGACGGCAACGCGGATGTTCACGGTTGCGACGGCGCGTTCGGCAAGCGCATTCGCCGCCAGAGCCCCGTCGAGCTGGGTCACGACCTGCGTGGTGCGGGTGATGGCGGCGGTCTCATCGCTCAGGCGGCGAAAGAGGGCGAGCAGGAGTGGCTTTGTGAGCCAGAGGGTTGTGAAGACACTCCTGAGCGGTTGGCGGGCCTGCGCCCCCAGCGTCCGGATCATCTCAAGGTTGGTCGCCGTGAAGCCGGCCCGAAACGGCCTGCGGTTGAGTGCGATGATCGCTTTGGCGAGTCGCACGGGCGCGGCGAGCCGAGGGGGCGTGGAGGCGTGCCCGCCCTGCTGCTCAACCGTCATGGTGAGGGTCATGATGCCTTTTTCGGCGACCCCGACGACCGCGATGGGCGCGTCGACTCCCGGAAAAATCCCCTCGACAATCGCGCCGCCCTCATCGCTCACGAGGGCGGGGTGCACGCCGCGTGAGGCAAGCAGATCGACGACGGCGCCCGCTCCGTCGCCCGCAGTCTCTTCGTTGTGGCCGAACGAGAGATAGATGTCGTGGCGTGGCCGCACTCCGGCCGCTATCGCGCCTTCGACCGCTTCGAGTATTGCGACCATGCTGCCCTTGTCGTCGAGCGTGCCTCGGCCCCAGATGAGCTGCTCGTCGCCGTCTCCCACGAGTTCGCCCGAGAACGGCGGATGCTGCCACCCCTCGTCACTCGCAGCAACAACGTCGTAGTGCGCCATGAGCACGGCGGGATCGCCGTCTTCGCTGCCAGCCCAGCGATACAGCATGGCGTACCCGGCGACGAGCTCACGATCGAGGTGCTCGTGCACGAGGGGGTAGAGCGTCGGGAGTATTTCGATGAGCCGTGTGAAGTGGTGCCACTCCGTGACCGATTCGTCGACGCGGGAGACGGTGGGGATGCGGATGAGGGTTTGGAGGCGACCGACTGGCCCCGGATTGCTCTCGATGGCGTCAGTGTCGGCGGTCACGAATCTGACTCTATTGCCTCGCCGGGTAGCCTGGGACTCATGCCCACACCATCTTCAGCCGAGCCCGTTCCTGCACTGCGTCCCGCCTTTGCGCCGGCGCTGCTCGGCGCCATAGTGCTGCTTGCCGGCCTCGCGCTCCTCGAGAGCGACGCGTTTCTCTTCATCAGGTTCGGGGTCTGCATCCTCGCGGCTATTGTCGCCGTGTTTGCCGTCCAGGCCGGCCACTGGTGGTGGCTGCTCGGGCTTGTGCCCGTCATCGTGCTGTGGAATCCAGCCTGGGTCATCGACTGGCACGGGCAGGGTTGGGTCGCTGCGCAGTTTGTCGCCGCGCTGGTGTTCATCGGCGCTGGCATCCTCGTTCGTGCGAAGCCCAGCGAAGCGTGAGGGGCTCGTGCTAAGCCTGCAACTGACACCCTTGACGGCGCGGAGGCAGCATGGAATCCCTTTGGAACGACGAAGCTCGCTCACGGACTGACCCAGCACAGCCGACGCCAGTGCCCTCTGGCGCGCGCTACGACGTCGTCGTTGTCGGCGCCGGGCTCACCGGGCTGACGGCAGCGCTGCTGTTCGCGCGCGCTGGGCTGTCGGTCGGCGTGCTCGAAGCACGATCGATCGGTGCCGTCGCGACCGGCAACACGACGGCCAAACTCTCGCTCCTGCAGGGTCGGCGTCTCTCGACCGTGCTCAGACACCGCAGCGTCGACCAGGCACAGGCGTATGTCGATGCAAACTGCGAGGGCCGCGACTGGCTGCTGAGGTATTGCCATGACCACGGAGTGCCGGTGCAGCGACGTGATGCCATCACCTACGCGACGACCGAGCGCGGCGCTGCGCGGGTGCGCCGCGAGTTCCGGGCCGCGTTGAGCCTCGGGCTCCCCGTCACCTCTGATGGGGGAGAGGAGCTTCCCTTTGCCACCACCGCCGTCATGCGACTCGCCGACCAGGCGCAGTTCGATCCTGTGCGGGTGCTGCTTGAGCTCGCAGCAGACGTGCGTGCGCACGGCGGCGTCATCCACGAGGGTGTGCGGGTGACAGGCCTCTCGACTCGAGACGGTGTAGTGCTCGAGACAAGCACCGGCGCGGTCGGCGCCGGTCGCGTTATTGTCGCCACCGGCAGCCCGATATTCGATCGTGGGCTGCATTTCGCCAAGCTCACGCCGCTGCGGTCATATGCACTTGCCTATCGGGTTCCTGGTCCGATCCCTACCGCGATGTACCTCTCGCTTGATGATTCCACCCGGTCGCTCCGCACAGCGCCTGTCGGAGACGACGAGCTTCTCCTTGTGGGGGGCAACGGTCACACGGTCGGTCGTGCCTCCTCAGAGCGCGAGCGCGTGGAAGACCTTGAGGCGTGGACCCAGCGGTACTTCCCAGGGGCTGAACGCACCCACGTCTGGTCTGCGCAGGATTATGAGTCCGTGAGCGGCGTTCCCTATGTAGGGCCGATGCCCGGCGGTCGCGGCCGCGTGTTCGTCGCGACCGGATATGACAAGTGGGGCATGACCAACGCCGTCGCGGCAGCCCTCGGGCTCGCTGAACTCGTGCTCGGCGGTCACATGCCGTGGGCGCACCGGCTGTATCGCCACGGCGTCAGTGTCGCCGACGTCGGAGCCGTGATGGGCGCTGGCGCCGCGGTCGCGTGGCACCTTGCGCGGGGGTGGATCACGGCGTGGCGCACGCCACTTGCTCCGCCGAGCGAGGGCGAGGGCGTGGTGGGGCGCGGTTCCGGCGTCCGACCGCACGGGGTCTGCATGGTCAACGGATCCGTCTCCAGGGTCGATGTCGTGTGCCCGCATCTTGGGGGCGTGTTGAAGTGGAACACCGCCGACCTGAGCTGGGATTGCCCGCTGCACGGTTCGAGGTTTGCGCCCGATGGCACGCGACTCGAAGGTCCAGCAGTGCGAGACCTGCGTCGGATGCAGTAAACTGGCGATGCGCTGACGATTCCGTTCACCGTCTCGACCGTGTCCGCACGTTGCTTGAGTCTGGAATCGCTGCCCCGAGGGCGACGCTGATCCCGCTTCGCAGCGACTCGAAGGGCGCACCAGGATGGTGCGGTGCTGCCGGGTTCCGAACGCCCGGCGCGAACACCACAGCTCCGCACATTCAGGAGGATCATGGCCCGCTCCGGTCGCTCGGAAGGCAACACCATCAACGGCAAGGCGCGCGGCGCCGGTCGCGGCTCCGCCAGGCGGAGTCCGCAGCGACGCGTCAGGCCAGGCGACGACGCAGGCCTCATCCCCGTGCTTGCGCGAGCCGTTCGGGAGATCGAGGGTGCTGCCGAGCGCGGCAAGGTGTCGCCATCGAATCGCACGAAGTTTCAGGTCATCGCGTTGCTCATGCGCGAGGAGCGCGCGCGCGCGAAGCACGACACCGAAACGAGCGATGCCGACCGCGCTGAACTGCTGAAGCGGCTCGACGGTGTCGCCACCATTCTCGCGAAGTCGGCAGCGCGCGACACCTCGCTCATCTCCCTCCTTGCCGAAGATGCCCCCGTCTCTGATGCCGCCCGCAAACTTCGCAGGGACATGCTCATGGCGTCGGGTGCCGAGCTCAGCCCCGACGAGCTCATCATCGCCGCCGAAACGCCGATTTCGGTTCCGGCAGCCGAGAAACAGGTGGTGCCAAAGTCGGTCATTTCCCGTCAGCTCAGCAACCCGTTCCTTGCCCCGGATTTCTCCGCGGCACCGAAAGCCGTCCCGCAGTCCCGCCGTCTCGCGAACTGGGAGCTCCTCGAGCCCCTCTACCGGGCGTTCGAGTATGGCTCGGGCGGCAATGTCGCGAGCATGGACCTTCCCGAGCCTGCAGCCGCCGACCGTCGCGTTCCGGGCGGCCTCGAGCTCTTCCACCATCAGGCCGAGTTTGTCGCGAGTGCCCGCACGGGGCATCGCACGTATCTGCTCGCCGACGAGCCGGGACTCGGCAAGACGGCGCAGGCGCTGCTTGCGGCATCCGCCACCAATTCCTACCCGCTGCTCGTCGTCGTGCCCAACGTGGTGAAGATGAACTGGGCGCGTGAGGTCGAGCGTTGGACCCCGAACCGCTCAGCGACCGTTATCCACGGTTCTGGTGAAGATCTCGACGCGTACGCCGATGTCGTCATCGTGAACTACGACGTGCTCGATCGGCACGTCGGTTGGCTGCGCACGCTCGGATTCCAGGGCATGGTCGTCGACGAGGCACACTTCATCAAGAATCGGGAGTCGCAGCGCTCAAAGCACGTGCTCTCGCTCGCCGAGAGCATCAGAACGCTCCGGCCGAAGGCGCTCATGATCGCCCTCACCGGCACGCCCCTCATCAACACGATCGAAGACTTCAGGGCCATCTGGCAGTTCCTTGGCTGGATCGACGGGGAGAAGCCAACGGCCGAACTCATGGCCAAACTCGAGGATGCTGGGCTCACTCCAGCCGACTTCGGCTTCTTTGCCGAGGCCCGTCAGTCGGTCATCGACATGGGGATCGTGCGGCGCAAGAAGCTCGACGTCGCGTCGAACCTGCCATCGAAGCGCATCGCCGACCTTCCCGTTGAGCTTGACGACGATCTCGGCCGCGGCATCCGTGAGGCGGAGCGCGAGCTCGGCCAGCGACTCAGAGCGCGCTTCATGTCCTTGGTGTCGTCGCGCGCCGGCAGCGACCACGACACCCCGAGCGAGGAGCTCATGCGAATGGTCGCACGGGCAGAGCTTGAAGAGTCGAAGTCCTCGAAGTCGGGAGAGAACGTCTTCACCATGGTGCGCCGAATCGGCCAAGCGAAGGCGGTGCTCGCTGCGGACTACACAGCGCAACTGGCGCGGTCTGTCGGCAAGGTCGTCTTCTTTGCCAAGCACATCGACGTCATGGACACGGCGGAAGAAACATTCGCGCGCCGCGGGCTCAAGACCGTGTCGATCCGCGGCGATCAGACCGCCGCATACCGTCAAGCCCAGGTTGACGCCTTCAATACCGACCCCGAGGTCTCGGTTGTGGTTGCGTCACTCACCGCCGCGGGTGTCGGGCTGAACCTGCAGGCAGCGTCGAACGTCGTGCTCGCCGAGCTGAGTTGGACTTCGGCCGAGCAAACCCAGGCGATTGACCGCGTGCATCGCATCGGGCAAGAAGAACCCGTGACGGCCTGGCGAATCATCGCAGCCCAGACGATCGACTCCAAGATCGCCGACCTCATCGACAGCAAAGCTGGACTCGCGGCACGTGCGCTCGACGGCAGCGACGAGGCCATCGTTGATGCGTCTGAGATCCAGGTGGAGGCGCTCGTCGCGCTCCTTCGCGAGGCCCTCGGCCGCTAAGGCCGACCACAAAACCCCCGATCAGCGGTGTCCTCCTTAATGCGGACTCCCCTTCGGGGGCACCCCGAAGTGGGGGCATACGCCATAGCATCTCGCGCTCTACAGTTGCAACAACGCAACACGGGGCAATCCGGGTAGCGGGGGCCGGTGCCGGTCGGTCTGCGGAATACGGGGGTATTCGCCGCAGATTTCAGACAGGCACCAGCAAGGCCCCCCTACCCAACCTCCGTTGCGCGTGCAGTAGGGACAGAGGCCCGCTAATCCGAAGGATTCTGCACGGGATTCTTGCCGTCTCGTTGGAGCGGTGATCGTGGCGGGCAACCGCCACGATCCCCCAACGAGCGTGACAGCGCCGCCACACGGGGGAGACGCGCCCTAGAGGGCCGATCCCGCTGGCATCAGCTCGCTGTCAACCGAGGGTGGGCAGAGCCGGTGTGCACCCGTTCTGCAGCCGCCGCATCCGTTCTGCAGCCAGCATCACCGGCCCACGCAGCCTACACAGCCCAGGCGGCCGTACCGCCCCAGACGGACATGACAATGGGGCCACACCCTTGTGGGTGCGGCCCCATTGTGGACTGCTGTGGTGGCGAACTCGGTTAGTTGAGTGCGCCAGACTGCCAGATCTGCGAGTCGACCCGCCAGTCGATCCAGCCGTTGCTGCGCTGCAGGCTCACGTTGACCTCAACCGTGTTGCCGGTCTCAGTTGTGCCGATACAGGTGAACTGCACTCCGATCTGCACCGCCGGGCTCGGGCAGCTGACATCGAGGGCCGTGCCGACGATCGCGGCATCGTCGGCGATTGCCTGCTCGACCTGCTCCTGGAACAGCTGCGGCATCGCCGCGATGAGGATTCCGGGGACCGCGATGATCGAGAGAAGCTGGAGCACACTGAGCGAGACCCAGACGAGCACCGGCGAGAGGCCCTTGCCAAACTCACGATTCGTCGCGACAGACCTGGCGATGAGATAGATCGGTGTGGTGAGGAAGGCGAGCGCCCAGTGCGCGGGCTTGGTGTGCCCAGCGGCGAAGAGTGCGCGACGGTCGAAGAACGCGATGACGACCGCTGCAAGGTACGGAACCACCTGGATGGCAATGAGCAGGGCCATCGGCACCGTCTGCGCACCCGACGAGACCGCGAGCAGCACGAGGACCATCTGCACCATCGGGATCATCGCGAGCGACCACACAAGCGGCGTGTAGATGATCTGCGACCGGTCGAGTCGCCGCTGTGCCGAACGCGAGTAGTCGCGGGCGTAGGCGTGCTGAGCAGCGGGGTCGGTGTAGGCGTACTGGCCGGCATCTGGTGCCTGCTGGTAGCCGGGAACGTCGCCATAGTTCACCGAGGAACTCGCGGGGCGCGGGTTCTCGGTGGGGCGAATGAAATCAGCGAAGGGGTCGGCCTGTGGTGCGCCCTGAAAGCCCTGCTGCGGCGGAGACTGGAAGCCCTGCTGCGGCGGGGCCTGGAAGCCCTGCTGTGCCTGGTAGGCCTGCTCCTGGGCGGCCTGTTGTGCAGCGCGCTGCTGGGCCTGGTAAGCCTGCTGCTGCGCTGCGCGCTGCTGCGCGGCCTGCTGTTCGGCGGCGCGCTGCTGGGCCTGGCGCTGGGCGGCCTGCTCGGCGGCGTGCTCCTGCTCGGCGCGGAGCCTCGCTGCTTCGGCTTCGTCGCTCTCTGATGACGCGAAGCTCGGCGCAGGCTGACTGCGCTCGATCTGCTGCGGCTTCGGCGGCTCAAGCTCGCGGAGTGTCGACATGAGCTCGGCCTTGGACATGGGAGCCTGCTGGGCGCCACCGGTCGCCGTGCGCTGTTCGCGCTGCGAACGGCGCGATGGCAGGTCGTCGTCGGCGTAGGCGAGCCGCGGCTCGTCCTGCACGATCAGCGGCGTGCGTGCGGCCGAGGTGAATTCGGTCCACGAGTGGTTGTCCCACCAGCGAAGCTGCGGAAGCCCCATCGGATCCGGGTACCACCCAGCCGGTACGGTCACAACGTCATCATCTAGCAAGGCGCTAACCCTCTCGTTGTGGCACGCTCCGGTCGGAGTGTGCCGCTGTCCCCCAGAAAATCTGCTTGGGCACGGTTCCCACCCTCCCCAGCGACGGTGAATGAGGAGTGTGAGAAAGACTAATCTTGGTGCCTCCTGGAATAGTACTGGGAAGCGCAGGCTCAGCGACACTGTCAATTTCGCCCGTGAGCCCCCGCTTTCGGGGGCTGTGGCGGGGGTGTCATGATCCTCTGTCAGCAGATTCCTAGGGCCAGATCGCGTTTCGGCTTACCCGAGCTCCGGAGGCCATGGCCCTGCAACACCCCGGATTGGTAGGCTCGAGGGCGGCGCCGGCACCGAGTCGCTGGCGACGAGGGAGCCGAATACCGTGAATGGTGCAGACGCCGCAGGGACACCACTAAATATGGGGTCTGTCACCCCTATTGGGGGAACCCCAGTGCCCCCCTTTGAGGGGCCAACACGCACTGATCGGGACTCCCTCGGTGCCATGGAGGTGCCAGTCGGGGTGTATTGGGGTGTTCACACCGCGCGGGCCCTCGAGAACTTCCCCATCACTCGGCGCCCCATTTCGGTGTACCCCGACCTGATCAGGGCGATCGCCAGGGTGAAGCAGGCAGCAGCCCGCGCGAACGTCGAGATCGGCGTGCTCGATGCAGCCAAGGCCGACGTCATTGACCGGGTGTGCGAAGAGATCGTCGGCGGAGCACTCCACGACCAGTTCGTGGTCGGCGTCATTCAGGGTGGCGCCGGCACCTCGACGAACATGAACGCCAACGAGGTCATCGCCAATCGCGCCCTGGAGCTTATGGGTCACGGTCGCGGTGAATACCAGTTCCTTCACCCGATTGACGATGTCAATCGCAGCCAGAGCACGAACGATGTCTATCCGACCGCCGTCAAGCTCTCACTCGTCTTCGGCATCCGGCGCCTGCTCGACGAGCACCGCCTGCTCGCGGCCGCATTCGCGCGCAAAGGCATCGAGTTCTCCGACATCGTCAAGGTGGGCCGCACACAGCTCCAGGATGCGGTGCCGATGACGCTCGGTCAGGAGTTCACCGGCTTTTCCAACACCCTGGTCGAAGACCACGACCGTCTGCGCGAAACCATCCCGCTGTTGAGCGAGATCAACATGGGGGCGACAGCGATCGGCACCGGCATCACTTCTCACCCCCGCTACACCGAAGCGGTCTGCCGGCATCTCGCGGAGGTCTCCGGCATCGACACCGTCACCGCGATGGATCTCATCGAGGCCACGAGTGACACCGGGGTCTTCATGACCGTGAGCGGCACGCTCAAGCGCGCCGCAGTGAAACTCTCAAAGATCTGCAACGACCTTCGGCTCCTCAGCTCTGGGCCGCAGTCCGGGCTCGGTGAGATCTTCTTGCCAGCGCGCCAGGCCGGGTCGTCGATCATGCCCGGCAAGGTCAATCCGGTGATCCCGGAGGTGGTCAACCAGATCGCATTCAGCATTGTTGGTGCGGATGCCACGGTCACGGCGGCGTCGGAGGCAGGCCAACTCCAACTCAACGCGTTCGAACCAGTTATTGCCCACAGCATCCTTCAGTCGCTCGCGTGGCTTACCAATGGATGCCGCACGCTCCGTATCAATTGCATCGACGGCATCACGCCGAACGTGCAGCGTCTCGCCGCGGAGATGGAAACGTCGGTGAGCGTCGTCACCGCGCTCACGCCGTACATCGGCTACGCGGCGTCGGCGTCGCTCGCGCACATCGCGCTCACTACGACGTCATCGATTGCCGACCTCGTGATCGAGAACGGCTATATGACAGAGGAGGAGGTGCGACGCGTGCTGAGCCCAGAACGGCTCAGTGGGCTCGTGCCAACGACCTCGGCTATACCGATCATTGTTCGTTCCGACCTCGGCGGCGGCCAGGCAGAGCCACCCAGGAGCTGACGGTCGCGGCACTGCACTGACGGTGCGCCGTCTCGACTTGGTGACGCCCGCCCGGTAGCTTGTCGAAGTGAACATGTGGTGGGATGCGGCGCTCTGGCTGTTGGTCTTGTGGTCGAGTGCGCTCGTGTTCCAGATCGCCGACACCGGCACGGCGTGGTACGACGTTCGATCGGCGCGCGTGCGGAACGTGCAATTTGCGCGCCGCCGCACTCACGAAATCTTCTGGGTCGTCCCGGTCGCCGCGCTTTCGGCCCTCATCCCCGCCTTCGGTATCGCGGTTGGCGCCGGCATGGTGCTCGACAGCGGCTGGCAGCTTGCCGGGGGAGTGCTCCTCTCACTCGCTGTCATCATCGTGGTCGCGACGGGGCTTGTGATCGGTCTCGTGCGCATCCTCACGCGCGATGTGCAGGGTTATGCCGTGCTTCGACTTCGTGTGAGTGATGCAAAGGCGCGCAAGGTGTCAAAAGACGATGTCGCGCGCTGGCGCGCAGAGCTCGACGAGATCGATCGCCGAGAGGCGCTGCGTCACGAAGACATCGCACGGTGGTTGCGCATCATCCCCATCGCTCTCGGGTCGCTTTCGCTCGTCGCCATCTGGGGTGCGATCGCGCAAGACTTCGCCGTGGCGGGATGGCCGGTCATCGCTGTGATCGCGGTTGTGCCACCCGTTGTGAGCATTGTGCTGGCCGCTCGCGGGGCCCGGCTCTCGCTCAGGGCGCGGGCGGCGTGGGCGCTCGTGAACGGGCGACAGCGTGAAGAACTCGTGCAAACAATCGACGAGCTTGAGCGCCGCACCAATCGCGGGGTGGCCGGCCTGAGCGATCGCGTCAACCGGGCTCTGCACATCCTTCGCGAGCAGCAACTGTGACCTTGCACGGCGGTGCGCCCAGATCGACTGCCCAGCCGGCTGAGAACCCGACCCCGGTTCGGCACACGACCGAGCCTGTTGCATCGAGCCGTGGTCGACGTGACAACACCGTCTTCGTGCTTGCGGTCATCGGCTACGCCGTGCTCTCCCTCATCGCCCTCGCTGTCATGGTGTATCTGCTGTCGTTCCTCGGGCCGGTCACCTTTATCGTGGCGGGCATCCTCGCGATCGTGCCGCTTGTCATTGTGCTCATCGGCATCTCGTGGATCGATCGCTGGGAGCCCGAACCAAAGGGTGCTCTCGTTTTCGCGTTCCTGTGGGGAGCCGCGGCATCCGTCGCCATCGCGCTGCTCTTCGACCTGGGTGTGCAGCTCATCGCCGCTGTCGTCGGAGCCGGCGACGGATTTTGGACACTCTTTCTCAGTCTTGTCGTGCAGGCGCCGATCGTCGAAGAGGTGGGCAAGGGGTTCGGCCTGTTGCTGCTGTTTTGGGTCATCAGGCGACAGTTCGACGGGCCTGTCGATGGCATCGTCTATGGGGCGATGATTGCCGTCGGCTTCGCCTTCACCGAGAACATTCAATACTTCGGGCTCGCGATCGGCGAAGCCCAAGGTCCGGGCGACGTGGGCGAAATCTTTGTCATGCGCGGGCTCATGTCGCCGTTTGCCCACGTCATGTTCACGGCCTGCATCGGCATCGTCATGGGGTTCGCTTCGCGGCGCACATCGGCCTTTGGCATGATCGGCTGGCTGCTGCTCGGCCTCATTCCGGCGATTCTCCTGCACGCGTTCTGGAACGGCTCCGCCCTCTTCGTCACCGACTTCACCGCCTACTACTTCGTCGTACAGGTGCCACTGTTTGTGATCGGCTTCTTCATCGTGTACTTCCTGCGCAAGCAGGAGCGCACCCTCACGCGGCGCCACCTGCAGGAGTATTCGGATGCCGGATGGTTCACCCAGCAGGAGGTCGCCTTCCTTTCGACCGGCCAGGGGCGTCGAGCAGCGTTGGCCTGGGCAAAGAGCCACGGCATCGGTGACGTTTTCGACGACTTCGCTCGCAGCGCCACCCGACTCGCGTTCGCGCGCCACCGCATCGTGCTCGGTCGTGACAGGGCCGCCGCGAACTATGACGAGGGCGTGCTCCTCGAGCGTATCGTCGCAGCGCGCCGCCGGATGGAAGCCCCCGCCGCTCGCTGAGGCCGCGAGCGCCGCTGAGACCGGGCCCGCTGCCTGCAGAGCACCACTGGCATGTGGACGACAGGGGCGTGCAGTCGCGGTGACATAGACTAGGGGCCGGATTTTTTGAGGGGCTTCTGAGTGATCGAACACGGTCTTGACCATGAGCGCGACTACGTTGCTGGCCTGTACGCGCGCCTCGATGCCCTCAAAGCGGACGCCGAGCGCCAGCTCGCCGCGGTACGTGCCCAGGGCGGTGGGGGCACCCACCAGAGCCGAACCGAGCGCGATACCTTCGCGCGCCTGTACGAAGATCGCATTGCTCAACTCCGCGATGTGACCGAACGCCTCGCCTTCGGCCGACTGCAGGTTGTGGCATCCGACGACGTTGATGAGCCGAGCGATCGGTACATCGGCCGCATCGGCCTCCGCGATGAAGACCAGCGGCCGATCTTGCTCGACTGGCGTGTTCCGCAGGCGAGCGCGTTCTATCAGGCGACCGCTGCGACGCCGCTGGGAGCTCGGGCGAGGCGACATCTCATCTCGCGTGGCCGTGAAGTCGTCAAGGTTGAGGACGAGATCTTCGACCCGGAGTTGCTCACTGCCGATCGGAATCAGGGTGACAACGGTCACCAGGGTGAGGGTGCGCTGCTTGCGGCGCTCGGAGCCGAGCGCACGGGTCGGATGAACGATATTGTCGCGACGATTCAGGCGGAGCAGGACCGCATCATCCGGTCGGATCTCCCGGGCATCCTCGTTGTGCAGGGTGGCCCTGGCACCGGCAAGACCGCGGTCGCACTGCACCGTGCCGCCTATCTGCTCTATACGCACCGCAAGCGGCTCGGAAATTCCGGCGTGCTCATTGTCGGCCCATCGCCATCGTTCCTCCACTACATCGAATCGGTGTTGCCGTCGCTTGGCGAGACAGGCGTCGTGCTCGCGAGCCTCGGTTCGCTCGTGCCAGACACCGCGGCGACCACGAGCGATATCCCTGCCGTGTCGGCGATCAAGGGGCGTTCTTCTGTGGCGGATCTCATCGCGAAGGCGGTGCGTTCCCGCCAGCGAGTCCCGGATGCGCCGGTGCCGATGATCGTGAACGGCGACACCGTCATGCTCGACCCCGCAACCGTCGAACGTGCCATCGCGCGGGCTCGCGAGACGCGCAAACCGCACAATGAGGCGCGGGTGACGTTCGTGCGAACGGCGCTCGCCGAGTTGACCCGCTCGTGGGCAGACCAGCTTCGGGCACAGGGCAACACGATTGACGGCGCCGACCTGCCAATGCTCCAGGAGGACCTTCGCACGGCTCATGACGTGCGGGTCGCGCTCAACACGGCGTGGCTGCCCCTCACGCCCCACAAGCTGGTGCAAGACCTCTATGCCAGGCCGCAATGGCTCGCCGAGCTCACACCGGGCTGGTCGGATGCGCAGCGTGCGCTGCTGCGCCGCCCCCGCGAGGCGCCGTTCACAATCGACGACGTGCCGCTCCTCGACGAGGCCGCCGAACTTCTTGGAGAGTACGACGCGGTCGACGCCGCCCGGCGTCGCGAAGCGAAGCAGCAGCGCAAACGCGATGTCGAGAACGCCGAGGCGGCGATCGAGAACATGCAGGTCGGCGGCATGATCGATGCCAAGTCGCTCGCAGCGAACTTTGCTGAGACGGGCATTCGCTCGACAACCTCCGAGCGGGCCGCGGGTGACCGGTCGTGGACCTATGGACACATTGTGGTCGATGAGGCGCAGGAGCTCTCGCCCATGCAGTGGCGCGTGCTGCTGCGTCGCTGCCCTCTGCGGTCGTTCACGATCGTCGGGGACATCGCACAGGCATCCGCAGCGACCGCGTCATCGACATGGCAGCAGGCGCTCCGCCCGCTCGTTGGGCGCACGCCCGAGGCTGGACGCTGGCGCCTCGAAGAGCTCACGGTCAACTACCGCACGCCGAGTCAGATCGCGGAGGTCGCGGAGCGCTTTGCCATCGACCGTGGCCTGCCGGTCACCCCATCGACCGCAGTGCGGAGCACGGAATGGCCGGTCGACCATTCCGACGACATCCTCACCGCGATCGAGCAGCAGCGGGCGGGGGGAGCTTCCGGCACGCTCGCACTCATCGCGCCGAGCGAGCAGCTCGGCGAGGTCTTCGGCGTCGTGCGCGAGCGCTTCGGCGATCTCGTTGCGTTCGGGGCTGACAGTCTTCTCGCCTCGATCGTCGTGATCAGCCCCCAGGATGCGAAGGGGCTCGAGTTCGATGGTGTCATCATCGTCGACCCGGCAGCGATCGCCGCGGCCCCGCGTGGGGCCAATGCGCTGTATGTCGCCATGACCCGCGCGACGCAGCGATTGACCCTTGTGGGTGCCTTGCCCGCCGACGTACAGCCCGCGGGAGCGCACGGCAGCTGAGCGGCTCGGCACCCCGCCCTCATGCGATGCTGGGGGAGTGCCAATCCTCACGCAAACGCTGCTCGAGCGCATCCGGAGTCGTGCCGACGCGCACGACCGAGACAACACCTTTCCCCACGGCGACGTGCAAGATTTGGCTGACGCGGGTTACCTCGCCGCCTTCGTGCCGGTCGAGTTCGGCGGGGCCGGACTCAGCCTTCGTGAAATCGCCAGCGAACAGTCAGCGCTCGCTGGCGCGGCACCCGCGACGGCGCTCGCTGTGAACATGCACCTCGTGTGGACCGGGGTGGCGCGGATGCTGCACGATCGCGGCGACGATTCGCTCGACTTTGTCCTCCGCGAGGCAGCGGCGGGAGAGATCTTCGCCTTCGGCATCAGTGAGCCCGGCAATGATCTCGTGCTCTTCGACAGCACGACGGTTGTGAGCCCGCTCGGCGACGGTGGATACGCGTTCACAGGAACCAAGATCTTCACGAGCCTGTCACCAGTGTGGACTCGGCTCGGAGTCTTTGGCCTCGACGATTCCGGGGAGATCCCGCAGCTCGTTCACGCCTTTCTCGACCGCGATGCCGAGGGAATCGAAATCCTCGATGACTGGGACACGATCGGCATGCGTGCGAGCCAAAGCAACACCACGCGGCTCACCGGCGCACGGGCGGCCGCCGACCGCGTGTTCGGTCACCGACCGCAGGGTGCGACACCGCATCCGCTCGTGTTTGCGATCTTCGCGAATTTTCTCGTGCTCGTCTCTGCCGTCTACACGGGCGTCGCGCAGCGTGCGCTCGAGCTGGGCGTGGAGGCGGCTCGCGCGCGAAGGTCGGCGCGTACGGGGCTCACGGCCGATCAGCAACCAGAGACCCGTTGGAAACTTGCCGACGCGGCGATCGCACTCGACGGGCTGCTGCCGCAGTTGGAGTCGCTCGCCCGCGATGTCGATGATCGTGTCGATCACGACGACCAGTGGTTCAGGATGCTCACTGGGCTCAAGCTCCGCGCGACTGAGACGGCGCGCTTCGTGGTGGATCAGTCGGTGCGCGTGGCGGGCGGTGCCGCATATCGCAACGGCAGCGAGCTTGGCAGACTCTCGCGCGACGTGCTCGCTGGTGCCTTCCACCCCAGCAACGAGGATGCTGTGCACTCCACAGTCGCCACGGCGTTGCTCGGGCCCATCGTTGACCCCTCGGTGGCGACCAACGACGAAGGAGCGACCTCATGACTGAAGTGCTAGATCTCGACGACGCCGCGGTGGCCTGGTCCGAGCCGGCAGACACGCTGGGGCCGCGGCCGCTCATTGTGCTGCTGCACGGGCGCGGCTCCAATGAGCGCGATCTCATGCAGCTCGCGCCGCTGCTGGTCCCCGACGCTGTGTACGCCTCACCGAGGGCGCCGCTGTCGTTCATTCCGGGGGCGAGCTTCACCTGGTTCCCGCCAGCGGAGCCCGGGCTTCCAGATCCGGATGCCGCTGCCGCTGCTACCCGCGGAATTCTCGCCTGGCTTGATCGCATTGCGCCGTCAGGGCCCGTCGCGGTCGTCGGATTCAGCCAAGGGGGAGCGCTCGCCACCCATCTCATGCGCTTCGCTCCCGAGCGGTTCGTCGGCTTCGTGAATCTCTCGGGGTTCGTCATCCCGGCCGACGCCCCGGCCGACGAGCGTCTCAGCGAAATCCGACCGCAGGTCTTTTGGGGGCGCGATGTCGCCGACCCCGTCATTCCTACCGCCGCGACGGATGCTACGGAACTCTGGTTGCCCGAGCACTCCACCCTGACGCGTCGCCGGTACGAGGGCATCGGCCACAGCATTTCGATGGAGGAAGTGCTCGACGTGCGCTCGTTCCTCGAATCCGTCTTCGACGCGGAGATCGCCATGGCTGAGCGCACGACCGGCCCGTAACGGACTCATCGCCCGGTGCGGCACTGAGTGCGGCTCTCCCGGACGATGAGTTGATCTGTCTCTAGGATGCGCCGGTGCGGCCCTAGAAATCAAGCCTTGGCCCAAAAAACGCTGCTCGCGACCGCCCCCGTGCTGGGGATACCGAGGTCGCCGCAGCGGGTGGATGCTAGACCGACCGGCCCCACTGCCCCTTCGCTGCCGACCCGAGCCACCGACTCCCTGCGGAGGGACCCGACCTGCCAGAGACGGACTTCATGGACGACGATGCACCGCGCACGTCACCCGAGCAGAGGGGCGCGCGGCGCGATGCGGCCATTGCCGAGTTCGTACGGGCCCAACGGGAAGCGCCGGCGAGGGGTCGCATCGCGCGGGTATTCGGTCGGAGCCCACTCCGCCACGCGAGCTGCTCCTGGCTTGATGCCGCACTCGAAGAGTTCGAGGTCTGCTGGGAGCTCTCGCGGCTCGGCCCGCCCTACACGGTGCTGCACGCGGTGCCGACGACACTGCACGGCGGCACGATAGATCACGTCATCATCGGCCCCACCGGGGTCTTCGCTGTGCATTCGGCGCGCACGAGGGGTGAGGATGTCACGGTCACTGCGCGGGCATTCGTTGTCGACGGGCATCGTCGGCCAGATCTCCGCCTGCTGGAGCAGGCGATCGGCGTCGTGGAGCGCTGCCTCTCAGAGGCTGGCACGATCGAGGTGAGGGCGTCAGGTGTGCTCGTCGTCTCGGCGCCAAAAACACTGACGATCGGCGACCCGCCCAAGGATGTGAATGTGCTCGGGCCGGCGGCGCTTGTCCGGTGGGTGCACCGACAGCCGACAACACTTTCCGACAGGGCCGTCGCGACACTCTCGGCGACGGCCAAGCGTGACTCGACCTGGTTCGGAACAGCGTCGGAGGAATGCATGAGCCGAGAGCTCAGCGATCAGTTCGGGGCGATCCACCGCGAGCATGCGCGGGCCCGCGTCATCCGACACCTGTGGATTATTGCGCTGATGGCTGGTCTCGCCGTTCTCGTGGTGTGGGGCGCGATGACTGCCAGCAGTGCCCCCTGACCGCGAGCAGCAGGTTGGGTGTGCGTTCGCCGAGACTCCATGCCCGTCTTCTTCGTCGGACGTAGCGTCACCACCATCGAATGGCGGGCCGATCCCGGACCCGTCGAGACGAAGGAGCGGACATGACCACGACGACGCTTATTGGCAAGCGCATTGCCTTCTTGCTCACCGATGGTGTCGAGCAGATCGAACTCACAAGCCCGTGGGAGGCCGTGCACGATGCCGGTGGTCTCCCCACCCTGGTCTCGCCCGCCGGTGAATCAGTGCAAGGGTTCGAGGGCACAACACCCGCGGACACGTTCACAGTCGATGCCGCACCAGGTTCGGTCGACGCCGCAGACTTCGACGCCCTCGTGCTGCCGGGCGGTGTGGTGAATGCCGACCACCTGAGAATGGATGAGGCATCCGTCGATCTGGTTCGTGCGTTCTTCGAGCAGCACAAGCCTGTCGCCGCAATCTGTCACGCCCCCTGGATGCTCGCCGAGGCAGGTGTGCTCGGTGGGCGCACCGTCACCTCATACCCATCCCTGCGCACCGATCTGGCGAATGCCGGCGCGGAGTGGGTCGACGAGGAGGTTGTCGTCGACCACGGCCTCGTGACGAGTCGCACTCCAGACGATCTCGCCGCGTTCAACGCGAAACTGGTCGAGGAGGTGCTCGAGGGCACGCACGCCGGCCAAACGACGTGAGGTAGCGCAGCAACGGGATGACGGGTCCCCGCTCGGCGCGCCCCGACGTGCGCCGTGCACACCCTGCGGCCTATCGGCACTACGCTTTCGCCCATGCATTCCTCGCCGTCGGCCCGACTGTGGCTCGCCTTCCTCCCGTATGGGGTCGTCGGGGTCATTCATGTTCTCGCGCTCGCCTCGACGGCATTCTGGCCGGATGCTGCCGCGCTCGCCGCAGCCAGCAAGACGTTGCTCATGCCGGCACTCACGCTCGGGTTCATCGCCGGGGTGCCCGTGCGCCGGAGTTCGGCCACGGCGCTCGGGGGTGCCGCGCTGCTCTTTTCGTGGATCGGTGACTTGGTGCTGCTGGTCCCTGGCGAACTGATGTTCCTTTTCGGCCTGGGGGCGTTTTTCGTTGCCCATGTCTTTTTTGTGCTCCTCATCGCACGCCATCTCGCTGTGCGCCGTCTGCCGCTCGCGTCGCTGGCGTATCTCGGCTGGTGGATCGCCCTTATGGCGCTGCTTGCCCCGCACGTCGGGCTGCTCGTGTGGCCTCTTGCGACATACGGAGTCGTGCTGGGAGTGATGGCGGCGACGGCGGCCCGCAGCATCGGGCCGGTGGTCATCGGCGGGTTGCTGTTCCTGATTTCTGACACGGTGCTCGGGGTGGACCGCTTCATGCCGAGTATCGATTTCTGGCAGGCGGATGTCGTCATCATGGTGACCTACATTGCCGCTCAGGGCTTCCTCATCGTCGGTGCGGTGCTCCACCTGCGAGCGGGCGCTGCGATGACCCGCGAGGCGCCGCAGGCTGATGGTGTGGCATCCGGTTCCGTGCCGGTGTCCGTGCCCGTTCCGGTGCTCGACGCCGACGCGCCCGTCCCGTCCTGAGCGCGGTCTCGCTAGCGGTCGGCGGCGCGTCGTCGCCGGTCGCGTTCCGCGTCGGCAGCGGCTGCCTCGTCGGGGGTCGGGGCCGTGCCGCCCAGATGCCGTGGCTGCCACCAGGCACCGTTGCCGTCGTGGGGGTACGTCTTCTGCGACGTGTCGACGAGGTCTTGCATGATGTCGCGGAGTCGGTCTGTGACGACGCGGGCGTCGTCGGCGGCGCTAACCAGCATGGGGGCTCCGACGGTGAACCTGATGGGCACGTCGAAGCGATCCCGGAGTCGGATGCGACGATTCTTGGTCAGCAGTCGGTGCCCACCCCAGACGGCGACGGGCACGAGGGGCACTCCCGCTTCGGCGGCGAGGCGGGCGGCGCCAGTCTTGAGTTCACGCACCGTGAACGAGGCGCTGACCCCGGCTTCTGGAAAGACCCCGATGAGCTCGCCGCGCCGCAGCGCGTCGACCGCATTCGCGTAGGCGTCTGCTCCGGCCTGCATGTCGACGCTGATGTGACGCATGCCGCGCATGAGCCACCCGACGACGGGCTTCTCAAAGACCGACTTCTTTGCCATGAAACGGATGCGTCGCCGATTCTCGTGCCACATGGCCCACTCGACGAGCGCGAAGTCGAGGTAGCCGAAGTGGGTCATCGCGATGACGGCGCCGCCGGTGGCGGGCAGGTGCTTGCCGCCCGTGATGGTTGGCGCGAGCCGCAGCGCACCGAAGAGGGCGCGCCCAGCCACGATGGCGGTCGTATATATCGGCTCGCGGGTCACGGCACCAGAATATTGCGGCGCGCTCGGTGCTGCCTGAGTGCGCTCGCGGCCTCGCTGTGCTGTTGGTCTCGATCGGGCCCGGAACTGGCCCTCCACGGGTGGTAGACTCTGTCAGTTGCCGTTAGAACGGCCGCGGATCAAGAGAGCCGGCACATCCTGTGACCGGCACCGCGCAACGACAGAAAGGGGATCCCATCTATGGCACTCGAAGCAGACGTCAAGAAGGCGATCATCGATGAGTACGCTACCCACCCGGGCGACACGGGTTCCCCCGAGGTTCAGGTTGCGATGCTGACGCGTCGCATCAAGGACCTCACGGAGCACCTCAAGGAGCACAAGCACGACCACCACTCGCGTCGTGGCCTGCTCCTCCTGGTCGGCCAGCGTCGTCGACTGCTCGGCTACCTGCAGGATGTCGACATCAACCGCTACCGTGCGCTCATCGAGCGCCTCGGCCTGCGTCGTTGACCTGTCGATAATCACGGGAGTCGTTCGTCGGTTCCTCAGTTTCTGAGGGTCTCGATGACACCGCGATCTTCTTGGACGGGCCGTCACCTTCGGGTGGCGGCCCGTTTTTCGTGCCCTCCACCGTCGTTCTCGGCGCGCACGCGCTCGAGCAGGTCCTGCCAGGGCCCGGTGAAGCCCTGCTCCGGAATTTCAACGCTCTTCGGTTCACACGTGACGATGTAGACGTAGCGATCGACGCTGTCGGCTGGGGCAGGATGCTCGTCCCAGGGGAGTCGCGCGAGCAACTCGCGCCACGACGGCTCATCGGGGTCGACGGTGACGCTCCACCGGCGACTCATGCCCGCGATTCCGCCCGTGCGGCGGATCGTGACGGTCATTGTGGTCACGGCAGGACTCCCACCGCTGTCCAGCCATTTACGACGGCGTTCTGTTCTGCGCTGGTGCCGCCGAAGCGCTGCGAGGCGGCCTCAATCGTGATCACCGCGAAATCCTCGAACGAGGCGGTGCGTGCGAGTTGCCCTCCCGTGAGGGTGTCGTACCAGACCTGCCCTGCGCGGTCCCATGCCGTGCCGCCGAGCGACTGTGCTGCAAGCGCGAACGCGCGATTCGGAATTCCGGAGTTGAGATGCACACCGCCGTTGTCGTCTGTCGTCTCGATGTAGTCGTCCATGTGGGCGGGTTGCGGGTCGCGGCCGATGACATCGTCGTCGTAGGCGGTGCCGGGTTCGAGCATCGAGCGGAGCGCGCGGCCCTGCACGACTTCGGTGAAGAGCCCTTCGCCGATGAGCCAGGTTGCCTCGGCGGCCGACTGGCCAGCTGAATACTGTTCGACGAGGGCACCGAAGACGTCGGAGATCGATTCGGCGAGCGCGCCGCTCTGTCCCTGGTATTCGAGGCCAGCGCTGTACTGGGTCATGCCGTGGGTGAGTTCGTGGCCGATCACGCTGAGTGAGCGGGTGAATCGGCCGAAGACCTCGCCGTCGCCGTCGCCGAAGACCATGCGACTCCCGTCCCAGAATGCGTTGTCATAGCGATCGCCGTAGTGCACGACGGCGTCGAGCCGCATGTTCCGGCCGTCGATCGATGCACGCCCATACACGTCGAGCAGCAGGCGATGCGTGTCGCCGAGTCCGTCGTATGCCTCGTCGGCGGCGAGGTCGCCGGTGGGGCCGTCGCCCTCATCCCGCACCTGGCGACCGGGGAGGGTCGTGGCGTTGTCTGCGTCATAGATCGTGCGACGAGGGCCGACGACGCCGAGCGCGCCGGGGGAGGTCGTCGCGCCAGTCCCGGATGCGGGCACCTCGCAGCGTTGTTCGCGGATGGGGGCGTCGATCACGAGGGCGCGGCGCGCGGCGGCGGCCGCAACGGCATACCTCGGGTCTGCCGTTTCGGCGATGCGAGCGAGGAGATACGGGGGGACGACGGAGGAGCGCATGCACCGATCCTCACACCGGCCACCGTCGCCCACACCGGGTTCCCCGCACATGCTCAGGCAGCGCGACCAGGTTTCGAGCCCGGGAATACTCGTTGGATGCCAGCGTTGCATACAATACATACAAACGCATCAAAAAGGATTCGCGATGAGCGCAATGCAGTTCGGCATCTTCAGTGTCGGTGACATCACCACAGATCCCACGACAGGGCACACCCCTAGCGACGCCTCGCGACTCCGCGACGTCCTCACCATTGCCCAGCATGCCGAGGCGGTCGGCCTTGACGTCTTCGCGATGGGGGAGCACCACAACCCGCCGTTCTTCCCCTCGAGCCCTGTCGCCATCAACAGCTGGCTCGCCGCCAAGACCGAGCGGCTCATCCTCTCGACCGCGACGACCCTCATCACGACCAACGACCCGGTTCGTCTCGCGGAAGACTACGCGACCCTGCAGCATCTCTCCGGCGGCCGCATGGACCTCACCCTCGGCCGCGGCAACACCGGTCCCGTGTACCCGTGGTTCGGTGAGGACATCCGACAGGGCATCCCGCTCGCGCTCGAGAAATACGCGCTGCTGCGCCGTCTCTGGCGCGAGGACTACGTCGATTGGAGCGGAGAGTTCCGCACCCCGCTGCAGGGCTTCCAGTCGACGCCGCGCCCGCTCGACGGTGTGCCGCCCTTCGTCTGGCACGGCAGCATCCGCAGCCCAGAAATCGCCGAGCAGGCGGCGTACTACGGCGATGGCTTCTTCTCGAACCATATTTTCTGGCCCGCCTCGCACACACAAAAAATGGTGCAGTTCTACCGCCAGCGCTATGCGCACCACGGCCACGGCACGTCCGAGCAGGCGATCGTCGGCCTCGGCGGGCAGGTGTTCATGCGCAAGAACTCGCAGGATGCGATGCGCGAGTTCCGGCCGTACTTCGACAATGCTCCCGTCTATGGCCACGGTCCGAGCCTTGAGGAGTTCACGGAGCAGACCCCGTTGACGGTCGGCAGCCCCCAGGAGGTCATCGACCGCACGCTCGGCTTCCGCGACTACGTCGGCGACTACCAGCGACAGCTCTGGCTCATGGATCACGCCGGCCTGCCGCTCAAGACGGTGCTCGAGCAGCTCGACATTCTCGGCGGCGAGGTCGTGCCGGTGCTGCGCGCGGAGTTTGCGAAGCAGCGCCCGGCGTCGGTTCCGGATGCTCCAACGCACGATGCCCGCAGGGCAGCTGCCACGGTCGCTGCCGCGGCAGAGCGTGCGGAGTCGATGGCTGACGCCGGAGTGCCCGGCCGGGGTTAGCGAGCAGACGCGACTAGCGCCAGGTCATGGCACGATGACGGCGCGTCCCCGCAGGCTCCCCTCATGGAGGCGCTCATACGCGGTGGGGGCGTCGTCGAGACTGAAGGTCTCTGTTTCGACGTGGATCTGCCCCCGCTTGGCGAGTTCGAGCACTTCGATGAGCTCGTCTCTCGTGCCCCAGTACGGTGCGCGCACGGCCACGTCGTAGGCGGTTGTTCCGAACCCGACAGGCACGGCGCCACCGCCGACACCGATCATGCTGATCTCTGCCTCGTGGGCCGCCATCGGTCCCGCAAGATCGGCAGTCGCCTGGATGCCGACGCAGTCGAAGATCGCATCAGCGCCGAACCCGCCGGTGAGTTCCCTCACAGTCGCGACCGCGTCCGCGTTGCTCAGCGCGGTGTGGTGCGCGCCGACATCCTTCGCGAGCGCGAGCTTGTCTTCTGCGACATCGAGTGCCACGACCGTGGCGCCGGTGATCGCGCGGAGGATCTGGATGGCGACATGACCGAGCCCGCCGGTCCCGATCACGACGGCGGTGCTGCCGGCTCCGAGTTTGTGGATGCTGCGCTTGATCGCGTGATACGGCGTGAGCCCTGCGTCGGTGAGCGAGACATTGGCGATCGGATCCAGGTCCCCAAGTGGCACGAGGTGTCTGGCGTTGTCGATGAGCAGGTACTCCGCCATCGCCCCCGGTGCGCCAAGCCCGGGGGGTTGGATGCCGAGCGCGGCGGCGTTGAGGCAGATTTGTTCTTTGCCCTGCGCGCAGTTGTGGCAGTTGCCACAGCCCCACGGCCCGTAGACCGCGACAGCGTCGCCGACAGCAACGCCGGTCACGCCGTCACCGAGCTCGTGCACGACACCGGCGCCTTCGTGCCCGAGGGTGAGGGGGAGTGACCAGCCGTAGGCGCTGTAGGTCTCGGCATCGAGCCCCATCACGAACGCGTCAGAATGGCACACGCCCGCAGCGGTGACTTTGAGAAGGACCTGGCCTGGGCCAGGAGTCGGGGTCGGAATTTCGACGACCTCGGGTGGTGAGCCGATCGTGCGGTACTGCAGTGCCTTCATGGCGTGCCTTTCTCTCAGAGGAAATGCGTACTCCCATTCCACTCCGTTGCGGGTGAGAAGGCCAGCGCCAGCGTGAACTCCGCGTGGCGCTTCGCGGTCCGTTCAGCCGTCCACTGGTAGACTCGCTGCGGCTGCAGTGATGCACCCAGAGCAAGAACCAAACGGAGCAGGCCGGCATGAGGCTGGTCACCGGTGGTGATTCCCCGTATCGAACACGCGAGACGGTGTATTTCTACTGTTGGCCAGAGCCCGGCGCTCGCGCATATCGCGCGCGCCCCTGACTGCCCGCTCCTGCTCCGATGTATGCAGTCGCGCCCACACGGGGGGCGACGTAAAACAAAGGAGAAACCCTTAATGGAGGGTCCAGAAATTAAGTTCGCCGAAGCCGTTCTCGACAACGGCAAGTTCGGCAAGCGCACGGTCCGTTTCGAGACCGGTCGCCTCGCGCAGCAGGCACAGGGCGCCGTCGCCGCGTACCTCGACGAAGACACCATGCTGCTCAGCGCCACGAGCGCCGGCAAGCACCCGCGTGAAGGTTTCGACTTCTTCCCGCTGACGGTCGATGTCGAAGAGCGTTCCTACGCCGCCGGCAAGATCCCCGGCTCGTTCTTCCGTCGCGAGGGACGCCCCTCGACCGAGGCCATCCTTGTGTGCCGCCTCATCGACCGGCCCCTGCGTCCGACGTTCGTCGACGGCCTTCGCAATGAGGTCCAGATCGTCATCACCGTCCTGAGCATCGCCCCCGGCGAGTTCTACGACGCCCTCGCGATCAACGCGGCATCCGCGTCAACCCAGATCTCGGGTCTGCCGTTCAACGGTCCCATTGGTGGCATCCGACTTGCGTTCATCGACGACCAGTGGGTCGCGTTCCCGAACGTGGAGCAGCTCGAGCGCGCTGTGTTTGACCTCACCGTCGCGGGCCGCCTTGTTACCGATAAAGATGGCAATGAAGACATTGCCATCATGATGGTCGAGGCCGAAGCCACCGAGGGTTCATGGAACCTCATCCAGGGCGGTGCGACCAAGCCCGATGAGGCTGTCGTCGCGCAAGGCCTCGAGGCCTCGAAGCCGTTCCTCATGCAGCTCGTGAAGGCTCAGGCCGAAATGGCGGCACAATCGGCGAAGGAGATCCAACACTTCCCGGTCTTCACTGCCTACGACCAGTCGACCTACGACGCTGTCGCGGGCCTCGCCTACGACCGTCTCTCGTCGATCTACAAGATCGCGGCAAAGACTGAGCGCCAGGATGCGGATGACGCACTCAAGGCCGAAGTCAAGGAGGTCATCGCGGCCAAGGTTGAGGCTGGCGAGTTGCCCGCCGAGGCCAACGGTCAGGTGTCTGCCGCCTACAAGTCGGTTACGAAGAAGATTGTGCGCGGCCGCATCCTCACGGAGGGCGTCCGCATGGACGGCCGTGGGCTCGCCGACATCCGTCCGCTCGACGCCGAGGTGCAGGTTCTGCCTCGCGTCCACGGTTCGGCGATCTTCCAGCGCGGCGAGACCCAGATCATGGGTGTCACGACGCTGAACATGCTCAAGCTGGAGCAGCAGATCGACTCGCTGAGCCCGGTCACCAAGAAGCGGTACATGCACCACTACAACTTCCCGCCCTACTCGACCGGTGAGACCGGCCGCGTAGGTTCGCCGAAGCGCCGCGAGATCGGGCACGGGTTCCTCGCCGAGCGTGCCATTGCGCCGGTGCTGCCGAGCCGCGAGGAGTTCCCGTACGCGATCCGCCAGGTGTCTGAGGCGCTTGGCTCCAACGGTTCGACGTCGATGGGCTCTGTCTGTGCCTCGACCCTGTCGCTCCTCAACGCCGGTGTGCCGCTGCGCGCCCCGGTTGCGGGCATCGCGATGGGTCTTGTCTCTGACGAGGTCGACGGGGAGACGCGCTACGCGGCCCTCACCGACATTCTCGGTGCTGAAGATGCACTCGGCGACATGGACTTCAAGGTTGCCGGCACGAGCGAGTTCATCACGGCCATCCAGCTCGACACGAAGCTCTCCGGGCTCCCGTCGTCGGTGCTCGATGGTGCGCTGAAGCAGGCGAAGGAGGCTCGCACGGCGATCCTCTCGGTGCTCACCTCGGCGATCGACACCCCGGATGAGATGGCGCCCACCGCGCCGCGCGTGATCTCGGTGCAGATCCCGATCGACAAGATCGGCGAGCTCATCGGCCCGAAGGGCAAGACGATCAACCAGATCCAGGATGACACGGGCGCCGACATCTCGATCGAAGATGATGGCACGGTCTACATCGGTGCGGTCGACGGTCCTTCGGCCGAGGCGGCTCGCATGGCGGTCAACGCCATCGCGAACCCGCTCAACCCTGAGGTCGGCGAGCGATTCCTCGGCACGGTCGTGAAGATCGCCACGTTCGGCGCCTTCGTGTCGCTCATGCCGGGTCGCGATGGCCTCCTGCACATCTCTGAGGTGCGCAAGCTTGCCGGTGGCAAGCGTGTCGAGAACGTCGAAGACGTGCTCGGCGTCGGCCAGAAGATCCAGGTTCAGATCACGAAGATCGACGACCGCGGAAAGCTCTCGCTCGAGCCCGTCATCGACGAGGCCGAGGGTGCCGAAGGCGCCGCGGAAGAGTCGACGGAGGACTAGCCTCCACCGCACGCTTCATCGGATGCCCGTTCCGCGCTCACTGCGAGCGTGGGGCGGGCATCCGTCGTTGCGCGGGGAGTCTCTGGCTCAGGCGGACATGATGGTCGTCCATGCAACAACCGCAAAGATGATGACGATCACTATGGTGAGCGCCGCGAGCAGACCGAGCCTCCACCGCAGGTGTCGCACGCCGAAGCGTACGGCCACCATCGCGAGGTAGGTGACGATCGTGCCGACGATGCCGATCGTCGCGGCCCCGAGGGGCGGCAGGTCTCGCATCGCCCAGAGCATGGCGAGGCAGAGCGCCGAGATAATGCCGCCGACGATGAGCCACAGTCGCCCGGAGTCGCTCGTAAGGGCCTCCTGGCGCGTAACGCGTGGTGATTCTGACATGGCGTTCCTCCTCATACCACGCTACGCCGGAATATTGAGGGGTGGCCAGGTTCCCTTGCGGGAATACCGTGGATCGATGCGCGAGATCAGTAACACAGGCCTCGCCGTCGCCCCTATTGGCATCGACGGCAGTGCGTTTGGGCTGGTGTCGGGGTCGCGAGAGACCGCTGCGATGCTCGACGCCTTCCACGGCGCGGGCGGGTCGCTCGTCTACACGGCCGATCACTATGCCGGTGGGCGGAGCGAGGTCATGATCGGCGCCTGGCTCAAGAGCGTGCCCGAGCGTTCGGCGGTCGTCATTGCGACGACGATCGGCCGGCATCCGGATGCTCGTGGTCTCGAACACCGCACGGTGGTGCGAGCCACCGATGCGTCGCTCAGGAGGCTCGACACCGACCACATCGACGTCCTGGTGCTCGACGGCGAAGACCCGAGTGTGCCGATCGATGACACGCTCGAGGCCGTCGACCAGCTCCAGCGGGCGGGCAAGGTGCGCCACCTCGCGGCCCTCGGTCACACCTCAGCTCGCCTTCGGGCGTTCCAGGCCCGCAGCGATGAGGCGAAGTATCCGCGCGTGCGTGCGGCGCTGCAGGAGTACTCCCTCATGACGCGCAACGTCTTCGAGCACGAGCTCGCGCCGGCGCTCAAGGAGTCCGGTGCCGCCTTCTTCGCTCGTCGTCCGCTCGCGCACGGGTTTCTCACTGGGGCGTATCGCGATCGCAATGCTCAGCATGATCGCCCGGTCTGGCATCAGGCGCTCGAACATATTGATCGGCGCGGGCTGCGTGTGCTCGATCGCCTCGCCGGTGTCGCCGCAGAACACGACGTGTCGCTCGCGCGAGTCGCCGCGGCGTGGGTCATCTCCAAACCAGGGGTCACGGCGGCACTCGTCTCGGCGCAGTCGATCGCAGAACTCCTCGATGTTGTCGAGGCCCGCGCGCTCACCCTCACGCGTCAACAGGTGGCGACACTCGATGACGTTTCGGCCTGACGCAGCGCAGCAGCATCGCCTTCAGCCCGCGGTGGCGGTCAGAGTGTGTGGCCGTCAGAGTGCGGCGAGGCAGCGATCGCTGAGGCGAGCGAGCGCGGCGGCGGTCGCGATGTGATCGCCGACATACCCACCGACCATCGCACCGTCGCGCAGCACGATGAACTCATCGGCGGCGTCGCCGGCCAGAGGGTGGCCTGCGAGGCGGAACTGCTCGGCGATGAATGCTGCGTACCAGTCGCGGTGTGCAGTCACGATCGCGCGCAGCGGGTGCATCGTCTCGGGAAACTCGGTGGCGGCATTGATGAAGGCGCAGCCCCTAAAGTCGCTGCGATGCGCCTCGAGCTGGATGCCGGCGACGAGCGCGCGAAGGGTGGCCGCCGCATCCGCCGATTCGACTTCGATGCTGTTGACTCGCGCAACCGTGTCATCGTGCACGGCGCGCATGTAGGTGAGAATGAGCGCGTCTTTCGAGCCGAAGTGCTTGTAGAAGGTCGCCTTGGTGACGCTCGACTCGGCAATGAGGCGGTCGATCCCCACGGCGCGGATGCCTTCGAAGTAGAAGAGCCGCATGGCGGTCGCGAGGATGCGTGATCGTGCGCCGGGGCCGGAAGCAAAGACCGGAGCCGTCGAATCGGCCGGCACAGTGACGCCGCGTGGGGGAGTCGCGGTCGTCTGGCTTGTGGTGCCGCGCTGCGCGGCGCGACCGGTGTCTTCTTCCGCCACAGTGACTCCTTCGAGGTTTTTGATCGGGTGTTCACTGCGCCAGACCAGGCTCCGGCGGATTTCGGGTCATCCGCCGGAGCACTCCGCGATTCGGGTTCGCGTTGTTCGGTCTTCGTGGTGCGTGCCTTGGTGCAGGCTTCCATCTTCGGGCGATGGACCATCTTCGGGTGATGGAACCGGTGCCGTCGGGCTGGGTGACCCTCGTGCGCCGGTATATACAAGAGTATCAATCGGGCCAGGGACAGACAGCTCTGTATGTCGGCTATTTGGGGTACATTTCGCTCAATCCGGGGGGCATTTTTGCGATCGATAGCGCGCCTGGGAGATCCCGGTACGGGGCGCTCCCATCAGCGCCGTGGCCTAGGCTCAACGGTGATGAACGGCGCAATGCAGCTTCCCCTCGATCCATGCGAGCAGACCGTTCTGGCCGCCGGCGATTGCGTCGTGCGGAGGAGCGTGCTCCCCAGTGGGGTGCGCATCCTCACCGAGCAGGTCCCCGGCGCACGGAGCGCCACGATCGGCATGTGGGTCGCGGTTGGCTCTCGCGATGAGCATCCTGCGGCATACGGCTCAACGCACTTCCTTGAGCACCTTCTGTTTAAGGGCACGGCACGGCGAACGGCGCTCGAGATCGCGGTGAGCTTTGACGAGGTCGGGGGCGAGCACAACGCCGCGACCGCGAAGGAGTACACCTGCTACTACGCCAAGGTGCGCGATCGTGATGTTCCGATGGCGGTCGATGTGCTGGCAGACATGATCACGTCGTCCCGACTTGACCGCGGCGAATTCGAGACTGAGCGGGGCGTCATCCTCGAAGAGCTCGCAATGGCTGAGGACGACGTCGCCGACTTTGCAAGCGAGCGATTCTTCGAGGCAATGTTCGGCGATCATCCTCTCGGGCGCCCGATCGGCGGTGACCCAACGACGATTGCGGCCGTCCAGCGTGATGCTGTCGCCGAGCACTACCGTGCGAACTATGCGCCGCATGATCTCGTGATCACGGTTGCCGGAGCCATCGACCACGATGCGTTACTCTCGTCAGTCGAGCGGCACCTTGGCTCCGGCGGCTGGGATCTCTCCGCCAGCGCTCCGCCGGCCGCCCGCCGCACGGGCGCGGGGTCTGCACCGGGATCCGGGTCGACCGTGGTGGTGCACAGGCCAAGCGAGCAGGCCAACGTGTACCTCGGAGTGCCAGGGCTCACGGCCACCGACCACCGGCGCAGCGTGCTCACCATCCTCAATGCCGTGCTCGGTGGCGGAATGTCGTCGAGGCTGTTCCAGCAGGTGCGCGAGCGCCGTGGGCTCGCCTACTCCGTGTACTCCTTCACTCCGACGTTTTCAGATGCGGGCGTGCTCGGTCTCTATGCCGGCTGTGCTCCCGGCCGCGCGGGCGAGGTCGCCGAGCTCATGCTCGAAGAATTTCGAGGCATCGCGAGCGGCGGCATTACGGCCGATGAACTGCGGAGGGCTCGAGGCCAGCTCGCCGGTGGTTCCGCCCTCGCGCTCGAAGATTCGGATACCCGCATGTCGCGGCTCGGGCGGGCAGAGATCACGCTCGGTGAGTTCGTCGACCTCGATGAGGCGCTCCGCAGGCTCGATCTCGTGACCCAAGACGATGTTGCAGCGCTCGCGCGCGAGCTCGTCGCTGGCCCTCTCACCATCACTGCCGTCGGCGCTATCGACGACAACGCGTTCACCGCAATCGAAGGAGCGTAGGACAACGATGTCCCACTTCATCTACCTTGTCCGCCACGGCGAGCAGCAAGACGCTGAGCACGGTTTGCCAGATGGCCCACTCTCGGCACGGGGCCACCGCCAGGCGACGCGCATCGCCGACCGGCTCAGCGGCGTCCCGTTCACTCAGGCGTGGCA
Organism: Homoserinimonas flava; assembly: GCF_054969005.1. Lineage (NCBI taxonomy): Bacteria > Bacillati > Actinomycetota > Actinomycetes > Micrococcales > Microbacteriaceae > Homoserinimonas > Homoserinimonas flava. The sequence goes on from NZ_JBUEQS010000002.1 coordinate 616,089, forward strand.
TTCGCCCTTGCAGCGCGCGGCCGACACCGCACACACGATCACCGAGCGACTGCCCGGCATCGTGTCCGAGCCGTCTGCGCTGCTGTTCGACTGCATCCCGTCTGGCCCGACCGCAGATCTTCCCGTCGCGTTCGAGCCGTTCTTTGGTTCGGTGACGGAGGCGCAGATCGAGGCGGGCGAAGCACAGATGACCGACGCGATCGCCGAATGGATGACACCATCGCTCGATGACCGTCACACCCTGCTCATCACCCACAACTTTGTGATCGGGTGGTTCGTTCGGGAGGTGTTCGCAGCCCCCGTCTGGCGCTGGATGGGCATCAATCAGGCAAACTGCGGGCTCACGATCATCCGGGTACGCACCGTCAAGGCTCCGGAGCTCATCACGCACAACGATCTCGGGCATCTCCCGCCGGAGCTCCGCACGGGGCTTCCGATCGAGCAGCCCTACTAGGCGCCGAGCACTTTGCGATACCAGTTCGTCGCGTTGGGGTTGTCGTTGTACGGCGGTATCGACTCGTAGCCGGCGCGAGCATAGAGCCGAGCGGCAGATTCGAGGCTCGCATTGGTGTCGAGCACGACCTCGTCCCCTCCGAGTTCGGCTGCGCGTCGCTCCAGCTCCGCAAGCAGGGTCGCGCCGAGCCCGAGGCCGCGCGTGTGCGGCTGCACCCAGAGGTGCTTCACTTCGAAGCGAACGGCACCGGTGTCGGATGCTTCGATACGACGGATGCCGCCGCATCCGACATCTGCGGCGTCACCGGCCAGGTCTTCGCCCTCGACAATGAGGAACACGCCCCGCGGCGGCACGAAGTCTTCTGGAGCGGGGAAGACGGTGCGATAGGCCTTGTGCCCGGCCGGAAAGCTCTCGGCACGGGCGGAGAAATACTCGACCAAGAGGGCGAGTGCGTCGTCGTCGGCGACACCGGATTCGCGAAAGACTGCCATGCCCTCAGCGTACGTCGCGCGCGTCGTTGGTAGGTTTGCAGCATGGCATTCAAGGTCGCCGTTGTCGGCGCAAACGGCAGGATGGGCGCGCTCATCGCGCGACTGGTCGAGGCAGACCCCGAATTCGAGCTTGTCGCGAGCCTGAGCTCATCGTCGTCATTTGATGAGATGCTCGCCGCCGACCTCGTCATCGATGTGACCAGGCCAGGGGTCAGCCACGATGTCGTCGAGTTTGCTATTGCGCGTGGGCTCAATGTGCTCGTTGGCACCTCGGGGTGGACCGCCGACCGCATCATCGAGCTGCAGCGCACGCTCATCAATCTTCCCGAAGTCGGTGTCATCATCGTGCCGAATTTTTCGCTCGGGTCGGTGCTCGCGACGCGGCTCTCGACGGTTGCGGCGCGGTTCTTCGACTCGATCGAGATCATCGAGGCGCACCACGGCGGCAAGGTCGACTCGCCGTCGGGCACGGCGGTGCGCACGGCCGAGCTCATGGCGGATGCCCGCGGCGAGCTCGGACCGGTCGAGGCGCCGCATGTGGACCAGCTCGCGCGCGGACAGCAGGTGGCTGGCATCCCCGTGCACAGCCTGCGCCTCCGGGGTGTCGTCGCTCGCCAGGAGGTCGTCTTCGGCGGCACCGGCGAGCTGCTCTCCGTCGTGCACGACACGATCTCCCCGGCGGCGTATGAACACGGCATCCTGCTCGCCTTGCGCGCCCTGCCGACGACGGTGGGACTGAAGGTGGGGCTTGAAACGCTGCTCGATCTCGGCCCGTTGTCGCCGAATGCCACGGCTGCGAGTTGATCGCGTGACCAAGAAGATCGGTGTCGTCGTCATGACGGCGCTTCTCGTGCTCTATGTCGTCGCGGTCGGGCAGCTCGCATTCGCTCTCCTCACGGGAGGCGATGCGGTCGCCGTAGCGATGGGGGTAGCCCTCGCGGTGCTGCCACTGCTCGCGGTGTGGGGGCTCATCAGCGAGCTCCAGTTCGGGGTGCGGAGCGAACGACTCATGGTCCGCCTCGAAGAGCAGGGGCTTCTGCCGGAGGAGTCGGTGCCGGTGCGCGCGAGCGGGCGGCCGGAGCGCGCAGCATCCGACGCCGCCTTCCCGCGCTATCGCGCCGAAGTCGAACAGCATCCGGAGTCATGGCAGTCGTGGTTGCGGCTCGCGCTCGCCTACGACGCGAGTGGTGACCGTCGTCGGGCGCGTCATGCCGTACGGCGCGCGATCGCGCTCGATCGAAGCGAGGCGAGGTAGCATCATGCCGATGAGCGCGACGATTGAAACTCCCTACGAAGACCTCCTCAGAGAGGTGCTCGCTGCAGGCACCCACAAGTCTGACCGCACGGGCACCGGCACCCGCAGCGTGTTCGGCCGGCAGCTCCGCTTCGATCTCGCGACGGGCTTTCCGCTCGTCACGACAAAGCGGGTGCATTTCAAGTCGATCGCCTATGAGCTGCTGTGGTTCCTCCGCGGCGAAAGCAATGTCGGCTGGCTTCGCGATCACGGCGTGACCATTTGGGACGAGTGGGCGGATGCCGCGGGCGAGCTCGGCCCCGTCTACGGCGTGCAGTGGCGTTCGTGGCCGACGCCGAGTGGCGAGCAGATCGATCAGATCTCTGACGTCATCGAACAGATCCGCACGAATCCTGACTCTCGCCGCCTCATCGTCTCGGCGTGGAATCCGGCCGACATCCCGAACATGGCACTCGCGCCCTGCCACGCCCTGTTCCAGTTTTATGTCGCCGACGGCAAGCTTTCGTGCCAGCTCTACCAGCGCAGCGCTGACCTCTTTTTGGGCGTGCCGTTCAACATCGCGAGCTACGCGCTGCTCACCCACTTGGTGGCGGCGCAGGCGGGGCTCGAGGTTGGCGACTTCGTCTGGACGGGTGGCGACTGCCACATTTACGACAATCACGTTGAGCAGGTGACGGAGCAGCTCACGCGAGCGCCCTTCGCGCCGCCGACGCTCGCCATCATGGCGTCGCGCGAGAGCATCTTCGACTACGAGTTCGAGGATTTCGCTATCGAGGGCTATGAGCACCATCCCGCCATTCGTGGGGCGGTGGCAGTATGACGACGTCAGCAATCGAGGGCCCATCGATCGGCCTGATCTGGGCCGAGGCCGATGGTGGCATCATCGGCCGCAATGGCATCATGCCGTGGAACGTGCCAGAAGACCTCGCGCACTTCAAACAGACCACGCTCGGCGGCCCGGTGATCATGGGCCGCAAGACGTGGGATTCACTTCCGCCGCGGTTCCGCCCTCTGCCAGGGCGCCGCAACATTGTGGTGACGCGCCAGGCGCGCTGGAGTGAGGATGGCGCGGAGCCGACCCCTTCGGTCGCCAATGCCCTCGCGATTGCTGCTGAGGGTGTCGATGCCGGCCAAACGGTGTGGGTCATCGGCGGCGGCGAGATTTACGCGGCGGTCATCGACATGGCGTCCCGGCTCGAGGTCACCGAGATCTTGGCCGTGTTTGAGGGTGACGCGCGTGCGCCGGTCATCGGTGCGGAGTGGCGCGAAGTTGCCAGGGAGCCGGAGTCGGGGTGGCTTGAGTCCCGGTCGGGCCTCTCATACCGCTTTGTCAGCTATGAGCGGGCCTGAGCGACTGCCAGCACGTGAGGGCGCGCCATGTGCCCGCGAATGTTGCGCCGCGGGCAGTCAGCGACCGCTGCAGAAGCCTGTGCGCGGTACCCTCGATACGTGAGCGCACGCAACAATCCCTTCGGCCAGGTTCTTGTCGCCCTCGTCACGCCGTTTACGGCTGACGGCGAGGTCGCATGGAGCGATGTCGAGAAGCACATCGATGACGTGGTCTCCGCGGGGGCCGACGGCATCGTCGTGACCGGCACGACGGGGGAGACCAGCACACTCACCGACCCGGAGAAGATTCGCCTCGTCGAGGTTGCGAAGGCGGTCGCGGGTGACCGGGCCAAGATCATCACGGGCGGTGGTTCCAACGAGACCGCTCACGCGATCGAGCTCTACAAGGCGAGCGAGAAGGCGGGCGCCGATGGCGTCATGATCGTGACGCCGTACTACAACAAGCCAACGCAGGCCGGCATCCTCACGCATTTCCGCATGATTGCCGACGCAACCGATCTGCCGGTCATCCTTTACGACATCCCTGGGCGCACCGGCGTGCCGATTCGCTACGAGACGATCTTGCGGGCGGCGAAGCATCCGAACATCCTCGCGGTCAAAGACGCCAAGGGTGATTTCAGTGAGGTGAGCCGCGTGCTCAACCAGACCGACCTGTTGTATTTCTCTGGTGATGACGCCAACGTGCTTCCGCATCTTGCGATCGGTGCGAGCGGACTCATCGGCGTCACGGCCAACATCGCGACGAGCCCGTACCGCGTCATCGTCGATGCGGTGAACGCCGGCGACCTTGCCACCGCAACGGCCGCCCACAAGTCCCTTGAGCCGCTCGTGCGCGCCGTCATGACGCATGTTCCCGGCACGGTGGCGGCAAAGTACATCCTCCACGGGCTTGGCCGCATCGGGTCGCCGCGAGTGCGGCTCCCGCTTGTCGGCCCGGAGGACTTCGAAGCCGCCGTGATCGAGGACGAGCTTGCCCTTGTCGGGTCGATCCCCGGCCTTGACCTCACAAACTTCCGCCCAGACCGCAATGCTGCCGCCGGCGGTGCCCTGCCGAAGGTCGCCGGCACCACGCGCTAAGCGGCATCGGCGCACGATCCTCCACAAACTTCACACCGAGGGCTCAGGACCCTTCCACCGATCGGCCGCACCCCGGCCGCGACATTCAGGACGCTATGAACGCACACATCTATCAGCCCGCACCACTGCAACCCGGCACGCTCCGTGTCATCCCCATCGGGGGGCTCGGCGAAATCGGCCGCAATATGACGGTCTTCGAATTCGAGGGCAAGCTCCTCATCGTCGACTGCGGCGTGCTGTTTCCCGAGGAGCACCAGCCCGGAGTCGATCTCATCCTCCCCGACTTCACGCCCATCCGCGACCGCCTCGATGACGTGCTCGGTATCGTGCTCACGCACGGGCATGAAGACCACATTGGGGCCGTGCCCTACCTCCTCCGCCTGCGGCAGGACATCCCGATTATCGGATCGAACCTCACGCTCGCGCTCATCGAGGCAAAGCTCAAAGAGCATCGCATCACGCCGTACACGCTCACGGTCGCCGAAGGTCAGACCGAGTCGTTCGGGCCATTCGACCTGGAGTTCATCGCCGTCAACCACTCGATTCCCGATGCACTCGCCGTCGCGATCAAGACGAGTGCCGGCGTCGTGCTGCACACGGGTGACTTCAAAATGGATCAGCTCCCGCTCGATGACCGAATCACCGATCTGCGGGCGTTCGGGCGTCTTGGCGAGGCAGGGGTGGATCTCTTGCTCTGCGACTCTACGAATGCAGATGTCCCGGGATTCACCTCCCCAGAGCGCAATATCGGGCCGGTGCTCGAGGCAGTGATGGCGAAGGCACCGCGCCGTGTTATTGTCGCGAGCTTCTCGAGCCACGTCCACCGTGTGCAGCAGGTGCTGGACGCGGCCCATGCCAACGGGCGTCGGGTCGCCTTCATGGGTCGCTCGATGGTGCGGAACATGACCATCGCGGCCGAGCTCGGCTACCTCAAGGTGCCTGAGGGCGTGCTCATCGACCAGAAGAAGGCTGACAGCCTGCCCGATGAAAAGATTGTCTATATGAGCACGGGCTCGCAGGGTGAGCCGATGGCCGTGCTCGCGCGCATGGCGAATCTCGAGCACAAGATTGAGGTTGGCAAGGGCGACACCGTCATCCTCGCCTCGAGCCTCATTCCCGGCAACGAGAACGCGGTCTACCGCGTGATCAACGGCCTCATGAAGCTCGGTGCGAATGTCGTGCACAAGGGCAATGCCAAGGTGCATGTCTCTGGGCACGCGAGCGCGGGCGAACTGCTCTACTGCTACAACATCATCAGGCCCAAGAACGTTGTCCCGGTGCACGGTGAGCAGCGCCATCTCGTCGCGAACCAGCAGCTTGCGATCCAAACGGGGGTGCCAGAGGAAAACACGATCATCGCGGAGGACGGCACCGTGATCGACCTCCGCGACGGCGAGGCGACGGTTGTCGGCCAGCTCGACCTCGGCTATGTCTACGTCGATGGCGCCACCGTCGGCGAGATCACCGATGCAGACCTCAAGGATCGCCGCATCCTGGCAGAAGAAGGCTTCATCTCGATCTTCGTCGCGATTGATGCGCAGACGGGGCGCGTGATTGTGGGGCCAGAGATTCAGTCGCGCGGCTTTGCCGAAGATGACGGGGTGTTCGATGCCGTCAAGCCGCAGATCGTGAAGGCGCTGCTCGAGGCCGCTGAGAATGGCACGCGGGATTCCCACGCGTTCAGTCAGGTGATCCGCCGCACGGTCGGCCGCTGGGTGAACACGCAGCACCGCCGTCGCCCCATGATCGTTCCGGTGGTTATCGAGGCCTGATCGCCTCTCGCCGGGCGGCTGTCGGCAAACCAGCCACGCCGCCCGGCTACCACGCATCGTCGGTGCCCGCGGGTACCGTGGTCGCATGGCTACGAGCACCAGGTCGAATTCGCGCGCGCGTTCGGGTTCGACGCGCACCGCGAAGGTGCCTGCGCGCACCGCGGCAACGAAGAAGCTTCCCACGAAGGCCGCAGCGCCGGCGCCGGAGCACGGTCTCCTCACGAGCGCCTGGCTGGGGGCGGCCCACGTCGTTGGCGGTGCAGCACGACTCTTCGGCCGCGAATCTCTCGCAAAAGACGAGCGGCGTGACGGCGTACCCTTCTTTGTCTTTCTCCTCGCCATTGCGGGAGCCGTGGTCGAGTGGTTCAACCCGAATGATCCTGTCGCAGTTGCCCTCGATGCGTGGACCTTCGGCGGGCTATTCGGCCGGGTCGCGTATGCGCTGCCCGTGATCATGCTCCTGTTCGCGATCTGGCTCTTCCGCCATCCTGCGTCCGTCAACGACAACGGTCGCATCGGGGTTGGACTCGCCGTGCTCCTCGTCAGCGTGAGCGGCCTCAGCCACCTCTTCGGCGGCGCGCCTCAGCCTTCAGACGGCGCGGTTGGTCTGGCGCGCGCCGGCGGCATCGTCGGGTGGGTCGCCGGGCAACCATTCGTGTACTTCGGGGTGATCTGGCTCGGTGTCATCGTCGCCTCATTGCTTCTCGTGCTTTCGGCCTTCATCATCACCAAGACGCCGCCCAACCGGGTCGGTCGCCGTTTCGGTGAGCTCTACACCTACCTCTTCGGCGAACAGCTTCCAGAGGGTGCCGAGCGTCGCACGAAGCGCGAGACCGAGGCGCTCGGCGACTTCGGCGATCTCGGCATTGATCCAGACGAGGCGGCGACCCTGCCATGGTGGCGTCGCAACAAGACACAGCGTGAGACCGATCCGGCCTTCGATAGCCCGGTGCTGTCCCGCGGAGACGAGACCGAGGTGGTTGAGCCGGTCCCGTCACACTTTGGCGTTGAGCTTCTCGAAGAGCTCGTGAAAGCCGAAGATGCGGTGAAGCGCTTCACGGGCGAGGTTGAGCCAGCGAACCAGCACGGCACCGGCATCCGCGGTGACGGCGAGCAACCGGTCGCCGACCTGCTGCCCGGTTTCGCCGGCACTGCATCGGAGAAGGGGCGCAAGGGCGAATTCGAGTCCGCCGAGCGGCCCGAGTCGCCATACCGGCTTCCGGCGTCATCAGCGCTGAAACAGGGCACACCGCCCAAGTCTCGCTCCAAGGTGAACGACGACGTCGTTGCCGCCATCACCGAGGTGCTCAAACAGTTCGCCGTCGATGCCAAGGTCACGGGCTTCAGCCGCGGCCCAACGGTCACGCGGTACGAGATCGAGCTCGGCCCGGGGGTCAAGGTCGAGCGTGTCACCGCACTCAGCAAGAACCTCTCCTATGCCGTCGCGAGCAACGAGGTGCGCATCCTCTCGCCCATTCCCGGCAAGAGTGCGATCGGCATCGAGATCCCGAACACCGATCGAGAGATCGTCTCGCTCGGCGACGTGTTGCGGTCCAAAGCCAGCACGAGCAGCGCACACCCCATGACGATCGGCGTCGGCAAAGATGTCGAGGGTGGCTTCGTTGTCGCGAATCTCGCCAAGATGCCGCACCTCCTCGTCGCTGGCTCGACCGGGTCGGGCAAGTCCGTGTTCGTCAACTCGATGATCACCTCGCTTCTCATGCGGGCGAAGCCTTCCGAGGTTCGCATGGTGCTTATCGACCCCAAGCGTGTCGAGCTCGCGCCATATGCCGGCATCCCGCACCTCATCACGCCCATCATCACGAACCCGAAGAAGGCGGCAGAAGCACTCGCCTGGGTCGTGAAAGAGATGGACATGCGCTACGACGATCTCGCGAGCTTCGGCTACCGGCACGTCGATGACTTCAACGCCGCCGTCGTGAACAACGAGATCGTGCTGCCGGAGGGGAGTCAGCGCAAGCTCAAGGCCTACCCGTACCTCCTTGTCGTCGTCGACGAGCTCGCCGACCTCATGATGGTCGCGCCGCGCGATGTCGAGGATTCGATCGTGCGCATCACGCAGCTCGCGCGGGCATCCGGCATTCATCTTGTGCTCGCAACCCAGCGCCCCTCGGTCGACGTCGTAACCGGCCTCATCAAGGCCAATGTTCCGAGCCGTCTCGCCTTCGCGGTGAGTAGCATGACCGACTCGCGCGTCATCCTTGACCAGCCGGGCGCCGACAAGCTCATCGGCCAGGGCGACGCTCTCTTCTTGCCGATGGGGGCCTCGAAGGCGATTCGCGTGCAGGGTGCCTGGGTTGGCGAAGAAGAGGTCAATGCCATCGTCAAACACGTGACGCAGCAGGCTCGTCCCGATTATCGCGACGATGTCGCGGTCGTCGCAGAGAAGAAGCAGATCGATAGCGACATCGGTGACGACCTCGAGGTGCTCCTCGCGGCCGCCGAGCTCGTTGTGAGCACCCAGTTCGGCTCAACCTCGATGCTGCAACGCAAGCTCAGGGTCGGGTTTGCCAAGGCCGGCCGACTCATGGACCTCCTGGAGTCCCGCGAGATTGTCGGACCTTCCGAGGGGTCGAAGGCTCGCGATGTGCTCGTCAGCCCGGAGCAGCTTCCCGGCGTGCTTGCGCGGCTCCGTGGTGACGATGCTCCGGCCGCATCCTCGGCGGCCTCCGCCTCGGGCGACCCCGTGTCGGCGATGACGAGCGGCTACGATGAGGTTGAGGCATCCGATTCCGAAGATGCCTGGCAACTGACCGACAGGGAGTAGGCGAGTGGGGCTCCCCAATTCGTTGCGCGGTCGTGTGATCAGCGCGGGCGACTCGCCTTCGAGCATCCTGAACGTGCCCAACATGATCACGATCGTGCGCATCCTCATGGCGCCGATCTTCTTCTGGATGATGCTCGCCGACGGCGGTGAGCTCGAGCTTCTGCGGTGGATCGCCGCCGCGTTCTTTATCGTCGGCATCGCGACCGACAGCATTGACGGCCACATTGCACGGAGTCGCAACCTCGTCACCGACTTCGGCAAGCTCATGGATCCGATTGCCGACAAGCTCCTTACCGGCGGCGCACTCGTCTGCCTCGCCCTGCTTGATGAGTTGGCGTGGTGGGTCGTCGCCGTCATCCTCCTCCGGGAGGTTGGCATCACCCTCTACCGCGTGGCGATGCTCCGCAACAGGGTTATCCCGGCCTCGCGAGGGGGCAAGCTCAAAACGGTGCTGCAGTCGGTGGCGATCTCGTTCTTCCTCACCCCGCTTTGGCTCATCCTCGGCGACTGGGTGCACTGGCTCAATGGGGCTCTCATGACCGCAGCGGTCGCCGCAACGCTCTTGTCCGGCCTCGACTACGTCGTGAAGGCCGTGCGCCACGGGGAGCGCGCGTGACGGCGGCTGACGACCTTGTCAGGCTGCTCATTGATCGTCACCTGACGATCGCGGTTGCGGAGTCGCTCACCGGCGGTCTCCTCGTCTCCGAGCTCATTGCGACTCCGGGGGCATCGGCTGCCGTGCTCGGCGGCGTCGTCGCCTACAACACTCAGCTCAAGCACTCGGTGCTCGGGGTCGATGCCTCCATCCTCAACGTGCACGGCGCGGTGCATCCGGATGTCGCGGCGCAGATGGCATCGCGGGTTCGCGATGTGCTCGCAGTCGGTGGGGCAGCCGCTGACATCGGAGTGGCGACCACGGGTGTTGCCGGGCCAGACCCGCAGGATGGCCACGCTCCGGGAACAGTGTTCATTGCTGTCGCGATCGCGGGCGACGTGCGGGTCTCGGCGTTCGAGTTCGAGGGCGACCGCGCATCGATCCGGCACGCGACCGTCGCGGCGGCCGTCTCGGTGATGGCAGAGCGACTTGCTTGAACGCATCACAGCGGGGTGCGGGAATGCTTCGCGCTACGATCGTGTTACAGGCAGTACATTCACAAGCACTGCACAGACGAAAATGACTAGAGTTTCACCCACGCTAGGCATCCGGTCATAAGAATTGGGGAGGGTCCAATGGTTCTCGTTCGTCAGGAAATCGGGGACGTTCTGCGGGACTTTCGCCTGCAGAAGGGTCACACACTCCGCCAGGTCGCAAGCCGTGCCAGTGTCGCGCTCGGATATCTGAGCGAGGTGGAGCGTGGCCAAAAAGAGGCCAGTTCTGAGATCCTCGCGTCAGTTGCTGAAGCGCTCGACACCCCCATCTCCGTCATCATGCACGAGGTTGGTGATCGCATGGCGATCATCGAGGGTCTCGCTGCCTTCCCCGACACGGTTCCCGAAGACTTCGCGACGACGTTCGCGAAGCGCGAGTTTCCCCGCGACGGCTTTGAGCCGTCTGTCGAGGCGGGGATGGCAGTCCGCTGAATCCCTCGCACGCGGGGTGAACCATGCGCCTGAGTGAGTTTTGGATCGCGGTCGGCACTGAGTTCGGCGACGCCTATGGGCGAACGCTCGTCCACGATCTCGTGCTGACCGATCTCGGCGATGTCACGGGGGAGCAGGCGCTCGCCTCGGGCGCTGCTCCGCGCGAGGTGTGGCGTGCCCTGTGCCGGGCTTCGGATGTTCCGCACTCGCGCCAGCACGGCGTCGGGCTTCTTCGCGAGGGCTGAGTTGCCGCGTGTTCGACACGCCGCACGAATAGCTTCGAACATGTGTTCGGATGCGAGTAGGCTCCTGCACAGCGGAGATCGAAGGCAGTTCTCACAGGTACGCCACCAACATCGACACGATGTCGGGGGTGCGACCTACTGTGTGAGCTGCTGGCGAGAGCCGTCAATCCAGCCTTGTCGTACGCGGTCAGACCTTGCACCACCGGTCGATCCGTCAGGCGACAGAAGACAGGCACATCACCCGTCACGACCGTGCAACGCCCGGGAGTGCGCAACGACAGGAGCTACGAAATGGCATCAGCAGCTGACCGCGAGAAGGCACTCGACACCGCCCTCGCACAGATCGACCGGCAGTTCGGCAAGGGCTCGGTTATGCGCCTGGGCAGCGATGACCGCGCACCGGTGCAGACGATCCCGACGGGTTCCATCGCCCTGGATGTTGCGCTCGGTATTGGTGGGCTCCCGCGGGGCCGCATCGTGGAGATTTACGGCCCAGAGTCTTCGGGCAAGACCACGTTGACGCTCCACGCGATCGCCAACGCACAAAAGGCCGGGGGCATTGCCGCGTTCATCGACGCTGAGCACGCGCTCGACCCCGAGTATGCGAAGTCGCTCGGTGTCGACATCGATGCGCTGCTTGTATCGCAGCCAGACACGGGTGAGCAGGCGCTCGAGATCGCCGACATGCTCGTGCGCTCAGGCTCAATTGACCTGATCGTCATCGACTCTGTCGCAGCGCTCGTGCCGCGCGCAGAGATCGAGGGTGAGATGGGTGACTCACATGTTGGTCTTCAGGCCCGGCTCATGTCGCAGGCGCTCCGCAAGCTCACTGGTGGTCTCAACACCACGGGCACCACGATGATCTTCATCAACCAGCTTCGCGAGAAGATCGGTGTCTTCTTCGGCAGCCCCGAAACCACGGCCGGCGGCAAGGCGCTCAAGTTCTACGCCTCCGTGCGCCTCGACATCCGACGCATCGAGACCCTCAAGGAGGGCACTGACGCCGTCGGCAACCGCACGCGAGTCAAGGTCGTCAAGAACAAGATGGCGCCGCCGTTCAAGCAGGCGGAGTTCGACATCCTCTACGGCGTCGGCATCTCGCGCGAGGGCAGTCTGCTCGACTTCGGTGTCGAGCACGAGATCGTCCGCAAGTCGGGTGCCTGGTACACCTACGACGGTGACCAGCTGGGTCAGGGCAAAGAGAACTCGCGCCGCTACCTCATCGAGCACCCCGAGGTGGCGCAGGAGATCGAGGACAAGATCCTCGTGAAGCTCGGCATCACCAAAGACCCGAATGCGGTCGCGGCACCCGAAGCCAAGGTCGAGCCGATCGCTCCGAAGCTCGCAAGTCGCAAGGCCGTCGGGGCCTGATCCGTTGCCACACGCATCGAGTGACGGGGGCGAGCGTCTCGCCCCCGTCACCTACCTCCCCGGAATCGCCCAGCCCGCAGCAGAGTGGGCGGTTCCCGGGCTCGACGCGGAGTCAGGAGAGGGTGCCGGCGAGTCCGCGGCGGCAATCGAACCAGAGCTTCCCAAGCGCCAGGTCAAGCGGGCCTCCAACGTGAGTCTCTCGGGGCTCAGCCGCCGCAACCTCTCACGGTGGGAGCTTGAGAACCTGCTGAAATCTCGAGACCTCGACGATGAGACCGTCGCGTTTGAGATCGCGCGACTCGAAGGGGTCGGTCTCATCGACGACGAGGCACTCGCAGAGACGCTTGTCCGCACCCAACACGAACGCAAGGGGCTTGGCCGTCAGGCGATCATCGGTGAACTCCGCCGGCGACACATCGATCAAGCGGTGATCGACGCGGCCATAACGGGCCTCGACGGCGACGATGAACGCGATCGTGCGTTCGAGCTCGCTGAGAAGCGCGCCGGGAAGCTGTCGTCATACGACCATGAGACGGCACAGCGTCGGCTTACCGGGTACCTGCAGCGCAAGGGCTACAACTCGGGGCTCGTTCGTGACGCGGTTGACCACGCGCTCGGATCACCGCGGGCGAGCCCTGGTGGCGTTCGCTTTCGCTGAGCCCGTTCCGTCACGTCGCCGCACTACGCCGCTACCATGGGGGCATGCGATCCCAGAGCGGCCGTCTCGCAACGCTCGCCATCGCTGTCCTCCTCCTCGCTGGCTGTGCGGCGTCTGATCAGCAAACGGCGCCGAGTCCCGCTCCGCCTACCTCGACCCCGCTCACACCGCAAGATCGCGCGGAGCAGGCCCTCATCGATTCGACCTGGAGCGGACTCGACAGTGCGGGTGACACCACAATTTTCACGTTGAGCGCCGACCACACCGTCGATGTCGAGTACAACGAGAAGCGGTGGGATGAAGCATCCGACACCTGGTCGCTCGAAGACGGTGTGCTCACAATCACGGTGCACGTCGACAGCGTGCACGGTGAGCTCGTGTACACGGCCGCCTACGAAGACGGGGCCTCAACCCTTGACGCCGCCGTCATGGCGAGTGTGAGCGGACGCACCCTCACAGTCACGCTCACACGATCCTGATCGAGGCCCCGCCCAGGCCCTGGCGGTAGTCTTGATGGCATCATGACGACCCTTGCACCCGCCGATGCGCCACTCCACGCGCCACCCCAGCGCACCTACGAGGTGCGCACCTACGGCTGCCAGATGAATGTCCATGATTCCGAGCGGCTGAGTGGGGCCCTCGAGGCCGCTGGCTATGCTCGTGCGCTCGACGGCCAGGCTGACGTCGTCGTCATCAATACGTGCGCGGTACGCGAGAATGCCGACAACAAGCTCTACGGCAACCTTGGCCAGCTTGCCTCGGTCAAGCGCAAGCACGACGGTATGCAGATCGCGGTTGGTGGCTGTCTCGCGCAGAAAGACAAGAACGTCATCCTCGAGAAGGCTCCGTGGGTCGATGTCGTCTTCGGCACGCACAACATGGGCTCCCTACCGGCGCTGCTCGAGCGCGCACGGCACAATGGCAGCGCCGAGATCGAGATCCTTGAGTCGCTCGAGGTGTTCCCCTCGACACTGCCGACCCGACGCGAGTCGACCCACAGCGGCTGGGTATCGATCTCCGTGGGCTGCAACAACACGTGTACGTTCTGCATCGTGCCGGCGCTGCGGGGCAAGGAGAAAGATCGTCGTCCCGGTGACATCCTCACCGAACTGCAGGCCCTTGTCGATGACGGTGCCATCGAGGTGACGTTGCTCGGGCAGAACGTCAATTCTTACGGCGTCGAATTCGGTGACCGTCAAGCGTTCAGCAAGCTTCTCCGCGCAGCAGGGCAAATCGAGGGGCTCGAGCGCATCAGGTTCACGAGCCCGCACCCCGCGGCGTTTACCGACGACGTCATCGATGCGATGGCTGAAACGCCGTCCGTCATGCCGCAGCTCCACATGCCTTTGCAGTCCGGCTCCGATCGCATCCTCAAGTCGATGCGGCGCAGCTACCGTTCCGAGCGCTTCCTTGGCATCCTCGATCGCGTGCGGGCGAAGATTCCGAACGCGGCGATCTCGACCGACATCATTGTCGGGTTCCCCGGCGAGACCGAAGCTGACTTCGCGGAGACCCTCCGTGTCGTTGAGCAGGCTCGCTTCGCCTCAGCGTTCACATTCCAGTACTCGATCAGGCCAGGCACGCCGGCCGCCACGATGGACGACCAGGTGCCAAAGGCGGTAGTCCAGGAGCGCTACGAACGCCTTATGGCGTTGCAGGATCGCATCTCGTGGGAGGAGAACCAGCGGCTCGTTGGCACTGAAGTCAACGTCATGGTGTCGGCTGAGGGCACGAAGGATGCCGCGACGCACCGTATCTCTGGTCGCGCCGAAGACAGTCGGCTCGTGCATTTCTCGCTCCACGACGGTGCGACCCAACCGCGCCCCGGCGACATCGTCACCGTGACTGTGAGCGATGCCAAGCCCTTCTACCTCATTGCTGATCCTGCGCCGGGTGTTGCGCCGGTCATCCGTCGCACGCGGGCGGGGGATGCCTGGGATCGCGCCGAGGCAGCCTCGTGCGGCACTCCGGTCGCCGCCGGTTCTTCCACGCCCGGCCGGGTGTCGCTCGGCCTGCCGAGTCTCCGGGTTGCGACCGCGCCGATCTACGACGCGGCCGATGGCGAGCGCTAACCCGCACCCCCTCATCGTCGTCGTCGGCGCGACGGGCACCGGCAAGAGCGCACTGTCGCTCGATCTCGCCGAGCACATCGCGGCGGCGGGTGGTCGGGCAGAGGTGGTAAACGCCGACGCCATGCAGTTGTATCGCGGCATGGACATCGGCACGGCGAAGCTGCCGGTCGACGAGCGCCGCGGCATCCCGCATCACCTCTTTGACGTGCTCGACGTCACAGAGGAGGCGAGCGTTGCGGCATACCAGGACCAGGCGCGCGCGGCCATCCGGTCGATTCTCGACCGCGGTGCGACACCCATCATGGTGGGCGGCTCGGGGCTCTACATCTCGTCGGTGCTCTTCGACTTCCGCTTTCCCGGCACCGACGCCGTGGTGCGCGCTCGTCTCGAGGCGGAGCTCGAAGGTGGCGGTCCCGGCTTGCTCTTTCGTCGCCTCTCCGCGGTCGATCCCGCGGCGGCCGCGTCGATCGGGCCGCACAATGGTCGTCGCATTGTCAGGGCGCTCGAAGTGTTCGAGATCACTGGGGAGCCCTTCGGCGCCGGACTCCCAGAGGATGCTCCGTGGTGGCCGGATACGCGCATCCTCGGCCTTACCGCGCCTCGCGAGGCACTCGTCGCACGTCTCGACGCGCGGGTGGAGCAGATGTGGCGCTCCGGGCTCCTCGACGAGGTCGAGCGGCTCATCGACGCTGGGATCGAGCGCGGGGTGACTGCGCATCGGGCGATCGGCTACGCACAGGCCATCGCCCAGCACCATGGCGCCCTCTCGGAGGATGCCGCGATCGAGCAAACGCAGGCGCTGACCCGCAAATATGCCCGGCGCCAGGT
Source organism: Homoserinimonas flava (assembly GCF_054969005.1). Classification (NCBI taxonomy): domain Bacteria; kingdom Bacillati; phylum Actinomycetota; class Actinomycetes; order Micrococcales; family Microbacteriaceae; genus Homoserinimonas; species Homoserinimonas flava. Next base: position 632,031 of record NZ_JBUEQS010000002.1, read on the forward strand.
CGGCTGGTTCCGTCGCTATCGCAGCGCAGCGTGGATCGAGCACGACGCCCCCGAGAGGCTCGCCGCCGCCCTCCGCGCTGCGGGGCTGCGCTGACGCGAGCGACAGGGCGGATGCCACAGCGGCCGCCCCTATCCTTGAAGCATGCCTCACATCCATTTCACTAAGGGACAGGGCACTGGCAATGACTTTGTGCTCATCGCCGATCCCGATGGTGCCCTTGACCTCTCCAGCGAGCAACTCGCGGCCATCGCAGACCGGCGTTTCGGGGTGGGGGCGGACGGCGTGATTCGTGCGGTGCGGTCCGCCAACCTTCCCGAGGGTGCTGCGGCGCTTGCGGAAGACGACGGCGCCGAGTGGTACATGGACTATCACAACGCCGATGGTTCGCCGTCTGAGATGTGTGGCAATGGCATCCGGGTGTTTGCCGAGTACCTCACGAGCACCGGTCTGGTCGAGCTCGATCGCTCGGATACGTTGACGGTCGGCACCCGCGCCGGTGTGCGCGATCTTCAGCGAAACCAGCGCGGCTTCCAGGTCGATCTTGGCCGCTGGCGGCTCGACGGTGTCGAGCCTCTCGTGCACACCCGCGGCGTCGCGGTCGCGCGACCAGGCCTTGGCATCAACGTCGGCAACCCCCACGTCGTGGTGGCGCTCTCGAGCCGCGAGGAGCTCGCCTCCGCTGACCTCACGGAGGCACCCGAGCTTGATCCGTTCGCCCCGGATGGTGCGAATGTCGAGTTCGTCGTGCCGCATGACCCCCTCGTCGTTGACGGGGTGGGGCACATCACGATGCGGGTGCACGAGCGCGGGAGTGGCGAGACCCTCTCGTGTGGCACCGGGGCAGCTGCCGCGGCCCTCGCGACGCGACACTGGGCGGGTGCTGGAGCGCCAGATCACTGGCGGGTCGAGGTGCCGGGCGGCACCCTCGGGGTGCGGATGTGGGCGGCTGAAGACGGCGAGCACGTGTCGCTCAGTGGGCCGGCGGTGCTGGTCTATGAGGGTGTCGTCACCCTCTAAATCGGTGCCAGCGTCAGCGCCGGCGCACCCGCAGCACGCGATACCCCTTGTTCGTCACGGCACGCGACACGGTGAAGCCCTCAGGCAGCGCGCCCTCCATCCAACGGTGGAGTGAATCAGAGCCAAGATTGCGCTGGACGACAAGCCAGGCATCGGTCGCGGAGTCGAGTCGTGGCAGCCATTCGAGCAGCATGTCGTGCAGCACGCTCTTGCCCACCCTGATCGGCGGGTTTGATCGGATGCCCATGAAGACCACATCCGCGGGAACATTCTCCGGCTGCACGGCGTTGACATTGGTGAGCCCAAGAATCTCGGTGTTGCGACGAACGAGGTCGAGGGCCCGTTCGTTCACGTCGACAGCCCAGATGGTCGCGTGCGGTGACTCGATGGCCATGGTCAAGGCGATCGGTCCCCACCCGCAGCCAAGGTCGAGCAGGTTGCCGCCCGGAGGCGATGGTGGGGTGTTGGCGAGCAGCACCTGGGTTCCCGCATCGACGCGATCGGGGCTGAAGATGCCACTCGCGGTCGTGAGGGTGACTGGACGGCCTGCGAGCGACACGCTGAGCGGGCGAAGTTTGAGCTCACTCTCCGGGAGCGCGGAGAAGTAGTGCTCATTTGCCATGCAGAGAAACCTATCGAATAGCGAGGAGCTAGGGTTAACCCAATGACTGAAGCTGAATCAGAAGAGCGTCGTGACGATGACGTCATTGAGCGTGTGCTCGCGAGCGCGTCCAAGCGTCCGGCCGGCTCCACGATCTTCACGAGCGGCCGCGCTGAAGCCCTGCAGGCCGGCGAAGCATTCGGCACGCGCGACGACTCCGACGGCGAGCAGTTCGATCGCGACGACCGACAGGCACTCCGTCGCGTCACCGGTCTCTCAACCGAACTCGACGATGTCACCGAGGTCGAATATCGCCAGCTCCGTCTCGAACAGGTCGTCCTCATCGGCATCTACGCGCAGGGTGCTGTCCGCGACGCCGAGAACTCAATGCGAGAGTTGTTTGCTCTCGCCGAGACCGCAGGAGCGGTCGTGCTCGACGGTCTCCTTCAAAAACGGGCGACCCCCGACCCGAGCACCTATTTCGGCAAGGGCAAGGCCCACGAACTGCGCGATGTTGTCGCCGCGGTTGGCGCCGACACGGTCATCGTCGATGGCGAGCTCGCGCCAAGCCAGCGACGCGCGCTTGAAGACGTCATCAAGGTCAAGGTCATCGACCGCACCGCCGTGATCCTCGACATTTTTAGCCAGCACGCCAAGAGCCGGGAGGGCAAGGCTCAGGTTGAGCTCGCCCAGCTCGAATACCTGCTGCCGAGGCTCCGAGGCTGGGGTGAGTCGATGTCCCGCCAGGCCGGTGGCCAGGTGGGTGGCGCGGGGGCCGGTATGGGCAGCCGTGGACCGGGTGAGACGAAGATCGAACTCGATCGCCGCCGCATCCATACCCGCATGGCGAAGCTGCGCCGTCAGATCAAAGACTTCACGCCGGCGCGCGAGGCGAAGCGGGCGAACCGCAACCGCTTCGAGGTGCCGAGCGTCGCGATCACCGGCTACACGAACGCGGGCAAGTCAAGCCTGCTCAATCGCATTACGCGGGCCGGTGTGCTCGTCGAGAATGCGCTCTTCGCCACACTCGATGCGACGGTGCGCAAGTCGGTGACCGACGACGGACGACACTACACACTCACCGACACGGTCGGCTTTGTGCGCAATCTCCCGCACCAGCTGGTCGAGGCGTTCCGTTCGACGCTCGAAGAGGTCGCTGAGGCCGACGTCATCGTGCACGTCGTCGATGCCTCGCACCCCGATCCGGCGAGCCAACTCGCGACGGTGCGCGATGTCATCGGTGAGGTTGGCGCGCGAGATATCCCCGAGATCGTCGCGTTCAACAAGGCCGATCTCGCAGACGACGACCAGCGTCTCCTCATCCGCGGGCTTGAGCCGCACGGTATCTTCGTCTCCGCTCGCACGGGGGAGGGCATCGATGAGCTGTTGGAGCGCATCGCACAGCTGCTGCCGTCACCCTCTGTCGAGGTTGATCTCCTTGTTCCCTATGACCGCGGGGACGTCGTCGCGTCACTGCACGATCGCGCGGTCATCGAGTCGACGACGTATGAGGAGTCTGGCACCCGCATCCACGCGAAGATCCGTGAACAGGATGTCGCGGGGCTGCGCGAGTTCGTGTCGATCGGCGCTGAGTAGTCGGCACTCAGTAGTCGGCTGCCGACAGCGCAGACTTCGAGGGGATGGTCCCGCACGCTTCGGCGTGTGGGACCATCCCTTCGCTTCGTGTTAGGCGTCTCGCGTCTTCAACGCGGCAGCCCCCGCGATGAGCGCTGCAGCGGCCCAGGCGACGGCGACGAGCGTCGCAATGCCTGGGGAGAGCTCGTACTGCTGGGCAATCTCGTTGCCAGACAGCGCCATCATTGCGTTGCCTGCGGAGTCGAGCAGGTAGGGGGTGAACTCCACAATCTCCTCGATCCAGATCGACAGGAGCGCGAGCACTCCTGGCAATACGAGCAGGAGCCCCACGACGATTGCGATGCCGCCGGCCCCTGAGCGCACGAGGGTTCCGAATCCGAGACCGACGAGCGCCACAATGCCAAGGAACACCGAGGCCCCGAGCATCACCAAGAGTTCCTCGCCTCCCAGCGGCACTGCCAACTCATCGGCCGCGAGGAACGGGTATGCGACGAGGTACGCTCCGAGTGAGCTCACGGCGCCGAGCAGGAACATCCAGGCGAACAGCACAACGCCTTTGCCGATGAAGACGGGCAGTCGCCCTGGCACGGCGGCAAAACTCGAGCGGATCATGCCGGTCGAGTACTCACCAGTGATGACAAGCACGCCCTGGATGCCCGCGACGAGCACCCCGAAGGTCACCCCCGAGGTCACGGCAGCCATAGTGATGTACTGCTTCATATCGTCGGTCGCCGCGATCGGCTGGCCGCTCGCGTCGACCTGCATGAAATCGGCACTCACCGCAACGAGGAGCGCGATTGCGAGCCAGAGCAAGAGGATGATGCCGCTCGTCCAGTAGGTCGAGCGCAGGCTGGTGAACTTGATCCACTCGGAGCGCACGACGCGCGCCAGCGTGAGGTGGGCGTCGGTTCGCACTGAGGGGGCGGTCGTCGTGGTCATCGTGTTGCTCCCGTCGTTGCGTCGGCTCCGCCAGCGCGGTACTCAACCTCGTCCTGTGTGAGGGCCATGTAGGCCTCTTCGAGCGAGCTCGCCACTGGTGTCAATTCGTGAAGCACGAGGCCGCTCGCGGCGGCGGCGTCACCGACCTGTTCCGCAGTCACGCCACTGAGGCTTGTCGCCCCATCGTGCAGCGGAGTGTGCTGCGCGTTTGGGAGTATCGTGGCGAGGAGATCCGGTCGCGGGGTGCGCACGCGGACTGTGGCCCCACCGGCACCGGCGATGATCTCGTCAACCTTGGCGTCAGCGAGGATGCGCCCGCGCCCGAGCACAATGATGTGGTCAGCGGTCTGAGCCATCTCGCTCATGAGATGTGACGAGAGGAGCACGGTGCGCCCCTCGCTCGCCAGGTGGCGTACGAGCCTTCTCACCCACTGCACACCCTCGGGATCGAGCCCGTTCACCGGCTCATCGAGGATGAGGGTCGCGGGGTCACCGAGGAGGGCGGCCGCGATACCGAGGCGCTGTCCCATGCCGAGGGAGAAGCCGCCGACACGCTTGCGAGCGACTGCCGAGAGCCCTGTGAGTTCGATGACCTCACGCACGCGGGTCTTGCCGATGCCGTGGGTCGCTGCCATCGCGAGGAGGTGCTGGTATGCGGAGCGACCGGTGTGCACCGCTTTGGCGTCGAGCAGCACACCCACCTCGCGCAGCGGGGCCTTGTGCTGGCGGTACTCCTTGCCATTCACCGTGACGGAGCCGCCGGTCGGGCGGTCCAATCCCACGATCATCCGCATCGTCGTCGATTTTCCGGCACCGTTTGGCCCCAGAAATCCTGTGACCATGCCGGGTCGCACGGTGAAGTCGACGTTGTCGACTGCAATCTTGCTCCCGTAGCGCTTGCTCAGCGCTGTCGCCTCGATCATGCCTGCCCTTCCGTTGCGTCATGAGGCAATCGCCCCACCGCTGCGACGCTAGGGCATGCGCGGCGTCATAGGCATCCGTCGTCGGGATGATATTCGCGGGATGATAATCGTCGGGGCGAGTCCGACGCGCGGCTCTGGGCTAGACGGCCCGGAGCACGGCGACGACCTTGCCGAGCACGTCGGCGAAGTCACCAAGGATAGGCGCAAAGGCACTGTTGCGTGGCAGAAGCCAGGTGTGACCGTCTCGTTGCTGGAACACCTTGACGGTTGCTTCGTCATCGAGCATGGCCGCGACGATGTCGCCGTTCTCCGCCGTCTTCTGCTGGCGCACGACGATCCAGTCGCCGTCGCAGATGGCGGCGTCGATCATCGAATCGCCGACGACCTTGAGCATGAAGAGGTCGCCCTTGCCGACGAGCTGGCGGGGGATGGGAAAGACCTCATCCACCTGTTCCTCCGCCGTGATGGGGATGCCGGCGGCGATGCGGCCAACGAGGGGCACCATGGCGGCATCGCCAATGGGCGTTGCGGTGCCGGCTTCCGGCATCGACTCGGAGTCGAGACGGTCGCTCTGCGGCACGTCGATAAGCACCTCGATCGCCCGCGGCCGATTGGGGTCACGGCGGAGGTAGCCGCTGAGCTCAAGCTGACCGAGCTGATGGGTGACGCTCGATAGCGAGGCGAGGCCGACTGCGTCGCCGATCTCCCGCATGCTCGGCGGGTAGCCGTGGTTGGCAACGGCGCGCTGGATGAACTCCAGGATCGCGAGCTGCTTCTCGCTCAGGTTCCTGCGCCGTCGAGTCGAAGGCTTCTCGTCCATGGGGCTCCTCGCTTAAACCGAATGTCGGTGGCTGCTGCTTTGCTTTCAACCAGACAATCGAAACTGTATCCGCCTCAGGGCTCGAGAACAAACATCTGTTCGAGTGTGTCGGCGAATTCGGTGCGTATTTCTCCAGAAATGCGCACTTGCGTTCGAAGACAATCGAAGATATGTTCGGTACAAAGATCCGCACCCCGGGGTTCCCGGCCGAATCCCGGGTGCGGATTCTTTCTCCGGATGATCACAGGTCGACGGATTTCGAGCAGCACGCAGGCGAAAGGAGCACCAGACATGAGCAACACCGCAGCACACCAGCCCCGTCCCCGACTCCGCCTTACCCGGCGTGGCCGCGTTGTCTTCACGACGCTCGCAGCCTCACCTCTCGTCGTCGTCGCGCTCATCCTCGGCCTGAACGGCGGAATGGCCACGGCCACCGGTGCCGCTGGAGCGCCACTCGATTCCGTGACGGTCAGCGCTGGGCAGTCCATGTGGGCCCTTGCGAGTGCTGTCGCGCCAGACGAAGACCCGCGCGAGGTGATCGCCGACTTCGTGCAGGTCAATCAACTCGATTCCGCCGATGTCGTTCCCGGACAGCCGCTGCTGGTTCCTGCCAAGTACTCCGACTAGCTCGGCTCCTGAGTCCGGCGTGCTCGGCTCCTAAGATGGAGGGGTGGCTTCACTGTCAGACCTTCCCATCCGCGACAACCTTCGCGGGCTCACCCCTTACGGTGCCCCGCAGAAGCAGGTTCGATATGCGCTCAACGTCAACGAGAACACGCATGCAATCCCCGAGGCGGTTGCCCACGACGTCGTGACCTCGCTCGCGCAGGCCCTGCTCGGCATCAATCGTTACCCCGATCGCGAGTTCACAACACTGCGCGAGAGTCTTGCTCGCTACGTCGGCCACGGGGCATCCGCGGACCACATCTGGGCGGCGAATGGGTCCAATGAGGTTCTGCAGCAGATCCTCCAGGCATTCGGTGGGCCCGGTCGCAGCGTGCTGGGGTTCCCTCCCACCTACTCGATGCATTCGATCATCGCGGCTGGCACCGATACGACGTGGATCGCGGGGGAGCGGGATGCAGGCTACGAGCTCTCACCCGAGCTCGTCCGGGAGTGGGTGACCAAGACGAAACCTGACCTTGTGTTTCTCTGTGCGCCGAACAATCCGACCGGCACGCCGATGACCCTCGAGACAATCGTTGCTGCGTACGACGCGACCGATGGCATGGTCGTCGTCGATGAGGCGTATGCGGAGTTTGCCCCGGAGGGCACCGATTCCGCGCTAACACTCCTCGAAGGCCGTGAGCGGCTCATCGTGTCGCGCACAATGAGCAAGGCGTTTGCTTTCGCCGGCGCTCGTGTCGGCTACATGGTCGCCGACCCGGCGGTGTGTGATGCCATCAGGCTCGTGCGCCTGCCATATCACCTGTCGGCGCTGACCCAGGCGGCCGCGATCGCTGCGCTCGATCACACGAGCGAGATGCTCGCGATGGTCGACGATATCCGCCGCCAGCGTGACCGACTGCTCCTCGAGCTGCCAAAGCTTGGCTTCACGGTGTGGCCGAGCGAAGCAAACTTTGTGCTGTTCGGTGGGGTGCACCATCCGCACGCGCTGTTCGAAGCCCTGCTTGAGCGCGACATCATCATCCGCGATCTCGGCATCCCGCACCACCTGCGCGTTACTGCAGGCACCGAGGAGGAGACGACAGTCTTCCTCGACGCGCTCGAGCAGCTTGGCGGTGCAGGATTCGGCGGCGCGGCATCCGGCGCTGCCTGACCTCCGAGCTTCGGGGCGTAGCGCGTCGCTAAGCTTGACGGAGGGCGGCCGGGCCGCCCGCACCGACTCCGACGAGGTGTCGATGTTCTCGCGACAGAAGGATTCCCCATGGCAGAGCAGGCCACGACGAGCGGGCGCAGGGTCGCGCAGCTGAGCCGCGAGACGAGCGAGTCGAGCATCGAGCTCTCGCTCGACCTCGACGGCACTGGGCGCGCTGACATCTCGACCTCGGTGCCGTTCTTCGACCACATGCTCACCGCCTTCGCGAAGCACTCACTCATCGACCTGACAGTGCGCGCGACCGGCGATGTCGAAATTGATGTCCACCACACGGTCGAGGACATCGGTATCGTCCTCGGCAAGGCGCTCGCGCAGGCGCTCGGCGACAAGTCCGGCATCTCCCGCTTCGGTGACGCCATGGTGCCCCTCGACGAGGCGCTCGTGAGTGCTGTCGTCGATGTTTCTGGCCGGCCCTTCCTTGTGCACGAAGGTGAACCTGCTGGCTTTGAGTTCCACCTCATCGGCGGTCACTTCACCGGCTCGATGGTGCGCCACGTCTTCGAAGCGATCACCTTCCACGCCGGCCTCACCGTCCACATCCGCGTGCTTGGCGGTCGCGACCCCCACCACATCGCGGAGGCGGAGTTCAAGGCATTTGCCAGGGCGATGCGCAAGGCCATCGAGCCGGATGCTCGCGTGCGCGGCATCCCGTCGACGAAGGGTGCACTGTGACAGACGAGCGCATCGACGCGGTCTCGTGGCGAGGCTCAGCATGAGCGACGCGAGACCGAAGGTCGTCGTGCTCGACTACGGCAGTGGCAACGTCCACTCCGCGGTCAAGGCGATGGAGCTCGCGGGCGCCGAGGTGGAGCTCACGGCCGACCCCAAAGCGGTCGCTTCGGCTGATGGTCTGCTGGTGCCGGGGGTGGGCGCATTCTCCGCTGTCATGCGGGCGCTCGACGGTGTCAATGGCGCTGAGCTCATCGATCGTCGCTTGGCCGGGGGGCGCCCTGTTCTCGGCATTTGTGTGGGCATGCAGGTGATGTTCGAGCGCGGCATTGAGCGCGGTGTGACCACCGACGGCCTGGGGGAGTGGCCGGGCACGGTCGAGGAGCTCACTGCCCCGGTCGTGCCGCACATGGGCTGGAACACGGTCGAGTCGCCTGACGGGTCTGCCCTGTTCGACGGTATCGCCGAAGAGCGTTTCTACTTCGTGCATTCCTATGCCGCGACGACGTGGGGCATCGACGCGATGCCGCCGTTCCCGGCCGCGAAGCTCACCTGGGCAGAGCACGGCGGTCGCTTTCTCGCGGCCGTTGAGAATGGCCCCTTGAGCGCAACACAGTTTCACCCGGAGAAGTCTGGAGCGCCCGGCATCCGCCTGCTCTCGAACTGGCTCGGCACGCTCTGAGGCAGGATCAACCGCGCGAGAGCGGTCGAATTCGCCGCAACCGCAATCGCGAGTAGTATCTGTTTCTTGTTGTGCGCCTTCGCGCGAATACTCCATCTCAACCCACGGCATCCCCGCTGAGAAAGTTCATGATGAGCGAGTTCAACACGACCCCCAGCCTGACTCTGTTCCCGGCGGTCGATGTCTCCGATGGCAAGGCGGTCCGTCTCACCCGCGGCGAAGCGGGCACCGAGACCAGCTATGGCGATCCGGTCGCGGCCGCGGAGTCGTGGGCTGAGCAGGGCGCCGACTGGATCCACCTCGTCGACCTCGATGCTGCGTTCGGTCGCGGCTCGAATCACGGCGTCATCAAGAAGGTCATCCGACAGGTGCGTGGCGGGCTCAACATCGAGCTTTCCGGTGGCATCCGCGATGACCGTTCGCTCGAGGCGGCGCTCGCGACCGGCGCCAAGCGTCTGAACCTCGGTACTGCGGCACTCGAGAACCCGGAGTGGGCCGCCCACGTCATCGCCGAATACGGCGAGGCCATCGCGGTCGGGCTCGATGTTCGCGGCACGACCCTCGCCACGCGCGGCTGGACGCAGGAGGGTGGCGACCTCTGGACGGTCATGGAGCGTCTCGAGGAGGCCGGATGTTCGCGCTACGTCGTCACCGACGTCACGAAAGACGGCACATTGCAGGGGCCGAACGTGTCGCTGCTCCGCGAGGTGCTCGATCACACGCAGAAGCCGGTGATTGCTTCGGGTGGAGTTTCAAGCCTCGATGACCTCGTTGCCCTGCGCGAGCTCGTGCCACTCGGCCTCGAGGGCGCGATCGTTGGCAAGGCGCTCTACAACGGGGAGTTCACGCTCGCTGAAGCGCTCGACATCGCGGGCAATTGACCTCAGCCTCCTCGAACGACCACGCTTCGGGCGGCGCCGACTCGGCGGGCCAGCCCTGGGCTGGTCGCTCCTTCGGGCAGACGCCGTTCGCTGATGACGACGGTTCGGCGCCCGCAGGTTTTCTCGAGGCGATTACGGCCTTTCGTTCCGGCACGGTCGGTGAATCGGTGGTGGTCGACGCGCTGCGTGACATCCGACTCTTGATTCCGCTCGTTGCGTCGCTCGGCGAGGCGGGCGTGAACGACCATGGGGTCACGGTCGACAAGAGCGCAGATCTCGCCATTGTGACGGTCGCGGGGCCTGACGGCCGCGCGGTTCTCCCCGTGTTCAGTTCGGTCGCTGCGATGCAGGCTTGGAACCCGGTCGCACGCCCGGTGCCTGCCGACGCCGTTCGCGTCGCGCTGGCCGCGGCTGATGAATCGACCGAGCTCGTTGTCGTCGATGCGACGAGTGAGTCGGAGTTCGCGATCCGCCGGCCGGCCCTCTGGGCGATGGCGCAGTCGCTGCCGTGGCAGTCGCCGCTCGATGATGGCGAAGTGTTGGCGGCGTTTGCTGCCGCGGTCGAGAGTGAGGCGGATGTCGCGGGCATCAGCCTGCACGCGGGTGACGCGTTAGCGCGCCTCCGCGGCCCCGAGGTGATTGCGGAGCTCCGCCTGCGTCCGGGCCTCGATCAGACCCGGCTCGACGAGCTTGTGGCGCGGGTGCAGGAGCGCTGGGCTACGCACGAGGTGATCGCGCAGCGTGTTGATTCGCTCGCCGTGCGGCTCCTTCCGGCCTGAGTTCCGGCCGGCGCGCTGCGTTAGGTGACCGGCCCGGTGAGTTTTTCGCCCGGGCCTTTGCCGAGGGCATCCGGAATGTGCGATGCCTCGCGGAAGGCGAGTTGCACCGAGCGGAGCCCGTCGCGCAGTGGGCGCGCGTGAGAGTCGGAGAGGTCTGGGGCGGCGGCGGTGACGAGCCCGGCGAGCGCGTTGATGAGCTTGCGCGCCTCGTCAAGGTCGGTCTGGGATTCCGGGTCGTCGGCGAGCCCGCACTTCACGGCCGCGGCACTCAGCAGGTGCACGGCGACAGTGTTGATGACTTCAACGGCGGGGACGTCGGCGATGTCGCGAGCTGCGTCGTCGGCGCCCGAGTTCTCGGGGTTGAGCCCAGTTGTGGTGGTGGTATCGCTCATCAGGGTTTCCTCTGTTAGAATCGTCCGGGCTCTGGGATCGATAGCGATTCCAGATACGAAAGTGGAGATTCTCCCACCCGCGCTTGACCGCCATAGTGTTGCCGTTCGACACTCAAGGTTACCGGGTTGTTGGCACCCCGCCGACGTGCACGTCAGTGCGCGAAGGTAGTACTGAAGGGTGCCGTGCCAAGTGTTGTGTCACGGGACTCGTGTCGCAATCGGGCATGAATCCTCCTCTTCGTCGCCACGGCATCCGCCGCAGGCCAGGCATAGTTTTCGCCACGATCTATGAGGAGGACCGCATCAGCGATCCCAGAACGAATGACCGAATCCGCGTCCCGGAAGTCCGTCTCGTTGGCCCCGGGGGCGAGCAGGTCGGTGTCGTCCGCATTGAAGACGCGCTTCGCCTCGCTCAGGAGGCTGACCTGGATTTGGTTGAGGTTGCTCCCAATTCCCGGCCGCCGGTTGTGAAGATCATGGACTTCGGCAAGTTCAAGTACGAGACCGCGCAGAAGGCCAAGGAGGCCAAGCGCAACCAGTCGAACACGATCCTCAAAGAGGTCCGGTTCCGGCTCAAGATTGACAAGCACGACTACGAGACCAAGCGCAAGCGCGCCGAGGGCTTCCTCAAGCAGGGTGACAAGGTCAAGGCCATGATCCTGTTCCGTGGCCGTGAGCAGTCGCGTCCCGAGCAGGGCGTGCGTCTGCTGCAGCGTTTCGCAGAGGATGTCGCGGAGCTGGGTTCGGTCGAGTCGACGCCGATGATTGATGGCCGCAACATGGTCATGGTGATCGGTCCACTCAAGACGAAGGCCGAGGTCAAGATCGAGACTGACGCCCGCAAGGCCGCCACGAAGGAGCCGCGCGAGCCGCAGGCTGCCGCGCCGAAGGCCGACGCACCGAAAGCCGAGGCAGCAAAAGCCGAGGCGCCGAAGGCCGAGGCCGAGCCGGCCGCGGAGGCCGCGGAGTAGTCCGCACACAGGTTTCGCCCGCACGGGCGTGATGGAGCACGACAGTAAACAAGGAGAGAAATGCCTAAGCAGAAGAGCCACTCAGGGGCCAAGAAGCGTTTCAAGGTCACCGGCACCGGCAAGGTCATGAAGCAGCAGGCCGGTATGCGCCACAACCTCGAGGTCAAGTCGGGTGCGCGCAAGCGTCGCCTCAACGCCGACCAGGTTCTGGCACCCCAGGACGCGAAGGTCATCAAGCGCCTTCTTGGCAAAGCCGGCCGCTGAGCCGCCCGCATTCAGAACTAAGGATCAAAGAACATGGCAAGAGTAAAGCGGGCAGTCAACGCCCACAAGAAGCGTCGGGTCATCCTCGAGCGCGCGAGCGGCTACCGCGGACAGCGTTCGCGCTTGTACCGCAAGGCAAAAGAGCAGCTCATCCACTCGTTCGTCTACTCGTACCGCGACCGTCGCAGCCGCAAGGGTGACTTCCGTCGCCTGTGGATTCAGCGCATCAACGCGGCGTCGCGTGCGAACGGCCTCACCTACAACCGCCTCATCCAGGGTCTTGGCCTTGCTGGCGTGCAGGTTGACCGTCGTATGCTCGCAGACCTCGCGGTGACCGACCCCAAGACGTTTGCGGCCATCGTCGCGACGGCAAAGGCGGCACTGCCGTCTGACACGTCGGCCCCGAAGGTGTCGGCATAGTCATCCACCCGGCCTAGAATTGGGCCATGCTTGACAACCCTCGTTCACCTCGTGTGCGTGGCGTTGCGAAACTTCGCAAGAGAGATGCCCGGTCTGAGACCGGGCTCTTTCTTTTGGAGGGTCCGCAGGCAGTTTCGGAGGCGCTTCAGTGGCGCCCCGAACTGCTCGCTGACCTGTTCGTGACCCCGACGGCGCTCGACCGCCACCCAGAAATTGCCACGATGGCGGCCGACGCCGGCCTTGAGGTGGAGTTCGTCTCCGAGCAGGTCATCGAGACGATGGCCGACACGGTGACCCCCCAGGGCGTGGTGGCCGTCTGCCGGCAGTTCCCCGTCTCAGTGCGTGACCTCCTCGCGCCGGGGGAGGGTGACGACGGCCCGCGCCTCATCGTGGTGCTCGAGGAGGTGCGTGATCCGGGCAACGCCGGCACGATCATCCGAACTGCGGATGCCGCTGGCGCCGATGGCGTGATCTTCAGTGGCCGCACCGTCGATGTTTATAACCCCAAGGTGGTTCGCTCGACGACTGGCTCGCTGTTCCACATGCCGATCGCGATTGTCGCCGACTTTCCGTCGCTGCGCGAGCGACTCCGTTCTGCGGATCTGCAAATCCTTGCGGCCGACATCAAGGGCGATGATCTGCTCACGGCGCGCACTGACGGCGTGCTTGCGGCGCCGACCGCCTGGCTCTTCGGCAACGAGGCTCGCGGGCTGAGCGATGAGTACCTCGCGCTGGCCGATCGCGCCATCTCGGTGCCGATCTACGGCCGTGCCGAGTCGATGAACCTCGCGACCGCGGCATCCGTCTGCCTGTATGAGAGTGCGTTCGCCCAGCGTTCCTGATCCGAGATTTGCGGATGTGCGCCCCGTGTCAGCGCCGCGTTACGAACAGGTAACAGCAGACGTGCATCGCGCACACCGCCGATTCGCCCAGTAGGTTTGTCCCCATGACATCGAGCGATGGTGTGGCCGCGAGCCAGGCGCCGGCATTTGAGACGACGAGCAATCCGATCCATGCGGCCAAGGGCGAACCCCTTGTCGTAGTCGAGAATGTTGACAAGTTTTATGGCGACTTCCAGGCCCTGAAGAACATCAACCTCACCGTGAACAAGGGCGAGGTCGTTGTCGTCATCGGCCCGTCAGGTTCGGGCAAGTCGACGCTGTGTCGGGCGATCAACCGCCTCGAGACCATCACGTCTGGCGAGATCCGCATCGACGGCAAGAAGCTGCCGGAGGAGGGCAAGGGCCTCGCCGCGCTTCGGGCCGATGTCGGCATGGTCTTCCAGTCATTCAATCTTTTCGCCCATAAGACGATCCTCGAGAACGTCACCCTCGGCCCCATCAAGGTGCGCCGCCGGTCTAAGGCGGAGGCGAAGAAAGATGCCGAGGCGATCCTCGATCGAGTCGGCGTCGGTGTGCAGGCGGAGAAGATGCCATCGCAGCTCTCCGGCGGTCAGCAGCAGCGCGTCGCGATCGCGCGCGCGCTCGCGATGAAGCCAAAGGTCATGCTCTTTGACGAGCCCACCTCTGCCCTCGACCCCGAGATGATCAACGAGGTCCTCGATGTCATGGTCGGCCTCGCCAAAGAGGGCATGACGATGGTCGTCGTAACCCACGAGATGGGCTTTGCGCGCAAGGCGGCTGACCGCGTGGTGTTCATGGCGGAGGGCGAGATCGTCGAAGAGGCAACGCCAGAAGAGTTCTTCAACAACCCCCAGACTCCGAGAGCGAAGGAATTCCTCTCGAAGATCCTCGACCACTAACCGGTGGCGAGTTGACACAGCAATGAAGGAGACAGGCATGCGAATTACCAAGAGCATGACTTTCGGTGCGGCGGCGATCGCCGCGGCGCTCGTCCTGAGCGGATGTAGTGACTCTGGTGCGGATGACGCGCCCGAGGTCGAGACCGAAGTTGAGTTTGAGGCCGGCACGACGATGGCAGAGCTCAACGAGGCCGGCACCATCACGATCGGCACGAAGTTCGATCAGCCACTGTTCGGCCTCCAGGGCCTCGACGGCACGCCTGTCGGCTTCGACGTCGAGATCGGCAAGATCATCGCCGCCGAGCTTGGCATCGAGGCAGAGAACATCGAGTGGGTCGAGACGGTCTCCGCCAACCGTGAGCCGTTCATCCAGGACGGCCAGGTCGACATCGTCATCGCCACCTACACGATCAACGACACTCGCAAGGAGGTCATCGACTTCGCCGGACCGTACTACTCCGCAGGTCAGGACCTTCTCGTTCTTGAGGGCAACCCCGACGGCATCGAAGGCCCCGAGTCGTTCGAGGAGAACCCGGATCTCGCGGTCTGCACCGTCACCGGTTCGACGTCGCTCGTCAACATCACCGAGTACACCTCCAACGTGCTGCAGGCGGAGACGTATTCCGCGTGCCTCGAGCCGCTTCGCCGCGGAGAGGTTGCCGCAGTCACAACCGACAACGTGATCCTTGCCGGTCTCGCCGATCAGAACGCGGGCGAGTTCGAAGTCGTGAACAACCCGTTCACGGAGGAGCCATACGGCATCGGTCTCGAGTTGGGCGATGACGCGTTCCGCACGTTCATCAACGACACGCTTGAGGCAGCCTACGAAGACGGCCGCTGGGCCGACGCGTGGGAGGCGACCGCCGGCACGGTGCTCGACCTTCCCGAGCCGCCAGCCGTCGATCGTTACTAAGCACTCAACGGTGCCGGTGCCCTGTCGCGATTCTGCGGCGGGGTGCCGGCCCACCCCAGTTCGATCCTGACAACACCTGTCGAGGCCCCCGAGGAGGCTCCATCTGTGGATGCGATCATCCAGTTCCTGCCGCAGTTCGGTGATGCTTTCCTCGTCACACTGAGCCTGCTGCTCTTCGCGGGGCTCGGCGCGCTCGTGATCGGGTTCGTCGTCGCCGCGATGCGCATCTCGCCGGTTGCCTCGCTGCGAGGCTTCGCGACGGCGTACACCGAGATCCTGCGGAACACACCGCTCACACTCGTGCTGTTCTTCTGCGCGAACGTGCTGCCGTACCTCGACTTCTTCCCGGGCTACTACACCCTCGCGCTCCTCGGCCTCACGGCCTACACTTCGCCGTTCGTCGCCGAGGCCCTCCGCTCCGGCATCAACGGTGTCGCGGTCGGCCAGGCCGAGGCGGCGCGGAGCATCGGACTCCCGTTCGGGCAGGTCGTCACGCTCGTCGTGCTGCCCCAGGCGTTCCGCATGGTCATTCCGCCGCTCATCAACGTCTTCATCGCGCTGACGAAGAACACCTCGGTCGCCGGCGCGTTCTTCGTCGTCGAGATCTTCTCCGTTGCTCGTACGGGGGCCAATGAGCGCGGCGACGCCGTTATCCCGATCCTCCTCGCGGCTGCGGTGCTCTACCTCCTGATCACCATTCCCCTCGGTCTCATTGCCGGTCGGGTCGAGAAGAAGCTGGCGGTGCTGCGATGACCTCGGTGCTCTACGACGCTCCCGGACCAAAAGCTCAACGCCGTTCCCTCATCATCTCGATCGTCGGCTTGATCGTGATCGTCGGCGGCTTTGCCGCGCTCGTCGCTGGCCTCGCGGCACCTCGGGTCTCGGCGAACGGTGCAGAACAGCCCGGACTTCTCGACGCGTCGCGCTGGGACATCTTCCTCGATGTGCAGGTGTGGCGGTTCATCGGCGAAGGACTCGTCGCGACCCTGCGCATGGCTGGCGTCGCCGCGGTCCTCGCGATCGTGGTCGGCATACTGTTCTCGTTCGGTCGCGCGGCCATCACTCCGTGGGTCAGAGTTCCGACCTCGGTGCTGCTTGAGTTCTTCCGCGGTATGCCAGTGCTGCTAATGATCCTCTTCATCCTGCTGGTCTTCGGCGTCGAGCCGTTCTGGGCCGGCGTTGGAGCACTCGCTGTGTACAACGGCGCGATCATCGGTGAGGCGCTCCGCGCTGGCATCCAGTCGCTGCCGAAGGGCCAGCGCGAGGGTGGCCTGTCGATTGGGCTCACTCCACTTGCGACGCGCTTCATCATCGAGTTCCCTCAGGCGTGGCGCCAAATGTTGCCGATCATCATCGCGCAGCTCGTGGTGCTGCTCAAGGACACGGCGCTCGCCTACATCGTCGGCTATCCGGAGCTGCTCCGCGTGACGACGCAGTACATCGCGAACAACGTCGGCAGCCGCTACGTCTTCTCACTGTTCTTCGTCGCCCTCGCGATCTACATCGTCATGAACATGAGCCTGTCGTACATCGCACGTCTCATCGCGCGCCGCAGTGGGCCGAAGCTCGGCAAGACGATCGCCGGTCCCGCCGCCCCGACGGGCGAGGACGACCCGGAGTTCATCCGGCAACGGCTCGCAGGGCAGGGGTTCGGGGCCAGCCAAGCACCGAGATGAGGTGACGGCGGAGGCATGCGCCCACGCCGGTAGACTCGTTTCTCGTGTCAGATCCCCTCATCACTGAAGCCCGCGTCACCGAGGCGGTGGATGCTGCGCTTGCGGCGATCGCCGACGCTGGCGACACCGCGGCGCTCAAGACCGTCCGCTCCGCCCACCTCGGTGAAGGATCGACGCTCGCGAGGCTCAACGCAGGCCTGCGCGACGTGCCGAACGACCAGAAGGCATCCCTCGGCAAGCTCGTCGGCCAGGCCCGCGGCCGCGTGACGCAGGCCTTCGCGGCCCGCGAGCACGAGGTCGCCGCCGCGGAAGAGACTGCGCGGCTCGCGGCCGAGGCGGTGGATGTCACGGCCCTCGCCTCACGCTGGAACCCCGGCGCGCGGCATCCGCTCACCCTCCTCATGGAGCAGATGTCGGATGTTTTCGTCGGCATGGGCTGGGAGGTGGCCGAGGGGCCGCAACTCGAGAACGAGTGGTTCAACTTCGACGCGCTGAACTTCGATGAAGATCACCCGGCACGCGCGATGCAAGACACCTTCTTTATCGACCCCGTCGAGTCGCATCTCGTGATGCGCACGCACACCTCGCCCGTGCAGATCCGTTCGCTGCTCGAGCGCCCGCTGCCCGTCTACGTCGTGGCCCCCGGTCGCACGTACCGCACGGATGAGCTCGATGCGACGCACACCCCCGTCTTCAACCAGATCGAGGGCATCGCGATCGACAAGGGCCTCACGATGGCGCACCTCCGCGGCACGCTCGAACACCTCGCCCGCGCGATGTTCGGCGCGGAGGCGAAGATCCGCCTGCGCCCCAACTACTTCCCCTTCACGGAGCCGAGCGCCGAAATGGATGTCTGGCAGCCGAATGCAAAGGGCGGCGCGCGCTGGGTTGAGTGGGGTGGCTGCGGCATGGTGAACCGCAATGTGCTCCGCGCGGCGGGCATCGATCCCGAGGAGTATCAGGGCTTCGCGTTCGGCATGGGCATCGAGCGCACCCTGCAGTTCCGCAACGACATGAATGACATGCGTGACATGGTCGAGGGCGATATCCGCTTCTCGCAGCAGTTCGGAATGGTGGTCTGATGCGCGTCCCAGTCTCGTGGCTTCGCGAGTTCGTCGAGGTCCCGGCGGATGCGACGGCGGAGGACATCCACGCCGCGCTCGTGCGTGTCGGCCTCGAAGAAGAAGATGTGCATCGCAGCGAACTGAGCGGCCCGATCGTCGTTGGCACGGTGCTCGAATTCGTCGACGAGCCGCAGTCGAATGGCAAAACGATCCGTTGGTGCCAGGTCGACGTCGGTGAGGCCGAGCCACGCGGCATCGTCTGCGGAGCCCACAACTTCTTCGCGGGCGACAACGTCGTTGTGTCTCTGCCCGGTGCCGTGCTGCCGGGGCCGTTCCCGATCGCGGCGCGCAAGACCTACGGTCACGTGAGCGATGGCATGATCGCCTCGGCGAAAGAACTCGGTCTCGGCGACGAGCATGCGGGCATCCTGCGTCTCGCCGAGCTGGGGCTTGACCCAGCGCCGGGTACGGATGCGATTGCGCTGCTCGGGCTCGACGATTTCGCGGTCGAGGTCAACGTGACCCCCGACCGCGGCTACGCCTTCTCCATCCGGGGCATCGCTCGAGAGTTCTCCAATTCGACGGGCGCCGCCTTCCGTGACCCCGCCGTGACCCCTGCGCTCGTCGGGCTCGTTGCAAAGCCCCACACGGGCTTCTCCGTCACTGTCGCCGATGATGCACCGATCCGCGACAACGTCGGGTGCTCGGTGTTCGTCACCCGCGTCGTCCGCGGCATCGACCCGACCCGACCGACCCCGGCGTGGATGCTCTCGCGCCTCACTCTCGCTGGTGTGCGCTCGATTTCGCTCGCGGTCGACATCACCAACTACGTCATGTTTGAGCTCGGCCAGCCCATCCACGGCTACGATCTCGGCAAGCTCACTGGCGGCATCACGGTGCGCCGCGCGAGCGCGGGGGAGACGCTCACGACGCTCGACGATCAGACCCGCATGCTCAGCCCAGAGGACCTCCTCATCACCGACGAGTCCGGTCCCATCGGTCTCGCCGGCGTCATGGGCGGCGCGACGACCGAGATTTCGGATGCCACGAGCGATGTGCTCATCGAGGCCGCAAACTTCGACCCCGTCTCGATCGCGCGCACTGCCCGGCGCCACAAGCTCCCGAGCGAAGCATCGAAGCGCTTCGAGCGCGGCGTCGATCCGCTCGTGGCGGAGGCCGCGGCGGCGCGTGTCGCCCAGCTCCTCGTCGAACTCGGGGGCGGCACGCTCGACGAGCTCGGTTCGGCCCTGCACTCTGCGCCCGCACCGCAGGCGATCACCCTTCGTGACGGCTTCGTCTCTTCGCTGCTCGGTGTCGAGTACACCCCAGACGAGGTCCGCACGTCGCTCGAAGCGATCGGTGCCACGGTCGAGCCCGCCGCTGGGGGCCTCGCGGTCACCCCGCCTTCGTGGCGCCCCGATCTTGACGATGAGCCGACGCTTGCGGAGGAGGTCGCACGCCTTGTCGGCTACGACCGCATCCCCTCGGTGCTTCCCGTCGCCCCGCCGGGTCGCGGACTCTCGCGTGCGCAGGTGCTTCGCCGTTCGGCCGCGAACATGCTCGCGGCGAATGGCCTCACCGAGGTGCAGTCCTATCCTTTTGTCTCGACGACAACCCACGAGCGGTTCTCCTCGGATGCCCCGGCCATGCGCCTTGCGAACCCGCTCGACGCCGAGGTGCCGCTGCTGCGCCGCTCGGTCATCCCTGGGCTGCTCGATGCCGCGCGCCGCAACCTCTCCCGCGGGCTCACGGAGCTCGCACTCTTCGAGGTCGGCACAGTGTTTTTGCCCGAGTCGGGTCGCCGCTACGGGAGCGGTCCGCTGCCTGTCGGCACCGCGCATCCGGGTGACGCCGCGCTTGCCGAGCTCAATGACGGCATTCCGCCGCAGCCGTGGCACGTCGGTGCGCTCTTCATCGGCGACCGTATTGTGCGCCAGCCCGGTGTCGCGGCTGTGCCATCGTCGCTCACGGATGCGATTGCGGCGGCGCGCCAGCTTGCCTCCGGCCTCGCGGTGACGCTCCGGGTCGAGCAGGGCAACCATCCGGCCTTCCACCCCGGCCGCACGGCGGAGCTCTTTGCGGGCGACCGCGTCGTCGGCATCGCGGGCGAGCTGCTCCCGGCGATTGCCGATGATCTCGATCTGCCGCGCGTTGTCGCGCTCCTCGAAATCGATCTCGACGCGCTTATTGAGCTCGGTGCGACCGAGGTCGCCACGAGGCCGATCTCGTCATTCCCCGCCGCGACGCAAGACGTGTCGCTCGTCGTGCCGGAGGAGATTCCGGCCGCTGACGTGCTCGCTGCCGTCACGGAGGGCGCGGGTGCGCTGCTCGAGCACGCGTATCTCGTCGATGACTACCGGGGCCAGGGCATCGAGGTCGGCGACAAGTCGCTCACCTTCGCACTGCGCTTCAGGGGACCGGATCGCACGCTCACGGCGGCCGAGGCATCCGAGGCTCGGCTCGCGGGAGTCGCGCTCGCGGCGGAGCGTTTCGGCGCGACACTTCGGGAGTAGCAAGACGCGAAGAGCGCTCGGGTAGTGTCGCGCCCCGGCAGGCGCTACAGTGTTGCCGTGGACATGATCCGTGGAACCGTGCTCGGCGAGCGTCGCCTCGAGCTCTTCCGCGCGCGCCGACTCTCGGCGACGTCGCCCCGCTGAGCGTTCCGCTCTGTCGCCGCGTCGCCGCCTGAAGGTCCTGCTTCGTCCGTTCCTCATTTAAGGTAGAACCCATGACCATTTCCGTTGCCGTCGCTGGCGCCAGCGGTTACGCGGGTGGAGAGCTTCTCCGCATCCTCGCAACCCACCCTGAGGTCACCATCACCACGGTGACTGCGCACTCGAATGCGGGGCAGCCGCTCGTCGCAGCCCAGCCGCACCTGCGCTCGCTCCAACACCTCACGCTCACCGAGACGACGCCAGAGAATCTCGCGGGTCACGATGTCGTCTTCGTCGCCCTCCCGCACGGCAAGTCCGGTGCGCTCACCGACCATCTCGGCGACGGTGCGCTGGTCATTGACTGCGGGGCCGACCACCGGCTCACCTCCGAGGCCGACTGGGCCAAGTTTTACGGTGGCGAGTTCTACGGTGCTTGGGCCTACGGCCTTCCCGAACTCCTGCTCGCCGACGGTTCACGCCAGCGCGAGCACCTCGTCGGCGCCCGCCGCATCGCGGTGCCCGGATGCAACGTGACCGCGATCACGCTGGGGCTTGCCCCCGGCATCCAGGCTGGCATCATTCAGCCGGCAGACCTTGTGGCCGTGCTCGCGGTCGGTACCTCGGGTGCCGGAAAGAGCCTCAAACCACACCTTCTTGCGAGTGAGATCCACGGCTCTGCGATGCCGTACGCGGTCGGCGGTACGCACCGTCACACGCCCGAGATCGTGCAGAACCTCACAGCGGCCGGCGCGGAGGGCGCGACCATCTCGTTCACGCCGGTGCTTGTGCCGATGTCGCGCGGAATTCTTGCGACCTCGACCGCGACACTCGAACCCGGTGTCGGCATCGATGATGTGACGGCCGCATGGGAGTACGCCTACGGGCAGGAGCAGTTCGTGCACCTGTTGCCGCGGGGGGAGTTCCCCAAGACCGCCGACGTGCTCGGCGCGAACACCGCGCTCATCGGGCTCGGCATCGACGAGGCCGCGGACCGGCTGGTCGTGATCAGTGCGATCGATAACCTCGTCAAGGGCACGGCGGGCGCGGCAATCCAATCCATGAACATCGCCCTCGGCCTGCCAGAAGCGACCGGCCTCGTCGTGGACGGAGTCGCCCCGTGAGTGTCACCGCCCCCAAGGGCTTCGTCGCTGCCGGTGTCGCCGCTGGTCTCAAATCGACGGGCGCCCTCGATGTCGCGCTCGTGCAGAACCTTGGCCCCGAGTTCGCGGGGGCTGCCGTCTTCACGAGCAACCGGGCGAAGGCCAACCCCATCCTCTGGTCGCAGCAAGCGGTAGCTGATGGTGTTGTGTCGGCCGTTGTGCTCAACTCCGGCGGGGCCAACTGCTACACGGGCACGTTCGGTTTCCAGACCACCCATCACACGGCCGAGGCGGTTGGTTCCGTGCTCGGCATCTCCGCCGGTGACGTGCTCGTGTGCTCGACCGGGCTCATCGGGGTCGGCGACCAGTCGTTCCGCGACGGCGTGCTCGCGGGGGTCGCTGCGGCGGCTCCCGCGCTGAGCCCCGAGGGAGGGCATGATGCGGCCCTCGCGATCATGACAACAGACTCGCGCCCCAAAGAGATTGTCGTCGAGGCCGAAGGCTGGAGCATCGGTGGCATGGCAAAGGGGGCCGGGATGCTCGCGCCGGGCCTCGCGACCATGCTCGTCGTCATCACGACCGATGCGAGCGTCGAGGCTTCCACGCTGGATGCTGCGCTGCGCCGTGCGACGCGAGTCAGCTTCGATCGGCTTGACTCTGATGGCTGCATGTCAACCAACGACCAGGTGACGGTCATGGCGAGCGGTGCATCCGGAGTCTCGCCGGATGTCGAGGAGTTCACCGCTCGTCTCACCGAGGTGTGTGACGGGCTTGCGAGCCTGCTCCACGGTGATGCAGAGGGCGCGAGTCACGAGATCTCGATCGAGGTTGTCCATGCCGCAAGCGAGGATGACGCTGTCGAGGTCGGCCGTTCGGTCGCGCGCAACAACCTCTTCAAGGCCGCCGTGTTTGGCAACGATCCCAACTGGGGTCGCGTGCTTGCGGCGATCGGCACCACGGCTGCCGAGTTTGACCCATACGCGGTGGATGTGTCGATGAACGGCGTGCGGGTCTGCCGTGCCGGCGAACCCGATGAGCCTTCGGAGAGCGTCGATCTCAGTCCGCGGCAGACGCACGTGTTGATCGACCTCAAAGTGGGCGACGCCACCGCGACGATCCGCACCAACGACCTCACGCACGACTACGTGCACGAGAACAGCGCATACTCAAGCTGATGGGCGAGCCTACCGATCTCAACGCCGTGCAGGCGCAGACGCTCATCGAGTCACTGCCGTGGCTCACCCTGTTTCGCGGTCGCATCATTGTTGTCAAGTTCGGCGGCAATGCGATGGTCGATGACGAACTGAAGCGCGCCTTCGCGGAGGACATGGTGTATCTGCACCATGTCGGCGTCCGTCCCGTCGTCGTGCACGGTGGCGGGCCGCAGATCTCGCGGGCGCTGGCTGAGCGCGGCATCGAGAGCGAGTTCCGGGGTGGCCTCAGGGTCACGAGCCCCGACGCGATGGAGGTTGTGCGCGAGGTGCTCACCCGCGAGGTGAGCGGCGAACTCGTCGAACTCATCAATCAGCACGGTGATCTTGCGCAGGCGGTCTCCGGTGAGACACAGGGGCTCTTTCGGGGCCACCGGCGCGGCACGATCGTCGATGGGGAACCCGTCGATCTCGGCCTCGTCGGCGAGGTCGTCGGTGTTGACCCGGCCGTGCTTCACGCGCTGCTCGACGCGGGCAAAATCCCTGTCGTCTCCTCGGTCGCGCCAGACGATGATGTGGCGGGGCAGGTGCTCAACGTCAACGCCGACTCGGCCGCAGCATCGGTCGCGGTCGCGCTCGCCGCGGTAAAACTGGTGGTGCTGACGGATGTCGCGGGGCTCTACTCCGACTGGCCGAATCGCGACTCGCTCGTGTCCCAGATCACCACGACCGAGCTCATGGCGCTGCTGCCGAGCCTCGAATCCGGCATGATCCCCAAGATGACAGCGTGCCTTGAGGCCGTCGATGGCGGCGTCGATAAGGCCGCGATCATCGACGGCCGTGTGCCGCACTCCATCCTCCTCGAAGTGTTTCGAAGCAGCGGTGTCGGCACGGAGGTCATCCGCGACGACCGCGTCGAGGCAGCAGCGGGGCACGGAGAGACAACAACAACGACAGTGAAGGCGAAGTAGTGAACAATCACGACTGGAGCAGCCGGTTCAGCGCAGCCATGATGGGCTCGCATGCGACACCCCTCACGATGCTCGAGCGAGGCGAAGGCTGCTACGTGTGGGGCACAAACGGCAAGCGGTATCTCGACTTCCTCGCCGGGATTGCTGTGAACTCACTCGGCCACGCCCACCCCGCCCTCGTCGATGCCGTGACGAGCCAGATCTCGACGCTCGCGCACGTGTCGAACTATTTCGCAACGCCCCCGCAAATCGAACTCGCCGAGCGCCTCAAGCGCATCACTGGTGCGGGGGAGCAGGGCAGGGTCTACTTCTGCAACTCCGGCGCCGAGTCGATGGAGGCAGCGGTCAAGCTCGCGAGGCTCAACAACGACGGTGGCCGCCGCACGCGCATCCTTGCGCTCACGAACGCGTTCCACGGCCGCACGATGGGCGCGCTTTCGCTCACGGGCAAGGCCGCGCTGCGCGATCCCTTCGGGCCTCTCCTCGCCGGCGTTGAGCACATCGACAGCACGGTTGAAGCACTCGAACACGCGATGGATGACACCGTCGCGGCCGTCATCTTCGAACCCATCAAGGGCGAGGCCGGCGTTGTCGACCTGCCAGACGGTTTCATCCGGCGCGCCCGCGAACTCGCCACCGAGCACGGCGCCCTGCTCATCCTCGACGAGATTCAGACCGGGGTCGGCCGCACCGGCACGTGGTTCACCTATGAGCAGTTCGACATCGTTCCTGACGCTGTGGCGATCGCGAAGGGCATCGCCGGTGGTGTGCCGATCGCGGCCCTCGTGACGTTCGGTGAAGCATCCGAACTGTTCAAACGCGGCCACCACGGCAGCACCTTCGGCGGCAACCCGCTCGCAACCGCGGCGGCGAACGCTGTGCTCGGCGAGATCGAGGCGTCGGGGCTTGTGGCCAACGCAGCGCGCCGCGGCGACGAACTGCGCGAGATCATCCGCGGCATTGGCTCGCCGCTCGTCGAGGAGGTCCGCGGTCGTGGGCTCCTCATCGGCGTCGGGCTCACGGAGCCCATCGCAAACAAGGTCTCCGCCGCTGCCCTTGATGCTGGCCTCATCATTAATGCGGCCAATGAGTCCAGCATCCGTATCGCTCCGCCGCTCATCGTGGGCGACGTCGAGCTCGAGGAGTTCGCCACGCTCTTCACCACCGCGTTGGAGGCGGCCCAGTGAATCAGAACAGCACAGTGACACGACACTTTCTTCGCGATGACGACCTCAGCCAGGCGGAGCAGCTCGAGATCCTCGACCTCGCCGTCACCCTCAAGGCGGAGCGCTTCTCGCGCCGCCCGCTGGAGGGGCCGCAGACCGTGGCCGTAATCTTCGACAAGTCATCGACGCGCACTCGGGTCTCGTTCGCGGTCGGAATCGCCGACCTCGGCGGCGTGCCGCTCATCATCAGCACGGCGAGCAGCCAGCTCGGTGGCAAAGAGACAGCGTCAGACACCGCGCGCGTGCTCGAACGGATGGTCGCCGCGATCGTCTGGCGTACCTACGGTCAGGCGGGGCTGGAAGAGATGGCCGAGGGCACGACGGTGCCGGTGATCAACGCGCTCTCGGATGACTTCCACCCGTGCCAGCTCCTCGCGGACCTCCTCACGATTCGTGAACATCGCGGCGCACTCGAGGGACAGACCGTCACGTTCCTTGGCGATGGTGCCTGCAACATGGCCCAGTCGTACCTGCTCGCAGGTGCTACCGCCGGGATGCACGTGCGCATCGCCTCGCCAGAAGGCTTTCAGCCAGCGGCATCCGTCGTCGCAGATGCCGAGCGCATCGCGGCGACCACCGGTGGTTCGATCGAGCTGTTCACCGATCCCCGTGCCGCGGTCGCCGGTGTCGATGTCGTCGTCACCGATACGTGGGTGTCGATGGGCAAGGAGGAGGAGAAGGCGAAGCGCGTTGCGACCCTCGGTGGGTATCGTGTCGATGCAGAACTCATGGCCCTCGCAAAGAAGGACGCGATCTTCCTCCATTGCCTGCCGGCCGACCGTGGCTATGAGGTGACCGCCGAGGTGATCGACGGTGAGCAGAGCGTCATCTGGGATGAGGCAGAGAACCGACTGCATGCGCAGAAGGCCCTCATGGTGTGGTTGTTCGAACGCAGTGGCCAGGGGGCGGTGTCGTGATGACCGAGCATGGTTCGACAGGCTCGACCAACGCGGGTTCCCTCTGGGGCGGCCGCTTCAGCGACGGCCCGTCGCCGGAGCTCTCACGGCTGAGCAAGTCGACTCATTTCGACTGGCAGCTCGCACCCTACGACATCCTCGGTTCGCGAGCCCATGCCAAGGCGCTCGCCGCCGCCGGATATCTCAGCGAGACCCAACTGGATGCGATGCACGCGGCACTCGATCGGCTCGCAGCTGATGTCGAGTCAGGGGCGATCATCGCGGATGAGTCCGATGAAGACGTCCACGGTGCCCTTGAGCGCCATCTCATCGAGATCGCGGGGCCGGAGCTCGGCGGCCGTCTCCGGGCGGGCCGCAGCCGCAACGACCAGATTGCCACGCTCGTTCGCCTCTACCTGCTCGACCATGCCGCGGTCATCCGGCACCACGTCGTGCAGTTGATCGACGCGATTGCCGCGCAGGCCGACGCGCACCCGGATGCGATCATGCCGGGCCGCACCCATCTTCAGCACGCACAGCCCGTGCTCCTCGCACACCACCTTCTCGCACACGCGTGGCCGCTGGTGCGCGACCTCGAGCGGCTCCGCGACTGGTCGGCACGGGCTTCGGTGTCGCCGTATGGCTCCGGCGCGCTTGCCGGCAGTTCGCTCGGGCTCGACCCGGCGCTCGTCGCTGCCGAGCTCGGCTTGTCGGGGCCATCAGAGAATTCGATCGATGCGACCGCGAGTCGCGACGTGGTGGCAGAGTTCGCCTTCGTTGCCTCGACGATTGGCATCAACCTCTCCAGGCTGGCGGAGGAGATCATCCTCTGGAACACGCGAGAGTTCGACTTCGTTACGCTTCACGATGGCTATTCGACGGGCTCATCGATCATGCCGCAGAAGAAGAACCCCGACATTGCGGAACTCGCACGCGGCAAGTCGGGCAGGCTCATCGGCAATCTCACGGGCCTGCTGGCAACCTTGAAGGGGCTTCCGCTCGCGTACAACCGCGACCTTCAAGAAGACAAGGAGCCGGTGTTCGATTCGGTCGAGACGCTGGAGGTGCTGCTCCCCGCCTTCACGGGCATGGTGGCGACGCTGCGGTTCAATACCGCACGCATGGCCGAGCTCGCGCCGCAGGGGTTTTCGCTCGCGACGGATGTTGCGGAGTGGCTTGTGCGGCAGCACGTGCCGTTCCGAGAAGCCCACGAGATCAGCGGTGCCCTCGTCGCCCACTGCGAACGCCAGGGTGTCGAACTGCATGAGCCGAGCGACGAGGACTACGCGTCGATCGATGCGCGCCTCACTCCCGCGGTTCGCGAGGTGCTCACGATCGAGGGTGCGGTCTCGAGTCGCAACGGTGTTGGCGGCACGGCACCGGCGCGGGTGGCCGAGCAGCTCGCACTCCTCACCGAGCGCGTCCGGGTGCTCGCGGAGCGCTGACCCGATGGCGTCGCCGCTCGCGCAGATCCTCTCCGACGATGCGCTCACGGTCGCGCCACGGCTACTGGGCTCGCTGCTCTCAGTCGAGGGCGACGATGGCCGGGTGGCGCTACGGATTACCGAGGTGGAGGCGTATCGCGGAGAGGACGATCCGGGGTCGCATGCGTTCCGGGGCCAGACTCCCCGCAATGCGGTCATGTTCGGCCCGCCCGGTCGCCTCTATACCTACTTCACCTACGGGATGCACACGTGCGCGAATATCGTCTGCTCGTCGGAGGGAGTGGCCTCCGCGTGTCTTATCCGGGCGGGAGAAATAGTGGAGGGCGTGGGGCTCGCGCGTGCGCGCCGTCCCACCGCTCGAGCCGACCATGAGCTGGCGAGGGGTCCGGCGCGGCTCACGGTGGCGCTTGGCATTACGCTCGCCGATGGAGGAGCAGATCTCGACCGCTCTCGCGTCCAGCTCACGCTCGCCGACGCACCGCCCGAGCCGGCCTCGGGCCCGCGGACGGGCGTTTCAGGTCCCGGCGGCACCGAGGCCTTCCCCTGGCGCTTCTGGGTTCCTGGTGAGACCTCGGTGTCGCCATACCGCGCTCATGTGCCGAGGGTTCGCCCCTGATTGCGCATGTCGTGTGCCTGCACGGAGTGCCGTGGGGGCGCTGATAAGTTGGTCCGGTGTCAACGCCCGCCGAGATCCTCCGTCAGCAACGCAACGATGACTCGTTCGGGACCCTTTGGGATGAGCTGCGGTGGCGCGGTCTGATCCACGTCTCAACCGATGAGGCGGCGCTGAGGGATCTCCTCGCCGGGCCTCCGATTGTCTATTACTGCGGGTTCGACCCGACGGCGCCGAGTTTGCATCTCGGCAATCTTGTGCAGTTGCTGCTCTTGCGCCGCATTCAACTCGCCGGCCATCGCCCGCTTGCGCTGGTCGGCGGTTCTACAGGTCTCATCGGCGATCCGAAGCCGACCGCAGAGCGCACCCTCAACACTCCAGAGGTGGTCGCCGAGTGGGTCGGCTACCTCCAGGGGCAGGTCTCGAAGTTCCTCGACTTTGAGGGCGAGAGCGCCGCGCGCCTGGTCAACAATCTCGACTGGACCGCGCCGCTTTCGGCGATCGATTTCCTTCGCGACGTCGGCAAGTACTTTCGGGTTGGCACGATGCTGAAGAAGGATGCAGTGAGCGCCCGGCTCAATTCGGATGCCGGCATCAGCTTCACCGAGTTCAGCTACCAGGTGCTCCAGGGCATGGACTTCCTCGAGTTGTACCGCACCTACGGGTGCGTCCTCCAGACCGGTGGCTCAGACCAGTGGGGCAATCTCACGAGCGGCTCCGATCTCGTACACAAGGCCGAAGGGGTGAGTGTTCATGCGATCGGCACGCCCCTCATCACGAATTCTGACGGCACAAAGTTCGGCAAGAGTGAGGGCAACGCGGTCTGGCTCGATCCGGCGCTTACGAGCCCGTATGCGATGTATCAGTTTTGGCTCAATACCGACGACGCCGACGTGGTCGATCGGCTCAAGGTGTTCACGTTCCTCTCCAGGGCCGAGATCGAGGCGGTTGCTGAGGCGGTCGCTTCCGCGCCGTTCAAGAGGGAGGGGCAGCGACGGCTCGCCTTCGAGGTCACGTCGCTCGTGCACGGGGTCGCCGCGACCGAGTCGGCGATCGCTGCGGCGGACGCCCTGTTCGGCCAGGGCGATCTTTCGGCCTTGGATGCTTCGACGCTCGAGTCTGCGCTGGCAGAGCTCCCGAAGGCCGTTGCGTCGCCGGGGGTGACCGTGGCACAGCTGCTGGTCGATGCCGGGCTCACGAAGAGCCTCGGTGAGTCGCGGCGCGCAATCGAGCAGGGTGGGGTCTACCTCAACAACGCCAAGGTGACGGATGCCGCCGAGTCGGTCGATGGGCGCTTGCTCTTCGAGCGTTTCGCTGTCCTCCGCCGTGGCAAGAAGACGCTCGCTGGGGTCATCGCGGGTTAGGCGCAGCCTGCCTCGTTACACTGGGGCCGGAATATCGAGGGGAACGTGTGAACGAGCAGTCTGATGGTGGCGGGGCCACCAACGCGGGCGTCGGCGGAGAGTTGCGGCGCGACCGCCGCCGTCTCCGTGAGTCTGCGCGGGACGAGGCGCAGCGACTCGAAGCAGAGCAGGCGGATGCTGCGGCGCCGGCATCGGCATCGGCAACGCCAGAGCCCGGCAGCCCGAGCCTCGACACCGGAGGCCTGAGCGCCTTCGAGAGCCTCGGCTTCGAGCCGCGCTCGTTCGAGCCTGCCGAGCCGGAGGCGCCCCACGTCGATGACTCGCGCTTCCGTTCGGCGTCAGCAGATGTGCCACAGCCCGAGCCTGCAGACGCGGGGCCAGCGTCGGCGCCGATCGCCGATCCCACCCCCGTCTACACACCTCCGCCGCTCGCTGAGCCGCCTGGGCGTGAGGTTCCCCGCGTCACTCATGCCTTCAGCACCGCCGATCTTTTCGTGCCGAACACCGCATCCGAGGCAGACGAGAGTTCGGGGCAGCCGACTTCCGTTCTCTCGCAGCCCGCTGCCGAGCCGAGCCCTTCCTCGGCAATGCCGGTCACGCAGGCCTTCACTCCCGAAACCTTCGTGCCACAGCAAAACGGTTCGGCACCGTTCGTGAGCGAGTCTTCTGTGCCCGACTCTCGCGCAGAGCCTGATCGCAGCGGGGGAGGGCATCCTGTGCTTGGCACGCTCCGTCCCGTTGCCGTCGAGCCACCTCGAGACTTGGCGGTCGTCGACTGGTCCGCATTCGTCCTCGCCTTTCTGCTGCCGCCTGTTGGATTCGTGCTCGGCCTCGTCGCTGCAGCACGAGGCCGCGCCTACCGCGGCTGGTCGTCGGCGAAGTCCCGGGCGGCGGTATGGATCTCCGTGGCCATGACGTTCGTCTTCGTGATCGCGGGCACGGTGCTGTGGTTCGAGCGTCAGGAGGCAATCGAGGCTCAGCGGGTCGCCGATGAGGCTGCGGCGGCGAGGGCAGGCATTGTCGCCGAGAGTGTTGAGTTCTGCACTGCGCTTGCGGCATACCCAACGCTGTTCGACTCTGGCGATCCTGACTACGGATGGCCGCAGCTCGATGACCCCGCTGGCTACGTCCCCGCGATCTCGAACTATGCCGCGATCTGGCAGGGTCTCGTGCCGCTCGCGCCAGCCGGCATCGCCGAGCCGGTGCAAACGTTCAGCGCGCGCATTGACAGCATGGTTGGGTTCGCGAGTAGCCTGGCGACCCCGAATCGCCCCGGCGACATACTCGACCTCCACTCCGAGGCGGACATCACGACCATCGACGAGTACGTGACGGAGTACTGCGGCGAGGCCTTGGCTGAGGCAAATACGGGGGAGTAGGGCGCGACACGCCCGGGATGCAGTCGGGATTTGCCCCGCCGTCAGGACGACCGTAAAGTACTTACTTGTCACCCCAAAGGTGCGGAAAGCCGAAGAGCTTCCCGGCCTCAAGAGGGACTAAATCCAAAGGCGAAAGCCACCGAAGAACTCCTTCATGGAGACGTTCTCTTGCAGAACGATTTCTTCGGGTCTAGGATGAAAAACCCACTTTCAGATCAGCTTCGGCTGATCGAGCTGGTCACTGCGACTGGGCCTCATTAGAGCGCCCGGAGTCTGTCTCGAGAAGACAGGCGAGTCGATTTGACAAGCGGAACGAAAGTGGTAAGTTTGAGAAGTTGCCCCGGCAGCGACACCGAGAGGTGCAGCACCGGGAGCGTCCGATCCTTGAGAACTCAACAGCGTGCACAATGTCAAATGCCAAAAACCTCGTCTGTAGGTGCCGTTTCTAGCGGTAACCACAGAGGAGATTCCTTTGGAAAAACATTAAACAACAAATCAAATGTCAGCAATGATGTTTGTCTTGTCAGTTTCAAACTTGTGATGTGTTCGCCCATTCCGGCGGCTCGTCACACTAGATGTGCCGACGACTTCGGTCGCCGTGCAATCAAACATTTACGGAGAGTTTGATCCTGGCTCAGGATGAACGCTGGCGGCGTGCTTAACACATGCAAGTCGAACGATGAAAGCCGGAGCTTGCTCTGGCTGGATTAGTGGCGAACGGGTGAGTAACACGTGAGTAACCTGCCCCAGACTCTGGGATAAGCGCTGGAAACGGCGTCTAATACCGGATACGAGCTTCAGCCGCATGGCTAGGAGCTGGAAAGAATTTCGGTCTGGGATGGACTCGCGGCCTATCAGCTAGTTGGTGAGGTAACGGCCCACCAAGGCGACGACGGGTAGCCGGCCTGAGAGGGTGACCGGCCACACTGGGACTGAGACACGGCCCAGACTCCTACGGGAGGCAGCAGTGGGGAATATTGCACAATGGGCGAAAGCCTGATGCAGCAACGCCGCGTGAGGGACGACGGCCTTCGGGTTGTAAACCTCTTTTAGTAGGGAAGAAGCGAAAGTGACGGTACCTGCAGAAAAAGCACCGGCTAACTACGTGCCAGCAGCCGCGGTAATACGTAGGGTGCAAGCGTTATCCGGAATTATTGGGCGTAAAGAGCTCGTAGGCGGTTTGTCGCGTCTGCTGTGAAAACTGGAGGCTCAACCTCCAGCCTGCAGTGGGTACGGGCAGACTAGAGTGCGGTAGGGGAGATTGGAATTCCTGGTGTAGCGGTGGAATGCGCAGATATCAGGAGGAACACCGATGGCGAAGGCAGATCTCTGGGCCGTAACTGACGCTGAGGAGCGAAAGCATGGGGAGCGAACAGGATTAGATACCCTGGTAGTCCATGCCGTAAACGTTGGGAACTAGATGTAGGGTCCATTCCACGGATTCTGTGTCGCAGCTAACGCATTAAGTTCCCCGCCTGGGGAGTACGGCCGCAAGGCTAAAACTCAAAGGAATTGACGGGGGCCCGCACAAGCGGCGGAGCATGCGGATTAATTCGATGCAACGCGAAGAACCTTACCAAGGCTTGACATATACGAGAACGGGCTAGAAATAGTCAACTCTTTGGACACTCGTAAACAGGTGGTGCATGGTTGTCGTCAGCTCGTGTCGTGAGATGTTGGGTTAAGTCCCGCAACGAGCGCAACCCTCGTTCTATGTTGCCAGCACGTAATGGTGGGAACTCATAGGAGACTGCCGGGGTCAACTCGGAGGAAGGTGGGGATGACGTCAAATCATCATGCCCCTTATGTCTTGGGCTTCACGCATGCTACAATGGCCGGTACAAAGGGCTGCAATACCGTAAGGTGGAGCGAATCCCAAAAAGCCGGTCTCAGTTCGGATTGAGGTCTGCAACTCGACCTCATGAAGTCGGAGTCGCTAGTAATCGCAGATCAGCAACGCTGCGGTGAATACGTTCCCGGGCCTTGTACACACCGCCCGTCAAGTCATGAAAGTCGGTAACACCCGAAGCCAGTGGCCCAACCGCAAGGAGGGAGCTGTCGAAGGTGGGATTGGTAATTAGGACTAAGTCGTAACAAGGTAGCCGTACCGGAAGGTGCGGCTGGATCACCTCCTTTCTAAGGAGCACTCGAGGATGCCCTCTGTATACAGGGGCTAATGACCTCGTAGCCATTTCGGAGACATACGTTCTCCGGTGGCGCTCATGGGTGGAACATTGACATTGTGGCCAGGCGAAAGCCTTGAACTCAGTACGCTCTCTTCGGAGAGAAGGAACAGTTCGAGTCTGACTCCTGGTCTTTTGCACGCTGTTGGGTCCTGAGGGACCGGGCCGGCACGGGTGGCAACACCCTGGTCGACCGAACTCCTCTGGATCCCTGTCTGAGTGGCCAACGGCCGCGATGAGGGGATACCGCCCGTATTTTGAGAACTACACAGTGGACGCGAGCATCTTAGACACTCGCGCAAAACCTTGACGAAGGCCTTCGGGCTGGAGTCGATGTGGAGCGCGTGATGTCTTCAATTGATTTGCAATAGCGTTGTTTATTCAACGCGAAATGCTGATCTTTGTGTAATTTTTGTCATCAAGTTTCTAAGTGCAAACGGTGAATGCCTTGGCTTCTGGAGCCGAAGAAGGACGTAGAAATCTGCGATAAGCCTCGGGGAGTTGATAATCGAACTTTGATCCGAGGATTTCCGAATGGGGAAACCCCGCTGGGCGCAGCAATGTGACCTAGTGACTCCCGCCTGAATATATAGGGCGGGTAGAGGGAACGTGGGGAAGTGAAACATCTCAGTACCCACAGGAAGAGAAAACAACAGTGATTCCGTGAGTAGTGGCGAGCGAAATCGGAAGAGGCCAAACCGATCATGTGTGATAGCCGGCAGGCGTTGCATGGTCGGGGTTGCGGGACTTTTCAGCAGTTACTGCCGTACTGCAAACGTTACAAAGGAATATAGACGAACAGGATTGAAAGCCTGGTCATAGAGGGTGCGAACCCCGTAGTCGAAATGTTCCAATGGCGCGAGAAGTATCCCAAGTATCACGGGGCCCGAGAAATCCCGTGTGAATCTGTCAGGACCACCTGATAAGCCTAAATACTCCCAGAAGACCGATAGCGGACAAGTACCGTGAGGGAAAGGTGAAAAGTACCCCGGGAGGGGAGTGAAATAGTACCTGAAACCGTTTGCATACAAACCGTTGGAGCCTCCATAGCAGGGGTGACAGCGTGCCTTTTGAAGAATGAGCCTGCGAGTTAGCGATATGTGGCGAGGTTAACCCGAGTGGGGAAGCCGTAGCGAAAGCGAGTCTGAATAGGGCTATTCAGTCGCATGTCCTAGACCCGAAGCGAAGTGATCTATCCATGGCCAGGTTGAAGCGACGGTAAGACGTCGTGGAGGACCGAACCCACTTAGGTTGAAAACTGAGGGGATGAGCTGTGGATAGGGGTGAAAGGCCAATCAAACTTCGTGATAGCTGGTTCTCTCCGAAATGCATTTAGGTGCAGCGTTGCGTGTTTCTTGCCGGAGGTAGAGCTACTGGATGGCCGATGGGCCCTAAAAGGTTACTGACGTCAGCCAAACTCCGAATGCCGGTAAGTGAGAGCGCAGCAGTGAGACGGTGGGGGATAAGCTTCATCGTCGAGAGGGAAACAACCCAGACTACCAACTAAGGTCCCCAAGCGTGTGCTAAGTGGAAAAGGATGTGGAGTTGCAGAGACAACCAGGAGGTTGGCTTAGAAGCAGCCACCCTTGAAAGAGTGCGTAATAGCTCACTGGTCAAGTGATTCCGCGCCGACAATGTAACGGGGCTCAAGCACACCACCGAAGTTGTAGATTTCGTATTTTAGGTAAGCCTTCGTGGTTCAGCCGTACGGAGTGGTAGGAGAGCGTCGTGTGGGCAGTGAAGCGGCGGTGTAAACCAGCCGTGGAGCCTACACGAGTGAGAATGCAGGCATGAGTAGCGAAAGACGGGTGAGAAACCCGTCCTCCGAAAGAACAAGGGTTCCAGGGCCAGGTTAATCCGCCCTGGGTAAGTCGGGACCTAAGGCGAGGCCGACAGGCGTAGTCGATGGACAACGGGTTGATATTCCCGTACTGACGAAAAACCGCCCAAGCTAATCCAGTAGTGCTAAGAGTCCTAATCCGGCTGACGGATCCCTTCGGGGTGATGCGGCCGGCCTAACGCTCGACCCCGTTCTGGTGCGGTTAGCGTATTAACAGGTGTGACGCAGGAAGGTAGCTGAGCCGGGCGATGGTTGTCCCGGTCTAAGGATGTAGGGCGAGAGATAGGCAAATCCGTCTCTCATATAGCCTGAGACCCGATGGGTAGCCCGAATGGGCGAAATCAGTGATCCTATGCTGCCAAGAAAAGCATCGACGCGAGGTTTTAGTCACCCGTACCCCAAACCGACTCAGGTGTTCAGGTAGAGAATACCAAGGAGATCGAGAGAATCGTGGTTAAGGAACTCGGCAAAATGCCCCCGTAACTTCGGGAGAAGGGGGGCCTGAGGCGTATTAGGACTAGCTCCGAAAGCGTTTGAAGGCCGCAGAGACCAGTGGGAAGCGACTGTTTACTAAAAACACAGGTCCGTGCCAAGTCGCAAGACGATGTATACGGACTGACGCCTGCCCGGTGCTGGAAGGTTAAGAGGAGCGGTTAGCGTAAGCGAAGCTGCGAATTTAAGCCCCAGTAAACGGCGGTGGTAACTATAACCATCCTAAGGTAGCGAAATTCCTTGTCGGGTAAGTTCCGACCTGCACGAATGGCGTAACGACTTCCCAGCTGTCTCAACCGCGAACTCGGCGAAATTGCACTACGAGTAAAGATGCTCGTTACGCGCAGAAGGACGGAAAGACCCCGTGACCTTTACTACAGCTTGGTATTGGTGTTCGGTGTGGCTTGTGTAGGATAGGTGGGAGACTGTGAAGCTGGCACGCTAGTGTCGGTGGAGTCATTGTTGAAATACCACTCTGGTCATATTGGATATCTAACGATGAACCGTAATCCGGTTCTCGGACAGTGCCTGGTGGGTAGTTTAACTGGGGCGGTTGCCTCCCAAAAAGTAACGGAGGCGCCCAAAGGTTCCCTCAACCTGGTTGGCAATCAGGTGTCGAGTGTAAGTGCACAAGGGAGCTTGACTGTGAGACTGACAAGTCGAGCAGGGACGAAAGTCGGGACTAGTGATCCGGCAGTGGCTTGTGGAAGCGCTGTCGCTCAACGGATAAAAGGTACCTCGGGGATAACAGGCTGATCTTGCCCAAGAGTCCATATCGACGGCATGGTTTGGCACCTCGATGTCGGCTCGTCGCATCCTGGGGCTGGAGTAGGTCCCAAGGGTTGGGCTGTTCGCCCATTAAAGCGGTACGCGAGCTGGGTTTAGAACGTCGTGAGACAGTTCGGTCCCTATCCTCTGCGCGCGCAGGAAATTTGAGAAGATCTATCCCTAGTACGAGAGGACCGGGATGGACGAACCTCTGGTGTGTCAGTTGTTCCGCCAGGAGCACCGCTGATTAGCTACGTTCGGAATGGATAACCGCTGAAAGCATCTAAGCGGGAAGCCAGCTTCAAGATGAGATTTCCATCCCTTAGGGGGAGAGGCTCCCAGCTAGACTACTGGGTTGATAGGCAGGATGTGGAAGCGAGGACTAAAGACTCGTGTAGCTGACCTGTACTAATAAGCCGATAACTTGATAACACCTTACAAAGGTGCTTGCGTCCACTTTGTGGTTCCCGATTTACGGTCGGGGATCATCCCGCACACCGCGGTTGAGCTTCGGCTCGATAGCGTGTGCGGCTATGAACTGATACATAAATCAATAGTGTTTCGGCGGCCATAGCGAGAGGGAAACGCCCGGTTACATTCCGAACCCGGAAGCTAAGACTCTCTGCGCCGATGGTACTGCAGGGGGGACCCTGTGGGAGAGTAGGACACCGCCGGACTTCTTTGTGAAATGGCCACCCCATCGGGGTGGCCATTTTGCGTTAACGCAGCAGCCGGCGTTCTTCGCCGGAGCCGCGTTCAGAAGCACGAAAACTGGAGCAACAGTGAGCGAAGCAGACCGTCACAAGCGCCCGGGCGGCAAGCCTGAAGGTGCCCGCCCGGACCGCGGCGGCCCCGCAAAGGGGGCGCCCCGCCGTAGCGGCCCGCCGCAGGGTGGTCGCGATGGTCAGAGTCGCGATGGGCAGAAGGGTGGTCGGGACGGCCAGCGCGACGGGCAGCGGGTGTGGACGCGCGATGGCACGCCCGCCCGCGGCGACCGGAGTGCACGCGAGCAAGAACCGATCGAAGATCGCGATCCCTACGGCATCCGCTCTGTACGCAACCGGCATGACGACCCCGAGATCCCAGCCGACGTCCGTGCCGACCAGCTTGACCGCGTCGCCCGCGCGCAGCTTAAAACCTTGGCGAAGGAGAACGCAGACGTAGTTGCGATGCACCTTGTGATGGCGGCTCGCCTGATCGACGAAGATCCAGAGCTCGCACATCGGCATGCGACATCCGCAGCTCGCAAAGCGGGGCGCATTGCTGTCGTCCGCGAATCCCTTGCGATCACGGCCTACGCCGTCGGCGACTTTGCGCTGACCCTGCGTGAACTGCGCACCTATCGTCGCATTTCGGGGCGAGACGACCAGCTCCCCATGATGGTCGACTCCGAGCACGGCCTCGGACGACCGGACCGTGCCCTCGAGCTTGGCCGCTCTGTTCCACGGGCGAGCCTGCCAACCGATGTGCAGGTCGAACTCGCGATTGCGATGTCCGGAGCCCGCTTCGACCTCGGTCAGTTGGATGCCGCGCTGAGCGAGTTGGAGATTCCGCAGCTCGACCCCAACAGGGCATTCAGCTGGAGCCCGACGCTGTTCGCCGCATACGCTGCAGTACTCGAGGAGCTGGGACGCACCGACGACGCTGAAACGTGGTATGGGCGGGCAGATGTCGCCGCCGACGCGCTCGATGGTGGAACTCAGCAGACAGATGAGGATTTCATTGAAGTTTTTGAAGAAGAGATCGACGTCACAGACCCCGACAGCGACGGCCGGCCGATCGACTGAGGCGGTCGTCGCATCCGCTGAGGATGGCCGTGTGCCCCTCGACGGTGTCGATGCACTCCTGGTCGATCTCGATGGTGTCGTCTACAAGGGCGATGCCGCAATCGAAGGCGCCATCGAAAGTCTCCTCCACGCTGGAGTACGCGTCGGGTACATCACCAACAACGCGTCGAGGACTGCCGAGACAGTAGCCGATCATCTGCGGCGTCTCGGGCTTTCGGCGACCGCAGCTGACGTCGTCACCTCGTCGCAGGCCGCCGCGCGACTGCTCAGTTCGCTCGCGCCGGCCGGGGCGGAGATCCTTGTCGTGGGCGGCGAGGGCCTCATCGTCGAGGTTGAGCGCGCGGGTTTCACTCCCGTGATGAGTGCGAGCCCCGCGACGGCTGCCGTCGTGCAGGGCTTCTCACCTGAGCTCGGGTGGAAGCAGCTCGCAGAGGCGTCGTTCGCTCTCCAGGGCGAGAACTCCGAACGCCCGTGGGTTGCAACAAACAACGATTGGACAATCCCGGTCGAGGGCGGGATCGCCCCCGGCAACGGCACGCTCGTCTCGGCTGTGCACACCGCGGTGGGTCGATTGCCGGTCGTCGCGGGCAAGCCGGAGACACCGATCTTTGAAGCGGCGCTTGAGCGCTTCGCTTCGACGAGCGCGCTCTTTGTCGGTGACCGCCTCGACACCGACATCGTGGGGGCGAATCGCGCCGGCATCCGCTCTGCGCTCGTGCTCACCGGCATCGATGGGGCACGGCAGTTGCTCGCCGCCGACGCGACGATGCGGCCGAACTTGATCCTTCGTGATCTCACTGAGCTGAGCGTTCCGTATCCGGCCGTCGAGCGCACCGCTGCGGGGGAGATCCGCGTACGAGAGGCTGCGGTTCGACTCGACGGGCGCCGCCTGGAGCTCGTCGCGGCCGGCGAGCACACCGACCTCGTGCGGGCGGCTTCTGCGGCCGTGTGGTCTTCGGGCATGGCAATCTATGCGGTTGACGTCACCGACGCGCTGCTCGACGCGCTGCGAATCGCACGCTGAGGGGCGCTGCGACGCTGACGGTGTGGTGAAATTGCCGTATGAGTGACGCATCGATCGACGACGCTGCAGACGCGGCGAATGAAGCACCGTTCGACGCTCCTTTGGCGACCGATGATGATGCCGACGGCCTCGTCTCACGCCTGCGACTCATCGAAGATCAGCCTCTCGAGCGGCGGGCCGAGGCGTTCGTGCAGGTGCATGACGAGCTGAGGTCGACACTTGAGGGCGGCGAGTCGCGCGATCGCTGACATGGGATCCGAGCAGAGCGGAGTGGAACCCGGCGTGATTCCGGATGCCGCGGCGCCGGCTGCCACTCCGGGTGCTGTGACGCGCCTCGATGCGGCTCTGGCCGGTCGGGGTCTGGCACGCTCTCGCACGCACGCCGCACGGCTCATCGCCGACGGTGTGGTTCGCGTGGATGGGGCGTCGGCGCTGCGGTCATCACAGCGCGTCACCGCCGCGAGTCGCATTGAGGTGGAGGCGGCTGATCACTATGTGAGCCGCGCCGCGCACAAGCTCATCGCGGGCCTCGACGCGTTCGCGATTGCTGTGACCGGCCGTTCTGCTCTTGATGTTGGGGCCTCGACCGGCGGGTTCACGCAGGTACTGCTTGAGCGTGGGGCGAAGCATGTGATCGCGCTCGATGTTGGGCACGGTCAGCTCGCGGGCGAGATTGCAGCAGACCGCCGCGTGACGGTGATTGAGGGCTTCAACGCCCGCGACCTGTCGCAGAGCTCGCTCGCAGACGCATCCGGCGCTTCCGGCATTCTGGGCACTGGGCGGCCCAATCTTGTTGTCGCTGATCTTTCGTTCATCTCGCTTCCCCTCGTGATCCCCGCGCTCGTCGAGACGGTCGGCACGGCGGCCGACTTCGTGCTGCTGGTGAAACCGCAGTTCGAAGTTGGGCGTGGTGGCATCCGGGAGGGCATCGTTCGTGATGCTGGTCTTCGCGCCGATGCCGTTACCGGGGTGCTGTGGAGTGCGTGGGATGCAGGCCTTGGCACGAACGGCGTCATCTCCTCACCAATTCTTGGTGGCGCAGGAAACCACGAGTACGTTGTGCACCTCAGCGGCAGCGGCGTCAATCCGACAGAATGGTTGGAGCACGTTTCGACATTGACCCGGTGATACGGCTCGACAGACCCGCAAGGAGCGACTGAGTGGCTGCACTTGACCGCACGTCGGCAGAGACGAGCGCGCGCAGCATCCTCGTGGTGTCGCACACTGGCCGGGATGAATCGCTCGCCGCCGCTGCACAAGTGTGTCGCGAGCTTGTGGCCGGCGGGGTCAACGCCGTCGCGACCAGCGCCGAGCGGCTCGACCTTATCGACTACGACGCGAGCCTCAGCAGCATCCGGGTGCTCGGCGACGATGTTGCCACCAACACGCTCGAGCTCGCGATTGTGCTGGGCGGTGACGGCACCATTCTCAGGGCCGCGGAGTTGTTGCGGGGCTGCTCGGCGCCCGTCCTCGGTGTGAATCTCGGCCATGTCGGC
This sequence comes from Homoserinimonas flava, assembly GCF_054969005.1. Taxonomy (NCBI): domain Bacteria; kingdom Bacillati; phylum Actinomycetota; class Actinomycetes; order Micrococcales; family Microbacteriaceae; genus Homoserinimonas; species Homoserinimonas flava. The sequence continues at coordinate 672,630 of NZ_JBUEQS010000002.1, forward strand.
TTTCTCGCCGAGAGCGAGCGCGACGGCCTTGCCGAAACCGTGCGACGGGCACTCTCGCGCGACTACCTCGTAGAAGAGCGCATGACGCTCGACGTGCGGGTCAAGGTCGGCGACCGCGTCGCCTACGAGACCTGGGCGCTCAATGAGGCGACCGTCGAAAAGGCCAGTCGCGAGCGGATGCTCGAAGTGGTTGTCGAAGTTGACCGCCGCCCGGTCTCATCGTTCGGGTGCGATGGCATCGTGATGTCGACTCCGACAGGCTCGACCGCGTACTCGTTTTCGGCCGGCGGGCCCATCGTGTGGCCGGAGCTCGATGCGATGCTTCTCGTGCCGCTCAGCGCGCATGCACTCTTCGCCCGCCCCCTCGTGGTCGGGCCAGATTCGGTGTTTGCTGTCGAGGTGCTCGACCGGACGCAGGGCACCGGGGTGCTGTGGTGCGACGGGCGGCGCACGTGGGATCTTCCGCCGGGGGCCAGGGTCGTGGTGCGACGCTCGACGCTGCCAGTCCGTCTCGCGAGGCTGCACCAGGGTCCATTCACTGATCGGCTCGTCAACAAGTTCCAGCTTCCCGTTGCCGGATGGCGCGGGCCGGAGCAACTCGATACGAACACGCGTGACCTGCCCGTGCAGGGTGGCGACGCGTGACTCGGGCCGCGAGCGTGCGCAGGGGGTGGCTGCCGTGATCGAGGAGATCCAGATTCGCAACCTCGGCGTCATCGGCGAGGCGACACTCCCGCTCGGTCGAGGGTTCACCGCGCTCACCGGCGAGACCGGGGCTGGCAAGACGATGGTGGTGACAGCGCTCGGGCTCTTGCTTGGCGCCCGCGCGGACAGCGGTGTCGTGCGCAAGGGGCACGCTTCGGCGGTAGTGGAGGGGCGCTGGCTGGTGTCTTCAGACGGTGCCGTTGCTGAGAGAGTTGGAGAGGCTGGCGGCGATCTCGACCCGATCGGGGGCGGTCAGGCCGAACTCATCATGGGCCGCACTGTGACGGCCGAGGGCCGCAGCCGGGCCGTCGTCGGCGGACGCTCAGCCCCGATCGGGGTGCTCGGTGAGATCGGCGCAGACCTCGTCGTCGTGCACGGACAATCTGAGCAGCTTCGTCTCAAGTCGACGACCGCTCAGCGCGAGGCGCTCGACCGATATGCGGGAGAGTCGCTCGCCGCAACCCTCGATGAGTATCAGATGGTGTTCCAGCGGTGGCAGGAGAGCCAGGGCGAGCTCGAGGTGCTCGTGGCCGAACGTGACCGCCGTGCCCGAGAGGCCGAAAATCTTCGCATCGCTCTTGAGGAGGTCGAGGCCGCAGCGCCGCAGCCAGGTGAAGACCGACAGCTTGAGGAGCGCATCGAGCGGCTCGGCAATCTCGAAGACCTTCGTCTTGCGGCCGAGGCCGCGCGTCAGCTCGTTTCGGGCGACGTCGATGACGCGCCGGCCGCCGTGACACTCCTCGATTCAGCCCGACGGCAACTCGACCGGGTCGCCTCGCACGATGTGAGTCTCGCCCCCATCGCCGACGCAATCACCAACGCTTCCTTCGTTGTCTCTGAGCTCGGGTCTGAACTCGCGAGCTACCTCGGTGGGCTCGATGTCGACAGTGCTGTCGAGCTGGAGCGCCTGCAGGAACGCCGCGCGGAACTCACCACCCTCATGCGCAAGTACGGCCCGACCCTCGACGAGGTCATCGCCTTCCTCGACGAGGGCAGCGGTCGGCTCGTGGAGCTCGACGGTGACGCTGACCGCATCACGAGTCTCACGGCCTCGGTCGATGGCGACCGGAAGGCCGTTGCCCAACTCGCCGAGCGTCTTCACGTGATCCGGGTCGATGCTGCGGCCCGGCTTGGACATGATGTGAGTGCCGAACTCTCGGCGCTCGCAATGCCAGAAGCAACGCTCACTGTCGACGTCACCGAGCGCGCCGAGTTCGGGCACAGCGGCAAAGACCAGGTCGCAATACTCCTTCAGCCCCACGCGGGCTCCGAGCCGCGGCCGCTCGGTCGGGGGGCATCCGGCGGTGAGCTCTCTCGCGTCATGCTCGCCATCGAGGTCGTGCTCGCCGGCACCGACCCGGTGCCCACCTTCGTCTTCGACGAGGTTGATGCCGGGGTCGGTGGCGCCGCTGCAATCGAAATCGGACGACGCCTCGCTCGCCTCGCCGAGCGTTCGCAAGTCATTGTCGTGACGCACCTTGCCCAGGTCGCTGCATTCGCCAACAACCACCTCTCGGTTGTGAAAGACAGTGACGGCAGTGTCACGGCGAGCAGTGTGCGCCAGCTCGAAGGAGATGAGCGTGCGGCCGAAATGGCGCGGCTGCTCTCAGGGCTGCCGGATTCGCAGAGCGGGCTCGAGCACGCACGCGAACTCCTGGGGATGTCTGCAGCGTCGTAGCCGTTCGGCGATGATAGGCTGCAACCCCGTGGCGGACAATTCGAATGCGGGCGTAACCAAGCACATCTTCGTCACCGGAGGTGTCGTCTCTTCTCTCGGCAAAGGCCTCACTGCAGCCAGTCTGGGCAATCTGCTCACGGCCCGCGGCCTCCGGGTCGTCATGCAGAAGCTCGATCCGTATCTCAACGTCGATCCGGGCACCATGAACCCGTTCCAGCACGGCGAAGTGTTTGTCACCGACGATGGTGCCGAGACCGACCTCGACATTGGCCACTACGAGCGCTTTCTCGACATCAACCTCGATCAGGCAGCAAACGTCACCACCGGTCAGATCTACTCGACCGTCATTGCGCGGGAGCGTCGCGGCGAATACCTCGGCGACACCGTGCAGGTGATTCCGCACATCACCGACGAGATCAAGCGCCGCATGCGCCTGCAGGCGCAGGAGCCGGCCGATGGCAGCCCCCGCCCCGATGTGATCATCACCGAGATCGGCGGCACGGTCGGTGACATTGAGTCGCAGCCGTTCATCGAGTCGGCGCGCCAGGTGCGGCACGAACTCGGCCGCAATAACTGCTTCTTCGTGCACGTCTCACTCGTGCCATACCTCAGTGCCGCTGGCGAGCAGAAGACGAAGCCGACCCAGCATTCCGTGGCTGCGCTGCGATCAATCGGTATCCAGCCCGACGCGATCGTGTTGCGCTCGGACCGCCCGGTGCCCGAGACCATGAACCGCAAGATTGCGCTCATGTGTGACGTCGACCCCGAGGCTGTCGTCAACTGCCCGGACGCATCGAGCATCTACGACATCCCTGAGACGCTGCACGAGCAAGGCCTCGACGCGTACATCATCGAGCACCTCGGCCTCTCGGCACGCGACGTCGACTGGACTGGCTGGAGCGAACTGCTCGAGACCGTGCACAACCCCAAGCACGACGTCACGATCGGGCTCGTCGGCAAGTACATTGACCTGCCCGACGCCTACCTTTCGGTGACAGAGGCGCTCAAGGCCGGGGGCTTTGCGAACGACGCACGGGTGCGCATCGAATGGGTTCCCTCCGATGAGTGCGAGACGCCGGAGGGTGCGGCGCGCATGCTCTCGCACCTCGACGGCATCTGCGTGCCGGGCGGCTTCGGCGTGCGCGGCATCGAGGGCAAGCTCGGCGCCCTGCGATTCGCCCGTGAGAACGGCATCCCGACACTCGGACTGTGCCTCGGACTGCAGTGCATGGTGATCGAATACGCGCGGGATGTCGCAGGGCTCGAAGGGGCATCGTCGACCGAGTTCGACCCAGGGACGCCACTCCCCGTTATCGCGACGATGGCGGAACAGGTCGACATCATCGCCGGGGGAGACCTCGGCGGCACGATGCGTCTCGGCCTGTACGAGGCGGCACTCGCGGAAGGCTCGATCGTTGCTGAGGTGTACGGCGCCCCGAACATCTCCGAACGGCACAGGCACCGCTACGAAGTCAACAACACCTACCGCGAGCAGATCGCCGACGCAGGGCTTTGGTTTTCGGGCACCTCGCCGGACGGCACCCTCGTCGAATTCGTCGAGCTGCCGCGCGACGTGCACCCCTACTACGTGGGCACGCAGGCGCACCCGGAGCTGCGGTCGCGGCCGAACCGCGCGCATCCGCTGTTCTCTGGTCTTGTGACGGCGGCACTCGATCGCCAGCGCGCGAGTAGACTGTTCGAGGTTTCTGAGACCACGGCGGTCTGAGCGTCGTGGCCGACGACCAGCACGGCATTGCACAGGAGCCATCGCTCGCTGATGAGCCGAGCCCGCAACAGCTTGTGAGCTCGGACGTGGTGTTCGACGGTGCGGTGTGGAATGTGCACCGCGATCGTTTCGCCTATGGCGACACCGAGATCGTGCGCGAGTACGTGGCCCACGCCGGTGCTGTCGCCGTGCTCGCTGTTGACGACGCCGATCGTGTGCTGCTCATCAAGCAGTACCGTCATCCGATCGGCATGCGTGACTGGGAGCTGCCAGCTGGTCTTCTCGATGTGGCAGGCGAAGACCCGCTCGACGCGGCAAAGCGTGAGCTCGAGGAGGAGGTCGACCTCCGGGCGGATGACTGGTCACACCTCATCGAAATCTTCACATCGCCAGGGGGAAGCAACGAGTTGGTGCGGGTCTACCTCGCGCGCGGTCTGACCACGGTTGCGCACGACTTCGAGCGGGACGCAGAGGAGGCCGACATGGAGCTGCGCTGGGTCACGTTGGAAACCGTGCTGGCAGCGATCCGTGCTGGCAAGGTTCGAAACGGGATTCTCGTCGCCGCAGCACTCGCACTCTCCGATACACTCTGAGCGTTTGCCTAGAGTTTTGTTGGTGCGACCGCGTGCGGGGGGACCAGCCTGACTCAGAGATTCCCATCACCCACGGAGTTGAGCGCATCACGCTCGGTTGAGGAGCAGAACCATGTCCGCCACCCCAGATGACCCGAGTGCAGGGCCGGTCGAGCCCAGCGAACCCAAAGAACCGGTGACACCCGTCTCGCCCGTGGAGCCGGTTGCGCCCGTGGAGCCTGCTGCGCCGACGGAACCAGTTGTGCCCGTGGCATCCGCGGCGCCCGCGGCCCCGACGCCACCGTCACCGCCGGCCAATGGCGGCCAGCCCGCTGCTGCGGCCGCTGCGGAGCCGAAGAAGTCGAAGCTCGGCCTGTGGATCGGGCTCGGCGTCGGCGCATTCCTTCTTCTCGTCGGCGCGATCGTTGCAATAGTGGTCCTCGTGCTGCCGGCGATCTTCGGTGGCTCGACCTCGTCTGCCGGCGTGCGGGACATCGCCGAGGAGCCCGACGAGGCATGGACCTTCGACTTCGCGGGAGATGCCGACGCCGACTACCTCTACGGCCAGCCCGGGGTTGCTCATGTCGGCGACGGCCAGGCGCTCGTCTGGGCGGAGTTCGACTCCGCCGCGTACTACGACGACCAGGACTCGAGCTACGGCTGGTATGAGGGCTACGAGGAGCACTACGACCTTGGCTATGACGCTGGTGCGGAGTACAAGATCGCTTACGACGCATGGTGGGACGACGAGACCTACACCCTCGAGTACCCCGACTACGCCGACTACTTTCTCGACGAGTGGTACGAGGGCGAAGACTACCTCGGCTATATCGACGGGTTCTACGACGGCGAGGACGGTCTCGAGCGCGGCGCGAATCAGGTCGAGGCTCCAGTCGAGCCCGACTACACCCCCGTCGTCACCCTGATCGATCTCGCGGACGGCGAAGCGCTCTGGACGCTCGATCTCGCGGCCGAGACTGACGCGGATGCTGAGAGCGTCATTGACGCGACCGACGTCACGGGCTCGTCGCACATTGTGGTCTCGGTGAGCAACGCGGAGAGCGAGTCGATCATCGCATCGGTGAACCGCAACTCCGGCGCGGTCGACTCCGTGCTCGAGGTCGACGGTGGCGTCGATGTCGTCGCGGTCGGCGGTGCGCTCTTCGCCCTCATCACCGACGAGGACGGCGACGGTTCCGTGCAGCGACTCGATGTCGGCGACCTCGAAGCTGACCCCACGTGGGAGGAGAGCGTCGACGAGCCGTACGGAATCTACGGCGTGCGCAACGAGTGGGTCGCCGTCTTCGGTGCCGACAGCGGCGAAGTGTTCCAGGCCGAGGACGGCGATGCGGCCGAGTGGGGTGACGACATCGGAGACGAGGGTGTGAGCTACACCTTCGCCGGTGACCAGCTCATCCGAGTCGAGACCGATGGCGACGAGTACGAGATCGAAGGGTTCTCCTTCGAGACCGGCGACTCGGTCTGGGACGACGCGATCGATGCCGAGTGGTACACGAGCGTCGACGGAGCCATCTTCATCGGCGACGAGACGAGCGACGGGTACGACAACATCCAGCGCATCAATCCTTCGAACGGCGAGCCGATGTGGGAGGACGAATACGGCGACGAGCTCACCGGGATCGGTGCCGTCATGGGCGATCGTGTCATCGCCGGCAACCCGTCGGAGCGCATCGTCGTGATCAATGCGGGCAACGGTGAGGAGATCTACAACGACAAGTTCGACGAGGTGTATGGCGTGTGGTTCGGCACCGATTACTTCTACGTCGAGGGCGAAGACGAGTTGGTTGCGATGGCGACGGCCGAGAAGGGCGACGTGTGGTCGTTCGACCTCGACGAGGACCAGACCGTTGTAAGCATCGGTGATCGACTGCTCCTGCTCGACACCGACAAGCGCGAGCTCAGCGGGCTCGAGTAGCGCGGTGCGACGGACTCCGTGGCGGTAGCCTGACGATGTCAGCCCTACCGTCTCGGAGTCCGTCACCAGCATGACCCCTGCACCGCCCATCGCTACCCTGGTCGACCGGTATCTCCGGCACCTCGGTATCGAGCGCGGGCGCGCAGCGAATACCATCGCGGCGTACCGTCGCGACCTCGCGCTCTACGCCGACTTCTTGGGGTCGCGAGGGGTGACGGAGCTCGGGGTCGTCTCGAGCGCCGACGTTTCAGCGTTCAGCCAGTCACTCGCACTGGGCGGGCGGAGCGCATCCTCGGCGGCACGCATCATCTCCTCCGTGCGCGGCCTCCACCGCTTCTGCCTCGAGGAGGGGCACCTGCAGACGGATGTCGCGGCCGACACGAAACCCCCCAAGCTCGCGCTGCGCCTGCCGAAGGCCATCCCTCTCGCCAGCGTGGAGGCGCTGCTCGCGGCGGCCGGCGGCGACGACCCTGTCTCACTCCGCGACCGCGCACTGCTTGAGTTGCTGTACGCCACGGGCGCCCGTGTCTCGGAGGCGGTCGGGCTCAACGTCGATGATGTGCTCGACGCGGGCGATGGCGACATGGTGCGGTTGCTCGGCAAGGGCGGCAAGCAGCGCATCGTGCCGCTCGGCAGCTATGCCAGACGTGCGATCGCCGCCTACCTTGTGCGCGCGCGGCCGGGCATGTCGGTGAAGGGTGCGGCGAGCCCCGCACTGTTTCTCGGCGTGCGAGGGTCGCGGGTGTCTCGCCAGAACGCGTGGCTCATCATCCGGAACCGTGCTGAACTCGCGGGCATCACGGCGGAGGTGTCGCCGCACACGCTGCGGCACTCGTTTGCCACGCACCTGCTCGAGGGCGGTGCCGATGTGCGCGTCGTGCAAGAACTGCTCGGGCACTCCTCGGTTGCCACAACCCAGCTCTACACACTCGTGACCGCCGACACGCTTCGCGACATGTACACGATGGCCCACCCCAGGGCGCGATAGCCACACACGGACTCCTGCGAACGCGGTGCGTGCAGCGGGCCGCGGGGGCGACCGGACAGTACAATCGTGGACGTCGGCACGCACGCAGACCGGGCGTTCATCCGGTCACTTGAGGTTAGGAATGTCGGGATGACAGCACAGCGGGACAAGTCGGCCGAACTCGACGGTGTCGACTTCGCGGCCGGCAAGAAGCCGGGCCCGACCGGTCGCCCGCAGCGGTCGTTCGATGTGCCCGCACCGCTCAAGGGTCACGGCCCGGCCCGCATCATCGCCCTCTGCAATCAGAAGGGTGGCGTCGGCAAGACGACGACGACCATCAGCGTCGGCGCCGCGCTCGCAGACTACGGTCGCCGCGTGCTCGCGGTCGACTTCGACCCGCAGGGCGCCCTCTCGGCCGGCCTCGGCGTGCAGACGCACGATGTGCCGAACATCTACGACCTGCTGCTCGGCACGATCAAGGACCCCCGCGAGACGATCCAGAAGACGGGCACGCCCAACCTCGACGTCATCCCCGCAAACATCGACCTGTCGGCGGCAGAGGTGCACCTCGTCAACGAGGTCGCGCGCGAGCAGATCCTCGCCGGCGTGCTGCGCAAGGTCAAAGACGACTACGACGTCGTGCTCATCGACTGCCAGCCTTCGCTCGGCCTGCTCACGGTCAACGCGCTCACGGCGAGCCACGGTGTACTCATCCCGCTCGAATGCGAGTTCTTCGCGCTCCGCGGTGTCGCCCTGCTCATCGAGACGATCGACAAGGTGCGCGACCGTCTCAATCCGGCGATCGAACTCGATGGCATCCTCGCGACCATGTACGACGCTCGCACCCTGCACTCTCGCGAGGTGCTCGAGCGTGTCGTCGAGACGTTCGGCGATCGTGTCTTCGAGACCGTCATCGGGCGAACCATCAAGTTTCCGGATGCCTCGGTAGCGGCAGCCCCGATCACCCAGTTCGCCCCCGAGCATGCGGCAGCGGAGGCGTACCGTCAGCTCGCCCGGGAGTTGATTCATCGTGGCGCGGTCGCCTAGCGCCATGCCGGCGGTCCCTGACGCGGATGGTGCGGATGCAGCATCCGTCGCTCCCGTCTTCACCGTCGCGGTCGGCGGCTTCGACGGGCCCTTTGACCTGCTGCTCACCCTGATCGGCAAACACGAGCTCGACATCACCGAGGTGTCGCTGAGCCTCGTGACGACTGAGTTCATCGCCTACCTGCGCACGCTCGATTCGCATGAGGAGATGAACGAGGCGAGCGAGTTTCTCGTGGTTGCGGCGACCCTGCTCGACCTCAAGGTCGCCGGGCTGCTGCCGCAGGGCGAACTCGTCGATGCCGAAGATGTCGCGCTGCTTGAGGCCCGTGACCTGCTCTTCGCGCGACTGCTGCAGTACCGCGCGTTCAAGGAGGCGTCGTCGTGGTTCGACGAGCACCTGCTCGCCGAGTCGACCCGCACGGTGCGGTCGGTGCGACTCGAAGAGAAGTTTCGGCAGTCGACCCCCGAGCTCGTGTGGACGCTCTCGCCAGACGATTTTGCGGCGCTCGCCGCCGTCGCGCTTGCGCCGCGCGAGCTGCCGACCGTCGGGCTCGACCACCTGCACGCGCCGCTCGTGAGCATCCGCGAGCAGGCGGCATACGTCGTCTCGATGCTGCGTCGGGGCGAGCCGCAAACGTTCCGGCAGCTCATCGCGGGCGCCGAGCAGAAGGGCGTCATCATCGCCCGCTTCCTCGCGGTGCTCGAGCTCTACCGCGGCGCCGCGATCTCGTTCGAGCAGATCGAACCGCTCGGTGAGCTCACGGTGCGCTGGACCGCCGAACACTGGTCAGACGAGAACCTCGCCAACCTGGGGGCAGACTATGGCAACTGAAACGAACGATGTGCTCGAGACGCAGGAGGTGGCCCCGCCGACAGCGTCGGAGTTGCGCGAGCGGCTTGAGGCCATCCTCATGGTCGTCGACGAACCCCAGGGGATTGTTGGGCTCGCGACAGCCCTCGGTGCCCCGGTCCACGCCGTGCGTGAGACCATCGCGGCTCTCGTCGCCGACTACGACGGCACGGCGGGTGCCCCGCGTCGCGGCTTCGAACTCCGCGAGGTTGGCGGCGGCTGGCGAATCTACGTGCGGGCAGAGCATGACGCCATCGTGAAGGACTTCGTGCTCACCCAGAACCCGAGCCGCCTCTCGCAGGCCGCCCTCGAAACCCTTGCCGTGATCGCCTATAAGCAGCCCATCACGCGCGGGTCGATCGCGTCGATCCGCGCCGTCAACGTCGACTCGGTTGTGCGCACGCTGCTCGGGCGAGGGCTCATCACTGAAGCGTTTACTGATGCCGAAACGGGTGCGATCCACTACGCCACGACCGACCTGTTGCTCACACAGCTCGGCGTGAACTCGCTCGACGAGTTGCCGCCGATTTCCCCGCTGCTCGCCGACGGTTCGGAGGGTTTCGATGACCTCCGATAATGGTCCGGCGCGTCCCGGCCTGGGCGAACAGCCCGACGGCGTGCGGTTGCAGAAGCTCATGGCGGCGGCCGGAGTCGCCTCACGGCGCGTGTCGGAGGATCTCATCTCGGCGGGCCGTGTCGAGGTCAATGGCGAGGTGGTCACCGAGCTCGGCCGACGGGTCATGCCCGACGATCGCGTCGCCGTCGATGGCACCGCGATCCAGCTCGACACCTCGCGCCGCTACCTCATGCTCAACAAGCCCGTCGGCATCGTGAGTTCGCTGCAGGACGAACGTGGGCGACCGGACCTTCAGCGCTACGTCTCGAAGTTCGACGAGCGGCTTTTCAACGTCGGTCGCCTCGACGCGCAGACGTCTGGCCTGCTCATCCTCACCAATGACGGTGAACTTGCCCACGTGCTCGCGCATCCGTCGTTTGGGGTCATGAAGACGTACATTGCGAAGGTGCAGGGAAGGGTGACGCCGCAAACGATCGGCAAGCTCACACGAGGGGTGGACCTTGAGGATGGGCCGATCGCGGCCGACAAGGCACGGCTGCTCTCGAGCGGCGGCGGTGGCGATGAGTCGATCGTCGAGATCACGCTGCACTCTGGCCGCAATCGCATCGTGCGTCGCATGCTCGAGGAGGTCGGGCACCCGGTGGTTGACCTCGTGCGCCGGCAGTTCGGGCCACTGCACCTCGGAACGCTGGCGTCAGGTGAGCTGCGCGACCTCACGAAGGCGGAGCTCGGGCAGCTGCTCACGATCGCTCGTGATGCCTCGCCAGAGGCGGGAGTCGCAGAGGCGGGAGTCGCAGACGCGACAGAGTCGGATTCAACGAACGGACACACGCGGTGAACGCGACAGCACGCACGATCGGCCCGGTTCGGGTGGTTGGGGCTGGCCTGCTCGGGGCGAGCGTCGGTCTCGGCCTGCGGGCCCAGGGCATTGATGTCATCGTTGCCGACGCGTCGCCAACAAACCTCAGCCTTGCGATCGACTACGGTGCCGGGCGCAACGCCGCCGACACCGATAGCCCAGCGCTCATTGTCGTCGCTGTGCCCCCTGATCTCACGGCAGAGGTTGTCGCGCAGGAGCTTCAGGCGTTTCCGAGCGCGCTGGTGACGGATGTCGCGAGCGTGAAGGTCGCGCCGCTCGCCGAGTTGAGCATGGTGGGGGCCGACCTTACCCGCTACATCGGCTCGCACCCCATGGCGGGGCGCGAGCGGGGCGGCGCAATTTCGGCGCGCGCGGACCTGTTCATCGGCCGGCCGTGGGTCATTACCGCCCACGCGGGCATCCCGGCGGCGCAGATTGCGATCATCGAACACCTCGCGCACGACCTCGGTGCCGTGCCGGTGGCGATGTCGGCCGAGGAGCACGACCGGGCCGTCGCCCTCGTCTCCCATGCCCCACAGGCGGTCGCGACGCTGCTCGCGCGCCGCCTCGTCGATGCCGAGGAGCGTTCGCTCTCGCTCGCAGGCCAGGGCCTGCGAGACACGACGCGCATCGCCTCAAGCGCGCCCGAGCTCTGGGTGCAGATCATGGGGGCGAACTCGAAGTTCATCATCGAAGTGCTGCGCGACCTGCGCACCGACCTCGATGTGCTCCTCCACTCACTCGACGACCAGGAGGCGAGCGGCGCGCGACGCTCCCTGGCGCAGATCCTCGCCGGCGGCAACGCCGGGGTGGCGCGGATCCCCGGCAAGCACGGCCAGGACCGTCGCTTCGCGCAGATCGTCGTCAAGGTCGACGACCACCCTGGCGAGCTCGCGAGGCTGCTCACCGAGATCGGTGAGGCCGGCGTGAATATGGAAGACCTGCGGCTTGAGCATTCGCCTGGCGCCGAAATCGGGCTCGCCGAGATTGCCGTGCTGCCTGAGGTGGAAGATCGACTTGTGCGCGAGCTCGAATCGCGCGGATGGAAAATTGTGGGGGCATACCGTTGACCGAAAAAACCATCGTGGCCGTTGATGGCCCGGCCGGCAGCGGCAAGTCCAGTGTGAGCAAAGCCGCCGCGCGAAAGCTCGGCTTCGACTACCAAGACACGGGCGCCGCCTACCGTTCGCTCGCATGGTTCGTGCTCGACCGCGGCATCGACCCCGCCGACGAGGCGGCCGTCGTCGATGCGCTCGCCGACTTCGACTACGCGATCGGCATCGACCCCGATGACTACTTCGTGCGCGTCGGCGGTGTCGACGTCGAGGCGGCGATCCGTGAGCCGCGAATCTCGTCGGTCGTGAGCGCGATCGCCCGCATCCTTCCGGTGCGCGCGTACCTCGTCGAACTCTTCAGGCACGTCATCGCGGAGAGTGACAAGCCGGGCATCATCACGGAGGGCAGAGACATCACGACCGTGGTGTGCCCTGATGCCCCCGTGCGGATTCTGCTCACAGCATCCGAAGAAGCTAGAATGGCACGGCGCTCCGCTGAAATCACGGGGCAGTCGGCTCATGACGTGGCGAAGCACCTCAGTTCGCGCGACGCCCAGGATTCCCGGGTGGTGGACTTCATGAACGCCGCCGAGGGTGTGACCGCCCTCGATTCAACCGATCTCGACTTCGATCAGACCATCCAGGCGGTGGTCGATCTCGTGCAGCGCGCAGGTCGGGTAGGCCCCCCGGCAACGCTGACGCCGATTGAGTAGGCCCGTCAGGGCCGTATCGAAATCCCTAAAGGACCCCACAATGGCAGACCACGATCAGGACGACTTTCCGGAGCTCGATGAGCAGCTCGCCGGACGCCTCGCCGCCATCACCGACGACGAAGCGATCATCCGCGCCAACGCGCTGCGTGCCGGCCTCACCGACTACGACCTCGACGACGAAGACCTCGACATCCTCGACGCGGTCGGCGACGACCCCGACGCGGTCGTGTACCTCCCGGCGCTGCCAGTGCTCGCGATTGTCGGCCGGCCGAATGTTGGCAAGTCCGCGCTCGTGAACCGCATCCTCGGCCGCCGCGAGGCCGTCGTGGAGGACACCCCCGGCGTGACCCGTGACCGTGTCACCTACAAGGCGGAGTGGAACGAGCGTCGATTCTCGCTCGTCGATACGGGCGGGTGGGAGCCGGATGCTCGCGGCATCGATGCATCCGTCGCCATGCAGGCCGAGGTCGCTGTCGATCTCGCCGACGCCGTGCTCTTCATTGTCGATGCGAACGTCGGTGCCACCTCGACCGACGAGCACGTCGTGCGGATGCTGCGCCAGACCAACAAGCCCGTCATCCTTGTCGCGAACAAGATCGACGATGTGCGCCAGGAGCCGAACGCCTCGGAGCTGTGGAGCCTCGGGCTGGGGCAGCCATGGCCCGTGTCGGCGCTGCACGGCCGCGGTGTCGCCGACCTGCTCGATCACGCCCTCAGCGTGCTGCCCAAGGTGTCTGCCGTTGCGAAGGAGGAGGTCGGTGGCCCGCGTCGCGTCGCCATCCTTGGCCGCCCCAACGTCGGCAAGTCGAGTCTGCTGAACAAGGCAGCGGGGGAGGAGCGCGTTGTTGTCAACGAGCTCGCCGGCACAACGCGCGACCCCGTCGATGAGCAGGTGGAGATCGGCGGCAAGGTGTGGCGTTTTGTCGACACCGCCGGCATCCGTCGCCGCGTGCACCTCTCGCAGGGTGCCGACTTCTACGCCTCGCTGCGCACGAGTGCCGCGCTCGAGAAGGCCGAAGTTGCCGTCGTCGTGCTCGATGTCACCGAGCCGGTGAGCGTGCAAGACCTCAAGATCATCGACCTCGTGCTCGAATCCGGTCGCGCCCTCGTGCTCGCCTACAACAAGTGGGACCTGCTCGACGATGAGCGTCGCATCTACCTCGAGAAGGAGATCGAGCGCGATCTGTCGCACGTCGCCTGGGCGCCGCGCGTCAACATCTCAGCCAAGACGGGTCGCCACCTCGAAAAGCTTGTCCCGGCGCTCGAAACGGCGCTCGAATCGTGGGACACGCGCATTCCGACCGGCAAGTTCAACGCGCTCGTCGCGGAACTCACGGCCGAGCATCCGCACCCCGTGCGTGGTGGCAAGCAGCCCCGCATCCTCTTCGGCACGCAGGCCTCGAGCCGGCCGCCAACGTTTGTGCTCTTCACCACCGGGTTCCTCGACCCGCAGTATCGCCGCTTCATCACGCGTCGCCTGCGCGAGATCTTCGGCTTCGAGGGCACCCCGATCAACGTGAACATGCGCGTGCGCGAGAAGCGCAAGCGCTCGTAGCCCTCGCCGCGCCCGCCCTCTTGAAGTGAGGACCCCTCAACGGGGGTTGGTGTGCGACCGTCATGCGGGCCTAGAATCACGCTCGTGACTGCCGTCGAGACCCGAGTTCGCGCGGTGCTCGACCGCTTTGCGGCGCACTCGGATGTCGGCGCGCTCTCGTTCGCGTTCGCTTTCCCCGAGACGGGGTGGTCGATGCTCTATGACACCGCCAACGACACAGCTACACCGGCCGGCCCGACGCCTCGGCCGTACTTCATCGGCTCCGTCACCAAGCTCTACACCGCGGCACTCATACTGCAGCTGCACCAGGAAGGGATGCTGCGGCTCGACGACCCCATCGTGGCGTATCTCGACGGGGACCTCATCGCGGGCATCCACGTCTACCGCGAACACGACTACACTGAGCGCATCACGGTGCGGGACCTGCTTATGCACACCTCGGGGCTCGCGAACTATCTCATGCAGCCGAGACACGACGGGGGATCGGTCTTCGATGATGCGCTCTCGCGAGACCGCGGGTGGACCTTCGGCCAGGCGCTCGGCGTCGTACGGGCGATGCGACCGGCGTTCCCGCCGGGGGCCCCGCGACGCGCCCACTTCTCGCACACCAACTATGCGCTCCTCGGCCACATCATCGATGCCGTCACATCCATGCCCTGGGAGGCCGCGGTCGTGGAACGCATCACCGGCCCGCTCGGACTCACCGCCACTTGGCCGTTCTCCCTCAACGACCTCGATCGCTACGACGGCGTCGCGCCCCTGCTCCACGGCACCCGAGCGGTGCGCCTGCCGCTCACCATGGCGTCAGTGCGAGCGCAGGGCGGAATCGTCTCGACGGCAGAAGACGGCATCGTGTTTCTCCGCGCCCTCTTCGACGGGGCGCTCTTCGACCGCGACGCAGTCGAACTCATGACGCGCGAGTGGCGCCGCCTCACCGTCACCAGCTCCGCCGGCATCGGGCTCATCCGTCACCGCGTGCCGACGCTCCAGGCCGGCCCGCGCCCGGTCGAGCTGCTCGGCCACCCAAGCTCGACCGGATCGGTGCTATACCTGTCGCCAGCAGACGGGCTCTACATCTCGGGCACCTTTGGGCAGATCCAGCGCCCGACGGCAAGTCGCGAACTCGTCACCCGCCTCGTGCTCGCCACACGCGAGCTCCGCCGCCTGACGGAATAGGTTGCGGCCCTCGACGGTTGTCGAGAAGGATGACCTCGTTGACTGACACCATGCCGCAGCATCCGCTTCGCCTCTCTGTGCTTGACCTGATTCCGGTGCGAAGCGGGCAGAGCTCGGCGGATGCGATCGCAGCGTCGATCACGCTCGCTCGCGTCGCCGATGAGCTCGGCTTCGAGCGATTCTGGGTTGCCGAGCACCACAACATGCCGGCCGTCGCATCGACGAACCCCGCGGTGCTCATGGGCATCCTTGCGGCGAACACGTCGCGCATCAGGGTCGGCTCCGGCGGCGTCATGCTGCCGAACCATTCCCCGCTTGTCGTGGCAGAGCAGTTCGCGATTCTCGAGGCCGCGTTCCCTGGGCGCATCGACCTCGGCCTTGGCCGCGCGCCAGGGAGCGACCCCGTCATCACCTCGTTCTTGCGATCGAGCGGCACCACCAGCAACGTCGATGAGTTCGAGCGCAACGTGGGGGAAATCCAGGTGCTGCTCGATGCGGATGGCGCGAACCTGCAGCTGCCCGGAGGCCGCAACTACGCCCTCAGTGCGACCCCGAAGGCGGCGAGCGTGCCGAGCACCTGGCTGCTCGGATCGAGCGACTATTCGGCGCGGCTCGCGGCGAAGCTCGGGCTGCCGTACGTGTTTGCGCATCACTTCTCCGGCGAAGGAACGAAGCGCATCGTCGAGCTGTACCGCAGCGGCTTCACCCCAGGGGAGGGCGCTGCGACCCCCACGACGTTCCTCACGCTCAACGTCTCGGTCGCGCAGACCGCCGCCGAGGCCAGCGCTGCCGCGCTGCCATCGCTCCAGCAGATGGCACGGCTGCGCAGCGGGCAGCCGCTCGGCCCGCTCGCCACCATCGAGGAGGCGGCAGCGATCACCCTCGCTCCCGCACAACAACAGCTCGTCGACCAGATGCTGGGGCGATGGGTCATTGACGAGCCCGTGGCGGCGGCAGCTCGCATCCAGAAGCTGGCGACGGAGATCGGCGTCGACGAGGTCATGCTCGTGCCCGGAATGTCGGCGCACGACGATGACGCGCACAACACGTCACCTGGACGGGTCGAGGCCCTCCGGCTGCTCGCCGCGCAATTGACGTCACACGGCTGAACACGCCGAACCACCACGCCCGCGCATGAGAGAGTGGAGGGGTGACACACACGCCCCCATTTCGACCACGCGCTTCGGGCGACGGCTGGGTCGAAGGCGTCGACGGCAGCCGGTTTTGGGGTGTCTTCGGCGCCGCAGGGCTCCTCGCCCACGACCCCGCCCGCGGGGTGCTGCTGCAGCACCGCGCCGGCTGGAGCCACTTCGGTGGCACCTGGGGGCTGCCGGGTGGTGCACGACACGACGGCGAATCCGCCTACGACGCCGCAGTCCGTGAGGCCGCAGAGGAGGCCGCCGTGCCGGGCGACGCGCTCCACCCGCTGTTCGAAAGCGTGCTCGACCTGGGGTTTTGGTCGTACACGACGGTTGTCGTCACAGTGACGAGAGCCTTCNCCGCAGTCCGTGAGGCCGCAGAGGAGGCCGCCGTGCCGGGCGACGCGCTCCACCCGCTGTTCGAAAGCGTGCTCGACCTGGGGTTTTGGTCGTACACGACGGTTGTCGTCACAGTGACGAGAGCCTTCGAGCCGCGCATCGCAGACCCGGAGAGCCTCGACCTTCGCTGGGTTGCTCTCGAGGCCGTCGATGCGTTGCCGCTGCATCCGTATTTCGCGGACGCGTGGCCAACCTTGCGGGCCCGCCTCTGAGCTTGTCGTCTGTCGGCGTGCGTGCTGTCGGCTTGCGCGCCGAGGCTTAGTGGCCGGTGGAGGCCATCGCCACCATGAGCACGCGGGTGATTTTGGCCCTGATGGTGATGCTGTCGTGCCAGCCGATTGCGCCACCGAGGTCGTTGACGATGCCGAGGGCCGCGAAGGCCAAGAAGGCTGCCTCAGGCTGGGTGAGCTCCGCTCGGGCTTCGCAGAGGGCGCGAGTCCAGATGTCCAAGAACTCGCGCTGCAGGTCGAAGATGTCGTCGCGCCACGCTCCGGGGATGTCGCGCGCTTCGCTGACGAACACCGTGATGCTGTTGGGGTCCCTGAAGGAGTGGTGCACATACGAGCCACACAGCCCCGAGAGCACCCGGCGCGGCCCGCCCGGCAGTGCAAGCATTGCGGCGTTGGTGGCCCGCAGATACGAGTAGCCGATGACGCAGCCTGCATGCATGAGGTCGTACTTTGAGCCCACGTCGCGCGTGATGGTCTCGACCGGCACGTCGGACGCCGCAGCGATATCTTCGATCGCCACTGCGGCGTATCCGCGCGTAGCGAAGAGGTGCATAGCCTTCGCGATGGCCCGGTGTTGCGGGGTCGGGTTGTTGAGCCAGGGGAGCGCGACGGACGCGTAATCCACCTCGAGGTCGTCTGGCCTGCCGATCCTGCTGTCGAGGATGCGGAGTGCGGTGACGGTGAGCAGGGTGAGCATTTTCGGCTCAGGCAGGGTTGTCGGGTGCAGCGTGATGCTCGCAATGGTGCTGTGTGCCGCACCAGCGAGGAGCAATGCGTCGTCGCGGCTGAGTTCAGGCCGCATGATGGAGAGTGGTCGGTAGATACGTTCTTGGATTTCGTCGACAATGACGCGGTGACGGTCGCGGTCGGCGGCGGTGAGGTATCGAACCTGTGACCGGTGGAAGCCGCTCACATTCCCGCGGTCGATGGTCGCCTGTGCGGTCGCTTCGACGATGGCGGTGAGTTGGGCCCTGGCCTGCCGGGCATCGCTTGGCAGGGAAGTGAGGTGGTCTGTCGCGGTCTTCAGTGTTTCGACGGCGCGGAGCAGGCCGGTCGAGAAGCGCTCGTAGCTGTCGGGGAACTCTCCGGAGCCTCCGGGTGCAGGCATGGTGGCATCGAGGGTGCGGTCGCGGGTTATGGCGCTCATCGTGCCAACACCATGACCGTGCTTGTGCACTTCTCGATCTTTGCTTTGACCGTGTCGTCGTCGACCCAACGCAGAAGCCTGCCGAGGTCGCTCACCAGGCTGAGGGCCGCGAAGGCCAGGAACGTAGATTCAGTGACTGAAAGCTCTGGGCGAGCATCCATGATGACGCTCGTCCAGAGGCGCACGGAGTCGTCTTGCATCGCCAGCATCGATGGCCGATTCTGGTCGTCGAGGTTGCGGGCATCGGCAAGGTAAATCGACATGACTTTGTAGTCGGCGAAGTAGTGGCGCACGTAGGCGCAGTTGAGGGCACCGAGGCGGTCGCGGGGTGACTCGGTCGAGGCGATGGCGCGTGTGGTGTCGAGCTCGAGTGATTCGTAGCCGCGTCGGCACGCAGTGCTCAGCAGGTCTGACGTGTTGACGTAGTGGCGCCGGATGGTGTCGTGCGTGACACCGGCGCTCGCCGCGATGTCGTCGAAGGTGACGGTGGAGAAACCCCGTTCGTAGAAGAGGTCGACGGCGGCCGCGAGGATGCGACCGGCCTCACTCGTGTCGCTCTGCCATTCCGGGTGGGTTGCCACCCAGCCGAACGGGTCACACGCGGCCGGTTCGCTGTCGAGGAGGCGCAGCGCGGTGACGCTGAGCAGCGTCTGGAGTTTTGGCGCCGGCATGCTTGTCTCGTGGATGGTGATGCTCGCGATGATGCTCTGCGCGGCCGCGGCGAGCAGGTTGGCGTCGGCTTCGCTGAGCTGCGGGCGGTGGAGCATCAAGGGTTGACGGAAGCGGCGGCGCAATTCGCCGATCTGCTCGCTCAACATCTGCGCATCTGGCCTCGTGAGGTAGCGGTATTCGGAGCGGTAGAAGCCCCCTGTGGAGCGTGTGGCAATCGTGACCGCGACGGACTGGTCGATGACGCGGGTGAGGATGGCGCGAGCCTGGCGTGGGTCGTTGGTTTCGATGCCGTCGGTGGCGCGAAGGAGCGCGAACGTCGTGCGGAGTGCAACCTCGCGAAAGAGCTCGTACTTGTCGGCGAAGAGTGCATCGAAGGTGGTCCGGTCGACGCGCGCTGCGGCGAATATCTCGTCGAGGGTGGTGCCGTGATAGCCGCGGGTGGCGAAGACGGTCGCGGCCGCGTCGATGATGTACGCACGCGCGTCTGGGGCGCTGGCATCCTGCTGCGGTGCGGGCTGGGCGTTGCGGAGTTCGGACATCTGATCACCTCCCACCCGTGCGGGTAACGATGGAGGGTTCTGTGACGCGCGCATCACTGCGCTTGCGCTGCTCGCTGGACGGTGCGCTGTGCGGGGTAAAAATCGTCATTGACATCGTTGCGTCCCTCCGGGTGATGCCGTTGCCCAAGTGAACCACGCAGACCGCCGGAAAAGGGGGTACGTTGTCCCCCAGTCCGGGGGAGCAGACTAGCCTGTCTCACCATGAAACGGGGTACAAGCTTGCTTCGGAATGGTAGGTATTCGTGCCCCACTGTTTTGCCGCCATCCGCGCACACCGTCGGTGCGCTCGAGCCGCGGGGTCGCGTCACGGTTCCGGGCTCCGTCAGATGTGCGGATGCTGCGGCGAAACGCGATAAGCTATCTCGGTTGCCAACGCACCCCACACAGGGTCGATGGCGACAAGCCACGGGCTGTGGCGCAGCTTGGTAGCGCACTTGACTGGGGGTCAAGGGGTCGCAGGTTCAAATCCTGTCAGCCCGACAAAAGGGTCGAACCAAAAACCGTCCCAAATACTCAGAGTGAGATCCCTTTTGGCAGATGCCGGGAGGGATTTCGTCGTTTGCGGAGCGACTCATACTGTCTGATTTCGCCGCTTTGATGATTTTCGGCGCCCCGGAGGGTTAAACCACGAAACGCGCCCGTTTCCGGGCGCGTTGTATCGATCTGTATGCGGCGTATGGTGCGGGAACTCGGGGCGGGGGTGCCTAGGTTCTGAGTGGAGACGCTAATGCGCCTTGGTGGTAGAGCAGGATGATGGGATCGCTCGGGAGTGTTCCTGTGTACCGGTTGATGCTCACGCGGTCGCGGCGGCGCCACTTCTTCTCGCCGGGCTCGCTCGGTTGGTCCTTCAGCGCTGCGACGGCTTCTTCTTTCAGGAAGGTGGCAATGGCGCGCAGGTTGTAGACGGTGAGCAGGAACGCCATGAAGAACCCAGCTGCTGCGAATCCGCGGACCCGACGCCGCGAGGGACTATCGATGCTCTCCTGGCCGTCATCCTTGCTGTTGCCGTTGAGCCCTTCGATGCTGTTCCGAGCGTGCTTGTGGAACTCATTCCACTCGTCACTCTTGTACTGGAAACCTTGGCTGGTTCGAATGTCGTCCTCCTGCTGCAGTGTCACGGAGTGCTGGCGGCAGATCTTGGGAAGGAAATTCATGTCAGGAGCATCCGCCTCGTCAACGCGAATGCGCTCCTTCTCAGCGACCGCAGGAAGAGTCTTACCCTCACGTTCCATGAGGAGTTCGAAGATTGGGCAGCTGACGGTCGGGCTGTTGCTCCGGGCGGGGCAACTGACGGGTTGGCGCCCCTTGGCATCGGGACGCTCTTTCGCCCGAACCTGGAACGCGCGCCGATTCTCGATTCGGACCTTATAGACCTCGTCATCGACGCCATTCTGCTTCTTCTCATGGTCAACCGAGGCCATCTGCAGCGCCTTCGGCGTGCCGGGGCACAAGCGAAGACCTTCGATGAATATGACGCCGTCCTTCGTCCCGAGCTCGCCGTGCTTCCCCTGAGGGCCGAGCCGGTCGATTCTGTATTCGGTTGACGGGGTCCAGCCCAACGCCCGTGCGGGAAGGTGCAGCCGGGACGGTAGCGCGTTGGCCCAGTACTGTTTGTCGGCGTCGGCGAGACCTGGAGTGAGTCCGATCTGTCCGGCTATGCGCATGAGTTCGACGGCTTCTTCGGAGACACCGACGTTAGGCATGCTGAGGGTGGCCGCCACGGCGAGCTGCGGAAACCGCCTGGCTCCGGGCGCCTCCGAGTCCACCCGGACAGCGATGTTCACCTCCCATCCCCAGGTGTACTCCGTGTCCTTACCGCCGCGCTTCACGGGGGACGTGGCGTCTCTGCTGCCGGGAGTGAGGTCAGAGCGGTTGTCTTCACTCTTGGCGTGGAATCCGGCGAACGGGTCGACAGTGCTGGTTTTCGAGAGTCGCTGGATTTCGTCGAGGTCACCGCTAGCAATTGCCGCGACCTCCGCGGCGATCAGCGCCTCCAAGCGCTTTGGTGCGTACTGCTTGGCCAGGCTTGCGGAGCGAATGACGGTCTGGTCGAAGGAGATGTCGAGCTGGTTGCTGACCCTGCGTGTGTGACGTGGCTGCTCGCGGTAGGTCATGTGCAGCAGGGCGTTGGTGAACTCGTTGAGGCGTGCTCGCGCGATATGTTCGCGGTGCTTGTCGTGGGCGGCCAGAACGTCTCTGATTTGGCCGTAGGCGAGGTTCACGTATCGCTTCATCGGGTAGGGGTCCATGAGTCGCAGGATTCGGTGGAATGAGTTGCCAACGTTTTTCTCCCATCGTTTCTCTTCGCGTGAAGCAATGCCGAATGATGCGACCGGAGTGGGAAGTCCGAGGTAGTCGCGCGACTCTTGAGTGAGGCGGCGGTAGAGAACGCGGTTGAGATTGCGGATCCACAGGGAGTTCTTCTCCGAAGCCAGGAGAAGCATCCCGACCAGGATCGCGCCGCGGGGGATCTCGGTTGGACGCCCGCCCCGTCCGGGCACCGGATTGTCAATCTGATCCCAATCTTCAAGCAGCGTCAGGACACCGGACTTCATGATCCTGGTCGCGGCGCGAACGACATCGGCGTGGCTGATCTCTGTTTCTAGTCGACCGCGCTGGTCGACTTCGACCTCGGTGAACCCGCCGAAGCGCTCGTCCTCGTGGTCGTCGATTGTGGCCATCATGCGTTGACCTCGCCGGTGATGGGGGCGAGCCAGTCGGTGGCGCTATGGGCTTGGGTATGGCGAAGGTAGGGGGAGAGGCTGGCTGGTGTCGTGAATCCGGTGACCTCCAGAAGCACGTCGATGGGCAGGTTCGCGTTGATGAGGGAGACGATCCACCCTGAGCGCAGTCGAGCAACAGATGGTCGTAGTTCTCCTCGATTCTTGGTGAGGAACTGCTGCAACTGGTGGGGCGGATACTCGTCTAGTCGATAGGCGTGGAAGAGGTCACCTGCGGTTCGACCGCCGATCGCCTGGCTCAGAGGCTGCACCCACGATGCGCGCACAGGTACTCGACGTTCGATGGGTTCGCGAAGGGTCACGAACGCGCGACCGTCGGTGAGCTCGATGTCGCTGACCTGCGCGTCCATGATCTGTTGCGCGGTCAGCCCGGCTCCGGCAGCCAAGGCCAGCAGCGCTCTGAATCGCCCCGGCATGTCTGGAGAGCGTATTGCTGGTGTCAACCCGTTCGTTCGAGGGGTTCGATCAGAGCGTAGTCGATGTGCTCCAACTCGACGGGTGTGAGGTCGTGGATCGAGCCG
>NZ_JBUEQS010000003.1:0-659058 GCF_054969005.1 Homoserinimonas flava
CAGCGACGAATCACGAGCCGACACCTATCAGGCCTGGCTCCATCACTACAATCACCACAGACCCCACACCGGCATCGGCGGAGCCCGACCCTCAGACCGCGTTCACAACCTCACGGGGAACTACAACTAGCGGTTGCCAGAGGTCTGCTGACCGGCCGGAGGATTCGCACCCTCATCGGCAGCGGTGGCTGCAGCATTCGACGCCTCAACCGAAGCGGCATCGGCGGGCGCCGCGGTCTCCTCGACGGGGGTTTCGGTCGCTTCGGTCTCGACCGAAGCATCTTCGTTGTCCTCAGCGGGCGCGTCAGCGGGCTCCTCGACCTTGGCAGCCTTGGCGGGCTTGTCGGCCTTCGCGTTCGGCTTGGCGTTCACGGGCTCGAGCACGAGCTCGATCTGCACCATCGACGCGTTGTCACCCTTGCGGAAGCCGAGCTTCGTGATGCGGGTGTAGCCACCCTGGCGCTCGGCGACGAGCGGCGCGATCTCGGTGAAGAGTTCGTGGACGACGCTCTTGTCGCCGATGATCCCCATCACGCGACGACGCGAGTGCAGGTCACCGCGCTTCGCAAACGTGATGAGACGCTCAGCGACCGGACGCAGGCGCTTGGCCTTCAGCTCAGTCGTCTTGATGCTCTTGTGGGTGAACAGCGCCGCCGCGAGGTTGGCGAGCATGAGTCGCTCGTGGGCGGGGCCGCCTCCGAGGCGAGGACCCTTGGTGGGCTTAGGCATTTTCTAGATCTCCAGTAATCAAAAGGGGTGTCAGGGGGCGACCGGTGGGCCGGAGCAGCTAGTTGCTGCCCTCGGCCTCGTCGTAGCCGCTGTAGAAGTGGGCGCCGTCAAATCCGGGAACCGCATCCTTCAGCGACAGGCCCATCTCGACGAGCTTGTCCTTGACCTCATCCACCGACTTCTGACCGAAGTTGCGGATGTTCATGAGCTGGGTCTCCGAGAGGGCGACCAGTTCGCTCACGTTGTTGATGCCCTCGCGCTTGAGGCAGTTGTAGCTGCGCACGGAGAGATCGAGGTCTTCGATCGGCATGCTGAGCTCGGTCGAAAGCACGGCATCGACAGGAGCCGGGCCAATCTCAATACCCTCGGCTGCCGAGTTGAGCTCGCGGGCGAGGCCGAAGAGCTCGGTGAGGGTGCGACCCGCAGACGCGATGGCGTCGCGCGGCGTGATGGCAGGCTTCGTCTCGACATCGACGACGAGGCGGTCGAAGTCGGTGCGCTCACCGGCACGAGTCGCCTCGACGCGGTAGGTCACCTTGAGCACGGGCGAGTAGATCGAGTCGATCGGAATCTGACCGGCTTCGCTGAACTCATTGCGGTTCTGCGTCGCAGAAACGTAGCCACGGCCACGCTCGACCGTGAGCTCAAGCTCGAACTTCGCCTTGTCGTTGAGCGTCGCAATGAGCAGCTCAGGGTTGTGGATCTCAACACCGGCAGGAGCCGAAATGTCGGCCGCAGTGACCTGGCCGGAACCCTGCTTGCGCAGGTACGCCGTGATCGGCTCGTCGTGCTCGCTCGAAACAACGAGCTGCTTGATGTTCAGGATGATCTCGGTGACATCCTCCTTCACACCCGCAACGGTGCTGAACTCGTGCAGCACGCCGTCAATGCGGATGCTCGTGACGGCAGCACCGGGGATCGACGAAAGGAGGGTACGACGGAGGGAGTTTCCAAGGGTGTAGCCGAAGCCGGGCTCAAGCGGCTCGATCACGAAGCGTGAACGGAACTCGGAGATGTTCTCTTCGGAAAGAGTGGGACGCTGTGCAATGAGCACGTGTATTCCTTTCGGCAAAGTGTCCGCTATTTGACACTGAGGCGTTTCGGACGGGTGGCTGGCCCGCCGGTGAAGCTTGTGAAATTGTGGATGTGCGCCGGTTGAGTAGGGCCCGTCAGGCCCGAGTGCAACCCAAGTGAGGTGTCACTACGGCCGCGGGCGGCCTACTCAACCAGCAAAAAGCGTTAGACGCGGCGACGCTTGGGTGGGCGGCATCCGTTGTGCGCCTGCGGCGTCACATCATTGATGCTGCCAACCTCGAGGCCAGCGGCCTGAAGCGAGCGGATCGCAGTCTCACGACCTGAGCCGGGGCCCCTGACGAAGACGTCGACCTTCTTGACGCCGTGCTCCTGCGCCTGACGCGCAGCAGATTCTGCCGACATCTGTGCGGCGTACGGCGTCGACTTGCGCGAACCCTTGAAGCCGACGACACCGGACGACGACCAGCTGAGCACAGCTCCGGTCGGGTCGGTGATCGTCACGATCGTGTTGTTGAACGTCGACTTGATGTGGGCCTGACCCACGGCGACGTTCTTCTTCTCCTTGCGGCGCGGCTTGCGAGCGGCCGATTTCGGTGTTGCCAATGTCTTCTCCTAAAACCTTGATGGCGATGCGTGCCGAGCGGCCGCTATCGTGCCTTCTTCTTGCCGGCGACGGTGCGCTTCGGGCCCTTGCGGGTGCGAGCGTTCGTCTTCGTGCGCTGACCGTGGACGGGAAGGCCACGACGGTGACGGATGCCCTGGTAGCTGCCGATCTCGACCTTGCGGCGGATGTCGGCTGCGACCTCGCGGCGGAGGTCACCCTCCACCTTGTAGTTGCCCTCGATGAAGTCACGCAGCGCAATGAGCTGGTCGTCGGTGAGGTCCTTGACGCGGATGTTGACATCGATGCCGGTTGCCGTGAGCGCTTCGAGCGACTTGGTACGGCCGACACCGTAGATGTAGGTAAGTGCGACTTCAACGCGCTTATCACGCGGAATGTCGACGCCTGCTAGACGAGCCATTGTGGCTTCTCCTGTGTAGTGAGTGGAGGTCTGGAGCAGTACCGGTGCACCGGCCTCCAACCGGTGGTGTCCCCCGCGCTGCGGGATCTGGTGCTGCTCGTTATGTATTCAGTTGTGGGTGGCGCTGGACTTGGCTTAGCCCTGGCGCTGCTTGTGGCGCGGGTTGGACTTGCAGATGACCATCACGTTGCCGTGGCGGCGGATGACCTTGCAGTGATCGCAGATCGGCTTAACGCTGGGGTTGACCTTCATTGTGATTCCTTGGATCTCGCTGTCTTCGTACCCTCGGGATGCCGCGGGCCGTTACTTTCCAGCAGTGCTTACTTGTAGCGGTAGACGATCCGACCGCGGGTCAGGTCATAGGGGCTCAGCTCTACAATCACACGGTCCTCAGGGAGGATGCGGATGTAGTGCTGACGCATCTTGCCCGAGATGTGGGCAAGTACTTTGTGGCCGTTGGTCAGCTCAACGCGGAACATTGCGTTGGGCAGAGCTTCGACTACTGCGCCCTCGATTTCGATGACACCGTCTTTTTTGGCCATAGCCTCTTCGTCGCTAAAAGTATTGATTGCTGGTCATGCGGATTGTGGTGCCAGAAGTCGTGTGAAACACAACGCGTCAGCGCACAGGAGCGGCCAACAGACACCAAGGGTCTATCTTAGGTTATTTCCGCGCATTTCGCCAAGCCGACGCTATACTTCGGCGCCGGGTTCTTTGAACGGCGCCACGCCGAAGAGACTCCACTACGGAATTGCGACCGGCGTTACGCCGAGTGGCGCGAGCGCAGCCGCTCCGCCGTCATGTGCCGTCGTCACCCAGATGCCTTGTGAATGCACCACGACGGAGTGCTCCCAGTGCGCTGCCGCGGTGCCGTCGGCGGTCGCGATAGTCCACTCGTCTTCGCGGGTGAAGGTGTCGATCCCCCCGAGGGTCACCATCGGTTCGATGGCCACGCAGAGTCCGGGCTTCACTGCGGGTCCGCGATCGCGAACCCGGTAATTGAACACGGTTGGCGCCTCATGCATTGCGCGGCCGATGCCGTGGCCGACATAGTCCTCGAGAATGCCGTACTGACCCTGCGCATCAATGTGGTCTTCGATCGCTTCGCCAACCTCGTTGAGGTGTTTCGCGGTGGCGAGCCTCGCGATTCCATGCCACAGCGACTGCTCCGTGACATCCGAAAGGCGCTGTCGTTCGGCGACGATCTCAGGGCGCGTCGCATCGGGGATAACGACGCTTCGCGCGGAGTCGCCGTTCCAGCCACCGAGCAGGGCACCGCAGTCGATCGACACGATGTCGCCCGCCGCCAGCACGCGGTCGCCCGGGATGCCGTGGACGACCTCGTCGTTCACCGATGCACAAATCGTGTGCCGATAGCCGGGGACGAGAGCGAAATTGGGCTCGCCACCGCCGGCGCGAATGACACCCTCCGCGATCGCGTCGAGCTCCAACGTGGTCACACCGGGAGCGATCCGGTCAAACACTGCGTCGAGCGCCTTCGCTGTGAGCACACCTGGGGCGAGCATTCCCCGCAGATCGGCAGCGCTCTTGTAGATGCCCTTGCGCACGAAACTACTGGACGGTGACGGGACGGATGTCGCGGGCCGCGAGCCCGGCGAAGATGCGCTCGGTGATCTCATCCATGTCGCCGAGACCGTCAACCTCGACAAGAAGACCGCGCTGGTTGTACACATCGATGAGGGGACGCGTCTCGCGAGCGTAGACCTCCTGACGGTGCCGGATCGCGTCTTCAGAGTCGTCGACCCGGCCCTGCTCGATGGCACGCTTGCGGAGACGAGCGACAACCTCATCTTGATCTGCGACGAGCTGGATGACAGCGTCAAGCGACGTGCCCTTGCCGCTGAGAAGCTCATCGAGGTAGGCCACCTGGTCGAGCGTGCGCGGGTAGCCGTCGAGCAAGAATCCTTCGCGGGCGTCGTCTTCTTCAATTCGACTCGCGATGAGGGCGTTCGTCAGCGAATCGGGCACGTAATCGCCCGAGTCGACAATCGCCTTCACCTCGACGCCGAGGGGCGTCTCGCGCGCGATGTTGTCGCGGAAGATGTCGCCGGTCGAGATTGCCGGGATGCCGAAGCCTCCCGTGAGACGAGCGGCCTGGGTGCCCTTGCCGGCGCCCGGGGGGCCGACGATCAGCATGCGGGTCATCGGAGAAGTCCTTCGTAGTGCCGCTGCTGCAACTGCGAGTCGATCTGCTTGACGGTCTCAAGACCGACGCCGACGATGATCAGAATGCTGGCGCCACCGAACGGGAAGTCCTGGTTGGCGCCGACGGTTGCGAGCGCGATGAGCGGGATGAGTGCGACGAGGCCGAGGTAGAGCGAACCGGGGAGGGTGACCCTGGTGAGCACGTAGTCGAGGTACTCGGCAGTGGGGCGACCGGCCCGGATCCCGGGGATGAAGCCGCCGTATTTCTTCATGTTGTCGGCGACCTCTTCAGGGTTGAAGGTGATCGCGACGTAGAAGTAGGTGAACCCGATGATGAGGAAGAAATAGATCGCCATGTACAACGGGTTGTCACCCGAGGTCAGGTTGTCTTGCACCCACTGCACCCAAGGCTCGGCAAGGTCGCCGTTCGCCGGCTGATTGAACTGCGCGATGAGGGCGGGAAGATAGAGCAGCGATGAGGCGAAGATGACAGGGATGACACCGGCCATGTTCACCTTGATCGGGATATAGGTGTTGTTGCCGCCATAGGTGCGCCGACCGACCATACGCTTGGCATACTGCACCGGAACCCGTCGCTGCGACTGCTCGACGAAGACGACGGCACCCATGATGAGGATGCCGACCGCGATCACCATAAGGAACGTCTCGAAGCTGCGGGCAACTGCGATGCTCCAGAGCGCGGACGGGAAGGTGGCGGCGATGGAGATGAAGATCAGCAGCGACATCCCGTTGCCGATGCCCCGCTCAGTGATGAGCTCACCCATCCACATGATGAGACCGGTGCCGGCCGTCATGGTGATGATCATGAGCAGGATGGCGTACCAGGCCTCATTCGTGATGAGCGACGAACACTCAGCTGCGGAGGAGCCGAAGAGCGTTCCGCTGCGGGCGACCGTGATGAGGGTGGTCGACTGCAGCACGCCAAGCGCGATTGTGAGGTATCGCGTGTACTGCGTCAGCTTCGACTGACCCGTCTGTCCCTCCTTGTGGAGAGTGTCGAAGTGCGGGATGACCACGCGGAGCAGCTGCACGATGATCGACGCCGTGATGTACGGCATGATGCCGAGCGCGAAGACTGAGAGCTGCAGGAGGGCGCCACCGCTGAAGAGGTTGACGAGCTCATAGAGGCCGGTCGCGCTATTGTCGGCCGCGATGCAGCTCTGCACGTTCGCGTAGTCGACGAACGGCGCGGGAATGAATGATCCCAGCCGAAAGAGCGCAACGATTCCGAGCGTGAAGCCGATCTTCCGCCGCAGGTCGGGCGTGCGAAAGATGCGCGCGATAGCTCTGAACACGAAGCCTCCAGGTTGTGCTTAGGGGAGCCGGTCGGGGGGCCCCATGCAGGGGCCACCCAAAACGACTATTTGACGGAGCCGCCGGCTGCGACGATCTTCGACTCAGCTGAGCCGGAGACTTTGTCCACTGCAACGTTCAGCTTAACCGCAATGTCACCCTGTCCGAGAACCTTGACCTTCTCGTTCTTGCGAACCGCGCCCTTGGCGACGAGGTCGCTCACCGTGACATCTCCACCCTTGGGGTAGAGCTCGGCGAGCTTCTCAAGGTTCACAACCTGGTACTCGACGCGGAACGGGTTCTTGAACCCGCGCAGCTTCGGTGCACGCATGATGCTGTTCAGGTTGCCACCCTCAAGGCCAACGCGCACCTGGTAGCGGGCCTTGGTGCCCTTGGTTCCACGACCGGCCGTCTTGCCCTTGGAGCCTTCACCACGACCAACGCGGGTCTTGGCCTTCTTCGAGCCCGGGGCTGGACGCAGGTGGTGCATCTTGAGCACCTGCGCACGAGCCTCCTCGGCAGGAGCAGCCTTCTTCGCCGGAGCCTTCTTGGCGGGCGTCGAAGCGGCCGTCTCGTCGGATTTCGCGGTCGACGCGCTCGATGCCTTCGCAGGAGCCTTGTCAGCAGCCTTCTTGGCCGGAGCCTTGTCGGCAGCGGCCTTCGCCGGAGCCTTCTTCGCAGGCGCCTTGTCAGCAGCAGCCTTCGCCGGAGCCTTGTCTGCGGCCTTCGTGGCCGGAGCCTTGTCGGCAGCGGCCTTCGCCGGAGCCTTCTTCGCTGGCGCCTTGTCAGCAGCGGCCTTCGCCGGAGCCTTCTTGGCGGCAGCCGGAGCTTTCGTCGATTCCGCCTTCGCGGTCGACTTTTTCTCTTCAGCCATTAGTCAATCTCCTCGACCTTCACCAGGTGAGCGACCTTGCGGACATAGCCGCGGTTCTGCGCGTTGTCCTCGCGGACGACTGAGTCGTTGATCCGCTTGAGGCCAAGGCTGCGAAGGGTGTCGCGCTGGTCCTGCTTCTCGCTAATTTTGGACTTGATTTGGGTTACCTTGAGGCGAGCCATCAGGCACCTGCCTTTGCTGTCGCTGCGGCCTTCGCCGTAGCTGCCTGGATGCGGAGGATCTGCTCGGGGACGACGTCCTCGATCGCGAGACCACGACGCGCGGCGACGGCGCTCGGCTCCTCGAGCTCCTTCAGCGCAGTGACGGTCGCGTGCACGATGTTGATCGTGTTCGACGAACCGAGCGACTTGCTGAGGACATCGTGGATGCCTGCACACTCGAGCACGGCGCGAACCGGGCCACCGGCGATAACACCGGTACCGGCGGCAGCCGGACGAAGAAGGACTACGCCGGCGGCAGCCTCACCCTGCACGGGGTGCGGGATGGTGTTGCCGACGCGGGGGACGCGGAAGAAGTTCTTCTTCGCCTCCTCGACGCCCTTCGAGATCGCGGTCGGAACCTCGCGTGCCTTGCCGTAGCCAACACCGACCAGACCGTTGCCGTCTCCGACGACGACGAGAGCGGTGAAGCTAAAGCGACGACCACCCTTGACGACCTTCGAGACGCGGTTGATCGTGACGACACGCTCCAGGAACTGGCTCTTGTCGGAGTCACGGCTGCCACGCTGCTGGTTGGGGTTGCGCTCGCGACCGCCACGACGGGCTTCACGGGGCTCGTTCCGGGTGGACTCCGTCGATGCGGCAGTCTCCACCGGCACGTCGGCTACTACTTCAGCCACAGCCTGCTCCTTGTTTGTTGTTTCTTCGCTCACAGGTTCAAACCACCCTCTCGAGCTCCCTCGGCGATGGCCGCGACGCGACCCGCGTAACGGTTGCCACCACGGTCAAATACGACATCGGCGACACCCGCCTGCTTGGCGCGCTCTGCGACGAGCTCGCCGACCTTGCGAGCCTTGGCGGTCTTGTCACCGTCGAAGCCGCGCAGGTCAGATTCCATCGTCGACGCCGATGCGACCGTGTGGCCCCGGCTGTCATCGACAACCTGGACGAAGACGTGACGCGCCGAACGTGTCACGACCAGACGTGGACGTGCCTCCGTGCCAACGACCTTCTTGCGAAGACGTGCGTGCCGGCGGCCCTTGGCGGCCGACTTGCTCTTGCCTCGTGTTCCGAGAGCCATGTTACTTACCACTCTTTCCGGCCTTGCGGCGGACTACCTCGCCGGCGTAGCGAACGCCCTTGCCCTTATAAGGCTCCGGCTTGCGGATCTTGCGAATGTTGGCGGCGACCTCACCGACCTGCTGCTTGTCGATGCCCTGCACCGACAGCTTGGTGTTGCCCTCGACCGCGAACGTGATGCCCGCTGGCGGGTCGACGGTGACGGAGTGCGAGAAGCCGAGGGCGAACTCAAGCGAGGCACCCTTCTGCTGCACTCGGTACCCGGTACCGACAATCTCAAGGCCCTTGGTGTAGCCCTGCGTGACGCCGACAATGTTGTTGGCGATGAGCGTGCGGGTCAGACCGTGAAGCGAACGCGAATCGCGCTCGTCGTCGGGACGGGTCACAATGACCTGGCCCTCTTCGACCTTGACCTCGATGGGGCGTGCGACGACGAGCGAAAGCTCGCCCTTCGGGCCCTTGACGGAGACGGCAGTGCCATCAACCGTGATGTCGACACCAGCTGGGATGTCGATGGGAAGACGTCCGATTCGTGACATGGGATTACCACACGTAGGCGAGGACTTCCCCACCCACGCCCTTCTTTGTCGCCTGGCGGTCCGTGAGGAGGCCAGAGGAGGTCGACAGGATGGCGACGCCGAGCCCACCGAGCACGCGCGGGATCTCGGTCGACTTCGCGTAGACGCGGAGGCCTGGCTTGGAGACGCGCTTAAGCCCCGCAATGGAGCGCTCACGGTTCGGGCCGTACTTCAGGTCAAGCGTCAGAGTCTGGCCGACGCGGGCATCCTCGACCTTCCAGCCGCTGATGTATCCCTCCTTCTGGAGGATCTCCGCGAGGTGCGTCTTGAGCTTGCTGCTCGGCATCGACACGGTGTCATGAAACGCCGAATTGGCGTTCCGCAGTCTGGTCAGCATGTCTGCGACCGGATCTGTCATTGTCATGTGTTCATATTCCTTAACTCGGCCGGTTTCGACATCCGTTGCGCGAATGCCGACCCTGCCGATCGGTGTTACTTGGTCTTTGCGTCGTCGGTCTTGAACGGGAAGCCGAGCGACTTGAGGAGCGCGCGGCCCTCGTCGTCGTTCTTCGCGGTCGTGACGATCGTGATGTCGAAGCCGCGAACGCGGTCGATCTTGTCCTGGTCGATCTCGTGGAACATCGACTGCTCGTTGAGACCGAAGGTGTAGTTGCCGTTGCCGTCGAACTGCTTGGGGCTGAGCCCACGGAAGTCGCGGATACGCGGAAGCGCGAGCGAGATCAGGCGGTCGAGGAACTCCCACGCGCGGTCGCCACGAAGGGTGACGTGCGCGCCGATGGCCTGACCCTCGCGGAGCTTGAACTGCGCGATCGACTTGCGGGCGTTTGTCACCTGCGGCTTCTGGCCCGTGATGGCGACGAGGTCGCGAACGGCACCGTCGATCACCTTGCTGTCACGTGCGGCCTCGCCGACACCGGTGTTCACGACGATCTTGACCAAGCCTGGGACCTGGTGAACGTTGGTGAAGCCGAACTGCTCCTTGAGCTGCCCGGCGATCTCGTTGCGGTACTTCAGCTTGAGGCGCGGCTGGATTTTGCCAGTCACGGTTGCTGTGTCAGTCATTACAGGTCCTTACCTGAAGCTTTGGCGTAGCGGACGCGCACGGTCTTGCCTGCGGCGTTGGTCTCTACGCGGTGGCCGACGCGAGTCGGCTTCTTGGATTCTGGGTCGACCAGGGCAATGTTCGAGATGTGAAGCGGAGCCTCATGCGTCTCGATGCCGCCAGTCTTGGTGCCGCGCTGCGTCTGGCCGACGCGAACGTGCTTCGTGACGAGGTTCACGCCCTCAACAACCACGCGGTTCTTCTCGACGAGTACCTCGAGCACACGACCCTGCTTGCCACGGTCTCCGCCGCGAGCCTGGGTGCGACCGGTGATCACCTGGACCAGGTCGCCCTTTTTGATCTTCGCCATGACTAAATAACCTCCGGTGCCAGCGAGACGATCTTCATGAACTTCTTGTCACGAAGCTCACGACCGACCGGGCCGAAGATGCGGGTACCACGGGGGTCCCCATCAGCCTTCAGGATGACCGCTGCGTTCTCGTCAAACTTGATGTACGAGCCGTCTGAACGGCGCGTCTCCTTCTTGGTGCGAACGATGACCGCCTTCACGACGTCACCCTTCTTCACGTTGCCGCCCGGGATCGCATCCTTCACCGTCGCGACGATGACATCGCCGAGACCGGCGTAGCGACGGCCGGAGCCACCGAGAACGCGAATCGTAAGCAGCGACTTGGCGCCCGAGTTATCGGCTACCTTGACCCTGGATTCCTGCTGAAGCATTTGTGTGTCCTTTAAATTTCAAAGCAAGTTGGCTGTTGTCTCGAACCCGAGACTGCGGCCTACTTGGCCTTCTCGAGGATTTCTACGAGGCGCCAACGCTTTGTTGCGCTCAACGGACGGGTCTCGCTGATGACGACGAGGTCGCCGATGCCCGCCGAGTTGGTCTCGTCGTGAACCTTGCGCTTTTCGGTGCGGCGGATGACCTTGCCGTAGAGCGGGTGCTTTACGCGGTCTTCGACCTCAACGACTATGGTTTTGTCCATCTTGTCGGAGACGACGTAGCCGCGCTGCGTCTTGCGATAGCCGCGAACGATGGGCTCGACGGCGACCTTCTCTTCTGCCTTCGCCATTACTTGGCCTCCTCGGTCTTGTCGGCCTCAGGAGCCGCGTCAGCAGCATCCTTCTTCGCCTTGGTCTTCTTCTCAGCCTTCGCCGGAACCTCAACCGGTGCGGGGGTGGCACGGATGCCCAGCTCGCGCTCACGGATGACCGTGTAGATACGAGCGATGTCGCGCTTGACGGCGCGCAGGCGTCCGTGGCTCTCAAGCTGGCCGGTGGCCGCCTGGAACCGCAGGTTGAAGAGCTCTTCTTTGGCCTTCTTGAGTTCGTCGACGAGTCGCTCGTCTTCGAATGTGTCGAGCTCGGGTGTCGCGAGCTCCTTGGAACCGATCGCCATTATGCGTCGCCCTCCTCGCGCTTGATGATGCGCGCCTTCAATGGAAGCTTGTGGATTGCACGGGTGAGTGCTTCGCGAGCGAGGGTCTCATCGACGCCGGCGACCTCGAAGAGCACGCGGCCCGGCTTGACGTTGGCGACCCACCACTCGGGCGAACCCTTACCGGAACCCATGCGGGTTTCGGCAGGCTTCTTGGTCAGCGGGCGGTCGGGGTAGATATTGATCCACACCTTTCCGCCTCGCTTGATGTGACGCGTCATGGCGATACGAGCGGCCTCGATCTGACGGTTCGTGACATAAGCAGGCGTGATCGCCTGGATGCCGAACTCGCCAAAAGTCACCGTGGTGCCACCGGTGGCGTGACCACTCCGGCTGGGGTGGTGCTGCTTGCGGAACTTGACCTTACGTGGGATCAACATGGTTATGCCTCAACTCCTGCTGCTGCTACTGGAGCGGCCTCAGCCCGGGGGGCCGAGCTCGGCGCGCCACCGCGACGCGGACGGTCATCGCGACGATCGTCACGACGGTCCGGACGCGACGACTTCTGGTTCGCCTGCTCGCGAGCGAGCTCCTTGTTGGTGATGTCGCCCTTGTAGATCCAGACCTTCACGCCGATGCGGCCGAAGGTGGTCTTGGCCTCGTAGAAGCCGTAGTCGATGTTCGCGCGAAGCGTGTGCAGCGGCACACGACCCTCACGGTAGAACTCCGAACGGCTCATCTCGGCGCCGCCGAGACGGCCGGACACCTGGATACGGACACCCTTGACACTGCCAGTGCGCTGAGCACCCTGGAGTCCCTTGCGCATTGCGCGACGGAACGCCACGCGAGCGCTGAGCTGCTCCGCGATGCCCTGGGCGACGAGTTGTGCCTCGGCCTCGGGGTTCTTCACCTCGAGGATGTTGAGCTGGATCTGCTTCTTCGTGAGCTTCTCGAGGTCAGTGCGAATGCGCTCCGCCTCGGCGCCACGACGACCGATCACGATGCCCGGACGGGCGGTGTGAATGTCGACGCGGACACGGTCACGGGTGCGCTCGATCTCGATGCGCGCAACGCCGGCGCGGTCGAGCGACGTCTTGAGCAGGTTGCGGATCTTGATGTCCTCGGCCACATAGTCGCTGTAGCGCTGGCCTGCCTTGGTGCTGTCAGAGAACCAGCGCGACACGTGGTCGGTGGTGATTCCCAAACGGAACCCGTAGGGATTGACTTTCTGGCCCATTACTTCTTCCCTGCCTTCGCAGTCGTCTTCTTCGCATCGACCTCGTCAGGCGTGGCCAGCACGACAGTGATGTGGCTGGTGCGCTTGAGGATCTGGAACGCACGTCCCTGCGCACGCGGCTGGAACCGCTTGAGCGTGGTGCCCTCGTCGACGTAGGCCTGGCTGATGTACAGGTCCTGCTCGTCGAGGAAGCTGTTGCTGGCATCCGCCTTCACCCGTGCGTTCGCGATCGCCGAGGCGACCAGCTTGAACACGGGGTCGCTCGCACCCTGGGGCGCGAACTTGAGGATGGCCAGGGCCTCATGAGCCTGCTTGCCGCGGATCATGTTGACGACACGACGAGCTTTCATAGGGGTCACGCGGATGTGTCGCACGCGGGCGATCGACTCCACCATTTCTCTACCTCCTTCACCACCGCGATTAGCGGCGGCGACCCTTCTTGTCGTCCTTCACGTGTCCACGGAAGGTGCGGGTGGGAGCAAACTCACCGAGCTTGTGCCCAACCATGGTCTCGGTGACGAACACCGGGATGTGCTTGCGACCGTCGTGCACCGCGATGGTGTGACCCAGCATGGCTGGGACGATCATCGAGCGGCGCGACCAGGTCTTGATCACGTTCTTGGAGCTGGCCTCGTTCTGTGCGGCGACCTTGCGAAACAGGTGCTCATCGACGAAGGGGCCCTTTTTAAGACTGCGTGGCATTTTCTACCCTGTATTCCTTTTCCTGGGCTACTTGCGCTTCTTGCCGACGTTGCGGCGACGAACGATGAGCTTGTCGCTCTCGCGTTTTGCCTTACGGGTACGACCCTCAGACTGGCCCCACGGGCTGACGGGGTGACGTCCACCGGACGTCTTGCCCTCACCACCACCATGCGGGTGGTCGACCGGGTTCATAGCGACACCACGGACAGTCGGGCGAACGCCCTTCCACCGCATACGGCCGGCCTTGCCCCAGTTGATGTTCGACTGCTCGGCGTTGCCGACCTCGCCGATCGTGGCGCGGCAGCGTGCGTCGACGTTGCGGATCTCACCTGACGGCATACGCAGCTGGGCGTAGGGGCCATCCTTGGCGACGAGACGCACCGAAGCACCGGCCGAGCGGGCGATCTTTGCACCGCCACCTGGCTTGAGCTCGATGGCGTGAATGACCGTACCGACTGGGATGTTCTTGAGCGGGAGGTTGTTGCCCGGCTTGATGTCGGCACCTGCACCCGACTCGATGATGTCGCCCTGCTTCAGCTTGTCTGGCGCGATGATGTAGCGCTTCGAGCCGTCGAAGAAGTGCAGCAGCGCGATGCGCGCCGTGCGGTTGGGGTCGTACTCGATGTGCGCGACCTTGGCGTTCACGCCGTCCTTGTCATTGCGACGGAAGTCGATGACGCGGTACTGGCGCTTGTGACCGCCACCGATGTGACGCGTCGTGATGCGTCCGGCGTTGTTGCGGCCACCCGTCTTGGGCAGCGGACGGAGCAGCGACTTCTCAGGCGTCGACCGAGTGATCTCAGCGAAGTCTGCGACCGAAGAACCGCGACGACCAGGGGTCGTGGGCTTGTACTTGCGAATTGCCATTAGTTATTCCTCTACGCGTCTAATCAGCGCCGGCTAGCCGACAGCCGTGAAGATGTCGATGGAACCGGACTTGAGCGTCACGATGGCGCGCTTGGTGTTCTTGCGCTTGCCGATGCCGAACTTGGTGCGGCGCGTCTTGCCCTGCTTGTTGAGCGTGTTGATCGATGCGACCTGCACGTTGAAGATCTTCTCGATCGCAAGCTTGATCTCGGTCTTGTTCGACCGGGGGTCGACCTCGAACGTGTACTTGCCCTGATCGATCAGGCTGTAGCTCTTTTCAGAGACGACCGGCGCGAAGATGACATCGCGGGGGTCTTTGTACGTGGCGCTCATGCGCTCACCTTCGCTTCCGTATCAGAGGCAGACTTCTCGGCCTTGGGAGCAACGAACGCGTCGAAGGCACCCTTGGTGAAGACGATGTCATCGCTCACGAGCACGTCATACGCATTGAGCTGGTCCTGGGACAGCACGTGAACGCCCGGGATGTTGCGAACGCTCTTGTGGCTGACCACATCATCTCGCTCGAGCACGATGAGCACGTTCCGGCTGTTCGCAATGTTCGCGAACAACTCGAGGACCGACTTCGTCGAGGGCACCTCGCCCAGGGCGAGGGAATCGACGACGTGGATGCGCTCGCCGCGAGCGCGGTCGGACAGAACCCCGCGAAGGGCTGCAGCGATCATCTTCTTGGGCGTGCGCTGCGCGTAGTCGCGCGGCACGGGCCCGTGGACGATGCCACCACCACGGTGCTGTGGCATACGAATCGAGCCCTGACGAGCGCGACCCGTGCCCTTCTGCTTGTGCGGCTTGCGGCCAGCACCGGACACCTCGCCACGACCCTTGGTCTTGTGCGTGCCCTGGCGTGCGGCTGCACGCTGGGCGACGACGACCTGGTGGATCAGGGGGATGTTGGTCTGGACATCGAACGTCTCGGCGGGAAGGTCGACCGAGCCGACCTTCTTGCCCTTCACGTCGATGACGTCAATTGCGGTAGCCATGGAGATCAGGCTCCCTTCACTGCGTTGCGAACGAAAACGATGCGGCCACGAGCGCCGGGAACGGCACCCTTGACGAGCAGCAGGCCCTTCTCGGCGTCGACCGCCTGAACCGTGAGGCTCTGGACGGTAACGCGCTCGCCACCCATACGACCGGCCATGCGCATGCCCTTGAAGACACGGCTGGGGGTCGACGAGGCGCCGATGGAACCCGGCTTGCGGTGGTTGCGGTGCGCACCGTGCGAAGCGGAAACGCCCTTGAAGTTGTGGCGCTTCATGACACCGGCGAAGCCCTTGCCCTTGCTGGTGCCGACGACGTCGACCTTCTGGCCTGCCTCGAAGATGTCGACCGTGAGCTCCTGACCGAGCGTGTACTCGGAGGCGTCAGCGGTGCGGATCTCGGTGAGGTGGCGGCGAGGCGTGACGCCAGCCTTGTCGAAGTGGCCGGTGGCCGGCTTGTTCGACTTGCGGGGGTCGATCTGCCCGTAGGCGATCTGCACGGCCTCGTAGCCGTCGACCTCTGGCGTGCGCACCTGGGTGACGACGTTGGGGGTGATCTCGATGACGGTCACGGGGATGAGCTTGTTGTTCGCATCCCAGACCTGGGTCATGCCGAGCTTCTTGCCCAGCAGTCCCTTTCGGGTCGTAGTAGTAGCCATGGTGATCCTTACAGCTTGATCTCGATGTTGACGTCGGCCGGCAGGTCGAGACGCATGAGCGAGTCGACAGCCTTCGGCGTCGGGTCAATGATGTCGATCAAGCGCTTGTGAGTGCGCTTCTCGAAGTGCTCGCGGCTGTCCTTGTACTTGTGAGGAGAGCGGATCACGACGACCACATTCTTCTCAGTAGGAAGGGGCACCGGACCGACGACGGTCGCGCCTGCACGGGTCACCGTGTCGACGATCTTGCGCGCCGAGCTGTCAATGACCTCGTGGTCATACGACTTAAGTCGGATGCGGATCTTCTGTCCCGCCATGTCTGACTCTCTCTCTTTAGTACCAAGTGCGTCTTCACGCACACGCTGCGGAGCACTTCTGCTGTCGCACCACTGTTTTTATGTCAATCGCTCTGCCTCGCGGCACAGCGCCGTACCAAACTCGACGCTCAGGCAGATGCCATCACTGGGCACACGGCGAACCGCATGTGTATTGAGTGTTGATGAAGCTTCGTTCTGCTCCCCGCGGCCTAGATGCTCACCCCGGCCGTGGCCCGAGCGTCAAATCTATGCACTGCCTGGCAGTGATCCCGACCCCGGCGTTGACCACCGGGCGGAAATGTTGAACTAGAAGAGTTTGCCACATTCATCACCATGCTGCAACCCGGGCGTGTCGCGGCGGCGAGTCGCCGAGGTCCCGACCCTCGACGCCTACGTCAGCAGGTCGATCAGGCTGGATTCTGCGGCGTTCAAGCGCAGCGGATCGATCGTGGCACCGCGCTCGAAGCGATCGAGAACACGCGGGTCGATGTAGCTTTTGCGCGCGATTGCCGGGGTGTTGCCGAGCACCTCGGCCGCAGCATCCGCCGCCCGCTTGATCGCGCGCGCCCGTGCCGCTGCCGAGCGTTGCGGGCCAATGCGCGCGAGGCTCACCGCGGCCGCAATCGTGCCGTGCAGAGTGCGGAAGTCCTTCGCCGTGAAGTCCCCGCCAGTGCGCCGGCGCACATCGTCATTGATCTCCTCAGCCGAAAGCGGATGCCACAGCTCACCATCGCGCCAGGCGAGCAGTCGCTCATCACCACCACGCCGCTTGAGCATGCGCAGGAGCCGCGCAAGGTCGGGATCGGCGATCGTGGACGACCATTCGATGCCGCCCTTCGCCGGAAACTCCAGCGTGATCGCGTCGGCCCCGATTCGGGCGTGGCGGCACAGCAGCGTGGAGAGACCGTGGCTGCCGTTCGCATCGACGTACTGTTCTGAGCCGACACGCAGGCTCCCCCGATCGAGCATCCTGAACGCCCCTGCCAGTATCCGCTCGCGCGACGCCCCGTCGCCGCGCAGGTCGATCGTCACCGATCGCCGCGCCCCCGTGAGGCTGCTCGCAAGCTCAAGCGCCCGGTCGAACTTGACCCGATCTTTCTGCTCGCGCCACGACTGGTGATAGAGGTACTGCCTGCGACCGGCCGCATCGACCCCGGTCGCCTGGATGTGCCCATTCGGGAAGGGAGAGATCCAGACATCCGTCCAGGCTGGCGGAATCGCGAGCGCGGCGATGCGGTCACGAGTCGCGGCATCCGCGGGAGATCCGGCCGCGTCACGATAGGAGAAGCCACTGCCACTGCGGCGGCGAGAGAAGCCCGCCCCCGAGGTGTTGGATCGCCGCAGCCTCATGCGCTCGCTCCGTGCTCTGGACGGCCGAGCCACCAGAGGTGTGTGATGGCGGCCGCGATGATCGCGGACAGCGCGAAGAGTGACGCCGTGACGAGCGAGATCGCCACAATCAGGAGCGCCCAGCCACCCTCAACGAGCGCCACGAGAAACCACCCGAGCGTTGTCGCCCCCGCACACGCGAGCGTGATCACTACCGTCGCCGCAAACAGTCGTGAGCCCGGGCGGTGACGCCAGCGGATGTTCACCGCCACGACGAGCGCGCACCAGACCGGGACCGTGAACCAGAGGGTGCTCCACAGGAGACGCGGCCCGCCAGAGAGAAACGCGGACGCGACATCGTCGCCGCCGACGAGCTCGACGGTGCCAGCACCGAGCAGCGTCAGCAGTGCCGTCACGCCGACCGTGAGGCTGCTCGCCGCGAAAGCCCGTCCGAGCGTGTGCACCGTCGCGGCGGCGTCGCCCGGTCGGAGTCTGCGTTCAACCTTCTCCATGGTGCGCTCAGGCTAGCCCAACGCGCGGGCCCCCAG
This sequence comes from Homoserinimonas flava, assembly GCF_054969005.1. Classification (NCBI taxonomy): domain Bacteria; kingdom Bacillati; phylum Actinomycetota; class Actinomycetes; order Micrococcales; family Microbacteriaceae; genus Homoserinimonas; species Homoserinimonas flava. The sequence goes on from NZ_JBUEQS010000003.1 coordinate 18,031, forward strand.
CAGTCCCGCGAACGGGAATGCCACTGGGGACGACAAAGGGCCCACGACCGAAGTCGTGGGCCCAACGCGCGAGTGGTCTTGCGACTACTTGAGAACCTTCGTGACCTTGCCGGCGCCAACGGTGCGGCCACCCTCACGGATGGCGAAGCCGAGGCCCTCCTCCATGGCGATCGGCTGGATCAGCTCGACCGTCATTTCGGTGGTGTCACCAGGCATGACCATCTCGGTGCCCTCAGGCAGCGTGATGACGCCGGTGACGTCGGTGGTGCGGAAGTAGAACTGCGGACGGTAGTTCGCATAGAACGGGTTGTGACGGCCACCCTCATCCTTGGAAAGGATGTAGGCGGTGCCCTCGAAGTTCGTGTGCGGCGTCACCGAGCCGGGCTTGACGACAACCTGGCCACGCTCGACATCTTCGCGCTTGGTGCCACGGAGGAGCAGACCACAGTTCTCACCGGCCCACGCCTCGTCGAGCTGCTTGTGGAACATCTCGATACCCGTGACCGTGGTCTTCTGCGTCGGGCGGATGCCGACGATCTCGACCTCGGAGTTGATCGCGAGGGTGCCACGCTCAGCGCGACCCGTCACGACGGTGCCACGACCGGTGATCGTGAACACGTCTTCGATCGGCATGAGGAAGGGCTTGTCCTTGTCGCGCACGGGGTCGGGGACGTTGTTGTCCACGGCCTCCATGAGCTCCAGCACGGAGTTGACCCACTTCTCGTCACCCTCGAGAGCCTTGAGGCCCGAGACGCGAACGACGGGAGCGTTGTCGCCATCGAACTCCTGGCTCGAGAGCAGCTCGCGAACCTCGAGCTCGACGAGCTCCAGGATCTCTTCGTCGTCGACCATGTCGGACTTGTTGAGCGCAACGAGCAGGTACGGAACACCAACCTGGCGAGCGAGCAGCACGTGCTCACGCGTCTGGGCCATTGGGCCGTCGGTCGCCGCAACCACGAGGATTGCGCCGTCCATCTGGGCAGCACCCGTGATCATGTTCTTGATGTAGTCGGCGTGACCAGGAGCATCGACGTGCGCGTAGTGGCGCTTCGGCGTCTCGTACTCGACGTGCGAGATGTTGATCGTGATGCCGCGCTGGCGCTCTTCTGGAGCGGAGTCGATCGACGCGAAGTCGCGCTGAACGTTGGTCGCCGACGGGTACTTGTCAGCAAGCACCTTGGAGATCGCCGCCGTGAGCGTCGTCTTTCCGTGGTCGACGTGACCGATCGTTCCGATGTTTACGTGCGGCTTGGTCCGCTCGAACTTGGCCTTAGCCACTATGGTCCTCCTCAGGACTCTGGTGCAGGCATCCGAAATCATCGGACGCGTGCTGGGTGGAGTGTGTATTTATGTTACTCGGGGCAGGCTGCCCCAGCGAATTCGGGCTATTCGCCCTTGTTCTTCTGAACGATCTCGTCGGCGACTGCCTTCGGGACCTCCGCGTAGCTGTCGAAGGACATCGAGTACACCGCACGGCCAGAGGTCTTGGACCTCAGGTCGCCAACATACCCGAACATCTCTGACAGTGGAACCTTGGCCGCGATGACCTTGACACCAGTCGCATCTTCCATCGACTGAATCTGTCCACGACGAGAGTTGAGGTCACCAATAACGTCACCCATGTACTCTTCGGGCGTGCGCACCTCGACCGCCATGAGCGGCTCAAGGAGCACTGGGCTCGCCTTGCGAGCGGCCTCCTTGTACGCCATCGAACCGGCGATCTTGAACGCCATCTCCGAAGAGTCGACGTCGTGGTAGGCGCCATCGAGCAGGGTCGCCTTGACACCGACCGTGGGGAACCCGGCCAGAACACCCGTCTGCATGGCGTCTTTGATTCCGGCATCGATCGACGGGATGTACTCGCGCGGCACACGGCCACCCGACACCTTGTCGACGAACTCGTACGAGACCTCAGGAGTGACCTCCATGGCCTCGAGCATGATCTGCACCTTGGCGAACTGGCCGGAACCACCGGTCTGCTTCTTGTGGGTGTAGTCGTGCTTCTCGACCGTGCGACGGATCGTCTCACGGTAGGCCACCTGGGGCTTGCCCACGTTGGCCTCAACCTTGAACTCGCGCTTCATGCGGTCAACGAGGATGTCGAGGTGAAGCTCACCCATACCCTTGATGACGGTCTGGCCGGTCTCGTAGTTGAGCTCGACGCGGAACGTAGGGTCTTCTTCAGCGAGCTTCTGGATGGCCGTGCCGAGCTTCTCCTGGTCGGCCTTCGTCTTCGGCTCGATCGCCACCTCGATGACGGGCTCTGGGAACGTCATCGACTCGAGCACAACCTGCTGGTTGAGATCGCAGAGCGTGTCGCCCGTCGTCGTGTCTTTGAGGCCGATGACCGCGTAGATGTGACCGGCGGTGACGCTGTCAACCGGGTTCTCTTTGTTCGCATACATCTGGAAGATCTTGCCGATGCGCTCCTTCTTGCCCTTGGTGGAGTTGGAGACGGCAGATCCGCTCTCGAGCTTGCCCGAGTAGACGCGGATGTAGGTGAGGCGACCGAAGAAGGGGTGCACCGCAACCTTGAACGCGAGTGCGGCGAAGGGCTCGTCGGCGCTGGGAAGGCGCTCGATGATCTTCTCTTCGTCGCGGGGGTCGCGGGCCTCGGTGGCACCGACATCGAGCGGGTTCGGCAGGTAGTCGACGACCGCGTCAAGCATCGGCTGCACGCCGCGGTTCTTGAACGCCGAGCCACAAAGCACCGGGTAGATCTCGCTCGCGACGGTGAGCTTGCGGATGGCGGCCTTGATCTCAGCAACCGTCAGCTCTTCGCCGCCGAAGTACTTCTCCATGAGCGCGTCATCGGTCTCGGCGACGGCCTCGAGCAGCTGCGTGCGGTATTCGGCAGCCTTCTCCTTGAGGTCTTCGGGGATCTCTTCGATGTCGTACTTGGCGCCCATCTGGACGTCACCCTTGGAGTCGCCGCGCCACGTGAGCGCGCGCATCTCGACCAGGTCGACGACACCCTCGAAGTTCGACTCCTCGCCGATGGGCAGCTGAATGACGAGCGGCTTCGCACCGAGGCGCTTCACGATCGTGTCGACCGTGAAGTAGAAGTCGGCACCCATCTTGTCCATCTTGTTGACGAAGCAGATGCGCGGGACGTTGTACTTGTCGGCCTGACGCCAGACGGTCTCAGACTGGGGCTCAACGCCCTCCTTGCCGTCGAAGACAGCAACGGCACCGTCGAGCACGCGGAGCGAACGCTCCACCTCAACCGTGAAGTCGACGTGACCGGGGGTGTCGATGATGTTGATCTGGTTCTTGTTCCAGAAACACGTCACAGCAGCGGACGTGATCGTGATGCCACGCTCCTGCTCCTGCTCCATCCAGTCGGTGGTCGAGGCGCCGTCGTGCGTCTCGCCGATCTTGTGGTTGACGCCCGTGTAAAACAGGATGCGCTCAGTCGTGGTGGTCTTGCCAGCATCGATGTGCGCCATGATGCCAATGTTGCGGACCTTGTTCAGGTCGGTGAGCACTTCCTGTGCCACGGTGGTCCTCCGAAAGTTGGGGGTGAAAGGGGTGACGGGCCGAGCAGGCCGCAAGGAACCGTGCCGAAACGAGGTTTCGATACGGCCCTGGCGGGCCTACTCAACCAGCAGAGCTGACTGCTACCAGCGGTAGTGCGAGAACGCCTTGTTGGCCTCAGCCATCTTGTGCGTGTCCTCGCGACGCTTGACCGCCGCGCCGAGACCGTTCGATGCGTCGAGGATCTCATTGGTGAGACGCTCGGTCATCGTCTTCTCACGACGGCCCTTCGCGTAGGTCGTCAACCAGCGGAGCGCGAGCGTGTTCGCACGGTGCGGCTTGACCTCGACGGGGACCTGGTAGGTGGAGCCACCGACGCGGCGGCTCTTGACCTCAAGGGTGGGGCGCACGTTGTCGAGCGCCTTCTTGAGGGTGACGACGGCATCCTGACCGTTCTTGGCGGCGACCGCCGCGAGCGCGTCGTAAACGATGCGCTCAGCGAGGGACTTCTTGCCGTCGAGAAGGATCTTGTTGACGAGCTGGCTGACGATGGGGGCGCCGTAGACCGGGTCGATCGCTACGGGGCGCTTAGGAGCTGGTCCCTTGCGAGGCATTACTTCTTCTCCATCTTCGCGCCGTAGCGGCTGCGAGCCTGCTTGCGGTTCTTGACGGCCTGCGTGTCAAGGGCACCGCGAACGATCTTGTAGCGGACACCGGGGAGGTCCTTGACTCGGCCACCGCGCACGAGCACCATCGAGTGCTCCTGCAGGTTGTGACCCTCGCCCGGAATGTAGGCGGTAACCTCGGTGCCGTTCGAGAGCTTCACTCGAGCGACCTTGCGAAGGGCCGAGTTCGGCTTCTTCGGGGTCGTGGTGTAGACACGCGTGCACACGCCGCGCTGCTGGGGATTGGCCTTCAGGGCGGGAGCCTTGGTCTTGACGACCTTGGGGCTGCGTCCCTTACGGACCAACTGCTGAATAGTTGGCACTGCTTACTCCTTGGATATCCTGCACGGTGACAGTCTGTTGCTCATCGCATCCGACGCCATCTCGAGGTCCGAGATGATCTGGATGCTTGCTAGACCCATCGGAATGGCAGGACGAGTCCTGGATTCACAGTGATGGGTATGCCGTGGGAGCCCGGCGCGACCGTGAGGTCACGCCCGAAACTCGATTCCGGATGGTGCCAGATCGTGCACCCCTCACGCCCCGTCGTAAACTCCCGGGCACGAGCAAGCGCACAGCAAAGCGCACACCTACTAGAGAATAGTCGGCGCGGGTCAGCGGGTCAAATGGCGATGACCCCGGAACGCGGTGAGAATGCTAGCGCTCAACCGCGCCGTAGCGGGCACGGTTCTCTGCCAGCTCGCGCTCGTAGGCCGCGCGCGACTCCACATTGCGCGCCTTGACGCGACGGCCGCGCGACGCGATTGCCGCGCCAAACCAAATCGCCACCTCTCGAGCAACGATCAGGGCGACGAGCATCGGGGCGCTCATCGCGAGCCGCTCCCACGTGCCCTGCGCCTCGGCCGGCGTCATGGCAACCACATTCTGGAGCAGCATGATGATGCCGATCGACGCGAGATAGGTCACAATCGCGACGACGAGGCTGCCGAGCACCCACGCCCACCATCCCGCGCGATTGATCATGAGGACCGCGAGGACAAAGACGACGAGGAACACGAGGGTCGGGACGATAAAGCCGCTCGACGCAATGAACCCGGCGAGGTCGAAGGGCCGACCAGCCGCGACGTAGGCGATTGCGGTGATCATGCTGTGGAGCAGTGCGAACGCGATCGCGCCGAGCACGGCGAGCAACGTGCCGATGCCGCGGTTGCCCTTCTTGCGGGGCGGGGTGGGGGCGGTGACGTAGACGGTCTGCGGCTGCGCGGCCGGCGCGGGAGCAACCGGCTCGGCGACTGGGTGGGCGGACGTTGCATCGGTCTGCGCGCCACCCGTCTCTGCGCTCTCAGCGCTCGTTTCAGTAGCGAGCGGCTCCTGCACCCCTGTCGGAAGCGGGGATGCCTCGGCGGCTTCGGTCTGCTGCGGCTCGACGAGGGGCTCCGGCGGTGTGGGTGCCGTGTCGACATGCTCCTCGACTGCTGCGTCGTCGACGGGTGTAGCGGCCGACTCATCGGCAACGTCGGACTGGGGGCGTTTGTCGTCAGACGCGTTGGTCATGGTGACTCCTCAGGCTCGGGCGCGCCGCGATCCGCGGAAAGCGCGCGCCCCATGCTAGCAACGCCCCCGAATGCGGGGCGGGCGGCGTGCCGACTCGCAGCCGACTCCCTGCACACCAGGGGTTGCACTCAGTTGACTGCGACGTCGTCCTCTTGAGCGACAGAATCCGTCGACTCGGTGGCCGACACCGACGATGCGTCGCGAAGGATGAAGAGTTGGCCGGTGACCGTGGCTGTCGTGACGGGCGAGAGCCCGCTAAAGCCGTCTGGGAGGTCGAGATCGTGGATCAGCGTGTATCGATTGGTCTGCTGCAGGCGGGAGATCGCGTCGAGGACCGCCGATTCCGCGCCCTGGACCTCGATCGTCAGGGTGAGCGTGAGGAAGTTGTCCGGGCTCACGGTGCCGAGTGCCGCTTGCAGCTCGGAGTTGTTTGTCTCCACTTCGGGCGCGATGTAGACCTCGGGGCCTTCGAAGCCCACGAGACTAATGATGGTGCCGGAGGCGACACCGATCGCCTCGATTTCCCGGTAGAAGTCGGAGAAACTCGAATTGGAAGGAAACGCCGCGCGCAGCTCTTCAAGTTCAGCCTCAAGGGCGGGCAGATCTGCATCGAGCGCCTTGAGCTGCTCAATGGTCGCCTCATGTGCAGCGTTCGTCGCCTCTACCGACGCGCGCTCCGCGTCGGCGGTGCTCGCCTCATCGAGCCTCGGCGAGATGCCCAGGAACCAAGTGCCCGCAAGTAGTCCGAGGATGACGACCACGGCGATCAGGGTCGCCAATCGTGATGTCGAGTCGTTCATTCCTGCGTCTCCTCATCGGTCGACTCTTCGTCGGAATCCGCGGCACTTTCGAAGTACCGCAACTCGTGGGCACCCTCATCGATGTTCAGGGAGAGTTCGACGATGTAGCGATTGGACTCGTCGAGAACCGCCTCAGAGATCGAATAGCCGACGAAGCCGGGGAGGTCCTCGATGTTTTCAAGCCAGGCCGCAATGCCCGAGAGGGATTCGAAACTGGCGCCGAAGACGATCGTGCCTGTGCGCGGGGCCTCCACTCCCTCCTTGGGAACAGGAGGAGTTTCGGTCGTGGTCAATGAGTCGACAGTGACCGAGGTGATGATGCCATCACCCGGCAGCACGGCCCGGGCTTCAGTGAAGTAGGGCACCCAGAGCACCTCATTGGCGGAGGCCACCAGCCGGGCGCTCTTCGCCGACTCGAGTGTCATAGAAACGTTTCGCGCTTCTGAATACTCGCCCTGCTCTTGCAGGAGAGCCTGCGTGCGCGTTCGCTCCACATCGAGATTGAGTTGGCTGGCGATCGCGAGCGTCGTGACGGCGCCGTAAGCGACAATACAGACCCCCAGCACGGCGATCGTGAGCAGGATCAGGCCGCGGACTGCGCGGCGCGCCAGCTTCTTCTGCCGTATCTCTGGCGGCAAGAAATCGATGCGGGGCTCGCCACCGATGACGACGGCGGTGTCTTTGGCGCTCATGCCTTGCTCCCCAATGCGAGTCCTAGCGCAACCGAGTAGCGATCGGGGTTGCCTGATCCCGATTCCGCGGACTTGGCCACCTTGACCCCACTGAATGAGTCGTCGCTCACAACCGTGACGCGCGTGAGTTCAAACAGGGCCGCTGCGAACCCAGGGAGCCGCGATGCACCGCCGGTGAGGACGATGCGCACGATCGGGTCATCCGGGTGCGAGTTGACGAAATAGTTGAGCGTGTTGCGGAGGCCGTTGAGCAACTGCCCGGTCGACTCGTAGATGACCTCGATCGCAGGACGATGCTCTGGCGCCGCCCCCGCGGTGATGATCCCGAGTCCACGCTTGACCTGCTCGGCGAGCTCGCGGGTCATGTCGAGGCGCTGGACGAGCGCATCCGTGATGTCGTCGCCACCCGCCGGGATGATTCGCACGAATTGAGGGATGCCATTGCTGGCGATCACGACGTTCGTCGTTGTCGCACCGATGTCGACGAGGGCGGTCGTGCCGCGGGCGTTCTCACCACGTACATGCACTCGGGTGAGCGCGAACGGAATGAGATCGACTTCCACTGGCACAAGACCAGCGAGCTCGACGGCATTGACGTTGGCCATCACGGCCTCCTTGATGGCGGCAACGAGCAGCCCGTGAATGACCGGGCCGTTCTCGCTGTCGCCCTCGGAAACGGGGTAGAAGTCGAGGAGGGCGTCTGCGACTGGCACCGGCAGCATCTCCTGCACCTGGAACGGCAGGGATTCACGGATGCGTGCGAGCGGCATCCTCGGCACGGTGAGGTCGCGCGCGAGCACCCGCTGGTTGCCCATGCCGAGCGCGACGGTCTTGCTCTTGAAGCCGCCCTCACTCCAGAGCCGCTTGAGGCTCGCCGCCACCGTGTGCACTTCGAGAACGTCCCCGCTTCGCGCGGCGCCCTCCGGCAGCGGCACTTCGTGAAATCGCTCGATCGTCGGACGCGAGCCCGCAGGATCGAGTACCTCAACGGCTCGGATGGCATCGTTTCCGATGTCGACTCCGACAATGCGTTTGGCCATAGTTCAGCCCTCCCCCGGGTCGTAACTTGGCATCAAGCCAGACCGAACAGTGACAAGTAGGTATGCCACAGAAATTCCCCCATAAACACGCCCACCCAGGCGCCCCCCAACATCCAGGGCCCGAATGGGATTCCACTCTTGCGGTTCACCTTGCGAAGCGCAAGCAAAATAGCCGAAAAGAGACCCCCCAATACGAAGGCCGCGAAAGCGCCAACGAGGAGCGCGCCCCAGCCTATCCATGCAAGGAAGAGTCCGAGTACACCGGCGAGCTTCACATCACCGAGCCCCATGCCACCGGGGTAGGCCAATGCCATGGCCAGGTAGGCCACAAACATCGCGGCCATGCCGATGACCGCGCGGAGCATCGCCGACCAGTCACCACCGACCGCCGTAGCGATGACGAGCACCACGCCACCGACTACGTAGGCCGGCAGCACGATGCGATTTGGGAGGGTGTGTGTGTCGAGATCGATGAGCGCCAGCGCGACCGTGATGGCGGCGAGATAGAGGAACGCGGAAAGGCTGATGAGCGTTGCTGCGGGACTTCCAGCCACAGCCGACGGGGCTGCGCCGCCCAGCATCCACGCGACAACCCCGGCGAAGAAGACGCCCGTCGACAGCTCGACGAGCGGGTAGCGAGGTGAGATCGCCTCGCCGCAGTCACGACAGCGTCCGCGCAGTACCAGCCAGGAGATGACCGGAAGGTTGTCGAACCACCTGATCGCGTGGCCGCAGCGAGGGCACGCGCTGCCCGGGTGGCTCAGCGACTCACCCCGCGGCAATCGCCAGACGACCACGTTGAGGAACGAACCGATGATGAGACCGAGCAACCCGCCCAGGATGACCAGCGTGACCAGGAGTGCAGGGTCAGCGAACGTCATCGATAGGTACCATCCGAGTTGAACACCGAGCCGACTTCGATCCAGATATTGACGCCATAGGTTGTCGTGACGGGTGAGAGGAACTTGGGCGGCGCCTTGTACTTAAATCGATCGTCATACACATAATTCTTGAGGTAGCCGGTCGGGGCGTTGGTGCCGACGGCACCACGGAACTTCTGCGCGATGGCACCGTTCACCGTGAGTGTGCCGCGCACCCCGTTGCCCTTGTCATAATTCTGGACTGTGAAAGTGTGCTCGAGCGAGAGAATCGCCGCGTCGATTCGGTCGACGATCGCGCTCCCGGTCAACAGCGGGGTCCAGGAGGTCCTGTTGCTGCAGCTGCTTGAGCACGACATCGGATTCCAGACCCAGACTGCATTGCGGCCGATCAGCCCGAGCATGTCGTTGTCCGGGTCTGCATACGTGATGTCGCCCACAACGTAGATGTAGTTCTCGGCGCCGACAGTGAGGGTGGTGCCCGACAGCGTGCCAGAGATGAACACGTCACCGTTGCGGCATCCGTATGAGGCATCTGCTCCGGTCCCAGTATCCGTAACATTCTCGGACGAATGCTTGGGGTAGCCGACAGCGTTCGTCGTGATCTGAGTCCCAGAATAGCTGCGGCAGCGAGTGCTGCTGTAGGTGGTGGTGTTTGCGCTCGACGCGTTGGCCCCGGAGGTGGGGATGTTCTGCACGTAGATGACGTTGTTATCCGGAACCGGAACGGTTGCCCCCGCCGTCGAGCGCAGGGCAGTGATTGTTCCACAGGCGTTGTTCGTGACACCGGTTGCGAGATCGTCGCCCCGGGCGTTCGTGTACCGAGTCCAGGGTGACTTCACCGTCATCGTGCCGTCCGAATTCAGCTTGATGTCGGTGGGCCCGGTGTAGAGGCAGCCGGGGGTGTCGACGCCCTCGCTCGCGAGGTCGGTGCGGGTCTGGCGTGCGAGATCTTTATTCGTGTCCGGCAGCCCCAGGCCCTCGGCATAGACGGGCTCGCCCTCCTGGAAATCAGGGGTGCCACAGCCCCCGTCGATGTCGTAGTCGCCGCTCGGATTGCCTGTCGTCACCTTGCCCTTGAATGTCGCCGCGCACGTGAGGATGGTGTCATTTGTGTGGAGTGGCCCATCGATCACATCACCAGTAGCGAAGCGGATGGTGCTGCAGTTGCTGCGCGACCCCTCCCACTCGTACCGCACCTGGCACGAGGGGGTATTGGCGACCACCGGGTCGGCGATCTCGTAGTCGGTGAAATAGAGGAAGTCGATGAAGCCTGTCTGCTTCAGGTCGGCGACGAGCGACCGCGTGCTGTCTCCGACTTTGCCGGTGACGCGCACCTTGATGATGCCGGTCGTGCCGTACACCGTGTTGTTCACCTCATAGCGGAACTGAGAGGCCCCGTCGCTGCCGGGCACATCGGCCCAGGTACCCGTGGCACCGACCCCGAACGCCGGGTTCTCACTCCCGGCAGGAGGCAGTTCAACGCCAGGGTCCGCCACGCCATCGGGGTTGCTGTAGGAGGACGCAGGGTTGCCAAACCGAAGGTAGTCCGGATCATCAGACAGACGGCTCTGATACTCCTCAACACCTGCATACGCCGCGGCGAGAGCGGAGTTCCAATCCCGGTCGTCGCCAGACTTGGTGGACCCGCCCACGGCAAACGACACTGCAGCGACCATGAGCAGCGTGAGCACGGAGGAGATGCCGATCACCATCACCATGGCGATGCCACTCTCATCGCGTGCACGATCGAACATTCTGAGCCTGGTAAACATCTAGAGCTCCAGCCGCGAAACACCCAGGTTGGGAATGCCCACCCGGTTGGTGATGGTGACTGGGTCTGCACGCCCGGTCTGATCTGCCTGCACCTTCAACATGACCTCGACTACCGCGATAGAACCAAGGAGGGACGCGCTGACACCGGACGCGCCCGGAACGATTTCCTCAGAGAGCCCATCGACGACGCGGAAGTAGGTGAACATGCTGGGTTCACCTGCAGATGGCGCCACGATTTTGCGGGCAATGACCCGCGATGAATCCGGCGTGGAGTAGAACAGCCAGGCACCCGGGCTCGAAGGGTTCTCGTATGAAAGCCACCGCGTTTCGACGAGGTCGCGAGTCACCGGATCGATCTCAAACTGCACCCGCAGCGGCTTCGGGTCTGCCGACTCCGTGTCGATATAAGCGTGGAGAGTGACGCTTTCTGGCTTCGCCTCGACAAACACGGGGAGGTCGGTGCCCGATGCTTGAGGAATCTGCGTGCCTGATCGCACAATACGAGTCACCTCGTTCATGCCGATCGCTGCGACATTCGTGCTGTCGGTCGCAGCGCGCTCGCGCGTGAAGGTCGACGACACCGTCACAACCAGCGATACCGCGAGCGTCGAGACAACACCAAAGAGAAACATGGCAACGAGGAGTTCGGAGAGTCCGAATCCCGCCTCGCGGTCGGAGCCCTCCGGTGCCAGCCTGCTTCGAATCTGGGCTATCACAGTGGCACCCTCGGATCGAGGTACACGTCGTTGCCCACCAACGAGTCGCCACCGGTGACGGTCACACGAGTGGACACGAGGAGACGGTCGTGATCTCCCGCGTTATCACCCGAGTACAGCTCCCAGATGCCGTACGGGAGCGTGATAGTCGCGGTAGATGCAGAGTTGGCTATCGCGGTAAAGGTGTATTCAGTCTGGTCCGTGGGGTTTCCCGAATCATCGCTAGGACATCCCGCTTCTGGATGCACCGCGACCGCCGTGATGTAGCGGTTGCGATCACCACTCGACCAGTTGGGGCCGGACCGGGTGGCGAAGCCGTTCAGACTCACACGGCGCATGGGAAGGTCGATTGCGGCGGTGCCACCTGCCGCGACCGTCACGGGAGCCTGACGCTCTCCAGCGTTCTTAGTTGCGCTCGCTTCCCAGCTTTGCGGATCGACCATGGGGCATTCGGTCACCTTGCCGGCCACGAGTGTGTAGCCGTCAGGGAAGGGATAGACGGAGAGCGTTGACGATCCGTTGTGCGCCACGGCGACCGTGCCGTAGGTGCTGATGGTCGACACGTCCATGTTGTGCGGCAACTGTGCGGCGGGAACATCGACACCGTCTACGACGAAGTCGACGTCGATCTTGCCGGCGACATCAATCGTGAAGCTCGTCGCCGTCGAGACCCCCGCGGCGACCGAGGCCGTCTTCGATGGCGTGGTGTCTTGATCGACGTCGACATATGTTGTTCCACCGGCCAACGCGACCGTATACACCCCTGGCTCGACGCGCAGGAGGTAAGCGCATCCATTCGCGTCGGTCGTGGCAGTCAACACGGTGGCCGAGGCAGATCCGCTGAGCTGTGCGGTCACGGGGATGCCTTCGATTGCGGTGCCATTCACATTGCCGACCGAGACGAGCACGGTGCCCAGCGCGGGGTCGTTGAGCCGTTCGTTCGGGTTAAGCAGCGTCGTGCTCTCAACACTCTTCGACGTGCTGCCGGTGCCCCACGCGACCGTCACGGTCACACTCTTGTACTTGAGCGTGCCGCCCCCGGCGCCGCACGTCTCGAGCGTGCCCTCGGGGTTCGTGACCCAATCGGTCGTGCGGGTGATGGTGTAGACCTCATCGTTGAGGACAACTTCGCGAGCCGGGTCACCGGCGACCGGGTCATCGACGACGTCGAAGATGTCGTTGATGTCGCGAACGAGGTCGATCTCCTGCGCCGCAAGGTTGGCCGCGACCTGACGCGCCCGCGAATCCCTCGTGACCACGAGGACCTGCATCACCGAGTAGATGATTCCGGTGGCGACCAGACCGAAAATGAACATGGCGACGACGACCTCGATGAGCGAGAATCCGCTCTCGCTCTTCTTGTCGAGCCTGCGGCGAATTGCCGTGATCATCCGTCACCCCCCGGTTGGATGGAAGCTGGTAGCAGCCGAACTAGCGTAAAGACGCGAATGCGGGCCGCCGCCGAGGCGACGGCCCGCATCCTTTGCTTCTAAGCCCTACTCAGACTCTTCGATCTTGCCGTCGGCGCTGCTGTACACCCAGTCCCTGGTGTCCGGCTCCAGTTGCGCGTGGGTTGCGGTGAGCGTGTAATCACCGGGGCTGGCTGTGTCTTCTGCGAACGTAATGGAGACGTCTGTCGTTCCGTTGAATCCGGCCTCGTCCCACTCGCTGTCAGCAGCTACGTCGCCCTCGGTTGACACTGTCGCCTCGGTGGGCAGGGCGCCGTTGTTGTTCACAGCGTGCTGCTCGACCGCGAGCGCGGCGTTCTTGAGGTCGGACTCGACCTGGGAGATCCAGCTGCTCTCACGCTGGTTGAGGAACGCCGGGATGGCGATAGCGGCGAGGACGCCGATGATGAGGATGACGACGAGGAGCTCGATCAGGGTGAAGCCCTTTTCGCCGTCCTCGCGCTTCTTCGCAATTGCGTTGTTGATCGTTGCGATCATGATGATCTCTTCCTGTCGATGAAACTACGGACAGGTGGCCCCCCAAAAAGTTCAGACCCCCTAGAAAGGATTCTCCCGGAAGGGCGAAGCTGTGAGAAGCCCCCGAACCGGCAAAAACCTCAACAACTCGCCCCCAATGCGGGGGGCGTCGGCTCAGATCTGCTCGAAGATGCTGAAGATCGGGAGATAGAGCGCGACGATCATGCCACCGACGACAACGCCGATGATGCCGATCATGAGCGGTTCGATCAGGGCGGTGAGTTGCTCCGCCGTTGCCTCGACCTCCTGGTCGTAAAAGTCGGCAATCTTGTTGAGCATCGTCTCAAGCGCACCCGCGTCTTCACCAACCGCGATCATTTGCGTCACCATGGCGGGGAACACGGGCTCAAGCGCGAGCGGCCCCGACACCGACTTGCCCGAGCGCACCGAATCGGCCACCTTCTTGAGCGCGGTCTCGATCACGTAGTTGCCCGACGCCTCGCCGACAATGCTGAGCGACTGAAGGATCGGCACACCCGAGCCCATCATCGTCGCGAAGTTGCGAGTGAACCGCGCGATCGCGACCTTCGTGAAGAGCGCGCCGAACACGGGGATCTTCAGCTTGATCGGATCGAGCGTCTGGCGCACCTTCTCGGTGTTCTTATTCGCCCGCCACCAAAAGACAAACATCACCGTGAGCACGAGCAGTAGCGGCCCGGCCCACACCATGTTGTTCGACAGAACCACCAAGAACTGGGTCGGCAACGGCAGCTCGCCACCCAGGTCTGCGAACATCTCCTCGAACACCGGAACGATGAAGATGAGCATGCCGATAACCGCCACGACGGCGATGCCGAGCACAGCAATTGGGTAGGTCAGCGCCGACTTGATCGTGGCGCGCAGCTTGACCTCGGTCTCGTAGTTCTCGGCAACCGAGACGAGGGTGTCTTCGAGAAATCCACCGGCTTCACCGGCGCGCACAAGGTTGATGAACAGCGGCGGAAAATGCTTCGGATGCTTCGCCATCGCCGCCGACAGCGCGAACCCGGCCTCGACATCGCTCTGGATCGCCGCAAGCGCGCGGCCGAGAACCTTATTCTCGGTCTGCTCCGACAGGATCGTGAGCGTGCGGATGAGCGAGAGCCCTGAGGAGGTCATGGTCGCCATCTGACGCGACATGATCGAGAGATCCTTGAGGCTGACGCTCTTCTCCATACCAGGAAGGCTGATCTCCTTCTGCAGCCCCGTGCCACCCGCCGACTCCTCGATCGAGATCGGCGTGACGTTCATTGCGCGGAGCTTGGTGGTGACAACCCCCTCGGAAGCGCCCTCGAGTCGGCCCTTGACGACCTTTCCCGAAGCATCCCGGCCCTTGTAGGCGAACTCCTTCGTCGCGGCCATCAGCGCTGCACCGAGTATGCGTCGGAGAAGTTGAGGCCGTCACTCATGGTCGCTCCAAGGGCACCGGATGATTCGGTGCGGGTCACCAGGCGCTTGAGCACCTCGACGTCTTGCGCCTTCTCGACGGCCGCCTCGAATGAGACCTGCCCGCTATTCACGAGATCGGCAAGGTGCTGGTCCATCGTGTGCATGCCGGCCTCACGACCAGCCTGCATTGCGGAGTGCACCTGATATGTCTTGCCCTCGCGGATGAGGTTCGCGACGGCGTGGGTAGCCATGAGCACCTCGGTCGCGACGACACGGCCCTTGCCATTCGCCCGCTTGAGGAGCGTCTGACAGACGACGCCCTGGAGCGTTGCGGCGAGCTGGGCACGGACCTGGTTCTGCTGGTGCGGCGGGTAGACGTCGATGATGCGGTCGATCGTCTGCGGGGCATCCTGCGTGTGAAGGGTCGCGAAGACGAGGTGCCCAGTTTCGGCCGCCGTGAGGGCCACCGAAATCGTTTCAAGGTCACGGAGCTCGCCGACAAGGATGACATCTGGGTCTTGCCGAAGCACGTGCTTCAGCGCCGCAGCGAAGGTGTGCGTGTCGTGGCCGACCTCGCGCTGATTGACCAGCGACTTCTGGTTCTGGTGAAGAAACTCGATCGGGTCTTCGACCGTCATGATGTGGTCGGTGCGGGTCTTGTTGACGAGGTCGATGAGCGCGGCGAGTGTTGTCGACTTGCCCGAACCGGTTGGGCCAGTGACGAGCACGAGGCCACGAGCGAGCCTCGCGAACGACCCGATCGACTCCGGCACGCCGAGCGCCGAAAGCGGCTTGATCTCGGTCGGGATGAGGCGGAACGCCGCACCCATGTTGTGCCGCTGCTGGTAGAGGTTGACTCGGAATCGGGCATTCTCCGAGAGCGTGTAGGCAAAGTCGAACTCGAGGTTCTCCTCGAAGATCGCCTTCTGCTTAGGGCTGAGAATGCTGTGCAGCGCTGATGCGACCTTGTCCTGACTCCACACCGGCGCACCCTCCATGGGCTTCAGCGCACCGTCAACGCGGATCATCGGCGGAGCCCCGGCAGAAATGTGAAGGTCGGAACCACTCGTCATGAGCACGCGCTGCAGCGCCGAATCAAGATCGGGATCTGCGTTGAGTGATGCATCACGGCGCGAGGTGAACCCAGCGGGCGTCGCGGGCATCGCCGTAGTGGGCTGCGGGGACGACACCTGAGACGTGGGGGCGGAAGCCTGCGATGCTGGCGCCGCGACCGGGACAGGGCCGGGCAGCGACGACACGTCGGCCTGCCGTGCTGCGGGTGCGGCCTGCGGGGGTGCTGCTGGAGCTGAGCCGCCGGCCGGTGCTGCGGAAGCTTGCGGAGCGGCGGCGGCCGCAGCCCTGCGGGACGCGGGTGGCTGCTGGGCGGGTGCCGTCGGCTGTGCTGCCGTCGGCTGTGCTGCTGCTGGCTGTGCTGCTGCTGCTGGCTGTGCTGCCCCTGGCTGGACCGCTGTCGGCTGAGCTGCCCCTGGCTGGACCGCTGTCGGCTGAGCTGCCGCTGGCTGGACCGCTGTCGGCTGTGCTGCCGCCGGCTGCATCGCTGCTGGCTGTGCCGTCGAGAGTTGCGGAGCAGGAGCGGACTGCGCTGGTGGCGCCGAGCGGCGCTCTGAGACGGGCGTCGTGACAGGTCGGGCCGCGGCGGCCGCTGCTGCCGGGACTGCGGGGGGTGGTGCGCTCGCGACCGCGCCAGGCACGCTCGCAGCGCCCGGAACCGATGCGGAACCCGCGGTGGGAGCCGGCATGTTCGAGAGTGCCGACGCCGAAACGGCCGGAGCAGCGGGCGCACTCGCCACAGACGAGACGGGCGCCGGTGCCGCCTGCGTTGGGGCTGGAAGGCTCTGAAGGTACTCCGACACCGAGTCCGAGGGCGATGCCACGGAAGGTGCCGACACAAACGGTGCCGCCGCAGCGACCGGAGGGGCAGCAGCATCGAACTGGGGCACGAGGTTCACCGGGCCGGTGACGGGCTGATAGCTCGACGGGAGATACCCCGGCGGCTCATACATCGGGTCGGCCTCACCTGGCGCCGACGGCGCGCCACCGCCAACCGACGCCGAAAAGTCATAGACCGGATCACTCATGCGATTCCCCCTCGCTCACTGCAAACGGCACTGCCGCCGATCTCGCCACACCCCACAGGCTGTCCCCCGCCCATGGTGCTACACCACCACGCGCAGAATCTCTTCTACCGCCGTGTGCCCCATCAGGGCCTTGGTCCATCCATCCTGCCGCAGTGTCGCCATGCCCTGCGACACGGCAAGCTTCGAAATTTCCATGCTCGACGCGCGTGCGACAGCAAGACGCTCGACCTCCTCGGACACGATCATGACTTCGTGGAGGGCGAGGCGACCCCGGTATCCGGTGTTGGAGCAGTGCGTGCATCCGACCGGTCGGTAGAGCATCGGGGCCGGTTTGCTCGGGTCGAGGAAGAAGCCGAGGTTGGCGAGCCCCTCGATCGTGCTCTGGTACTGCTCCTTGCAACGGTCGCAGAGGCGACGTGCAAGACGCTGGGCGACCACCGCTTCGAGCGCGGAACCAACGAGGAAGGGCTCGATATCCATCTCGATGAGACGGGTGACGGCGGCCGGCGCGCTGTTCGTGTGCAGCGTTGAGAGCACAAGGTGGCCTGTCAGCGACGCCTCGATCGCGATCTGCGCCGTCTCTTTGTCGCGGATCTCACCGATGAGCACAACATCGGGGTCGGAACGCAGGATGGAGCGGAGTGCCGCGGCAAAGGTGAGGCCAGCCTTCGGGTTGACCTGCACCTGGTTGACACCCGCCATGCGGTACTCGACCGGGTCTTCGACCGTGATGACGTTGACCTCTGGCTTCGCAACCGCGTGCAGCGTCGTGTAGAGCGTCGTCGACTTGCCAGACCCGGTCGGGCCCGTCACGAGGATCATGCCGTTGGGCTTGACGAACGAACGACGGTACTTGTCGAGGTTGCTGTCGAGCATGTTGAGGTCGCTGAGGCTCAGCGTCGTCCCCGAGTTGTCGAGGATACGCATGACAACCTTCTCGCCCCACACCGTCGGGAGGGTTGCGACACGAAGGTCGATCTGGCGCCCACCGTGGTTGACCGAGATGCGGCCATCCTGCGGCTTGCGACGCTCAGCAATGTCGATGTCGGCCATGATCTTGAGGCGCGAGATGACGCCGTTCTGGATCGCCTTCGGGGCACGCTGCACCTCGTGCAGCACACCGTCAATGCGATACCGCACACCCATGTCGTGCTGACCGGGCTCAATGTGGATATCGGATGCCTTGTCCTGGATGCCCTGGCCGATGAGCAGGTTCACGAACCGCACAATCGGTGCGTCGTCTTGGCCCGGCTCATTGTCGCTGAGCGCGAGCTCCTGCCCGGTGCTCTCCTCTTCGAGCACCGTCGTGAGGGAGTTGATCTCGTTGTCGGCGCGGTGGTAGCGGTCGATCGCAGCAAGCAGGTCGGTGCGCTCGGCGACGACAAGGTTGACCTGCATCCGCACCGCAGTGCGCACATCATCGATAGCGAAGACGTTGCCAGGGTCGACCACAGCGAGCGTGAGCGTGTTGCCGATGTTGGCGATGGGGAGCACCTCGTGGCGACGGCAGATCGCCGCATTCACCTGCGACACGGCCATCTTGTCGACCGGATACTCGGTGAGCTCAACGAAGGGAAGCCCGTGCTGGGCTGCGCGCGCCGACGCAAAATCTTTGGCAGAGATGGCGCCGTCGGCGACGAGCTTGCGCACCATCTCGTCGTCGCCCTTCCAACCGTCGACGACGTTGTCGAGCGCCTCGATCGGCATGACACCGCGAATGATCAGAATCTCGGTAAGAGATGACATAGCTGGACCCCCCTGCTTACTACCGCCCCCGGTAATGCTCCGACCGGGCCGGTAGGCACGATCGGTCTAGTCAAGCTACCGCACGCGTGCCCGCATTGCCATACCCGCATTCGGGCACCGATGGGGGGCAACACGCCGCGCGCGGTGTGTTCGTTAGCGCATCCGCAGCGCGAGGTCACCCAGGTCGGTCGAGCGCGCGCGCTCGACCGACTTGGGTGGCCTCGCGCTGCGGATGCGCGAGCGAACACGCCGCGCGCGGTGTGTTCGTTAGCGCATCCGCAGCGCGAGGTCACCCAGGTCGGTCGAGCGCGCGCGCCCGGCCTCGTCCGCGCTGATGAGCCCGCGGCGCTCCAGGTCGAGGATTGCAGCATCGAGATCGTGCTTGATCGCGGCGCGATCGGCCTCAGCCAACTCCGCGACCGCGTCGCGGCGTGCCTGCAGCTGCGCCACCATGTTCTTTGGGAGCGACGCGTCGGAACCCTGCTTTGCTGCGCCGCTGCGTGTCTTCGCGATGACCAGCGCCATCGTGAACAGTGCACCGAGCACGATCGCGACCACCACCGGGATGAGCCACGACTGCCAACCATCAACCCCGGCTTCCGCCCCACGGTCCGCGAGCGTGATCGCGGTGAGCGCACCGAGCACCACTGTCATCACCGCGAACGTCACGGCAACGCCCGAGTAGCTTCGGTCTGTCAGCATCCAGCTGATGAACCAGGCGAGCAGCGCCACCGCTGCCCACGCGTAAAAGAGCCCAGCGAGCGGGATCATCTCTTCGGGTGGGGCCTCGAACTCCTGGAACCGGCCACGCGCGATCGCCGCGACGCCGAGGATCGGGGTCAGCATCGAGAGCACCATCAGGATGGCGATGGGAATCGCGAGGAGGACCTGCCAGCGCGGCCTGGTGCGCCGAGCCGCCGGGCGGTTGCCCTCAAGAGCCGCAAGCACGGATGGGTGCCCGGCGAAGCCTGCCTTCTCAAGACGATCCCACCGCACGGTTGACCCTGGCTGGGCTTTGGCGGCGAGCGAAGACGCGCTCACGAGACCGCTCCTGCCGAACCGAACTCCCACGCCTCATCGTTGCGCTGCAGCACCGCCAGGTCGACTGACGCCCTGCCCCAGTCGCGGCCGTTCTCGACGTCAACCCGGATGGTGTTGACGACCTCGCGAAGGGGGTCGCGCATCGCGCCGATGAGCTGCGGGAGCGTGGGGTCAACACCCACGTAGAGGTAGCCGACCTCGCTCTCGAAGAGGTAGTTCAGCACGCCGACCGTGTAGGGGGGATCGTCGTCGAGGGCGATCAGCGCGGCCGACTCCACACCCGTGCCGAGCGTCTCGCTTTCGAACGGGATGCTCTGCGGTTGCGCCACGAAGGGGCCGTCATCGAGCGGGATCGTGCGCCGCGTGGCATCGGGTGCGAATGTGCCGGCGACGATATGCACAATGGCGTTGATCACCGCGGCACCCGGCCAGTACTGGAGCGTCAGAGTGTCATCGGGTTCAACACGACTCACCGCGTGCCGCAACGCGCCACGCACGAGCGGTTCGACCCGTGGGGTGAGGGCGCCGTTCCACGCCTCGCGCATCTGGGACACGACGCGGTCCTCCCACTCTGTCGCGCTCTCGCCCGCAGCGGTGGGGAACGAAGCGGGCACGACAAGCCAGCTGCTGCTGTCGACCGACAGCGAAACCGTCACGCTGCGACCCACGCAAACGTCGAGAGGTGCGCGTCGAACACGTGCTTGAGCGCGGAGACGAACTGCTCATCGCCCTCTTCGTCCGGGTTGTGCGTCAGCACGAGCGTGAAGCGCAGCGCCCTGGTGCGGCCGGACCCCGGAATTGGAGTGAAGTACACGACGGTTGTCGTCGCGGCACGAGTGCCGTCGATGTTCTCGACAGATTCGCGCTCCCAGCGGAGGAACCGCTTATCGTCGCCGAGGGGTGTCGCCCCCTCCGTGCGAATTAGGTGGGCAACGGTGTCGTCGAGTGCCTGGCCGTCCTGGCTGCGTTGCACGGATGCCGTCAAGGTCGCCGGCAAAAACGCCTCAGCGGGCGCATCTGCGGCCGGGCTGAAGAACGCGACCGTCTCGACGCGACGCATCTCTGCGAACAGCTTCTTCACGAGCGCGGTCGTCTGCCCATACAGATCGGGACGGTGCGCCTGCATCAAGCGGCGCTTCGCGGCGGCGAGCATCTCGTCGCGCACCTCGTCACTCGGGGGCTTCCGCTCCCACCCGTTCGGAAGGACGAGAGTGAACTCGGGGAGCGTTTCTCCCTTGAGTTCTGCCTTGAGACTGGACATCGTGACGCGCTATCCCCTCCGAGCGGCGACACCGGGGCCGCGGATGCGGTCGGGCCTGCTGCTCATTCCACGTTACCGCTTTGGCGAACCGAACAACGGCTGCTCAAGCTCGGACGTCGGGAACCACTCGTTGTGCAGGTCGCCGATCGTGTCGGGAATGCCGAACACGTTCTTGAGGCCACCATCGCCCCAAACGCTGCCGAGCACGCTCAGCCCGTCAAGCCCATCGTCACCCCAGTGCGCCATGTTCTGGCCGGTCATGAGCCGCGAAAGCATGTTGGCGGCCCCCGCCCCGTTGGGCCCGGCCCACTCCATGATGCCGCCTCGAAGACCTCGGACGACTCCGGGGAAGAAGCTGTTGGCCCTGCCGAACCCGGTGAGGAACCCCTGCGGCATTCGGCCGATTCGGCCAAGATCCACAAGAATGTCTGCCCTGCTCCCGGCCGTGAGAAGGCCCCCTGCCATGTCGTCGAAGAACCCAAGCTTGTTGCCGTTGAACAACTTGCCGAGACTGCCGAACGGTATGACGCCAATGATCGCGAACACGAGATCGCCCCACGTCGAGTTGCCACGAGCGAACGAGTAGAGCGTGAGGAGGAGCGTCGCGATCGCGACAATCGCAGCGAGCGCCGCGATGAACGGACCGCCGATGATGACGCCGAGGATGGCGAGGGCAAGACCCACCCACTTGAGCACCTCGAGAGCACCGGCCACGAAGCCGTCGAGGTCATCCCACTTGGAGTCCTTGATGCCGCCTTCGGTCGCGTCGGTGAGATCATCTGCGGCCGTATTGAAGGCCTTCTCCCACGTGTCGTAGTGGGTGTCGAAGTTCTTTGCTTCTTTCTCCCACTCGTCGTACGCGTCGTCAGCGACGTCTTGGGCATCGCCCATGGCCTCCTCGCGGAGCTCCTCTGGGGTCTTCGCATCTGCCGGCGCGTCATCGGCTGGCGGCGCGTAGAAATCAGTGGCGGCATCCCACACCGCATTCCGCTTCGTTGTCACCGTCTGCCACTCCGTCTCGCAGTTCGCGACGGCAGTCTTGATGAGCGGCTGAAGTTCGGCCACGGCCTCACCGTAGGTCACCAGCACCGGCCCGGACGGCGTGTACCGCTCCCCCGCGAGCTTGAGCTCAGCGTGGCAATCGCCGACAATCTCCTGCAGCTTCTCGACCGCGAGGCCCTGCTGCCCTGACGCACCGTCGGCGATGCTCTTGAGCAGCGCGGCGGAGGTCGTCATCTGCTCGCCGAGTGCGGTGATCGCGTTGCCTCGCGAGATGATCGTGTCCGGGACGCCGGCGAGATGCTTGATCTCGCGGCCCTTGGGTGAAGGATCCATGTTCTCTTCTGTCTCCAGCGTGTGAGGACCGGCCTAGGAGGCCGACGTCATTTCGTTTGCAGTGTCGGAGTCCCACTGCTCGAACCCGTCGAGCACCCCCGCGACATGCTGCTGAACCTTCTCGATGTCCTCAAGGAGCGCGTTGCGGCGGTCATCCCAGCCGCTCTCGAACTCACTCGCGGCATCCTTGAGCTTCGACTCACCCCAGGGCTTGTCGATCGCGTCTTCCAACTCGTTCGAACGCTTGGATGCCTCTTTGAGCTCGCTGATGATCGCCTTCAACGCGTCATCGACGTTCTTGAGCTCGTCGTACTTGATGAGAACACCATCACTCATGGCAGGCACCCTTCCTGTTCGATCGGTCTAGTCGGCGAAGAAGGGCCGGCGAAGCCGCCGACCCTTCTTCCGTGGCGGTACTTAGTTGCCGGCCATCTTGGAGTCGAGCTCCTGGATCGCCTGCATCATGCCCTTGAGCGCTTCGCCCATGTCGCCGATGCCGTCGGTCGCGGTCTTGAGGCCGGTGGTGAGCTCGCCGTAGCCCTCACCGAACTTGTTCGACGCCTGCTGCGTCTTGAAGTCGCTGCCGAGCAGGTCGTCGACCGCCGACTTAAGGTCTTCGAGCTGACCCTGGATGTCTTCGCGAGCGGTGCTCAGCCGGTTCGACATCGCTTCCATCGCGCCGTAGGATGCTCCGAAATCTGCCATTGTTAGGACCCTTCTTCGTTGCCGATTGTGGTCCGATCAGTGGACCAATGTGATCAAACTATCTTGGTCGCGAGACAACGGACAATGGGGAGCACTCCCCATGCCCGACCCCACATCACATCCGTGGGATCTGCACCGTCACGAGACGACCGCTCTGCACGAAGATGCCTCGACCGGCGGGGAAGTCACTGCGCTTCACCTTGGGGAACGGGAGCTTAAAGAGCGAGTCCCCGTCATAGGCATCCGGCTTGAGGACAATGCCCTTGCGGCCCGCCTTGAAGTCACCGACGAAGCCGAAGCCGCTCGAGAGCAGCGACACATCGGCGTCACCGATGAGGAAGTGATCGCTGCGGTTGATCGCCTGGAAGAGCTCCTTGAGGGGGCGCTCGGCATCCGAGTCGGCGAACTGCGTCACGTTCTCGATGACTATCATGATGCGGCCAGGAATCGACTCGTCCGGCACAATCTCGACCAGCTCTTTGGCGAGCGCCTTCGCATCCTCGACCGTCGTCGCGCTGCGCACCCACGGGGCGAACTCCGCAAGCTGCGAGCGTCGGCCAGCGATGTGAAACAGCTTGATCTCGGGGTCGTAGCGTGTCATCGACGTCACGAGCCACTTCAGCGCGTTGGTCTTGCCACTCTGCGGTGGGCCGGAGACCGACATTGTGCCGACGGGCTCGAAGCCGCGGGGTCCGAGCGTGTCTTCTGCGATGCCGATCACGGGCTCGCCCGCGATCTCCCTCGGCAACGAATCGCCCTCGAGCTCTGTCGGCAGCGCCCCGATCTCCGACGCCTCCCTCGCCCCGGCGGCTCGGAGTCGCTCGGCGAGCATCTCGAACGCCTTCGACTGCTCCGCCACATTCGAGGTTCCGCCAAGCACCGCGAGCTGAGTCTCGAATCCGTCAACGATCGCCCGACCGACGGGTGAGCGCTCCGTGAGCACGTCTTTCGCGACACCGAGCACCGAGTACGCCGTCTCGTCGGAAAGCCGGAGCACGATGCGCTTCGACACGTTGGCACTCACCGACGTCGGCACGCTGCCGGAGCGGTCGGCCGTCGCGACGACATGCACCCCGAGGGGTCGCCCCTCGCCCAGGATGCGCATGAAGACGTTATAGAACGGCAGCCTGGCAGACGTCGCCTCCCACTCGGACTTGAACTGGCCGAAGCCGTCGAGCAACAGGATGACGCGGGGCATCCGTTCGCCCGTAATGGCGCGATACTCGGTGATGCTCGCGGCATTCACCTCGCTGAAGCGCCGGCCGCGGCGGTCGAGCATGTCGCCGATCGTGCGGAGCAGCCGCTGCACGCGCTCCGCGTCGTCGCCCGTGATGATCGAGCCGACGTGCGGCAAGACGTCGAGCGAGCGGAGCGACCCGGCGCCGAAGTCGAGACCGTAGACCTCGACATCGGCGAGATCCGGGCGCATGCCCGCGGCCGCCCCGATCGACCGCAGGGTCGTCGACTTGCCAGAGCCACTCGTGCCGTAAACGAGCATCGAACCGTCGCGGTCTGGCACGAAGTACACCGCCTCCTGCAACTGCCGCTCCGGCACGTCGGCCTTGCCGAGCACGATCTGCGCGTCGCCGTGCACCGGGAGATCCGCGATGTCGACCGTCATCGACAGGTCGTCGAGCCACGGGCGCCGAGGGGCGGGGATGGCGGCGATCTCGGTCGCCCGCACAAAGTTGCTCACCATGCGCTTCTGGTCGTTGGGCCCGAGATCTTCGTCGTGCGACTCGGACTCCGGCTCCACCTCGCCTTCCCAGAGGACGAGGGAACCGAATCGCAGTTCGGCGACACGCACCTCCGGGTTCGTGGCGACCTCGCCCGTCCACCCGCCCGCATAGGCGGACTGGAAGGGGACCAGGCGCCCTGGGCCCGTTTTGGCGATACCGCGCCCGGGGATTGTCGGGTCGAAGGTGCCGGCGACGGGATCGCCGACAACATCTTTCGAATCCGATTCATCGGCCATGCGAAGCGCCACGCGGAGGTTGGTGTTGGCCCGGAGGTTGTCCTTGATGACACCCGCGGGTCGCTGCGTCGCCATGATGAGGTGGATGCCGAGCGAACGGCCGCGCTGGGCGATGTCGACAACGCCATCGACGAACTCTGGAACCTCGCCCGCGAGGGCGGCGAACTCGTCGATCACCAAGACCAGCGCCGGTGGCGTTTCTGGGTCGCGACGCTTCTCGAGCTCGAGGAGGTCCTTCGCCTTCTTGCGGTTGAAGAGGTGCTCGCGGTGATGCAGTTCCGCCCGGAGACTCGTCAGCGCGCGGCGCACAAGGTGCGGGCTGAGGTCGGTGACAAGGCCGACGCAATGGGGCAGCGCGACACAGTCGGCGAACGCTGACCCACCCTTGTAGTCGACGAACAGGAACGTCACGCGGTCGGGACTGTATTCGGCGGCCATGCCGAGCACCCAGGCCTGCAAGAACTCCGACTTGCCAGAACCCGTCGTGCCGCCCACGAGCGCGTGCGGCCCCTGGGTGCGCAGATCGAGCGTCATGGCATCCGGGCTCCCCTGCCCGACGAACGCCTTGAGGGTGCCAGCGCGCTTGAGCCGCCCGAGGGGCTCCCCGTGCCGATCGATGATCGAGTTGTTCTGACGCCACCGCTCGATGACGGCGCTCGGTGCCGTGGCTGCCTCGGTGCCGACCAGGCTCAAGAGATTGATGCTGCGCGGGATGTCGCTGGCATCGGCCTCGACGGAGCTGGAATCCACGACCGGGGCGAGCCGCTTCGCGAACACCTGCGCGTAGGCGTTAGAGACACCCTCGACGGCGACATTCTCGTAGCTCTCGCCCGAGCGGACATAGCCCACCTTGGCGCGCTCCAAACCGTCGGTCGCATCGATGAAGGTGCGGCATCCAGCGGGAAGCGAGGCAACAGAGGGGCCGACGAAGACGGTGTAGATGCCCGAATCCGGTCCGCGCTCAATGACCTGCGTGAGTCGGGGGCGGTCAACCGGCGCATCGCTCGACACGAACACGACCATGACGAGGTCACCGTCGAGCGAGCCGGCCTGCATGACCGGCTCCCCCACGTTGGCGCCGAGCGACATCGACCCTTGGTCAGTCTTGAGGGGACCGCGATGCCCTGCGCGCGCGCCCTCGCGATGGAGGATCGCCTCCTCGAGCGCGTTGAGCAGTGCCGTGCCGGCCGATTGGCTATCGGCAAGCGCGATGTCGGCGAACGGCGACTGCGAACTCGTTGTGTGTGGCAGCCACTTCATCCACTCCAGCTCGGGCGTCCACGACGGATGCACGATGGCCGCCGTGACAAGCTCGTTCGGCGCGTGCATGCCGAAGAGCTGCACCGCGAGACCGCGAAGCACATCGGCGGCAACCTCGCGTGTGCCCGCGATGCCGATCGAGCCCGCGGAGGGCAGGGTCTCGACGAAGGGCACGTCATCAACCCACTCGTGCCGTTTGCGGAGCTTCTCGATCTGCCGCGCGTACTTGGGAATCCCGTCTTGGTTCTGCGGTTCAGCGATCGAATTTCGACTCAACGCGCGCCCCAGCCCGAGCCGCAGCGCGAGAAAGTTCCAGTGCTCCGGCCTGCGCGTCCACAGCAGCGGACCGAGCTGCATGGCCTGCTCATAAATATGCGCCACAGCGGGCGCTTCGGCACGTCGGCGCTCCTGCTCGATTGCCGTCTGCTCCTCGAGCTCATCCTCGAGACTCTCGATCTGCTGTTCGTAGGTCTCGATCTCGCGCTGGAGCTTCTTGCCCGTCTGCCCTTTGCCGCTGAAATAGTTTGCGAGCATCATCATCGGGGTCATCACGATCATGAGCAGGGCGTAGGGGCGGCCGGTGAACGCGAACATCGCGAACCCGAGCATGATTGGCGACACCACCATCGGCCACGGGAACATCCTTGGTTGCGCCTCGGTCGGCACCTTCGGGTAGGGATACTCCTTGCCCGGGTAGCGCACCTCGACACGGGGAGAGCGGTTGAACATGAGGGCGCCACCGCGCTCCAACACCGGGTCGGTCTCCTCCGTCTGCGACACGACCGGCGTGATGGTGAGTGCGGTGTCACCGAGCGTGACCACCTGGCCGGGCACCACCCGGAGACGCTGCACCATGCCGCCGTCGACGAGGACACCGTTCGCCGAATTGAGGTCGACGAGCTCGATCGTCTGGCCAACCTCGAGGCGAGCGTGGCGCTTCGACACGAGGGGGTCGGAGAGATCGACGTCGGCCCCAGGCCCTCGGCCGATGATGCTGTGACCCGAGGTGATCGGAATCTCACGCCCCGCATCCGGGCCGGCCTGCACCCGCAGGATTGCCGCAACCGAGGGGGCGCCATCGCCATTGGCCCGCGGCTGCGCCCGACTTTGCAGGGGGGTCACCGAGACGATGAACCCCGAACCGATCTCCGCCTCGCCGATGAGGGCATCCGGATGCAGGGGCACCATGGCATCGGTCGTTGGTGGCGACACCGAGAGCGTGAGGACGGGGCTCGCGACATGGACGCGGCTCGATGACATGGGGTCGGTCTCGGCGATCGAACGCGCGACATCTTCGACCGTCGCGGTCGAATCGGCGGTGACGACGATATCGACCATCGAGCCGGACTGACGCCGGAGGGAGAGCTTGACCTTCACGCTGTACCACCATTCGAATTCGGGTCGGGGACGATCGTGAACGTGCGGCCGCCAAGGGTCACCACGGTGCCCCACGGCAGCAGTTGCCGCGCCCAGGGCACGAGTTCGCTCTCGGCGGCACCCGGACTCGCGACGGCGACGCCGTTGACCGAACCGCGGTCGACGAACCAGCAGCCGGATGCATCCACCGTGAAGGCCGCGTGCGTCTTGGAGATGAGGCGCGATTCGTCGTCGACCGGCAGGAGGTGATCGACGGACTCACCCTCCTGCGCCTGCGGTGCGCGGCCCAGCAGGCCGGTGCCCGAAACGCGGACGCGTGCCCCGTCGTCGAACTGCAGGATCGCGCTCGGCTGCGCCGGCGTCGCCGCGGCGGCAACAACCGGCGGCACGACCGAAGGTGCCAGGGCGGGTTCCTCGATCGGTGGCGGCTGCCACGCGATCGCCTCCTCAC
The DNA here is from genome assembly GCF_054969005.1 of Homoserinimonas flava. NCBI lineage: Bacteria > Bacillati > Actinomycetota > Actinomycetes > Micrococcales > Microbacteriaceae > Homoserinimonas > Homoserinimonas flava. Next base: position 46,193 of record NZ_JBUEQS010000003.1, read on the forward strand.
CCTCGAAGGGTTGCAGCGAGATCACGCCGGAGCGGGAACGCGCCGACGGCACGAACTCGGTCACCGCCCCGGAGGTGCCGGTCGCGAGCGAGGGGATGCGCTCCTCCGGCGTCAACTCCGGCTTGTCGAGGCGTCGCCGCGCGTGGCGCATGCCCTTCGTGTCGAAGGGGTCGAGGCCAAGGCGGATGTCAACGAGCCAGTTGCCGCCCATCCGGTCGAGCCACCCGCGCCCACGCTTCTCCGGGTCCCACAGCGGCGAAAGGAGGAACGGGACCGCGCCGAGGATCGGAATGATCGAGAGCGAGGCCCAGAACACGATGCCCCGCAGGGTCATGCGCCAGAAGCCCGGCTTCGTGAAACGAACGACATTCACCGAGCGGATGCCGACGATCTTCTTGCCGATCGTGATTCCCCGCCTGCCGTGCAGAATCAGCTGAACGAGCAGGTACACCATGAGGAGCAACTGGCCGATCCCGTAGAAGATCAGGCCCAGCACGAAGTCCCCATTGCTGAACAGCTCATCCGGCCGCTCGAGCAGCTCTGTTGCGGCCCGCATCCAGAGCGGGAACGTGCCGAGCGAGAGCGGCAGCGTCACGATGAGCAGGATCGCCGCATCGATCGCGAACGCGAGCGAGCGACGCCCAAGAGGGGCCGGGAGGATGCCGAGCGAACGGGGGTACGCGGGGTCGGGACGGCCGTCGGGGCCGAGCCCGTGGACGACTTCTTCTTCGTCGAGAGTGACGCTCACTCGGTCTCCTTGCCTGCCCCGCCGCGCGCGAAAGCCACGTCTAAGCTCACTCGTCCGTCGCCCGCCTGTCGATGGGGAGGACTCCCCTGCGTGCAACAGTATCGCGCTGCCGTCCCCTGCACACGGCAAACGGCCCGCCACCGTGAGGTGACGGGCCGTTCGTGATGCTGGTTTCGATACGGCGCCGGGGCGCCTACTCAACCGGCATAACTGCTAGTTGTACGTGCCGGGCGTGAAGTCGTCCGAGCTGAAGCTGTCGAAATCGACGAAGCTCAGGTCGGCCTCAGTGAACGACGAGTCGTCGGAGAAGATGCGGTTGGGGTACCGCTCTGCCTTCGCCTCCTCGGTCGCCTCGACCGACACGTTGCGGTAGCGGGGAAGACCCGTACCGGCAGGGATCAGCTTTCCGATGATCACGTTCTCCTTGAGGCCGAGCAGCGGGTCGGACTTGCCGTCCATTGCCGCCTGCGTGAGCACACGCGTGGTCTCCTGGAACGATGCCGCCGACAGCCACGACTCCGTCGCGAGCGACGCCTTCGTGATACCCATGACCTCCTGGCGGGCCGAGGCAGTCTTCTTGCCCTCGGTCAGCGCGGCACGGTTGAGGTCGTTGTACTTCGACCGGTCGACCAGCTCACCCGGCAGCAGACCGGTGTCGCCGTGGTCGACTACCGTGACCTTGCGGAGCATCTGGCGCACGATGACCTCGATGTGCTTGTCGTGGATCGGCACACCCTGCGAACGGTAGACACCCTGGACACCGTCAACGATGTGCTGCTGCACCGCGCGGACCCCGCGCACCCGGAGGACCTCCTTGGGGTCGATCGCTCCCACGTGAAGCTGCTGTCCGAGCTCGACGTGCTCGCCATCCTCGACGAGGAGCGTCGCGCGCTTGAGCACGGGGTACGCAACCGGCTCGTCACCACTGTCGGGGGTCAGGATGAGCTTGCGGCTGCGATCCGTGTCCTCGATCGTGATCTTTCCGGCGGCCTCGGCGATCGGGGATGCACCCTTGGGGGTACGGGCCTCGAAGAGCTCCGTGACGCGGGGCAGACCCTGCGTGATGTCATCAGCGGATGCAACACCACCGGTGTGGAAGGTACGCATCGTGAGCTGCGTTCCAGGCTCACCGATCGACTGTGCCGCGATGATGCCGACGGCCTCACCAATGTCGACGAGCTTGCCGGTCGCGAGCGAACGGCCGTAGCACGCAGCACACACACCGGCGGCGGACTCACACGTGAGCACCGAGCGCACCTTGGCGTGGGTGATGCCGGCGGCGATGAGCACGTCGATGAGCACGTCACCGACGTCGTCACCGGCCTTCGCCACCACCGTGCCCCTGGCGTCGACCGCGTCCTCTGCAAGGCTGCGGGCGTAGAGCGAGTTCTCGACCTCGGCATCGACGACGAGCACGCCATTGGCGTCGGCCGTCGCGACGAGCAGCTCGAGACCACGCGAGGTGCCACAGTCGTCCTCACGGATGATGACATCCTGCGAGACATCGACGAGACGACGCGTGAGGTACCCCGAGTCGGCCGTGCGGAGCGCGGTGTCGGCAAGACCCTTGCGCGCACCGTGCGTCGCGATGAAGTACTCGGCGACCGAGAGCCCCTCGCGGTAGCTCGAGATGATCGGACGCGGGATGATCTCACCCTTCGGGTTCGACACGAGCCCACGCATACCGGCGATCTGACGAACCTGCATCCAGTTTCCGCGGGCACCCGAGGTGACCATGCGGTTGATGTTGTTCTCGGCCGGCATGTTGTCCTGCATCGCCGTGGCGACCTCTGCCGTGGCTTTGTTCCAGATCTCGATGAGCTCCTGGCGACGCTCGGCGTCGGTCGTGAGGCCCTTCTCGAACTGGCTCTGCACCTTGGCGGCCTGCTTCTCGTAGCCACCGATGATCTCGCGCTTCGAGGGCGGTGTCAGGATGTCCGAGAGAGACACCGTCACGCCAGAGCGTGTCGCCCAGTAGAAGCCCGCGTCCTTGATGCGGTCGAGCGCAGCCGCGACCTCCACCTTCGGGTACCGCTCTGCGAGGTCATTGACGATCGCGGAGAGCTGGCCCTTGTCGGCAAGCTCCTCCACCCAGTGGTAGTCGAGTGGGAGCGTCTCGTTGAAGAGTGCACGACCGAGCGTCGTCTCCTTGAGCTCGACTCCGCCCTCGAACTTGTCGCCGACCAGGCGGATGCGCACCTTCGAGTTGAGGTGCAGCGAGTGCTGGTCGAACGCGAGGATCGCCTCGGCGATCGACGAGAAGGCGCGACCCTCACCCTCGCCACCCTCGCGGATGGTGGTGAGGTGGTGCAGGCCGATGATCATGTCCTGCGTCGGCAGGGCGACCGGGCGGCCGTCTGAAGGCTTGAGGATGTTGTTCGATGCGAGCATCAGCACGCGCGCCTCAGCCTGCGCCTCGACCGAGAGCGGCAGGTGCACCGCCATCTGGTCGCCATCGAAGTCCGCGTTGAACGCGGCACACACGAGCGGGTGCAGCTGGATGGCCTTGCCCTCAACGAGCTGAGGCTCGAACGCCTGGATGCCCAAACGGTGCAGGGTGGGTGCGCGGTTGAGCAGCACGGGGCGCTCGCGGATGATCTCCTCGAGCACATCCCACACCTGCGGACGCGAACGCTCGACCATGCGCTTGGCGCTCTTGATGTTCTGCGCGTGGCTCAGGTCGATGAGGCGCTTGATGACGAACGGCTTGAACAGCTCGAGTGCCATCTGCTTGGGCAGACCACACTGGTGCAGCTTGAGCTGCGGGCCAACAATGATGACCGAACGGCCCGAGTAGTCGACGCGCTTGCCGAGCAGGTTCTGGCGGAACCGGCCCTGCTTGCCCTTCAGCATGTCGCTGAGGGACTTGAGCGCGCGGTTGCCGGTGCCCGTCACCGGACGGCCGCGGCGACCGTTGTCGAACAGTGCGTCGACGGCCTCCTGCAGCATCCGCTTCTCGTTGTTGACGATGATCTCGGGGGCACCGAGGTCGAGCAGACGACGAAGACGGTTGTTGCGGTTGATCACACGGCGATACAGGTCGTTGAGGTCAGACGTCGCGAAACGGCCACCGTCGAGCTGCACCATCGGGCGAAGCTCCGGCGGGATGACCGGGACAACCTCGAGCACCATGGCGGCCGGCGAGTTGCCGGTCTGGAGGAACGAGTTGACAACCTTGAGGCGCTTGATGGCGCGGATCTTCTTCTGACCCTTGCCGTTCGCGATCTGGTCGTGGAGCTCGTCGCTCTCGGCCTGGAGGTCGAACGTTTGGAGACGCTTCTGGATCGCCTCGGCGCCCATGAAGGCCTCGAAGTAGATGCCGAAGCGGTCCTGGAGCTCGTGGAAGACGCTGTCCTCAGGCTTGAGGTCACCGATCTTGAGGGTGCGGAAGTCCTCCCACACGCGCTCAAGCTGGGAGATCTGCTCGTCGAAGGACTTGCGTGCCTGCGACATCTCCTTCTCGGCGCCATCCTTGGTGCGACGCTTCTGGTCGGCCTTGGCACCCTCTTCTTCAAGTGCCGCGAGGTCGGTCTCGAGCTTCGCGAGGCGGTCGGCGATGCGCGAATCGCGCTGCTTCTCCAGCTCGGCGATCTCCAGGCGGATCTCGTTCTCGAGGCCGGGCATGTCGTCGTGACGACCCTGCTCGTCGACCGAGATCACCATGTAGGCGGCGAAGTAGATGACCTTCTCGAGGTCTTTCGGCGCCATGTCGAGCAGGTAGCCGAGACGGCTCGGAACACCCTTGAAGTACCAGATGTGCGTGACCGGAGCGGCGAGCTCGATGTGGCCCATGCGCTCGCGGCGCACAGAGGACTTGGTGACCTCTACGCCACAGCGCTCACAGACGATGCCCTTGAAGCGGACGCGCTTGTACTTGCCGCACGAGCACTCCCAGTCGCGGGACGGGCCAAAGATCTGCTCTCCGAAGAGACCATCCTTTTCGGGCTTGAGCGTGCGGTAGTTGATCGTCTCAGGCTTCTTCACCTCACCGTGCGACCACTTGCGGATGTCGTCGGCGGTTGCGAGGCCAATGCGAAGCTCATCGAACGTTGTTACGTCGAGCAATTTATCTCCTTGGAAATGAAAAACTGAAGTGTGTCTGGCCTGGGACTAGATCTCGTCGATCGACGACGAGTTCTCGAACCGGGTGGAAATGTTGATGCCGAGTTCTTCAGCGGCGCGGAAGACCTCGTCATCGTTGTCCTTCAGACTCACTGCTGTTCCGTCGGCCGAGAGGACCTCGACATTCAGGCAGAGGGACTGCATTTCCTTGATGAGGACCTTGAACGACTCCGGGATACCGGGCTCCTGGATGTTCTCGCCCTTGACGATGGCCTCGTAGACCTTCACGCGGCCAAGGATGTCGTCGGACTTGATCGTCAGAAGCTCCTGCAGCGCATAGGCGGCGCCATAGGCCTCGAGAGCCCACACCTCCATCTCACCGAAGCGCTGGCCACCGAACTGCGCCTTACCACCGAGCGGCTGCTGGGTGATCATCGAGTACGGTCCCGTCGAACGCGCGTGGATCTTGTCATCGACGAGGTGGTGCAGCTTCAGGATGTACATGTAGCCAACCGAGACAGGCTCAGGGAACGGCTCGCCGGAGCGGCCGTCGAAGAGCCTGGCCTTGCCGCTGGACCCGATGAGGCGGTCACCGTCACGCGTGGGGAGCGTGGAGTCGAGGAGTCCCTCGATCTCGCTCTCGAGCGCGCCGTCGAACACCGGGGTCGCAACCTTCGTGCCCGGTTCGGCCGAGTAGGCCTCTGCGGGAAGCTGCTTCGCCCACGACGGCTTGCCCTCGACATTCCAGCCCTGCTTCGCGATCCACCCGAGGTGAATCTCGAGCACCTGGCCGAAGTTCATTCGACCGGGCACGCCAAGCGGGTTGAGGATGATGTCGACGGGGGTGCCGTCCTCGAGGAACGGCATGTCCTCGACCGGGAGGATTCGCGAGATGACGCCCTTGTTGCCGTGGCGACCGGCGAGTTTGTCACCCTCGGTGATCTTGCGCTTCTGGGCGATGTACACGACCACACGCTGGTTGACGCCGGAGCCGAGCTCGTCGTCGCCATCCTGCGCGTCGAAGACCTTGACACCGATGATGGTGCCGGCCTCGCCGTGTGGAACCTTGAGCGACGTGTCGCGCACCTCGCGGCTCTTCTCGTTGAAGATCGCGCGGAGGAGGCGCTCCTCGGCACTGAGCTCGGTCTCGCCCTTCGGCGTGACCTTGCCAACGAGGATGTCGCCTGGGCGAACCTCGGCACCGATGCGGATGATGCCACGCTCGTCGAGGTCGGCCATGAGCTCAGGGCTCACATTGGGGAGGTCACGAGTGATCTCCTCCTTGCCGAGCTTCGTGTCGCGGGCGTCGACCTCGTACTCCTCGATGTGGATCGACGAAAGCACGTCGTCTTTCACGAGGTTCTGGCTCAGGATGATCGCGTCTTCGAAGTTGTGACCCTCCCACGACATGAACGCCACGAGGAGGTTCTTGCCGAGCGCGAGCTCGCCCTCTTCGGTCGCGGGGCCGTCAGCAACGACCTCGCCGGCCTCGATGCGGTCGCCAGCACTGACGACAACGCGGTGGTTGTAGCTCGTGCCCTGGTTGGAGCGGTCGAACTTGCGCAGGTAGTAGTCCTGCGTGCCACCCTCATCGAGCTGCACGGTCACGACGTCGGCCGAAACCTCGGAGACAACACCCGCCTTGTCGGCGGTGATGACGTCACCCGCATCGATCGCGGCGAAGTTCTCCATACCGGTGCCGACGAGCGGCGACTCGCTGCGGAGCAGCGGCACAGCCTGACGCTGCATGTTGGCACCCATGAGGGCGCGGTTCGCATCGTCGTGCTCGAGGAAGGGGATGAGCGAGGTTGCCACCGACACCATCTGGCGCGGCGAAACATCCATGTAGCCCACATCGTCGACGGGGACGAGGTCGACCTCGCCGTCCTTCTTGCGAGCAAGCACGCGGGGCTCCGCGAAGCGGGCGTCCTTCGTGAGCGGGGCGTTGGCCTGCGCGACGACGAACTCGTCCTCTTCGCTGGCCGTGAGGTAGTCGATCGTCTCGGAGACGACGCCGTCAATAACACGACGGTAGGGCGTCTCGATGAAGCCGAACGAGTTGATGCGCGCGAACGATGCGAGCGAACCGATCAGACCAATGTTCGGGCCTTCTGGCGTCTCGATCGGGCACATGCGGCCGTAGTGCGAAGGGTGCACGTCTCGCACCTCGACACCGGCACGCTCACGCGACAGACCACCCGGGCCAAGCGCCGACAGGCGACGCTTGTGGGTCAGACCCGCGAGCGGGTTGTTCTGGTCCATGAACTGCGAGAGCTGCGAGGTGCCGAAGAACTCCTTGATCGCGGCGACGACGGGGCGCACGTTGATCAGGGTCTGCGGGGTGATCGCCTCGATGTCCTGCGTGGTCATGCGCTCGCGGACGACACGCTCCATGCGGGAGAGACCGGTGCGGACCTGGTTCTGGATGAGCTCGCCGACGGCACGGATGCGACGGTTGCCGAAGTGGTCGATGTCATCGACGTCGAGACGGATGTCAACCTTCTTGCCGTCACGGATGCCGGAGATCGTCTTCTGCTCATCGTGCAGCGCGACGAGGTACTTGATCGTCGCGATGATGTCCTCGCGGGTCAGCACAGAGGAGCTCAAAGGCGCCTCGATGCCGAGCTTGCGGTTGATCTTGTAACGACCCACCTTGGCGAGGTCGTAGCGCTTCGGGTTGAAGTAGAAGTTGTCGAGCAGCGCACGCGCGGCCTCGGCAGCAACCTGCTCTCCCGGGCGAAGCTTGCGGTAGATGTCCTTGAGGGCTTCTTCCTTCGTGAGGATGTTGTCCTTCTCGAGGGTGGCCTCAATCGACGCGAAGCCCTTGAACTCCTCGAGGATCTCCTCGCTCGTCATGCCGAGCGCCTTCATGAAGACGGTCACCGACTGCTTGCGCTTGCGGTCGATGCGCACGCCGACCTGGTCGCGCTTGTCGATCTCGAACTCGAGCCAGGCACCGCGGCTCGGGATGATGCGAGCCGAGTAGAGGTCCTTGTCAGAGGTCTTCTCCGGCGAACGGTCGAAGTAGACGCCGGGGCTGCGGACGAGCTGCGACACGACGACACGCTCGGTGCCGTTGATGACGAAGGTGCCCTTCGGGGTCATGAGCGGGAAGTCGCCCATGAAGACCGTCTGCGTCTTGATCTCACCCGTGAGGTGGTTCATGAACTCGGCCTCGACATAGAGCGGAGCGGAGTAGGTCTTGCCCTTCTCCTTGCACTCGTCGATCGAGTACTTCTTCTCCTCAAGGAACGGGTTCGTGAAGGAGAGCTGCATCGTCTCGCCGAGGTCCTCGATGGGGGAGATCTCCTCGAAGATCTCCTCGAGGCCCGTCAGCGACGGGAGGTCCTGGCGACCGGAGGCCGTGGCCTCGGCAGCGCGAGCCTTCCAAAATTCGTTGCCGACGAGCCAGTCGAAGCTCTCGGTCTGGAGAGCAAGAAGGTCGGGAACGGTGAGGTTGTCCGAGATCTTGGCGAAGGAAAGCCGAGAATGGTTGCGACCGTTCTTAGGCTGTCCCTTCTGTGATGAGTTCGTGGTGGACGCGTTGCGCGCAGCAGCCAAGGAAATAACCTCCGTGACCCAGTGGGTCAATACAGTCGGGCGTTGCCAGCCGGTGAGTGTTCAGTGTGCTTGTTTGAGATGGAGTTCGTGCTCGAAATGCGCTCTCCAGAACCTAAATTTGGGTGATCAGGACCGCGGGTCCGATACGCACAGGCCGACCGCAATATGAAGGCAGAGTAATTCTGGGAGCGCAAAGGTCAACTATAGTTCGATACTTTCCACATTGTCCAGTCGAATCTTGACCTGAATCCGGAATTCGGCTATAAGTGTGGCCGCATCGGGTTTCGATACGGCCCTCGCGGGCCTACTCAACCAGCGAACGTATCGAAAGCACAGGCGTGGGATGATGCGGGGATGGCCCAGCACGAGCATCCGACAACCGTCCTTTCGCTCAGCGGATACCGGGCCAGCATCGAACCAGAACGCTGGCTCGACGGCAGCTACACGCTCGTCGTCGACGGCACCCCACAGTCGAACGTGCACCCGGATGACCCGACAAAACTGCTCTTCGAGTATGTGCAGCGCATCGCCCACGTAATCGACCAACTTCCAGACGGACCCATCACGGCGGTGCACCTCGGCGCCGGCGCGCTCACCCTGCCGCGCTACGTCGAAGCCACACGGCCAGGCTCGCGACAGCAGGTCGTCGAACTCGAAAGCGACCTCGTCGACTTCGTGCGCGAACACCTGCCATGGTCGAAGCACGCCTCACTCCGCGTGCGCCACGGCGACGCCAGGGCCGTGCTCGAAAAACTGCCGCCCGGCCTCCACGGCAACGTCGACCTCGTCGTCGTCGACGTCTTCGGCGGCTCCCGCATCCCCGCCCACGTCACCAGCGTCGAGTTCTACCGCTCCGTCGCCGCACTGCTCTCCCCTGGCGGCATCGTCGCCGTCAACGTCGCCGACGGGCCAGGCCTCGCCTTCGCCCGCGGCCAAGCCCGAACCCTCGCCACCGCCCTCGGCAGTGTCGCCGCCCTCGCCGAAACCCAGATCCTCAAAGGCCGCCGCTTCGGCAACGTCGTGCTCGTCGGCTCGGCCACCCCGCTTCCCCTCGAATGGATGCCGCGCCTGCTCGCCGGCGGACCCCACCCCGCCAAAGTCGTCACCGGCCGCGAACTCGACGAATGGATCGCCGGGGCGCCCATCGTCACCGACCAGACCGCCATCCCCTCACCCCCGCCGACGAAGAACGTGTTCGGCGTCGGGAGCTGAGCGGCGGCCCCCTGTGTCGGAAATTCAGGAAAACCGCGCCAGCGAGCTGGCGGGTCGGGCCTGTCTGCGGTAACTGCGCAGGGGCTGCGGGAGCGCGGCATGGCAAACTCCTGAATTTGCGACAGGGCGGGTGGTGATGCGGCAGCGCCGGTGATGAGATTGGGGGATCTGTCGAGGAGGAGTCCGATGCGCCGTGCCGTGCTCGCCATGCTCGCTGCCACCGTGCTGCTCGCGGGATGCGCGAGTGACCCGGCACCCACACCCACGCCGACACTGCCGTCGGTGGAGCCATCGGCGAGCGCCGAGGCATCCGATTATCCGGGGCCTGCCGAGCCGACCGGCGAGGTGACAGTGATCGCGGAGGGGCTCGACGCCCCGTGGTCGATCGTGCGCCTCACCGACGACCTTGTAGCGGGCGGCTCCACCCTCGTGAGCGAGCGCGACACGGCCGCGGTGCAAGAGGTCACGTCCGATGGCTCGGTGCGCGAGGTGGGCACGGTCGACAGCGTGGCCGCCGGCGGCGAAGGGGGGCTCCTCGGCCTTGCCGTGCTGCAGCAGGACGACACCGTCTGGCTCTATGCCTACTTCACCTCCGCCTCAGACAACCGCATAGTACGGATGCCGCTGCTGGGCACCGCGGGAGCCCTCACGCTTGGCGCCCCCGAGTCGGTGCTCACGGGCATCCCCAAGGCGGGCACCCACAATGGCGGCCGCATCGCCTTCGGGCCAGACGGAATGCTCTACGCCACCACGGGCGACGCCGGGGTGCCGAGCCGCGCGCAAGACCCGGCTTCGCTCGCCGGCAAGATTCTCCGCATGACGCCGGAGGGTGCTGCGCCGGGCGACAACCCGCTCGGCGGTCTCGTGCACAGCATGGGTCACCGCAACCCGCAGGGGGTGACCTGGGGTGATGACGGCACCATGTATGCGAGCGAATTCGGCCAGAACACGTGGGACGAACTCAACATCATCGTCGCGGGACAAAACTATGGCTGGCCGACGGTCGAGGGCATCGCCAACCGCGACGGCTTCGTCAACCCCATCGCGCAGTGGTCGACCGACGAGGCGAGCCCATCCGGCCTCACCTTCACACGCGAAACACTCTTCATGGCGGCGCTTCGTGGCGAGCGACTCTGGACCATCTGGGTCGGCCCAGAATCGGTGGATGCCGCGGCCTCCCTCGTCGGCGAACTCGGGCGTCTCCGCGATGTCACGCCGGGGCCAGACGGCACTCTCTGGGCAATCACGAACAACACCGACGGGCGCGGCAACCCCAACCCCGGCGACGACAAGCTCGTGCAGATCCAACTCACCGAGCGCACCCCGGGCTAACCTGAGATGAAACTGATCGGGGCACGACGTGAGCATCATCCTGGGCTATGACCCAACCACCCTTCGCGAGAAGGTTGACCTCAATGGCGCCGGCGCCAGGCTTGAGGAGCTGGGCGAACTCCGCAGCTCAGACGCCCTCAACGAGAAGGTCGAACTACTGCGCCTCGTCGGGCGGCTCGATGAGGCGTGGGAGCTCGCCAACCAGACCCTCCGCACGGCCCGCTTCTCGACGACGCGTGACGAAATCTGCCTCGCCCGCATCCGCAAAGCCATGGTGCAGCGCGACCTCGGCAAGCTCGAGCCGGCCCTCATCGAGCTCGCCTCGTGCGTCGATGAGGCGCGCGCCCACGATTGGGCGGCCATCGAAGCGAAGGCGCTGCTCGAGCGCGGGCGCGTGCAGTTCGAGCTCGGCGAATACACGGCGGCGCTCATCGACTTCCGTGGTGCCGTGACCCTCCGCGTGCGCATCGGCGCGAGCGCTGCCGACATCGACAATGCCATGATGGCGACCGCGATCGCGGAGTCGTTCGTCGAGCCGTAACCCTCCCTCACGTCGGCGCCGGATGCTGCGCTGTCGGATGCGGCGCGTAGGCTTTTCTGCGTGGCAGACCTGGTCAGAGTGCGCGTGTGGGCGAACGCCCTCATCGCCCTGCACCTCGACCCGTCGTGGAGTTTCGACTTCGACCACGCCCGCCGCCGGGCGGGGCTCTGCAACTACACGCACAAGCGGATCACCGTCTCGCGGCACCTCGCCACCCTCTTCGAGGACGACGACATCCATCAGGTGTTGCTGCACGAGGTCGCCCACGCGATTGCCGGCGCCGGCACCGGGCACGGGCCCAAGTGGAAGAAGGTCGCCGCCGAGCTCGGCTACGAGGGCGGAACAACCCACGACGGCCCCACCGCCGACCACCTCGCACCGTGGGTCGGGGCGTGTCCAAGCGGGCACACGTATTACCGGCACCGCGAGCCGAAGCGTCCGCAGTCGTGCGGCCGGTGCGCGCGGGGGTTCAGCGCGCAGCACACGATCGTGTGGCAGCGGAGGAATGCCGCCGCGAGCGCGTGATCTGGGTCGGGTCGAGTCAGCTCGCGAAATCGCGGAGCACTGGCACCTCGGCGCTCGGCGTGAAATCCGGATGCACCCCGCCGAGCTCGCGCGCCGACACCGACGCCCCAACGAGGTGCTTCACGGCGCGGCGCAGTCCCTCATAGGCGGCGGATGCTGCGGCCGCCTCCGGCGAGTTGTGATCGATGCCAACGGCCGTGAGGGCGTCAATGACGGCACCGGCGCCGAGCAGATCCTCGACGGCGAAGCGCAGCGAGCCATCCTCGCGCGGCTCCCCCGCCGCGACGACGGCGATGCGAAAGCGGTCCCCGCGTTCCGTCTGCTTGGTGATCACCCAGTCGGCGACCGCGGCGGCGTTGGCGATGCCGCCCGCGATGATCGCAGCATCCGTCGTCGGCAGCTGCTGTCGAGTGCCGAGCTCGTCGATCCACACGACAGCATCCGCGCCGTCGAGGATCGCGGTGGCCCCCGCGAGGCCCCAATCGAAGCGGACCTGGTACATGGACTGGGCTGAGGGAGACGTCACCCGAAAAGCGTAGCGGCGAAGCGTGCCCGACGATCGAGGAGCCCGTAACGTTGGGTAGCCGTCGTGCAGACCCGCTGGGAGACTGCAGGCATGCGCAAGGGAATCGCTTCGATCATCCTCACAGCGGGAATCGCCGTGCTGTTGACCGCGTGCAGCATGGTGCCATTCGCCTGCACGATGGTCGGCTACAGCTTCTCAGTCAGTGTGACGAGCGACATTCGTGTGGCCGGTGGCACCAAGCTCCTAGCCTGCATCGAGCAAGAATGCACGCTGGAGGGTGAGCCCGTTGACTACACAAATGCGTCTGCCGTGATCGTCACGAAGCGACCGCCCGTTGGCTGGAATATCGAACTCGGGATGAACAGACCCGAGCGACTCGAACTGGCGCTCCTCGATGCCGATGGCATGGAGATCACGCGCGACGAGTATGAACTCGACTGGGTGCGCACGGGCGGCAGCGAACGGTGTGGCGGGCCCATGGAAACGCCGCCACTCTCAATCACTTCTGGGTAGGGAGCTTTTCGGCCGCCGCGGCGAGGTCGGCCACGACCGCCTTCCAGTGGCCGAGCATCATGGTGCGCTCATCGCGGTCGGCGAGCCCATCGTGGCTGATGCTGATCGTCGTTCCCGCATCCTTCTGCTTCACGGCGAGCGTGAGGGTCGAGTTGTGGGGCCAGTCGCCCGGCCGCCACGTGAGCTTCACCCTGGAGTTCTCGGCGTAGCGGTGGATGATGCCGCGCACGCCATCATCCGTCTCATACTCAGCGTTCTGGTCGTGCGGCAGTTCGGTCTCGCCGAGCCAGAGCGGCAGACCTTCACCGACGAGGAACTCCCACACGAGTGGCAGCGGCACGGCCACCGTCTGCCGCACGCCAACATCGAAGGAGTCGCCGCGATTGCGGCCGGTCTTGTGCGAGTTCGAAGCCATGCTCTGAGCGTAGGCGAGCGGATGCCCAGCGGCCGACAGCCGGGTAATGATAGGGTGGTGCTACTTGTGAATCCATCGTTGGGTTCCCTGCGTCGTTGAACGCTTACTCTTCTCGTCTCTCACCGAGGCTCGCAGATACTTTCTCCGGCGAACGGATGTGGCCATCGCCACCTTCGCCCATGCAGCTGGTTTCGATACGGCGCTGCGCGCCTACTCAACCGGCAATCATCCGAAAGACACCACACCCTTGACTGAAATCACCTTCGGCGCGCTCGGCGTGCCAACAGCCCTCGTCACCGCCCTCGAGAAGGTCGGCAAGACGACGGCCTTCCCCATCCAGGTCGACACCCTGCCCGACACCCTGAACGGGCGCGACGTGCTCGGGCGCGGCAAGACGGGCTCCGGCAAGACCCTCGCCTTCTCGATCCCCATGGTCGCGCGCCTCGGCGGCAACCTCGCCGGAGGCAAGCGTCGCCCGGGTCGCCCGCTCGGCCTCATCCTCGCCCCGACGCGTGAGCTCGCCACCCAGATCACCGCCGTGATCGAGCCACTCGCCGCCGCATACAACATGAACGTCACCACGATCTTCGGTGGCGTCTCGCAGCAGCGTCAGGTCGCCGCGCTCAAGGCCGGCGTCGACATCGTCGTGGCCTGCCCCGGCCGCCTCGAAGACCTCATGAAGCAGGGCTTCGTGCAGCTCGACGCCGTCGAGATCACGGTGCTCGACGAGGCCGACCACATGGCCGACCTTGGGTTCCTGCCCGTTGTCACCCGCATCATGGACAAGACGCCGCAGACCGGCCAGCGCATGCTCTTCAGCGCCACGCTCGACAACGGCGTGGACAAGCTCGTGCGTCGCTACCTCCACAACGAGGTGTTGCACTCGGTCGACGAGGCCACCTCCCACGTCGCCGACATGACCCACCACCTCTTCGAGGTCGACGGTGTCGACGCCAAGAAGGCACTCGTCGAGAAGCTCGCCTCAGGCAGCGGCCGTCGCATCCTCTTCATGCGCACCAAGCACCACGCCAAGAAGCTCGCCAAGCAGCTCACCGACGCCGGCATCCCCTCCGTCGACCTGCACGGCAATCTTTCGCAGCCGGCCCGTGACCGCAACCTCGCCGCCTTCAGCGATGGCAGCGTCAAGGTGCTGGTGGCGACGGATGTCGCGGCGCGCGGTGTGCACGTCGACAACATCGAACTCGTCATCCACGTCGACCCGCCCGCCGAGCACAAGGCGTACCTGCACCGCAGTGGCCGCACCGCCCGCGCGGGAGAGTCGGGCGATGTCGTCACCCTCATGATGCCGACGCAGAAGAAAGACACCCTCGCGCTGCTGCGCAAGGCCGCGATCGACGTGCAGCCGCAGCGGGTCACCGCCGACTCGGCACCCGTCGTCGCCCTCGTCGGCGCCGTCGCCGAGTACGTGAAGCCGAGCCCGCGCCAGGAGCAGACTCGTGGCGGTGGACAGTCGCAGGGCGCCAACGCGCAGCGCAAGCGCGACGCGCGCGACGGCTCGGGCGCACCCCGCCGCGACCGCTCGGGCCGCCCGGCCCGCTCGGGTGCCGGCGCCCCGGCATCCGGCGACACCGTGCGCTCAGGCGCACGCAGCGGCCAGGGCCGACCGGCCCGCGCCGCCGGCTCGGGCGCCGGATCGCACGCGCCACGCACCCGCAGCGGCGGCAGCACCACCACGTTCAGCACCTCCACGCCGAGCGCCGCACCCAGCGGTCAGCGCCGTGCCGGGCGCCGCGCGCAGGGCTAACAGCCACTCGCTGGTTGAGTAGCGAGCGTCAGCGAGCGTATCGAAACCCCGACGAAGGTTCGTTCCGGGTTTCGATACGGCCTGGCGGGCCTACTCAACCTACGGGAGCGCTCGGCGAGAGCGGCGCGCCAGGGTGGACGGTCGATTTCGCTCGGGACCGCCCGCGTCTTAGGCTCAAGCCATGAGCACCAACGATGTTGCCAACGCCCTTATCCGCCCGATCCGCGACTCCGACGTCGAAGACCTTGGACGCGTGCACGCAACCTGCTGGCACCAGACCTATGACCACCTCGTCAGCACGGCTGCGCTCGAGAACCTGTCGCCGCGACGCATGGCCGAACTGTGGTCACGCATGGCCACGCGCGGTGAGGAGTATCACCAGTACGCGGCGCTCGTCGACGGCGAGATCGTCGGCTTCGTCGGCTCCGGCCCGGCGCGCGACGACGACGCACCGCGCGAACGCGAGCTGTACTTTATCTACCTGCTCGCCGACTACCAGGGCACCGGGCTCGGTCAGCGCCTGTTCGACGCGGCGTGTGGCGCCAACCCCGGGTACCTCTGGGTTGCGAAAGACAACCCCCGTGCCCACGCGTTCTACACGCGCAACGGGATGGCCCTCGATGGGGCCGAGCAGACGAAGCCGTTCCTCGGCGAGGAAATCGTCGAAGTGCGGTTCGTGCGGTAGGAGCCGAAGGGTGCGGGTTTCGATACGGCCCTGGCGGGCCTACTCAACCAGCGGCTCTGGCTAGGGCAGCACTCCGACGTGCGCGAGCGCTGCACGGAGCAGCGTCGCCCTGCCACCCTCCATCTCATCGGTGAGGGTGTAGCTCGTCGCCTCGTCTGGCGTCACCCAGGTGATCTCGAGTGCGTCTTGGCGCGGCTCGCATGTGCCGGTGACCGGCACAACAAAGGCGAGCGCGACGGCGTGCTGGCGATCATCCGTGTAGGCGCTGATGCCGGGCATCGGAAAGTACTCCGCGACCGTAAACGGTGTCGGGCTCGCCGGCAGCTGCGGGAACGCCATCGGCCCGAGATCCTTCTCGAGGTGGCGAAAGAGCGCCTCGCGCACCGTCTCGCCGTACATGACGCGGCCGGAGACGAGCGTGCGCGTCATCTCCCCCGTGATGGATGCCCGCAGCAGCACGCCGACCTGCGTCACCACCCCGAGCGGGTCAAGTCGCACCGGCACCGCCTCGACATACAGGATCGGGATCCGTCGCCGAAGTTCGAGCAGCTCAACGTCGGAGAGCCACGAATTGCCGGGGTCGGGGGTGCCTGTAGCGCTCATGACTTCATTCTGTAGCACTGCAAGGGGGAAGACTGTCAGGGGTCTCGGCGAGGATAAACACCATGGGTTCCGCCCTTGACCTCTTCAGCCCCGCAACACGCGAGTGGTTTGAGGGTGCCTTCACCGGGCCGACACCGGTGCAGGATGGCGCGTGGAAAGCCATATCAGGCGGCGGCAACGCACTCGTGGTGGCGCCGACGGGCTCGGGAAAGACGCTGGCCGCGTTTCTCTGGGCCATCGATCGGCTGGCGGCCGAAGCATCCGCCGACCGCCCTCCCGGCACGCGCGTGCTCTACATCTCCCCGCTTAAAGCGCTCGGGGTCGACGTCGAACGCAACCTGCGGTCGCCGCTCGTCGGCATCACCCGCACGGCGGCGAGGCTCGGGATGCCGGCGCCGGCTGTGAGCGTCGGTGTGCGCTCCGGCGACACCACCTCGGCGGAGCGCCGCGCACTGCAGCGCACCCCGCCCGAGATTCTCATCACAACACCCGAATCGCTCTACCTCATGCTCACGTCGTCGGCGCGAGAAGCCCTCGCGACGGTCGACACCGTCATCGTCGATGAGATCCATGCGGTCGCGGCGACGAAGCGTGGGGCGCACCTCGCCGTCTCGCTCGAACGCCTCGACGCTCTGCTCGCGCGGCCCGCCCAGCGCATCGGACTCTCGGCGACCGTGCGGCCTCGGGAGGAGATCGCACGGTTCCTCGCCGGCTCGGCACCCGTCGAGATCATTGCCCCCGCGTCGGCGAAACAGTTCGACCTGACGGTCGCCGTGCCGGTCGAAGACATGACCGAGCTCGGCTCGGCGCCGGTCCGCGAGGGTGCCACGGCGAGCGCCGCCCCACAGCAGTCGATCTGGCCGCATGTGGAGGAGCAGATCGTCGACCGCATCCTCGAATGCCGCTCGACCATCGTGTTCGCCAACTCCCGAAGGCTTGCCGAACGGCTCACCGCGCGGCTCAACGAGATCTATGAGGAGCGGTTGGGGGTGTTGGCGGAGAGTGGTGCGGGGGGCGGTTTCGATACGCTCGCTACTCAACCAGCGGGAGGGGGCACTGCGCGCCTTACTCAACCAGCGGCGGTGCCCGCGCAAATGATGGGCCAGTCCGGCTCGACGGGCTCATCGGCAGGGCTGCTCGCCATGGCACACCACGGATCGGTCTCGAAGGAGCGTCGCGCGTACATCGAGGACGAGCTGAAGTCGGGCCGACTGCGGTGCGTTGTCGCGACCTCCTCCCTTGAGCTTGGCATCGACATGGGGGCGCTCGACCTCGTCATCCAGGTGGAGTCGCCGCCGTCGGTCGCGAGTGGGCTCCAGCGCATCGGCCGGGCCGGCCACGGCGTCGGGGAGGTGTCGCGCGGCATCCTGTTTCCCAAGCACCGCGCCGACCTGCTGCACTCCGCGGTCGCGACGGAGCGGATGGGGCAGGGTCTCATCGAGCAGATCGCGGTGCCGCAGAACCCGCTCGACATCCTCGCCCAGCAGACAGTCGCGGCCGTCGCGCTCGACACGCTCGATGTGGAGGAGTGGTTCGACACGGTGCGGAGGAGCGCCCCCTTCGCGGCACTCCCCCGCAGCGCCTTCGACGCGACGCTCGACCTGCTGAGCGGTCGCTACCCTTCCGACGAGTTCGCAGAACTGCGCCCTCGAATCGTGTGGGATCGCGTTGCCGGCACCATCACCGGTCGGCCCGGCGCCCAACGCCTCGCCGTCATGTCGGGCGGCACCATCCCCGACCGTGGCCTCTTCGGCGTTTTCATGGTCGGCGGCGATGCCTCGACAGGATCAGCGACCGGCGGAGGCGGGCGGCGCGTCGGCGAGCTCGACGAGGAAATGGTCTACGAGTCGCGGGTTGGCGACGTCTTCGCGCTCGGTGCGACAAGCTGGCGCATCGAAGACATCACGCACGACCGCGTCGTGGTGTCACCCGCGTTCGGGCAGCCGGGCCGCGTGCCGTTCTGGAAGGGCGACGGTCTCGGCCGCCCAGCCGAACTCGGGCGCGCGATCGGCGAGTTCACCCGCGAGGTCGCCGCGGGGCACGAGGATGCCATGCGGCAGCGACTTGCAGAGGTCGGCCTCGATGAGCGCGCCGTCAACAACCTCATCTCCTTCGTGCGGGAGCAGCGCGAGGCGACCGGCCATGTGCCGACCGACCGCACCCTCGTTGTCGAGCGGTTCCGCGACGAGCTCGGCGACTGGCGCCTGGTGCTGCACTCCCCCTACGGCATGCCGGTGCATGCACCGTGGGCGCTCGCGGTGAGCGCGCGCATCCGCGACACCCTCGGTGTTGATGGCGCCGCAATGGCGGCGGATGACGGCATCGTCGTGCGCATCCCCGACACGGATGCTCCCCCGCCCGGTGCGGACCTGTTCGCGTTCGACCCGACAGAGTTGGCCGAAATCGTCACCCGTGAGGTGGGCGGATCCGCGCTCTTCGCCTCGCGTTTTCGCGAGTGTGCGGCGCGCGCCCTGCTGCTCCCCCGCTACAACCCTGCACGGCGGTCGCCGCTCTGGCAGCAGCGGCAGCGGGCGGCGCAGCTCCTTGCGGTCGCGTCGAAGTACCCGACGTTCCCGATCGTGCTCGAGACGGTGCGGGAGGTGCTGCAAGATGTGTACAACCTTCCGGCGCTCACCGAGTTGGTGACACAGATCGAGGGTCGCAGCATCCGTGTCGTTGAGGTCGAGACTGTGTCGGCGTCGCCGTTCGCCCGCTCCCTGCTCTTCGGCTATGTCGCCGCGTTTATGTACGAGGGTGATTCGCCGCTCGCCGAGCGTCGGGCTGCCGCGCTCTCGCTCGACTCGGCGCTGCTCGGTGAGCTGCTCGGCCGGGCTGAGTTGCGCGAGCTGCTCGACGCCGACGTGATCGCGCAGACCGAACGTGAGCTGCAGCGGCTCGCGCCCGAACGCCAGGCGCGCGACGTCGAGGGCGCTGTCGACCTGCTGCGGATGCTCGGGCCGATGAGCGTCTCGGAGCTGCAGGAGCGCTCGACCGTGCCCGTGGAGACAACCGCGCTCGACGCGCTCGCCCGGGCAAACCGGCTCCTGCAGGTGGCAATCGCGGGCGATGCCCGCTGGGCTGTCGTCGAGGATGCCGCCCGACTTCGCGATGTGCTTGGCGCACCACTGCCGGTCGGTATTCCGGAGGTGTTCCTCGAACCCGTCGACGACCCCGTTGGCGACCTCGTGAGCCGCTACGCCCGCACCCACGCGCCGTTCACGGCGGCGGAATGCGCCGCACGATTCGGGCTCGGCACCGCCGTCGTCACCGACACGCTCCGCAGGCTGGAGCTGCAGCGTCGCGTGGTGGAGGGCGAGTTTCGGCCGGGCAGCAGCGGCGCCGAATGGTGCGATGCCGAGGTGTTGCGTCGTCTGCGCAGCCGCTCGCTCGCCGCCCTCCGTCACGAGGTCGAACCGGTGGATGCCGCAACCTACGGACGCTTCCTCAGCTCCTGGCAGCACCTCGACGAGCCGCTCCGGGGCATCGACGGGGTGGCGCAGGTGATCGAGCAGCTTTCGGGCGTCGCCGTGCCCGCCTCCGCGCTCGAGACCCTTGTGCTGCCGTCGCGGGTGCGCGATTACTCCCCAGCCATGCTCGACGAACTCACCGCGACCGGTGAGGTCGCCTGGGCGGGGGCTGGATCACTCGGTGCAAGCGACGGCTGGGTCACCCTCCACCTGACAGAGACAATGCCGTTCACGCTGGGCGAGCCGGGGCCGCTCGACGAGACCGAACTGCACCGCGGCATCCTCGACGCTCTCGCCGGTGGGGGCGCCTACTTCTTTCGCCAACTCGCCGACGCCGTCGCGAGCCGGGACGACAAAGCCCTCACCGGTGCGATCTGGGATCTCGCCTGGGCGGGGCTCATCACCAACGACACGCTCGCGCCGCTGCGCGCCTCTGCGGGGGGCCCGGCGCGGCGCCCGGCACCGCGCACCCGATCATTCCGAGGGCACGCGCGACCATCGCTGCCGAGCCAGTCCGGCGGGCCGAGCGTTGCCGGACGATGGTCGCTCGTGCAGCGCACAGGCAGCGACGACACGACTGTGCGCGGGCTCGCTGTGGCGGAGGGCCTGCTCGAGCGGCACGGCATCGTCACGCGCGGTGCGGTGATGAGTGAGGGCATCCGTGGCGGGTTCTCACTCGTCTACAAGGTGCTGAGCCGCTTCGAAGAGAGCGGGCGGGCGCGTCGCGGGTACTTCATCGAGGGGCTTGGCGCGGCCCAGTTCGCGACCGGCCCCACCGTCGACCGGCTGCGGGTGTTCGCCGTCGACCCAGATGCTCCGCCACGACTTCACGCGGTCACACTCGCCGCCGCCGACCCAGCGAACCCCTACGGTGCCGCCCTCCCCTGGCCGAAAGGCGAGACAAGCCACAGGCCCGGACGCAAAGTGGGCGCGATGGTCGTGCTCGTCGACGGGGCACTCGCGCTCTATGTTGAACGCGGCGGCAAAAGCATGCTGCTCTTCGACGACGAACCGGCCGTGGTCACCACGATCGCCAGCAACCTGGTCAGCACCATGACCAGGGCGCACACGGGGAGAATGCGGGTCGAGCGGGTCAACGGCGAGTTCGTCGTCGGCACCCCGTTCGGCGACGCCCTCGTCGAGGCCGGCTTCGCGGTGACACCGCAGGGGCTGAGCCTCCGTGCCTGAGGGAGACACCGTCTACCTGACGGCGAAGCACCTCGATGAGGCTCTCGCCGGCCGCACACTCGAACGCTGCGACATCCGGGTGCCGAAGTTCGCCACGGTCGACCTCAGCGGCGACGTGATCGAGTCGGTCGTGCCGCACGGCAAGCACCTGCTCACCCGCGTTGGTGACCACTGCATCCACACCCACCTCAAGATGGAGGGGGCCTGGCACCTCTACCGGCACGGCACACGATGGCAGAGGCCCGGATGGAAGGCGCGCATCATCCTCGGAACCGACGACCGGCTCGCGGTGGGCTTTGAGCTCGGGCTCGTCGAGGTCGTGCGACGCGATGAAGAGTCGTCGCTGCTCGAGCATCTGGGCCCTGACCTCCTTGGTGACGACTGGAATGCGGATGCTGCGCTCACGCGGCTGCTCGCGAGACCGGAGCGTCCCGTGTTTTTTGCCCTGCTGGATCAGAGGAACCTCGCGGGCCTCGGCAACGTCTACGTCAACGAGCTGTGCTTTCTCCGCGGCGTGCTGCCGACCACTCCCGTCGGCGACGTGCCGCAGGCCGAGAAGCTCGTCGACCTCGCGTTCCGCCTGATCCAGGCCAACAAAGACCGCAGCGAACGCACCACGACGGGGCGGCTGCGCGGGGCAACGTCGTGGGTGTATGGACGGGGCGGCAGGCCCTGCCTTCGCTGCGGCACCCCCGTGCGCTCGGCAGAGTTGGGGGCCGAGGGCGAGCATGCTCGACAGAGCCACTGGTGCCCCCATTGCCAGCATTAGGCGCGCCATCGCGCCCGCCGCGGAATGTTAGGGTCTCCTAAGATGAGTCGGTGAAACGGGTGCTGGCTCTCTCAACGAAAGGCGCATCTTCGAATGAGCTACGTGACGTCAGCGGCGCTTGAGTCCACCGGCTTCGTCATCCTCGACCGGTACGACCAGTCGCAGGACCCCAAAGAGTGGCTCGACCTCGAATACGTCGACTGGAAGTCATCCGGCGACACCCGATTCGCCCCGCTCGCGAGCGCGAACGGCGCAATCGAGGTCAACGGGTTCTGGAACCACACGCCGCCACGCACCGACAAAGACGGTGTCTGGATCGCCTCCCAGGTCGAGAAGGCCCCCAATCTGACCCGCCGCGCGCAGGAGCCGGGTTCGAATGTTGGCCGCTGCCGCGTCATCGAGCTCAAACCAACGTCGTATCCCGAGACGCTCTACAACCTGCACCAGGACGACAACAACCGGCTCAACCCTGACGGCAGCGGTTGGATTGTGCGCGGGTTCTTCAACCTCAGCGACGACCCCGCCTCGTACTTGGTGCTCCGCGAAGACCGCTACGACTCCGACACCGAGATCCGCATCCCGCTGCCCGCCGGCGCGCAGGTCATCGTCGACACCCAGCGCTTCTGGCACGCGGTCTGGCACCGTGGCCCCGAGAACCGCTACTGTCTCATCACCTCGTGGGAGTCCGGTCCAGCGCTCGACGCCTATATTGCGCAGTGGCATGGCACAAGTGAACACATGAACGCGCCGCTCGATCGGTCGGTCATCGACGACGCGCAGGCGGACGTGCAACGCCGCCTCGCCGAGCGAGCCGCGGCCCTTGCCGAGCAGGGACGCGACGACCGCGGCCGCGGGATGTCGGAGATCTAACCGCGCGGAAATCTCACCACGCTTCGTGCCGCGACTGTTATGCCGCTGGAGTGTGCTCGCGAATGAGGCTGACGGCCATTGCCTTCGCCCGGTCGGCCGCGTTGCGGTCACCCATCGATGCGGTGATGATCGATCCCTTCATGAGGATCTGCATCGAGTGCGCAAAGTCGTCGAGTTCGGTGAGTCCCGCCCGCTCGGCGATGCCGCGAAGGGCTGCTCGCACCGTGTTGAGGTGCGCGATGCTCGCTTTGCCAAGCGGATGCTCGGGGCCCATCTCGAGAAGCACCTTGACGAAGGAGTCCCCCTCATAGTCATCAAGCGCGAACCACTCCTCGAAGATGTCAAAAATGGCAAGCAGTTGTTCGACTGGATCGCTCGTACGCTTCTGCGCCTCGGCAACGATGAGTTCTGAGGTCCACACCTCCTCGCGACGTTCGAGGAACGCTTCGGCCAGCTGCTCCTTGGAGCCGAAATGCCGGTAGAAGGTGGCAATGGCGACGCTGGAGCGGCCAATGATTTCATCAACGCTGACGTCGCGAATACCCCGGCGAGAGAAGAGGTCGTAGGCCGCCTGAAGGATGCGCTCTCGCGCTCCGGACTTCGATGGCTCTGTCATGTCTCGGCCCATCCTATTGGTATAAGAACGTTCTCTCTACCCCTCCTCGCGGGGTGCGTCTATCCCGCAAACGTGGTACAGAGCGTACGTTCTGGTTGATAGTGAGCGTTCTCTCTCGTTTGGACTTGACAGAACGCTCTCTCTCCCCCTTGGATAGGGGTAGAGAGAGCGTTCTCCATGAAGACAATTGCTCTCCGAATTTCATCGAAGGAATGAGGGATACCGTGAACACCATCGCAATCGCGGCACCACCATCAAGCAGAAGCACAACCGCACAAGCACAGTCAGACGCAGGATTCGCACGGGTCTCCGATGACGCCGTGCGCGACTACCTGCAGGGGATCTCAGCGATCCCCCTTCTCGCACCTGAAGAAGAACCCGAGCTTGCCCGCATCATCGAAGCGGGCGTGCTGGCACGCGAGGCACTCGACGTCGGCGTCGATGACCAGCGGAAGGCACGCGAACTCAAGCAGCTCGTGCAAGACGGAGAAGCGGCCTATCGCAACTTCGTGCGCGCCAACCTGCGCCTCGTCGTCAGCGTCGCCAAGAACTACCTCGGTCACGGGGTGCCCTTCATGGACCTCATCCAAGAGGGCAACATCGGTCTCGACCGCGCGGTCAAGAAGTTCGACTACGCCAAGGGCTACAAGTTCTCCACGTATGCAACCTGGTGGATCCGTCAGTCGATCAGCCGCTGCATCGCCGACTCCTCGCGGCTCATTCGCATTCCCGTGCACGCGGCAGAAAAGGTCGTCACGGTGCGCAAGCTCTTCCGCGAAATGGAAGCCGAGACCGGTCGTCGCCCCAGCATCGAGGACATCGCCATCGAAACAGGGTTCTCGCCGGAGAAGGTGCAGTTGTACCTCGATGTCGATCGCGACCCCGTGAGCATCCACACGCCGGTGGGCGACGAACAGGACACGGTGCTCGGCGACCTCATCGAGGACGAGCAGCATGCCCCCATCATCGATATCGTCAGCGCCGGCATCCGTCACGATCTGCTCCACAAGTGCATCGCGACGCTGCCAGACCGCGACGCGAAGGTCCTCAAGCTGCGTTTCGGGCTTGGCGGTGAAGCGCCGATGACCTTCGATCAGGTTGGTGCGCACTTCGGCATCTCGCGCGAGCGCGTTCGCCAGATTGAGCAGCGCGCCATCCGCGCCCTGCGCTCCCGTGAGTTCCGCGGGGCCCTCGCCGAGTAATTCGGCGGGGCCCGGCGGCCCTCACTGTCCTGTTTCTCGGACCAGTCGTCCTGCTTACTAGGCTTTCGACATGAGTTGTTGCTAGCATTCGACCATGCAGGAACACCTTTTTCGCGCCGAGTCCATTCCCACCGAAGTTGCGGCCTTTAATGCGTCGCTCGCCGAAATGGGACCCATGCCCGGCCTCTTCGACCTGGGTATCGACGTCGCCCGAGGCGGCGGCTTCATGCCAGCGCCTCCGCCTTCGGAGCGGGCCTACGATGTGGCAATCGGCGACGGGGTCTCGCTCCACGTTGTTCCGAGCGCTCAGCCGAAGGGTGTCCTGCTCCACATTCACGGCGGAGGGTTCGCTCTCGGCGGCGCCGCCCAGCAAGACCCTATCCTCGAGCGGATCGCCGATGCCGCGCAGGTGACGTGCGTGAGCGTCGAGTACCGCCTGGCGCCCGAGAACCCATACCCCGCGGCGTGGGACGACTGCGAGAAGGCAGCCCTCTGGCTGATCGACCACGCGGCCGCAGAATTCGGTTCGGATTCGCTCGTGATCGCCGGCGAATCGGCCGGGGCGCTGCTCGCCGTCGCGACCCTGCTGCGACTCCGCGAGCGAGGCATCCCCCAGCACTTCCGCGCCGCCGCGCTCAGCTTCGGCGTTTACGACTCGACCATGACGCCGAGCCAGGCCCAGGCCGAGACCGGCGTGCTGAAGGCCCGGGACATTGCGCGGCTCGTCGACGCCTACGCTCCCGACCCGAGCATCCGCCGCACCCCCGACCTCTCGCCGCTTTACGGCGACCTGCACGGCCTGCCGCCGGCACTGTTCACGGTCGGCACCCTCGACGCGATGCTCGACGACTCGATGTTCATGTATGGCCGCTGGCTCGCTGCGGGCAACCAGGCCGAACTCGCCCTCTACCCCGGTGCCGACCATGCCTTCACTGAAGGGCCGCACCCTTCGGCGCGTGTCGCGAACGACCACATGGACGCCTTCATCGCGCGGCACGTTGTGGAGAGTGCCTAACTGCCCCTAGGCCACGGATGCGGCGAGCGCGACCTGCCCGAAGGCGCCCTGGTGGAACACCAGGGGTGACACACCGTGCCCCGCCGCCATCGACTCGACTTCGCCGAGGACAAAAACGTGGTCACCCGCGTCTTGCACCGAGTGCAGTGAGCACTCGATCCACGCGACCGCGCCCTCCAGCATCGGCAACCCGCGGTCGGAGACGCGATACGCGACATCCGCGAACTTGTCGACCTGACGGCTCGCAAACTTTAGGCCGAGCTGATCTTGATCGTGCGCGAGCACGTTGACGCAGAAGCGCCCGGCGCCAGCGATGGTTGGCCAGCTCGTTGACTTGCGGTCGGGGAAGAAGCCGATCAGTGGCGGGTCGAGCGATACCGAGGTGAACGTGCCGACGGTCAGGCCCGCTGTCACGCCTTCGTCGGTGACGGAGGTAATCACGCACACGCCGGTTGGGTAGTGCCCCATGATCGTTCTGAAGGTCTGTGGGTCGATAGGCATCGTTGCAATCCTTTCCCGGAAAATCGGTGGTCTGATCGTACTAGAATTGTCACTATTAGGCAATTGATGCTCTTATCGCGGCTCGACGGAGCCGGATGATGGGAGCGATCCCCCCATCGGTGAACACGATCGACGCATTCTCGTCGATCGCCTCAAGCACCCTCACCCCCACCGCGAGGGGGTCCGCCCCGTGCGCGAGCATCGCTCTGGCCATCTCCTGCCGGCCCTCCAGTTCGGCGTCGCTCCCCCGCACGCCGCTCGCCCGGAACTCCTCTGGGCGCATCGTCTCGTGGTCGTGAATATTGGTATTCACCCCGGCGGGGCAGAGCGTGGTCACCCCGATCCCCTCCGACGCGAGCTCGGCCCGGAGACAGTCCATGATCGCGACCACGCCGAACTTCGCCGAAGAATAGATCCCGCCATCGTCTGCCACCATCAGCCCGCCGGCTGAGGATGTGGCCACCACCGTGCCGCCGCGACCCTGGGCGCGCATGATCGGGAGCAGCGCCTCTATGCCATTCGTCACACCCTCAAGGTTGACTCCCATGACCCACTTCCAGTCGGCCTGGCTGCTCTGCAGCACGGTGCCGAGGATGCCGATGCCGGCGTTAAGACAGACAACGTCGATGGTGCCGAAGCGCTCGATAACCTCGGCAGCGGCCTGCTGCCATGCCCGTCGGTCGGTCACATCAAGGCGACGAGACATCACGCGCCCGCCATACCCCGCAAGCCGCTCCATGGCATCCGCGATGTGATCTTCGCGCACGTCAGCGATCACCACGTTGAGCCCGCGCCCAAGCAGCGCCGTCGCGATCCCGAGCCCGATGCCGCTCGCACCACCCGTGACGATCGTCGTCGCTCCAGGCACAGCGCCCGCCACCGCCGCCAACCCGGCCGCATCCGTCAACCCAGCCGCATTCACAAACCCAGAAGCTTTCGCCGCGGCATCCGGAACCTGCTCAGCACTAGCGGGTGCGAGTTCCGCATTCTCCGCTTCGGCCTCGAGGCCTCGCAGCTCCGCGCGGTACACCTCGCCCATCGGGCCGAGCGGGGGCAGGGTGGTGTCGGAGGAGGTGCTCGCAAGCGCCTCGAGCCACGGATCGAAGACGGCGGCGACATCTGCTTCGACGACCGACGCGGGGAGGGAATAGAGGCCGCCGTTCGCTAGCGCGGCATCGATTCGCGCCGCGACGGCATTCTCTTCGCCGTCGTCGGTCAGCACGATCGATACGGAAACCTCCGTGCCGAGCAGCTCAGCGCGGAGCCCCTCCGCAAGCCCGAGGAGGCACCGCCCAACGACAGACTCGGCGGTGCGGTCGGAATCGGCGACGAGGGCGGTTGATGGCACGACCACGACGACGTTGCCGCCAGCGGGTCGCTGCAGCATCGCGGGAACAATGCCGCGGATGCTCGTGAACGTCCGCCGCAGCGGCCGGTGGACCTGCGCCTGCCAATCGACGCCGGCAGCACCGCCCTGGTCGAGGTGCGGGAAGGCGATGACCAGCGAGGCGTCATCGCGATGATGTGGTGAGGATGCCGGCGCCAGCCGCTCCGGGTCGTCGACCGCGTTGTCGACTTCGCGCAGATCGAGAACGCCGACACGCAGACCGAAGCGCGTGAGAGCACCCCCGACTTCGGTCGGCCCCGCGGGCTCCACCAGCACGATTCGTCGCAGCACTTGAGTCATCGACCCATCCATTCAATTCTCGAACGTCATGACAAACGACATTGATTGTCACGATATGACAGTGTAGTGTCCAATGTGTTGCAACCGATAGACATTGCAGACGATCATCGGCGATCACGAGGAGAAGACAATGCACGTAGGAATTGCCACCGGTTTCCAGCACCAGAGTGCGGAATCGGTCAACGACACCACATTCCTGAAAGAGGATCTCGACATGGCCATCGCGGCCGAAGATCTCGGCTTCGAATCAATCTGGGTCACCGAGCACCACTTCAGCAACTACTCGATTTCACCGTCGCCACTGCAGAGCCTCGCGTATCTCGCGGGCAAGACCCGGTCAGTGAAGCTCGGCACACAGGTCGTTGTGCTGCCCTGGAACGATCCAGTGCGAGTCGCGGAACAAGCGCTCTGGCTCGACAATGTCACTGAAGGCCGCCTCCTTCTTGGTTTCGGGCGCGGCCTTGGCAAGATGGAGTACGACGGGCTTCGGGTCGACATCAACCAGACGCGACAGCTCTATAAGGAGTACGCGGAGATGATCATCAACGCATTGGAGACCGGCGTGATCGAGGGCGGCGACATCACGCAGCAGCCTCGCCGGGAGCTTCGGCCGCGTCCCTTCAAGAGCTTCGAGGGCCGCGTGTTCGGCTCAGCCGGGTCGCCTGAATCAGTGCGCACCGTGGCAGAGCTCGGTATGGGCGTCATGATCATCAACCCAGAACCGCGCGCGAAGCTCGGTGTCGACTTCGATACCTACAACCAGGTCTGGAGCGAGACCCACGGTGACCAGCGCACCGCGCCGGCGCCAATGCTGTCCGGCACGATCTTCGTCGACGAGAGCGGCGACCGAGCCCGCGAACTGTCGCTGCAGTACCACCGCGTCAACTTCCGGGCCGCGGTCAAGAACTACGGAATGGCCGAAGAGCACTTCGGCAACACGAAGGGCAATGAGTTCTACAAGAACATGCGGATCGCGCCAGACAAGATCGACGAGATGGCCGAAGTGACCGCGAGTGTCATGCCTGCTGGAAACCCGACCGAAGTTCTTGAGGCGCTTGAGCGCATCAACGCGGAGACCAACCTCCAGGGCTTCTTCCCGCACTTCCACTTCGGCGGCATGCCGCGTGCGGAGGCCGAACGCAACATGCGTCTCTTCGCCGAAAAGTGCCTTCCCGAGCTCAAGAGCTGGCCGTCAGAGAACACTCTCGACGGGCAGCCGAGCGCTCTGCAGAACGCCTGATCGATGAAGGACCTCACTGGAAAGAGGGCATTCGTCACGGGAGGGGCCAGCGGCATCGGCCTCGGCATTGTCGAAGCGCTGCTCGATCGTGGTGCCAAAGTGATGATCGCCGACCTGCGGGCCGACCACCTCGCTGAAGTGCAAGCCAAGCTGGGCGAGCGAGACAATGTTGCCGTCCTCGCGGTCGATGTGATCGACCGCGACGCGATGCAGGGTGCCGCTCAGACGATGCTCGACACCTTCGGCGGATGCGACATCCTTGTCAACAATGCTGGCGTTGGTGTGAACCCGCCCGTCGACACGGTGAGCTTTGCCGACTGGGAGTGGGTGCTCTCAGTAAACCTCTGGGGGCCCATCAACGGTGTGATGGCGTTTTTGCCGCTCATGCTGCGCCAGGGCGAGGGCCACATCGTCACCACCTCGTCGATGGCCGGCCTCTTGCCCACCGCAGAGAACTACATCTATGCGGCGTCGAAGTACGCGGTGCGAGGGATGAGCGATTCGCTTCGCCTGACCTTGGCGTCGCGCGGCGTTGGCGTCTCGGTGCTCTACCCAGGGCTGACACGCAGCCGCATTCTGGAGTCAGAGGAAAACCGGCAAGCGCGCTTCCAGCCCGAGGTCGCTCAGTCGAAGCCTGTCGGCGGACCCGTTGCACCGCCACCGGATTCTGGAATGGATCCGCGCGACGTCGGCGAGGCCGTAGTCGAGGGCATCATCAACAATCGCGGGTACATCCTCTCCCACTCGGAGTTCAAGGATGAGCTGGAGGAGCACTTCGCGTCGATCCTCGCCGCGAGCCCGCCGCCGCAAGACATCGATCCTGGTCGTCTCATGCTCGAAGAGGCCCGTCGCGCGCAGACCCGCGACGCCATGAACGCTGTTGATGCCCTGACCCGCGGTGAAGAGCGGAGCTGACCATGACGTCGTCCGCGTTCGCACCTGAGGCCGGCACGACGGTCTCACCCCCAGAGCAAGCCCTCACCCCGAAAGGGATGATCGCTCGCGCTCAGAACCTGCGCGGCATCCTCCGCGAGCGCCAAGCAGAAACCGAGGCGGCGGGGAACATCTCCGACGAGACAAACCAGCTGCTCATCGACGCCGGCTTCTACCGGATGATTCAGCCGCGAGCATTCGGAGGCTACGGCTTCGACCTGCCCACGTATGTGCGGGTCGTCACCGAGGTCGCGCGCGGCTGCCCGGAAACCGCGTGGGTGCTGTCTATCCTGCTCGGCCACGTGCATCAGCTCGCGACCTTCCCCCTTGAGGCGCAGCGTGAGGCCTACGGGGCGGATGGGGACTTTCGGGCGCCCGAGGTTGCCGCGCCACAGGGACACGGTGTCTCGGAACCGGGCGGATACCGCGTGACGGGTGCGTGGGACTACGCCTCCGGCAGTTCGCACGCCACGCACATCCTGCTCGCGTTCACGGTCGCCGACGCGGCGGGCGGTGACGCGGCGGGCGGTGACGCGACAACGAGGATGGGTCTGTTCGAACGCTCCGACTACACGGTTGAACACAACTGGGATGTCATCGGGATGCAAGGAACCGGCTCCGATCGCGTCGTGCTGCACGACGTCTTCGTGCCGTCCCACCGCACGAAGGCATATCCTGTCATGGCGCCGAGCCTCTCCCGTGAGATCTATGAGGAGAGCCCGGTGTTCTTTGGGCCGGCCAGGCCGTTCATCATCACCGAATCCGCCGCCGTGGTCGTCGGCGCCGCTGAGGGCGCACTCGACCTCTATGAGGAGACGTTCCTTGCGCGCAAGGCAACAGGCGCAACGGGAGGGCGGCGAGACGAGCTCGCCGAATACCAGCTCAACTTCGGTCGCTGCCGCGCCCTCGTCGACACCGCGCGCGCCGCGCTGCTGCACGCCACCGCCGACTATATGGAACTCGCGACCACGAGCAGGGACACGGGCCAACCGTGCTCCGACGACGACGCCAGGCGACTGACCCTGGTGATCTTGCAGAGCATCCATCTCGCGCACGAAGCGGTCGACATCATTTTTCGAACGGCAGGTTCGTCCGCCTCGAAGAAGGGTTCCATGCTGGGGCGGTATTGGCGCAACGTCGGCGTGCTGCGAGGGCACCTGGCGCACCAGTCCGACAGCGCAGCAATCAACTACGGGCGCACGCACTTTGGGCATCCGCCGGTGGGCGTCTCGTGAGCAGCAGAGACGCGCTGCTTGCCGAGCTGGACGCGTATTTGGCGGCCGTCTCCGCGGGCACCCCCGACGCGCTCCGCCTTGCGCCGGGGTTCCGCACCACCGAGAACGGCGCAGCGATTGCGGCGGGCGCCGGGCTATGGAGTGCGCAGCCGGTGTTCGATGGCATCCAGGGCTTCGCCGACCCGGAGACGGGTCAGGCCGTGTGCATGGGCGTGGCCACCGTCGCTGGCGAACTTCGGCCGTTCGCGCAGCGGATCCACGTGCGAGACGGGATGCTCCACGAGGCAGAAGCGATCGTGAGCACCGATGGCACTGGCCACTTCGCCGACGTCGAGCAACTCCTCAAACCCGACATCATCTACTCGGCCGTCGTGCCCCCGCACAGGCGCTCGGATCGGGACGGCCTCCGTGATGCCGCCGACCGATACTGGGAAGGCTTGGAGCAGAGCGACGGGCATATCCCGCGGTTCAATTTTCGGTGCGATAAGTACGACAACGGCGCCAAGACGACGAACACGCTGCGCACCCTGCTCTCACCCGATGGCAAGGTGCACACCCCCGCCTCAGCGCTGAACGACACGCGCGCAGCACGCCCCCGCTCCCGCGAGCGGCGCTTTCCCGTGCTCGACACCGAGCTCGGGGTCGCCGCCAGCTTCGTCGTCGTCGACTTCCATCCGATCCCAGACCATCCGCGACCCGATGCCGGCTCCATGTATATGCTTGGATTCTTCAAAGTCGTTGATGGTGAGCTCCGGATTATCGATGAGATCCGAGAGATTCTCCCCTTGGGATCGTCGTCCAACTGGGCGGGCGGCGGCTGAGTACCAGATCGGACATCAAGGCGGGATGACGAAGACAAGCTCTGACCGGATGCTCTCGGTGATGGACCTGTTCACACCAGAGCAGCCAGAGTGGACGGTCGAAGAGGCCTGCGCAGTGCTCGGCCAGTCCGAAAGCACGGTGTACCGATACTTCAGGAGCCTCAGCGCGGCTGGACTCATCTTCAGTGTGCGGTCCGGCCGCTACCTCCTCGGACCGGGGATCGTGCACTTCGATCGGCAGCTGCGCAGCTCTGACCCGCTCATTCGCGCGACTGAGCCCGGCATCGTGAAGATCGCTGCTCGCTATACCGAGCCAGGGATGCTGTTTATCAGCCGCATCCACCGTGATTACCTCATGACGATGCATGAGCACCGCATCGGTGCATTGGAGTTCCCCGAGGGCGTCTACGCGCGGGGTCGACTGGCGCCCCTGTTCGGCGGTGCGCCGGCGCTCGCAATCCACTCGTTCACTGAGGTCCGTGCGGTGCGCGCGATGTTCCAGGCGTCACACGCCGACGACGCGGAGTGGCTCGAGCTCAAGCGCCGGATGCGCGCGATTAGAGCGCTCGGGTACGCCACAGACGTCGATGACCCTGACGACGGGGTGCTCCACGTCTCCGTGCCCTTGAAACGTGCAGATTTCGGCGTTGCGGGGAGCCTCAACATCGCCCTCGAGAGCCGGCCAGACAACGCCGCCGCTATCGAGCACGCCGCCGAGCTTCTCCTCGAGGCGGCAGACGCGATGGCGCGCGAGGCCCTGAAGTCAGCTCGCGACTGACCCCCTCTGTTGCATCATGAGACCGAGCCGCATGCGTGCTGCTTGGTGCGGCAATCACATGGTTTTCGGGGTGCGCATCACGCTGCGGATCTTCGAATAAGAGCATCGATTGTCACAATACGATATTTCTGCTAGCCTCGCTGCGAAGGCGATCCACTGAGGTATCGCCAATCGAAAGGACCAATGATGCTCCGATGGAAACCCGCTCTCGGACTAGCCACCCTCGCCGTCACAGCACTCGTCGTCACGTCGTGCTCAACCGGCGCAGAAAGTTCGAGCGACAGCAGCGGTAACGCCGAAAGGCTCACTCTCACCACCACAGTCTCTCCGCCGAGCTACAACCCGGCAGAGGGCGTCGATTGGGAGTATGGCCGGGCGTACTACGAGGCCGTCTTCGACACACTTCTGTCGGCCAACGCCGACGGAGAGGTGCAGCCCTGGCTTGCCACCGAGTGGTCGTACAACGACGACAACACCGAACTCACGCTGACCCTGCGTGATGACGTCACATTCACCGACGGCGAAGAATTCACTGCAGACGTGGCGAAGCAGAGCCTCGAGCAGTTCCGTGACGGCACCTCGACGAACGCGTCGAACCTGGACGGCACCTCCTACGCCACGCCCGACGACACCACCCTCGTCATCACGCTCGACCAGCCCAACCCGGGGCTGCTGAGCTCACTCTCGCAAGACGCGGGCCTCATCCAGTCGCCATCGACGTGGACCAACGAGAACGCATCGACGGAGCCAGTAGGGTCGGGGCCGTACATCCTCGACGCCAGCGCCACCGTGAGCGGGTCAACCTACTCGTACACCAAGAACGAGGACTACTGGAATCCCGAGGCCGTCAGCTACGACGCACTCACCATCAGCGTGCTCCAAGAGCCGAACGCCATCGTGAACTCCGTGCGAGCGGGCGAGGCGAACGGCTCGATCTTCACGCAAGCAGCGACAGTCGCAGAGATTGAAGGAGCCGGCTGGACGGTCGAAAAGCGAGAGAAGAACGTTAATGGGCTCTGGCTCATTGACCGCGACGGTGCGCTGAACCCAGCCCTCGCCGACGTGCGCGTGCGTCAGGCGATCAACTACGCCTTCGACCGCGAGGCCATGCTGGAGGCGACCTACAGCGGATATGGCACCGTCACCACCCAGGTGTTCCCAGAGAGCTCAGTCGGGTACGACTCGTCACTCGATGAGTACTACACCTACGACCCAGAAAAGGCCAAGGAGCTCCTGGCCGAGGCTGGCTACTCGTCGGGGCTGACGATCGAGGTGTCCTACAGCGTCGTCAGCGCGACAACGTATGAACTCATTCAGCAGCAGCTCGCAGATATCGGCATCACGCTGACATTCAACGACTCTGCAGCACCTGGTGACTTTACGCCGATTCAGACGGGCAAGTTCGCCATGTTCTGGCTGCCTCTCGGACAATCCACCGACTGGGACGTCATCGAGTCGATGATCGCTCCCAACGCAACCTGGAACCCGTTCCAGACCGAGGATGCCACGGTGGAGAGTCTCATCTCCACCATTCGCACCGGGGGCGATGACGCCGACGCTGCCGTCAGCGAACTCAACGAATACATCGTCGAGCAGGCCTGGTTTGCGCCGCTCTTCCGCCAGCAGAGCCTCTTTGCGGTGGACGAGAACACTACAGTGACCATGTCGTCCATGACGGACTTCCCGGCATTGCTTTCATTCGAACCAAAGAACTGACCTGAGCTGACCCTGCACCTCGGTCTGCTCGCACGCGAGCAGACCGAGGTGCCGTCAGGCTGAATTCCCAACTCACGGAAGGCCTCATGCTCCCGTTCATCCTCAAACGACTCGCCGGCGGGGTCGTGGTAATAGCGATGGTCTCACTCGTCGCCTTCTCGCTGCTCTACATCGGCGGCGGCGACATTGCGCGTCGGATGCTGGGCGCGTCAGCGAGCGAAGAGACCGTGCAGCTCAAACGGGAGCAACTCGGGCTCGACCGTTCACTGCTCGTCCAGTACTGGGACTGGCTCACGAGCGCCATCCAGGGTGACCTCGGGAGGAGCTGGTACGGCAACGAACTCATCGCGTCGAACCTTGGTGGTCGACTCGCGGTGACGCTCTCCCTCGTGATCGGGACGACACTCGTGTCGATGATCATCGCCACGATCTTGGGTGTGCTTGCGGCTCGTCGGGGCGGCAAAGTCGACTCCGCCGTTCAGGTAGTGAGCCTCGTCGGGTTTGCGATGCCGAGCTTTCTCATCGCCCTCGTCTTCGTGCTCGTGTTCGCCGTCGAGCTCGGCTGGTTCCGAGCCACCGGGTATGTGCACCCCAGCACCTCGGTGATGGGGTGGCTCGGCGCGATCGCGCTCCCGATAGCCGCCCTCTCCCTCTTCTCGATCGCCGGCGTAGCGCAGCAGGTTCGCAGCTCGGTGATCGACGCACTCAATCAGGACTACGTGCGCACCCTCCGAGCGCGTGGGCTCTCAATGAACCGAGTCGTCTACCGGCATGTCCTGCGCAACGCCGGCGCACCGGCACTCGCAATCCTCGCCGTACAGTTCGTTGGACTGTTGGGCGGTTCAGTCGTGGTGGAGACCATCTTCGCGCTGCCCGGCATGGGAGCACTCGCGGTCACGGCAGCGAATCGCGGCGACATCCCCGTCATGATGGGCCTCGTCGTCGTCTTTGCGATCATCGTCGTCATTGTCAATCTTCTGATCGAACTCCTGCAGCCTGCACTGAATCCGAAAGTTCGTTTGTCATGAGCGCCATCGACCCCGCGCCCCCGCGTCCTGCCCCCGCATCCGCGGCGCACACTCATCTGGTTCGCCGAGTCTTGCGGCGCCCGCTCGGGCTCCTGACGTGCGCCTTTCTCGCTCTGGTCGCGATCGTCGCCATCTTCGGCCCAATCCTGGCCCCCCAGGATCCAAGCTATTCAGACATCCGCAACATCCTGGCCGGGCCAAGCGCCGAACACTTGCTGGGCACCGACGCCACAGGGCGCGATGTCTTTTCCCGCCTCTTGGAGGCGACGCAGCTCACCATTGCTGCGGCAATGGTGGGCATTGTGACGGCGATACTCATTGGCGTCACCTCTGGGCTCATTGCGGGCTACTACCGCGGGTGGTACAACTCCGTAGCCGAGTGGGCAACCAACGTCACGATGGCGCTGCCGGCGATCGTCGTGCTGCTGGCGGCCCGCGCGGTGCTCGGACCCTCGCTGTGGTACATGATGCTCATCCTCGGTGTCATCCTTGCCCCAGGCTTCTACAGGCTGGTGAGCACCACCGTTGCGGGCGTCCGTGGAGAGTTGTACGTCGATGCGGCGAGAGTCTCCGGCCTCAGCGATACGCGCATCATCAGCCGCCACATCCTCTCGGTCGTGCGCGCGCCGCTCATCATTTTGTCGTCGATGGGTCTCGGCATGACGATCTCGATCCAGTCTGGGCTCGAGTTCCTCGGGCTGGGCGATGCCTCAAGCCCGACCTGGGGTGGGATGCTCAGCGAAGCGTTCGGCGTCATGTACAGGCAGCCGATCCTGATGCTGTGGCCGTCGCTTGCGATCGGACTCACCTGCCTCTCATTGGTACTCCTTGCCAACGTCATCCGCGACGAGCTCGAGCGTGCGACCCCGGCAGCTCCCCGGCGCAGCAAGACAGGCGCCGTGGAGACGATCTCCGCCCACACCGGCTCTGTGTCCCTGCCAGACGACGATGTTGTCCCGATTGTCACGCACCCGGATGACACGCACACGGCCGAAGCTGGCAGCGCGCCGCTCCTCCGCGTGCGCGGGCTTCGCGTTGCGTATGGCCGTCCAAACGGCGGCCTCAATGAGGTCGTCTCTGGAGCCGACCTCGACATCAGGCGGGGCGAAGTTCACGGGCTCATCGGTGAATCAGGGTCTGGCAAGACCCAGACAGCATTCGCGATCCTGGGTTTGCTCCCGCGCGGCGGACGCGTCACCGGTGGCACGATCGATTTCGACGGGCTTTCGCTCTCGGATGCTTCGGCTTCTGCCTACGCCAAGGTTCTCGGCCTGCGCATCGGATACGTGCCGCAGGAGCCGATGACAAACCTTGACCCGGCATTCACGGTCGGGAGTCAGCTCGTAGAGCCACTCCGCGTGCGACTGGGCATGAACAAGGCGGATGCTGTCGCCAAGTCCCTCGCGCTGCTCGACCGGGTCGGCATCCCCAACCCCGAACGCATCTTCCGCTCGTACCCGTTCGAGCTCTCGGGCGGGATGGCGCAGCGCGTGCTCATCGCCGGAGCGGTCTCCATGGATCCGGACCTCATCATCGCGGACGAACCCACCACGGCGCTCGATGTCACCGTGCAGGCCGAGGTGCTCGACCTGCTTCGCGACCTGCAGTCGGAGCGGGGAATGGCAATGCTCCTTGTCACCCATAACTTCGGTGTTGTGGCCGACATCTGCGACCGCGTCACCGTGATGCAGGAGGGCCACTTCGTCGAGCAGGGCCCGGTTCGCGCGATCTTCAACACTGCGCAGCATCCATACACGAAGTCACTGTTGGGCGCGATCCTCGATGAGAGCACGCTGCGCTCGCCAAGGGTCGATGCGCGCGAGGAGGTACGGCCGTCATGAGCTCACCACTGTTGGAGATCAACGATCTCGTCGTCGAATACCCTGGCGGCCGGGTTCGGTCGCGGCCGTTTCGCGCCATCAAAGGCGTCTCGCTTGACATCCACCCCGGCGAGACCGTGGGCCTCGTCGGCGAATCTGGGTCGGGAAAAACGACGCTCGGTCGTGCGGTTCTCGGGCTCGCTCCGGTCAGCGGCGGAACGATCACGTATGACTCCCAAGACATCTCGAACCTGAAGCGCCGCGAGCGTCGAGCGCTCAGCAGCCAGATCCAGGTGGTGTTCCAAGACCCATACTCGTCGCTCAATCCGTCGATGACGATCGGAAGCATCCTCGCAGAACCACTCACCGCCAACGGCGTGAGCTCCGTGGATGCGAGCGGTCGGGTGCGAGATCTGCTCGAGCAGGTCGGCATGCCGACTAATGCGGCGAAGCGACTCCCGAGGGAGTTCTCGGGCGGCCAGCGGCAGCGTGTCGCGATCGCACGTGCACTTGCGCTCGATCCGCGTCTCATCATCTGCGACGAACCGGTTTCGGCGCTCGATCTGTCAACCCAGATCCGTGTGCTCGACCTGTTCATCGAGATTCAGGAGCGCACGGGTGTTGCCTATCTGTTCGTCACCCACGACCTTGCCGTGGTGCGTCACGTCAGTCACCGGGTTGCCGTCATGAACGGCGGCGAGATCGTCGAGACCGGCGAGGTCGAGCAGGTCACAAGCGATCCTCGTCACCCCTATACCCAGCGCTTGTTCGCTGCGGCGCCGGTGCCAGATCCCGACCGCCAGCGCGAGCGTCGCCACCTGCGCCGCGCGCTCCTGGACGCTCAGCCGAGCTGAGCTCCCGGCGCTGCGCTTCTACGCCGCGCTTCTCAATGCTGCGCTAACGCTGAAAGCCCGGATCGAAGAGCACGAGTGCTCCCGATCCGGGCTCTTGGCCGTTGTGACCCGTCGCTCAGCTGGCGCGGTAGATGTGCTTGACCTCTTGGAACTCGGCGAGCCCGCCCGGGCCGTTCAGTCGTCCGAGGCCGCTCTTCTTGTAGCCGCCCTCTTCGAACTGGTCAAAGATCTGCGCCCACGAGTTCGTCCACACCGTGCCGGCTTCGATCGCTTTCGACATGCGAAGTGAACGGGCACCGTCTGCGGTCCAGAGCGAGGCGGAGAGCCCGTAGTCTGTCGCGTTGGCGCGGTGGATGGCCTCATCTTCGCCGTCGAAGGTCTCGAAGGTCGCGACAGGGCCGAACACCTCGTCTTGAATCAGCGGTGAGTGGAGGTCCGCCACGCCCACAAGGCTTGGCCGGTAGAACGCTCCTGGACCTTCGACGGCCCCGCCTCGCAGAATCATCTCGCCATCACTGCCACCGACCAAGCGGTCGACCCGCTCGACAGACGCCCGGTCGATGAGCGGACCCATCTCCGTGTCGGGCTCGATGCCGGGGCCGATCCGCACCGCAGCGAGTGAGGCGGCGAGGCGATCGCGAAGCTCGTCTGCAATCACAGTGTGCGCGATGACCCGGCTGCCGGTCATGCAGAACTGGCCGGCGAAGGTAGTGACAGCCGCCGTGAGGGTGGGCACCACGACATCGAGATCCGCGTCATCGAACACGATCATCGGCGTCTTGCCGCCAAGCTCGAGCGAGACCCGCTTCAGTTGCGGCGCCGCAGCGGCCATGATTCTGGCACCGACCGCCGAGCTCCCCGTGTAGCTCACGACCCCCACATCTGGGCTGGTCACAAGCTCTTTGGCGCCCTCGTCGCCGGTTTCGGTGAAGAAGTTGACCACGCCGGGCGGCAGCGAGCCCGTCTCGGCGAACAGTTCGGCGATCAGCGCGTTGGTGAGCGCGGTCTGGGCCGGCATCTTCACCGCGACGGTGCAGCCGGCCGCCAGCGCTGGCGCGATCGAGCGGATCGACAGCACGCCGGGAGAGTTCCACGGCACGATCACGCCGGCGACCCCGATCGGCTCCCGCACCAGCAGGGAGAACCCTCCAGCGGTCTCTGACGCGGTGCCGAGATCGGTCAGCGCGAGTCCGGCGAAGTAGCGCAGCTTTGGCGCGGCAATACTGAGCTCGAACTGCGCCTGGCCGAGCGGCTTGCCGTTCTCGAGCGTGATCGCTGTTGCGATGCGATCGAGGTTCTTCTCGAGCACGAGCGAGATGTCCCACAGGGCACGCGCCCTGAGTTCGCGATTTGATCGCCATTCGCTCGTCGTGAAGGTTGCGTGTGCCGCGGCGATTGCCTCCTTCGCGGCGTCGAGGCCACCGTCGTAGAACTCTCCGAGCACCTCATCGGTGGCGGGGTTGATCGACTCTGTGAGCGAACCGATGGTGCGCCACTGGCCACCGATGTAGTGCGCGGCCGGCGTCGTGGTGAATGGACTATCGGGCATTGCAACTCCTGAATGGCTTCGTTGTCATCGGTCGTGAATTATCACATTATGAGATCGGATGCTTATCGTCAATGCTCCTCCGCTGCGACCTGACTGTCAATCCGCCCGACGCCGTCGATCTCCACCACCACGCGGTCGCCCGGCGTGAGAAAGACCTGCGGGTCGCGTCGGAAGCCGACGCCGCCAGGCGTCCCCGTCAAAATGACGTCGCCAGCTTGGAGCTCAGTGAACTCGGAGACGACCGCAATGAGGGTCGGGATGTCGAAGATGAGCTTCGACAGATCCGAGTCCTGCACGACCTGCCCGTTTAACACGGCGCGGATGCCCGAGGCGGAGATGTCGACCTCGTCGGGAGTGACGATCGTCGGGCCGAGGGGGGTCGACGCATCCCAGGCCTTGCCCTGCATCCACTGGTGCGTCTTGTATTGGTAGTCGCGCATCGTGACGTCGTTGGCGACGGAGTAGCCGAGCACATAATCCAGAGCATCGGCCTTGGCGATCCGTCGACCGGCGCGGCCAATGATGACCGCCAGCTCGGCCTCGTAGTCGACCTGCTGCGATTCGGGCGGCACGACGATGTCGTCGTCCGCGGCGATGAGATTCGAAGCGAACTTCGGAAAGAGCACCGGATAGGTGGGCAGGTCGCGCTTGGTCTCTTCGACGTGCGCCGTGTAGTTCAGGCCAACACAGAAGATCTTGGCCGCACTCGGGCTCGACGGCAGCAGTGTGACCGAGCTTCTCGGCACTGCGAGCCCAGTCTGCCGGGCCGCCGCTCGCAGCTCATCGATTCCGGCATCCGGCCCGATCGACGTAATCCCTTCGAGCGGGATGATGCTGTCGCCATCGACGACCCCGACTCGATTCTGCCCGTCTGCACGGTAGCTGATATATGCCATTAGATCCGTCCTCCACTCACTTGGCGCCACACGGGCGTTTGTCCTCCCCAGAGATTCACGCTCTGCGGGATGGGTTCCCAACGGCGCGGCTCATAGGCCACGACGTCATCCCAGAATTTCTCCATCTCTGCCGACAACTCGATGTGGTTGCCCGCCGGGTCGTCGAAGAAGACGAAGAGGTTGTTGCCGGGACCATGCCGACCGGGACCCCACTGCACGGTGACATCGAGCTCGGTGAGTCGGTCGCACCAGGACTTGAAGTCCTCCCATTCGGAGAGGTCGTAGGAATAGTGATCGATGTCGCCCTCGCGACCGGTGACCACCAGTGCAAGCGTGTGGTGATCTTTGTCGCTGCGGAGCCAGCAGAATCGGCCGTCGGCGAGCTGATCCGAGATGCGGAAGCCGATCGTGTCGACAAAGAACGCAACCATGCGCTCGATGTTCTTGGTCGCGAGAGTCGTGTGCTGAAACTTCACCGGGCGGCGTGCCGTGTCAGCCGCATTCTCGCCCTGGCGGTGCACCTCGGAGTGGAAGTGGACCTCGGTGCCATCCGGATCGATCACGACGAAGCCTTTCGGCTCCCCGACAGGCGCCACGATGAACGAGGGATCGATCTCGAAGGTCTCGTGCCCGGCCGCGGCGAGCCGGTCACGGATACCGCTCAGCCCGTTGTCATCCCTCACCTCGAAGCCGTAATAGGCGAGACCCTGCTCTCCCGGGAGCAGATCCACAACATGGTGGCCGGTCCCCCAGCCGAGCCTGACGCCGCCGTCGGCCAGCTCACCCTGGCGCACCATACCGAGCACGCGCGAATAGAACTTCTCGGTGGCCGCGACGTCGGGCACTCGAAACCCGATGTGTGACACCGCCGTCTTGCGGAGGGTGCCAGCGTTTTCATTCTGCGTCAGGGTTACTCGCTTCGGTGTATCCACCCGCGTGTCCTTTCTCATGCCTCCCAGGCCGACTCCATCGATCGGTGTCCTGCTATATAGGTAATGTAACCTGATTTTCAGTACAACTCCACTGTGTTCTCTGTCTCTGTACGCTGAGCAGGTGAGACGCGACAGTGAGAGCCCCCCGAGTGTCAGTGGATATCGTGAGCGGAACAGCACCGCCGACCGCGCACTGACGATTCTGGAAATGTTCTCCGACGAACGTCTCCTCATCACGGCGGCAGAGGTAGCCGAAACCCTCGGGGTCGCCCGCTCGACGGCGTATCGCTACCTGCAGACGCTCGTCCAGGCATCCTTTCTCGAAGAGGATCCTGGTCGCGGCTTTCGTCTGGGCGTCAAGATATTGCAGCTGTCACGGATCGCGAGGCGCGGCCAGGGAATCGCCGAGCTGGCCCTCCCGACCATGCGCGCGCTGGCGCACACCCACCACCAAACGGTGCTCTTGACCAAACTGTCGGGCACCTCGATTGTCTGCCTCGAGCGCGAGGAGTGGCAGGGTCAGTATGTGCGGCTGATGTACGAGCGCGGCTCGCTGCTGAACCTCAATGCGGGCGCGTCAGCGCTCGTGCTCCTGGCGTGGTTGCCAGAAGACCGGGTGCGCACCATGCTTGCCGCCCAGCCACTCACGCGCTTCGCCGACGCGACGCTGACAGATCCCGACGCGATCGTTGACCGGCTACGGAGCATCCGCGCCGATGGGCACTCGGTCACGCGTGGGGAGGTCAACGCGGAGGCCATGGGCATCGCTGCCCCCATCTTCGGCAATAGCGAGAACGTTGTCGCCGCAATCAGCATCGTGCTTCTGCAGTCGCGGCTTGCCCCCGGCGAGCTTCCGGCGATGGTGGAATCGGTGACCAGGGCAGCGCAAGAACTCAGCGAGCGGGCGCAGCTGCTCGAAGGCTAGGTCGCCTTCGCTCTAGCGCTGTGCGCTTACTCGCCGTTCGGCGCACCGATCGCCCGGAGCACAAGGGCGAGCATGCCCCAGTGTTCGGCGAGCTGGCCGTCGCGCACCCGATAGGTGGTGGTGAGGAAGGCCGGATCTGGCCCGAAGGCCCCGTGCGGCACCTGCAGGAGCACGCTCACCAGATCTCCCGTCGCTGTGATCGCGACCGGGGGCGGAGGCTTCGGGCCAGCTGCGCCACCCCGAAACCACTCGGCCAACGGCGCGCGGCCGTCGCCAATCAGCGGGTCATGCTGCACGTAGTCTTCGGCGAGGTAGCGCTCAAGTAGGTCGTCAACCCCAGCATCGACGGTGCCGTTCGCCACCAACCGGGCCATCTCGACCTCGAAGTCCATCGCGAGCTTGCGATTGGCGACCGTCGCATCATCGTCACCGACGACCGCCGCCATGAAGTCTTCGCGATACATCCAGGTGCCGAAGACCTCGTCATCGAGAATCTCGACGATGCTCCCGTTCAGCTGGAACCCGTCGAACGGGATCGGTGCGGTCACTGCACACTCCTTCTCACTCAAAGCCATGGCGTCTGGGACGCTGGGCAAAAGTACCCTGCGTCTACAGTACGGTTCGAGTGAAGCAAGGAGGATCATGGCGCTGATCGACAACGGAATCTATGTGAACGGGCGACGCACCGGATCACCGGGCACGCTCGACGAGACGTTTGAGCTGCTCCACGAACTCAAGGGACTCGCCTGGATCGGGCTCTACCGGCCCGACGAGCGCGAACTGCTCTCGGTCGCCCAGGAGTTCAGTCTTCATCGACTCGCAGTTGAAGACGCCCTGAAGGGGCATCAACGGGCCAAGCTCGAACGCTACGGCACCACGCTGTTCGTCGTCCTGCGACCAGCACGGTATCTCGACGCCGAAGAAGTCGTTGAATTTGGCGAGGTCCACCTGTTCATGGGGCCAGGGTTCGTGGTAACGGTGCGGCACGCCGAAAGCCCAGATCTCGCGAAGGTGCGAGACCGGATGGAAGCAAGCCCTGAAGTGCTCGCGCTCGGCCCCGAAGCGGTGCTCTATGCGGTGCTCGACGAGGTCGTCGACGGCTATGCGCCGGTCATTGCCGGTCTCGAGAACGACATCGACGAAATTGAAGACGACCTGTTCGGCGGGTCACCGAAGGTCTCCCGCCGCATCTATGAGCTGCTGCGCGAGGTGATCTCGTTTCAGCGTGCGACCGGTCCTCTGCCAGGCATGCTCGAAGCGCTCCTCCGCGGAGCCGAGAAGTACAGCCTCGACCTCGAACTCCAGCGAGCGTTCCGCGACGTTCACGACCACGTGCTCCGCATCTCGGAACGCGCCGACGCGTTCCGCACTCTGCTCGAGAGTGCGCTCACGGTGCACTCGACCCTGGCAACCCAGCAGCAGAACGACGAGATGCGTCGACTTTCGGAAGCCAGCCTCGCTCAGAACGAGACGACGCTTGCGCTCTCCGAGACCAGCCTGAAACAGAACGAGCAGGTTAAGAAGATCTCTGCGTGGGCCGCCATTCTCTTTGCGCCAACCCTCATCGGCACGATCTACGGCATGAACTTCACCTACATGCCTGAGCTTGACTGGCCCATCGGCTATCCGCTCTCGATCGCAGCCATGCTCGCTGGCGGCCTCGCACTCTGGGGCATATTCAAGCGAAAGCGCTGGCTGTGAGTCGGTGCAACCTCCTGCAACTCTTGGCACGGGCCGCCCGCGTGTGTTACACGGGGCGCTCGCCCGGCACCATCTT
Organism: Homoserinimonas flava; assembly: GCF_054969005.1. Lineage (NCBI taxonomy): Bacteria > Bacillati > Actinomycetota > Actinomycetes > Micrococcales > Microbacteriaceae > Homoserinimonas > Homoserinimonas flava. Next base: position 90,500 of record NZ_JBUEQS010000003.1, read on the forward strand.
TTGCCACGGCGCCCAATGCTCGGCAAGGCGCCCATCCTCTACCCGGTAGGAGGTGAGGAGAAAGAAGTCATACGTTTGCCCAGGTGCGGTTGGGTCGGGCAGCAGGAGCTGCAGGAGAAGGGTCACAATGACGCCATCCACCATGATGGCCACCGGCGACCCGGCACCGAGCCCGAGTGCACCGCTGCGAAACCACGCGGCGAGCGCTTCTCGCCCATCGTCGATGTTGGGATCGTGTTGCCGGTAGTCCTCAGAAATGTAACGCTCGAGGATGCCGTCGATCTCCGAGTCGACACGACCAGACACCACGGCGCGCAGCAACTCGACGTTGAAGTCGAGGACCAGCTTGCGCATGCTGCGCACACGCTCGTCATCAGACGCCACGAGTGCCTCGAGGTAGTCGGGCCGGTCGTACCAGGTGTCAAACAGGCCAGGATCGAGCACAGTGACAATGCCGTGCTTCACGACGAAATCACTCATCTCTGCATTCCGTTCACTGTGCGCGCTCACTCGGCGGACGGGGTGCCGAGTGAGCGGACGACGAGGGCCAGCATGCCCCAGTGTTCTGCGAGACGGCCATCGCGCACTCGGTACGTCGTCGTGAGGTAGGCCGGGTCTGGCCCGAACGCACCCGGCGGCACCTGCAGCACGACGCTCACGAGATCGCCAGTCGATGTGATTGCGACTGGAGGAGGCGGCGTCGGCCCGGCAGCACCACCTCGGAACCACGCGGCCAACGCCTCGCGACCGTCGCCGATCAGCGGGTCGTGTTGGACATAATCTGCGGTGAGGTAGCGCTCGAGGAGCGCATCGATACCGGCATCGATCGTGTCATGTGCAACCAACTGGGCCAGCTCGGCCTCGAAGTCCATCGCGAGCTTGCGATTCGCTATCGTCGCGTCGTCGTTGCCGACGACCGCCGCTGCGAAGTCTGCGCGATCCATCCAGGTGGCGAAGAGCTCGTCGTTGACGATCTCAACAACACTTCCGTTCACCTGAAATCCGTCGAACTGGCCCAGTGTGGTCATTGCACGATCTCCTTATTCGTCAGTCAGAAGCGGATCAGCTGGCCGGCGGCTGGATGAGTTCGCCGTCGGTCGCATCGACCCACTCGCCATCACCCATGTAGGTGTAAGCGCGAGACGAGAATGTGCCGAGAGCGCCGAGGTCGGGGGTCGAGTTGAACGCCAACTCACCGAGCCCAAGGAATGCAGGTCCCGTGAACTGCGCCATGGCGTCGCCGACCGTGTCGCGCGTGATGTCGTCACTCGTCGAGTTCAGCACTTGCGCAGCCGACAGCAGAAGCTGAAGCGTGAGCACCGAATCCTGTGAGTCTGCTGCCTCGCTGTTCGCAACCCACTCGCCGTAGGCCGCGATCTGCGCCTGCGTCTCGGGGTCGCTACTGCCCGCAGAGACATTGACGGCCTGGCCTTGGTAGGTCCACTGTGCGTGGTCGCCGAGGGCACTTTCCACGGCGTCGGAGAGGCAGGTGTCGAAGCCGACCGTCGGGGTGGTGATGCCGAGGGTCTGGAGTCCCTGCGCAATCGAGGTGCACTGGTTCGGTGTGCCTGTGATGGCCATCAGCATGTCGGCGTCGCTCGCGCCACTCGCGATGAGCGCGGCGCTGTAGTCCGTGCCGCCGCCGTCGTATGTCGACTGCGTTACGGTGATCCCAGCCGCCTCAAAGGCGGCAGTCAGGCCTGCTGTCAACTCCTGGACTACTGCGATGCCTGCGGGCGCGGTCATTGCGACCGTGTCAGCTTCCAAGAACTCTGCCGCGTAGGTGACGACACCCATGATCCCGAACTGGCCGGAGGCAAGATAGTAGGAGTTCTCCGAGGATGCATCGATCGCATCGTTCGCAATCGTGCCGAGCACTGGAACTTGACCGTCGAGCGTCTGGTGGAACGTGGCGTTGCCGCTGATGAGCGAGCCGGAGACCACCCCGACGATTTCCGGGTCGTTGAGGAACTCCTGCCCACACACCTGGCCCTGCTCATCGGCGTCACCGACAAAACACTCGACGAGTTCGATCGGACGCCCGTCGACACCGCCAAGCTCCTCATTGATGAGCTCGACAGCAGCATTGGCCGAAACGGTGTACTGCGAGAAGTCCTGGGCGCCGCCCTGACTGTTAATCCAGCCAAGCTTGATCGGTTCGCCCGTCGCTTCACCGGCGGCACCGCCCGTGTATGACGTGAACGTCGCGATTGCCTCGTCGGAGTATCCGGCACCTTCGCCGGAACCCGAGTCGTCTGTTGATGTCGCTGCGCAGCCAGCAAGAACCAGGGCTGCAGCAAGGCCAGCCGCAGCAGCGCGGCCAAACCGGTGGGTGTTTCTGTTCATGCGTGTTTCTCCTTTAGGGAATGTGACGGGAGGTGCGAGGTGTGGAGCTTGAGGGCGTTGGGCCGGCTGCCCCGAGGTAACTCGAGGCGATAAGGTCTGTATCCGCGCGCAACGCGGCAGCCGGACTGTCGAAGGCGATCTCGCCGTGGACGAGCAGCGCCCCGCGATCGGCGATCGCCAGCGCGAGGTGGACGCGCTGTTCGACGAGCAGGATTCCTGCACCTGTCTCATCGGCGTACCGTTGGAGCACCGGCAGTATTCGCTCGACGATGACCGGTGCAAGGCCCTGGCTGAGCTCGTCGATGAGGATGAGGCGCGGCCCGCGAGAGAGCACACTCGCGATCGCGAGCATTTGCTGCTCGCCACCAGACAGCAGACCCGCCCGCCGTGTGCGCAACGCCTCGAGCGCCGGAAAGTAGTCGTAGGCGACGCGACTGTCGACCTTCTGCCCGCGGCTGCGAAGGCGAAAGTGCTGCTCGACGGTCAGCCCGCCGAAGACGCTGTGCCCCTCCATCACGTAGCCCAGACCCTCGCGAGCAAGCGACTGGACCGTGGCGCCCGCCGTGTCGCGGCCAAAGAGCTGCACGGTGCCCGAGGTCAGTCGGAGCAGGCTCGAGATCGCACGCAGCGTGCTGGTCTTGCCCGCGCCGTTCGGCCCGAGCAGAGAGACGACCTCGCCCGGAGCAACCGCGAGATCCACGTCGCGGATGACGAGCCCGTTGCCGTATCCAGCGCTGACGCCCGACAGTTGAAGAAGCGGTTCACTCAAGGTGTCACCCCCGTAGTCGGAGCCGCAGCCGCCTGGTCCATCTCTCCGAGATAGGCGCGGATGACGTCGGGATTGCTTCTGATGGCCTCGGGGCTGCCTTCGGCGAGCACTCGTCCGAATTCGAGCACGACAACCCTGTCGCACACGGCGAGCACCAGCCCCATGTCGTGATCGACGAGTAACAACCCCGTGCCCTGCCCACACACTCGACGAAGGCTCGCGCCAAGTTCTGCACTCTCGGTGGTGTCGAGCCCAGCGGCCGGTTCGTCGAGGCATAAGACCTTGGGTCGCGCTGCCAGCCCGCGCGCGACCCCGACGAGTCGTCGTTGCCCGGTGGTGAGCTCTGGCGGCATCCTGAAAATGAGGTCCTCGATCCCGAGCAAGTGCACGGCATCGGCGATGTGGGTCGGCACGTCACGGCCTCCCAAGGTCGAATGTGCAGTGTCGCGCGCCGCCTGCCACGCCACCGTGAGGTTGTCGAGAACGGTGAGGTCGTCGAACAATTCACCCGCCTGCCACGTGCGGGTGAGGCCCGCTCGGGCACGTCGCTCGGGCGCCATCGATGAGACGTCGATACCGTCGACAAGGACGCGACCCTTGGCTCGGGCAAACCCGGTGACGGCATCGAGAAACGTCGTCTTTCCCGCGCCATTCGACCCGATCAGCCCGACGAGCTCGCCGGGTTGCACTGCGATGGTCACATCCTGAACTGCCCGAACGCCGCCGTAGGAGACGAAGATCTGCTGTGCGTCGAGCGCCGCGCTCATGACACCACCTCCAGCTGGGGCTGCGACTCAGAGGCTCGACGCGCCTCACGTTTCGCCCGCCATCGGGCACGGTCGGCGCGAAGCTGCCCAGCGATGCCTTCCGGCTGTCGAGCGAGCATGATCACGAGCCCGAGACCACCGAGCAATGCCTGCCATTGCGACGTCAGGCCGATCGTTTCGTTGAGTAGGTGGCTCATCAACCCGGCCGAGACGGCGAGACCGGCGAACACGGCGCCCGACACCGAAGTGATGCCCGCGATGTAGGCGAACGCGAGAAAGAGGAGCGCCGTCATGATGTCGAACCGGGCCGAGGTTACCGAACCGTAGTTGTACGTGTAGAGCACCCCGCTGAGCCCGGCGAGTGCCGACGCGATCGCGACCCCAATGACCTTGGTGCGCCGCACCGCGATGCCGGCCGCAGCGGCCGCCCGCTCGTTTGAGCGCACCGCAAGCATGCGCTTGCCGAGCGGCGAGCGGCGCAACCGAGCGACGAAGATCGCAGCGCCGAATGCACACACAGCACACAGCACTCCGAACAGCGGGCTCGGCACCCCATCAGTGAGGATGCGGAACGGGGAATCCGTGCCGATGCTGAAGCCGAAGACAGAAGGCTGATCGATGGTGAGCGCTGAGCCACCCGCACCCAACACAGGGTTCTGAAAGACGAAGCTCTTGAGGGTGACCGCCGCCGAGATGCTGAGGATGGCGAGGTTGATCCCTCGCACGCGCAGCGCGGCGCCCGAGGTGACGACGCCGAGCACAACTGAGACACCGATCGCCAGGATCGGGCCGAGCGGAAAGGCGATTCCGAGCTCATTCGCCAACCGGCACATTGCGAATCCGGCCGCTCCCGCGAGCGCCACCTGCAGCAGCGAGACAAGGCCGAGGTAGCCGGTGATAACAACGAGTGACAGACACAGGATGATGCCGATGAGCGACACCGCGAGCGCCTGGCGGTAGTCATAGGGCAGCAATGCCACGCCCGCCAAGACGACGACCCCGCCGATGATCGCCGGGCGCAGGATGTGCTCGGGCTCAGGCGCGCTCGGCAGACTTCGCTCGAGGATGGTTCCACGTGGCGGCAGACGATCGCCTCGCCAGAGCACCGCCACGACGATGACGAGGAAGAAGATGAGATCGGCAACCCCTGGGATCTGCTGGCTCTCCACGGTGGGAAACCACGACTGCGCCTGGACGTAGGTCACAAGCGACTGCACTATCCCCAGGCCAAAACCGGCGGCGACGGCGATGCCGAACGAGGTGAAGCGGGCGAGGAGTGCCGCGCCGAGCGCGGGGACGACGGCGAGCGCGATTGTTGTCGGATCGAGCTGTGTCTGTGAGGCGCAGAGGATGCCGACCGCGCCGCATACGACAGCGGCGGCGACCGTGTTGACCATCGACAGCGTCCGGGGCGACAGCCCGTTCACCTGCGCGAGCGCCTCGTTTTCGGAGGCAGCCCGGGTCGCGAGGCCAAACCGCGTGAACCGATAGATCACGACCGCGATCACGGTGACGACGACGACAACCGCTGCGATGGAGAGCCGGCTCGCCGGGATCCGTGTGCCGAAGATGTCGAGCCATGCGTTCGGGTCGAAGACGGCGGGGGCGCTCAGCGCGTTGCTCCCGAAGTGGAGGGCGGCCGCGGTGTTGAGCACCATGAGTGCGCCAAGTGTGGCGAGCAGACGCGCCATCGGGTTCGCATTCCGGAGGGGATACAGGGCGACGAGCTGGATGAGCCCACCCACGATCCCCGACAGGATGAGCGAGACGATGAGCGCTGGAACGACACCCCAGGGGTCTCCAAGCTGGATGCGATCTGGTAGCCACGGCAGCGGGAGCAGCCAGAGATAGCCGCCGGTGTGGAGCCCGTAAAACGTGTACGCAGAGAAGGCCGCGATCGCCCCAACCGCCATGTTGACGGTTCCGGAGCCCCGATAGGTCAGTACGAGGCCGAGCGAGAGCCCCGCATAGAGTGCGCCCGCGCCAAGGCCGAGCACCACGAAGACGATGATCTGCGTCATGTCACAGTCCCCGATGGCTGCGCGTCTCGGCGAGGGTACTTGAACAACTGACATCCTTGTCGGTCGATGGTGCGTGGAGATTGAGCTATGTTGACACCGTAGCAGTACTGTCAAGTGTAGTTAATTTCCCGCGCATTTCGGAGTGTTGAGGAGTCCCCCACCATGGCCACGATCGGCCCCACCGAACGCACGTCCCCGCTCCCGCCCCTCGCCTCCCGCTATCTCTCCGAGCATGGCCGGCGAATCGCAGCAGGCATTGCACAGCTTGAACCACGCATCCGCGAGCTCGGCGCTGAGGCCGAGCGGAACGGGCGACTCCATCCCGAGATTCTTGAGGCGCTCACCGAACTGGGCCTCTATCGATGCGTCGCTCCTATCGAGTTCGGCGGCTATGCACTCGGCGCGCGCGACGTCGCGGAGATCGCCACCGCCCTGGGCCGGGGCGATGGCGCGGCGGGGTGGACCTTCCTCGTCGCCGGCTCTCTGCGCATGGTTAGCGCGTTTGGCCCTGAGCTCACGCACGACCTTTATTCGCGGCTCGAGGGGCATGTCGGCCCTCTCGCGGTCGGAGGCTCGACCTTCGCCGCGATCACCGGCACCGCGACGAGGGCGGATGGCGGCTGGCTCGTCGAAGGAAAGTGGACATATGTTTCCGGCAACCGCAATGGCGCGTGGATGTTCGGTGGTGTCCAGTGGTCTGAGGGCGACCGCAGCGGGCGTGTACTCATCATGATCGACCCGGCCGACCTCACCCGGCTCGATGACTGGCACGTCAGCGGCATGGCCGCATCCGATTCGAATTCGCTCGTCACCACCGCGCCGGTCTTCATCCCGGATGCACACTTTGTCGACATGACCGAACTGCCGATGCACATGGACACGGTGTCGCAGCGCTACTCCGGCCTGGCCTACAAGGTGAAGGCGCGCGGTTCGATGATGACCGTCGGCGTGCTCACGGTCGGAATTGTTGTCGGCATGGCCCAGGGCGCCTTCGATGTTTTTGCCGAGCTTGCGCAACAACGAAAGCCGTTCAGCCCGCCGTATCCCTCCGTCGCCGAAATGGCGTCAGCGCAGGTCGCGGCAGGCAAAGCGAAAGCGATGATCGCCGCAGCGCAGGCGACGCTCACCCGGTACGCCGACGAAATCGATTACCTCGCGACAATCGGCGAAGATTACTCGGCGGATGAAGAAGCACAAGGATCGATGGACCTCGCCTATGCCGGACAGTTGAGCCACGACGCCATCACCATGCTCGTGCGGATTCTGGGATCGTCGGTCATGACGCTGTCAAACCCTCTGCAACGGTATTCGCGCGACGCTCAGGTGATCTTGTCGCACGGTGCGCTCCGCATCGAATCGCTTGCGGAGATCACCGGCCGCCGGCTCCTCGGCCAGCCCCCGTTCGACATGTTTGCGGCGGGGCTGCAAAACAGGACCGGTACGGCGTAGCGCGGTTCACGGTCGCAGTCCCGCCGCTCCGAGGTATCGATACCCAGCGGGAAGCACCATTTCGCTGCGGCCGGCGGGGAATACCCCGTTCACGAAGATGTCGACGATGAAGCGCACATGCTGCTCAATGAGCGCTTCATCGGGGTCGAGGTCTGAAACCAGCATGTCGAACTGCAGTCCTGGCGCGACGAGGCTGACCAAGACAAATACCCAGGGCTCCGGGTCGTCTACCTTCACCCCGCGCTCGGCGGCCAGCGCCTCGATGCAGGGGCCGAGCATGGCGACAAAGCTCGGCACTCCGACGGCGGCCCGCGCCTCTTCAAGCATGCCCTGCAGTCCCTCCCATCGCTGGCGCTCAGATATGAGGACCCGGAAGAAGCCGAGCAGTTCGGGCTGCGTTGCAAGGCGCACCACCTCGGAGAGTGTCAGGACGAGGCGCTCGATGTTGCTGACGGAACTATCCACCTCGAGGCCTATCTCGAGATCAGGGCCCCACTGCTGAACGGCGCGACCCATTGCCGCTTGGAACAAGCCCAGCTTGTCCGAGAAATGCGCGTAGATGGTGGCTTTGGACACCCCGGCATTCGCCGCGACCAGGTCGATAGACATGCCGTCATAGTCGCCTGAGAGCAGCAACTCCGTCGCCGCCGCGAGCACGGCCTCCCGCTTCGCGCCCGCGTCTTGCGCGCGTGGCCGAGGCATGGTGTCCCTTCTTCCAGCACTTGCAATGTCACAACAGTGTCCTGAATGTTACATTACGACTCGCGAGCCCTACAGCTCGATGGGCGCGGGCGGTTCTGTCTCGGCGACTTCGGGGTGACGGGCGAGATTGATGATGGCGGCGGCCAAACCGCCCCACACGGTGACGAGGGCAACGATCATCATGACGATGGCGGTCGGGGTCATCAGCGTTCTCCACTCTTCGGCCGATCAACAATGCGCACGGTGTCGGTCTCCGGGTCAGGATCGTAGTGTTCCTCGGTGAGGAACTCGTCATACTCGGGATCGTCCTTCGCCCGCGAGCGGCCGCTCCACGGTAGGAGCGACAGCAGGAGCGCGAGGACGACGAGGGCGATCACCATGCCCCACCCGAAGACGGCGACGAACCAGCCCGGATACCCACCGTACGGATCCGAGGTCTTCGAGATGAGTTCGGTGATGAACAGGTACCCGAGCACGATCGGCGCGAGCCCCGCGATGAGCACCTTCCAGAGCAGGCCGACGCCGAAGCTCGATCGTTCATTGAGATGGGCCTGCATCGTCGGCAGCTTCTGCAGCAGCCACGCGACCACAATGACGGCGACAAGGGCCACCGCCATGATGCCGAACGAGTTGACGAACGCGTCCGTCGTGTCGAGCACCGCGAGTGCGGTGGTCGTCGAGAACAGCGCGATCGAAACGATGGCCAGCGGGATGGACACCGTGAGGGTCGTGCGGATGCGCGTCCACCCGAGCTTGTCCTGCAGCGCGGCGACGACAACCTCGAGCACGGAGATGAGTGAGGTGATGCCGGCGAACACCAGCGCGCCGAAGAACAGCACACCGATGATCGACCCCCCAGTCGCCTGCGAGACGATCGTCGGAAAGGCGATGAAGGCGAGACCGATGCCGGATGTCGCGACCCCCGCGACATCCGTCCCCTGCGCCTGCGCCATAAACCCGAGGGCCGCGAAGACGCCGATGCCGGCAAGGATCTCGAAACTGGAGTTGGCGAAGGCGACGACCAGGCCCGAGCCGGTGAGGTCGGTTTTGCGCTTGAGGTACGACGCGTAGGTCACCATGATGCCGAACGCGACCGAGAGCGAGAAGAAGATGTGGCCATAGGCGGATGCCCACACGCCAGGGTCGGCGAGCGCCTCCCAGTTCGGGGTGAAGAAGGCGTTCAGCCCCTCCATCGCGCCCGGCAAGAAGAGTGACTGCACGACGAGGATGACGAACATTGCCGTCAGCAGCGGCATCAGCACCGTGTTGACCCGGCCGATCCCGCGCCGCACGCCGAGCGCCATGATCACGATGACCACAAGCCAAATCACCACGAGCGGCACGCCAACCTGTGGCACAAACGTCGTCGACACGCCCCCGTCAGCGACATCCCCCATCTGCAGGAAGTCAGTGAAGAAGAAACCCTCCTCATTGCCCTCACCCCAGGCAAGTTGCGCCGAGAACCAGGTGTACATCGCGGCCCACGCAATGATGACCGCGTAGTACACGGCGATGATGGCGCAGATGAGCACCTGCCACCATCCGAGGGGCTCGGCAGCCCGATGCATCCGTCTGAAGGCGAGCGGAGCCGATCCGCGGAACCGGTGCCCGATCGCGTAGTCGAAGAACAGCAGCGGGATGCCGGCGGTCAGCAGAGCGCACAGGTACGGGATGAGGAAGGCGCCGCCGCCGCCCTCATACGCGACGTAGGGGAAGCGCCAGATGTTGCCAAGGCCGACAGCAGAGCCGATGGCCGAGAGGATGAACACGTTGCGTGAACCGAATGCCTCGCGCCTGCGAGGCTGCGTCGTTGCGGTCGCCATGCCGCGACCCTACCCCCGCGCGGCAGATGCCGAAAGGGTGAGCGTCAGGCCTTCTCGTCTTCCTCCGGCTCGAAGGTGGACTCCTCGCCCGTGAACCCTGCCGCGACGCCGTCGGGGTGGCTGGGGATTGTGCCGTCCTTGCCCTCGCCGCCAGGCTTCTCGGTGCCGTCTTCGTCGTTCTTGGGCGTACCGTCGTGTGAATCGGACATGTCTGCTGACTCCTTCGTCGTGTGTCGCCATGGTACGTCGGAGAGCTCGTTCTTGGCAGAGACCGAAAACAGAAAACCCCCGATTTCTCGGGGGTTTTCGCTGGCGGAACCGGTGGGATTTGAACCCACGGTGGGCTTTAACCCACACAACTTTTCGAGAGTTGCACCTTCGGCCGCTCGGACACGGTTCCGCCGACAAGTGTATTACACCCTGGCCTGAACCCAGAACGGGGCTGCGTCAGCGGAGCGGATGCTCCAGGAGCCCAGAGCTCAGGCTCGTGCCGTTGAGGTCGAGGTAGAGCTGACCCTCGGTGACGGTGAGGGTGACCTCGTTGCGGCGACCGAGCGACGCCACCGCGGCATCGATGAAGCCCGCCTCGAAGCTGCGAAGGGCGATCTCTTCCGCCCGGTGGATGGTCTTGCCGTCCCACGCTGCGAGCACCTTGGCGGGGTCACGGTGGGTGTAGATGGCGACCCGTTCGGCGAGTTTGCTGCCGTGGTGGAGGCGCGCAGCATCCGGGGCTCCGACCTCGATCCATGCGGTCAGCCGCCCGGTGAGGTCGCGCACGACGACCGCCGGTTCGTCGGTGGAGGATATGCCCTCACTGAACGCGATGCCCTCCTCGTGCTCGAGGAGATAGGCCAGCACCCGCGTCATCATGTATGCGGCCGTCTCGGAGGGATGCCGGGCTACGCGGAGCATCAGCTCTTCGTAGGCTCCGCGATCCATGTCGGCCAGCTGCACAGTGAACGTGTGAATGAGAGCACCGGCAGCCATGAAGGTTGAGTTTACTGCCGCATTCACAGGCGAGAATTCGTACGATTCGATCATGAAGCACATCAAGCTCCTCGTCGGCGCGAGCACGACCGCGCTGCTCGCGGCTGGAGGTGCGCTCGCCACCACCCTCGTGCAGCAGCGCCGGATGCGCGGCATGGAGACACTCGCGCAGTTGCTGCCCGTTCATTCCAAGTGGTGGCGTGAGCACGCCAAGCATGAGGGCGAACTGCTCTACGTGGTGCTGGGCGATTCGCTCGCGCAGGGCATCGGGGCGAGCAGGCCGCACCGTGGCTACGTCGGCGCGATCATGAAGGAGCTTGCCGAGACGACGGGGCGAAGCATCCGTGTCATCAATCTCAGTGTCTCTGGCGCGCGGCTGCGGGAGGCGCTCGAGGTGCAGCTGCCCGCCATGCGCAAGCTCGGACACCCCGACTTCGTGACGCTGGGCCTCGGGGCGAACGACATCGGCACCTACGACCGCGCGCGGTTCGAGCGAGAAGTGGAGGAGCTGTTCTCGGCTATGCCGTCACACACGATCGTCGGCGACATTCCGAGCTTCTACGTCGGCGCAGCGCAGAAGCGCGTGCGCGAGGCCAACGAGATCCTGCACAGCACGGCGGCGCGGCACGGGCTCATCACCGCCCCCGTCTATGCCGAAACCCATCGGGCGGGGGTCGTGCGCTATGCCCTCAATCAGGTGGCTGCCGACTTCTTTCACCCGAACGACCGGGGCTACCGCGCTTGGAAGCGGGCGTTCTTGCCCCTCGTGACGGTTGCCGCCAAAGGGCTCGGACCCGGCGCAGCGGATGACGGTGGTGCCGCCTACGCTTAGGGCATGGCCCGCGCTACCACCAACTTCCGCTGCACCGAGTGCGGGTGGACCACCCTCAAGTGGGCGGGCCGCTGCGGCGAATGCCAGGCGTGGGGCACGATCGCCGAGGCGAGTGAAGCGACCGGCATCGTGCGGGCCCTCAAGCCTGTCGCGATCGGCGACGACCGCGTCGCCCGACCCATCACCGACATCACGGCGCCGGAGGTCGAACACTGGCCGAGCGGCATCCACGAGTTCGACCGCGTGCTCGGCGGCGGCATCGTGCCCGGCGCCACCATCCTGCTGAGCGGCGAACCCGGTGTCGGCAAGTCCACCCTCCTGCTTGAGGTCGCCTCCAAAGCGGCGCAGAGCGGGCAGCGCGTGCTCTACGTCTCGGCCGAAGAGTCGGTCAACCAGGTGCGGATGCGGGCGCAGCGCACCGACGCGCTGCATCCATCGCTCTACCTCGCCGCCGAGACCGACCTCGCGACCATCATCGGCCAGGTCGACCAGGTGCAACCGCAGCTGCTCATCGTCGACTCGGTGCAGACCGTCTCATCGTCACTCAACGACGGCCTCGCCGGTCAGCCCGGCCAGGTGCGCGAGGTCGCCTCCACCCTCATCCGCGTCTCCAAAGACCGCGGGCTCCCCCTCCTCCTCGTCGGCCACGTCACAAAAGACGGCTCCATCGCCGGCCCCCGCGTGCTCGAACACCTCGTCGACGTTGTGTGCCAGTTCGAGGGCGACCGGCAGACGTCGCTCCGCTTCATCCGCGCCCACAAAAACCGTTTCGGCCCCACCGATGAGGTCGGATGCTTCGAGATGACCGGCGACGGCATCGCCGAAGTCGCCGACCCGAGCGGGCTGTTCATGAGTCGCGGCACCGCCCCCGTCAGCGGCACCTGCGTCACCATCGCCGTCGAAGGTCGCCGCGCCCTCCCCGTCGAAGTGCAAGCGCTCATCGTCAAGAGCTCAGCACCGCAGCCGCGGCGCGTCACCAACGGGGTCGACTCCTCCCGCGTCGCCATGCTGCTCGCCGTGCTCGAGCGCCGCGCCGGAATGCAGCTCAGCACCCACGATGTCTACGTCTCGACGGTTGGCGGCATCCGGCTCACCGAGCCGGGCGCCGACCTCGCCATCGCGCTCGCAATCGCCAGCGCCTACAGCGACAAAGCCTTCGCCGGCTCACTCGCAGCCGTCGGCGAGATCAGCCTCGCTGGCGAAATCCGGCCCGTGTCGCACGCCAAACAGCGCGCCGCCGAAGCCCGCCGGCTCGGGTTCACCACCCTCATCAACAGCGACAGCAGCCACCTGCGCGAAGCCATGCGCACCGCCTTCGCGACCGCCGAGACCGTGCAGGCCGAAGTGCCGCAGTTTTAGGGTCGCACTCGCAGTCAGAGCACGTGAGAGGTCAAAAGGCGCGCCACCCTCGCCTCGAAAGCGCATCTTCTGACCTCTCGAGCCGTACTATCGAACCCCGAGCGAGGAGACTACCGATGCGCAACGTCACCTATTCGATGGGCATGACCCTCGATGGCTACATCATCGGACCCGACGGCAACTTCAACTGGTCAGAACCCAGCGAGGAAGTCTTTCGGCTCTCCATCGACGAAATCAAAACCGTCGGCGTGCACCTGATGGGTCGACGGCTGTACGAGACGATGCTGTACTGGGAGACCCCGGAGCAGCAAGAGTCTTTCGGCGACATCGAACGCGAATGGGCTGCGCTGTGGAACCCGCTGCCGAAGGTCGTCTTCTCGAGGACGCTCACGAGCGTGGAGGGCAACGCCCGCCTCGCATCCGGGAGCGTTGCGGAGGAGATCGAACGGCTGCGTGCCGAACCCGGCGACGGTGACATCGCGATCGGCGGCGCAACCCTCGCCGCCGAAGCGGCCGCACTGGGCCTCATCGACGAGTACCTCATCAGGGTGTTCCCGGTGCTGGTCGGCGGAGGCGTCCCGTTCTTCGTCCACGAACAGCGCCGGGTCGACCTTGAACTCGTCGAGACCCGCACCTTCGACTCAGGAGTCGTCTTCCTCCACTACCGCGTGGTGCGCTGACTCAGCGCCAGCCGAGCCCCGGCGCCACATACTTGAGCACGGATTCCAGCAGCCTGGCGTTGAAGTCGACACCCAACTGGTTCGGCACCGTGATGAGGAGAGTGTCGGCATCGGCGACGGCCGGGTCATCCGCCAATTCTTCGATGAGCTTGTCTGGTTCGCCGATGTAGCTGCGCCCGAAGGTCACATGCATGCCGTCGATGACGCCCACCTGGTCGCGTGCCTCCGCCTGGGCGCGCAAGCCGAAGTAGCGGTGGTCTTCGTCGGTGACGAGCGGGATGATGCTGCGGCTCACCGACACCCTCGGCTCACGGTCGTGCCCGGCCGCCGCCCACGCCGTGCGGAACGCGGTGATCTGCTCAGCCTGCAGGCCGGCGAGCGAGTTGCCTGAACCCTCCACGAGGGTCGAACTCATGAGGTTCATGCCCTGCTCCGCCGCCCATACTGCCGTCTCGCTGCTGGCGGAACCCCACCAGATGCGGTCGGAGAGGCCCGGCGAGAGAGGGTCGATCGGCATCGGCTGGGAGACGCCGGTCATGGCAGGGTCGGTCATGGCAACACCGGCGCCGTCGAGCGCCGCCAAGAAGAGCGCCGTCTTTTCGCGGGCGTTGCCGTCGTCGCCATAGCCGAACGCGCGAAAGCCATCGAGCGCCGGCGAGGGTGATCCGCGGCTGATGCCGAGCTCCAGTCGCCCGTCGCTGATGAGGTCGGTGACCGCAGCCTGCTCCGCAAAGTGGAACGGGTTTTCGTAGCGCATGTCGATCACGCCGGTGCCAAGCTCGATGTGAGAGGTGCGCTCGGCCATGGCGGCAAGCAACGGCATCGGCGACGAGTGCGACGTGCCGAAGTGGTGCACGCGCACGTAGGCGCCATCCGCCCCCACCTCTTCAGCGGCGACCGCGAGTTCGATCGTCTGCCGGTGCGCCTCCCGAGCGTTGGGAACCAGCGAGCCTGGCCCGTCTTGATAGTGGCCAAAGCTGAGGAATCCGATACGTTTCACCATTGCTCCAACACGGTCACACCGTGCGAAATTCCGTCACAGCAGACGAAACGTCTTCTGCGCCGATTCGAGTTCGCCGAGCCGCACCTGCAGGTAGTAGGTGGCGTCGGCCGCCGGAACCTGCTGGTCGCTGCCATCACACGGGGACGACCGCGTGCGATCCCACGCAATCGGTGTCGTCGATTGGGCCACATTCGGCTCCAGCGTGACCGTGAGCGGATCTGCCGCGGCCTGGCAGTCGCTCGACAGCCAGTACGGTTCGTTCGCGCTGCCAACCTCATACACCTGGCTCGTCGGGGTGACATCGAGGATGCACGCACTCGACCCAACGTTGGTGAGACGCATGCTCACCTGCGGCTGCTCGCCCGCCGCATACGCGTCCTTGTCGGTGATGGCTTCGATCGTCACGTTTTCTGGGCGGCACATGCCGTCATCGGTCGTGTCGGCCTCCGCGTCTGCAGCGTCGTCAGCGGCAGAGGCACTCGGCGATGCGCTCGGGCCGGCAGAAGGCGTGCCCTCGTCGCCGGCGCCGGGGCGCACCACGATGAGCACGATCACGATGATGACCGCAAGAAGGCCGAGTCCGACCATCAGCCGGCGCCGCCGGTAGACCTCTGGCGGCTGCGGGCCGACGGGGTTGCGGTTCGTCGACATGCGACCAGCGTAACTAGAGGGTCTTCAGCATCCGGGTATTGCCGAGCGTGTTGGGCTTCACTCGTGACAGATCGAGAAACTCGGCGACACCCTCATCGGACGATCGCAGCAGCTCCGTGTAGATCTGCGGGTCGATCGGCTCCTCCCCCATCGGCCTGAACCCGTGCCGTTCGAAAAACTCCACCTCAAAGGTGAGGCAGAACAACCGCTCAAGCCCGAGCGTGCGCGCGTGGGCTTCGAGCGCTTCGAGCACGGCATGACCGACACCACGACCGAGCCAATCGGATGCCACGGCAAGGGTGCGCACTTCGCCCAGGTCTTCCCACATCACGTGGAGGGCACCGCACCCGACCACCGTGCCATCAGCATCCACGGCGACGCGGAACTCCTGGATGGCCTCGAAGAACACCACGAGGTCTTTGCCGAGCAGGATGCGCTGCTGCACGAGCGGCTCAACGAGTTCTTGGATCTGCCGCACGTCGGTGGTGCGGGCCGGGCGCACGGTGAACGCGGGGGCGGAAGTCATCCCACGATCCTACGGCCGCCGAGGATTGAGAACGCCGGTTGAGTAGGGAGCGCTAGCGACCGTATCGAAACCTGTGGGGGTTTCGATACGGCCCTGACGGGCCTACTCAACCGGCATACTTTAGCTCGCGAGCGACGGTCCACCCTCGATCGCGACCGCAGCCGCCTCGACG
Source organism: Homoserinimonas flava (assembly GCF_054969005.1). Taxonomy (NCBI): domain Bacteria; kingdom Bacillati; phylum Actinomycetota; class Actinomycetes; order Micrococcales; family Microbacteriaceae; genus Homoserinimonas; species Homoserinimonas flava. Next base: position 106,587 of record NZ_JBUEQS010000003.1, read on the forward strand.
GGCTCGCGGCCCGGCTGGCGTGACGTCGTGAACACGTATTCGCCGTCAACGTGGTCGACGTGGACGTGGTCGCCGGCGCCGAGCTCACCCTGCAGGATGCGCTCGCTGAGACGATCTTCAATCTCGGACTGCATCGCGCGACGCAGCGGGCGGGCACCGAGCGTCGGGTCGAAGCCGACCTTGATGAGCTGGGCCTTGGCTGCGGGCGTGAGATCGACGGTCATGTCGCGGTCGAGCATCCGCTCGGCGAGGCGCTTCGTGAACAGGTCGACGATCTGGAGGAGCTCCTCCTGGTTGAGCTGCGGGAAGACGATGGTCTCGTCGACGCGGTTGAGGAACTCCGGCTTGAAGTTCTTCTTCAGCTCCTCCACGACCTTGGCCTTCATGCTCGCGTAGTCCTGTGCGGCATCGCCCTCGATCGTGAAGCCGACCGGGCCGCCCGTGATGTCCTTCGTGCCGAGGTTGGTCGTCATGATGATGACCGTGTTCTTGAAGTCGACGACACGACCCTGGCCATCTGTGAGACGCCCCTCCTCAAGAATCTGCAGAAGGGAGTTGAAGATGTCAGGGTGTGCCTTCTCGATCTCGTCGAACAGCACGACGGAGAACGGCTTGCGGCGCACCTTCTCGGTGAGCTGGCCGCCCTCCTCAAACCCGACGAACCCGGGAGGGGCACCGAAGAGGCGCGAGACGGTGTGCTTCTCGCCGTACTCCGACATGTCGAGCGAGATGAGCGCATCCTCGTCGTCGAACAGGAACTCGGCGAGGGCCTTCGCAAGCTCGGTCTTACCAACACCGGTGGGGCCGGCGAAGATGAACGAACCGGAGGGGCGCTTCGGGTCTTTGAGACCGGCACGCGTGCGACGGATGGTCTTGGACAGCGCAGAGATGGCCTGCTCCTGACCGATGACCCGCTGGTGCAGGGCCTTCTCCATGAAGACAAGACGCGCGGTCTCCTCCTCCGTGAGCTTGAAGACGGGGATGCCGGTCGCATTGGCGAGCACCTCGGCGATGATGCCCTCGTCGACGATGCCGGTTGATCCGGCCTCGCCGCTCTTCCACTGCTTCTCGAGGCGCAGACGCTCGCCGAGAAGCTTCTTCTCTTCGTCGCGCAGGGAGGCGGCCTTCTCGAAGTCCTGGTCCTCGATCGCGGCCTCCTTCGAGGCCCGCACGCCGGCGATCCTGTCGTCGAACTCGCGCAGCTCAGGCGGCGACGAAAGAATCGACAGGCGCAGGCGGGCACCAGCCTCATCGATCAGGTCGATCGCCTTGTCCGGGAGGAAGCGGTCTTGCACGTAGCGGTCGGCAAGGTTCGCCGCCGCGACAAGGGCACCGTCAGTGATGGACACCTTGTGGAACGATTCGTACTTGTCGCGGAGCCCCTTGAGGATGTTGATCGTGTGGGGGAGGTTCGGCTCCTCAACACGCACCGGCTGGAAGCGACGCTCAAGCGCAGCATCCTTCTCGAAGTGTTTGCGGTACTCGTCGAGGGTGGTGGCGCCGATGGTCTGCAGTTCACCGCGGGCGAGGAGGGGCTTCAGGATGCTCGCCGCATCGATCGCACCTTCGGCCGCACCGGCGCCAACAAGCGTGTGGATCTCGTCGATGAAGGTGATGATGTCGCCGCGCGTGCGGATCTCCTTGGTGACCTTCTTGAGGCGCTCCTCAAAGTCACCGCGGTAGCGGCTGCCGGCGATGAGCGAACCGAGGTCGAGCGTGTAAAGCTGCTTGTCTTTCAGCGTCTCCGGCACGTCACCGCGCACGATCGCCTGGGCGAGGCCCTCGACGACGGCGGTCTTGCCGACACCGGGCTCACCGATCAGCACGGGGTTGTTCTTGGAACGGCGGGAGAGGATCTGCATGACCCGCTCCATCTCCTTCTCGCGACCGATCACAGGGTCGAGCTTGCCGTCGCGCGCCGCCTGCGTGAGGTTGCGCCCGAACTGGTCGAGAATCTGCGAACCACCCTGGGCGGTCGCCTGCTCGTTGCCGCCGACCTGCACCTGCTCTTTGCCCTGGTATCCGGAAAGCAACTGGATGACCTGCTGGCGCACCTTGTTGAGGTCTGCACCAAGCTTCACGAGCACCTGGGCTGCGACACCCTCGCCCTCACGAATGAGGCCGAGGAGAATGTGCTCGGTGCCGATGTAGTTGTGGCCGAGCTGGAGCGCCTCGCGCAGGCTCAGCTCAAGCACCTTCTTGGCGCGCGGCGTGAACGGGATGTGCCCGGTCGGCTGCTGCTGGCCCTGGCCGATGATGTCTTGCACCTGCTCGCGCACGGAGTCGAGCGAGATGCCCAGCGACTCGAGCGCCTTCGCGGCGACGCCTTCACCCTCGTGAATGAGCCCGAGCAGGATGTGCTCGGTGCCGATGTAGTTGTGGTTGAGCATCTTGGCTTCTTCTTGCGCCAAAACAACGACCCGGCGGGCACGGTCGGTAAATCTCTCAAACATCTCTAACTCCTCTGGCACCTGGCAGGTATGGATGCCGATACATCGAGGGTAACGAGCGAACCCTGTCGTTACTGCCCGTGTTCGCCGTGGGCGTTACGTGATTGCTTCTGGAGCAGATGACGGCATTTCGGCGGGATGCGCGCGCCGTGGCGCGGTCATCCCGCCGATTTCGTGTCATTTCGCCTCGAAGCGCGACTCGTCGGGTTGAGCCGTCGGCGAAAACGGATGCCCGGCTCAGCACACTGAACGCCGAAGGCTGCTCGGGGTACGCTCGGGTCACGCAGCAACGATGGGAGTGTTCCTTGCCGAACGACGACAACTTGCCGGCCGACGGGGCAGACGACGCCACCAAACCCCTGCCGAAGTTCGACGAGCACGCGGCATCCGACGCCGAGACGGTGCGGATGGACGCGGTCGAGGGCGGGCACAACACTCCGCTCGGCCCCGACGCCGCCACAACCCCTATCGCGGCCCATGTGCCCATCGCAACGGTGACCGCCGCGACGGGCGGCGCTGGCGGGATGCCCCCCACCCCGCCGGAGGGCGACGAACGTCGCCGGGCACCATGGCCGTGGATCATCGTCGGCATCGTGCTGCTCGCGATCATCGGCATCGCTGTCGCCTTCGCGCTTGCGAACGGCGAGAGTGGCGACGACCCCGACCCTTCGACCACGCCGTCCCCGAGTGTCTCATCAAGCCCCTCGGTGGAACCGAGCGAGACCGCGCCGCCCGTCGAGACACCGACCGAGGAGCCGGGGCCGGCACAGCCCGCACCGGAGCCTGCGCCGGAGCCGGCCCCGGACCCCGCGCCAACTCCGACCCCCACGCCCACCCCGACACCGACACCAACACCAACACCAACCGAAACCCCCGCCGAGGGCGGCGAGACGGCTCCCTGACGCACCCGGGCAACAACGCGCGAACCCAGGCGCACGAACCCAAGCGGATTCAGGGGGGGGCGACGGCCCCGCAATCTAGGCTGATCGCATGAGCAACCTCGACACCGCGACCGATGACGACGTCGTAAGTGATCGCCCGCGCGACCCCGGCGTCGTCGAGGTGCTCACCCCACGCGATGTGCCGCTCGGCGGTCCGCGTGCCATGTCGGTGCGCCGCACTCTCCCGCAGAAGGGCCGCTCCCTCATCGGTGCGTGGTGCTTTCTCGACCACTACGGCCCGGATGACGTCAACGAGAGCGGTGGCATGGTTGTGCCGCCGCATCCGCACACGGGCCTCCAAACGGTGTCATGGCTGTTCGCGGGCGCGATCGAGCACCGCGATTCGAGTGGCGGCCATGCGATCGTGCGCCCTGGCGAGCTGAATCTCATGACGGCCGGGCGCGGCATCCAGCATTCCGAAGTCTCTGTCGGTGCTGTTCCCGGCGAGGCTGGCGCGACGGATGCTTCGCCAGATGCCGGCAACATTGGCGGTCAGACGGTGGGCACTGTCGCTGAGGGTGAAGCCCCGAACGTGCTGCACGGCGTGCAGTTGTGGACGGCCCTGCCGGATTCGGCGCGCCACGGCGAGCCCTTCTTTGAGAGCATCGTGCCGCCGGTGGTCGAGCATGACGGCGCGACCGTGAGCGTCTTTTTGGGCTCGCTCCTCGGCCAGACTTCTGCGGCGACCACGTTCAGCCCGCTGGTCGGCGCTCAGATTGATCTGCCGCCGAACACTGAGATTCTCGTGCCTGTCGACCCCCGGTTCGAGCACGGTGTGCTGCTCGATGCCGGCAGCGTCGCCGTTGACGACCTGCCGGTCGAGCGCGACCATCTCGCCTACCGCGCTCCGGGGGCCGACGCGATCGTGCTGAGTTCGGGCGATGAGCCGACCAGGGTTGTGCTCATCGGGGGCGAGCCGCTCGGCGAACAGATCGTCATGTGGTGGAACTTCATCGGCCGCACCCACGACGAGGTGGTCGCCTATCGGGAGCAGTGGCAGCGCGAGGTCATCGGCGGGGCGGATGCTGCGGGCCGCTTCGGATCCACCGTCTACGACGGGCCGGCGTTGCCCGCACCCGAGTTGCCGACGGTGCGCCTGCGGGCGCGCGGGTAGGCTCCGCGAACCGGCGGGCTACTGCCCGATCGGCGTCACGACGTAGATGGCCTCTGTGCCGGCATCGGTGACCGAAAGGTTCACGATGACCGAGTATTCGCCCGAGAAGACACCGTTCGCCGTCTCGGCGGTTTCGGTGACCGCATTCTCGGTGTAACCGGCGGCGACGATGTCGGCACGGATGCCTGCGAACGTGGTCGAGAGTGGCTCGGCGGTGACGATGGCGACCGTCCACGTGGTTGCACCTTCGAGCGTGAGCGAGTTGCCGTTCGACACCTCCCCGGCGACGAGAGGAACGGTCGTCGGAAAGTCCGCGGGGACTTCATCGCCGCTTTCGACGTTGATCCCGGTGGAGCTTTCAACCGCGTCGCCGACGGCGTCGCCAACCTCTTGACCGATCGTGTCGGCCACGGTCGAGCAGGCGACGAGGGTGGAGCTCAGGGCGATGGCAAGCGCAATGGCAGCGACGGCAGGCTGACGGCGCATGCCACCCGTATCGGTACTCACGGCTGGGTCTCCGCCGCCGGCAGCCCGAACTTGAGACGCTCTTCGGCCTCGATCTCGGCATATACTTTGCGCTCGGTGCGGTCTGCGCGAAGAATTGCGCGCATCACCAGCCAGAAGATGAGTCCGACGAGGATGGTCGGTGTGACCGAGAATGCGGCGTTCGCCCAGAAGTTTTCAAGCACGATATGAAGTCTACGCATCGCTAGCTGTGGCAAAGCGGGAGTGCGCTTGGGGTTGGCTATGAAGTGATGATGCCGATGATGCCTGAGAGCAAGAAGTACAGGCCGATCACCCCGGCGATGACCCACAGGCCGATGCGGGCGGGCGGGATCTTGGGCTTTTCCGAGTCGCGCTTCTCCAGATTGGGCTGCTGCGGGTCGGGCTTCTCCGGGTCGGGCGTGTTCGCATCTGTCATGACGTTCTGCCTCACTTCACCAGGGGGAACAGGATGGTCTCGCGGATGCCGAGCCCCGTGATGGCCATGAGCAAGCGGTCGATGCCCATCCCCATGCCGCCGGTTGGAGGCATGCCGTGTTCAAGGGCCCGCAGAAATTCCTCGTCGAGGCGCATTGCTTCGGGGTCGCCCCGACCGGCGAGCAGCGCCTGTTCGACGAACCGCTCCCGTTGGATGACGGGGTCGACAAGCTCCGAATAGCCGGTCGCAAGCTCGAAGCCGCGGATGTAGAGGTCCCACTTTTCGACGACACCCTCGATCGAGCGGTGGTCGCGCACGAGGGGCGAGGTGTCGACGGGAAAGTCCATGACGAAGGTGGGGCGCACGAGGCCACCCTTGACGTAGTGCTCCCACAGCTCTTCGACAAGCTTGCCGTGGGTCGGGTGATCAACCTCGATCTCGAGGGTCGCGGCGTGGGCTACAAGCTCGTCGACGGGGGTGCTCGGCGTCACCGAAAGGCCGGATGCTTCGTTGAGGGAGTCGTACATCGAGATGCGGCTCCACTCACCGCCGAGGTCGTACTCGGTGCCGTCGGCCCAGGTGACGATGTGGCTGCCGGAGACGGCGGCCGCGGCATCCTGCACCAGCTGCTGCGTGAGGTCGGCCATCTGGTGGTAGTCGCCGTAGGCCTGGTATGCCTCGAGCATCGCGAACTCGGGGCTGTGGGTGGAGTCGGCACCCTCGTTGCGGAAGTTGCGGTTGATTTCGAACACCCGGTCGAGCCCGCCGACGACGGCGCGCTTGAGAAAGAGTTCCGGCGCGATGCGAAGGTAGAGCTCGGTGTCGAACGCGTTGGAGTGGGTCACGAAGGGGCGGGCCGAGGCACCGCCGTGCTGCACCTGCAGCATGGGCGTCTCGACTTCGAGGTAGTCGTGCCCGGCGAACGTGGTGCGGAGCGACGCGTTGACGGCGGCGCGGGCTTTGACAACGGTGCGGGCCTGCTCGCGGACGATGAGGTCGAGGTAGCGCTGGCGCACCCGCGTCTCCTCGTTGAGTTCGGCGTGGAGGTTCGGCAGCGGACGCACGGCCTTCGACGCGACCTTCCACGAGTCGACCATGACGCTGAGCTCGCCGCGGCGGCTCGAGATGACCTCGCCTGAGACGAAGAGGTGGTCACCGAGGTCGACAAGCTCTTTCCACAGCGCGAGCGATTCTTCGCCGACGGCAGCGAGCGACACCATGGCCTGCAGCCGCGCACCGTCGCCCGACTGCAGCGAGGCGAAACACAGCTTGCCTGTGTTGCGCAGGTGCACGATGCGGCCGGCGAGCGCGACCACCGTGCCCGTCGCCGTATCGACCTCAAGCTCAGGGAACTGGGCCCGCACCGCGGGGATCGTGGTCGTGATGGGCAGGGTAACCGGGTAGGCCTCCGCGCCCGAGTCGATCAGCCGCTCGCGCTTGGCGAGGCGCACCTGGGTCTGCTCGGATGCTTCGCGCTCGAGTTCCTCATGGGTGGCGGCTGGTGCTGTCGATTCGGTCACGCCACAAGCTTACGGGCTGGCCGCAGGCGGGCTTACGGGGCCAGCCAGCGCCGCTGACGGGCCAGCCAGCGGCGCGTGCAAACCGGCCAGGGGCGGGCGTACAGGCCCGCTACAGCGTGATGGCCCGGTTGTCGATGAGACGTGTCGCACCCAGTCGCGCCGCGACGATGACGAGCGCCTCGCCCTCGAAGCCGTCGCCGACCGGCCGATATGTGGCCGGATCGACGACCTCAAGGTAGTCGAGCTCGACAAGGGTCTCGGCCCCCACAACGGCGCGTCCGGCCGCGCGGGCGGCATCGGCACCCGCGCTCGCGGCATCGGCCGCCGCCGCGAGCGCCGCCGAGAGCGCGAGGGCCGCCGCAGCCTCGACCTCGCTGAGATAGCGGTTGCGGCTCGACAGGGCGAGGCCGTCTGCCCCGCGCACGGTGGGCGCGATCTCGAGCCGCACCGGCACGTCGAGGTCGGCGACCATCTGCTGCACCAAGAATGCCTGCTGCGCGTCTTTTTGACCGAAGACCGCAACATCCGGCTGCACGATGTTGAAGAGCTTTGCCACGACCGTGAGGGTGCCATCGAAATGGCCCGGCCGCGCAGCCCCCTCGAAGAGATCCCCGACCGGCCCAGCCGTGACGCGTGTGGCGCTCGGTCCGTGGGGGTAGATCTCCTCGACGGAGGGGGCGAAGACGACGGTGTCGGGGGCGAGGGTCGCGACATCCGCTTCAAGGGTGCGCGGGTACCGGTCGAGATCTTCTCCCGCCGCGAACTGCAGCGGGTTGACAAAAATCGAGACGATCACGAGGTCGCCGAGGGATGCTGCGCGGTCAACAAGCGACAGGTGCCCGGTGTGGAGCGCGCCCATGGTGGGCACGAGTGCGATCGAGCGACCAGCAGCGCGCGCAGCCGCGACCGTCGCCCTGACCTCGGCGATGGTGTGCAGAATCTCGGTCATCGGGCTCCCCCGCCGTGGTCGCCGTCGACGTCACTGAAGCCGAGATCCACTGGGTCGGCAGCACTCGACGCGACCGAGAGGGCGTTCTCGACCGCTGACCGCACGAGCGGCGCGAGCACTGCGCCGGCGCCGTCGACCCCGATGCCGTCGAGAAGCCCGATCGATTGCCCCACGATTGCGGTCGAAAAGGTCGAGGCCGTCGCGATGGCTTCGGCGTAGGTCGCGCGGTCAGCGTCGGCGATCACGACAGGTTCGGCGCCCATCTCCACGACGAGCGCCTGCCCGATCGGCAGCACGGGTGCCGGCGCGGTCACGGCGCAGAATGCTTCGCGCAGCCGCACCAGGTCGACGCTCGTGCCGGTGAACGCGAGCGCAGGATGCACCGCGAGCGGAATCGCGCCGGCGCGCGCTGCCGGCGCAAGCACCCCGAGCCCCATGCCGGGTGCCGTGTGGAGCACAAGCTGGCCGGGTTGCCACGCGCCGGTCGCCGCAAGCCCGGCGACGAGAGCCTCGAGCTGGGAGTCGGGCACGGCGAGAATGACAAGCTCGCTGCGTTCGATCACCGTCGGCACGTCGAGGATGGGCGCACCTGGCAGCATCGCCTCGGCGCGGTCACAGCTCTCGGGCGACACGGCCGAGATCCCCGTGATGGCGTGCCCGGCCGCGGCCAGTGCCGCCCCGAGGACGGGGCCGACCTTGCCAGCGCCGATGATGCCGACGCCGAGGCGGCCCGCCTTCTGAGCGGCCGTCACGCGCTGCCCTCGGTGGCGACACCAGGCGTCAGCGGCGTGCCAGCACCGCTCACCGCGTCGGCAGTCGCATCCGCGGTCGCAGGCGCCTCCGCGTCCGCATCCGCAGTCGCAGTCGCGCCCCAGCGGTGGGAGTGGTCGCGCGCGGCCGCCTCGATGAGTCGGTGCCCGCCATCGGCAAAGAATCCGGATGCCGCGGCCTGGTCGATCGCGCCGAGCCTCGCCGTGATCGGCCCGGCGACGGTGTGCAACTGCACGGTGGCGAGCCGTGCCGCGCGACCGAGCGGCCCCTGCTCGATGGAGATGCTCTGCACGCGTGGTGCCGGCACGATCACGAGCTCTCGCCACACGGCACCCCGGCGGAGGAGGAACGCGTCGTGCGTCGCGGCAAAACCATTGCGGCGCCACGAGAACCAGCGCAGCCATGCGGCGCGCCGCGGTGAGTTGACGAAGCCGTCGCCGTCGCGGCCACGCGGTGCCATGCCAGCCTCGATGAGCCGCACCGACTCGAGATCGGTGAGGTCCGGCAGCAGCAGCCGCAGCACATTCATGACATCGGCGGTGTCGCCAACCGGCATGACCGTCGTGTTCGCCTGCCCCGCCGCGCCCTCCGCGGAGGATTGGCTTGCCCGGTTGACCTTGATCTCCCACCACCCCGCCGGCCGCCACAGCAGGGGCTGGTCTACGACGACCGAGTGGATGCGACCCGGCGGGAGCGTTTCGTTGCTCGTCGACAGCAGGCCGAACCCGATGCGCACACCGTCAGGCGTTCCCGCAATCGAATAGCGCAGCGACCGCGTGAAACGCTGCACCCAGTAGCTGCCGAAGCCGATCATCGCGGGGATGACACCGAACAGGATGGTGAACTCACCGGTCGTCACCACCACCACGGTTGCCGCGATGATGCCGGCAACGAGGATGATGGTCGACACGCTGAGGAGCACCGAACCGAGCAGCCGCAGCGGGTTGATGCGCACGACCGACTCTGGTGGGGCCTCGTCGGGGTCGAGCTCCGGCGCAAGGAACTCTTGCACCCTCGCCTGCACGACACCGTTGGCCGCGGCATCCGCTTTCGCAGCCCGCTCCTCACGGCTGCCGGAGGCGAGGCGCAGGATTTCACGACGGAGATCGTCGGCGGCGCGGGAGGCGAGGTAGGCGAGCTCGACGTTGGCGTCTTGGCCAGCCTGGTTGATCTCAAGTTTTGCGGTGCCGAACAGCCGGGGGAGAAAGGGGCGCGCGATGTTGATGCCCTGAATGCGGTCAAGCCTGGCCCGCCGGTTTGTGCGGAACATGATGCCGGAGCGCACCTCGACGAGCTCGTCGGTGATGCGGAACGTGTGCATACGCCACGACACGTAGAACCCGAGGATGAAGACCACAAGCAGCAGCGCGAAGGCGAGCAGCGCCCACCCCACCAGGCCGCTGTCGAGCACGTAGTCGACGGGATCGCCGCCCTCCGTGTACTCGGGAAAGAACATCTGTATGAGGCGTTCGCGAAGGTTCGCAATCACGACGCCGAGCACGGCGAGGAGTGCGATGCCGCCCTTGAGCAGCGGCGACGCCGGATGAAGCCGGTGCCATTCGCCGTCAGAAAGCCCCGTGCGATTGATGGTCACAGACCCGCCCGGCGGCTTTCGGCAAGCTCGACCAGACGATCACGCATCGTCTCGGCCTCGAGCGCAGGCAGACCGGGGATGACCACTGCGGATGACGCCGCGGCGGTGACAAACTTCAGCTCGCTCAAGCCGAGCGCGCGCATCAGGGGACCGCGATTGATGTCGACCAGCTGCATGCGCCCGTACGGCACCGACACGATGCGGCGGAACATGATGCCGCGGCGCACGACGAGATCATCGTCGCGCAGCAGGTAGCCGTATGCCCGCACCTGACGCGCCGTGAACGCCGAACCGAGCACGAGCATCGCGATCGAACCCCACACGGCCCAGATGGCCCACCCGATGTCGAGCACAAACACCATGACGAGGGCGACCGCGATGACGGCGACCCAGAAGATGATGCCGCTCACAAGCTCCGCGAGGATCAGCCGCGACGACACACGTCGCCAGTCGATGCCCGGAGGGTCGAGGGGAGTGCTCATATCGTCGTCGATCCGTTCGGTGCGCCGCGAGGGGCGGGGGTTCGTCAGTGCAGGTCGCCGCTCAGGACCTGACCCCGGCGGGTTGTTCATCGTCCTCGTCGGTGGGCGGAGGGATGCGGCACATCCCCTCGGCAACAAGTCCGCCGATGAGGAGCACTGCAGCGCCGACCGCCATCCCGATCGAATACCCGACCGAGCCTAGCGCCGGCACGGTGCGCGTGAGCGAATAGACGATGAATCCAACCCCCACCCCGCCGAGGAGCGAACCGGCAAGGGCGCTCGCCTTCGCGAGCACCAACACGCGCAACGCGTAGAACGGGTCGACGCTGCGACGGTCACCCTTCACCGCGCGACGCACCGGCACCGCGAGCGCGACCACAATGATGCCGATCGCGATGAGCACCAGCGTGAGGCTCACGGGTGGTGTGATGCCCGGCATTCCACTCGAGGCGAGCGCCTGCTGCGAAAACATGCCGATGGCGAGACCGATCGCGATGACAGCGGCGACAATGGCGGGCAGGGTGCGGTTCATGGGGCAGGGACCTCCACCACGAACAGCGGTGCGGCAGCGTAGGGCAGCACCTCGGCGTCTGCCGCGGCGGGCAGGGCTGCGACGGGGCCAAAACCTGGGAGCGTCGCATCCGCGTCGGCATCGAGCCACGGCACGAGCACGAAGCCACGCTCGTGCGCCCGAGGGTGCGGCAGCGTGAGACGGTCACTCTCGAGCGTCACCCCGTCGATGCTGATGATGTCGAGATCGAGCGTGCGGTCACCCCAGCGGATGTCCCGCACCCGGTCGTGCTCGTGCTCGATGCGGCCAAGCGCATCGAGCAGGGCGAGCGGTGCGAGTGACGACTCTGCGATGATGACGGCGTTGAGATATGCGGGTGCCGTGTGGTCGACGCCATCGAGGCGCAGCGCGGGCGTCTCGACGATGCCGGATGCCGCGACGAGGCGCACCCCGTCGACCTCCGTCAGCGCGCGAACGGCCGAACGCAGGGTCTCCTCACGGTCGCCAAGGTTGCTCCCCAGCGCGATGACGGCTCTCCCGAGCGCTGACGGTGTGGGGCGCTGCTCGCTCACTGGCGAGTCCGAGTGATCGTGACCGACACATCGTCGAACGGCACGGCGATGGGGGCCGAAGGCTTGTGGAGGGTCACCCGCACGGCGCGGGCAGCCTCGTGCCCGAGCACTGTGTCGGCGATGCGCTGCGCGACCGTTTCGATGAGATCAACGGGGTCGCGTTCGACGGCGGCAACAACCTCGTCGGCGAGTTCGCCGTAGTGGATCGTGCGGCCGAGATCGTCGTCGGCGGCAGACACGCTGAGGTCGAGCCACACCGTGACATCGATCACGAAGACCTGCCCGTCGCGGCGCTCATGCTCGAACACGCCGTGGTGCGCGGTGGCTCGCAACCCGGTCAGCGTGATGTGGTCGCCGTCTGGCGTGGAATGCCCGGCAGTCATCGTGGCTCCCGATACGAGCTGCGCGAGCGGCTCGGTGTCGGCGGACGCTCGCTGTTGATCGACGCCCACGTCTCCAACATGAGCCTGGTCGAGGTGACGTCGTGCACGCGCACCGCCCAGGCGCCGGCCTCCGCCGCAAGGGCGCTCGTCACCGCGGTGGCACGATCACGCTGCCGCGGGCCGGCATCCGACTCGAGCAGCGACGAGAGAAAACGTTTGCGAGACGTGCCGACGAGGACGCGGCTGCCGAGCGTCTCAAACTCGCGCAACTGCACGAGCACCTGCCACGTGTGTTCCGCACGTTTGGCAAAGCCGAGACCAGGGTCCACGATGATCCGCTCAGGCGAAATGCCCGCCACGATCAGCTCGGCGAGACGCTGCTTGAGCTCACCGCGGACCTCAGCGACGACATCCGTGTAGTGTGCCTGCCCGTCCATGCCGGAGCTCGGGCCGCGCCAGTGCATCGCAACGAAGTCGACATCGAGGTCGGCGACCGTGCGCGCCATGAGCGGGTCGGCGAGACCGCCGGAGACATCGTTGACGATTTCGACGCCGAGCGCTGCGGTCGCGGCCGCCGTCGATGCGTTCATGGTGTCGACCGAAACCCGGATGCCGCGACCAACGAGTTCGCGAATGACGGGCATGATGCGCCGCTGTTCTTCTTCGACGGGCACGCGGCCGGCGCCCGGCTTGGTCGTCTCGCCGCCGACGTCGATAATCTCGGCACCCTCGGCAACCATCGCGATGGCGTGCGCGACCGCGCGCTCGCTGCGGGCGAAGTCGCCGCCGTCGCTGAACGAATCGGGGGTGACATTGAGCACCCCCATGATGAGCGGGGTCTCAGCCATTGCCATCTCCCACACCACGGCGGAGGCCGGCTCCGATGAGGGCGAGCACTCCGGCGTGTTGACTGCGGTCGGCGAGCTCACCCCGACTCGCCAGGGTGACCGTCGTGCTCTGCGCCTGGCGCGGGCCGCGGGTCGAGACACAGTCCTGTCGCGCATCGAGCACAACGAGCACACCACGAGCCTCAAGTCCGTCGGCGAGGGCGTCGGCGATCTGCTCCGTGAGGCGCTCCTGCAGCTGCGGCCGCGATGCGAGCGTGTCGACCACCTTGGGCAGGGCACCGAGACCGATGACGCGACGGCCGGGAAGGTACGCCACATGCGCCATCCCGACGAACGGCAGCAGGTGGTGCTCGCACATCGAACGGAACGCGATATCACGCATGACGACAAGCTCGCCGACCTGACCCGTTTCGAGGTCGATTGGGTCGGTGAGGTGCACGGCAGGGTCGGTTCCCATGCCGGAGAAGAACTCGGCATACGACTCCGCGACACGGCGCGGGGTCTCGGCGAGACCGGGGCGCGCGACATCCTCACCGATTGCCGCGAGCAGCTCGACAACGGCCGCCTGAATGCGGTCGACGTCGATTGGCGCTCCGGTGTTGTGGGTGTCGTTCACGGCACGCCCCTATGCGGTGGCGATGCCCGGCGACGTGCGGGGACCGCGCTTCTTGGGTTCCGGCGTCGAGTCGACGCCACCGTCGACCACACCGGCGTCGATTGGCGCCTTCTCTGGCAGCGGCACTGGTGGGCGGTCTGAGACGGGGCGCGCGTCACTCGAAAGCCATTGCGGCCGCGGCTCGAGCTTGACGATGTCCTTGAAGATCTCGGCAATCTGGCCCTGGTCGAGTGTCTCCTTCTCGAGCAGTTCGGTCGCGAGTCGGTCGAGGATGTCGCGATTGAGGGAGAGCACCTCGTAGGCCTCGTCGTGCGCCGCCTCGATGAGGGCCCGCACTTCGCGGTCGACCTGCTGCGACAGCTGCTCGGAGAAGTCACGGGTCGACCCCATGTCGCGACCGTAGAACTCGCCGCCGCTCGAGCTGAGCTTGACCGAACCGATCGCGGCACTCATGCCGTAGTCGGTCACCATCTTGCGGGCGGTCGAGGTCGCCTTCTCAATATCGTTCGAGGCACCGGTCGTCGGGTCGTGGAACACAATCTCTTCTGCGACACGGCCACCCATCGCGTAGGCGAGCTGGTCGAGCAGCTCGTTGCGGCTCACCGAGTAGCGATCCTCAAGCGGCATGACCATGGTGTACCCGAGGGCACGGCCGCGCGGCAGTATGGTGATCTTCGTGACGGGGTCGGTGTTGTTGAGGCCGGCCGCGACGAGCGCGTGACCGCCCTCGTGATACGCCGTGATGAGCTTCTCCTGGTCGCGCATGACGCGGGTGCGGCGCTGCGGGCCAGCCATGACACGGTCGACGGCCTCATCGAGCGCGCGGTTGTCGATCAGCTGCGCGTTCGAGCGGGCCGTCAGCAGCGCGGCCTCGTTGAGCACGTTCGCAAGGTCGGCACCCGTGAACCCTGGCGTGCGGCGCGCGAGCACCTCGAGGTCAACACCCTCAGCGAGCGGCTTGCCCTTCGAGTGCACCTCGAGAATCTTCTTGCGGCCGTTCATATCGGGGGCATCGACGCCGATCTGCCGGTCGAAGCGACCGGGGCGCAACAGGGCGGGGTCGAGGATGTCGGGGCGGTTGGTTGCGGCGATGAGGATGACGTTCGTCTTGACGTCGAAGCCGTCCATCTCCACGAGCAACTGGTTGAGGGTCTGCTCGCGTTCGTCGTGCCCGCCGCCCATGCCGGAGCCACGATGGCGCCCGACCGCGTCGATCTCGTCAACGAAGATGATGGCCGGGGAGTTCTCCTTGGCCTCTTTGAAGAGGTCGCGCACGCGGCTCGCGCCGACACCCACAAACATTTCGACGAAGTCGGAACCGGAGATCGAGTAGAAGGGCACATTCGCCTCACCGGCGACCGCGCGGGCGAGGAGCGTCTTGCCGGTGCCGGGAGGGCCGTAGAGCAGCACGCCCTTGGGGATGCGCGCACCGACCGCCTGGAACCTCGCGGGGTCGGTAAGGAACTCCTTGATTTCGTGCAGCTCCTCGATGGCTTCGTCAGCGCCAGCGACATCGTCGAACGAGACCTTCGGAGTCTCCTTCGTCATGAGCTTGGCCTTGTTTTTGCCGAACTGCATGACCTTTCCGCCGCCACCCTGCATGCGTGAGAGCAGGAACCAGAAGATGAGACCGATGATGAGGAAGGGAATGAGGAACCCGAGCGTCGATGACCAGAAGCTGCCGAGATCGACCTCGTCATCAAAGGACTCAACGTCTGATGCGGAGACGGCAGCGATGACCTCTTCACCACGCGGCCCCGCATAGTAGAACTGCACCTGCGTGCCACCGAGCTCGTCATCGGCCTCAGTGAGCACGAGGTCGACGCGCTGCTGTTGGTCGACGATCGTCGCGGTTTCGACCTTGTCGTCGGCGAGGAGTTCAAGCCCCTGCTGCGTGCTGATTTCGCGGAATCCCGGCCCGCCGAGCAGGCTAAACCCGACGCTGAGGATGATGAGGGCCGCCGCGATATAGATAAGCGGACCGCGCAGGAACTTCTTCAGATTCATAGTGCTGCAAGGCTACCGTGCAGCCCCTGATCGACAGCCCGGTGTTTGCTGGGGGCTTAACTAGCTGTAGACGTGCGGCGCGAGCACGGCAATGTCGCGCAAGTTGCGGTACTTCTCCGCGTAGTCGAGACCATAGCCGACGACGAATTCGTTCGGGATCTCAAAGCCGACGTAGCGCACGTCCACGTCGACCTTCGCGGCCTCCGGCTTGCGGAGGAGTGTGCAGATCTCAACAGACTCGGCACCACGGCTCTCAAGGTTTGCGCGCAGCCACGACAGGGTGAGACCCGAGTCGATGATGTCTTCGACGATGAGCACCTTGCGGCCGGAGAGGTCGGAGTCGAGGTCCTTGAGAATGCGGACCACCCCGGACGACTTGGTGCCGGAGCCATACGACGACACGGCCATCCAGTCCATCTCGATCGGCAGGGTGAGCTCGCGGGCAAGGTCGGCCATCACCATGACGGCACCCTTGAGCACGCCGACGATGAGCAGACGCTCGCCCGCATAGTCGACCTCGATGCGGCGACAGAGTTCTGCGATCTTGTCGTGAATCTCCTGCTGCGTGATCAGCACCGTGCTGAGGTCGCTGGCGATCGCGCTCGACTCCATGGGAACTCCTTAGGCGGATGCTGCGGTGAAGACGATGAGGGCACCGCTGCGTTCAACCCTAACGCCAGGAAGGTGCACCGGCCCCTGCCCCCGCCAGTCGTCGACGAGGCGCGCCACCTCGAGTGTGTGAGCACGGCTGAGCGCGACGCCGAACTCTGCCGAGACGGCGAGCCGGATGAGCCGGTGTCGCAGTGCGGGCGGGTTCGCCGCGAGTGCCGCGACCGGCAGCGAGAGCCCCGCCTCGGCCGGCTCGGCGAGCTCTTCGATCTGCTCTTCGGCGAAGCGGTCGAGGGCATCCGCGTCTTCGCGCAGTTGCGCGGCCGTGCGGGCGAGCGCCTCCGCGACGCCAGGGCCGAGCTCAGCCTCGAGCACAGGCAGCACAGCGCTGCGCACCCGCACGCGCGTGAACGCTGGGTCGTCGTTGTGCGGGTCGGCCCACGGCGTGAGGCCAGCGTCGGCGCACGCCTGCACGGTCGCCGCCCGCGAAATGCTCAGCAGGGGCCGCAGCAGCACGAGCTGCCCGTGAGCCGCGGCAAATGGCCCAGCAGCAGCAGCATCCGGAGGGGCCATTCGGCGCAACTCAGTGCGCGCCGCCATGCCCGCGAGACTGCGGGCGCCACTGCCGCGGGCGAGCCCCAGCAACACCGTCTCCGCCTGGTCGTCGAGCGTGTGGCCGAGCAGCACTGCGGATGCCCCGAGCTCCCCCGCCACGGCAGCAAATGCCTCATATCGTGCCGTGCGCGCCGCGCCCTCGGGTCCGCCGCCGGTGCCCACCGTGACACGGCGCACCACGACGGGGGCGAGCCCGAGCTCCTCAGCCTGCCGTGCCGCTTCGGCCGCGACATCCGCTGAACCTGCCTGGAGCGCGTGATCGATAATGACCGCACCGGCGCGGATGCCAGCCCGCGGCGCCTCAAAGGCGGTCGCCGCCGCGAGGGCGAGCGAATCAGGGCCGCCGCTCAACGCCACAAGCACCAGCGAGTCGGGCGCTGATCCAGCGAGCGTCTCGCGCACCGCCCGCCGCACGTCGGCGACCTCAGGCGTGAGTCGAGGACGGCGAGGTTGCATCCAGTAACGTTATTGCAGCATTCGCCGAACCGAGGAGCAGAAGCCGCATGGCCGACTACGACGTGACCATCGAGGTGCCGAAGGGCAGCCGCAACAAGTACGAGATCGACCACGAGACGGGCCGCATCGTGCTCGACCGTGTGCTCTACACACCAATGGCCTACCCGACCGACTATGGCTTCTTTGAGCACACGCTCGGTCTCGACGGCGACCCCGTCGATGTGCTCGTGCTCGGCGAGTACCCGCTCTTTCCGGGCATCGGCATGCGCGTGCGCCCCGTCGGCGTCTTCAACATGACGGATGACGGCGGCAGCGATGCCAAGGTCATCGCCGTCGCCGCGAAAGACCCGCGCTGGGACCACATCCAGGATGTCGACGACATCCCCGTCTACAAGCGCAAAGAGATCGAGCACTTCTTCGAGCACTACAAAGACCTCGAACCAGGCAAGTGGGTCAAGACTGAGGGCTGGGGTGACCGCGCCGAAGCCGAGCGCGTCGTGCAGGACGGGCTCGCGGCCTACGTGCCGTCGACCGGGCACTAGCCGGCCGCACAAGAATCGAGGGCGGGTCACGCGATGCGTGACCCGCCCTCTGTGTCTGCGCTACCTCCGGGCCCGAATTCCCGGGGACCGCGCAGTCGAAGCAGCCGCCTCTACGTCCGACCCTTCCCAGGGGTGTCGGCCGGCGGGCCTGCCTCACCGGGATTACCGGGAGTGTGTGAGGAACCGTTGCCGGGGTTGTCGTTGCCGGGGTTCTCCGGCTTGCCCTGGTTCTTGTTGCCTTGGTTCTTGTTGCCCTGGTTGCCATTGCCAGGGTTCTGGTTGCCGGGGTTCTCCGGCTTGCCGACACCGGGAGACGCTCCGTTCGCGCGCTGCTCCTGCGCGCTGTCGCGCTGCGATTCGTGCACGGATTCGAACTCCTGACGCACGGCGGCGCGTTCCTCCGCCCGCTCAGCAGCGCGATCCTGGGCCGCTCTGGCCTGCTCTGCGCCGTTGACTCGAGCCGCGGAAGAGACGACTCCCGGCTCGATCTCCCCGGCGGTCGCGAGGGACGAAACCCAGCTTCCAAATCCCTGCCCCGGAATCGCATCGCTCGACGCGCCGGAGCCCGACGACTCGGTGCCCGACGACTCCGCATCCGACGTACCCTCGTCATCACCCGCGACGACACCCTCAGCGAGACTCGCCATCGTCGACGGCACGACCACCGAGGCGACCTCGTCGAAGACATCCTGCACGGGTGGCGGCAGCACCGCCGCAGCACCGGCCCCGATGACCGCCGCCGCGGCGACACCACTGCCGATCGCGATCTTCGCGGCGATACCCAGCCCGACGATCCACCCCTGGATCGCCCAGCGCCTGCGGTGCGTCGATGCGGCCCCCCGCGTCGAGGTGCGCGCGATCACGCGCGAGACGGAGGCCGTGGGGACGCCCGATACGTCTGGGGCCTCGAACCACGCCGAGAGGGCGGCCGACGGAGTGATAACACTCGCCGATGCATCCGATTTCGCGGTTGCCATGACGCCGGCGAGGGACTCAAGGTCCGGTCGCGAGGGCGGCACGACGCCCCGGAGAAGCGCGTCGGCGTCTCTTGGCGAAATCGGCTGGTTCTTCATCTCACTCACTGTCATCGTGCAAGGCGCCAAGAAGGGTACGGTCCACGCCTAGTGTTTTTCGAAGTGATTCGAGTCCGCGTCGCTGCAGCGCCTTCACGGCACCGGCGCGGCGTCCGACGACCTCGGCGATCTGCTCGATCGTGAGGTCGCCGACGATGCGGAGCATGAGCACGTCCCGCTGTGCAGGCGGGAGCGACCCGATGAGCGCAAGAGCCTCGCCGTTGCCGAGAGCGCGGATGGCGTCATCCTCTGCACTCGCGACCACACGGTCGTCTCGGTCCGCACTCCACTCGATCGTGCCTGCCCGAACCGTGCGCCGGCGGAGCTCGTCGACGAGACGGCGGTGCGCGAGGGTGAAGAGGTAGGCGCGGAAGTCGTGCTCGCCCCCATCGAATGCGGCGAGCGACGAGAACACGGTGAGAAAGACCTCGCTCGTGAGGTCGTCAGGCTCGAGCGACCCTTTTGCCCTGGCGTAGCCAGCGACATGGCGCGAGTACCGGGACCAGAGTTCGCGCGCAGCCCACGCGTGGGGCACCTGCGCGGCGGCGAGCACAATGCCGAACTCGAGGGAGTGCGGGTTCGCGGGGCGCTCAGCCATCGCGGCGTCCGCGGCATCTGCTGCGTCCCCCGCATCCGCGGCGAATGGATCCCATGTTCACCCCCGCGACCATCATGGCCGACGGTGCCGTCAGAGCCTAGATCGCGACGCCGCGAGCGCGAAGGTATCCCACGGGGTCTACCGTGGAGCCGCCGACGCGGATTTCGAAATGCAGGTGGCACCCGGTCGAGATTCCGGTCGTGCCGACGTAGGCGATCACCTGGCCTGCGTTGACCCACTGGCCGACGCCGACGATGATGCCGCCCGACCGGATGTGCGCATACGCCGACTGTGAGCCGTCGCCATGGTTGATCTTGACGTAGTTGCCGTAGCCGCCCGTCATCGCGGCAAAGACGACGGTGCCTGATGAGGCGGCATAGATCGGTGCCCCACAGCCCGGTGCGAAATCCACCCCGGCGTGGAGGGAGCTTGCGCCGCTCGTCGGGGGCACGCGCCAGCCATACGCGCTAGAGATGTAGCCGCCACTCGGACGTGCCCACCCTGACTGGGCAGGTTGCCCGCCGGCGCCGGATTGCCCACCACCCGCGGCTGCCGCGGCAGCCGCCGCCGCTGCAGCCGCAGCGGCCGCTGCTGCTGCCTCCGCAGCGCGGACACGCTCCGCCTCTGCGAGACGAATCTGCTCACCCGTGTTGTAGTCGGCTTCGGTTGCCTCGCGGTTCTCGCGAAGCACACTGAGCTGGGCCTCGAGGCGCTCCTGGTTGCCGGCTTGCTCGTCGAGGGCAGCGTTCGCGGCATCCGCAGCGTCTTGGGCCGCGACCATCGCCGTCTCCGCCTCAGTCGCGAGCACGGCAAGTGCCTCTTCGGCGACGGCGGCCTGATCACTGAGCGACTGTGCCGCGTTTTCGTCTTGCTTCGCCTTGCTGAAGATGCCGCTCGACTGCTCGCTCACCTTTGAGGCGCGGCCAAGCTGGCCAAGGAGGTCTTCGGAATCGGTGAAGAGGAGCTGCGCGGTGAGGTCGTTCGATCCGACGCGCTGCAGGCGTGCCGCAAGCTGCCCGGCCTTGTTCATCGACTCTTCCGCGGTCGCACGGGCTTCGGCGACCTGCTCTTCGAGCGTCTGCAGCCGATAGGCGGCCTCGTCGTACTCCTGCTGCGCCTCGACGTAGGCGTCACCCTTCGCCATGGCTTCAGCTTCGGTCGATGCAACATTCGCTTCGAGTTGGGCGAGGAGGTTTTCGAGGCGTGTGATCTCGGCCTGTTTGCCCGCTTCGGTTGAGCGAGCATCGAGCACGTCTTGCCAGCTCGGGTAGTCGGCGGCGTAGGCTGGCTCAGCAGGCTGGGCGGCGATACCGCCCGTCAGGAGCACGCCGAGGATGGCAACAACGGCAATCAGGCGACGGGGGCGACGAATGACGCCCGAGCGGTGTGGCTGCATAGTTCCCCGTGTCCCTTTGGTCGCACAGTGGAGTTCCCCGTCACACTGTTAACACGAGTAACAATAGCAACTTCCGGCCCAATGGCAAGGATTTTGTGGGATGCGAGCGCACCGAGCATCCGCCTGGATCACTGTCGGCCACCGTGCGCACCCCGTTAGCGCATGACCGACCGGCGCTAGATGTTGACGCCCTGGCCGCGGAGGAAGGCGGCCGGATCGGTGGTGGCGCCGCCGATCCGGAGCTCAAAATGCAGGTGGCACCCGGTCGAGGTGCCGGTGGTGCCGACACGCGCGATGTTCTGCCCGGGCCCGACGGTTTGGCCGGCGCTCACAAGAATGCCGCCCGACATGATGTGGCCATAGGCACTCGACGTGCCGTCGCCATGGTTCACAAGAATGTAGTAGCCGTAGCCGCCGTTCCAGCCCGCATACTCGACGGTGCCGGCATGCGCGGCGAAGATCGGCGAACCGCACCCCGGCGCCAGATCGACGCCGCCGTGCAGACTGCTCGCACCACTGCGCGGCGGCACACGCCACCCGTAATTGCTCGAGATATGCCCGCCTGACGGCCGCGCCCAGCCGGTCGCCGACACTTCGCCCGCGGCACCATCGCCCCACTGCGCCTTGATGCCCGCCGTGTACTCAGCCTCCGTCGCGATGCGCCCCTCCACGAGCGTCGCGAGCTGCGCCTGGAGCCGCGCCTTGTGCTCCTGCTCCTCCTCAAGCGCGGCGGTCGCAGCATCCGCCGCCGCCTGCGCCTGCGCCATCTTCTCCTGGGCGACTGCAGCAAGCTCCTCGAGTGCGAGCTTCGCAAGGTTCGCCTGGTCGGTGAGCGACTGTGCGGTGTTTTGATCCTGCTTCGCCTTGGCGAACACACCGCTCGACTGCTCGCTCACCTTCGACGCCATACCAAGCTGCGAGAGGAGGTCTTCGGTGCCAGCGTCACCGAAAAACAGCGTGGCGGTGATATCCGCGCCCCCGGCACGCTGTGCGCGCGCGGCGAGCTGGCCGGCCTGCAGCATCGAGGCGTCGGCGGTCACCTGAGCAGCGTCGGCCTGTGACTGCAGCTGCTCCGCCTTGTAGGCGGCCTCGTCGTAGGCCTGCTGCGCGACGAAGTAGTCGTCGCCCTTCTCTTTCGCGACCGCCTCTTTGGCCTTCACGTCGGCCTCAAGCTGGGCGAGGATGCCCTCGAGACGAGTCACCTCAGCGGCCTTCGCCGCCTCGTTGTTCCGTGAGGCGAGCACGTCTTGCCAGCTTGGATAGTCGGCGGCGAAGGCCGGGGCGGGGCGGAGCTCGGCAACGATCGTGCCGGTAACGAGCACGACGAGGGCTGCCATCATCGCGATGATCATGCGGATGCGCGACGCCCGTGCGACGGTGCTCCTGGCCATGATTCCTCGACTTCTCCTGCACACCCCGAAGGGCCCCTGGCGTCGAACCTAACGTGGGCCACCGACCCTGCGCGGGAGCGGCACGCGGTGGGGTCGAAACCTCCCCTTCGCGCCGCATCACAGCACCGTCACAAGCAGCGCAAAGGCGAGGCCTCTCTCGGTTTGGTAATTCGCCGCGCCATCCGTATGCTTATCTGTCGGTAGCTAAGAAGAGAAGTTCGCTTCGAGGCCCCATCGTTTAGTGGCCTAGGACACCGCCCTTTCACGGCGGCAGCACGGGTTCGAATCCCGTTGGGGTCACCAGACACAGTGTGTTTGCAGCAACAGAATTTCATAGCTAGGCCCTGTAGCGCAGTTGGTTAGCGCGCCGCCCTGTCACGGCGGAGGTCGCCGGTTCAAGTCCGGTCAGGGTCGCAAGGCACGGTTCACTCTCGCCAGTGTTCCGTGCCTTCTTTGCACGGTTCGCCATGCACGGCTCTGTAGCTCAGTTGGTAGAGCGTTCGACTGAAAATCGAAAGGTCACCGGATCGACGCCGGTCGGAGCCACTGCCCTATCTCGAGGCTTCTACTCGGGGTGGGGCTTTTTTGTGCCCGGAGGCCAGCCCCAACGTAGCGTCGGAGATTCGGCGCCACGCCGCGCTGTGTCCGACGATTCGACGGAGTGTCGCCGCTCCTCCGACGTTGCGTGGTGCGCCGCGTAGGCTCGACGGATGCATGAGACACCGGATGCCGCATCCCCCGGCCTCACATGGGGCGTCAAGCAGAGCTTCGTGAACTACGTCGTGGCGATGAGCGGCGGCACCGCCACGGTCGCCGACGGCGCCGGGACGAGCGATTCTGGCACGTTCTTTCCGCTCGTTGACCAGTCCGGTTTCGATCTCGCGTCGGCTCGCGGCACGATCCGCTTCGGCGGCAGCGTGCACTTCGCCGGTCACTTCGGCGCGCTCGACCTCACGCTCCAGGAGCCGTGGCTCGAGTCGGACGAGCAGGGCGCCGTCGTGAGCTTCGAGACGGGCGCCGGCCGTATCCCGCTCGCCGCCCTCGGCCCTGCCGAGACCGGCATGGACGGCGACCTCATCGTGTGGCGCGGCATCGAAACCCGGATGCTCGGCGAAGCGGCGGCCGCCTTCAACGGCGTCTACGGCGCGGGTGAACCGTTCGACCCGATGACGATCCACATCCTCGACGCCTGAGAAGGCGCAGACGCCGGCTGAGTCGGCGGGCCCTGGCGGGCCTACTCAACCAGCGGCGACAGCACGCACCATCGGCACGTGCGGGATCCCGTCTTCGAGATACTCGGGCCCGTCGGTGACGAACCCGAACCGGGCGTACCAGCCCTCGAGATACCGCTGGGCGTCGAGACGGATGCTCACCCCCTCGCACTGCGCGATGGCATCCGTCATCAGCCTCGCTGAGAGCCCGCGGCCGCGCGCAGACTCGGCGGTCGCGACCCGCCCGATGCGCCGCCCGTCGGGATCGACGAGGATGCGAAGGGTCGAGAGCACGAGCCCGTCTTCTTCGGCCCAGCACTGCACGGTGCCGGGTTCGAGGTCGCGCCCATCGATGTCGTCGTAGGCGGCCTCTTGTTCGACGACGAAGACGGCGCTGCGCAGCCAGAGGATGCGGTACAGCGTCTCGACGGGAACATCGCGGGTCGGTGCAGAAACGAACGAGAGCGGCATCCCGAAATCCTCCCATGTCACACTTCGGCCGCGAGCGGTGTCTCTCCTTGTACACCGTCACCATCAGGAGGAGTCATGGCCCGCATCCCGCTCACACACCGCCGCACGCTCAAGGTCCGCATCTTGGAGGCGTACAGCCGCCACACGTACGGCAAGGTGCCCGAGCCCGGCCTTGTCGCGCTGCACAACCCGCGCGTGCTCACAACGATGCTGAAGACGGAGGCGAGCGCGGCCAAGTGGAACCGCCTCGACCCAACCCTCGGTGCTCTCGCCGTCATGGCGTCGGCCGCGGAGATCGGATGCTCATGGTGTCTCGACTTCGGCTACTGGGTGTCGCACAACGACGGCGTCGACCCCCGCAAGCTCGAGGATGTGCCGGTGCGACACTCGAGCGATGTCTACACCGGGCTGGAGCGCCGCATCATGGAATACTCGGTCGCGATGACCGCGACCCCGCCCACCGTGACTGACGAGCAGGTCGCGACCCTGCGCGCCGAACTCGGCGACGCCGCGCTCGTCGAGCTCACGGCGCTCGTCGCACTGGAGAATCAGCGTTCGCGCACCAACGCCGCCATGGGGCTCACGAGCCAGGGGTTCAAAGACCAGTGCGAGGTGCGCCCGGCGGCGAGGAGCGCGAGCGCGTGACATCCGACGCGGCTGCGATCTTTGCCGAGCATCGACCGGCCCTCGTCGGGGCCGCATACCGGGTGCTCGGCACGATGGCCGACGCCGAGGATGCGGTGCAGGAGACGTGGTTGCGCTGGGCCGAGGTCGATCATGCCTCGGTTGAGGCTCCGCGCGCCTACCTGCTCAGCGCCGTGACCCGACAGGCCCTCAACCTGTTGCGCACGCACGAGCGCCGCCGCGAAGCCTACACCGGCCCGTGGCTGCCAGAACCGGTTGTGGATGCCGACCTCGGTGCCGACGACAGCGCCGAGATTGCCGAGTCGGTGTCGATGGCGATGCTTGTCGTGCTCGAATCGTTGAGCCCTGCCGAGCGCGCCACCTTCGTACTCCACGAGGTGTTCGGGATGCCGCTCACCGAGGTCGCAACGACGCTCGGCAGGTCCCCGGCTGCCGTGCGCCAGCTCGCGCACCGCGCCCGCGAGCACGTGCATGCCCGCACGCCGAGGCAGCCCGTCGACCGCGACATCCACCGCGCCGTCACGGAGCGATTCCTCGCGGCGGCGGTCGGCGGGTCGATCGAGGACCTCATGGCGCTGCTCTCGCCCGACGTCGTGCTCTACAGCGACGGTGGCGGCAAGCGACGGGCGGCACTCCGCCCCATCGTGAGCGCCGAGAAGGTGCTGCGCTTCGGGCTCGGTGTCATGCACAACCCCGACACCCCCGTCGTGATGCACATCGGCGAGCTCAACGGCCGGGCTGCGCTCATCGCGGTCGGCGATGCCGGGGTCGACACTGTCGTGACGTTCGCGATCGACGGCGGCATCATCACCGAGGTGTATGTGATGCGGAACCCGGAGAAGCTCGGACGGGTCGTCGCAGGCTAGTTCGGCGCCATCCAGTCCCGCTCGAGCTCCGCTGCAGGCATCGGACGGGCGAGGAGATACCCCTGCGCCCGGTCGCAGCCGAGCTGCCGCAGCACCTCGTACTGTTCCGCATCTTCGACGCCTTCTGCCACGGTGCGCAGCTCAAGGCCGCGCGCGAGGCCGATGACGCCGGCCACGATAGGGCGCCCCGTCCCGATGACGCGAGCAATGAATGATCGGTCGATCTTGAGTTCGTCGACCGGCATGTTGCTCAGCTGGGTGAGTGACGAGAACCCGGTGCCGAAGTCGTCGACCGAGATCGCGAAGCCGAGATCGCTGAGCCGCTGAAGCTGCAGCTGGGCCACGCTGCGGTCGGAGACGAGTCGGGTTTCGGTGACCTCGATCGTGACCCTCTGCGGCACGAGTCCTGCTGTTTCGACGACGTGCCGTGCCATGTCGGCGAAGCTCGGATCTTCGAGTTGGTGCACTGCGACATTGACGGAGGCCTCGATCGGATGCCCGGCCTCTGCCCACCGCGCAGCATCGGCACACGCGGTCTCGAGCACGAAGCGCCCGATCTCTCGGATGACGCCATTGAACTCGGCGAGGGGAATGAAGCGCGCGGGGCTGACCTGACCGAGCGACGGATGGTTCCATCGCGCGAGCGCTTCGACCCCGACGAGCGCACCGTCGGTGAGTCGCACCTGCGGCTGGTAGTGCACCTCGATCTCGCCGTTGCGCACTGCGCGGCGGAGGTCGGTGTCGAGCCGAGCTTCGTCAGGATCGCTCGGCAGTTCACCTGCGACCCGGCTGCTCCTCCGTGCCTTCAGGTCTGCTGTCGCGAGGGAGACGAGTCGCTGGGCGGCCATTGCCCGGAACGGTTCCTTCCACGCTGCATCCGCGATTGCCGGGTCGGCGCTGCCGGCGCTGCCGAGCGAGATGTCAGCGTGCACCGTGTCATCACCGACGAGGAAGGGATCCTGGAACGCTCGGATCACCTCCGCAGCCGCAGCCTCGGCATCGTCGGGTGCACCCCGCACGACAATGGCGAAGCTGTCGCCCCCGAGCCTGCCGACGAAGCCCCCCGGCCGCACCGCCGCCATAATGCGTTCGGCGATCTCACGGAGCAGCGCGTCCACGACGTCGGTGGCATATGAGTCGCTGATGCGCGTGAAGCGGTCCACCTCACAGGCAAGCACGAACACCTCATCGCCGCCCCGCTTCTCGACGTCGTCAATCGCCTCTGTGATGTACTTTTCGAGCCTTCGCCGGTTCGCGAGCCCCGTCAACGGGTCAAACAGAGAACTCCAGTCGATCGCTTCCTGCAGCCGGGCCTGGTCGAGGGCGATGCCGGCAAGCCCGGCGAGCCCCGTCATGCGGTCGAGCATCGTGCCGTCGAGGACGCGGGGCGGCGGCGTGCGTGCCCAGTAGCCGACCAAGATGCCGAGAAACCGTCCGGAGATTTGAACGGGCGCGACGGCCATCGTGTCGAAGTCGTAGTGTTCGACGATCGAACGGGCCCAGTCCGACGACGCGCCTGTCACCAGCGACGGCAATCCCGAATCCATGATGGCGGTGAGGTCGGGGCTGTTGTCTCGTGTGCCCTCCCACTGGGAGACCTCTTCGGCGAGAGCGCTGCTCCACCCACTCGAGGCGGCGATGACGAACCGCTCGCGGACGTTATCCCACAGCACGAATGATGAGCGCTCAGCAGCCCACACTGCGGGCACGGCGTCCGCGATGATCTGCGTGACGTCGCGGCCCTCCGTTTGTCGGCTCAACTCCCTGGCGACGCTAAGCAGCAACGCCGTCGTCGCGAGTTCGTTTTCGCTCGCGGTGCGCTGTGCGACGAACATGGTGATGTCTCGCTGCATGCTCACGAAGTGGGTCGGAACACCGTCCCGGAGAATCGGAGCGATCGACATCCCATTCCAGTAGAGGGTGCCGTCCTTGCGATAGTTGATGAGCTCTCCCACAAAGAGCCCACCGGTCTGCACCGCGTGTCGAATCTCGGCGAGGAGTTCCGGCTGGGTGGCCGGGCCTTGCACCAGGCGAGAGGTCGATCCGACGAGTTCGTCGCGGGTATAGCCCGTCATGGTGCACACCGCGGTGTTGACGGCGACGATGCGCTGCTCGGTATCCGTCACCATCACGCCGTCTTTGAGTGAGTCCATCGCCTGCAGGAGCAGGTCGAGATCGAGTCCGGGGGCCGTGAACCCGCGGACGTCACTCGGTTCCATTGCCGCCGTCGTGTTCCGCTCGCCTGCGCGCCGCAGGGAAGACATGGTCGACCGTGAGCGGCGCAATGACCGCGTCGCCGGTGTCGCGAGGATCGAACCAGCGCGCCTCGGCAATTTCGGCCGCGGCCGCGACGGGAGCATCGGTCACGAGGGTGAACACCTCGCAGTCGACCGTCCAACCCGGCTCGTTCGCAGCATCCGCCGTGAACCGACCGAGGTGCCCGAGGTCGTCGGGGTCGACCGTGAGCGTGAGCTCTTCGGCGAGCTCCCGAACGATCGCCTCTCGGGCCGACTCACCCGGCTCGATTTTTCCGCCCGGCTGCATGAAGGCGTGGGTGCCGTGTTTGCGCACGAGGAGGGCGCGGCCGTCGCTGTCGAGCACGAGGGCTGCCGCGAGTGTGAACACCTGCCCGCCATCGACGCTCCGCATACCCGCCGCGGGGCGCACACCACTCACAGTGTGGCCATAGCGCTAAGGATCGCGGGGCCGAGCACGACGATGAAGAGCACTGGCATCAGGCACAACATCAGCGGGAAGGTGACTTTAATGGGGATCTTCATCGCCTGCTCCTCAAGCCGCTGCCGCCGCTTGAGCCTCACCTCGTGCGCCTGGGTCCGCAGCACCTTCGAGATCGGAACACCGTAGGAGTCGGCCTGCACGATGGCCCGCACGAACCGGCTGAGATCTGGCACGCCTGCCCGTTCACCCAGCGCACGATAGGCATCCCGCCGACTCTGGCCGAGCTGGATGTCCTGCAGGGTACGCACCAGCTCCTCCGCGAGCGGCCCCTCGCCGTTTCGTGTGATTCGGGTGAGGGCAGCTTCAAACCCGAGGCCGGCCTCTACCGCGATTGTGAGCTGGTCGAGCGTGTCGGCGAGCCCCGCATCGATCGCGCTGCGGCGTTCCTGCGCCCGTCCGTGGAGCACCGCATCCGTCCCGAACCAGCCGATGAGCGTGATGATGACGGCGAGCGCCCAGCCGACGAAACTCGCCATCGCGAAGCCGATGAGCAGACCGAGGATGAGTGCGCCGATCCCGAGGAGGGCTTTTGCGCGCAGCGCCGCATTGAGCCGGCCGGATGCCGCACCTGACGCACCGACGAGACCCGAGATGCGGTGCACGGCGGTCGGCGGCATAACCCGGCGAATGGCGGCGTCGAGTCGGCTGTCCCCGCCGCTGACAGCACCGCCCGCGTTGGCGGTCGATGGGAGCAGCACCGCATCCCGTGACAGGTTTTCGCGGGCGAGTGAGGATGTCCCTCCACCGAGCACCGCCCAGACCCCAAAGAACAGCGCGGCGGTGATCGCCACGACCCCTGCCCCGAGCACGCCGAGCATCACAAGTCCACCGTGATGAGCTTGCGCAACCATACGCCGCCGACGACGAAGAGCAGCACCGAGGCGGCAAGCATGGCCCAGCCGGTGGGCTGGGCGATCAGCGGCGCGAGGTACGTGGGATTGACCACGAGGAGCAGGAGAACGATCGCGACCGGGATGCCCATGAGCACGAGGGCCGAGAGTTTTCCGTCAGCACTGAGTCCTTCGATCTGGCGTCGCAGCTCGTTGCGCTCCCGGATGGTCTCGCCGACCTGATCGAGCACTTCGGCAAGGTTGCCACCGACCTCGCGATGGATGTCGACGGCCTGGCTCACCCAGGCGAAATCGGCACTCCGCATCCGGTGCCCGATATCGGTGAGCACATCGCCGAGGTCACGGCCGATCCGCACCTCGTTGACGGCGCGGGCGAACTCGCGCGCGGTCGGTTGCGGCGACTGCTCCGCGACGGTGTCGATGGCGCGGAGCAGGCTGCTGCCGGCACGGAGCGCGCTGGCGAGTAGCTGGAGGGTGTCGTCGAGCTGCTCGGCGAAGGCGCGCCGCCGGCGATTCGCTCGCGATCCGAGCACCACCCGCGCGATCGTCGGCCCGGCGATGACTGCGAGGATTCCGACGATGGGATGCACGATGGCGGCGACGATCACCCCGAGCACCAGGCTCACCGCCATCGTGTACATTCCGAACCTCGCCGGCGACATGCGCACCCCCGCGAGCTCAATGTCGATGGCCATGACTGTGCGCACCCGGCCGGGGATGGCGCTCTCGACGGCCCGCTCCACACCGGCAAGTGGGTCGCGGTGCCCGGCGATGGCGGGGTCGTCGCTGATGGCGGACCGCCGGATGCGAGGGGCGCCGATGACCGAAAATACGAGCACGAACAGCGCGGTGGCGCACAGCACGACGCCGATGACAAGCTCCATCAGTGCGACCCCGACTCCGTTGGGGGTGGCGTGAAGGCGTCTGCCGGCAGGGGGATGCCGAGCTCGCGACAGCGTTCGGCAAACGCCGGCCGCAACCCGGTCGGGCGTATCTGCCCGAGGAACCGGCCCTCGCCGTCGACCCCCGCCGCGTGGTCGAACTCGAAGATGTGCTGCAGCGCGATGTTGTCACCCTCGATGCCGGTGACCTCGCTCACCGAGGTGACACGTCGGGTGCCGTCGCGCAGGCGGGTGATTTGCACAATGAGGTCGATCGATGAGGCCACCTGGTCGCGGATGGCGCGCAATGGCAGGTCGAGCCCCGCCATGAGCACCATGGTTTCGAGCCGCGAGAGCGCGTCGCGTGCCGAGTTGGCGTGGAGCGTCGAGATCGAGCCGTCATGGCCGGTGTTCATGGCCTGCAACATGTCGAGGCTTTCGCCGCCGCGCACCTCGCCGACGATGATGCGGTCTGGGCGCATCCGAAGCGAGTTGCGCACGAGATCACGGATGCTGATCTCACCCCGGCCCTCGATGTTCTGTGGGCGACCCTCGAGACGCACAACGTGGGGTTGCTGCAGCTGGAGCTCGACCGCGTCTTCGATCGTAACGATGCGTTCGTTCTCGGGGATAAACGATGACAGCACGTTGAGGAGCGTCGTCTTGCCCGTGCCGGTGCCGCCGGAGACAAGGATGTTCAGGCGCGCCTTCACACAGGCGTCGAGCACGGTGGCGAGCTGGGGCGTGAGGGTGCCGAACCGCACGAGGTCGTCGGTGCGGTAAGGATCCGCCGAGAACTTGCGGATGGTGAGGCTCGAGCCGTCAACGGCGAGCGGCGGGATGATGGCGTTCACTCGTGAGCCATCGGCGAGGCGGGCGTCGACGAGTGGCGACGACTCGTCGATGCGGCGCCCGACGCGCAGCACGATCCGCTCGATGATGTTGCGGAGATGGTCTTCCGATGCGAATCGCACGCCGCTGCGTTCGAGCCGCCCTGCTCGTTCGAGGAAGATCTTGTTCGGACCATTGACCATGATCTCGGTCACGTCGGGGTCGTCGAGGAATCGCTGCAGCGGGCCGAACCCGAGCACATCGTCGAGCACCTCCTGGGTGAGCCGCTCGCGCTCGGTCGATGTGAGGGGCAGCTCGTCTGCGGCGACAATGGCGGTGAGCTGCGCACGAACGATGTCGTGGAGTTGCGCCTGGGTGAGGGTGGTGTCGGTCAGGCGACCACCCATGCTCTCGAAGAGCGCCTGGGTGGCTCGGCTCTTGAGCTTGCCGAGCGCCTCCCTCGGAGGTGGCATCGATCCTGTCGGCGCCGCCTGCAGTGGCGTTGCCGCCGCCGGGCGCAGGTCCCTGGCCGCGGCGAGCCGGTCGGCGAGACTCACCGCGATCGCCTCGATCCGCCGCTCGGCTGCGCCGCCGGCACCGCACCCCGCACCACGATGCGATCGATGAGTGCGCTGAACGCCTTCAGGAGGCGTCCCCGTCTCGCCGACTCGACGATCGGCACACCCTCGTTCGTGGCGATCCGCACCGCCCGTGCCGCCGGGATGACGATGTCGACCGGCCTACCAAGCGCCTCGGATACATCCTTGAGTGTGAGCCCGGCCCGCGAGTCCATGTTGTTCACCACGAGGTGCTCGCGCGGCGCTCGCAGTTGCAACTCGTCGAGCAACGCCAGCTCCTTGCGCATGCCCCGGATGCTCGGCACATCCATGCCGCAAACGTAAACAATGTCGGTCGCATGGTCGAGCGCCGCGAGCGTGTGCTCCGCGAGCCCCGGTGGCGTGTCGATGACGACGTAGCGATACTCGTGGGCGAGCTGCTGCACGAGGTGCTCGATGTGATCGGCGGTGATGCCGGCAGCGGCATCCGGGGTCTCTGGGGCACACACCGCGAACAGGCCGGACGGGTGCTCGGTGAGAAACGACTTCAGCACCATGGAGTCGTTGCGCGCCGGCCCGAAGACCACGTCTGGCAGCCAACGATCGGGGGTGAGCTTCAGCGCATTGGCGACATCGCCGAATTCGAGATCGAGGTCCACGATGACAGTGGAGTGCGGGTCGGCGCGCGCGAGGCCGACCGCGAGGTTCGTCGACACGGTCGTCTTGCCGCTGCCGCCCTTCGATGACACGACGACGATCACCCTCGACGCGTCGTCGTCAACGGGTTCATCGACGACCGCTGGCGCCTCTGGTGCGCGTGACTGCGCAGCAGCCCTCGCCCCCGCGATCGCGATGCCCCACTCCTCCGCCGTGTCGGCCGGGTCGAGCACGTCACGGATCCCCGCCCGCATCGCCGACCGCAGGGTGTCGGCCGATGCCGAGGCGATGAGCACGACAACGGATCCCGGCCAGTGCACTGCGATCTGCTCAGCGATCGCGAACCCACCGCCCGCGAGCGTGTCTTCGCCGAGGATGACGGTGTCAGGATGGTGCCCCCGGATCGGGGTCGAGATGATCGCCGCCTCATTGTCGGTCGCCTCAAGCACGGTCCAGGTGTCGAGATGGTCAGCATCAGAACCGAGGGCCTCGACGACGCGCGCCGACACCGATTCGTCGTCTGTGATGAGCAGGAAGGGTTTCATTCCGAGAGCCCTTCGCGTGTGAGCACGCCGGCGATCGTGTCGTCAAGGTCCCCCGGCTGCTTCGACAGGTACAGGCTGCCGAACTCGACCGAGAAGATGAGCTTGCGTGCCTGCTCCGCCGTCACGGCGAGCGTCACAGCCGTGGCATCCGTCGACGCGCCCTCCTCCGGCGGCTGCACGCTGGCGACAAAAATGCCGTCGTAGAGCAACTGGGTCGACGGCCCCGCCTCGAAGCCTTCGGCGAACGACGCCCAGACGCCAATGAGATCGCCCGCAACGAGCGCCCCGCCGAACACTCGGTCGTCCTCGACCCCCAGGGTGAGCAACTGCGTACCGTCTGGCATGCCACCATCCACGTCGTCCTCCGCGACGAAACGGCTCGCGAGCACCTGCTCGCCCGGCACGAGATCGACGGACGCGGTGGTGTCGCCGAGCTCCGCGACATCCGACACCGCGTCGTCGACGACGCTGAGGGCCGGCAGCTCGACGATCGCGACACTCTCACCAAGGTCGACCGCGGCGGTGCCCGCCGGCACGGCCTGCTGCACGACGAGCACCTCGACGGTCTCGACACCCTCGAGCGCGCGTCGGTCGGCATCAGCGACGTAGGCGTACACGAGCGTGCCGCCGGCGACGGCGAGCAGCACCGCGAGCACGGCTGCGAGCGCTCTGTTCTTCAGCATGTGGTCTCGCTATTCGATGAGGGTCACGGTGCCGGGCACGACTGTGCCCGTTCCCCTGACGATATCCGGGTGGTTGTCTGGGAGGGGAGAGAACTTGCCGCTCATCCCCGAGCTGGTGACTCGGTTGGGTGCCGGCTCGAACAGCATGAACGAGCTCACGCGATAGCGATCGCCTCCGAAAAAGGTGTAGCTGTAGTCGTCCCACAGCGCGACGACGATCGGTTGCGTCGGCAGGGTGCAGCCGCCCCAGAAGAGTGGGACGCCCTCGTCGCGGTATTCGGTGCCAGGCGTCACTGTGATCTTGTTGCAGTTGACGCCGACCCGCACGACCTGACGCGCGGGGCTGAGAAAGCCCTCGCACTCAGCGGTGCGCCCCGAGATTCTCAGCGTGACGCGTTTGTCGTCATCCGGCACCGAGCACGCCTCGACGAAGAACGGATACACCGACGCGCTGACGATCCCGCCACCGGAGGAGGTGCTCGGGGTCCACTTCGCTGTCGCCTCGGCCGAGACCGTCGAGGAGTCGATGCCGATGATGGGGGCGAACCAGTGCTCAACCACGGTGCTGGCGTCGACCGTCACCGTGCGGTTCGTGCTGTCGAGTGTCGCGGATGCCGAATCCGCACCGTTCAACGCGGCAAGCGTGATCCCCGGACCATCGGCACGGCACGAACTCGTGCGCCCCGCCGCGCAGTCCTGCGCGATCGCGAGTGCGACCGCATCCGCTGCAACCTGCGCTTTCGCCCGCTCGGACTCTGCGTGCCCGTAGTCGATGGCGAGTGCCGCGAAGCCCATGAGCAGCACCCCGAGCAGGGCGACGAGCACGGCCGCGGCACCCGATTCGTCGTCCCGGATCGAGCGCAGCACCCCGACACGGGCCTCGACCTGGCGACGGATGCCGCGGGGGCGGCGCGCACGGAGCATCCGCTGTCGAGGCATCATCCGCCGCACCGCATGACGGCTCGGCCCTCGAGCGTCACCCCGGTCGGGAATAGCCCGGTGATCGACCGCACGGGGTAGGTGATGGTGACGGTCGCATTCTGTGTCGGTGCGCACGTGGATGGTGAGACGGCGACCTGGGCAGTTGTCAGTGCTGGGCTCAATGCCGGAGCCGCGCCGATCGCGGTGCTTCGAGCTGTCGCGGGAGTTCCGCTGAGCGCCATCTCGCGCGCGCCCTCGCGCGCGGCGCTGGTGATCTGGAGCTGTGCGTTGTAAATGTTGCCGAACTCGACGATGCCGAAGATCAACAGAAATAGCACGGGCACGATGAGGGCGAACTCGACAGCGACTGCTCCGCGTTCAGATTCTTGGCGATCGCGAAAGCGTGACATCAGGCCTCCCCGATTGTGGGTCGCCTCAGAAGGCGGTGATGCGGGCCGGTCTCATCGACCGGCCCGCGATGACCCGACTCAGAGGTTCGGGATCATGTTCTGGAAGAGCTCATTCAGCTGCGGCCCGAAGAGGGCGACGGCGGCGATGACGGCGACGGCGATGAGGGCGACGAGGAGTCCATACTCGACGGCGGAGGCGCCACGCTCATTGTCGCGGAGTCGATCTGTCGCCGACTGCGCGAAGGTGTGAACGGTTGCGAGGAACTTGGTCATGGGTGACTCCATTGTCTGCCACTGTGCATTGAACCCGACGCTCTTGCGCCGTGGTCCTGATGCTACGTGGGGTACAACGGCCCATCAACCAAATTCGGGGTACAAGATGAGGCTTTAACCACCCGACTTCGGGGGCCGGCCGATCACAAGCCCTGCACGACGGGGTACATTCGGGGAGCGCGGGGTGCGGCGATTCTCAGGCCGACGCGTGAGGATGGAACGATGACGATGCTACAGATGGGCTCGATATCGTGACCTCCGGCCGAGACACCCTCCGGCAGACCGTGGTCGCCGCGAGCACCGTTGTTGCACTGCTCGGCGGCTTCTTCGGCTCTGGCGCGGCCGGGGGCATCCAAATTGCGGATGCTGCGGGCGGGGCGCTTCGAGACGACGCAACGCCGATCGCCCCCGGCGGGCCAGCGTTCGGCATTTGGTCGGTGATCTACCTCGGGCTCATCGCCTATGCCGTCTGGCAGCTGCTTCCGGGACAGCGCGCCGATGTGCGCCACCGCAGACTCGGATATCCGATCGCCGCCTCGATGGTGCTCAATGCGGCCTGGATTCTCAGTGCGCAGGCCGGGCTGCTGTGGCTCAGTGTCGGTGTCATCGTGCTCCTGCTCGCGGCCCTCGTCTGGGCGTTTCTCGTCGCGGTCGACTCGGCGCCGAGCGGCCCGGTGGAGGCGATCGTCGCTGATGGCACGGTGGGCCTCTACCTCGGCTGGGTGAGTGTCGCGACGCTCGCCAACACGGCGGCCGCCCTCAGCGCATCCGGGTTCTCCGGCGGCGGGCTGTCGCCGGATGTCTGGGGTGCAATCCTCGCCCTCGCCGCCGGCATCGTCGGTATCGGGCTTGCCGTTCGGGGGCGGGGCAGGCTCAGCCCGACGGCCGCGCTCTGCTGGGGTCTCGCCTGGGTGGTGGTCGCTCGCCTGATGGGCGACCTGCTGAGCATGCCGACCGCCATCGCGGCGGCCGTCTCGATCGTCGCGATTGTCATTGCTACCGCTGTTGCCCGCATCCGCTCTGCCGCCAGGTCGGCCAGAGTTGGGAGCGCGTAGGCTCGATCACCACCGGCAGCGCGCCGCCCTGCGACCTGAGACGAGGATTCCATGGCCACCATCTCCCTCACCGCCGATGATTTCGAGAAGACAGTCACCACGCCGGGCATCACCATGGTCGATTTTTGGGCGGAGTGGTGCGGCCCGTGCCGCCAGTTCGCCCCCGTCTTTGAGGCGGCAAGCGAGCAGCACGCCGACATCAGGTTCGCAAAGGTCGACACTGAGGCAGAGCAGCAGCTGGCCGGAGCGGCGAACATCACGTCGATCCCGACGCTCATGGCGTTCCGAGACGGCGTGCTCGTGTTCTCCCAGCCCGGCGCGCTCCGGCGCCCGCACTCGACGAGGTCATCACCGCGGTGAAGGCCCTCGATATGGAGCAAGTGTGGGCGCAGGTCCGGGCGCAGAGCGATACAGAGCCTGAGCGCTAGAGCACCGAGGCGCTGGCATACCCCGCGCGGCACGCATTCTCCGTCACCGTTCAATAGTGAACGGAGCATGACCGGAGTCTGAATTACCCCCGAATGGGGGGTGTCGAACATGACGCTTCGGCAATATTGTTGGCACACCTAGAACTCCCCTCATTCGGGGGGTCCCAGTTCGGGGCACGGATTCCCCGCTCCGTGTCGACCGAAGCCAGCGTCACCCCGAGATTCGCCCGCATTATCGCCCCCCGGCACCCCGTGTTACCCGCACTTCAGCAGCACCGCACCACCCCCGATTGCATTACCCGCCCCGAACGCACCCGAACCGTTCACGGCGCTCAGCCTCCCCAGCTGATCGATTCGTCAACGCCATGGCCGCGTGCTTTACCCCGTCAGCACTATGCACCCGAGATTCGGGCCGACGAAGCTCCGAATCATGGCGTCTCCCACCCCCGAGATGCTGCCCTTTTTGCACTACCTGTACCCCCGATCTACAGGACCCGTAATGACCCATACCCCGATGGGACTCGAGAGCACCGTTCGGTCACTCTCCCGCCACCCGACACCCGCCCAACGCAGACTCCACCTCGTCGCAGACCCGATCGCTGCACCCGTCGCAAGCTCGGGCCCGGCGTGGGCCCGCACCTACCGCCAGCGGCTCCAACTCACCGATGCCCTCGTTATCGGCGTTACGGTGTGGCTCGCCGTCTTCGGCTGGATCGCGAGCACAGCGCCGTTCGCCGACCCCTTCGCCTATTGGGTCGTCGCCGTCGCCATCATGGTGCTGTGGTTCACGATGCTGAGCGTGTCGCGCACGAGAGAGAGCCGCATCCTCAGCGTGGGTGCCGCCGAATACAAGCGCGTCATCAACGCGAGCAGCATGACGTTCGGGCTTCTCGCGATCGCCCTGCTCGTCGGGCAGTCCGGCCCCGTGAGCCTTGCCTTTGTTGCCGCCTTCCCCGGCGGGCTCGTCATCCTGCTTCTCAGCCGGTGGCTCTGGCGCAATTGGCTCGCCCGTCAGGGACTCGCTGGGCATTCGCTCTCCAGGGTCGTCGTCGTCGGCCAGCGCACCGACGTCGAGTACGTCGTGAACCAGATCAGCCACGCGTCGCGGGCGGCCTACACGGTCGCCGGCGTGGTACTCGATTCGCCCCCCGCCGAGACCGCCGCGCCTACGTTTGCAACGCTCCCCGTGAGCCACGACCTCGACAGCGTCGCCTCAACAGCGGCCTCACTTGGGGCCGATGCCGTGGTGGTCGCCGGCCCGCCGAGCAGTCGCACCGAATACGTCCGCGACCTCGCGTGGCAGCTTGAGGGCACCGCGACCGACCTCATCCTCGCGACAGGCCTCGCGAATGTGGCTGGCCCGCGCATCCATCTCCGCCCCATGGAGGGCCTGCCGCTCATCCACGTCGAGATTCCGCAGTTCGAGGGCGGCAAGCACATCCTCAAGCGCGCATTCGACATCGCGGTGTCTGGCACCGTGCTGCTCGTGTTGGCGCCCCTGATGGGGGCGATCGCGCTCATCGTGCGGCTCGACAGCCCCGGCCCGGCCCTGTTCAAGCAGGAGCGCGTCGGTCGTGACGGCACCTCGTTCACGATGTACAAGTTCCGCTCTATGGTCACGACGGCGACGAGCGACCTCGCGGGCCTCATCGACCGCAATGAGGGTGCGGGCGTGCTGTTCAAGATGAAGAACGATCCCCGCGTCACACGCTTCGGTCGCTTCATGCGCAAGCACTCACTCGACGAGCTGCCGCAGTTGTGGAACATCCTTATCGGCGATATGAGCGTCGTGGGGCCCCGCCCGCCGCTGCCAGCCGAAGTGCGCGACTACGAAGACCATGTGCATCGCCGCCTCTACATTCGCCCGGGCCTCACGGGTATGTGGCAGATCAGCGGTCGCTCCGATCTCAGCTGGGAGGAGAGCGTCAAGCTCGACCTGTACTACGTCGAGAACTGGTCACTCATCGGCGACCTCATGATCATGTGGCGCACCTTCAAGGTGCTCGTCAACCCGACCGGCGCCTACTAATACCGGCACACCACCGGCACACCCAACCACCCGAATCGCATTCACACCGACCCGAAAGGAACGAATGCACATGATCAGACTAGGAGTTGTCGGTCTCGGCAAGATGGGCCTGTCCCATCTTTCGATGATCAACGCCCACCCAGATGTGAGAGTGGAGGCGGTCGTCGACTCGGCGGGGTACATCCTCGGCGTGCTCTCCAAGTACACGGGCGTCGTCACCTTCACCGACTACGACCACATGCTTGAGAGTGTCGAACTCGATGCTGTGCTCATCGCCACCCCGACGAGGTTTCACGCTCCCATGGTGCGGGCAGCCCTCGAGCGCGGTCTTCACGTGTTCTGCGAGAAGCCGCTCACCCTCACCTCGGAGGAGTCTCGTGAGCTCGCCGAACTCGCCGCAGAACGCGGGCTCGTCACCCAGGTCGGCTACCACAACCGCTTCGTCGCTGCCTTCCGCGAAGTCAAGGCGCTTCTCGACGCCGGCGCGATCGGCCGAGTCACACACATGCATGCAGAGGCATACGGCCCAGTGGTGCTGAAGTCCAAGGGCACGACCTGGCGGAGCAAGCGCACCGAAGGTGGCGGTTGTCTCTACGACTATGCCGCGCATCCGGCAGACCTGCTGAGCTGGTTCGCCGGCGCTCCGAGCGGGGTCGGCGGCACCATCCTCGGCAGCATCTTCTCTGAAGACACCGACGACGAGGTGTTCAGCACGCTGTACTACCCGAATGGCACGAGTGCCCAGCTCTCGGTGAACTGGTCGGATGAATCGTTCCGCAAGATGACCACCCAGATCACGATCACGGGCACGGCTGGGCGCATTCACGCCGACCGTCAGGAAGTGCGGGTCTATCTGCGCGACACGGCCCCCGAGATTGACGGGTATGACACGGGCTGGACGGTGAAGAACACGACCGAACTCACCGACACCGTGTGGTTCTACCTCCGCGGCGAGGAGTACAGCGCCCAACTGCACCACTTCGTCGCACGCGTGCACGGCAACGAGCTTCTCGCTGTCAATGATTTTGCAAGCGCCGCGGTGACCGATCGTGTGCTTGAACTGCTCAAGCTCGACGCCGACGCCGGCCCCTCAACCCTCGACAGTGTCGAGGTGGCCGCAGCACAGATACCTGAACCCCGACGCCGGCTCCTGAGGAGGCGCGCATGACCACCCACGCACCCACCACTGAGCTCAGCAGGAGTGGCGCACCGAAACTCGACCGGCTCCTCTTCGGCGACAACCAGTTCTTCGGCGTCAACCACATGTCTGAGGAGAAGGCGCGATCCCAAGCGATGCGCTTTCAAGTGCTCGACGCCATCATGGACGTGCTCGACGCCGCCTACGACGAAGGCGTCACCACCTTCATGTGCACGACGCATGATCGCATCGGTGAAATTGCCGAACGCATCCGTCAAAATCAGTCGCGGTATCCGGCGTTCCAGTTCCACCCGTGCATGCCCTACGCCCACAAATATGCCGACGCGGTGACAGAGCACGGCATGCTCGGTGCGGTGCGCAAGTTCCTCCCAGAGGAGGGGCTCATGAACGCCATGCTTCGCGGCGGTACCTCGATCGCGAAACAGGATGTCGAGGGGCTCATCACACTGCTCGTCGACGCCGAGATGGCCATGTTCCGCGGGCTCTCGACACCGGTCGTGTGGCTTCAGAACGTCGTCGTTGACCTCCTGCTTGGGCTGGGCTTCGATGATGCGTTCGAGATCTTCGCGCGACACATCCGCACGCGGTACAACGCCGAACCAGGGTTCATCACGATGAACCTCCCCATGCTGCTGCCGGTGCTCGAACGGGTTGGCATCGAGAACCCCCTCGTGTGCTCGAACATCAACAAGGTCGGGTTCCGCATGTCGGGCGGCATCGAGGGGTACCTCGACGTGCTTGAACGTCACCGGTTCAGGGCAGTAGCAATGTCAGTCTTCGCGTCGGGAGCGATCCCCCCGCGCGAGGCCCTTGAGTGGATCAATCAACAACCGAATATCGAATCGGTCGTCTTCGGAGCGTCGAGCCGTGCGAACATCCGCAGCACGCGCCAGCTCATGGAAGCGACGGCCCTCTAGAGCCGGCGCGGGCTGCGGCGGCGACGTTCGGGCGTCGCCACAAGCGGGGCCGCTACGCGGTTACGCGATCGAGGCGCCGCAGCTCGCGCCACCACTTCACCAACACGGCAGCAAGCACGAGTGCCTGCGCGGCAAAGAGGAGCGCATAAACCGCAACAAAGAGAGTGTGGAGCCCGATCAGCGCGAACGCAAGGCACAGCACGGCGTAGTCGGTCGGTATCGCGACGAGCGTCTGCAGTCCTCCGCCGCCACCAGACGGCTTCGCGTACGTCTGCCCAGCCGCGGCGGCGGCGGAACGGCGAAGCTGGTCGGTGAGGATCATGCCGAAGAAGAACACGAACGAGACCACCATGAAGCCGAGGGGCAGCAGGAGCACCCATCCTCGCTCGTCGCTGTAGCGATAGAACGAGATGATGACGGCCGAATGCATGACGCCGATCTTGGTGGCATCGACAACATGGTCGAGCCATTCGCCTGCGCGGCTGCCGCCGCCGAGCAGACGCGCGAGCTGACCGTCGGCGGAATCGAGCGCGTATCCGAGCAGCAGCAAGAACGCGACGGCAACGCCGAGCAGCGTGGATGGGGCGACGAGCGCGACAAGGAGGAGCGCCGCGAGGGTCATGCAGGCGCTGAGAAGCGTGACCTGGTTTGGCGTGAGCCGCATCACGTATGCGACCGCAGCGAGCCAGCGGCCGAGTGGACGATTCACCCAGCGCGAGTATGGCGGTGCACCGCGCCCAGGCTTCTGTACACTCTCTAGCTTGCGCACCGCACTGCGGATGCTGCGGGGCTCTGCGTCAGTATTGGCGTCCACGCTGCAACTGTAGCGACGCAATGTTACGAGTCCGTTCTTGATTTTGAACCCTCCCTCACCTTTTCAGGGCGGGTCGCATACTGTTAACGCCACGCTGCTGGATGTATCCTTCAGCGGCTGCGCGAGAAGGGGGAAACCGTGCACGTCTTGTTTGACGGGTTCTGGTGGGTCGACGGCCCGGTCTCGAACGCGCAGGTGATGCGGGAGTTCGTGCTCGCGTGGGAGCGGGAGTTCCCCGACGATGAGATCACGCTTGCCGTGCCTCGGCGAGCACTCGACATTGTGCGGGGGAGCCTCCCGGAGCGCATCAAGCTTGCCGGCACGACGATTGGGCCACACGGCGTGAGCGCCATCGTCGAGCTCCCGTTCGTCGCGCGCCGGGTCGGTGCCGACATCACCCTTGTGCACAACTTCACCCCCCTCTTCGGCAAGGCTGCCGTGTTCGTGCACGACTTCATGTTCGTCACGAATCCTGAATGGTTCACCCCGACCGAGCGCGCCTACTACGCCCTCATGCCGATGACCCTCCGCCGGGCGCACCGGGTGCTCACCTCATCGCAGGCTGAGGCGGAGCGCATCAGTCGCGTCGCACGGGGCAATCCCAAGGTCACACCCGTCGGGCTTGGGCTCTCGCGCGAACTCAGCACGGCGGTGCCCACCAAACCGGTCGGGCTCGACGGCATCAACGACTTCATGCTCTCTGTCGGCCGACTGAATGCCCGCAAAAACCTCAACGTGGCGATCGAGGCGGCCGTCGCATCCGGTCACGCGACGTCGACGACACCCCTGCTCGTTGTCGGTGAGCCGGAGGGGCGCCGTGCGACCTTCTCGCCCGCCGTGACAGCGGCCGTGGCATCCGGCGCCGTGCGCTTTCTCGGCTTCGTCGACACCGACGAGCTCGCCTGGCTCTATGCCAAGGCCCGCGTCTTCTTGTTCCTTTCGCTCGATGAGGGCTTTGGCATGCCAACGCTCGAGGCGGCGCACTTCGGAGCCCCAGTCGTAGCGAGCGACACGCTCGTCTTCCGCGAGATCCTCGGCGACCACGCGCAGTACGCGCCGCCCCACGATCTCGACGCCATCGCCGCTGCCATCAGCGAGACCTGGCGGCGGGGGAGGCGCGAATCGCTCGACGCCGAAACGCTCGGCTACTCCTGGGAGCTCAGCGCGCGACGCATCCGTGACGCGTTGACTTCGGGCTGAGTCGCAGCGGGGAGGTGCTTCTCGAGCAGTCGCTCATACTGGCCCGCCACATGCTCCCACGTGAACTCCTCGGCATGCCGCGCTCGACTGGCTGCACCGAGCCGCTTGCGCAGATCGGCATCAGCAATGAGCGTGCTGATGCGATCGGCCGCCTCGGCAGCCGTGGTGAAGTAGAGCCCGCCGTCGGCGGCTACCCAGCGGTTATAGGGGTTGTCGTGCGCGATAACCGCATTGCCGACCGCCATCGCCTCGACGAGCGAAGGGTTGGTGCCGCCGACCGTGTGGCCGTGGAGGTATCCGGAGGAGTGGAATCGCAGCGCCGCCACCTCATCCGGGTCGTAGATGGCCCCGAGGAAGTCGACCTCATCGCTCGCGGCATCGACGACCGCGCGGTGGTACTCGTCGGTCTCCGGCGTGTAGTTGCCGAGAATCGCAAGACGATGGCCGCGACGCTCCGCCGAGAAGCCTTCCACGAGCTCGAGGATCGAGTTTTCGGGAATCGGGCGGCAGATGAGTGAGAGGTAGCCGCCCGGCTCAAGGCCGCGGGCAATCACCGACGCGGGGTCGGCGGCGGCGAGGGCATGCGCCCCATATGTGATGGTGGTGAGCTTCGACCGGCGCGCACGCGTGGCGAGATACTCCTCGATGACGGGATGATCGGCGATGAGATCGTTGCCTACCCAGCACGCGATGCGCTCGTTCGTCCACAGAATCGCCTGCTTCACTTTGCCCCACCGCGCACGAGACCACTCGATGCCGTCCATATTGATGACGTTGGGAATCCGCTTGACGCGCTGAAACGTGTTGAAGATGGCGGTGTTGTAGCCGAAGGTGAGACAGACGTCGCGGTGGCGTGACGCATGGAGGATCGAGCGAAGATCGAACTCCGAGGTGCCAAGCCAGCCCTCGCGATCGACCGGGATATTCACGCGCTCGAGGCCGTTCCAGGTGTCGTGGCTCGTCGGACCGGTGCCCGGCACCTGGCAGTAGACAATGACGCGCCAGCCCTGATCGCGCAAAAAGAGGCCGACGTTTTCGGCGGCGGTTTCGAAGCCGCCGTATGCCGCGGGCACGCCGTGGGTGCCGAGGATGCGCACGGTCTTCTGGCGCGCCTCACCAAGGTGTGGGAGGTCTGGGCCTGGGAGATCTGGGGCCGGGATGTCGCGGGGCATCGGGTTCCTCCGCGGGTGCTGGGGTTTTCGGGTGTGGGTGGGGAGTCTACTCGAACTCGCAGGTTCGGAGTAGCCCGTTTGGGAGTAGGTTCGAGCGTGCCGGCACACACCCGCACACCGGCCGAATCACCCGAACCACAGCACCCGAACCAGGAGCGCCCATGGCGACCACACCGGCTACCCCACCCGAGGCATCCGACGATTCTGAGGCAGCCATTGCGAGCAGTCGGCGCCGCGGCCAAATCGCGACGATCGCTGCCGCCGTGCTGCTGGTCGCGGCGATTGTGACGTCTGCGGTCATTGGCACGCTGTCTGGTGGGGCGAACATGCCCGACGCCGGTTCCCCGAGCTCGCCGGCGACTCCGTCGGAGCCGGAGGGTTCAGCAACTCCCGAG
The DNA here is from genome assembly GCF_054969005.1 of Homoserinimonas flava. Classification (NCBI taxonomy): domain Bacteria; kingdom Bacillati; phylum Actinomycetota; class Actinomycetes; order Micrococcales; family Microbacteriaceae; genus Homoserinimonas; species Homoserinimonas flava. Next base: position 150,657 of record NZ_JBUEQS010000003.1, read on the forward strand.
CCCGCCGAGCCTTCTGCGGCGCCGACCGACCCTGACGCTGCCCCCGTCGACCCGTCGGTGCCGGCCGATCCTGTGGAATTCACGGAGCCCGCCGACATCTCGCCCGGGCTCACCGCCGCCATCACCAACCTCGAGTCGGTCTCGGGCGAGGCGAATCGTCCCGGCGAAGTTGCCGGCCCGGCCCTGCGCGTGACGGTGCAGATCACCAACGGGACGGATGCCGCGGTGCAGCTGCTCACGACCGTCGTCACTGCCTACTACGGTGCTGAGCAGACCCCTGCCTCCGAGCTCGGTGCACCGGGAGCATCCGCAATGCCGACGGAGGTTGCTGCTGGCGAGACTGCGACCGGGGTGTACGTGTTCACTGTGCCAGCCGATCAACGTGACCTTGTGCGGGTCATGGTCGACTATTCCGTCGACGTACAGCCGCTCGTGTTCGAGGGTGCCGTCCCCGAGTAGTCGGTCGAGGCGAGCACCCTGCCAAAAATGAGAGTTTCGCCGATCGGCGGGCTTTGGGGTTTACACGCTGGAGCGTTGGAACTACGCTGACGCCAATTCCGGCGACCCCCACGCCGGACAAACCGATCGAGGCACCCCCGTGACCACGCCACGATTTTTTCGACTTCGCCCTGCCGCGTTCGCCGTCACCATTACGCTGGCCGCGACGCTCGGGCTTGCGAGCGGCAGCGCTCCCGTCGCTGCCGACACTGCCCCACCGAATGCCGCGACACCGCAGACGGTCTCGAGCGATTCGCTTGCGACCGCGCAGATCAACGGTGTGGCATGGGATCAGGAGATCGTCGGCAACACGGTCTTCGTCGGTGGCAACTTCACGACCGCGCGCCCCGCTGGGGCCGCGGCGGGTTCCGCGACCGTCACGCGCACCCATCTGCTGTCGTACAACCTCACGACCGGGGTTCTCACGTCATGGGCACCGACCCTCAATGGGCAGGTCAGGGCGCTTGATGCCTCCCCCGATGGCACTCGCCTCTATGCCGTCGGCGCGTTCACCAGTGTGAATGGCACCACCCGCAATCGCGTCGTCGCCTTCGACACCGCGACCGGGGCCGTCGTCAGCAGTTTCGCCTCCTCCGCCAACGGTGAAGTGTTTGCGGTGACAGCCACGAATTCGACCGTCTACTTCGCTGGCAACTTCAGCCAAGCGGCCGGGGTGTCGCGACCCGGTCGCGCGGCCGCGGCATCCGCTTCGACCGGGGCGACGACGGCCTGGGCTCCCGTGCTCGCCAATGGGCGCGCCTACGGGATCGAGGTCTCGCCCGCAGGGGACAAGGTCGTGATCGCCGGAAGCTTCACAACGCTGAACGGCGGCGGCAATCCCGGCTACGGCATGGGCGCCGTCACCGCGACGACGGGGACATCGCTGCCGTGGGCGGCGAACTCGATCGTACGCAATGCCGGCGACGAGTCTGCCGTGTTCGGGCTCTCCTCCGATGCCGACAGCGTCTACGGTTCTGGCTACATCTACGGCACGGGTGGAAACTCCGAGGGCACCTGGCGAATGAACTGGTCGGATGGCTCCCTCCGTTGGATCGCCGACTGCCGTGGCGACAACTACAGTGCCGCTTCGCAGGGTGGAGTTGTCTATATCGCTGGCCACTCCCACCAGTGCCAGTGGATCGGCGGGTTTCCGGAATACAACCCACGGCGCGAGTTCAGAGCGCTCGCCGTGACCAAAGAGCCGTCGGGAGTGGTGCGAGCCAACGTGCAGTCCGGTCGCCCAGCGACAGAGCAGTTGGCCTTCTTTCCCAACATGAATGCGGGGCAATTCACGGGGCAGTATCAGGGTGCCTGGTCGGTCCGTGCGAACTCGCAGTACGTCGTGTACGCGGGGGAATTCACGCAGATCAACGGCGTCGGGCAGCAGGGTCTCGCACGATTCGCGCTCTCGAGCATCGCGCCCGATCAGCGGGGCCCCCAGCTCAGCGGCAGCGGATGGCCGCTCAGCACGGCGTCGTACTCATCGACGACCGTGCGGGTGAGCTGGCCATCAAACTACGACAGCGACAATGAGCAGCTCACGTATCGGGTCGTGCGCAACGGCAACACTGCGGCACCCGTGCATGTGACGACTGGCCTCTCGCGATTCTGGGATCAACCGTCGCTGAGTTTTGTCGACAGCGGCTTGAGCCCCGGGACGAGTTACACCTACCGTGTGAGCGCGACTGACCCGCACGGCAACGTCGCGTGGACGAGCACCGTGACCCAGCAGACCGCGAGTTCCGGCACGTTCAGCCTCTACGCCCAGGCGGTGGTCAACAACAGTCCGACCTGGTACTTCCGACTCGGCGAGGCGAGTGGTACCGCGGTGAACAACCTCAGCGGACCCGTCGCGAACACGACGCAGACGAGCGGCACATTCAACACGGTCAACGGCACGGCCGGTTCAGGTGTCACGCGTGGGGTCAGCGGCCCGATTTCCGGCGACACGAACACTGCGTCGCGCTTCAACGGGACGAGCAACGGCCGCATTGTGACGTCGCGACAGGTGTATTCCGACGACAGCGTGACCGTTGAGACGTGGTTCAAGACCACCTCATCAAGCGGCGTGATGGTCAACTTCGGCAATAACGGCACCGTGACAGGTTCGTCGTCGACGACCGATCAGGTGCTCTATCTCTCCGGCGGTCGGGTGTCGTGGTCTGTCTATGACTCGGGCATGCGCACGATTCAGAGTGCGACGGGCTACAACAATGGCGCCTGGCATCATGCTGTCGGAACGCTCGGACCCGACGGCATGAAGCTCTATGTCGATGGCACCCTCGTGGCCTCCCGCGCCAGCACAACCTACGCCCGAGGCTTCTACGGCTACTGGAAGATCGGCGGCGACGCGGCCCCCTCTGGCAACTCGAACTTCTCGGGAGACCTCGATGAGGTCGCGATCTACAAGACAACCCTGAGCTCCGCCGATGTCGCCTATCACTACCAGTTGCGCACTGGTACGGGCACGCCGCCTCCCACGCCGACGCCCGACCCAACACCCGACCCGACACCGGACCCGACGCCCGAGCCGAGCACTGCACTCGCGCAAGATTCCTTCGCCCGCACCGTGAGCGGCGGTTGGGGCACGGCAACCGTCGGGGGAGCCTGGAGCCCTTCGAACGCGTCATCGTCAACCGTCGACGGCAGTCGCGGGGTGCTCACCCACACCGCCGGGTCGACGCGACGCGCGCTGCTCGGAGCGGTCTCTTCAACGTCGAACAGTGCGAGCGTCACGATTTCGCTGTCGAAACAGGCGACCGGCAGCAGCACCTATGCCGGCGTGGTTGTGCGCCAGGTCGGTTCGTCATATCTGCAGGCCAGGGCCAGATTCCAACCGGATGGCTCTGTTGCGTTGCAGCTCATGCGGGGTGACCAGGTCGTGCTCGCAAACATGACCGTCTCGGGGATTTCTTACACGGCGGGCGCCACGCTGAATCTTCGAGCGGAGGCGACGGGAGCATCGCCAACCACCGTGCGGGCCAAGCTTTGGCAGGCTGGCACGGCAGAACCGGCTGGCTGGATGCTCACCGCCACCGACTCGACGGCGGGCTTGCAGACCGCCGGCAGTGTCGGCGTCGAGAGCTATGTTTCGTCGTCCGCGACCAACGCTCCCGTCGATGTGCGTTACGACGACTTCGTCGCGACGAGCGTCGGCTGAGTCGACCATCAGCACCCCCCATACGGGGGTAATTCTGCTGTGCCACTTTCGGGGGGCACGATTTCGCATTATGCTCACGGCATCCGGCTACCCCCGTATATTGCCGGTCTACCCGAAGAAGGACATCATGGGTCGCCCCAACCCGATGTCGTCGCGACGCGTTACCCTTTTGGCGTCCAGCACGACACTTGCACTCATTGCCGCACTCCTCATCGCCGCGCCGTCCACAGCTGCCGCGGCTGACGAGGCCGAACCCTTGCCGGTCACAGCGTCGACCGACGCGCTGCCGACGCCGCAGATCAACGGTGTCGTGTGGGATCAGGAGATCGTGGGCAACACCGTCTATGTCGCTGGCGAATTCACGACGGCTCGGCCGGCAGGCGCCGCGGCAGGCACAAACACCGTGACGCGCACCCACCTGCTGTCCTACAACCTCACGACTGGAGAGCTCCTTCCGTGGGCCCCGCAGGTCAACGCCCAGGTGCGACAGCTCGCCGTCTCGCCCGACGGCAGTCGCGTGTACGCGGTCGGCGATTTCACGAGCGTCAACGGCGTCACCAAGAACCGCATCGCCGCCTTCTCCACCGCGACCGGCGCACTCGATGCGAACTTCACTACGGGCGCGAATAACCGCATTCACGCCATCGTGGTCACCGCGAGCACCGTGTACTTCGCCGGACACTTCTCTTCTGTCAGCGGACAAACGCGCACGTTCGCCGCTGCAGTCAACGCCACTACGGGCGCCGTCACGTCATGGGCGCCGACCCTCGCCGGCGGCCGCGCCTATGCCCTTGTCATTTCGCCCGATGAATCGAAGGTCGTCATTGGTGGCGACTTCACCTCGACGAACGGCTCATCAAACCCTGGCTATGGGCTCGGCGCCGTCGATGCCACCACGGGGGCGTCGCTGCCGTGGGCTGCGAACGGACTGATTCGCAACGGGGGCACCGAGGCGGCCATCTTCTCGCTCGACTCCGACGAGGACAGCGTGTACGGCACGGGGTATGTGTTCGGTTCCGGCGGCAACCTCGAGGGCACCTTCCGCGCGTCATGGGACGATGGCTCGCTCGCGTGGGTGCAGGACTGCCACGGCGATACGTACTCGGTCTCTGCTTCAGACGATGTCATCTACACGGCCGGCCACGCCCACTACTGCGGCAACATCGACGGATTCCCACAGACCGACCCCTGGACCTACTACCGCGGGATCGCTTTCTCCAAAGACGCCACCGGTGTTGCGACGCGCGACCCCTACGGCTACTACAACTTCCAAGGCACGGCGACGCCAACCCTGCTCAACTGGTTCCCGAACATGAACCTCGGCAGTTATACGGGCCAGTATCAAGGACCCTGGAGCGTCGATACGAACGACGAGTATGTGGTCTATGGCGGCGAGTTCACCACCGTCAACGGCCAAGCCCAACAGGGCCTCGTGCGCTTCGCAACACGCGACATCGCACCAAACGACGACGGCCCGCGCCTCACCGGCGACAACCTCGTGCCGACCCTCCAGTCCGCCGAAGCCGGCACCATGACGGTGAGCTGGCCCGCGAACCACGACCGTGACGACACGTCCCTGACCTACTACGTCTACCGCGATGGCCGCACGGGCACCCCCGCCTACACGACCGTCGTCGACTCCACCTTCTGGGATAGGCCGACCATCTCGTGGGTCGATACGGGACTCGTGCCCGGCCAGACCTATAGCTATCGAGTGCGCGCCGTTGATCCGTGGGGCAACAGCGCCTGGGGCACCACTGTGTCCGCGACCGTAGCCACAGACGGCACCCTGAGCGACTACGCGGCAGCGGTCATCGCCGACCAGCCTACGAATTATTGGAGGCTCGGCGACACGAGCGGCACCACCGCGAACGACTCGGTCGGTCGATACCAGGCCACCAAAGGCTCGCAAGTGACCCTCGGCGCGAGCGGCGCCATCATCGATGATCCCGACACTGCAGCCTCGTTCAGTGGCACCAACACGTCGAGCCTCGTCGCTTCCACCACCCAGGTGGCGAGCGACAACACCTTCACGATCGAGACCTGGGTCAAGACGACATCGACTGGCGGCGGCAAGATCGTCGGCTTCGGCTCGTCGAACTCAGGCAACTCCAGCAACTACGACCGGCATGTCTACATGAACTCGGCGGGCAATCTGCTCTTCGGCGTGCATCCGGGCACCTCAAAGGTGGTGCAGTCGTCCAAGCGATACAACGACGGCGAGTGGCACCACGTCGTCGCGACGCTGAGCGACGAGGGCATGCAGCTGTTCGTCGATGGCATCAGGGTCGGCTACGACCCCGCCACGACGAGCGGGCAAACATACTGGGGCTACTGGCGTATCGGTGGCGACAACACGTGGTCTGGCAACCGCTACCTCGCCGGCACGATCGACGAGACCGCGATCTACCCCGACGCGCTGACGCACGAGCAGATCCTCGAGCACTACACGCTCTCGGGCCGCACTGCGAACATCCCGGTCGCTCCCGCCGACGAATACGGCGCAGCCGTGTTCGACGAAGATCCGCTCCTCTATTACCGGCTGGGCGAGACGGCGGGCCCGGTGGCGCAAGATTCGGGTCCGCTAGACAACGACGGCACCTATTCGGGCGGCGTGAGCTACGGCACCGAAGGCGCGATTCGCGGCACGAGCAATACGGCGGCGACGTTCACCAACGGCGTCGTCTCGAGCAACACCGCGGTGACCAACCCCACGACGTACTCGACTGAGATCTGGTTCAACACGACCACGAATCGCGGTGGCAAGCTGACAGGCTTCGGCAACCGCGCCACCGGTCTCTCAACCAGCTATGACCGGCACGTCTACATGCAAGACGATGGTCGCCTTGTCTTCGGCACCTACACGGGCGTGACCAACACGATCACGTCAGCGGATGCCTACAACGACGGCGAGTGGCATCAGGTGATCGCGACCCAGTCATCCGCCGGGCTCAGGCTCTACGTTGACGGCGAGTTGGTTGGCACCCATAGTCAGACGTCGGCCCAGAACTACACGGGCTACTGGCGAGCGGGCGGAGACACCACCTGGGGCTCGAGCGACGCGTACTTCAATGGCAAGCTCGACGAGTTTGCCGTGTACCCGGCGGCGCTCAGCCAGGCACAAGTCACCGACCACTACGAGCTCGGTGCTCCAGAGGTAGCGAACCAGGAGCCGACGGCATCGTTCACGATTGACGTCGAAGGGCTCGCGATCGACCTCGATGCGAGTGCGTCGACCGATCCTGACGGCAGCATCGTCAGCTACGAGTGGGACTTCGGTGACGGCACGGCTAGCGAGAGCGCAACCGTGCCGACCGCGAGCCACCTCTACACAGCGGCGGGCACCTACACGGTGACCCTCACGGTGATTGATGACCGCGGGGCGACCCACAGCCGCAGCCACGACATCGAGGTAGTGCGTGTGAACGCGGCACCCGTCGCGAGCTTCGACCACACGGTCGATGATCTGACGGTGGCGCTGGATGCATCCGCATCATCTGACGATGTCGCAATCGCCACCTACGCCTGGGACTTCGGCGACGGCACCACCGGCACAGGTGCGACCGTCGAGCATCTCTACGCGACTGCCGGCAACTACACCGTGACCCTCACCGTGACCGATGGGGAGGGGCTCACCGGCTCCGCCACGACGGTCGTCACGGCGACCGCTCCCCCCGTCGTCAGTGTGCTTGCCGACGACGCCTTCGCGAGGACCACCGCGAGCGGGTGGGGTGCCGCTACGACCGGTGGCACCTGGACGGTCTCGCGAGCGGCCAGCTCCAGCGTCTCCGCCGGAACAGGGCTCTTCTCGCATACCGCGGGGACGACGCGAACCGGAACGCTCGGCGCCACGTCGGCGACGGATGTCGACATGACGGCGGATGTTTCGTTTGACAAGGTCATGACGGGTGGCGGCGCCTACGCCGGCATCATTGTGCGCCAGGTCGGCAGCGACTACTACCAGGCCCGCGTGCGGTTTATGGCCGACGGGACAATGGCGGTGCAGATCCTGCAGGGTGGCTCGACCGTGATTGCAAACGCCACGCTTGCCGGCACCTACACGCCCGGCACGGCCATGACGATCCGCGCTCAGATCTCGGGCACCTCACCGACGACCATCGTGGCGAAGGCGTGGCCGACAGGTACCGCGGAGCCCGCAGACTGGGCCGTGAGCACAACCTCGACTGCGGCGGCGCTGCAGACGGCCGGCTCGCTCGGCGTCGTGAGTTACGCGTCGGGATCGCTGAGCAATGCGCCGCTCGCGGCCGGATTCGACAACGTCCTGGCCTACGCGGGCACGGCTCCGACAGCGCCCGTTGACCCGCCAGTCGACCCGGAAGACCCGCCAGTTGATCCGGAGGACCCGCCAGTCGACCCAGAAGACCCGCCGGTCGATCCAGAAGACCCGCCAGTCGACCCGGAAGACCCGGCAGCGACCTTCGCGACCGATAATTTCGAGCGCACGTCCGCCACCGGCTGGGGCACCGCGACAACGGGCGGTGACTGGAGCTCCACTGTCAACAGCAACTACAGCGTGAGCAGCGGGTCAGGTGCCTTCCTTCATGCCGCCGGCTCGACGAGACGGGCACTCCTCAGCACCGTGAGCGCCCTCGATGTGGAGCAGCAGGTCACCATCACGGTCGACAAAGCGGCGGAATCCGGCCACATCGTGGCCGGGTTGGTATCCCGCCAGGTCGGCACCGACTTCCTCCAGGGTCGCGTGCGCATCCAGCCGGGCGGCACCGTCGCGGTGCAGATTCTGCGCGGCTCCTCGACGACCCTCGCGAACTCGACCGTCACCGGCCTCACGGCCACCCCTGGCTCGTCACTCGTGCTCAAGGTGCGCACCACCGGCGCCTCCCCCACGACGGTGCAGGTCAAGGTGTGGGCCCTCGGTGCCACCGAACCGGCAGAATGGCAACTGAGCGCCACCGATGCGACACCGGCGCTCCAGGGTGCTGGGCAGGTCGGCGTGGAGAGTTACGTCTCCGGATCGGCTCCCAACGCCCCAGTAACCGTCAGATACGACGACTACATCGCCAGGCTTCCGCAGTAGTCAGCGGGAGGGCCGCGCACCTGCGGCCCTCCCTCAGCTGCGGCACACCCGGCTGGTGGTGCCGATGGAGAGCGTGAGGGCCTGAGTGAAGCGCAGTGCGATCGGCGCCATCAGCGCCCAGGGCGCGCAGGCCCTCGCAAGTTTCACCCTCCAGGTGCTCGTCGCGCGCACCCTCGGGCTCGACGGGCTCGGCGTCTTTGCGATCATCTACGGCGTCATGGTGCTCGTCGCGGCCGTTGCCACGGGCTTCGTCGGCGACTCACTCGTTGTGCTGCCACGCCGAGAGTCGCCTGTTCGCTCCGCGCTGCAGCAGTTCTCGCTCGGGTTTGCGGTGCTCGGTGGAGCTATCGCCGGAGTTGCGTGTGCAGCATCCGGCCTTGTCTCCTGGGCCGACGCCTGGGTCGTCGCGCTCGCCGTCGCGCTCTTCTGCCTCGAGGAGCTCATGCGCCGACTGCTGATGGCGAATCTCGCGTTCTGGCGCGTCGCCGTGATCGATCTCATCGCCTTCGCGGGGTCGCTCGTCGTTCTCGGTGCCGTCGCCGCGCTTGGCACCCTCTCGCTCGCGAGCTTTCTCCTCGCCATCTGCGCCGGTCAGATTGCCGCGATCGGGCTCGGCATCGTGCTGCTGCCCCGCAGCGACCGCTTCGCTGTCGGCATGCTGCGGGGCGGTCACCGCGCCGTGTTGGGCTACGGCTCGTGGCGGGCAAGCCAGCAGCTGCTGCGCCCCGCGCTGCTCACTGCCGTGCGGACCCTCGTCACGCTCACGCTCGGGCTCACCGCCACGGGCCTGCTTGAGGCTGCGAGGGTCTTCGTCGCGCCGGCGATGCTCGTCGTCTCCGGGCTCACCTCGTTTCTCTTCGTGCGGTACGCCCAAGACCCCACGGCGAAGGTGAGCATCCAGCTGCCTCGCGCTGATCGCACGGTCGGCGCCCTCCTTCTCGTCACCGTGATTCTGGGCGTGATTCTCGTGGCCGCGCTCCCCCTCTTCGGTGAACTGCTCTTCGGCACAGCGCCGCCGCTCGCCGCGGTCCTCGGCTGGCTCGCCTACACGGCCTCGGTCTCGGCCGTCACGCCATACGGCGCACTCGCTGCCGTGCGAGGGCGGCAGGCACTCGTCTTCGCGATCCGGGCGGGCGACACGCTGCTCTCGGCCGCCGGCGTCGCAGTGCTGCTCCTGCTCGGGGGCGAACTCGAAATGGTTCCGCTCGTGCTCGCAGCAGGGTCAATCGCTGGTGGCATCGCCATCCGCACCATCATCCTCGCGCCCCAGGCGCGCCGCGATCGGCGCGCGGACTAGTCCGCCGCGCCCACCCACACCACGGAAGAATCCCAGCCGAGCAGCTCGAGCACCTCGCTCGGGATCGAACGCGCGGCCGCCGCGACCTGAGCGGATGCCGCAGTGCCCCGCCACGCGGCATCCGAAGCCTCACCGTGCCGCAGCTCGACGCCGGCACCCTCTTCGCTGGTGGCCGAGCGGAAGCTCGCGAGGTCGGAGTAGATGGCGGGATCTCCGGCGCCCTTCGACCAGACGATGAACCACGCGGGTGCGTCGTCGGCCTGCCGCTGGTACACGTTGCCGCTGAGCTTGACGCCCATCTGGCTTGCCGTGTACTCGCCCGAATAGTCTTCGACGCAGATGAGGCACTTGCCTGTCGCCCCCGAGAAGACGTTGTTGCTCACCGTGACATCGTCGATCACCCAGGTCATGACCGGGTCATCGAGGTCACGGTTGGAGTCTCGCCCTCGCTGGCTCGGGTCGGAGGAGCGACGGTCATCCTGTGCGATGAGCATGGCCCGCCCGTTGTTGGTGATGGTGTTGTTCCACACCTCGACGCGGTTCGTGTCATTGAGCTTGATGCCGTCGGTGAGGTTGTCGCTGATGGTGTTGCCGGCGACGATGAAGGTCGATGAGATTTCGAGAAACAGGCCGTGCCCGTCGTTGCGCGAGATCGTGTTCGAGATGACCTCAACGTCGAAGTTCGACTGGTCGAACCACAGCCCTGGGCCGAAGTTGTCGATGAAGCTGCTGTCGCGCACCACGACTTCGCGCGACACGGTGATCTTGGCGCCACCAGAGACGGGCGCATTGTTGAAGCGCTCGGTGTTGTTGCCTTCGGAGAGCATGCCGGTGACGGTGAGGCGGTCAGCTCGGCTCCCGCCGAAGCCCATCATGCCGTTGCGCCGCACGGTGACATTCGTGACGGTGGCATCGGTCGATGCGACGAACAGCCCAGTGCTCGCATTGTCTTCGATCACGACCTGTTCGATCACGACCCCTGGCGCCTCCACCGTGACGGCACCGAAACCAGGGACGGAGGTCGCGTACCCCCGGATTCCGACCCCGCGGAGCACGGTGCCCTCCGACTGGATGCCGAACGCTTTTGTCTTTGTGCTCGCGCGAACTTCGGCCGAAGCCGGGTCGGTGCCGATGATGAGCTGAGCGGTGAGATCGTCGACCGCAAACGTGCCAGGCACAACCTCGGCCGCCGTCGCGACCTGCGTCAGCGCGACACCGCCAACCCACACCTGGTCGGGGTGCGCCGCGAGCGGATACTCCGGATCGACAAACGACCAGTTGTCCTCCGTGTTGTCTGGGGCGCCGCGCGTATAGGTGGGGCTCGTGTCGAAGTTCATGGTCCATCCGTCACGCACCCAGACGGCACCCTCGGCGCGCCATTCCCCGGCAGGCAGCGCAATGCTGCCATCGAACCAGACGGCTTCGCCCGGATAGGGCTGGATCGTCACCGGCTTGTCGCTCGTGATCGTCGTCCGCTGGTTGTAGCTGCCGGCCCGCATCACGATGGTCTGGCCGGGGGTTGCCACCGTGATGGCGTGCTGCACCGACTTGAGGGGGGCGTCTTCTGTGCCCGGCGCAGCATCCGACCCGGTCGTGGCGACAAAGAGCGCACCCTCAGGCACGGGGTAGCTCGCCGAACCGACTTCGGATGCCCCGGCGGTCACGAGCGCAACCTCTGGCGCGTGTGCGACCGCAACAACAACGTCTTCGCCTCTGGGCAGGAGGGCGATTGCGAGGGCGACCACAATCGCGGCGATCGCAATGGCCGCGACGATGAGCACGAGGGGGCGACGTGAGCGGCGCGAACGGCCGAATGCGCGCGCGCCGAGGCCGAGTTCTGCGCCACTGGCATGCGCCACGGGTCACCGCCTATCAGCGCGCTCTATCGGGACGGTCGGGATCGGGTTCGGTGCTCGCCGGGGTCGGGAAGTCCGGTGGGTGTTCGACCGAGAACTGCGCTGGTACTATTCTGCGAATACCGCGGTACCGGGCACAAGCCCCGCCGACCAACCCGATGAGGTCGACGCCGACGGGGCAGCACCACGTCTCGATACCCGAACGAATGTGTGGCATATGGAGCAGCAGGGGTACTTCCAGATTTTCCGAGAGCGGTGGCGCTCGGTGCTCGTCGGCACGCTCGCCGGAGTCGCGGTCGCCGCGGCGGTCGCCTTTCTCATTCCGCCCACCTATACGGCCACCGCAACGCTGCTCCTCAGCGTCGATTCGCGCGAGGGCAGCCTGAGCGATCGTTCGACCTACGCACTCGAGCGGGTCAGCTCCTACCCTGAGCTCGCCTTCAGCCCCGACGTCCTCGGCGAGACGGTCGACGACCTCGACCTGGCGGTCACACCGGAGGAGCTCGGCGAGCAGATTAGCGCGTCGAACCCCACGACGACACTGCTGCTGCGCATCAGCGCAGAGGCAGACACCCCGCAGGGTGCGGCTGACCTCGCCAATGCGGTGGCGAGAAATCTCGCCGACCTCGTCAGCGATATCGAGAACTCGTCCCGCAATACCGCCGTCACCACGAGCCTCGACCTCACCAACCCCGCCGCCGTGCCGAGCGGGGCATCATCCCCCCAGCGCGCGCTCATTCTCGGCCTCGGGCTCCTCGCGGGCCTCGCCGCAGGGCTCATCGGCGCGATCCTCCGCGCCCGCTATGACACAAGCATCCGCACGGTCGAACAGCTGCGCCGCATTACGGGACTCCCGGTGCTCGGCCAGTGGAGCCCGCCCTCCAACGAGCGACGCGGCCTCAGCCTGCGCAAGACACCGGCAGCGGATGCCGCGGCGACGGATGCTGCAGTGACCGAGCCCGGCATCCACCGCACGCCAACCACACCCAATGCCCGGCTCGCCCACCAAATGCGCGAGACGCAGCTTGCCGTGCGTCAGGCAAACGACACCGTTATGCCGAGCATCCTGCTGCTCCTGCCGTCTGACTCGTCGGCGGCCGATGCGCGCGAACTCGTCGACCTCGCCCGCAGCGTGGCCGACACGGGACGGCGCGTGTGCCTCGTCGAGAGCGCTGCACCGTTCGGCCTCGCCACGCTGCTGCCGAAGGGCCGCAAGGGCAAGGGTCTCGTCGGGGTCATGGCGGGGGCTCAGGTGCTGAAAACCGCTGTGGTGCCTGTCGAGGGCGAGCAGTTCAGCCTCCTCCCCGCCGGCGAACCGGATGCTACGCCCAACGAGACCATCGTCGAAGACAAGATCGGCGCGGTTGCCGAGCAACTCACGACCGAATTCGACACCGTCATCATCGAGGCGACCTCGGTCACCCGCCCCGTGAGTCTCGAGATTGCCGCGCCACACGCCGACGGCATCCTCATCCTCACCCACTACGCCACCACGACAGAGGCGGATGTCGCCCACACTCTTGCGCGACTCCGGCTGCTTGGTGCTCGCCCCCTCGGCGTCATCATGACCGGGGTGCCGGCGTCGAAGACGACAGACCTGGTCGCGAGCTGGCTCCCAGGCGACTTCGTGCGGCCAACACCGGTCAGCGCCGAACGCGAGTCCGACGCTCCGACACCAGCGGGAGAATGACCATGGTGGGCGCACCGCTCACCGCACGACGACTCTGGGTCGCGCTCTTCGTTGTCTTCGCGCTGGTCGTGCTCAGTGTCGTGCCGTGGCGACGAGGCAACATCTTCGACGGCGAGGTCGACACGGTCGTCATCGCCAAGGCGATGATCTCCTTTCTCGCGTTCGGGCTCGCACTCATGGTGCGTGCGGCGAGCGCCCATCGCGGCATCGTCGGGGTACGCGGCCTCGCCCTGCTCGCCGGCATCGTCGCCATTTCGTCGCTCGGCGCGATCGGCGCTGGCGACCCAATGTCGTCCCTCGTGCTGACGGCGCGCATCGCCATTGTCGCCGCAACGGTCGTCGTGCTCGTTGCCGCCGCGCCCCCGCGCACCGTGCTCAGCACGCTGCTTGTGGCGATGGGCACCATCGCCGTGGTCTCCGGCATCACGGGGGCCATTCTTGGCGGCTCCGACGCTGGCCGCCTTGCCGGGGGGATCCCCGAGATGGCACCCAACGTGCTCGCCGGGCTCGCGGCGCCGCCGCTCATCGCCGTCGCCCTCGACCTCGCCCGCCGTGGCATCCGGCTGGCCAATGGGGCGGCCTTCGTCGTGCTCATCGCCATTGTGCTCGCCACCGGATCGCGCACAACGCTCGCGGTCGTGCTCGTCGGCATCCTGCTTGTGCTGCTGCATGTGCGCAGGATTCCGGTCTCCGTCATGATCGCGTCGATCGCGTCGGTGCCGGTGGTGTTCGCGCTGTTCGCCTTCAACGACACCGTGGCCGGGTCGCTGTCGCGAGGCCAAAGCGTCGAGGAGCTCGTGACGCTGAGCTCCCGCACCGTCGCGTGGGAGGCTGTGCTTGCCACCCCGTTCGACACCTGGGACAAGTGGATCGGCATCGGGCTCGCCGCAAAGCTTGTCCCGGTGCAAGAGCGATGGCGAGACGAGCAGGTGCTCGACAGCAGCTGGGTGTCGATCATCGCGCAGGCGGGCCTCATCGGCACCGCCCTCCTGCTCGCATGGGTCATCGCGACTCTCGCCGACAGCATCCGACGCCGCGACCTTGCGGCGCTCACGACACCGTTGCTCGCCGTCATCCTCCTTCGCAGTTTCACCGAGAACGGGTTGATCGAGTCGAGCTCGACGTTCGTGCTGTTTCTCGCCATCGCTCTCACGCTTGAGCGCGGATCGCAGAATCCCGCGCCTCCCAGAGCGGCGCCCTACCAGCTCGCAACGCCGCGCGACCACCACTGGCACAAACCTGCCGCGCAGTATCGACACTGACCCACAAATGGGGGTAAAGTTTCGAAAAACCCCGGCAGTTGACCCGCAACTGCAGCGTCGCTACCCCCGACGTGCCCTCCCCTTCTCCACCCGAGAGAATTGCGTATCCGATGACCCGAAGAATTGGTTATGCCGCTGGAGCATTCGATCTGTTCCACATCGGCCACCTCAACATCCTCAAGCACGCCCGCAGCCAGTGCGATCACCTCATCGCCGGCGTCGTCTCCGATGAGATGCTCGAACTCACGAAGGGTGCGCGCCCGGTGATCCCCCTCGCCGAGCGTCTCGAGATCGTGAGCTCCATCTCGTTCGTTGACGAGGCTCGCGCCGAAACCGTCCCCGACAAACTCGAAACGTGGCGGGATGTCGGCTTCACCGTCTTCTTCAAGGGTGACGACTGGCGCGGCACCGACAAGGGGCTCCGGCTTGAGCGTGAGTTCGCCGAGGTCGGGGTTGAGGTCGTGTACTTCCCCTACACGATGCACACCTCGAGCACGCAGCTTCGCCGCGCACTCGACGCCCTCGCCGCCCTCGCCGATCACCGCGCGATCAGCCAGTAGCCGGCCGTCAGTAGTCAGCCGCCATTAGTCAGGCGTCAGAGGCGTTCGGCGCCGAAGATTCTGCGCGCACGCTCTCGCACGCTCTCGGGCGGCGGCTCGTTATACGACCCCGCCTGCTTTTGGCCTGACATCGCCTGAATTGCCGACATGATGGCATCCGTTGCTTCACGCCGTGCACGACCCGAATCGGCGCGGCCGAACACCGAGACATCGATCGGTGCGCCAAACTCGACCGTCACCTTGGCGCGACGGATCATGCCGGAGCCGCCCGGCTGAAGCTGGTCGGTGCCACGAAGGGCAACGGGCACGATCGGCACGCCGGCCGTGAGCGCAAGCCACGCCACGCCAGTGCGGCCGCGGTAGAGACGACCGTCCCGCGAGCGGGTGCCCTCGGGGTAGATCGAGAACGCGTCACCGGATCGCAGCACTTCGAGGCCGGCATCGAGCGCCTCCTGCGCGGCCTTCGAGGAGGCCCTATCGACGGGCACAGCGCCGACCGCAGTGAAGAACGACCGCATCGCCCAGCCCTTGACGCCGGTGCCCGTGAAGTACTCGGACTTCGCCATGAACGCGACCGAACGGCGCGCGACCAGGGTGAGCACGACGCTGTCGATGAAGGCGAGGTGGTTGCTCGCGAGGAGCACCCCGCCCTTCGCCGGCACGTTGCGGCGACCGCGCACCGTCGGCCGAAACAGGAGTCGCGCCAGTGGCGCGAGCAGGAGACGGCTGAAAAAGCGCATCGTTCAAGACTGTCAGGCGTCACATACCGGTCCGGGCATGCACCCAGGCGCTAGGTCACCGCCGGATGCTGCGCCTCAGCCCTGCGCGGCAACTACGGCGAGCAATCCCTCGCCATAGGTGTCGAGCTTCTTCTGGCCGATACCGCTGAGCCCCTCGAGGTCGCGAAGGGTTGACGGCCGCGCCATCGCGACCGCCCGGAGTGTCGCGTCGCCGAACACCACATAGGCGGGCACGCCCTGCTCCTTCGCCTGCGCCGACCGCCACACCCTCAGCGCCTCAAAAAGCTCGAGCTGCACCGGCTCGAGATCGGCGAGGGCCGCGCTCGACTTCGAGGAGCGCCGAACGGGTCGCTCCACCTCGGTGCGGAGCGAGACCGCGCGGGCACCCGAGAGCACTTCGGCCGAAGCATCCGTGATCGCGAGGATGCCGTAATCACCCTGGGTCGCGAGGAGCCCCTGCGCGAGCAGCTGGCGCACAACCCCGCGCCACTGCTGGTCGCTGAGATCAGCCCCGATGCCCCAGGTGGCGAGCTGATCGTGCCCCTGCTGCTGCGCGCGCGGCGTCAACTTGCCCCGCAGAATGTCGACGATGTGACCAGCACCGAAGGTCTGATTGCGTTCACGCTTGAGCCGAACGATCGTCGACAGGAGCTTCTGCGCCGGAATCGTGCCATCCCACGATGCCGGCGGGTTGAGGCAGGTGTCACAGTTGCCGCAGGCCGTGCTCGGCTGGCCGAAATAGGCGAGCAGCTGCACGCGACGACACTCGACCGTCTCGCAGAGCGCCAGCATGGCGTCGAGGTGGGCGCTGAGCCGACGGCGGTGCGCGAGGTCACCCTCCGACTGCTCGATCATGCGCCGCTGCTGCACGACGTCTTGCAGTCCGTAGGCAAGCCAGGCCGTCGACGGCAGGCCATCCCGACCGGCGCGGCCCGTCTCCTGGTAGTAGCCCTCGACCGACTTCGGCAGATCGAGATGGGCGACAAAGCGCACATCCGGCTTGTCAATGCCCATGCCGAAGGCGATCGTCGCAACCATGACGAGGCCGTCTTCGCGGAGAAAGCGCGACTGGTTTGCCGCCCGTACCTCCGCCGGCAGGCCCGCGTGATACGGCAACGCAGGCACGCCGTTGGCGACGAGCAGATCCGCTGTCTTCTCGACCGAGGCGCGCGACAGGCAATAGACGATGCCCGCGGCATCCGGATGCTCCGTGCGGATGAGGTCGAGCAGCTGCTTCTGCGGCTGCTCCTTCGGTGCAATGCGGTACTGGATGTTCGGCCGGTCGAAGCTCGCCACGAAATGACGCGCATCGGCGAGCTGCAGTCGCTCGGCGATCTCGGCGTGCGTCTGGCGGGTCGCCGTGGCGGTGAGCGCAATGCGGGGCACGGCCGGCCACCGCTCGTGCAGCATCGACAACCGCAGGTAGTCGGGGCGGAAGTCGTGACCCCACTGCGCCACACAGTGCGCCTCATCGATCGCGAACAGGGCGATCGGGGCTCGGTCGAACAGTGAAACGGTCGACTCGAGCGCGAGCCGCTCCGGAGCGAGATAGAGCAGATCGATCTCGCCCGCGATGAACGCCGCCTCGACCCTGCGCCGCTCCGCAGCATCCTGTGTCGAGTTGAGGAACTCCGCGCGCACACCATTCGCGGCGAGCGCATCGACCTGGTCTTGCATGAGCGCGATGAGTGGCGAGATCACCACACCGGTGCCGTCGCGCACGAGCGCGGGCACCTGGTAGCACAGGGACTTGCCGCCACCCGTGGGCATGAGCACAAGCGCATCGCCACCACCGACAACGTGCTGGATGATCTCGGCCTGGTCGCCACGGAACGCGTCATACCCGAAGACGCGGCCGAGCACCGCAAGTGCCGCGTCGGGAGTGGTCACCTGGGTCATACGCTCAAGGCTAGCTGCGGCACGCGGTGCGGAAGTCCTGTGCACAGCCGCTCTGCTCAACCAGCAGGTTTCACCGAGTAGACGAGCCGTGCGAACTGGCCCACCTTGTCGGCACTCTCGAGCCGGAGCCGATCGGACTCGATGCGGCGGGGAAACACGGGCGCACCACCGGTGAGGGCGACGGGAGCGACCGACAGTGCAATCTCGTCGAGCACACCGGCATCGAGAAACTGGCCGGCGAGGTCACCGCCGCCAACGACCCAGATGTCACCGCCACCGGCAGCCGCGCGAAGCTCCGGCAAGAGCTCGGCGACCGAGCCCGAACGGAACTGCACGTTCGCACCCTCTGGCACCGGCAGCTCCCGGCTCGTCATCACGAACACAGGCTTCTCGCCGTAGAACTCGCCCCACTTCTCAGGGTGTGCCAGCAGGTCGGATTCGTCGAGCAACCACTGGTACGTCGTCGATCCCTCCACCATGACGGTGGCGCCGCTCGGGAATAGCCCCTCGTCGGGATGGTCGCCGCCATCGACCGCAAAGAGCCAGGCGAGCGAATTCTGCTCGTCGGCGATCAATCCGTTGATCGTCGTTGCCGTGTCGAACAGGATCCTGCCGTACGTCTCGCTCATGCGCGCGAAATTACCGCCAACCCCTGACATTCGTGAACGGCTAGCGGCGCTTCTTGGCCTTCTTGAGGTCTTTCTCGTGCACGGGAGCATCGCCAGATGCCCGCAGCGTTGTGAAGTAGTTGCGTGCCTCCTCCTGGCGCTCGAGCTCGGCACCGGAGGCAATCGCCGCCCGCAGGTGCGCAGGCGTGAAACCGAACGCATCGACGAGATCCTGCGCGTGAGGGCGCAGCCGCTTCAAGAGGCGATCGATGTAGGCCGACACCGCCTGTGCGCGCTGCGGCGAAAGACGACCACGCATGAGATACCACGCGAGGTTCTTCTCGATGAGCCCAAGCCCGAACACATCGTGCAGCCACACGAGCACCTGACGCGTGCCATCGTCTTCAATCGCCTCGACCGCCCTCGTGAAGGCCTCCCACTGGAGCAGCTCGCCGTGGGCACGGGCAGCCTCGATGAGCGCATTCTGGTGCGTATTGAACAGCGCCTGTGCTTCGGCCGCGGGCAGCTTCGAAGCGGGTCGCAGCTTCTGCGCCACCTCAGCAATCATCGATTCGACCCGGTCGGTGAGCAGCTCGCGTTGCACCTCGGTGTCGCGGACCTCGCTCACGGAGCGGGCGGTCGACCCGAAGTCCCGCACCGTCTGGGCGAGACGCCGCAGCCCGCTGTCATGGAACACGCGCCCAGCGGTCTGCCCGATCGCATAGCGAGCGAGAGTGCCAGCATCCGCCCCCTTGAACTGCTTGGCGTAGTCGGCAAGCAGGCGCTTCGCGACAAGCTGCAGGAGCACCGTGTTGTCGCCCTCGAACGTCGCATAGATGTCGAGGTCGCTGCGAAGGCCCGTGATGCGGTTCTCGGCGAGGAAGCCGGCGCCGCCGGTCGCCTCACGCGCCTCCTGGAGTGCGTCAAGCGCGTGCCACGTCGACAGCGGCTTGAGCCCGGCGGCGAGCGTCTCGAGATCTTCACGGGCCTCGGGGGTGTCACCCTTGCCGCTGAAGACGCTGTCGAACTGCAGCAAAAACTCGTCGTGCGCAAAATACTGCGCATACGTGGTCGCGAGCAGCGGCAGCAGGCGACGCTGGTGGCGACCGTAGTCGAGCAGCACCTGCTCCTCACCGTCGCCACCAGCAAACTGGCGACGCTGATTGCCGTAGGTAATCGCGATCGTGAGGCCCATGGCGGCGCCATGCGTCGCGGCACCATCGAGCGAGACACGGCCCTGCACGAGAGTGCCGAGCATCGTGAAGAACCGGCGGCCGGGGCTGTCGATGGGGGAGCTGTAGGTGCCATCGACCGCGACATCGCCGTACTTGTTCAACAGGTTGGTGCGAGGGATGCGCACCTCCGTGAAGTGCAGGCGGCCATTGTCGATGCCGTTGAGACCACCCTTATAGCCGTCGTCCTCGCCGCCGATGCCGGGCAAAAATTCGCCGTCTGCGCTGCGCACCGGAACGTAGAACGCGTGCACGCCGTGATTGACGCCCTTCGTAATGAGCTGGGCAAACACGACCGCCGCGATACCGTGCTTCGCGGCGTTGCCGAGGTAGTCCTTCCACGCACCCCGGAACGGTGTGTTGATCACGAATTCCTCGGCCGCCGCATCGTAGGTCGCCGTCGTGCCGACGGCATCGACATCCGAACCGTGGCCCGTCTCCGTCATGGCGTAGATGCCGGGGGTCTCCATCGAGAGCACGCCGGGCAAGAAGGTCTCGTGGTGGTGCTGCGTGCCGAGGTGCAGGATCGCAGAACCGAAGAGGCCCCACTGCACGCCCGCCTTGATCTGCATCGACGGGTCGCCGAGGATGAGCTCCTCGAATGAGGCGATGCTGCCGCCGTGGTCTTCAGAACCGCCAACAGATTTCGGGAACGCCCGGTGCACCCGCCCGCTGTCGGCGAGCGTCTTCAGCTGGCCGAGCGCACGCTCACGGTGATCCTCCATCGTGAGGTTGTCGACCCGGTGAAACTGCGGGTCTTCCATCGCGTTGCGCGACAGCAGCCGCACGTCAGCCCACGAGCCGAGCAACACGCGACCGAGCGACGCCACATCGACGGATGCCTCCCCCGAAGTCTCTTCGAGGTTCGCGTCGACCTGTGCCTCGAGCGCGCGTGCGGGCTCGTCGGTGGGGGCGGGCGGAACTATAGAAGTGCTGCTAGCGATGTCGACCATGGGGGCCCTCCGAACGGGACTGCGGGACTGCGTGCGTTGCCACCACGCTAGGCATGCGCGCCGGGCGTGCGAAGTTCGCCGTGAGCGGGCTATAAACGCAGGGCCGAGCATCCGGCCCGCCGCTGTCGACTATCTACAAACCGAGCGGCGCTTTACAGTTGCGCATCGACAAGGCGTTCGCGCACGACGCCGTGCCGGCGCTGCAGGGCAAGCACCCACCAACTGAACACACTCACGGTGATGAGCGTCACGGCGACACCGACCGGGCTGCCCTCGGTCGCCGTCGCATCGACCAGCCCGACGGCGCTGAGCACAAAAATCAGCACGTTGTTGATGACATGCGCCACAATCGCCGCCTCGAGCCCGCCGGTGCGCCAGGTGATCCACCCCGCGAACACCGCGAACACCCCGACATCGATGAGCCCCCACATGTCATAGAGATGGCCGGCCATAAACAGCGGCACCGGCAAAAGAATCGCCCACGCCGGATGCTTCAGCCACGAGCCGATCAGCTGCATCAAGTAGCCGCGGAACACGTACTCCTCCGCCGTCGCCTGCACCGGCACCAGCAGCAGCGTCACCGCGATGAGCGCCGCCGAATCCGGCCCCCACGACGGCATCGGCATCGGCTCGCCGAACACCAGCGGAAGCACGAACACGTACACCCCGAACAGCACGAGGAACACGGCGGCCGCGGGCGCGGCGAGGCGAAGCATCCATCCCCATCGCAGGCGGCCAGTGACCGACGAGAGCAAACCGAGCGGGCGCGGACCCATGATGAGCGTTGCCAGCAGCAGCGCTGGCAGCATGAGGGCGACCGACGCAAGCGAGAACGCGAGGATGAACGGCTGCGACATGTCGATGACACCGTCGGCCAGGAGTCGCTCGAACGCGGCCCAGGCGGTGGGCTCGACCGCCGCGACAAGGAACGCGACGATCACCAGCATGACCGTGAACACAATGTAGAAGGCGAGCGCGATGAGGCCGGTGATGAGCGGCTTCCACCACGTCGCCTGCGACCAGGAGCGGTTGAGGCGGTGGAACGGGAAGGCCTGCGCGGGTGCCGGCGCTTTCGCTGGTGCGAGTTCGGGCGCTGGTGCTGGTGCTGGTGCTGGTGCTGGTGCTGGGGGCGTGTCGCCGTCGGGTGGTGGCATGCTCATCATCTTACGAATGCCCGACTGCGAGGTGGGTGGGCGGTTGCCGCGTCAGATCGTGTAGTACCCAGGGCCCTCAAAGAACTGGGCGTCGAACTCGTGCTCGTCTTTGATGGGGCGGGCGACGGCGGGGCTGCCGACGAGGAGGGAACGCTCCGGAGCATCCGCCAAAACGACCGAGTGTGCCCCGACAACGCAGCCAGCACCAAGCGTGACTGGCCCGAGCACGGCCGCGCCGGCACCGATCGTGACATGGTCACCGAGCGTCGGATGCCGCTTCACCCTGTTCGACGAGCGCCCACCCAGCGTCACGCCGTGATAGAGCATGACGTCGTCGCCGAGCTCCGCGGTCTCACCAATGACGACACCCATGCCGTGGTCGATGAAGAATCGACGCCCGATCGTCGCGCCGGGATGGATCTCAACACCCGTGATGAAGCGGGCCAACTGCGAGACGGCGCGCGCGATGAAGCGCCACCGCCACCGCCACAGCCGGTTGGCGATGCGATACCACCAGATCGCGTGCACGCCGGAGTAGAGCCAGAAGACTTCGGCGTTGCTGCGGGCGGCGGGGTCGCGCAACCGCGCGGCGGCAAGGTCTTCGCGGATGCGGGCGACGATGCTCATACCGTCGCCCTGCCGCGGAGGGTTTCGACAAGCTCAACCGGCGAGGCAAGCTCAACCGGCGAAGCGCGCTCAACCGGCGAGGCGAGCTCGCCAGGCGTAAGGGCCACCTAGTCCTGCAGGTGCTCGAACAGAATGGTGGAGAGGTACCGCTCGCCGAAGTCGCAGATCACGGCGACGATGGTCTTGCCGGCGTTCTCTGGGCGCGCGGCCACCTGCAGCGCCGCGCTGACGATCGCGCCAGACGAGATGCCCGTGAGGATGCCCTCCTCGGTGGCGAGGCGGCGCGCGAGGTCGAGGGACTCATCGAGCGTGACGTCGATGATCTCGTCATAGACGTCGCGGTCGAGCACGTCGGGGATGAAGTTTGCGCCGATGCCCTGAATCTTGTGCGGGCCAGGGGTGCCCTGCGTGAGGATCGGCGAGTCGATCGGCTCAACGCCGATGACCTGGATGCCGGGCTTGCGCTCCTTGAGCAGGCCACCAGCACCCGTGATGGTGCCACCGGTGCCGATGCCGGCGACAAAGATGTCGATGTTGCCGTCGGTGTCGGCCCAAATCTCTTCACCCGTCGTGGCACGGTGAATCGCCGGGTTGGCCGGGTTGCCGAACTGGTCAGCCCAGATCGCATTCTCGGTTTCGGCGACAATCTCCTGCGCCTTCGACACGGCACCCTTCATGCCCTCGGAGCCGGGGGTGAGCACAATCTCGGCACCGAAGGCGCGGATGACGCTGCGACGCTCCTTGCTCATCGTCTCCGGCATCGTAATGATGACCTTGTAGCCGCGCGCCGCACCGACCATGGCGAGCGCGATGCCGGTGTTGCCACTGGTGCCCTCAACGATCGTGCCGCCGGGCTTCAATGCTCCGGATGCTTCGGCCGCATCGATGATCGCCGCGCCGATGCGGTCTTTCACACTGTTGGCCGGGCTGTAGAACTCGAGCTTCGCCAGCACGGTGGCGCCGACTCCCTCGGTGACGCGGTTGAGCCGCACAAGCGGGGTGTTGCCGATGAGATCGGTGACGTTGTCGTAGATACGGCCCATGATTCGCTGCTTCCTTCGAAGGGGTGGGTAGGTACTCACCCTAACTTCGTGTGCTGGATGTGACCAAAGAGGTTACGCGCTGTGCGCAAACGACAACTGCTGACGGTGGTGCTCGCACCAGGTGCGGGCGTGGTGTCAGAAACCTGGATCTGCGTGTTCGGCACGGAGGTGATCCGCCGCCCGAAGTGTGCGCGAACGCGCACTTTACAGAATGTGCGTGATCGCGCACAATTATGAATATGCGCGCACGCGCACACGACAGCAGGAGGCATCATGCGCATACACACAGTGCGAGAGCTCGGAGGTCTCGTGCGAGACCGTCGGGAGAGCCGCGGCCTCACCCAGCAGGATGTGGCGAACCGCGCCTCCGTCACGAGAGAGTGGCTTGTGCGGTTCGAGCAGGGCAAATCCACAGTGCCGCTCGGCAGGGTGCTCGACGTGCTCTCGGTCCTCGACCTCGCATTCGACGTCAACGACGACGATGCCTGACAAAGAGCTCCTGGCCTACATGGACGGCACGCTCGCCGGCGTCGTGCGGCAGTCTCCACAGGGCAGCACGACGTTCAGCTACGACGCCGAGTATCGACAGAGTGAGACCGCAACGCCCCTGTCGCTGTCGATGCCGCTCACGCGTGAGCGCCACCCCTCCCGTGCGGTGATGCCGTTTCTCATGGGCCTGCTTCCCGACAACGAGGCACGCCTCGCGCGACTCGCAGCCGAGTACCGCACTTCGACCAATGCGTTCGCGCTTCTCACACATATCGGGCGCGACGCCGCAGGCGCCATCCAGCTCCTGCCAGCCGGGGCGAGCTCCTCCGACGCTGCCGTACGCCGCGGCGACGTCGAGCATCTCAGCGAGACGCGGTTCTCGGCGATGATCCGCGACATCGTTGAGCACTCCGAGACGTGGGGCACCCGCACCGGCATGGAGGCGCTGTGGAGCCTCCCCGGCGCACAGCCGAAAACGGCGCTGTTCAGGTTCGATGACGGGACGTGGGGGTTGCCGCACGATTCGACACCGACCACTCACATCCTCAAACCGGCGATCGCGCCATACGCCGATCATGACGTCAACGAACACGTCACCATGGGGGCCGCCGAACGACTCGGACTCGTCGTCGCCGACCACCATCTGCTGGTGACCGGTGCCGGCGATCACGTCTTCGTCGCTCGTCGCTACGACCGGGACCTCGTCAACGGGCGCTGGGCGAGACTGCACCAGGAGGATGTCTGCCAAGCCCTCTCGGTGCCGCCGACCAAGAAGTACCAGAGTGACGGTGGCCCGGGCGTGGCGCACATCGCCGATCTCTTCAGGGATTCCATTCCTGAGCT
Organism: Homoserinimonas flava; assembly: GCF_054969005.1. Classification (NCBI taxonomy): domain Bacteria; kingdom Bacillati; phylum Actinomycetota; class Actinomycetes; order Micrococcales; family Microbacteriaceae; genus Homoserinimonas; species Homoserinimonas flava. The sequence goes on from NZ_JBUEQS010000003.1 coordinate 175,624, forward strand.
CGAGGCCAGACGGTTCGCACGGGAACAGTTTTTCGGTGCACTCGTCTTCGCCGTGACATCCGCCTGCACCGACGCTCATGCGAAGAACTACTCCCTGCTGCTGCACCAGCGACAGGTCACGTTGGCACCCCTATACGACCTCGGGACGCATGCGCCCTATTCGGCGACCTCCCCGCTGAAGAGCGCGATGAAGATCGGTGACGAGTATCGCTTCGAGGCGATCTCGAAGCGCGCGCTCGTGGAGGCGGCCCGCAGGCTGTCGCTCGACAAGGACTGGGCCGAGCATCGGGTCGACGAGATCCGGGATGGTGTCGCCCAGGCGTTCGCGGACGCTGCACGTGAGGTCGATGCGCCGTTCGCTCGGGAGGTTGCAGACTCCGTCGCCGCGTTCTCAGAGCGCCCGCGGTAACGCCCACACGCGCGGCAGCGGCCGGCCTCCTGTGGGGGAAGCCGGCCGCCGCCGGGGTTTCGATGTGTGGTTTGCGCTGTGCCTAGCCGAACAGCCACGCCAGCAGGTCGAGCAACTCGGCGAGCGCATCCTCGATGGCTGCCGCAATCGCACCGAAGAAGCCACGCGGGGTCGACTTCACCTCGCGCTCCCCAGAGGTGGCGACACCATCGGTGAAGCCATCCTTCGAGGCGGTGACCGTGACGCTGAGGTCACTGCCGGCATCCGCCTGCACGATGCGGTAGTTGCGGGAGGTGGCGCCGTCGATGGGCTCGCCGTCGCGGTTCCACTGGTAGGCGAACTCGAGGCCCGACTCGCTCCACTGACCCACATTGACGTTCACCGTCTTGCCGACTCGCACGGCACCCGTGATGCGCGGTGCCTTCGTCGACTCGATGGCCTCGGCCTCGGCCGACCCTTCGACGACGATCGGCACTGTCACCGTCGTGCCCGTCTCAGGCACCGTCACAGTGAGCAGCTGCTCACCGTCGAGCCCTTGAGGAATCACGATGGACACCGTTGCGCGCCCCTGCTCGTCGGTGGTGTCGACGATGGTCGGGTCGATTGCCGCCGAGCCGAGCACCGTGCCATCGAGCGAAACCTCGACCGTGGCATCCGCTGGACCGCCGCGGCTGAACAGCAGCGAGCTCAGCGAAAGGTCGACCTGGTCGCCGGCCGTGTACGGGCCGGGGGCCGAGAAGGTGACGCCAACGGAGCGCTGTTCGTAGTCAACCCCGACCACCGGGGTCTCTTCGAAGTACGCGACCATGGCGGCGAGGTCGATCTGACCCGAGTCTGCCTTGTCGGTGCCCTCCGCGAGGGTGGCGAAGTTGTCGCCACCGCCCGCGAGGAACGAGTTGGCCACCACCCGGTACGTCGCGTTCGGGTCGATCGGCTCGCCCGCCACCGTGATGGAGGTGACGCGGCTGCCGACCGGCGCCGTCGGGTCGTAGGTGTACTCGAGCGTCGCCGAGACACCGAGCTTGAGGAACGGTCGGCTCGCGCCCTCCGGCTGCCACTGCTCCTCGAGCACCTGCCGCACCTGGTCACCCGTGAGATCCATCGTCACGAGCGTGTTCGCGAACGGCTGCACGGCGGCCGCCTCCGCGTAGGTGACATTGCCGTCTGGGTCGCCATCACCGCTCGACTCATAGACCAGGTCGGCGCGCAGGCCGCCCGGGTTCATGAAGGCGATCTCCGCGCCGGAATCACTCGTCGCCCACAGCTGCACGTCGGCGACGAAGTTGCCGAGCGTCGACTCGCCACCACGGTTCTCAGAGCCGCCCGACTGCACCGCGCGATACATCGAGTCCTCGATCTCGCCGACACTCACGGAACCAAGCTCATCGGCGACCTCCTCGGCCGCCGCGACGATCGCCGCGACCTCCGGGTCTGGGGTGTACCCACTCAGCGGCAGCACCTCAGCGCTTTGCGTGATGATCTCGCCCGTCGTCGCGTCGACCGTGAGGTCGACGTGCCCGAAGTTCGCGCCGTACTCGCCAGCGGCAACCACGAGTCGTGGCTGGTCCATGCCATCGATCGGCACCTCGTGGGCGTAGATCATGTGCGTGTGACCAGAGAGGATCACCGACACCTCGGGGCTCACATCGGTGACGATCTGACCGAAGGCCGAATCATCCGTCGATGATGCGATATCGGATGTCGCGGCCCCTTCATGCACGAGCAGCACAAGCACATCGGCCTCGCCATTGCTCTCGTCACCGTCGGTGAGGAGCTCGGCAACCCGGTTCACCTCGTCAACGACGGGACGCACCTCGAGCGTTTCGATGCCGGTGGGGCTCACGAGCTCTGGCAGGTCCTCCGTCATGGCGCCGATGTAGCCGACACTCACGCCGTCGAAGTCCTGCACGAAGAACTCCTCGTACGCGGGCTCACCGGTTGCGGTGTCGTAGATGTTCGCGGCGAGGTACGGCCAGTCGGCTTCAACGAGCACGCGGTCATCGACATCTGCCCGACCCTGATCGAACTCGTGGTTGCCGAGGGCGCTCGCATCGAGACCGATCTCATTCATCACATCGATGGTCGGCTGGTCGTTCTGGATGAACGAGTCGAACGTGGAGGCGCCGATGAGGTCACCCGCGCTCACAAACGCGGTGTTCGCGTTCTCGGCTCGGTACGAGTCGACCATGCCGCCGAGCTGGGCGGCCTGCCCGAGACGACCGTGGAAGTCGTTGATCGTGAGAATGTCGATCTCGACGGGAGCAATCTCGCTGCTGACACCGACGACAAGTGGGTCGTGGTCGCTCGAGCGATACACCGTGCCGGCCTCGGTCGCACCGTAGGCGTAGCCGCGATCCGACCACTCGGAGGAGTTGATCGCCCAGGCACCCGCACCCGTTACATACTCCGCGAGTGACGGTGTTGCGACGATGTGGTCGAGCGAGCCCTGCTCACCGTCGAACGTGTAGGTGTACTGCCCGTCCGTGAGGGAGTCGAGCAGGTCGACATAGCCGGCATCCGCGAAGACCTGCATGGGATCTTCTTGCGAGTACGCGTTGAAGTCACCGATGAGGAAGACATCCTCGGACTTCTCCGGGTCGGCGGCGATCGCATCGACCATGGTTGTCAGGCGCTCCGCCGTTGCGGTGCGCTCCGCGTTGAAGTGCCCCTGACCGTCGGCCGGCTCGTCGCCGTCACCACTCTTTGACTTGAAGTGGTTCGCGATGACCGTGAAGACCTTGCCCGTGTCGAGCGACTCGAAGGTCTGCGCGATCGGCTTGCGGGAGATGTCCCACACGGCGTCAACATCGGTGAAGCTCTCGCCCACCGTCGACACGACGGCCGGCTTGTAGATGATGGCGTTCGAGATGTAATCCCCGAGGGCGGGGTCGGCGAGTTCGCTCGGGGTCGCCACGTAATCCCACGTGCCGGCACCTGCCTCGGCGTTGAGTCCCGCGACGAGGTCGGCAAGCGCCTCATCGAGTTCTTCGCCGAGTTTGACCGAGTTCTCAATCTCCTGCAGGGCGACGACATCGGCACCGAGGCCGTTGATCGCCGTGACGATCTTCGATTTCTGGATGTCGAAGGCCGCCTGGGTGCTCGCACCGCGGGCGTTCGAATTCACCGAGGTGAAGGTCGTGAAGTAGTTGAAGACGTTAAAGCTGCCGACCTGGAAGTCGCCGCCGACGGCCGGAGCCTCGGTGGGGCGAGGGTTCGTGGTCGTGAACGTCGGCTTCGCAGACGCCGGGCTCGCATCGGTGAGCGGCGTCGTGGGCTGCAGGCGCCAGTCATCGAAACCGTAGCTCAGAATGTAGGGGGTTTCGAAGGTCACAGCGTCGCCATTGCGCACCACCTGGTCGGCGGTGAAATACGGCTGGTCACCCTGGTGCGCGGAGTTGCTCACCTGGATGCTGTAGCCGTCGTCGAGCAGGATTCGGTTGGCCCGATTCTCTGCCGCGATCGCGTCGGCCGCAGCCCCGGCATCCGTCGTCTCGGTGCTCTTCACCGCAAGGTCACCCGCATTGAGCCAGAGCGTGCCGTAGTTGTAGAGTTGGTGGCTCGAGCTCAGCACGTAACTACCAGTGGGAGTTACAAGCTGGCTCTCGTATGCCTCCCGAGCGTCTCCAACGACCGTGTCGGGCAGTGGCGTCGCCTCTGGAACACCGACCGCGGCCTCAACGAGTTCGGTCGCGGCGACCGTCGTGGCGCTGATCTGCGTCTGGTTGAAATACTCGCTCGCCGGCCCGGTCACCCGCACGAGGTCACCGATGGCGACGGCGGGGTTGGCGTTGGCGAGGTACACGAAGATTCCGTCAGAGGCACCGGGCGTGGCATCCGTCGCCCCGCCGGAGCCCTGCGTCTGAATGACCATGCCGCGGTAGCCGGACGTGCCGCGATAGTCAGCGGTCACAACACCCTCGACCGTGACCGTCTGGCCCGCGAGCGGGGTCGTCGCGCCCGTGCCCTGCACGTCGGCGATCGTGTGGGTGACCTCAGCGGCGCTCGCACCCGTCGCCCCGAGGCCGGAGAACAGAAGCGTGAGGGCGCTGAGTGAGGCGACTGCTGCGAGCCTGCCCCGTCTCATTCGTCGTGCTGCGGATGCTGGGGCCGAGTCGGCAGGCTGCTGCATTTGCGTCTCCAGGTCGCGCGCGTCACACAATCGGAACGCGCAGGCTCATTCCCCCATTTGGGGGACACGGGAGACGATAGCGGGGGACATCGTTCATGCCAAGTGCTCATTTGTTGCTGTCATCGAGCGTTCATCCCGCCGACACGTGCGCACTACCGTTGACCCATGCTTACCGCCATCGTCGGACTTGCCGGCGCCCTCCTCTACGGCGCCGCCGACTTTCTCGGCGGGATCGCCTCCAGAAGGATGAGCAGCATCAGGGTCACGGCCATCGCGGCCCTCAGCGGGCTCGTCGTGTTGCTGCTCGCGCTCCCCATCATCGGTGGGGTGTGGTCGGCGAACGCAGTGCTCCTCGGCGGGCTCTCCGGCATCACCGGCGCCGGGGCCATCGTGCTGCTCTATGCGTGCCTCGCGATCGGGCCCATGAGCATCCTTTCGCCCCTCACCGCGCTCGTCTCGGCGATCGTGCCGATGACGGTGGGGCTGGCGAGCGGTGAACGGCTCGCGCCGATCGGCTATGTCGCGCTCGGGCTCGCCCTCGTCGCGGTCGTGCTCGTGGGGGTCGTCCCCGAAAAGAATGCCGTGCGGCCAAGCGGCCGGGCCCTCCTCATGGCGGTCGGCTCCGGCGCGCTCATCGGCGTCTTTCTCATCCTCATCGACCTGACCCCGGATGACTCGGGGCTCGTGCCCCTCCTCGCCAACCGTGCCGTCAACGCGACCATCATGTTCACGGTCGTCGCCGTGCTTGCCATCGTTGCCGCGCGGCGCCGCAGTGTGCTCGCCGCGCCAGCACCGGCATCCGCGGCCACACCCGCACCTGCACCCGCGCCCATTACTGAGCCATCGGACGTCATTGCCGAAACCCATTCGATGCATCCGTGGCGCTCTGGGCTCACGTTCGCGCTCGCCTGCGGCGTGCTCGATGCGGCCGCCAATGCGCTGCTGCTGCTCGGACTGCGCCTCGGCGACCTCAGCGTCATGGCGGTGCTCACCGCCATGTATCCGGCCGGCACCATCATCCTTGCCGCCATCGTGCTCGGCGAACGGCTCACCCGCGTGCAGTGGCTCGGTCTCGCACTTGCGGTCGCAGCGGCAGGGATGCTCGCGCTCGCGTAGCTCTGACTCGCGCGCCCCGCGAGAGGTCAAATTGTGCGCCATAGCTCCACTCATGGGGCAGAACGTGACCTCTCGCGGGCGGAGTGACCGGCCTCATCGGCTGGCGCGGCGCGGGTGGATCTGCAGTCGGTGGAACAGCAAAGGTGGGGCCGACCCATCGACCCCACCCTGGTTATGCCAGACGTACATCCGGCCTATCGCTGAAACTACTCACGCATCGCACGAATGCTCTTATACAGCTCGAGCTCTTCACCGGTGTAGTGGTCAAGGAAGAACTCTTCGGCCTTTTCGATGAAGGCTTCCTTGTCCACCTCGTCCTCTTCTACGACGGTGAACTCATCGCTCGCACGGTATTCGTCGAGGATCTCGTTAGTCTCGGCTTCGACGCACTCGCGGTTCTCTGGGCGAATCTCGTGGATGGTCTCAAACAAGAGATCCTTTTGCTCATCATTCATCTTGTCTAGCGTCTTGTTGGACACGACGACGTAGTGAGTTCCGATCTGATGATTGTTGAGGCTGACGTACTTCAGGATCTCGTCATAGCTTTGCGCGTGGGTCGCGGGGATGGGGTTTTCCTGCCCCTGCGCGATTCCCTGCTGCAGTGCCACGTAAACCTCTTCGGATGCCACTGTGACCGGGTTTGCGCCGAGAGCCTCGGCATTCGCAAGGAACTGCGGCGAGTCTGGGAAGCGGATCTGGAGGTTCGCCAGGTCGTCAGGGTGGCTGATCGGGGCCGTCGCCGTGAACGTCCGGGTACCGAAGAGCCACGCATCGACGATGGTCGTGTCGGTCGCTTCGCCGAACTTCTCGAAGAATGCCGGGCCCGCTTCATCGAGCCACTCAAACGCATGGTCTACATCGTCGAAGATGTAGGCGGCATCCATGACTCCGATGGGGGAATAGGAGGTGCTCAACCCTGAGCCGCCCTGGAGGTCGATGTCAATGTCGCCGGCCTGCACCGCGGCGAAGCGTTCAGTATCGGGGCCGAGCTGGCTTGAAGGGAAGAGCTGTACCTCGATACCAACATCGGCGTCCTCGAGTCGCTCTTTGAGGAGTTCGACGCCGCAGAAGTAATTCGGAGTCGTTTCTGGTTGGGAGGTCGCAATCCTTAGGGTCACGGTGGAGTCCTCCCCGCCCCCGGCGTCTGTGGAGCACCCTGCGAGGAGGACGAATGCGGCCGGTAGGGCTATGACTGCAGCGAGGCGGCCTCGCCTGTGGTGTGCGCTGTGCATCTGCTGTCTCATTTCTTCTGGTACTACGAGTCCCGAAGAATGACATGAAGACCTGGCGAGGGCGAGCTTGCCGCCACCGTAGACCTCATTGTCAATCCGGTAGAGCATGCCCTGCGGGTGCCGAGCACACTTGCATACTCCTGACCAGTGAACCGATAATGCAACCATGCGAACCGCTGAGTGGAACACGTCCGTGTCAGTGCTGGGCCGAATCACGGCAATCCTGGAGGCGTTCAAGATCGAAGACAGCTCCCTCACGATTTCCGAGCTCGCTCGCCGGGCCAACCTTCCTAAGTCGACGGCCTCGCGTCTTGTCTCCGATCTCGTCGGCCAGCGCTATCTCGAACGAGAAGGGAATGCCATCCGTCTGGGCCTTCGATTGTTCGAGCTGGGCCAGATGGCAGGAAAGCCAAAGGAGCTGCGCAGTGTCGCCTTGCCCATCATGTCCGACCTTCGGGATGCGACCGGCGAGACCGTCCACCTGGGTGTCTTCGAGGGGGGAGAGATCGTCTATCTGGCGATCCTGCGCGGTCGCAACTCCGTGAAACTCCCCTCTCGCGTAGGCGGTCGACTTCCCGCGCATGCCACAGGCCTGGGAAAGGCGATGCTGGCATATTCCGCGCCCGACACAGTGAAGAAGTTCGAGAACGCAGGGCTCGCTCCCCTCACAGCACGCACCATCACGGATCCCACGAGACTGCACGAGCAACTCCAGGCAGTCCGCCTGACCGGACTTGCCTACGAAAGCGAGGAGTCGGCGCCAGGGCTCGCCTGCGTCGCCAGCCCCATACTTTCGTCCTCCCAAGAGCCGATCGCAGCCATTTCGGTCTCCGGCCGGGTCGACTCGCTCGATGTTCGCCGGCTCGGTCCAGCTGTTCACACCGCCGCGCTTGTACTTTCGCGACGGCTGTCAGGACGCGGCTACCACTAGGGGGTCCCATCCAGCGGAACCCCATATTGCCCCAGCTGGTGAGCGGCGAAACAATTGGCACCACCCGCGCTGCACTGCACTGTGTTGCACGGACGCAACCGCCAACACACGCAGAGACGCTGAGGTCACCGTGAACGTCACCCCTGAACGCAACGCAAATCCCATAGACCCCGATCGGCCTCTTCGGATCGGCATCGTTGGATGCGGGAAGATCGCCATCAACCATGTGAAAGCACTGCAGGGGATTCCCGGTGTGATCGTCTCGGCTGTTGTCGACATCGATGCCGCACACGCGAAGCACTTCGCCGACACCTACGGCATTCCCAACCGCTTCACCGACATCGACGAAATGATGTCGTCCGGGATCGATGCCGTCACCATTTGCACTCCGCATCCGGTTCATGAAGCTGGTGTGCTCGCGGCCGCCAGCCATGGTCTGCACGTGCTCTGCGAGAAGCCCATCGCCGTAGAACTCGATGAAGCGCGCCGCATGATTGCCGCAACAGACGAGGCTGGAGTGATCTTTGGGGTGCTTTTCCAGCGCCGCTTCTGGCCTGCATCGCTGCGAATCCGCGAGGCCCTCGACGACGATCGGCTGGGCCGCCCCATTTCGGGGAACCTGACGGTACGTTTCAACCGCGATGCGGAGTACTACTCGGAGCCCTGGCGCGGAAGATGGGATACCGAAGGCGGTGGGGCACTCATCAATCAGTGCATCCACCTCATTGACCTCCTCCAGTGGTACATGGGAGAGGCGGTACGAGTGAGCGGCCGAATTGGCACCCTTGCGCACGGAGATTTCATTGAGGTCGAAGACACCGCGAGTGCAATTGTCGAGTTCGAATCTGGCGCTCTTGCCACCATCCAAGCCAGCACGACGTCGAATCCAGGGCTCGGTGCGCAACTCTGGGTGAGTGACGGCAAGGGGCGCACTGCCGGGCTCGCCGAGTTTCCCGAGGGTGTGGGCTTCACTGACGTCTGGAGCATTCCCGGCGAGGAAGAATACACCGCGCTCTACGAGAAGGGCGGCACCTTCGATATTCCCCTTGCCGACACCCACCAACGGCTCGTCCCGTTCCACAAGCTCCAGATCGAGGACTTCGTGCAGGCCATCCGTGACGGTCGGGACCCGATCGTCACGGGGCGCGAAGCGGTCAAGTCGCTCGAGATCATCCTGGCAATTTATGAGTCGTCGCGGTCTGGCGAGACCATCGACTTGAGGCTGCAGCGCAGGGAGTGAACGAGCGCCGCGCAAACGGGTGGTGCCGCCTTCGCCTGGCGGGCCATTCGCCACGAGGAAAGGCCCGAGGCGCCCGGTCGATGCCCCGAGGTTTCTGCCGCTGACAGAATTGGAGCGAACCCACCGTTCGGAACTCTTCACGAACAGTCGCCGACAGGGCGCCCAGAGCGCCTCAGGCTTTGAGATGCTTCGCGAGGATTTCGACCGCGAACCCGTAGCCCGCGATACCTGCCCCTGCGATTACGGCAACTGCCGCCTTTGATACGAATGAGTGGTGCCGGAACTCCTCACGCTTGTGAATGTTTGTCACGTGAACCTCGACGGCCGGCAGTTCTACAGCGAGCAGCGTATCGAGCAACGCAATAGAGACCGTCGTGAGTCCTGCGGGATTAATGATGACGCCTGACGCGACGCCACGAGCCTCGTGAAGGCGGTCGAGGATCGCCCCCTCCCAATTGCTCTGAAAGAAGTCGACTGCGAAGCCCGAGGCGGCCGCCTTTTCGCGCACGAGGTCTTCAACATCCTGAAGCGTGTCACTGCCGTAAAGCCCAGGTTCGCGCCGACCGAGCAGATTGAGATTGGGGCCGTTAACCACGAGAAGGGTTGGCATTTCGGTCATGGCGGTGCTCCTTGAAAAGGCATATGCGGCCGATCGCCACGACGACGAGCAACCACGGGTGGATGAGATTGGACTGTCGCCGAGGAACGACCCACGGCGCGTGGCTCACGATGCCGATCACCCTCCGGGGGTGTCAAGGCGGTGTGCCACCAAGCGGAACCGAGGCCGGTCTCACTCAGTGGAACGTGCCTTGGCCCCTCGCGCGCTTCCACCCAGAATCAGAAGTGCCGACGGGGTCACCTCGTCGATGCACCACCGCGACGACAGAGAAGATGGCAGGAGCCCAATGAACTCGACCACCCACACCGCTGTGGCCCAGTCGCTCAGAGAGGCCTACCGCACCCTCGAACCCGTCGCACCCCCGACAGAGTCCTTCCCAAGTCTTACTGTCGCCGATGCCTACGCGATGCAGCAGCACCAGGTCGATGCGTGGAAGGCTGAAGGCCGCCGAGTGCGCGGACACAAGATCGGCCTCACGTCGCGCGCGATGCAACGGCAGTTGGGAGTGGACCAGCCGGACTACGGTCACCTCTTCGCTGACATGTTCCACACTCACGGGACCAGCATTCCCACCGGGACGTTCATCAGTCCGCGCGTCGAGGCGGAGATCGCTTTTGTCCTCAGACGCCCGCTGCGGGGGCCTGGTGTCACCATCGCCGACGCGCTCTCCGCCGTCGACTACGCGCTCGCATCGCTCGAGATCATCGACTCCCGAATCGTTGACTGGCGCATCACCCTCGCCGACACGATCGCCGACAACGCGTCTTCAGGTGGAGTCGTGCTTGGCACCACATTCCGCCGTCTCGATCAACTCGAGCTGCGCACTACGGGCGTCGTGATGCACCGTAATGGCAGCATCGTGGCGACAGGTGCTGGCGCAGCCGTGCTCGGCTCTCCCATCAACGCTCTCGCTTGGCTCGCCAACGCGCTCGGAGAGTTCGGCACCGGACTCGAGGCTGGCGACGTGATCTTGCCAGGAGCACTTACCGCCGCGGTGACCGCTCAGCCTGGCGACACCATCAGCGCCACCTTCGCGTCCCTCGGGACTGTGTCTACGACCTTCGCGGCCTGATCACCGATGCGACCCACCACCACAAGGAGATGTGCAGAATGACATCAACAGGCACGACGAGAAAGACCGCGGCGATCGTGGGTTCCGGCAATATCGGGACAGACCTCCTCATCAAACTCCTGCGAAGTAATTCGATCGAGATCACTACGATGATCGGCGTCGACCCGGCGTCCGACGGGCTCGCACGAGCACGTTCACTCGGGGTCGAAGCGAGCTCCGATGGAGTTGACTGGCTGCTCTCTCAGGCAACGCTGCCCGACTTCGTGTTCGAAGCGACATCGGCGAAAGCCCATGCAGCCAACGCGCCCCGCTATCGGGACGCGGGAATTACCGCTATCGACCTGACACCCGCGGCACTCGGCCCGTTCGTGTGCCCCGCCGTAAACCTGAGTGAGAACCGGGGCGAACACAACGTCAACATGATCACGTGCGGCGGTCAGGCAACCATCCCCATTGTCTCCGCCATCAGCAGGGTGACATCCGTCAGCTATGCAGAGATCATCGCATCCATCGCATCCCGCTCGGCTGGCCCGGGAACACGCGCAAACATCGATGAGTTCACCGAAACAACAGCACACGCTATCCAGTCGGTGGGCGGCGCCGAACGCGGCAAGGCGATCATCGTGCTCAACCCCATGAAGCCCGACATGATTATGCGCGACACCGTGTTCGCAGCCGTGCCGGCGGACCACGACGAAGATGCGATCACGGAATCAATTCATCGGATGGTCGCCGACGTTCAGCAGTATGTTCCCGGCTACCGGCTGAAGAGCGACCCACAGTTCGAAGCCCCCGACGAGCGCTGGGGCGGTCACGCTCGCGTTGCTGTGTTTCTCGAAGTCACTGGCAACGGCGACTACCTCCCGCCCTGGGCTGGAAATCTCGACATCATGACTGCGGCCGCAGTGCGCGTGGGCGAACTCATGGCAGAAGCGACGGTGAACGCATGACTCCGACACTCGATGCAGTTCGCATCACCGACACGACCCTCAGGGACGGCAGCCACGCCGTCCAGCACCAGTTCACTACCGACGACGTCAGAAAGGTCACCCGCGCGCTCGACGCCGCCGGTGTCGGTGTCATCGAGGTCACTCATGGAGACGGTCTTGCCGGATCTTCGTTCAACTACGGATTCAGCCGGGTCCGTGACATCGAACTTGTCAAAGTGGCCGTCGCAGAGAGCACGAACGCGAAGATCGGCGTGCTCCTTCTCCCAGGGCTCGGCACGATTGATGACATGCGCGAAGCTCACGACGCTGGCGCAAGCCTCGTGAGGGTCGCGACCCACTGCACCGAAGCCGACGTCAGCGTCCAGCACTTCCAGGCAGCCCGCGAACTAGGAATGGAGACGGTCGGGTTCCTGATGCTTTCGCATCGTAGCGAGCCGGAAGAGCTTGCAGTGCAGGCCAGGATCATGGCAGATGCTGGCTGCGAATGCGTCTATGTGGTCGACTCGGCAGGCGCGTTGCTTCCCGATGGGGCGCACGCCCGCGTCGCCGCGCTCGCTGCAAAACTCGGCGACGATGCAGCGGTTGGATTCCACGGCCACCAGAACTTGTCACTTGGTGTCGCGAATTCCCTCGCCGCGTACCATGCGGGAGCTCGTCAGATCGACGGGAGTCTCCGTGCGCTCGGCGCCGGTGCCGGCAACACTCCGACAGAAGTCCTCGTGACCGCCTTCGACGCCGCCGGCATTCCCACAGGCGTAGATGTTCCCGCCATTCTCGCTGCCGCCGACGAAGTACTCGTTCCCCTGGTCAGAGATCATCTTCCGGTCATTGACCGCTCGGCGATCGTCCAGGGTCGCTACGGTGTGTACAACTCATTCCTGTTGCATGCGGCACGCGCCGCCGAACGCTACAACGTCCCGTCGTATGAAGTGCTCAAACGGGTGGGTGAAGCTGGCTACGTCGGCGGACAGGAAGACATGATCATCGACGTCGCAATCGGCCTTCGCGATGAGCTCGCCGGGAGAACGACATGAGCGACTGGACCATCGATCGGGCAGCCGAGGCACTCCTCGCTGCCGAGGCGACACAAAGTGAACGCGGTCGGATCACCGACGAATGGCCCGGACTTGATGTCGAAACCGCCTACCGCATTCAGGACGCCATTATCGAGCGGAAGGTGGCATCCGGCGAGCAGGTGGTTGGCGTGAAACTGGGCCTCACTTCGCGAGCCAAGCAGCAGCGCATGGGAATTTCCTCCCCGCTGCTCGCAGTGCTGACCGATGCGATGGTGCTCCCCGCTGACGCCCCGATCCCCCTCGACCTCCTAGTCCATCCGCGCGTCGAGCCTGAACTCGTGTTTGTCATGGGCCGCGAACTCCGGGGGCCGGGCGTCACCGCCGCGACTGCCCTTGCCGCCGTCGCAACGGTGCACGCCGGCTTCGAAATCATCGACAGCCGATACATCGACTACTCATTCGCGTTGCCCGATGTGGTCGCAGATAACGCGTCGTCAGCGCTCTTTGTCGTGGGTGCTCGTGGCGTCGATCCTGCTGAGCTCGACCTCTCTCTTGAGGCTGTGGCGCTTTCAGTCGGCGGACTCGTCGTCGACACTGCGACTGGGGCAGCTGTTCAAGGCCACCCTGCCGAAGCGCTGGCCCTTGCCGCGAACCAACTCGCAGCGCGCGGACGGTCGATCCCGGCCGGATCGCTCGTGCTCTCCGGAGGAATGACCGATGCCGTCGAAGTCCACGCCGGCGTGTCCATCTCAGCCGAGTTCACGTCACTCGGCACCCTGACCGTCACCGCGAAATAATCAGGAGTGAATATGCCGACCCCCGAACAACAATCAGAGATCGACCGCTACCGTGAAACGTATCGTGAGCTGATGGGCTTCGTGCCACCACGAGTCGCTGCCCGCTTCGAGCACCTCAGCGAGACGAACCCGGAGCTCCTCATTGCGCAGGAGCACGTGCGCAACCTCGTGAGCTACAACGACGTCATCGAGCCCAAGACTGCACAACTCATCCTGTTCGCCGTGCTTGCGGTACAGCTGAAAGATGCCACCAAACTGCACGGCCTGGCCGCGCGCCGGGCCGGGGCAAGTTGGGAAGAGCTCCAGGCAACTCTCGACCTTGCCTATCTGTTCGGTGGAGTGAGCGTTGCGAACCACGCTCCCAAATTTCTTGCCGAGATCGCAGAACTCGAAGAGTCAGGCGGAACGGAGTGAACGAGAACTCCTTCGACTACCCCGAGCCGGTCTACGACGTTGCCCAGCTCGGGCACGTCGAACTCCTCACCCCAGATCTTGAGAAGAGCGCCGAGTTCTTCGTTGACGTCTACGGCCTCTACGCCGTCGCCGAGACAATCGACTCCGTCTACCTTCGCGCGTGGAACGATGACGTGCTCACCTCACTCAAACTCACGACATCCGAGCAACCCGGACTCGGCCATATGGCATGGCGCACAACGAGTCCTCAAGCGCTCGACCGCCGCGTGCGCGCCCTTGAGGAGCGCGGCATCAGCGGAACCTGGCACGAAGGGGACCTCGGGCATGGACTCGCCTACAGCTATGTGGGCGTTGGTGGGCAGCAGCAGGAGGTCTACTTCGAGACAGACAAGTATCACGCACCCGCGAGTGAACTCCCGTACCTGCCCAACCAGCCCCAAAAGTTCATCCCTCACGGGGCTGCCGCTGCCCACATTGACCACATCAACGTGCTGGTGCCAGACGTGGCGGCCGCATCGGCCTTCCAGCAAGAGACCCTCGGGTTCAAGCTCCGAGAGCGGCTCGTGCCTGCTGGGGATGAAGAAGTCGGAGCCTGGCTCAGTGTAATGACCAAGGCACATGACCTCGCGCTCACAAAAGAGCCTGCACCCACCGACGGTCGCCTGCACCATCTCGCGTACGCAGTCGAGAGTCACCTCGACGTGATTCGAGCCGCAGATACTTTCATGGAACTCGGCACCGCGATTGAGTTCGGACCAGCCAAGCATTCCCGCACGCAGGGCTTCTTTCTTTACGTCATCGAGCCAGGCGGCAACCGCGTCGAGATCTTCACGGGTGGGATTCACATCTTCACTCCCGACTTCGAAACCGTGACTTGGACGACGGAGGCGGGGGGTCGCGGCACGGCATGGGGAACCCCGGTTCCGCCAACCTTCCACAGCCACGCGACACCGCCGTTCACCGCCGGATGACGGCCTCACGGGTCGCCCTGGGAGCGAGCTTTGTCACTCTTTCCGGATCGGGATTCGTCGCGCCCCCCCGCTTTGATTTTGAGCGTCGCGTCGCCGCAGCGCGAGCTGCCGGCTTCGACTCTGTCGGGGTGCGCCTCGCCGAGCTGGAGGGGTCTCCCGAACTCATCGACGAGGCCATTGACGTCATCCGACGTCACCAGATGACAGTCACCGAGGTAGAGTTCCTCTCCGGTTGGGCCACGACGGCAGACCCTACTAACGCGCTCGCGCGGCTTCCGCTCGTGCGGCGACTCGCGGCAGAATGGGGTGGATTCCACCTAACGAGTGGCGAGTTCGCCGGCGGCGACGTCGACATCGACATCGCTGCTGACAACCTTCGACGCATTGCCCACGGTCTCGACGGCACAGGCGTGACTATCGCGGTCGAAGCATTTGCATGGTCCGCCATCAGCAGCTACGAAATCGCGCTCGAGCTGGTGCGGCGCTCGGCCTCGATGGGGGTCGGCATCATGGTCGACATTTGGCATCTCATCAATACCGGCGGCGGCGTCGAGTGGATCGAGACGCTCAACCCTCGTCACGTCGCAGGGGTGCAACTCAACGACGGCCCCAGAGTGCACTCAGACTTTCTCGCACAGGCACGAACCACGCGAAGACTTCCAGGCGATGGGGAACTCGGCGCTGCCGCCATCGTGGAAGCCCTCCACAGAATCGGGTTCAACCGCAACCACATGGTCGAAGTGAGTTACCCCGAGTTCCTTGCGCTGCCTATTGAAGAAGCAGCAAAGAGAGCCGCTGCCGCTGGACGTAGCATTCTCGACGCCGTCTCCGTATAGAAACCTGAATGGGCTGGCAGCAATTGGAACCTGACAATGCAATGCGACTAGCAATCCGCCTCGGTATCCCGTCCGCGCGGTTGGAGGTCCTGCAGTTTTTGAGGGATGTGGAGTACATCTCCGCGTCGAGGCTCTCCGCCGAGATCGGATACTCACCGAATGGTCTGAGAAGCCACTTGCGAACACTCGAGGGGCTCGGCCTCGTTGACAGCGCTGTAATGAAAGTGGCCTGGTCGTTTCGGCCGGTTCGTTGCTACCGTCTGAATCGCGATCGAGGGGAGGCCGCTGCTTGGCTGCTATACGACCTCTTCACGCCGGCTCCGATTGAAGCCTCGGGGTGAGAGACCGCTCGATCGAAATTGGCAACAATTGCAATCTCGTGGGAGACCGGCCTCTGGAGAACCTCTCTGCCGACGCTGAGCGCCCGCACCGGTGGAATATGGTTTGGAAGATGGCGCACCAGCTCCATCCCCGCGACTCGTTGTGACCCGTCGAAGTCGGTGACAAAGCAGTATCTGCTGCGAGCCTGCGACTAGCCGCCTTCAGATTCCTCAGCTGGGTGAATCAAAGCCCGCGAGCCACGAGATCTACGAAATGGGCACGCATACGCTCCGCACTCGGTGTGACACCCGTAATGCACTCAAAGGTATCCACCGCCTGGCCGACTGCCATGTACCCGCCATCAAGCACGGAGCATCCGCGCTCCTTGGCTAGTCGAACCAGTTGCGTCTCTATAGGACGATAGACGACATCAG
This sequence comes from Homoserinimonas flava, assembly GCF_054969005.1. Taxonomy (NCBI): domain Bacteria; kingdom Bacillati; phylum Actinomycetota; class Actinomycetes; order Micrococcales; family Microbacteriaceae; genus Homoserinimonas; species Homoserinimonas flava. Next base: position 192,111 of record NZ_JBUEQS010000003.1, read on the forward strand.
CCACCCACAGGTCGCCACGGATGAACGACGGATCAAGAGCAATGCCAGGGTGGTGATGCATCCCGATCGGAGTGGCATTGACCAAACCCCGCGACTCGGGCAACACCCGGTGAAGGTCGTGAGGCCCGATCGCCTCGATCTCGCGATCGGGAAAGAGCCTGCGGAGGATGCCGACCAACGAGGTCACACGTGACGAATCGATATCGCTCACCCACAGCTGTTGCGCTCCGGCTCCGAGCAGTGCATAGGCGACCGCAGAACCCGCACCCCCCGAGCCGAGCTGGGTGACGCGCGAGAGGTCCGCGTGGGGAAGGCCTGTTTTCAATCCCCAGGCGAACCCCGAATGATCTGTGTTGTGGCCGACAAACCGGCCATCCCGCACCACCACCGTGTTGACGGCAGCCAGCCGCTCCGCGTCATCAGACAATTCGTCAAGCGCCGAGATCACGGTCTGCTTGCAGGGGAACGTGATGTTGAAGGCCGTGAATCCCAGATCTCGACCCCACCGCAAAAGGTCCCCAGCGTCATCCCCCGTCCTGCCGATGGCGTCAAGATCGATGGGTCGGTACAGGTAACGGATTCCAAGGCGGTCTGCCTCCTGCTCGTGCAGGGGCGGAGTCAGGGACTGCGTTACACCACTACCAATCAAACCCACGAGATGGCTTTCAGTGGTCAAGCTCACAATTACTCCCTCATCGATACGGTGCCAAGACCACACGTTCCGCACGCTTGCAACCCAATTTGGGCTTATCCGCTCAGCCCGAGTGCCCTCGGCAGGATCATCGTGATATCCGGGAAGAACGTGAGGATCAGAAGAACCGATACCAGCGGCACGAGGAACGGCAGAATACCTTTGAAGACCTCTTCGACGGGTTTTGCGGTGACAGAACTCATCACATACAGCACGCTGCCCACCGGAGGCGTCAAAAGCCCGATCATCAGGTTGATGATCATGATCACGCCGAAGTGAATCGGATCGATTCCGAACGTCACGGCGACTGGCAACAGCACTGGCACGGTCACCAAGATGACCGCAGTTGCATCGACGACCATGCCGAGAATGATGAGCAGCACGTTGACGAGGAGCAAGAAGATGATCGGGTTGTCGGTCAGGCTGGTCATCCACTCCGCTACGAAGGTGGCGACGCGCTCGCGCGCGAGCACCTGGCCCAACATTCCGGCGGCGCCAATAATGATCATGATGCCCGCGCAAAGGAACACAGTTTCCTTCGTGGCTTCCCAAAGGATCCGAAACGTGATGGTGCGCATAATCAGACCGAGAATCACCATATAGAGCCCGGCGATTCCAGCCGCTTCGGTCGGCGTGAAGAGCCCGCCGATGATTCCACCGAGAATGATGACCGGAGCGCCCAGCGGGCCGATGACTCTCAGTGAGGCTCGCCCCAGTCGAGCGGCGCTGAAAGGCTGACTCACAAACTCGGGGCGCTTACGCACCCAGAAGAAGATGTAGACGCACAAGCCGAGCGCCATCAACACGGCAGGAAAGACCGAAGCGGCGAAGAGTGCGCCGGTCGACACCGTTGCCGTCGCGGCGAAGATGACCGCCGGGATGCTCGGCGGCATGACCGGACTGATGAGCGCCGACGATGCTGTGAGCCCGGCGGAGAATCGGAACGGATAGCCTGCCCTCGTCATAGCCGGAACCTGCACCTTGCCCAGACCGGCGGCATCGGCAAGCGCGGAACCGCTCATCCACGCGAAGCCAACACTTGTCGCGACATTCACGTATGCAAGATTTCCTCGAACACGAGACAGTGCGGCGAGTGCGAACTCGAACAGCCGCGCGGCGATGCCGAGCCTGTTTGCGATCACTCCGACGAAGATGAACAGCGGGACCGCAAGAAGGGGGAAACTGTTCACAGAATCAAAGACGGCCTTGAGCGCCATCCCCGTGGAGTAGCCACTGATCATGAAGTATGCGAGGCACGGTCCCATGATCGCAAAGGCCACGGGGACGCGCAGGAACAGAAGGAGAAGGATCGCCAGTGCAATGAGGCCAATGGCCATGATCAGGCCTCCACTTCGTCGAACGTAACTGCATCCTGCTCAGGACGATGCGCAGTCAGAATCTTGATGATGGCCCGCAGAAAACCCGAGGCGAAGCCAATCAGCGGGAACAGGAACATGTAGCCGAGCGGGATCCTCAGCACGGTCGTCGTTCGACTGAAACCGTCCTTGAAGAGGTCCCATGCTTCCCACACCAGGCCGAGGCAGATCAGGGCCAATAGCAGTGCGGCGACGAAGCGCACGACGGTCAATCCGCGCCCTTTGACGAGATTGTCGATCACCGCGACAGTGATGTGGGCGTTCTTGGCAATGAGATAGCCAACCGTAATGAAGGTCAGGCCGACGAGTGCGTAACGTGCAATCTCGCCAGACCCCGCCCAGTTGAGCTCGTTGACATAGCGCCCGAGCACTTGATGCAGCACTCCCACAAAGATTGCAAGCATGAAGATCCCCGCAAGCGTCATCTCCACTCGGGAGAGTCCGTCGTCGACGCGGGACGCCAAGACAAGAATGCGGGACTCATTCTTGCGCTTCACCGGCTCCGGATCGACGTGATCTGGATTGTCTCTCAAGGCAATTCGCTCCTTTGCGTATTGTCGCGTGGATGGCGCTCTGGTCGGTGCGATACCCGGATCTCCGGGTGTTTCTGCCACCGCCGCCAAAGTGCGGAACATCGATGCCGCGCGCGGTCATCGCTGACCACGGCGCGATCTGAACATCGAATCAGAAATGACGCCGTGCAAGTAATAGCGGCCCACCCAGCGGGACTAATGCCAGAATCGCCCGTGTTTGTTCCCTCCAGTGCGCTTTGAGGAGACGACGAAGGCGCCCACCCCGTGAGGGATGAGCGCCTTCGTGGGGTTCGCTAGAGGGCGGCCAGGCTGTCGAGATACTCGTCACCCGGGTTGACCGTGTGCGTGCTCGCGTCGATCTCGGCGCGACCCAACAGCTCGTCCATACGACGACGTCGGGTGCGCGTGATGAGCGTCACTACCGTGCCGCGCTTGCCGGCGCGACCCGTGCGCCCCGAACGGTGGAGGTACGTCTTGTACTCCTCCGGCGGGTCGGCCTGGATCACGAGCGAGATGTCATCGACGTGGATGCCGCGTGCCGCAACATCCGTCGCCACCAACACGTTGACCCGACCGCTCGTGAGCATCTGAAGGTTGCGCGTGCGGCGCGACTGGTTGAGGTCACCGTGGAGCGACGTGGCCGGGATGCCGGCATCGTCGAGCATGTCGGCGAGCTCTTCCGCAAACGCGCGGGTGCGGGCGAAGACCAGGGTCTTGCCGTCGCCGCCGGCGAGCTGCTCGATGATGGCGCGCTTGTCGCGCTGCTCGATGAGGAGCACCTTGTGGTCGATCGTGCTGGAGGCCTGGTCTTCACCGGCGACCTCATGCACTGACGGGTTCACGAGAAACTGGTTGACGAGGGTGGCGACACCCTTATCGAGGGTGGCGGAGAACAGCAGCTTCTGGCCGCCCTTCTTCGTCTCCTTGAGGATGCGCTGGACTGGCTCGAGGAACCCGAGGTCGCACATGTGGTCGGCCTCATCAAGCACCGTAATGACAACTTCACTGAGGTCGAGACGGCCCTGCTCGACGAGGTCCTCGACTCGGCCGGGGGTCGCGATGACAATATCAACACCGCGACGGAGCGTCATGACCTGCTTCTGCTGCGGCACACCACCGACGATCGTCGTGGTGTGCATGCCGACGCTGCGGGCGATGGGCTGCACGGTGCGGTCGATCTGCATCGCCAGCTCACGGGTCGGGGCGAGGATGAGCGCGCGGGGCTTGCGCCCCTCGGTGCGTCCGACCTTCTTGCCACCGTTGTTCTCCATGAGGCGCTCCACGAGGGGGGCGCCAAAAGCGATGGTCTTGCCAGAGCCGGTCTTGCCGCGGCCGAGCACATCCCTGCCCGCGAGGACATCGGGGATGGTCGCGGCCTGGATCGGGAACGGCGCTGCGGCACCCATCGCGGCGAGCTGTCGCGTGATGTTGTCGCCGAGGCCGAGGTCGCCGAAGGTCTTGCCCTCAACATCGCCGGCCGTCAAAACCTTTGCTTCGAGACGCTCGAGAACGACATCCTCGTGCGCGCCGAACTTGCCGTCGCGGCTCGGGTACAGGTCGCTCTCGCGACGCGGGGGCCGCTCGTCGAACGAGCGCTGCGGACGCTCGCTGCGGTGCTCGCCACGGTTGTAGGCGGGACGCTCGGTGCGCTCCGTGCGGGGACGGTCGTTGTAGGCCGGACGCTCGGTGCGGGCCGGGCGGGGACGGTCATTGTAGGCCGGACGCTCCGTGCGGGCCGGGCGGTCACCGTAGGCGGGACGCTCCGTGCGGGCTGGGCGGTCACCGTAGGCGGGACGCTCGGTGCGCGCCGGACGGTCACCAAAGGCGGGACGCTCCGTGCGCGGGGCTCGGTCGTCGAATGAGCGCTTGGGCCGATCATCGAATGATCGCTGCGGGCGGTCGCCGTAGGAGGGACGCTCGGTGCGGGCCGGGCGGTCACCGTAGGCGGGACGCTCCGTGCGGGCCGGGCGGTCACCGTAGGCGGGACGCTCCGTGCGCGCCGGACGGTCACCAAAGGCGGGACGCTCCGTGCGCGGGGCTCGGTCGTCGAATGAGCGCTTGGGCCGATCATCGAATGATCGCTGCGGGCGGTCGCCGTAGGAGGGACGCTCGGTGCGGGCCGGTCGGTCGTTGTAGGTGGGGCGCTCCGTGCGCGCCGCGCGGTCGCCATAGGAGGGGCGCTCGGTGCGGTTGGTGCGCTCGCCGTAGGGGGCACGGCCGGTGGCCGGGCGCTCCTCGCGGGGCGTCCAGTCGGGGCGGCGGTCGTCGGAGGTGGGGCGGCGGTCACCAGTGCGCACGGCACGATCATCCGCAGTCCACCGCTTCTTGGGCGCCGGGCTGTCGGCCTTGTAGCCGCGGTGGTTGGGGCTACGGCTGCCGGACTTAGGGCCGCCGGTGCCGCGCGGGGTGTCGAATTTCTTCGCAGGGTTGCTCTTAGGCATAGTTCTTTCCGGGTTGTAACAAGTGCATGGCAGGGCACAGCAAGAATTGGCTGCACTACTGAGGAAACCCGGGCAATCTTTGGCCAGGACCGTTCACATACGTGATTTCTCCGCCGGCCATCAGGGAGTAGCTGATGATGCGGAGACCGGCCCGAAAGACTTACAAACCCATTCGCGAGAACTCGCGATGTCTAGAGCCGACCTTGCTACGTTACACGATCGCCCGCAGAAACGCGACGATAGTGAGGATCCGCGCGGCGAGATTCTGAGCTTCCTGCGAACGTCGCTGCGCTAGGTGGATACATTGTTGGCATGCGTACCTCTATTGCGACTGTCTGCCTCTCCGGAAGCCTCGTCGAAAAACTGCACGCCTGCGCCGCCGCAGGCTTCGACGGCGTCGAGATCATGGATGCCGACCTCGTCGCGTCCTACGAGTCACCGGAAGAAATCCGTGCCCTGTGCGATCGCCTTGGGCTGCGCATCGATCTCTACCAGCCGTTCCGCGACGTCGAAGGGGTCGATGGCGCCATCTTCGCCGACACCCTCCGCCGCGCCGAGGCAAAGTTTGATGTGATGGAACGGCTCGGCGTCGACCTCATGCTCGTCTGCAGCAACGCGGCAACCGCGACGATCGACGATGACGCTCTCGCCGCGCGGCAGCTCGGGCAGCTCGCCGACCTGGCCGCGAGCCGGGGCATCCGCCTCGCCTTTGAAGCGCTCGCCTGGGGCCGCTACATCTCTGACTACCGTCACGCGTGGCGCATTGTGCAGCTCGCCGATCGACCCAACCTCGGCACCTGCCTCGACAGCTTCCACATTCTCTCTCGTGGCCACGACCCCGCCGGCATCGAACAGATCGACGGCGAGAAGATCTTCTTTCTCCAACTCGCCGATGCGCCGGCGCTCGACATGGATGTGCTCTCGTGGAGCCGCCACCACCGGCTCTTTCCTGGTGAAGGTGACTTCGCACTGACGGCGTTTCTCGGTCATGTACTGCGGGCCGGATATACGGGCCCCCTCTCGCTCGAGGTCTTTAACGACACGTTCCGCCAGACGGATGTTGTGCGCACCGCTGCCCACGCGCGCCGATCGCTCACCTGGCTTGCCGACCGCACCGCCGCTGAAAACGGCTGGGCCGACGGCCGCCTCGGTGAAGCACAGGAGGCGCACGGCATCGACTTCGTCGAGATCGCCGGTGCCGACCTCACCGACTTCGACGAAATGCTCGCGCAACTCGGCTTCACGTTCCGCGGTCGCCACCGCAGCAAGCCCGTGCGGCTCTGGACGGCGGGCGACGCCCGCATCATCCTCAACGAGCAGGCTCGCCACGAGCAGCCGAGGCTCGCAAGCATCGGGCTCGAAGTTGCGGATGCCACCGCCGCCGCCGACCGCGCGCTCGCGCTCGGCTCACCGAGCGTGTTCCGTCGCACCTATGCGGGCGAGCAGGAGCTTCGCGCCGTCGCGGCACCCGACGGCACCGAGGTGTACTGGAACGACCGGCCCGCCGAGAACTCGTGGATCATCGAGTTCGACGGCGGCAGCCCCGATGAGGCCACCATCGACGGCACAATCGACCACGTCAACCTCGGCTACCGCTGGCAAGAGTTCGACGAAGCCGTACTGTTCGCAAGCAGCGTGCTCTCGCTCTCGACCGAATCGGCGGCCGACGTGCCCAGCCCCACCGGCCTTGTGCGAAGCCAGGTCATGCGCACGCACGATGGCGTCGTCCGCGTGCCCATCAACATGGCGCCGCCAACAGCGCCACTACCGACCCGGCATATTGCGGTGCGCTGCGACGACGTCATCGCTGTCGCGCGGCGGGCTCGTGCTGCCGGGATGCCCTTTCTGCGCATCCCCAGCAACTACTACGACGACCTCGCAGCCCGCTTCGGTCTCGACGAGACACTGCTCGTTGAGCTTCGGGAGCTCGGGCTTTTCTACGACCGAGACAGCGACGGCGAGTTCATCCACGTCTATTCGCCAACCATCGGTGGCGTGTTCCTCGAGATTGTCGAACGTCGGGGCGGCTACGACGGCTACGGAGCCGACAGTGCGCCGATCCGTCTGGCCGCCCAACATTTCGCCGAGGAGCGCCCAGCGTAGCGAGCTGATCAATACCCCCGGCTCCGCACTGCAAGTTTTGCGGTAATGTTGCAGCGAGACTGATTCGCGGGGAAAAACGCCATGCCTGACACGCCACGAGTGCGACTGCACGACATCGCTGCCGCCACCGGTGTCGCAGTTTCGACCGTCTCACGGGTCTTCACCGACCCCGACCGCGTGAGCCCCGGAACGGTCACCGTCGTGCTTGAGGCGGCGCAGCGTCTCGGCTATCGGCGATCGGCCACCCGAGACCATAGCAAGAACGTCGTCGTGGTGATGCAGAACATCACCAACCCCTACCTCGCCGGAGTCACGACCGGCATCGAACGCCAGCTCCGCAACTCCGGAAGCGCCATGACGCTCTGCATCACAGAAGAATCAGCAGACCTCGAGCATGCTCAGTTGCGCAGCAATGTCGCCCGCGGAGACGGGTTCATCGTCGCGGCACGCCACCTCAGCGATGACGACATCCGCGCATTCGGCTCCTCTATGCCTCTCGTGCTCTTCAACCGCGAAGTCGACAGTGTGAGCAGCGTCGTCATCGATACGGATGCCGGCACGCACCAGGTCATCGAGCACCTCGTCGCCCTCGGCCACAAGAGCATCGTCTACGCGGCAGGCCCCCATCACTCCTGGGCAGAGCACCAGCGCTGGGCTGGACTCACGCGCGCGGCCAGGGCATCCGACATCACCCTCGCGCGGATCGGCCCCTACCTGCCAAGCCTCGCACAGGGTGCGGTGGCGGCAGAGGCCGCCCTCGCCCACTCCCCAACCGCCGTGGTGGCATTCAACGACGAGATCGCGATCGGCCTCATGAATAGGTTCAGGATGCGCGGCATCGACGTGCCCGGCGAGATCAGCGTCATCGGATTTGATGACTCCTTCGCCGCGAACTACTGCCACCCCGCCCTGACGACGGTCGGTGGCGCGGCAGATCATGCCGGTCGCCTCGCCGCCGACACCCTGCTCGCGCTCATCGCCGGAGGCGAGTCCGGCACCAAGCACAGAGTCGAGGCAGGTCTCGTGCTGCGGCAATCGACGGCGCCCGCCTGATGGTCGCCCTCGATGTCGCCCTCGCGGCGCTCCCCATCGTGCTCGTCGCGACCCTGCTGGCGCTGCGGATGAAGCCGATCCCCGCCATCCTCATCGTCATTGCCGTCACCCTCGCCCTAGCCTTTCGATTCCCCCTCACTCCCGATGCTGTGGTCGACGGCGTCCACTCACTGCTGCCGGTCACGATCACTGTCATTCTCATCATCTTTGGCGGCATCACACTCGCCGAGTTCCTCGCGGTCTCTGGCGCACAGGAGAAGATCGGCGCCTGGCTTGCCACCGCCACCCACGGGCGCGACCGCGCTGTGCTCCTGCTCGGTCTCGGCATCACCCCGCTTGCCGAGAGCGTCATCGGCTGGGGTGTCGGCGTAATTATCGGCGTGCCCCTCTTCATGCGCATCGGCCTTGATGCCACCAGAGCGGCAACACTCGGCCTTCTCGCGCTGGTCCTAGCACCGTGGGGATCGCTCTCCCCCGGCATCATCGTCATGGCGGAGATCGGGGGCGTCGACGTGCGAGAGCTCGGGGTCTGGAGCGCCATCCTCAACCTTCCCGCACTCCTCGTATTAGGAATCGCCATCTCCATCGTGGGGATGGGTGCTCGCGGCGCCTGGCGCATGGCCTGCGAGACCCTCACCACGGTGCTTGTCATGTGGGGTGCACTCGTCGCGGCCAACGCATGGCTCGGCATCCCTCTCGCCGGCGTGCTCGCCTCACTCGCGGCGATCATCTTCGTGCTGCTTCTGGCGAGACTGCGAGCGCCGATACCCAGCATGGGACGCGACACCATTGCGTCGCTGGTGCCCTACATGCTTCTCGTCGGCGGGCTGCTCATCACGACCGCACTCCACGCCGTCTTCGATCTCGGATCAACGGGCGAAGTGTTGAGCAGCCCCGCACTGTGGCTCCTCCTCTGTGCCGCATCCGCCCCACTCCTGCTCGGCATGGACCGACGGGATGCCGCGATCAGTGCCCGGCGTGCCCTGAAGCTGTTCTGGCCCGTCACCACCATCACCGTGCTCTTCATCACCTTCGGTGGAGTGCTCTCGGCCAACGGCATGACGACGACCCTCGCGCAGGCCGCCGCCATGCTCGGCACGGGTTTTCTCCTTGTCGTGCCGCTTGTCGGGTTCGTTGGCGGCTACGTCACCTCCTCGAACACCGCAACCGCTGCCATGTTCGCGGGCGGGGTCGCTGAAGCGGCCAAAGCACTCGGGGTCAACCCTGCTATCGCGCTGGGAGCGCAGAATGTCGCCACGGGCGCCTCCGTGATGACCGCTCCGTCAAGAATCGCGCTCGCGATCAGCGTCGCCGATGGCCTTCGCCGGCCTACAGACTCAGCGGCGAATGCTGCCAGGGTCATCGTGACGGTGTTGATAGCCAGCGCCTCGGTGATGGTGCTGCTGGCACCGCTGACCCTGCTGCTGGCAACCGCCTCGTTCTGAGTGGGCGATGAGCCCACGGAGCAGGAGTCGGCCTGTCCCGGCCGCTTAGACAGCGTCGGCGAGGAACCCGCTGGCGTGGTCGTGCAGGAGCTTGAGGTATGACGCTGTGCTGTGCACCCGCTGCAGCTCCAGATTCGGTACCTCCACCGCAATAGGCACATCGGGGCCGACCGCGCTCAGCAGTGCGCGCAAGGGCGAGTCGCCCGTGCCCGGCAGAAGCCGGTTCAGCCGGGACTCGATCACCATGTCGTCGTCGTGCGGCCGCGCCTCCGCCGGGCGGTCATCGCCCCAGTGCCAGATCGAGCCCTGTCCTTAGCGCGTGGAGTCCGTCGACCTCCACGGCGCACCCCGCCGCGAGGGCGATGTTGATTGCCGCGTCATAGGAGTCGAGCGGGAGGTAGGCGATGGGCTCGATGACGGGATCGGTCGCCGACGGCCTCATCGAGGTAGCGCTCGGCGACCGCTCGGTCGTCACGCGGGCCACCCGCATCCAAAGCGATGCTCGTTCCTGGAACCCACAGTGTTCCCGCAGTGTACGACGTCGTGCCCCCCACGAGCGCCGTCTTTTCGACGAGCGAGACGCGCACGCCTCGCAGGTGAGCAAAGAGCGCGGCTGCAAGTCCGCCGACCCCTGCTCCGACAACGACGACATCGTATTCAGCGTCTGGCTCGACGTCTGCGAGCACATGCGGGGGATGGTTCTTTTTCGACATCCTGGGCGACCTACAACTCGAAGTCGACGACGCTGAGCGACGTCTTCACCGATGCAGAGATATCGAGCACCTTCTGGTGAGCAGGGTGGGTGCTGTAGGTCTGGAGGTCTTCAAGGGTGTCAAAATCAACGACGACAGCGAGTTCTCGTGAATTTGGCCCGTGCACCACATCTTTTCCGCCGCTCATCGAGCGGATCTCTGGAATGTGATTGGGGAGGTCATGGATGAGTGCAATCCACTCGTCACGCTGCTCTTCAGTGAACTCTGGAACAAATGTGAATATGGCGACGTGCCTGATCATGCCGGATCCTTTCGAGGCGAGACGAGTCAGGAGATACCGACGACGCCGGGAATGTAGTTGCCCCGAACTCCACCGTCGACTGCGATGTTCTCGCCGGTGATATAGCGAGCATCGTCGCTCAGGAGAAAGGAGACGACGTCGGCGATATCTTCGGGCGTTCCCATTCTCCTGAGAGGAATGCGGCCCTCCCTGCTTGCGCGAAGCTCTGGGTTGTGCGCTGCCGGCGACATGGGGGTCATGATCATTCCTGGCGACACCGCGTTGACGCGAACCCCGTCTGGGCCCCACTCACGTGCGAAGAGCTGGAGCAGCATGAGAAGAGCAGCCTTCGTCGCACTGTAGGGGCCGAATGGCGCGGGGCTACTGCCGGCCATCGACGCGGTTGCCACGAGCGAGCCGCGTGAGGCAACGAGATGCGGATATGCCGCTTTGCCGAGGATGAAGGTTGCGCGAGTGTTGACGGCAAAGGCACGGTCGTAGTCTTCGACACTCACGTCGGTGAGTCGCGATCCGCCCATGATCCCCGCATTGCTGACGACACCGTCAAGCCTGCCAAAGTAGGTCACGGCCTCCTCGACCGCGCGAGCGGGGCCGTCAACCGACTCGAGATCGGCTGCAATCTGGAGCACTTCAGCACCCTGCGCACGCAGGTCGTCAGCGAGTGGCTGCAGGCTCTGCGTCGTGCGGCCGACGAGAGCAAGTTTCGCGGTGTGCCCAGGTCGGTCACCTGCGATTCTCCGAGCTACCGCTTGACCGATACCGCCGGCAGCTCCCGTAATCAGTGTCACCGTGCTCATGCGTTGCCTCCCGAGGGGGATGCACCGTTGACTGACCCGGTCTCGAATGCGACCTGCGATGTGGAGCCGCCGAGGAGCGCCAACTGCGCGGCCGTCTCCAGCAAGTCGGGCACCAATGACATCGCGTGGTCGTAGGTGAGACGCACGCTCGGACCTCCGACGCTCAACACTCCTACCGCGCTCCGCCCTGATGGGTGAATCGGCACGGCGATCGTGGACGTGCCCAATTCGAAGGTCGAGTCGGTGTAGCTGTACCCCAGCTCGCGCACGCGCGCCAGCTCCTCCAATGCAGATTCAAGATCGTTGGGGCCGTTGGGGCCGTACTGGTCGAGGTCGTTAAAGCCCTGCGCCTCGATGCGCGCAGCCGCCTCGGATTCTGCCATGGTCGAGAGCCATGCCATGCCACTCGAGGTCCGGGCGAGCTTGATTGCACGCCCCGCATCGGGGTCGTATCGAAGGCCGGACCGAGCCCCCTGCGCCTTCGCCACCCAGATCAGGTCGCCGCGATCGGGAATGCTGAGACGCGCCAGTTCCCCTGACCGCGCGGCCAGTCCGTCGAGGAGTGGCTTCGCCAGATCGACCAATGGGATGTGCGCAAGGTGGCGCAGCGCCTGCGAAACGATCAGGAGACCAAGGGCGTAGTCGCCCTGGAGCCCCTCCTGGGTGACATAGCCCACCTCGACGAGCTCAGAGAGCACGCGGTGGGTTGCGCTCTTCGGCAACTCGAGTGTCTCTGCGATATCGCCGAGCGCCATTCCTTCGGGCTTGCCGATGAGCAATTCCATGACAGCAAGGGCGCGGGGCAGTGCCGAGCTCATCGTTGCCCCACAAGGAGGCGGACGGTGGATGCCTCGACCGCAAACTTGAGGCGGAATGCCTCCACAAGACTGGGAGCGGCAGGCTTCTCGAGCAAGGCCGCAAGTCCTGCATTCACGCAGTCGATTGTGGCAGTGGTCGACATCGATGTCACCTTTCCATGTGGCTTGGGACCGGTGCCAGCAGGCTAGCATCGTTTTGGAACGCCGTTCCAGAAATGCCACCAGGGAGGACCTGATGTCGAGCAAACACGCTCCCCGCCCCGGCCAACGTGGCGTTCCACTGCTCGTAGCCCTCACCCTGTTCATGGAGCACCTCGACGGCACCATCCTCGTCACGGCGGCCCCTGCGATCGCCGCAGATCTCGGCGTCAACTCTGCCGACATCAACATCACGATGTCCGGGTATCTCGTCGCCGTCGCATGCGCCATTCCCTTCGGGGGCTGGCTTGCCGCACGCCTCGGAGCGAGGGTCGTCTTCTGCAGCTCCATCGCGCTTTTCGTGCTCGCCTCGGTGCTCTGCGCCACCAGCGATACCCTGACCTGGTTGCTGCTCGGGCGCTTGCTGCAAGGATTCGCCGGTGGTCTCATGGTGCCCGTGGGCAGACTTGTCGTGCTCCGCGCCACAGACCACACCGGAATGGTGAGAGCTATCGCCCTCATCACGTGGCCTGCCCTGATAGCACCGGTGCTGGCTCCTGTGTTGGGCGGGATCATCACCGACATTGCCAGCTGGCACTGGATCTTCATCATCAACGTACCCATCGGCATCGCGGCCCTCATCGCCGGCCTCATCATGGTTCGCGACACCGACCGTGAGCCCCGCTCCCTCGATGGCATCGGCCTCGCCCTCACCACGGTCGCCCTGCTCAGTATCATGGCGGCCATTGAGCTCGTCGCCATCGGCGAGTCGCTCCTGTCTGCCGTGGCTCTGGTCGTTGCGATCGCGGCGGGAGGCGCCGGCATCGCGTGGATGCTGCGCGCGCGGCATCCACTGCTCAACTTGCGTGTCTTTGCGCTTCCCACCTTCAGGGTCACCAATTCGGGCGGCTTCGTCTTTCGCATGGTCGCGAGCTCCGTGCCGTTCTTGCTCCCTCTGCTCTTCCAGGACTCGTTTGGCTGGAGCGCCGTCGACTCCGGCCTCGTCATCACGGCGCTCTTTCTCGGCAACATCGGAGCGAAGCCCTTCACCACCTGGCTGCTGCGCCGACTGGGGTTCCGCACGCTCATTCTCGGCTCCGTCTCCGGGCTCTTCGCAACGGTCACGCTCTTCGCCACCTTCACGCCGGAGTGGACGATCGGCCTGATCTGGGGAGTCTCTGTCGTGAGCGGAGCCATGCGATCGGTGGGCTTCACTGCATACAACTCAATACAGTTCGCGGATGTCGCACGCAGCGATATCGGCTCGGCCAACAGTCTCTCAGCCATGCTCGCACAGGTCTCGAGTGCACTCGGAATCGCGGTCGGAGCCGCAACCCTCCGCCTCACGGGTGCCGTCGTCGCTGACGAACGCACGGCATACATCGTGACCTTCGCCGCAATGGCCGCGCTGCTGCTGTTGCCGTTGATCGGTGCGCTGCGACTGCCCGGCGATGCCGCGCGACATGTCAGCAACACGACCCGGTGATCCTGGACGCCAACGGCCGTGTCAGCAGCCCTCGGCGATGAGTTTGAGAAGGTGAGCGCGCGCACCGGCGGAGAGCAGGGCATGAGCGACTGCGGTTCCTGGATCCCCAGCGCCGAGCTGCACGACCCTGTCGAGTGGAGCACCAGCAGGTCGTGACGCAGCCCCCGGCCAAACTCTGAGTGGTCGAGGTCGCGAGCCTCGCGCAAAAGCGCCCCAACATCGCTGGCCGGTCTGCCGATGACCTCGAGGTCAATGACGACCGCCAGCACCGCAACGGTGTGCTCCTGCGGCATCAGCGATCGAAGCCGAGCACGATCGAGGCCTGGCCGTCGACTCCCGAGGCCGTCGGAATGATCACCGCATGCCACTCGCCCGGCAGCCCTAGGAAATCGGCTGCGAGTGCCCTCGCATAGACGCCGCGATCGAGGAGCACTCCGCCGCCCAGCTCGCACTGTCGACCCGATGCTCAGGGTGTCGTCGGCACCTCACGCGTATCGGCGTGCGCGATCGCCTCGGCGGCCCGCTTCTCTTCGCGCCGCTCCTTCGCACCCTCGACGAGGTAGTAGAGCGACGGCAGCACGATGAGCGTGAGCACGGTCGACGAGACGAGGCCGCCGATGACCACAATCGCGAGCGGCTGCGAGATGAACCCGCCGTGACCCGTGAGCCCGATACCGAGCGGCAGGAGCGCAAATATCGTCGCGAGCGCCGTCATAAGAATCGGCCGGAGCCTGCGGCTCGCACCCTGCACGACCGCGTCGTAGGCTCGCATCCCGCGCACCCGGTACTGGTTCACCAGGTCGACGAGCACGATGGCATTCGTCACAACAATGCCGATGAGCATGAGCACGCCGATGAGCGAGGGAACCCCGAGCGGGATGCCAGTGGCGACCTGCAGGGCGATGGCACCGGTCGCGGCAAACGGCACCGAGATGAGCAGCAGCAGTGGCTGTCGCAGGCTCTTGAACGTCGCCACCATCACGACATACACGATGAGGATCGCCACGAGGAGGGCGAGCCCGAGCTGTTCGAACGCGTCGCCCTGCTGGGCGGTGACGCCACCGAGTTCTGCGCTCGCACCGGCCGGGAGGTCAAGGGCATCGACCGCCGACTGCACTTCAGATGATGCGGTGCCGACATCATCGCCATTGGGCGTGATGCTGATGCTCGCCGAGCGCACACCCTGAATCGTCGTGATGCTCGCGGGGCCATCGACCTCCTCGACGGTCGCCACCTGGGAGAGCGCGACAGTGCCGGTCGCGGTGGGGATGCGGAAGTCGCGCAGCTCCTCGAGCGTTGTCGGCGCAGCATTGTTCGCGATATAGATCGACATGGTCGTCTCGTTGATGACGACCGAGCCGACAGCGCTCGGGAGCATCGCCTGCGACACAATGCCGCCGACCGCGATCTCGCTGAGCCCACGCTCGGCCGCCGCCTCACGATCGACGATGATGCCGATGTAGGGCTGGGCGACCGAGAGGTTGCTCGAGGCCTCTGCCGTGACATCCAACTCGCGCACCTCGGCGAGCACCGCGTCGGCCGCCTCCGCGAGGGTGGTCTGGTCTGGCGCCTGGATGTCGACCGTGATGTCGCTCGATGCGAAGCCGGAATCAGCTGCCGCGAGCGAGACCTCCCCGACATCGTCGAGCTCGGCGAGGGCGGCCCGCACGTCGGCCTGCAACGTCTCCTGGTCTGCGTCGGCGTCGGTCGTGATAGAGAACGACGCCCCATCGCTGCCGCTGAAGGCCGAGAGGATCGAGCCTCCAGACGACCCGAGCGAAAGCTGCACCGTCTCGATGCCCTCGATGTCACGGAGCACCTCCTCGACCTGGGCGGCAGCAGCATCCTGCGCTTCAAGGCTCGACCCGAGCGGGAGCTGCTGCGAGACGGTGAGCGTGTTCTGCCCGCTATCGCCGATGAAGTTCGTCTTCATGAACGGCAGCATCGCGCCCGTCAACAGCAGCACGAGCAGGGCGGCACCGATCGTGACCGCCGGGCGCTTGAGGGTGAACTGAAGGATCGGGAGGTAGCCGCGCTGCAGCGCGTTCGGCGCGTCCCGGCGCTGGGCCTCGGCCGCCGCGGCAGCCTCCGCCGCCTCACGCCTGGCTCGACGTGTCGGCACCGGCACGCCAGGGTTCTGCAACTGCAGGATCGCGGTGCTCGTGTCGACGTATTCGGCTGACGGCGCAGCATCCGCTTCGGCGACCGTCCCCTTCTTCGTACGCTTCGCCGTGGCAGGCTTCGCGTCGCCGAGGAACCAGTAGGCAAGCACCGGCACGATCGTGAGCGACACGAAGAGCGATGCGGCGAGGGCGATCGTCACGGTGAGCGCGAACGGGCGGAACAGTTCGCCCGTGATGTCACCAACGAGCGCGAGGGGCAAGAACACCGCGACCGTCGTGACCGTCGCCGAGGTCACGGCAACGGCGACCTCCTTGACACCGGACTGGATGGCCTCGAGCTTGTTCTCGCCGAGACTCAGGTGTCGTTTGATGTTCTCGATGACGACAATCGAGTCGTCGACCACCCGACCCACCGAGATCGTGAGCGCACCGAGCGTGATGATGTTGAGGGTGTAGCCGGCGGCCTGCATGCCGATGAAGGTGATGAGCACGGAGGCGGGGATCGAGATGGCCGTGACAAGTGTCGAGCGAATCGACAGCAGGAACACCAGGATGACGATGACGGCGAAGATGAGGCCGAGTGTGCCTTCGGTCGCAAGACTCTCGATCGACTGCTCGATGTAGGGCGCCTGGTCGTACACGACCGTGAACTCGGTGTTCTCGCCGAGGGCACGCTCGAGTTCGGGAATGAGGTCTTGCACCGCGTTCGACACCGCGACGGTGTTGCCTGCGGGGGTCTTCGTCACCGCGATCGTGAGTGATGGTTCGCCGTTGACCCGCGAGATGCCCTCCACCGGGTCATCCGTGACCTCCACCTCGGCGACATCGGCGATCGTGACGACAGTGCCGGCATCCGTCAGCACGCCCGACAACGGCAGGGCCGCGATCGCGTCGACCGATTCGAGGCGAGACCCCGCCTGCACCGAGAGCGTCGATGCGTCTTCAGTGATTTCACCGGCGGGGAGGAGGGCGCCGTTGGCCTCAAGCGCATCGGTGATGTCGGCGTTCGTTGCGCCGGCCGCCGCAAGCGCCGCGCGGTCTGGGGTGATGACAAGGCGCTGACCGACCGTGCCGAGCAGGCTCGCCTCGCGCACACCGTCGAGCCCCTGGATGTCGGTGAGCGTTGAGACCTCAAGCGCCGCGCTGAGGTCACGAATGTCACGGTCACTCGTCACCGCGATCTGAATGACGGGCAGATCGTCGATCGATCCGGTGATGACCTGCGGGTCAATATCCTCCGGAAGGGTAGACGAGATGCGGTTGATCGCCTGCGTGACCTTCTGTTCGGCGGTCGCCAGGTCAGTGCCGTACTCAAACGAGGCCGAAACGGTCGAGATATTGGTGCGGGATGTCGCGGTGGTGCCTTCGAGGCCGGCGACGCCCTGAATCGCGGTCTCGATGGGGGTGCTGACGTCTTCGTTGACCACCTCCGGTGCGGCGCCGGGGTACGCCGTCACGACGACGAGCTGGGGGAACGACACCGAGGGGATGAGCTCCTGCTTGAGGCTCGTGAGGGCGATCGAGCCGAAGAGCGCGACAACGATCGTGACCAACGCAATCAACGCCCGGTTGCGCAGGCTGAAAACGGAAAGCAGGTGCACTGGCACTCCAAAGATGGCGGGGGGATCAACCCTATTTCAGGTCGACGGCGGTGCGGGTCTGCCTCCGCTGTTTCATGCCGAACCCAGTCGCGTCAGCGGCTCCCCCCGCCGCACTTCGAGGGTGACACTCACGCCGAGCCGCTCGAGAAACGTCGCGTCGTGGCTCACCACGACGAGTGCGCCCTCATAGCCTGCGAGCGCGGCGACCAGGCCGTCGATGCTGTCGAGGTCGAGGCTGTTCGTCGGCTCGTCAAGCAGCAGCAACTGCGGCGCTGGTTCGGCCAGCAGGATGCTCGCGAGGCACACCCTGAACCGTTCGCCGCCCGAAAGGCCACCGGCGGGCCGGTCGAGCGCATCGCCCCGCAGCAAGAACCGCGCGAGCTGCGCCCGCAGCTCCTGCGGTTTGGCGTTCGGGGCGGCCCGACGCACATTCTCGAGCACGCTCGCGCTGTTGTCGAGGATGTCGAGCCGCTGCGGGAGCACACCGACGGCGGCAAGTCGATATCGCACGGCGCCATCCGGCGACGATCGCGGCATGCCGGGCTCGCGAGCGATCTCGTCGAGGAGCGTCGTCTTGCCAGCACCGTTGCTGCCGACGAGCGCGAGGCGCTCAGGCCCGCGCACCACGAACGGGCGTGGGGCTGCATCGAGTTCGAGCACCGTGCGGCCGGCGGGCACGCGTGTCTGCGGCAGCGCAACCCGGATGCGGTCATCACTGCGCACGCGCGACTCCGCCGCATCGACGGCGTGCTCTGCGTCGTGCACCCGCTGTGACTGTATGCCACGATGCTTCGCCGCCGACACTTCGGCACTCGCCTTGCGAGCATTCACCAGAATTTTGGGGAGGCCGCCGCGCTCCTGCGTTGCCCTCGCGAACTTCGCACGCCGATCGAGCTTTTCCTCCGCTTCGATGCGCTGCCGACGCTCGGCCCGGAGTCGCGACTCAGCGGAACGCAGCATCCGTTCTGCCGCCTCCTGCTCACCGCGAAGGTACTGCTCGTACTCGCTGAAGGGGCCGCCGAACATCGTGAGGCTCCCGGCACGGAGTTCGGCCGTGGCATCCATGAGGTCGAGCAGTTCGCGGTCGTGGCTCACGACGACGAGGGTGCCGCGCCACGAGCGCACCGCCTCGAAGAGCGCCTCGCGTGCCCGGCGATCGAGGTTGTTCGTCGGCTCATCGAGCAGCGAGACCCTCGCCCCCTCGAGTCGGAGTCGGGCAAGCCCCGCAGTCATCGTCTCCCCGCCAGAGAACGACGACAGGGGGCGATCGAATAGGCCCACCGCGTCGATTTCGCCCGAGAACCCCAGCTCGGCGAGTGCGGCGCGGGCGCGCTCCTCGATCTTCCAGTCGTCGCCGATCGTGTCGAAGACGGACTGCGCAGCGTTGCCTGCCTCAAGCAGCGTCAGTGCGTCGAGCACGGGCGCGATGCCGAGCAACTCGCCAAGCGTGCGGGTTGGGGTGAGCGCAGCATCCTGCCGCAGGTATCCGACGGGGCCGTCGCTCGACACCGTGCCGGCGCTCGGTGTGAGCTCCCCCGCGATGAGGCGGAGGAGGGTCGACTTGCCGGCGCCATTGCGGCCGACAATGCCGGTGCGGCCGCGGGAGAACGATGCCGAGAGCGACGCGATGGCGGGGGTGCCGTCAGGCCAAGCGAATGAAACGTCGTGAAGGTCGATCGAAGAGTGAGCCACAGAGGCCTCCAGGGGTCAGCGTGTGCGCCGACCGGAGTGCCCCTCGCTACGCGGGTGGGGATCCGTCGGCGCTAGGGCCGGGGAGAACCACTGCGGAGCTTCACCGATTCGTTCCTTTCGTGGACAACAGGAGCATCGATCTTCGCATGCCGTGCCGCGCGGTTCAAGCCGCGTACGTACATCGTCGGGGGTTTCGATACGGCCCTGACGGGCCTACTCAACCAGCGAACTACCGCCGGTTGAGTAGCGAGGCACGAGCGTATCGAAACCCCCTCACGCCAGAACAGCGCTAGTGCGCGGCCACACGCTCCGACGGCTGCGGCTTGGAGAAGATCACGACGATGATCACGGCGACACCGACAACGATGTGCGGCACCCAGGCGTTCGGGGCCGCATCCGAGAAGCCGAAAAGGAACGGCGATGCGATGAGAAAGAGCGAAGCGACGACATCGAAGACAAGGTGCACCGGCATGCCGATGACCTTGAATGCGCCGAGTTCATAGCGCGTGAAAAGGCTGTAAACGATGAGCCCGACACCGAGCACGATGGGGATGATGACGGCCGGGCCGCCGAGCCCCGAGAAACCGAAGATGAAGGGGGCGAGGATGAGGGCGATGGCGACGAGGTAGTCGAGCACACCGTGGACCTTGGTTGGGATGAAACGCATCAGGAGCTCCTAACGATCGGGAGCGGCCGGATGCCGCTCAGTCGAGAAGTCGTTCGGCGCGGCGACGGGAACGGATTGGTTCGAGCGCGAGCAACGCGAGCCCGGCAGCAAGCACGATGAGGCCCGCGACGGCCGAAACCCCGAGCGTCTCGCGCAGCACGAGCAGCCCGAGCAGGGTCGCCGTGAGCGGCTCGGCGAGGGTCAGCGTCGACACCGTCGCGGCCGACAGGTGTCGCAGGCCCTGCGCAAACAGCACATACGCGAGCGTTGTCGTCACGAGCCCCAACCAGAGCGCCATGGCGAGGCCGTCTGGGGAGCCCAACCACGTGACATCCGTCGCCAACAGCAGGGGCACGGATGCCCCAGCCGCGACCCCGAACACCCAGCCCATGGTTGTCGTGGGCGGCACGCCGCGGGTAATGAGCGCCTTGCTTGCGAGCGTGTAGAGCGCGTAGGAGGCACCGGCCCCGAGCGAGGCGAGAAGGCCGGGCACGCTCACGGTGGCCGTCGAGCCCACCCCGGAGAGGAGGGTCACGCCGAGCGTCGCGACGACCGTCGCCGCAAGCCAGATTGCTCCGGGAAAGCGCCTGGTGAGCGCCCACTCGAGCGCCCCCGTGATGACGGGGGCCGAGCCGAGCGCGACGATCGTGCCGACCGCGACCCCGTTCGCGGCCGTGCCGGCAAAAAAGGCGGGCTGGTAGGCGAGCACGCCGAGCGCGCCCACCGCGATCAGGAGCGCGCGCTGCCACCGGGTCGACGCCATCGACGCGCGGGGGGCGCTGGCGACCCGTCGTGTGAGCACGAACGCCACGAGTGCGAGCGCCCCACCACCGATCAGGATGCGCGCCGCACCGATCGACGTCGCCGAGACACCCTCAGGGCCGAGCGCCTGCGCCGTGCCCGTCGTGCCAAAGCACACCGCCGCGAGCAGCACGAAGACGACAAAACGCATGGGCACCATCGTGGCAGACGGCACTGCTATCAGACGACGCCGTGATCAGACGACGACCGAGAGCTCCTCCGGCTGCGCCATCGGGGTGCGCGAGAGCGACCCCCACGCCCGCGAAAGGGCCGCGACCGCCCGATCCATCTCCTCCGGCGAATACCCGAACGGCACGCGCAGGTGCCGCTCGAACGCCCCGTCGATGCCGAAGCGCGGCCCCGCCGTAATGAGGAGCCCCTCCGCTCGGGCCGCCAGCGTGAGCTGCGAACTCACGGGAGCGCCAAGGTTGATCCACGCGGTGAGGCCGCCAGCGACATCCGGGATCGTCCACTCGGGAAAGTTTGCCCGCAGCGCCGACAGCATCTGGTCGCGGCCGGCGCGCAGCTGGCGGCGCCTCGTCTCGAGGATGCGGTCGAAGTCGGCGAGCAGGTGCGTCACGATGAGCTGCTCAATGATGGGTGTGCCCAGGTCGCCCGAGTGGCGGTTGCGGAAGAGGCGTTGGATGAGCTGCGGCTCCGCGCGGATCCAGCCGACCCGGATGCCTCCCCACACGGTTTTGCCGACAGACCCGACCGTCACGGCGTCGCCAAAGGCGGCGAAGGGTGGCAGCGACTCTGTGTCGTCGATCGCGAGCTCAGCCATGGTCTCGTCGGCGATGATGCGCGTGCCGTGCCGCTCGGCAAGGCTCGCCGTGCGTTCACGGAGGTCGACCGGCATGCTGCGGCCGGTCGGATTGTGAAAGTCGGGCATGAGGTAGCCCATCGCCGGGTTGCTGCGCCGGATCGCCTGTTCGAGCGCCGACTCGTCCCAGCCGTCCTCGACCGTGACGCTCACCGGCAGCAGGCGGGCCCCCGCCGAGCGCATCGCCTCGAATGCGTGCGGGTAGGTGGGCACCTCGATGACGGCACTGTCGCCGCGGCCGATGAGGGTGCGCGAGAGCAGCGCGATGGCGTGCTGCGCGCCGATCGTGACCATGATCTGGTCGGCGCTCGTTGGCAGCCCGCGGCGCCGGTAGTGCTGGGCGATCATCTCGCGGAGCGGCGGAATGCCGATGAGGTCAAAGCCTGCGTCACCGAGATACGCGGGGAGGTCTTCAATCGCCCGGGTTGCCGCCTCGGCGATGCCCGGGATGGCCGGCAGCGCGGCCTTCGTAAAGTCGAGCAGGTCGCTGCCGAGCGGATCGATCGACACGGGGGCTCGGCCGGGCAGCCGCGCGACACTGCCTGAGCCGCGCACGCTCTCGAGGTAACCAGATTCTCGGAGCTCGGCATACGCGGCCGTGACGGTCGTGCGGCTCACGGCGAGGTGGGTGGCAAGGTCGCGCTCGGCGGGCAACCGTGTGCCCGAGACGATGCGCCCGTCGAGCACGAGCAGTCGGATGCGGTCGGCGAGTGCCGTGTACGCGGGCAGGCTCGAACCACGCCAATCACCGAGCAGTGAGTCCAATATGCGGGCCGATACGGATGCCATGAGGCCACCATACCCGGATTGGCCTCTTGAATTAAGTCCAATCAGGCAATTGGATATCCATTATGACCCGTCGTATCAGCCAGCTCCTCATAGGCCTCTTCTTCTATGGCATCGCCATCGCCATGATGCTGCGCGCCGGTCTCGGAGCAACCCCGTGGGATGTGCTGTCGCAGGGCGTCGCCGGCCAGACGGGGCTCGGCTTCGGCCTCATCACGGTGCTCATCTCCGGCGTCGTGCTGCTGCTCTGGATCCCCATCCGCCAACGCCCGGGCCTCGGCACCGTGCTCAACGCACTCCTCGTCGGCCCCTCCGCCGACATCGGCCTGCTCTTCATCGAGACGCCCGAGCAGCTGTGGGCGCAGATCCTCCTCTTCGCCGGCGGCCTCAGCCTGCTCGCCGTCGCGACCGGATGCTACATCGGTGCGCGCTTCGGACCGGGCCCGCGCGACGGTCTCATGACGGGCATCCACCGGCGCACCGGGTGGCCCATCTGGGCGGTCCGCACCGGCATCGAGGGCAGCGTGCTCGCCCTCGGCTGGGTGCTCGGCGGCGTCGTCGGGTTCGGCACGCTCGCGTTTGCCCTCTTCATCGGGCCCATGGTGGGCGTGACGATCCCGCTGCTGCGCGTGCCGGAGCGCGCCTCGGATGGAGCGGTGCCGGATGCCGCGGCATCCGCACTCGAGGGCACCGCGTCACCCGACTCCGCCGACGCCATCGACCCCACCCCGACCAACCCGACCCCGACGGGAGCCCCCGCATGATCGCAACACTGCTCGCCCTCGCCGCCATCGCGCTCTGGGCGTCGATCGCCACCATCGAGGTGGTGGCGCGCGACGGGTACCGCCGCGAGCCCGACCTCGCGCTCATCTACTTCGCCCTCCCGTAGGGGCTCGTCGCGCGCGTTCGCCCGTTCGCGCCCGGTCGCGCCCGATCCTCCGCCAGGCCCGTGAAAGGTCACTTTTCGCGCCATAACCCACTCGGAAGCGCGTTGTTTGACCTCTCACGGGTGCTCGACTTGAGCCCCGAGCCCCGCGTGCGGATGCGACGTCCCTCCCCACCGGGTCAGGCACGACGGTCTCCACACACGGGCTGGCGCGCGCCCGAGGCATCCGTGTGTTCGTCCACCCTTGTCCCATGCCGCGACTCGTCCCACTCCCGGCTCGACTGCGCGGGCGCGCGTTCCTTGCCAACGATGAGATCGCCGCCGGGCTCACACCGTCGCGGCTGCGTGGTCGAGATGTCGATCAACCGTTCCACGGTGTGCGCTCCGTGGGCCTTGACACATCGACCATGCTCGGGCGATGTCGGGCGTTCGAGCCGCGCCTTCGCCCTGGCCAGTTCTTCAGCCACACCTCGGCCGCGATGCTCCATCACATTCCACTGCCGCTCGTGCTGCAGCGCGCCGCCGAGGTTCACGTCGCCGTCCACTCGCCCTCGCCGCGCATCCGCATGGTGGGGGTAGCAGGCCATCGCGTCTCACCCTCAGTCGCGGTGGTGGATGTCGCGGGGCTCCCCGTCGCCGACCCTGTCTCAACCTGGTGCGATCTCGCGTCCGTGCTCACGGTTGACGAACTCATCGCTGCCGGCGACTCTCTCGTCTCGGGGCGCGTGACTGATTTCGGGCGTGAGCCGGCACTCGCGACGGTCGATGAACTCCGTGGAGCGACGCTCGCCCGCACTGGAGGTCGCGGCGCCAAGACGATGGCGTTGGCGCTCGGGTTCATCCGGCGCGGCGTCGATTCGCCGCGCGAGAGCAAGCTCCGGATGCTCCTGGTGCGGTCCAGGCTGCCAGAACCGATCATCAACCAACCCGCAAACGGCGCGAGTGGCGCCTCGGTCGGCACCCCGGATTTGACCTACCGCGAGGCGCACGTCGTGCTCGAATATGAGGGCGAGGAGCATCGCACCGACCGTCGGAGGTTTCGTCGAGACATCGCACGACGCGAGCGATTCGAGGATGCCGGGTGGCGAGTCAAACGCGTGACCGCCGATGACCTCGACCGTCGGCCCGCGGAGTTCGTCGTCGAGGTCCACGCCCTGCTGATCCGTCGGGGGATGAGGCTCCCCGCGCTCGGGCGCGCCGCGGTCCGCGCGGCAGAGGCGGCGCGCACTGCTCGACTCTGAGAGCGTCTCCCGAGCCCTCGCGCATCCGAGTGGAGTCTTCCTCGAGCCATCCGAGTGGGGTCCGTCTCGAGGCATCCGGGCCCTCGCGATGCATCCGGGCCCTCGAGAGGTCACTTTCTCGCCCACCCGCGCGGGGGTGACGCAGAAAGTGACCTCTCACGGGGGTTGTAAACCTACGTGGGGCAAAGGGAGGCGCGCGACGTCGGGTTCGATACGGCCCTAGCGGGCCTCCTCAACCGGTGCGCGCCTTCAGGCGAGCCGCGTAGCTCGCCATTGCGTCGCGCACGTAGGCCGCGCCATCCGGCCCGCCGTAGTTCGCGCCGAAGCGCGGGTCGTCCACATACATCTGGCCGAGCCCCCGGATGGCGTCCGCCGTCACGGGGCGGCCCTGCCATCCGATGCCGATCCACGCGACCTGCCGCGCCGTGATCTCCTGCGCGACCTCGCCGTCGGCTGGTTCGCCGGCCGCGAATGCTGCGGCGTAGTCGGCCTGGATCTGCTGCTGCTGGCGCATGAACTCGGCCTTGTCGGCATCCGTCAGCGCCTTCCACCAGCGGTCGCCCGACGCGTAAGCGTCGTTGCCCCAGCGCTCTTCAACCTCAGCTTTGTACTGCGTGTGGTCGAATCCGTCGAACATTTCTTGTGCCATGAGTTGTTCACCTCCTTCGAGTTTCTTGATGGTGGTCTCGACGGCGGTGATTTGCCGTGCGAGTCGGTCTTGTTCTGCCCGCAGATAGTGCAGGTGGGTGGCGAGAGCGTCGCCTTCGGCGCGCTGGCGTTCGAGGATGTCCGCAATGGCGGTGAGCCCCAGGCCAAGGTCGCGCAGCAGCAGGATGCGCTGCAGGCGGGTGAGCGCGTGCTCGTCGTAGTAGCGGTACCCGTTGCTGCCAATCTCGGTCGGGGGTAGCAGCCCGAGGTCGCCGTAGTGCCGGAGCGTGCGGCTGGTGGTGCCTGCCAGGCGGGCGATTTCGTGAATGGGCCAGTGCATCCGGGGCTCCTTTCGTCGTCGCATCCGGTGTGCATACGACGCTAGAGGTTGACGCAGCGTCAAGGTCAAGCGCGTTCGAAGAATTCAACTTGCGGATGCTCAACTCTCGCGATATAACGTGAGCGCAGCAGATCGCGATATAGCGTGAGTAGGAGACAGCGCATGGCGCACGAAAAATGGCTGCTCGACGGCCCCAAAACCATCGACTTCGACCGGGTGCACACCCTCAAGGTCGGGCTCGTCGGCGGTCGCATCGACATTGTCGGCCACGATGAAATCGGCGCGCGCGTCGAGGTGCATACGGTCGGCGGCACAAAGCCGCTCAAAGTGACGATCGAGGAGGGTGTGCTCGAGATCGACCATCCGCAGGTCGGCTGGGAAAACATGCTCGAGGTGTTCAGCAACCTCAGCGGCGATGTCACGGCCGAGATCAGCATCATGGTGCCGCGCGACGTGAGCCTCAAGTTCGGCACTGTTTCGGCGAGCGCCCTCATCAGCGGCCTCGACCTCACCACCAAGCCGAAACCCGCCAAGATCAGCACCGGCTCCGGCGAAATCGTTGTCGACCAGGTGCGCGGCGACATCGAGCTCAACTCGGTCTCGGGCGAATTCTCGGTGAGTGAACACCACGGCCGGGTTGGCGTGCGCAGTGTCGGGGGCGACGTCACCGCGAGTGGCGACATCCCCAAGTTCACGTGCGACACCATCTCTGGCGACCTCTTTCTCGACCTCGCGGGCACACCCGATGAGGTTCGCGTCAACACCGTCTCGGGCAATGTCGCCGTGCGCCTCGCCCACGGGATTGCGGCCTCGTACCGCATCACGACGGCCGCTGGCCGGCTGACGCTCGATGACTCCGAGATTCTCGGGGTGCGTGGCACCTACCAGGGCAAGTACGGCGAGCTTGCCGGTGACTGGCTTGAGTTCCGGGCAAACACCGTCAACGGCAACGTTTCGGTCATGCACGCCAGCGCAACCGAAGCTGCGGCGGCAAGCGCATGACCCCCGTCTTCGCCCACGGGCACCTGAGGCTCTACCTGCTGAGCTTGCTCGCCGAGCGTTCGATGCACGGCTACGAGCTCATTCAAGCGCTCAGCGACCGCTTCGGCGGCACCTACATTCCGAGCGCTGGCACAATTTATCCGCGGCTCGCCAAGCTCGGTGAAGAGGGCCTCGTGAGCCGCGAGGCCGACGGCCGCAAGACGGTCTACTCCATCACCGACGCCGGTCGCGCCGAGCTTGCGCGCCGGCAGGGTGAGCTCGACGAGATCGAGGATGGCGTCACCGCGAGCGTGCGCAGCCTCGCCGACGAGGTGCGCAGCAGTGTTGCGGATGCGATGCGCACGCTTCGCGCCGACCTCGCCGCGGTCGCGCGCGAGACGGGTGGCACTCCGGCGAGCGCCGCGGAGGCACCGCCCACCGAGCCGACGTCGCCCGAGGCATCCGATGTGCCTCTGACTGACCCAGAGCACACACCGGATGCCGCGGTGCTCGCCCGCCGCGAACTGCACGAAGCCGAGCTCGCGCTGTGGGAGTTCCGCAACGGGCTGCGCAAAGACCTCCGCGCTCGGGCCGCCGCAGGCACCCTCACGGCGGGCGCCGCCATGCGCCTGCGTGCCGAGCTCGAGGCGATGCGCGCGGAGTTCGCGCTGAAATAAGCGCGGCCGCTCACCAAGAAAGCGCTCAGTCGGCGAACCCGACCGGAATGCTCACATCCTGCACGCGGTCATTGAGGGCGGTGTGGTCGTTGCGGGTGGTGATGGCGCACGCGTCGATGCGGCAGTCGACCCCTTCACCGACCGCGGACGCCACCTCAAGGTAGGCGGTGAACGTGCCGGTGGCGGCGTCGTCGTAGCCGCGGGCACCGAACAGCTTCCACGCCCAGTCGTCGTTGATCCAGTTGCTGGGGGCGAACTGCACTGACCCCGGCTGCTGCTGCTCGCCTTCGGTCGATGGGACGCCCCCGAGGCACGGCCCCGGCTTGACCCCCGCATCAGCGCCAAGCTTGCAGATCGCCACATAGATGCCGCGGCTCGCATCGAACCCGGTGCCACTCACAACGAGGCGGTCACCGACGGCGAGAGCGCTCGGGTCGACGGTGCCGCCGGGCTCAGCGGAGTGCAGGTCGATGGTGCGCGTGCGACCGTCATCGCCGATGGCGGTCGCCGTGAGCGGCCACGCCTCCTCGCTCTCGACGAGCTGCGATTCGCCGCGATTCTCGTGCGTGAGGATGGGCACGACGAGCACGGCAACAAAGGCGAGCACGCAGAGCACCACACCCCCTGCGATCCACCACCAGACCTTGCGACGCTTGCCCACGCCCGCAGTCTATTGCGGGGCCTGCGGGCCCTGCCCGCGATAGTCTCGCCGGGTGACTTCACGAGTGAGCTGGCGAGACTTCGCGGCTGTCGGCGTCGGCGGCCTGCTCGGCACCGGCCTCCGCCTCGCGGTCGACACGGCACTGCCGCACGCTGACGCCGAGTTTCCGCTCGCGACCCTCATCGTCAACGTCGTCGGGTCATTCGCGTTGGCGGTACTGGTTGCCCGCGTGTGGGTTCGGCCCGGTGTGCCCACCTGGCTCCGGGTCGGTCTTGGCGCTGGCCTGCTCGGCTCGTTCACGACCTTCTCCGCCCTGGCGCTCTCGCTTCTCGCGATGGCCGACACGGGCGAATGGATGCGCGCTGGCGCCTACCTCGCATCATCCTTGGCCCTCGGCGTTGGCGCCGCCGTGCTGGGCCTGCGCACCGGCGGTCACGCATCCCGCACCCCGATCGGGGCCGACGAGTGACCCCCGCGCTCGTCGCTGCGGTGCTCGTCGCGGGAGCCGCTGGGGCCGTGCTGCGCTACGGCGTGACGTTGCTCTTCACGCCCTCCGCGGCGTCAGCGCTGCCTCGTCTCCCCTGGGCGGTGCTCATCGTGAATGTCGTCGGCTCGGCGATGGCCGGGATGGTGCTTGGCCTCGGACAGAGTCTCGGCAGTGACATCCAGCTCATTCTGGTGACGGGGTTCGCCGGTGGCCTCACAACGTTCAGCACGTTTGCGGTCGAGACGGTGCAGCTCGCGATCGATGGCAGAGCGCGCCTCGCCCTCGCGAGTGTCGCTGCGAACCTCGTGCTTGGGGTTGGCGCGGCCGCCCTGGGGTTCCTGCTCACGTCGTGATACGTGGTGGTGCCGTGGATGAGCGCCTGATGTCACCCAGCGTCACCCGGCGTCACGGAGCGTCAGATTCGGCCTCACCCCGAGGAGGCCGGGCTAGTGTCGGCGCCCATGACCCTCATTTGCCTCATTCTCTCCGGCGCGGCACTTCTCATCAATGGGCTCGCGTTGCTCGGGCACATCCCCGCGCGTGACAGCGGCTACTTCAACATCCTGATCGGCGTTACTCAGCTCGCTCTCGCGACGCTGGTTGCGGTCACGGCGGGCGGCGACGTGGCCACGCTGCTCGGTGTGAGCGGGGTGTTCCTCTTCGGACTCACCTACCTTTACGTCGGCCTGAACTCGCTTCGCGACCTCGGCTCGGTGGGCATCGGCTGGTTCTGCGGCCTTGTCGCAGCGATGGGTCTCGTCTACGCTGCGGCCAATCTCGCGAGCGACCCGGTACTCAGCGTGCTGTGGCTCGCCTGGGCCGCACTCTGGACCCTCTTCTTCCTCCTTCTCGCCTTCGGCTGGTCGAAACTCACAACCTTCACTGGCTGGGCGCTCATCCTCACGAGCCTGCCAACGACCACCATTCCTGCGCTCCTCGGCCTCACCGGCAACTGGCCGAGCGGAACCACTGCCGCAGCCATCGCGCTCATCGGGGTAGTCGCGCTCTTCGCTGCGGCCGCGGCGATTACGACGTTGAGCGCTCGACGACAGCCGGCTCGACTCGAGAGTGTCCCCACCCCAGCCTGAAGCCCGGCGACCCATTCCACCACAACAACACACCATCACGAAAGGCATCCCATGACCATCACGGACCACCACACCCTCACCACGACTGCCACCGCCACCGAGGTCGACTACGAGACCCTCGCCGCCCGCTTTCGCCCCATCTTCGACCGAATCGCCGAGGGCGCCTCCGCGCGTGAGCACGACCACCGGCTGCCGTACGACGAGATCAAAGAGCTGACGCAGGCCGGCTTCGGCGCCCTCCGCGTCCCCGTTGCCGACGGCGGATTCGGGGCGTCCCTGCCCCAACTGTTCCGGCTGCTCACCGAGCTTGCGGCGGCAGACTCGAACATTCCGCAGGCGCTGCGCGGACACTTCGCGTTCGTTGAAGATCGGCTGGTGGCATCCGGCGCTCAGCGCGATGTGTGGCTCAGGCGCTTTGTCGATGGGGAGATTGCCGGCAACTCGTGGACCGAGGTTGGCACCGTGAAGATCGGTGATGTCATCACCAAGGTCACCCCGATCGAGGGCGGCGACGGCAGCGAATTGCACGTCAACGGCACCAAGTATTACTCCACCGGCAGCATCTTTGCCGACTGGATTGACACCTTTGCGCAGCTGCCAGACGGCACGAATGTCATCGCGGTCGTGAATGCGCATCAGCCCGGCGTGACTCACCGCGATGACTGGGACGGGTTCGGCCAACAGACCACCGGCTCGGGCACCAGCACGTTTGTCGACGCCGTCGTGAAGGCAGAGGACGTGATCGTCTTCGATACGCGCTTCAAGTATCAGACCGCGTTCTATCAGGCGGTGCTGCTCGCGGTGCTCGCCGGCAGCATCAAAGCGGCCGAGCGGGAGATCGCGGCCGAGGTGCGAAACCGCACCCGCGTCTTCTCGCACGGCAATGCCGACACGTTCGCCCAGGATGCGCAGATCTTGCAGGTCGTCGGTGAGGTCAGCGCCCAGGGTTACGCGGCCGAAGCGACGGTTGAGCGTGCGGCGCGAGCGCTGCAGGGCGCCTATGAGGGCGCGTTCCTCGGCGACATTGTGGAGGAAGAACGGCTCAACGATCTCGCCGAGCTCGAGACCGCGCAGGCGCAGGTCGTGCTCACGTCACTCGCCACGCGGGCAACCTCCGACATCTTCAACGCCCTCGCGGCGTCGGGAGTGAGCACCAAGCGCAACCTCGATCGCCACTGGCGCAACGCGCGCACCGCCGCGAGCCACAACCCGTGGGTGTTCAAGGCGCGCATCATCGGCGACTACCTCGTCAACGGCACGCAGCCACCCCGCGTGTGGGCGATCGGCGCAACGCGCGAGGGTGCCACCGCACGCTAGTCAGAGACTCATCCAGAGTCATCCTGAGCCGTCTAGGCGACGTGGGTGGTCAAAAGATGCGCCAACGCCACGGCGGAAGCGCGGAATCTGACCACTCACGGGGCGCACCCGTGCGCGTAGTGCGCGCACCCGCGCGCGTCGTGGGCGCGAAGCGCGGTGCGGCTCAGTGCCCCCCGAGCTGACTCATGACCTGGCGTGCGATCGTGCGGCCAGCGCGATTCGCCCCGATCGTCGACGCCTGGGGGCCGTAGCCCGCGAAGAAGATGCGTGGGTCCTTCCACGACGAGGCGTTGCCGACCGTGACGCCACCCTCCTTTTCGCGCAGCTTCAACGGCGCAAGGTGGCGAAGCTCTGGCCTGAACCCGGTGGCCCACAGGATGACGTCGGCCTCGACCACGGTGCCGTCGTCCCAGCGCACGGCAGTGGCGTCGATCGAGGTGAACATGGGTTTCGGCACCAGCAGCCCGCGGTCGACGGCCGACTGGATGCGACGAGTGCGCGGCACACCCGTGCCACTCACGATGCTCGGCAGCGCGCGCCCCTCGCGGGCCGCGGCATCCTGCACCGACACGGCGCGACGCCCGTCTTCAAGGTTGAGTTCACCCTCATCGCGGAACTCGATCGGCCGACGGCTCACCCAGGTGAGCTCGGATGCCACGTGCTCGAGCTCGATGAGAAACCCGATCGCCGACGTGCCACCGCCGACCACAACGACCCGCTTGTCGGCGAAATCTTCTGCCGAACGATAGGTGGTCGTGTCGACCTGCTCGCCCTCGAAGCGGTCGCGCCCCGGATACCAGGGGATGAACGGTGAACCCCAGGTCCCTGTCGCATTGACGACAACCTCGGTCGTGATCTCGCGCACACCATCCTCGCCATCGAACTCGACGACGAGATCGATGCCGCGATTGAAGACGCGACGCACGGTCGCCGGGCGCACGACCGGAAGCTCATAGTGCTGCTCATAGGCGGCGTAGTACTCGCCGACGACTTCGCGCGCGGGACGCGAGCGATCGGCTGTCTCGAAACTCAGCCCGAGCTCGTCGAGCCCCGGAAGATCGTTGATGCGGTGCGCGGTGCCGATGCGGAGCGCCTCCCAGCGCGACTGCCAGGCGCCGCCGGCACCGGGGCCGCGGTCGAGCACGATGAACCCTTGACCCGGCTCAAGGCCCAGCCGCTGCAGGTAGTACGACACTGACAGGCCCGCTTGGCCCGCACCGATCACGACGACGGAGGTGTGGTCTGGCGTGAAGGTCACGCGGCAAGGCTAATGGGTATGCCTGTGCGCTCGCTCATCGACAGGGCGAAGACGAGGGCCACGCCGACCCACCGAGCGCATCACCGCAGCGTGCTAAAGTGGGCAGTTAGATTTTGTAGGTCCTTGTTGGTCAACCCCGGACGCCTTGTGCGAGATTCGGGCAGGAATCGTAAGGGGGTCAATCCCATGGGGCGCGGCCGTCAAAAAGCAAAGCACACCAAGGTGGCTCGTGAGCTGAAGTACTTCAGCCCGGACACCAACTACGACGCCCTCGCGCGCGAGCTGACCTCCGCGGAGCAGCAGGCGGTCGATGCGGAGCGCCTCGAAGAGGACCTGCAGAAGTGGCCAGAGTTCGCCGGCGACAGCGACCCGGAGTCGCGCACCGCATAAGCACTCTCGTCGGTTGAGTAGGCCCGCCAGGGCCGTATCGAAACCGCCGACGAAAATCGTGGCGGGTTTCGATACACTCGCTGGCGCTCGCTACTCAACCGGCGAATCGCGCTCAACCAGAGAAGCTGCCGACCAGTCGCACGGCCCCGCCGTCGACACCCTTCGCGCCCTGCTCGAAGCCGCTGAAGTCGCGCGGCGCCGTCGAGACGACACCCGCCACCCACGACGGGATGCCCTCGGCCTGCATGAACGCGATGACGGATGCCGCGGCATCCGCCTTGACGACGGCGAACATGCCCACACCGAGGTTCCAGGTGCCTTCGGTTTCGGCGAGGCTGAGCCCGCCGAGTGCGGCGAGCGCATGGAACACGGGCTGCGGAGCCCAGCTTGAGCGTTCGACCTCGACCCATGATCCCTGCGGGAGCACGCGCGCGAGGTTTGCGGCGATGCCGCCGCCGGTGACATGGCTGAGGGCGTGCACGGCGCCGGGCTGCGCCTCGAGCAGTCGCACGAGCGGCCCCGTGTAGAGGCGGGTCGGCTCGAGGAGCACCTCGCCGATCGGGCCGCCAAGTTCAGCGGAGTGGTCGGTGAAGCCGAGGTCGGCACCGGCGAGGATGTGGCGCACGAGCGAGTAGCCGTTGCTGTGCAGGCCGGATGATTGCATGCCGATGACGATGTCGCCGTCGGTCACGCGCTGCGGGCCGAGCAGGTCATCGGCTTCGACCGCGCCGACCGCGGCACCGGCGACATCGTAGTCGTCGAGCCCGAGAAGGCCGGGATGCTCCGCCGTCTCGCCGCCGACGAGCGCGGTGCCCGTCTCGGCGCAGGCCTTCGCGATGCCCTCCACAATGGCCGCGATGCGGTGGGGAAAGACTTTGCCGCAGGCGATGTAGTCGGTCATGAACATGGGTTTCGCACCGACGACGATGATGTCGTCGACCACCATGCCGACGAGGTCTTGGCCGATTGTGTCGTGCTTGTCGATCGCCTGTGCGATCGCGACTTTGGTGCCGACTCCGTCGGTTGACGTCGCGAGCAGCGGGCGACGGAACGAGGTGAGAAACGACACATCGAAGAGACCGGCGAAGCCACCGACGCCGCCGATGACCTGCGGCCCGTGCGTGCGCGCCACCGCCGTTTTCATGAGTTCGACCGCGAGGTCTCCGGCAGCGGTATCGACGCCTGCAGCGGCGTAGCTGTCTGACATTGGGGTCCTTTTCAGCGGCCTCGATTGTGGCCGAAGCGCGACGTGTGACGTGGGAGAATGGTGCTCACCATCAACTCTACGGTCTGGAGTCTGCACCGAATGTGCGGCATTGTCGGCATCGTCTCGTCTGAGCCAGCGAACCAACTCATCTACGACGCCCTCCTTCTGCTGCAGCATCGGGGGCAGGATTCGACGGGTATCGCCACGGCCGATGGCGCGCAGTTCCACAGCCACAAGGCCAAGGGCCAGGTGCGCGAGGCCTTCCGCACCCGTGACATGCGTGCCCTCCCCGGCACGATGGGCCTCGGCCATGTGCGCTATGCCACCAAGGGTGAGGCGAACAACGAGCAGGAGTCCCAGCCGTTCTACGTCAACGCGCCCTACGGCATCATGCTCGTGCACAACGGCAACCTCACGAACACGCGTGAGCTCACCGACGAACTCTTTCGCATCGACCGGCGCCACCTCAACACCACCTCCGACACCGAACTGCTCGTGAATGTGCTCGCCAACGAGCTGCAGGAGCAGGTCAGCGGCACCGACCTCGACCCAGACCAGGTGTTCAATGCGGTCGCGCGTGTGCACGAGCGCGTCGAGGGCTCCTACGCCGCCATCGCCCTCATCGCCGGGCACGGCCTGCTCGCCTTCCGCGACCCGTTCGGCATCCGCCCGCTCGTGCTCGGCCGCCGACCGGCCGGCCTCGTCGGCACAGAGTGGGTTGTCGCATCCGAATCACTCGTCCTCGAGAGTGGTGGCTACGAGATCGTGCGCGAGGTGGCCCCAGGCGAGGCCGTGTTTATTGGGCTCGACGGGTCGATGACCTCGCGCCAGTGCGCCGCCCAACCACGTCTCGTGCCGTGCTCGTTCGAGTACGTCTACCTTGCGCGGCCCGACTCGATTATGAACGGCATCTCGGTCTATGAGGCTCGCCTGCGACTCGGCAATCGGCTCGCGGACACGATCGCGAAGCACACGCCCATGGGCGACATTGACGTCGTCATGCCCATCCCCGACTCGTCCCGCCCCGCGGCGATGCAGGTCGCCCAGAAGCTCGGCGTCGAATACCGCGAGGGCTTCTACAAGAACCGCTACGTCGGCCGCACCTTTATCATGCCGGGCCAGGCGCAGCGCAGAAAGAGCGTCAAACAGAAGCTCAACGCGATGGGCTCCGAGTTCAAAGGCAAAAACATCCTGATCGTCGACGACTCCATCGTGCGCGGCACGACATCGAAGGAGATCATCGAGATGGCACGGCAGGCTGGTGCCAACAAGGTCACCTTCACCTCGGCCGCGCCGCCCGTGCGCTATCCCCACGTCTACGGCATCAACATGCCCTCGCGCCACGAACTCGTCGCGCACGGCCGCAAGATCCCCGAGATCAACATGGAACTCGGCGCCGACAAGCTCATCTACCAGGAGGTCGCCGACATGCAGGCCGCCATCCTGGAAGGTTCGGATGTCACGGCGCTCGAGATGAGCTGCTTCACGGGTGAGTACGTCACCGGCTCAGTGTCAGAAGAGTACCTGCGCTGGGTGGAGCACAACCAGCTCAGCTGAGGCGGTCCGGCTCCCCCGTCGCATTCTCGTCGGGAGATTCGTGCACGATGTCGCGCTCCATCGTCACATCGTGCGCGCGACGCCGTGATGTGCGATCGAGGATGAGCGCGACAAGCGCACCCAAGACAAGCCCCGCCGGAACGAAGTAGATGCAGAGGTAGCCGAACGTCGCCGCGAACCCGACGAGAGGGTCGACCTCAAACGCCGAGGTCAGCACGAGGGCGGTGATGATGCCGAGCATTGCACCGAAGAGCATGAAGACGGGCACCTTCGGGGCACGCCGGATGCTCACGCGCTGTTCGGTCGCGCCGGCGGGGGTCTCAATAGGCTCGCTCATGCTCCCATTGTCTCGCATCGTGCTGTGCTGACTCCCCGCGAACAGTGCTCAGTGCTCTGGGCTCAGTGCTCTGGCACGACGGGGGTGTCTGCGAGTTCCTCCCGCTGCCAGACGATCGGCAGGAGCCCGACGAGGGTGGCACGGGAGCCCGACGCCGAAACCTGCCCAGCCTCAACCGCGTCAGCCCACGCGAGACTGCCGGTGGCGAGGGAGATCCAGGTCGTTGCATCGGATTCGATGACGTTGGGGGGCGTGCCGCGCGTATGGCTCGGGCCTTCGACGCATTGCACGGCGCCGTGCGGCGGGACTCGCACCTCGAGCGTGTTGCCCGGCGCGGCCTCAGCGAGCAACTGCAGCAGGTAGCGCACCGCCATGGCTTCGACCTGGCGATCGTCGGCGCCGGCGACCGCCTGCCGCACTGCTGCTTCGCCAACGAGGGGCACGATTCGTGATTTGGCCATGCTCCACGGTAGCAAGGCGACCCTGCGCGCTGCCGGGGGACCATCCACAGCGCACAGCGTGCAGCTCGGCGCCGAACCCCGACCGCTACGCTGACAGGGTGAAGATTCTCGTCCTCGGTTCCGGTGCCCGCGAGCACGCCATCATCACCGCGCTTCTCGCTGAGCGGGCAGATCACGAGATCATCGCCGCCCCCGGCAATGCCGGCATCGCGGCGGAGGTTCCCGTCATCCACCTCGACCCGACGAACCCCGGCGTCGTGACAGACTTCGCGGTCGACAACGACATCGAGCTCGTCGTGATCGGGCCGGAGGCGCCCCTCGTCGAGGGTGTCGCCGACCGCATCCGTCGCGCCGGCATCGCGGTGTTCGGCCCCGGCAAGGCGGCCGCGCAGCTCGAAGGCAGCAAGACCTTCGCCAAGCGCATCATGCAGGAGGCGGGTGTGCCGACCGGGCGTGCCACGCGCGCCGGCTCGCTCGATGAGGCGATCGCGGCGATGGATGAGTATGGCGCCCCGCACGTGATCAAGGCCGATGGCCTCGCGGCAGGCAAGGGGGTGCTCGTGACAAGCGATCGCGCCGCCGCCGAAGCCCACGCCGAGTTCTACCTCCGCCAGGGCAGCGTGCTCGTCGAGGAGTTTCTCGACGGCCAGGAGGTCTCGCTCTTCTTGCTCTCCGACGGCCACAATGTGCTCCCGCTCTCCCCCGCACAGGACTACAAGCGCCTCGGCGATGGCGACGCGGGGCCCAACACCGGCGGCATGGGGGCATACTCTCCGCTGCCGTGGCTCCCGCCGAGCTTCATCGACGAAGTCATCGACACGATCGCCATCCCCACCGTGCGCCAGCTCGCCCAAGAGCAGACGCCCTTCATCGGTCTGCTCTACTGCGGTCTCATTATCACCGATAAGGGCATCAGGGTGATCGAGTTCAACGCCCGCTTCGGCGACCCCGAGACACAGGTGGTGCTTCCGCGCCTCGTCACCCCGCTGAGCGGCCTCCTCTTTGCTGCCGCGACCGGCGGGCTCGGCGCACTGCCCCGACCCGAATTTTCGACGGATGTCGCGGTGACGGTGGTCATCGCAAGCGAGGGTTACCCCGCGACCTCCCTCACCGGCAGGGCCATCACGGGCATCGCCGACGCGCTCGCGATCGACGGTGTCACGGTGGCGCACGCTGCGACCGCCGCATCCGACGATGGTTTCGTTTCGACGGGCGGCCGCGTGCTCAGCGTGGTCGCACGCGGTGCCGACTTTGCCCAGGCTCGCGAACGCGCCTACCGAGCGATCGACGCGATCACGCTCGAGGGCGGTCAGTACCGCACCGATATCGCCCTGCGCGTGGTGAGCGAGTGAGCCTCAGCGACGAACTCCAGACGCACGGCTGGGAACACGTCTACTCGGGCAAAGTGCGTGACCTCTACCGCTCGGCGGCGCTACCGGGGCGCATGCTGGTGGTCGCTTCTGACCGGGTGAGCGCGTTCGATCACGTGCTCGAGCCGGGCATCCCCGGCAAAGGGGCCCTGCTCACAGAGTTGAGCCTGTGGTGGTTTGCACAACTCGACGATGTGCCGAACCATCTCGGAGCCGAAGCGATCCCTGCGCCCGCCGTCGGCCGGTCGATGCTGGTGCGCGAGCTCGACATGTTCCCGGTCGAGTGCGTGGTGCGCGGCTACCTCAGCGGCAGTGGCTGGAAGGAGTATCAGGCGACGCAGAGCGTGTGCGGTGTTCCCCTCCCGGCGGGGCTCGCCGATGGCGACCGTCTGCCGGAGCCCATCTACACGCCGGCCTGGAAGGCTCCGCTCGGTGAACACGATGAGAACATTACGTTCGAGCGAACCGTCGAGCTCGTCGGTGCCGATGCCGCCGCCGCATTGCGCGACCTCTCCCTGCGGGTGTTCACTCGGGCATCCGCGATTGCCGAAGCCCGTGGCATCCTGCTCGCCGACACGAAGTTCGAGTTCGGCACCGACAGTGACGGCGTGATCACGCTCGGCGACGAGGTGCTCACCTCCGACAGCAGCAGATATTGGGATGCCACCCTGTACGAATCGGGCGATCGTACGGCAAGCTTCGATAAGCAGATCGTGCGCGACTGGCTCGCCGCGAACTGGGGCGGCGAAGGAGCCCCCCCGACGCTGCCGCAGGAGATTGTCGACCGAACCGCCGCCCGCTACCGCGAGCTCATCGAAAGGCTGACCGCATGAATGCATCGACCGACTTCGAAGACATCGAGGTGCGTGAGCTGCCGTTCGCCCACGCCGACTCGACGATGCTCCACTCGGCCCAGCGGGCCGAGATCGCGTCGGTCTATGGCACTGACGACTCTGACCCGAGCGAGCCGACGACGGCCGAGAATGTTGCCGCGTTCGTCGTGGCGTACACGGATGGTGTGCCGGCCGGGTGCGGCGGGCTCCGCGCCATCACTGAGGGTGCGCTTGAGGTGAAGCGGATGTATGTGACGCCGGCGCACCGCGGTTCTGGTGTGTCGACGGCTGTGCTCGCCGCGCTCGAGGCGCTCGCGCGTGATCGCGGAGTCGAGCGACTCGTCCTTGAGACGGGCGATCGGCTGCCAGCGGCCATGCGCTTTTATGAGCGGGAGGGCTTCACTCGCGTCGAGAACTTCGGCCCGTATGTCGGTGTCGCGACGAGCGTCTGCTACTCCAAAGACCTGTAGCGGGAATACCTGCCGCGATAGGTTGTTGCTACAACTATGAGCATCGACCTTCTTGCCCCGGCGACCGCAATGGGCGCCGTCACCCTCAAGGTGGCTGACCTCGACACAATGATCGCGTACTACCGCGACGGTGTCGGACTCGACCTCATCGCACACGAAGGGCAGACCGCCGTGCTCGGCCGTGGCACCACGGCCGCCCTCATCCTTGAGGTGGCACCAGAACTCCGGCATGCACCGGCAAACGCGGCCGGCCTTTTCCACACGGCATTCCTGTTCGCCAAAAAACTTGACCTTGCGGCATCCGTCTATTCACTCGCGCGCCAGCACCCAGGGAGCTTCACCGGCAGCAGCGACCACTTCGTCAGCAACGCGTTCTACTTCGACGACCCAGAAGGTAACGGGGTGGAACTGTATTGGGACACCGCTCGCAGCCTCTGGGAGTGGAACAGCGGTGAAGTGAAGATGGGCACCGTGTATCTCGACCCCAACCGCTTTCTGCAGGAGAACCTCACCGAGGAGGGCCTTCGCGCGCCCACACCGGGCGAGACGAGCGTTGGGCACGTGCACCTCAAGGTGGGCGACATCCAGACCGCCAGGCAGTTCTACGTCGACACCGTCGGCTTCGAGGTGACGATCGAGTACGGAACGCAGGCGCTCTTTGTCAGCGCCGGCGGCTACCACCACCACCTCGGCATGAACACGTGGCACAGTGCCGGCGCCGGCACCCGCACTCCGGCCCTCGGCCTCGGTCAGGTCTCCATCGAGGTGCCGAGCCGCGACGATGTGCTGGCGCTCTCGGAGCGCCTCGCCGCGCGCGGCGTGCAGCGGGACGACGACGGGCGCACGCTCTCGTTCGACGACCCGTGGTCAAACCGCGTGATCGTGAACGCCACAAGCGCCTAGTGCGGCACGCGGCACCCGATGCAGGCGAGCGGCCTCAGGCCCGAGCGCGACGAC
Source organism: Homoserinimonas flava (assembly GCF_054969005.1). Classification (NCBI taxonomy): domain Bacteria; kingdom Bacillati; phylum Actinomycetota; class Actinomycetes; order Micrococcales; family Microbacteriaceae; genus Homoserinimonas; species Homoserinimonas flava. The sequence continues at coordinate 231,665 of NZ_JBUEQS010000003.1, forward strand.
GGACGGATGCATCGAGCTGACGCTTCGTCGCATCCGGATCGTCCCACGCCTTGATGACCGCCCACGCCACCGCCGTGAGCGGCACCGCGAGGAACGTGCCGATGATGCCGCCGAGGATCGTGCCGACCGTCAGCGCAAGCAGCACGACAAGGGCATGGAGCTTGAGGGCGTTGCCGAGCACGATGGGGGCGAGCAGATCACCCTCAAGCTGGTTGACGAGAATCACCACCGCCGTGACGATGAGCGCCGTCGTGAGATCGTTCGTGACGAGCGCGACGAGCGCCGCTGCGGTTCCTGCAACCGTGGCACCGACAATCGGAATGAACGCACCGATGAACACGAGCAGCGCCAGCGGGAGCGCGAGTGGCACCTGAAGAATCCAGAGCGCAATGCCGATGAGTGTCGCATCGACGAGCGCAACGACGGCGGTGCCAGCGAGATACCCGCCGAGCACCTCGGTGGCTCGCTTGCCGGCGCGGCGGGCGCGCGCCTCGGGCGCCGGCCGAAGCGGCTGAAGCACGAAGTTCCAGATGCGCTCGCCGTCCTGCAAAAAGAAGAACAGCAGCACAACCGTGAGCACGATACCCGTGATGAGCTCGATAACCGTGACTGCGCCGGCAAGCGCGCTCGAACCGAACTCCGCGCTCGTGAGAAAGTCGACGACAGCGTCACGCGCTTCAGCGATCTGCTCCGCATCGATTGGGAGAACGCCCGACTCGAAAAACTCCTGGATCGTGTCGATGCCCTCGGTGACCGACTCGGAGAGGTTGCGCCACTCGCTCCGCACTCCGCTGACCACGAGGGCGATAACACCGCCGAATAGCGCCACACCCAGGACGAGTGTGCCGAACGTTGCCAGCGGTCTCGGCACGTGACGCGCGGCCAACCACTGCACGACCGGATACAGCGCGGAGGCGACGATGAGCGCGATAAAGACAGGGATGACGACGATCCTGAGCTGGATCGATGCAGCAACGACCAGCCCGGCGAGCAGTAGCACCAGGAGGATCTGCACGCTGCGGATCGACCAGCGCGCGAGCGTGTCGGAGGTCACGCTCGATATCGTCGGCGTGCGGCCGCGTCGAGCTCGGGCTTGGTGGCATCCGTCGAATTCCACGCCTTGATGATCGCCCACGCGACCGCCGCGAGCGGCACCGAAAGGAACGTGCCGAGGATGCCGCCGAGGATCGTGCCGACCGTCAGCGCGAGCAGCACGACCAGGGCGTGGAGCTTGAGGGCATTGCCGAGCACGACGGGGGCAAGGAAGTTGCCCTCGAGCTGATTGACGAGGATGACGACGGCGGCGACGATGAGCGCCGTGGTGAGGTCGTTGGTGACGAGCGCGACCAGCGCCGCGACCGTGCCGGCGACCGTCGCACCAACGATCGGTATGAACGCGCCGATGAACACGAGGAGGGCGAGCGGGAGCGCAAGCGGCACCTGGAGGATCCAGAGCGCGGCGCCGATGAAGACGGCATCGACGAGGGCGACGAGGGCGGTGCCGGAGAGATACCCACCGAGCACCTTGGTCGCGCGTGCGCCAACACGACGCGCGCGGGCCTCGCGCTCCGGACGCAACGGCGTGAGAAGGAAGTTCCAGATGCGCTGGCCGTCTTGCAAGAAGAAGAAGAGGAGCACAATGGTGAGGACGACGCCCGTGATGAGCTCGACGACCGTGGTAGCGCCGGCGAGGGCACTCGAACCGAACTCGGCGCTTGTAATGAAGTCGACGATCGAGTCGCGCAATTCGGAGATCTGATCGGCATCGACCGGGAGCGCCCCCGATTCGAGAAACTCCTGGATCGTATCGATGCCCTCTGTAATGGCGCTGGAGAGGCTGTCCCACTCGCGCTGCACGCCGGTGACGACGAGGGTCACGATGCCGCCGAGCACAGCCACACCGACGACAAGGGTGCCAATCGTCGCGACCGGCCGCGGCACATGATGCGCCACAAGCCAGCGCACAACCGGATAGAGGGCCGAGGCGAGGATGAGCGCGATGAAGACCGGGATCACCGCGATCTTGATCTGAATCGACGCATACACGACGAGCCCCGCGAGCAGGAGCACGAGGAGGATCTGCGCACTGCGGATAGACCAGCGACCAAGCGGGTCAGTCCAGAGCGGCTTCGGCGATTGCGTCAGCCGCACCCGGTCACTGGCGGGCAGCGTCGGGTCGACGGGGGCGGGCGGAGGCGTGCGCGAGAACAGTCCCATGCGCACCACGCTAGTCCTGTCGTCCGTGAAACGACACGAGGCCGATTCCCAGTCGGGAATCGGCCTCGTTTCTAGGCTGCTGGTTACGCGACGCCCACCGGGTCGGCGGATGCGACGTGACCGACGGACTCGACGATCTTCGCGCCGAGCTCGGCATCGACCGAGATCCAATACCAGATGAAGCGATCCTTGATCACGGGGATGGTGAGGCCCTCGTACTGGCCGACGAGCGTCTTCACGAGGCGCTGCTTGCTCTCCTCAGTAAAGACCTCGCGGTAGAGGATGCCGGCCTGCACGAAGTCGCCATCCTCCGAGTGCAGCGTCTGGGCGGCGCGGATGAGCTCGCCGTCGGTCTCCCAGCCACCCTCGCCGGCCTGCTCGGGAGCCGCGACGGCACCCCCGAAGGAGTTCGGCGTGTAGACGGGCACCTCTGGGCCGTTGGCGATGTAGCGCATCGGACCCTCGTGCTGGTAGTTGCGCGTCACTGCCGCATGTGGCTGGTTGACGGGCAGCTGGTTGTAGTTCGCACCGATGCGGTGGCGCTGCTGGTCTGGGTAGGCGAACACTCGGGCCATGAGCATCTTGTCGGGGCTGATGTCGATGCCGGGCACGAGGTTCGACGGCGAGAACGCCGCCTGCTCGATGTCCGCAAAGAAGTTCTGCGGGTTGCGGTTGAGCGTGAAGTGCCCAACCTTGATGCGCGGGTAGTCCTTCTTCGAAATCGTCTTCGTCATGTCGAAGGGGTTGTAGCGGTAGGTCTTCGCGTCTTCGTATGGCATGACCTGCACGTACACGTCCCACGTGGGGTACTCGCCGCGTGCGATCGACTCGTAGAGGTCGCGACGGTAGTAGTCGGCGTCTTCACCGGCGATGCGCTGGGCATCCTCGGCCTCCATGAGCTCGACGCCCTGGCGGGACTCGAAGTGGTACTTGACCCAGAAGCGCTCACCGGCGGCGTTGATCCACTGGAAGGTGTGCGAACCGTAGCCGTTGAGGTGGCGCCACGACTTGGACAAGCCGCGGTCACCCATGAGGTAGGTAACCTGGTGGGCCGACTCGGGCGAGAGGGTCCAGAAGTCCCACTGCGCGTCGCCGTTGCGGAGACCCGTCGCGCCCATGCGCTTCTGCGAGTGGATGAAGTCCGGAAACTTGATGCCGTCGCGAATGAAGAAGATGGGGGTGTTGTTGCCGACGACGTCGTAGTTGCCTTCGGTCGTGTAGAAGCGGAGCGCGAAACCGCGGACGTCGCGCCAGGTGTCGGGCGAGCCCTGCTCACCGGCGACGGACGAAAAGCGGAGGAGGACCTCGCTCGAGGCGCCGGGCTGGAAGACGGCAGCCTTCGTGTACTTCGAGACGTCTTCAGTGACGACGAACTCGCCGAAGGCGCCGCCGCCCTTCGCGTGCGGGTTGCGCTCCGGCACACGCTCGCGGTTGAACGACGCGAGCTTCTCGACGAGGAAGCGGTCGTGCAGCGCGGTGATGCCGTCCGGTCCCGTCGTGAGCGAATGATCGTGGCTGGCGATCGGCGCGCCGGCCTGAGTGGTGGTGACGTCGGTCACTGGTTCTCCTTCTTGATGGGGTGGTCAGGGATGGTCTGGATCGAGTCGGATGCTGCCTGGCAGGCAGGGCAGAGTCCCCAGAAAGTGACCTCTGCCGTATGAATCGCGAAGCCGCTGCCTGCCGAAGGGGTGAGACAGGGCGCGTGCCCGACAGCGCAGTCGATGTCCTCGAGCGCGCCGCAGCCGCTGCACACGATGTGGTGGTGATTGTCGCCCGTGCGGAGCTCGTAGCGCGCGGGCGAGCCGGCAGGCTCGATGCGGCGCAGCAGGCCGGCGGTCGCGAGTGCGCTGAGCACGCCATAGACGGCCTGAAGTGACGTGCCGGGCAGCTCGGTTCGCACCGCGCCGAACACCGTGTCGGCGTCGGCGTGGGGCCGCCCTTCGAGCGCCCGCATGACGGCGAGGCGCGGCTCGGTGACCTTGAGGCCGACGTCGCGGATGCGCTCGCTGAGCGCTGCGGCAGACGTCGGGTTCATGACATCCAGCCTACCCGTTGTTTTGAGTGATTCAAAACAACTTGCCCAGCTTGGCGGCGATAGACTGGGGGGAATCATCCGCACGATCCTTGGAGTTTCCGTGCCCACAATCGTCGTCGAGGTCATGCCAAAGGCCGAACTGCTCGACCCCCAGGGCAAGGCCGTCTCTGGGGCCCTCCAGCGCCTCGGCAAGACCCACTTCAGTGATGTGCGCATCGGCAAGCGCTTCGAAGTGACCGTCGACACCGTGACCGATGAGGTCATCGCCGAGGTTCGCGAGCTCGCCGAGAGCATGTTCTCGAACTCGGTGATCGAAGACGTCGTGAGCATCGAGGTGCCCGAGGGGCACGCCGCAGGCGAGACACACTGATGGCGAGCACCTTGCGCGTCGGCGTTATCACCTTCCCTGGTTCACTCGACGACCGCGACGCCCAGCGCGCCGTACGCCTCGCGGGTGCCGAGCCGATCGCGCTCTGGCACGGTGAGCACGACCTCAAGGGTGTTGATGCCCTCGTGCTGCCAGGCGGCTTCAGCTACGGCGACTATCTGCGCTGCGGCGCCATCGCGAGCCTCTCGCCCATCATGGCCGAGGTCATCGACGCGGCGAACAAGGGGGTGCCGGTGCTCGGCATCTGCAACGGATTCCAGATGCTCGCCGAAGCACACCTGCTCGAGGGTGGGCTCATCCGCAACAACCACGGTCAGTTCATCTGCCGTGACCAGGTGCTGCGGGTCGAAAACGCCGACACCGACTGGACCAACGGCTTCGAGCAGGGGCAAGAGATCACCATCCCGCTGAAGAACGGTGAGGGCGGCTTCATGGCCGACGCCGACACGATCGAACGTCTCGAGGGCGAGGGCCGTATCGCGTTCCGCTACGTCGGCGTCGACCCCAACGGCTCCATCAACGCGATCGCCGGCATCTCGAACGCCCGCGGCAATGTCGTCGGCCTCATGCCGCACCCTGAGCACGCCATCGAGGAGGGCTTCGGCCCCGACACCAACGAGGCGATGCGCAACGGCACCGACGGCCTCACCTTCTTCACGAGCGTCATCGAGCGTTCACTCCTCTCGGTATGAGCGAACGCACTGCCGCGAGCGTCGCCGCGCCGGCCAGGCTGAGCCCGCAGCGGTTCTACCGCATCGTCGCGATCGCCGAGGCGATCACCTGGACGCTGCTCATCATCGGCATGCTCCTGAAATACGTCATCATCCCCGGCGAGCTCGGCGATCGCGCGGTGAGCGTGAGCGGTGCCCTCCACGGCTTCGTGTTCATCACCTACGCCGCGACCGCCGTCATTGTGGGGCTCAACCAGCGCTGGCCGCTCGGCCGCATCGGCTTCGCCATGCTCACCGCCGTCGTGCCCTACGCCACCATTCCGTTCGATCGCTGGCTCGATCGCCGAGGCCACCTCGATGGCGACTGGCGCACCGAAGCCACCGACGACCCCCGCGATGGCCGCTGGATCGACCGGCTGCTGCGCTGGTTTGTTGCACGACCCATTGTGCTCGCGATCGTCTTCGTCTCAGTGATCGTGGCGCTCTACGCGTCCGCGCTGACGTTCGGCCCGCCCGGCGCCGAGCACTAGACACCACCGACCGCGAGGTGACGATCAGGTCGCGTTCGCCTCCGGGAGCACGACACGCGTCACCGGGAGCGCGTCAGGATGCTCCTGCTGCAACCACGTCACCATGGCCTCCCGCAGTTGGCAGCGGAGCGTCCAGCTGCGATCAGAATCCTCGGCCGACATGAGGAACCGGATGTTGACGTAGCCGCCAGTCGCGTCGGTCACGAGCACACTGCCGACACGACCATCCCACAGGTCTGATGCCTTGAGAAACTCTTGGTATTTCTCTCGCACCGCCGCGACAGGGATTCGCCAGTCGACATCCATGTACACGGTGCCCATGATCTTCGCGCTGTTGCGCGTCCAGCTCTCGAACGGCTCGCTCGTGAAGTAGGTGCACGGCAGGATGAGGCGGCGCTCGTCCCACACGTTCACGACCACATACGAGAGCGTGATCTCGCCGATCGTGCCCCACTCTTTTTCGACCACAACGACGTCGCCGACGCGAATCGCATCACTGAAGACGAGCTGGATGCCGGCGATGATGTTGCCGAGAGTCGACTGCGCGGCGAGGCCCGCGATGATGCTTACAATGCCGGCCGAAGCGAGCACACTCGTGCCCACCGCCCGCACCTCTGGAAACGAGAAGAGCACGATGCCGAGCGCGAGCACCGCGATCAGCACATTGACCAGGCGGCGGATGACCTGCAATTGCGTGCGCATCCTTCGGATCTGCGGCACGCTGGTGCCATCGATCGAATACCGCCCCATGAGCTGTTCGATGCCGAACGACGCGAGGCCCGCCACGAGCCAGGCCCCCGAGAGCACCGTCGCGATGAGGAACACGCGCGACACCGCCTGCCACCAGTCGTACTGGGCGGGTGCCGTCAGCCCCGCCGCAGTCCAGATCGCGACAATGAAGACGAGCAGTTGGATGCGCACGTGCAGCTGCTTCAGCAGTGCCCGCAGCCAGGGTGCTCGCGTGTTCGCGCTCGACTTGATCGCCCCCACCACGACGGCGACGACGACATTTGCAACGAGTGCGATGGCGATCGCGGCGAGCGTGCCGAGCCAGGTGGTCCATTCGAACATGTGGGGGTCCCTTCGGTCGACGACCCCACCAGCCTAAGGACGAAGTGCAGGATGGCGCTGCTTCCCCTCAGTGCTCGTCGGCGTCCGGCCTGACCACCGGGATCGCCTGCGTGACTTCGTAGCCGCGCTCCTCCGCCTCGGCGCTCCCGCTGAACAGCCCAGGTCGGTCGCCGTGCGGCTCGTCATCATCGTCGATCACGGCGATCTCGGCCGTTTTCGGACGCGAGTCGGGAGGCTCGACAGGGTCAAGCAGCACAACCCGCTGCCGCGGCATCCCTGGTGCGCCCTGTCGCCGAAGCCACCGCACCAACTCCTCACGCACATGGCAGCGAAGATCCCACAGTCGCCCCGAGTCGCTCGCCGATACGAGGATGCGCACGCGCATCGTGCCGCCCGTCGCCTCGGTCACCTGCAGGAGCGCCTCCCGCTCATCCCACAGGCTCGTCGCGGCGAGAATGCGGTCGAGCTGCGTGCGCATGTCATCCATGTCGAGGTTCCAGTCAAGGTCGAGCTCGACCGCCCCAAGGAGATCGCTCGAATATCTGGTCCAGTTTTCGAACGGCGTCGTCGTGAAGTAGGTGGACGGCAAGACGAGTCGGCGGTCATCCCACAGCTTGAGCACAACGTAGGTGAGGGTCATCTCCTCGATGCGCCCCCACTGGCCCTCCGCGATCACCACATCGTCGACCCGGAGCGCCTCGCTGAAGGCAAGTTGGATGCCCGCAAACAGGTTGCCGAGGGTCGATTGGGCGGCGAGACCGGCAATGACCGAGATGATGCCGGCCGAGGCGAGCAGGCTCGTCCCGACCGCGCGAACCGCCGGGAATGTCAGCAGCACGCCGGCGATGGCGAGCACGATGACGACGGCGATGACGAGTCGCCGCACAATCTCGAGCTGGGTGCGCGCGGTGCGGGCGGCCCGACTCTCAGGATCGTTGCGGAACCGGGTGATCGCGTGATCGATCGCAAGAATTATCAGTGCGCCGAAGAACCACGCGGCCACAATGATGACGGCGATGGCAAAGCCGTGCGACGCGGTCGGCCACAACTCCCGGTCTGGCAGGGTCGCCGCGGTCGCACACCAGAGTGCGAGCACCACGAGCAGCGCTCTAAACGGCGCCCTGCTCCACCGTGTGAGATTCCGGATGAAGACAAAGCGTCGGCCGAGCACCCCCGCGACAAGGCTGACCACAATCATGAGCACGACGGCGACAACGAGCGCAATCGCCACTGCCACCAAAACGCCCGGCCACGATCTCCACTCGAACATGCATCTCCCTGCTTCGCCCACGCCAAACCCTCAAGCCTACGCGGGGGGCACCTGAACGCCCGATGCGCGGCAGAGATGCCGCACGGAGGGGATGCCGGTGATCGGTAGACTCGTCGGGTGCGGCATGGCCTCGCCGCGACATCCGCCCGCCATAGGGAGCAGCCCCACGTGACCGACGTCTCCACCCCCGCCCGCCGCCACGTCGCCGACACCGTCGAGAACGCGAAGGTCACCCCCGAGAAGGAGCAACCTTACGGCGCGCTCGGGCTCAAGCCAGACGAATACCAGGCCATCCGCGACATCCTCGGCCGCCGCCCCACTTCGGGCGAGCTCGCCATGTACTCCGTCATGTGGAGCGAGCACTGCTCGTACAAGTCGTCGAAGAAGTACCTGCGCCAGTTCGGCCAGAAGGTCTCCGACGAGATGAAGAAGAACCTCATGGTCGGCATGGGCGAAAACGCCGGCGTCGTGGATGTCGGCGAAGGCTGGGCGGTGACGTTCAAGATCGAGTCGCACAACCACCCGAGCTACATCGAGCCGTTCCAGGGTGCCGCGACGGGCGTCGGCGGCATCGTGCGCGACATCATCTCGATGGGTGCCCGCCCCGTCGCCGTTATGGATGCGCTCCGCTTCGGCAAGATCGACGATCCCGACACGGCGCGTGTCGTGCACGGCGTCGTCAGCGGCATCAGCTTTTACGGCAACTGCCTCGGCCTGCCCAATATCGGCGGCGAGACCTGGTTCGACCCGGTGTATCAGGCCAACCCGCTCGTCAACGCGCTCGCGGTCGGCGTGCTGCGGCACGAAGACCTGCACCTCGCCAACGCCCGCGGCGTCGGCAACAAGGTTGTGCTCTTCGGCGCCCGCACGGGTGGCGACGGCATCGGCGGCGCGTCGATCCTCGCATCCGACTCGTTCGACGAGGGCGGCCCCACCAAGCGGCCCGCCGTGCAGGTCGGCGACCCCTTCGCCGAGAAGGTGCTCATCGAGTGCTGCCTCGAACTCTTCAAGGGCGAACTCGTCGAAGGCATCCAAGACCTCGGCGCCGCCGGCATCTCGTGTGCCACCTCTGAGCTCGCGGCCAACGGCGACGGCGGCATGCGCATCCAGCTCGAAAACGTGCTGCTGCGCGACCCCACGCTCACGGCCGAGGAGATCCTCATGTCCGAGAGCCAGGAGCGCATGATGGCGATCGTACGCCCGGAGAAGCTCGAGGCGTTCATGGCCGTCGTCGACAAGTGGGACGTCGAGACGTCAGTGCTGGGCGAGGTCACCGAGGGCGACCGCCTCATCATCACCCACTTTGGCGAAGAGATCGTCAACGTCGACCCCAACACGGTTGCGGTCGACGGCCCCGTCTATGACCGCCCGCTCGCCTACCCCACCTGGCTCGACGCACTCCAGGCGGATGCCGCATCCCGACTGCCCCGCGCCACCACCGGCACCGAACTCCGCGAGCAGGCACTGCGGCTGCTTGGCAGCCCCAACCTCGCCTCAAAAGAGTGGGTCACCAACCAGTACGACCGCTACGTCGGCGGCAACACCGCCCTGTCGTTTCCAGACGACGGCGGCATGGTTCGCATCGATGAGGAGAGCGGGCTCGGCTTCGCCGTCGCGACCGACGCCAACGGGCGCTGGTGCCAGCTCGACCCCAAGCAGGGCGCGAAGCTCGCCCTCGCCGAGGCATACCGCAACGTCGCCTCGACCGGTGCGACACCCGTCGCCGTCTCCGACTGCCTCAACTTCGGCTCACCAGAGAACCCCGAGGTCATGTGGCAGTTCGCCCAAGCCGTCGAGGGCCTCTCCGACGCCTGCCTTGAGCTCGGCATCCCCGTCACCGGCGGCAACGTGTCGTTCTACAACCAGACCGGCGATGTGCCCATCCACCCGACCCCCGTCGTCGCCGTGCTCGGCGTGATCGATGACGTCGCCCGCCGCGTGCCGAGCGGCTGGCAAGACGAGGGCAACAACATCTACCTGCTCGGTGTCACCCGTGACGAGCTCGACGGCTCAGCCTGGTCGGGGGTCATCCACGACCACCTCGGCGGCCACCCGCCCCTCGTCGACCTCGCAGGCGAAAAGCACCTCGCCGGCCTCCTGCACTCGGCGGCGAAGGGCAGTCTGCTCTCCTCCGCACACGACCTCTCCGACGGCGGCCTCTGGCAGGCCCTCGCCGAGTCGGTGCTGCGATTCGGCGTCGGCGCCCGCGTGTGGACGACCGGCATTGAGCAGCGCGATGGGGTGGATGCAACATCCGCCCTCTTCTCGGAATCGACCGGTCGCGTGCTCGTGAGCGTTCCCCGCGAAGACGATGTGCGCTTCGTGGGCCTGTGCGAAGGTCGCGGCTACCCCGTGCTGCGGGTCGGCGTAACCGTCGACTCGGGCGAGATTGAGGTGCAGGGCCACTTCACGGTGTCAGCCGATGAACTCCGCGGCGTGCACCGCGCCACGCTGCCCGAGCACTTCGGGGCGGTCGTCGGGGGGTAGTTGCTCGCCGGTTGGGGTTTCGATACGGCCCTAGCGGGCCTACTCAACCGGCGAATACGCTCAGGACTCGTCGCGGATGCGCTCGTGATGGTGAATGACCTCGGCGACGATGAAGTTGAGAAACTTCTCCGCAAACTCCGGGTCGAGGTTGGCGTCGGCGGCGAGCAGCCGGAGCCGCTCGATCTGCACGCGCTCCCGATCGGGATCCGACGCAGGCAACCCGTGTTCCGCCTTGAGCCGGCCCACCTGCTGCGTGAACTTGAACCGCTCCGCAAGGATATGGATGAGCGCGGCATCGACGTTGTCGATGCTCTGTCGCAGCGAAAGCAGATCGGGGTGCACGTCGTTCACGCGACAACCCTATTGCACGAACGACGTGCGACCCGAGGCATCCGACCGCTCGGATCGGCCTCGCGGGGACCTCACCGTGGCGCCGTCACGCTGACGTGACGCTCCGAAACAACACCGGTCGCCCGTCACGCTCCGCGAGCCGCTGCTCGAGCCCCGCGCGCACCGTCGGCCACTCATCGCCGAGAATCGAGTAGACGGCGGTGTCACGCCACGACCCGTCAGGCCTGCGCCGTTCGCGACGCAGCACCCCCTCGAAGCGTGCGCCGAGGCGGAGGATCGCGGCGCGGGAACGCTCGTTCGCCGCATCCGCCTGCAGTCGGACCCGGCCGAAACCGTGGTCGAAGGCCTGCGACAGCAGCAGCAGTTTCGCCTCGGCGTTCACGGCAGTGCCCCAGACTCGTGGGTCATAGGCGGTCCAGCCGATGTGGGCGCTCTCGTTCGGCAGGTCGAGGTCAGCAAACGAGGAGGTGCCGACGAGTTCGCCGGTGTGGGGGCCGCCGCGCAGACGGATCGCATATGGCGTGCCGGAGTCGAACGGCAGATACCCGCCGAGCCACTCGGCGAATGCCGCCCGATCACCAGGGAGCGCCGAGACGCCGCCACCATAGCCGCCCGCGAAGACACGCGGGGTGCCGATAGCGTCAAAGAGCTCGGCCAGATCACTCGATTGCACCGGGCTCAGAGACACAAATCGACCAACGAGGGTGGAGGCTGAAGGCATTCGGGCAGTCACGAAATGCAGTCTCCCACGCGAAGTGGCACCATAGGCACGTGAGCAACACAACGCTTTTTTTGCAGACGGCCGGATCGTTCGTCGCACTGCTCGGCCAGGTCAAGCCCGAGCAGTGGGACGCGCCCGGACTCGGGTCGTGGAATGTCCGCAGTCTCGCCGGGCACACCGCCCGCGCCATCCTCACAGTCGAGAGCTATCTCGGCCAAGACGAGCCTGGCGACGTGACCATCCCCAGCGCCGAGGCCTACTACAACACGGTGCTCGAGCAGTTCACCGATCACGCCTCGATCGAGGCCCGCGGGGTCGAGGCCGGCGTGTGGCTCGGTGACGACCCGGCCGGTCAGGTGACGGAGGCCATCGCCAGAACCCGATCGCTCATCGCCGCGCAGCCGAGCGACCGCATCGTCTCGATCGGGGGCATGGGCATCCGGCTCGACGAGTACCTGCGCACCCGCGTCGTCGAACTTGTGGTGCACTCGATCGATCTTGCCCGCGCCATCGGCGTGCCCGCCGACGTGCCCGCCGCCGGGATCGCGACGGCCGTCGCCCTGCTCAGCGGCACCGCCGCGCACAAGGGGCTCGGCGAGGTGCTGCTCATGGCGCTGACCGGCCGGGATCGCCTGCCGGAGGGGTTCACGACCGTGTGAGCGATCTCGCCGGTTGAGTAGCGAGCTCTAGCGAGCGTATCGAAACCGTCAAGATATACGGCCCTGGCAGGCCTACTCAACCGGCGTACGGCGGTCAGCCGACGAGGTCGTGCCGCACGACGATGGCGTCTCGACCTGGGCCAACACCGATCGCCGAGATGCGCGACCCGCTGATCTTTTCGAGCGCGAGCACGTAGTCCTGCGCCGCCTGCGGCAGGTCGTCGAAGCTGCGCGCACCCGTGATGTCTTCGGACCAGCCTGGGAAGTCCTCGTAGATGGGCTTCGCGTGGTGGAAGTCCGACTGTGAGACCGGCACTTCGTCAACCCGCACGCCGTCGACCTCATAGGCGACACAGACGGGAATCGTCTCAAGACCCGTGAGCACGTCGAGCTTCGTCAGCACGAAGTCGGTGACCCCGTTGATGCGCGCCGAGTAGCGGGCGATGGGGGCGTCATACCAACCGCAGCGACGCGGGCGACCGGTGGTCGTGCCGAACTCGCCACCCTGCTCGCGCAAGAAGTCGCCGGATGCGTCGAACAGTTCGGTCGGGAACGGCCCGGCCCCGACCCGCGTCGTGTATGCCTTGACGACGCCGATAACCCGATCGAAGCGGTTCGGGGCGACGCCAGAGCCGGTCGCGGCGCCACCGGAGGTCGCATTGGACGAGGTGACGAAGGGGTAGGTGCCGTGGTCGACATCGAGCATCGTCGCCTGGCCAGCCTCAAACAGCACCGTCTTGCCCTCGTCGAGCGCGCGGTGCAGCACGAGCGCCGTGTCGTCGACCATGGGCCGCAGCCGCTCGGCGAACTGCAACAGCTCCTGCATGATCTCGTCGACCTCGATCGCGCGACGGTTGTAGATCTTCACCAGCAGGTGGTTCTTCTGGTGGAGGGAACCCTCGATCTTCTGGCGCAGGATGTTCTCGTCAAAGAGATCTTGAATGCGGATGCCGACGCGGTTGATCTTGTCGGCATACGTCGGCCCGATGCCGCGACCGGTCGTGCCGATCTGGCGCTTGCCGAGGAACCGCTCCGTGACCTTGTCGAGCGTGCGGTGGTAGTGCGTGATGACGTGGGCGTTGGCGCTCACGCGCAGGCGGGAGACATCGACGCCGCGTGCCGCGAGAGCATCGAGTTCTTCGAAGAGTACCTCGATGTCGACGACGACACCGTTGGCGATGATCGGCACGACGCCGGGCGAAAGGATTCCCGATGGGAGCAGGTGCAGCGCATACTTCTCGTCACCGATGACGACAGTGTGGCCGGCGTTGTTGCCGCCGTTGAACTTGACGACGTAGTCGACCCGGTCGCCGAGGAGGTCGGTCGCCTTGCCTTTTCCTTCGTCGCCCCACTGGGCGCCGATGAGCACGATTGCGGGCATGCGAGATCCTTACAGAAATTGAGGGATGAACCCCGATTCTATCGGGTATGCATGTCAACGCATCTAGGGAGCCGACCGGGTTCCGCCGAAGAGCACCCCGGCACCGCTCAACTCTCGAACAGACCCAGCCGTCGCGCCCGCGCGAGCGCTTCGTCACGCGACGTAACCCCGAGCTTGCGGTAGAGGCTGCGCAGCTGCGACTTGACCGTGTTGACCGAGACGAAGAGTGACTCGGCGATCGCCGCGGTGCCGTCACGATCGTGCAGTCGGTCGAGCACGATCCGCTCTCGATGCGTGAGTTCGACGCGACCCCGCGTTTCTGGCAGGGTCGAATGCACCGCGAGCATTGACGCGAACAGCTCGCGCACGTGCCCCATGCGACCACTCGCCGCCGCGAGGCCGACGAGCGCGTGGCGATCCGAATCGGGAAGCAGCACGAATGGATGCTGCATCTGACGTTCTTCGAGCAGCACAACGGCTCGCTCGAAGGTGGCGAGCGCGGCATCGTGCTCTTCAAGCCGCAGCAGGGCGGCAGCGCCGAGCAGCAATTGCTCTGCGCGCAGTCGCGGGGTTGCCGCTTCGGCCGACTGGACGACGGCCCGCGCCGCAGCAGCATCCCCGCGCGAGAGATGGAGTCGTGCCGTCGCTGCGCGCACAGCCGCGCGCTTGAGGTTCGCTTCAGCGAGCACCGACGCGGCACGAACCCGGTGCCCTGCCGCGACGAGCAGTGTGGCGTGCGTGGCGTTGAGCCACTCTCGCGTTCGCTCGGGCACTGGTGCCCGCGCGCCCGGCTCGAGCACCAGTGCCACGTGCTCGGCACCCTGCAGTGACCGACCCAATCCGAGCAGGGCCATGGCGTTGAGGTGGGCGAACTGGGCCCAGTGTTCACCGTTGAGCAGGTAGTCGCCCATGGATTCCACGCGCTCGATGACCGCGTCATAGCGGCCCTCTTCGAGGTCGCGTGTGGCGCGGGCGACCTCGATAAACGCTCCCGTGAAGTCCCGAGAACTGTTCGGAGGCCAGGTCTCGCGATCCGCGATATCGACGAGGCGCGACGCCTCGACCATGTCCCCCTCGACCGCTGCGGTGCCGGCGCAGAGCGCGAGCGCGTGGAGGTGCCCGATCTCGGAATGATGCCGGGGCAGGGCGAGCGCAGAAGAATACAGTGCGCGCGCGGCATCGCGACGACCGCCGGCTGCGAGCGCAAGACCGGACTGGGTCAGGATGGTCGGGAGGTGGGGGGCGAGTTGATCTCGCTCATCGATGGTGAGGTTCTCAAGCGTGTCGAGCACGCGCTCCGTCGCGACGAGCGCGGCCTCGAACTGACCCGTGACCCGGAGGGCGATCGATTCGGCCGCACGGAGCATGACGCGATAGGCGGGTTCGACGCTCGCCTGCGCCTGACGCACTGCGACCTGCGCGATCGCAAACACCTCCGCAGACCTGGGCCGAAGCAGTGGGTCAGCGTCGAGGCAGAGCGCAAGCAGTAGGGCGAGCACGGGCTGGCCAGCGAGGTCACGTCGGCTCAGGCGATCGAGCGCCACCGTGATGGCAGCGCGGTCGTGCGCGAGCAACCACTCGTAGTGCCCGAGCACGATGCGATTCGCGTCGGCAAGGTCGCCGAGCTCGATGGCGAGCCGCAGTGCCTCGGCGGGCCGATGTGACGCTTCGGCCGAGCGGAGTGCGATGCGCTTGAGCCGATTTACCTCGTCCCGCGGTGCGCGGCCGAGGGTGTCCCGCATCGCCCGCAGGAATCGGGGCCGAAAGGTGAACGTCACATCGCCGTGAGCACCAACGCTCCACTGGCCAACGCCGACTGACTCCGCAAGGGTGAGCAGTTCGCGCGCGTCATCCCGCTCAGTCAATGCGGTCGCAAGCTCCTCAGTGAGCACGTCGGCTGCGGAGAGGCGAAGCACGGCAGCGACATCATCGTCCGCCGTTGCACTCTCATCAGCGAGCATCGCCCTGAAGGAGCGAACTCCGACCTCGTCGGCGCGCTCAAGCTGTCCCGCCAGCGGCAGCGTGCCATGTTCCGCGAGATACTCGGCAACGAGCGTGAGCGTGCGGTGCACCAGCCTCGGAATTCCGCCGGAGACGGCCGCGACGTAATCGACGAACCCCTGTTCGAGCGGCACTCCGCCCGCCGCGATCGCCAACTCGAGCTCGCCGCGCGTGTAGAAGAGGTGCTGCTCAGACACGACGGTGGCGTCGGCGAGCTCTGGCGCGGCACCGAACGTCGAGCGGCTTCGCGTGAGTGCCACAACCCGGAGCGGCGTCGAGGTGCGCACAAGCGCCAACAGGTCATCGAGAATTGCGCTGTCGCTCACCCGATGCAGGTTGTCGAGCACCAGCACAACCTCGCGGTCGAGCACAGCGAACGCGCGCACGAGCTGCTGCCGAAGGCTCCCCGGCGCTGCCCCGCGCGCAACCTCGATCGCGTCGAGCTCGGCACCGAGCCGGTGGAGTTCGGCGAACGCAGCGTCATCGAACGAGGTCGCCTCGACCGCGGCGTTATCAAATGCGGCGGCGTCGAGCACGGTGCGGATGACGCGTGCCCAGAATTCGACGCGACTGCCGCGTTCGACGGTGTGCCAGGCGAGGGTGTCGCCGGCCTTCACCCGGGTGCGCGCCCAGTCGGCCACGAGCACTGTCTTGCCGGTTCCGGCGAATCCGCGCACTACAACGAGCGGGGTCGCAGAATTGAGCGGCTCGTGCAGACGCTTCCGTTGAACTATCCCCCGTGGAAGGCGCGGCACCGCGGTGAAGGCCAGCATTGGGCTCATTGTAACCCCGGCACAGCCGTGTCGGGCGGCCCCTTCCGGGGGTCGGATGAGACGAGCGCACCGACAGTGGCTCGACGGCTTCCCGGCCCCCGGTCGGTTGCAACCGATGTGCGGCGTCCGGTTCGGGTCCGGCGCCGACCACGGGCTGCGATGCGGGTAACAGACGCGCCCGGCGGTCATTAACATGGTGCCCCCGACCCGCACCGCCCTGGGGTGGATGCCGGGGCTTTCACCCTGGGCTTCACCCATCCGACCCCCGAACAGGGGTAAACCCAAGGTTCTACCGCTGACGCTTCGTTACGAACTGCGACAGCCGCACTTCACTCTGCTGAAAGCGCACCGTACCGTGGTTGGCATGTGCCGGCTGCTGGGAATCGTGTCTCGTGAGACGACGACGCTGCCCGCCGCCCTCGGCACCGACCTCGACGAGTTTGTCGCCCTCTCGGCAGGGCTCCACGCTGATGGCTGGGGCATCGCGGCCGAGTCGCGCGGTGCGCGCACCATCTCCCTCGCCCCCGAGGCCGCCCACACGAGTGACGCATTCGACGCGGTCGCCGCCACCCCGCTCGACGCGGGCATCGTGCACCTGCGGGCCGCCACCCTCGGCCTCGCGATCGGCGCCCAGAACACACACCCGTTCGTGCACGGCGACCTCTCGTTTGCCCACAACGGCTCGATTCGTCCGATCAGCGACATCGAGACGCTCATCGACGACGACCTGCTGCCGAGCATCCTGGGCGACACCGACAGTGAGCGCTACCTGCTCGCCCTCGTGAGCGAGCTCCGCAGGCAGCCGCGCGTCGATGCCGTGCGCACGGTCGCCCGTCGCCTTGATGAGGTCGCGGTCGAGGCATCCATCAACGCCCTCCTGCTTGCTCCAGACGAACTCATCGTGATCGCCGACGACGCCGCCAAAGCCCCAGCCGAGCTCGGCACCGACTACTACGAGCTCTCGTACCGCATCGAGGACGACTTCGTCGCCATCGCGTCGAGCGGGTGGGAGCGCGACGGCTGGCAGCGCGTGCCGGAGCGCACCGTGCTCAGCGTCGACCGCACCACCCTCGCCGTCACCATCAGTGACCTGGCGAGCGAGCGTCAGTCGACGCTCATCGCCGCGTAGCTCACGCCAACTCCGGCCACGCCACCTCCGGCTGCTCCACGCGGCAGCGCACCGCACGCTACGCTCACGCTGCGCGGCGACGCAGCACCGCGGTGCCGACGAACACTCCACCCAGGCCAAGCAGCACGATGGCAAGCAGCGCCGCCCCGATCGACCCGGCACCGAGGAACGGCAGGCCCGCGAGTCCTGGTGCCGAGACCTCGACATTCGTGCACGCCCAGTCGGGGTCATCCGCACAGGGCCGCACGGTTTCGAGCGGCGTCCACGGCCCAGGAGGCGTCGAGACCGTTGCGCGGTTGAACTGCGCGCCCGCCTCATCGAACGTCACAACGACGGTGTAGACAATGGATGCCCCTGGCGCAAGCTCATCGACGGCCCAGGTGATCGCACCATTGGCGAGCGTGCCGACCGGGTCGACCGAGACGAGCGTCGCGGCATCCGGCAGGTCATCGACGACCTCGAGGTTGTAGGCGGTGCGCGCCCCCGTGTTCTCGAGCAGCACCGTGTAGGAGACCTCTTCGCCGATCGCCGCTGCCTGGCGATCCTCTGTCTTGGTGATGCGGAGCGAACCGAAGGCATAGTCGTTGCCGAGCACCACCGTCTGCGCGGTCGGCACGGCGTCGGCGACACCCCCCGAGGTGAGGATCTCGACCGTCGTGCCGCTGCCGGTGCGCGCCGTCTCGTCATAGTCACCGAGCGCACCCTGTTCGACGACGGTGCACTCGGAGCCGAGCGGCACCCCGTCGATGCGGGCGCGATAGCCGTTCGCATCATCGAGCGTCACCGTCGTGGTGCTTTCGACGCCAGCGGTGAGACACGTCACGTTGGCATCAAACGCTGTCGGAGCGTAGGCGGCCGCATCGCCCGTGACCTCTTTGATGACCTCGAGCGAACCGGAGGCGAGGGTGACACCGGCTTTTGTCGGCGCCCAGGTGCGCACATCGCCGTTGGTGAACGACGCTTGCGCACCGAAGTGGTTCCAGGCGAACTCGTTCTCGACCGATGCTTCGACCGGCGCCCCGAGCGGGGCATCAGCCGAGACCGGCACGTTGATCGTGCGGTACAGCACCGAGGCGATCTCGCCCGGCTGAAGCCCGGATGCCGCCGTGCCGCTGAAGTCGACGATCGCGCGGACCGCAGTCACGTCGGCCCAGTCGCCCGTGTAGTCGCCGGAGGCGGTCCACGAGTTCGCGGCACACGTCGGGTCTGCCTGCCAGGCCGAACCGGTGCCCGTGCCGACGCACGCGGCGGGATCGGTTGTGACCTGCCACGTCAGCACGCTGCCGGCTGGCGCGTCGAGTTCGAGCCCGAAGTCGGTGTCGAACTGCGGCTGCCAGGTGGTGCCACGCTGTGCGCCACCAGTGAGCATCCGGTCGCCGGGCATCGGCAGTGGGTCGACAATCGTGAGACTCGTCACCGGCACGGTGCCCGAGTTGACGGTGCGCAGCAGCCACTCATCGGTCGCACCGACGACTGTTTCGGCGGCACAGGGAAAGAACGAGAACCCGGCAGCGTCGGCGACACACTCCCTGGCGGGGTTGCTCGTGTTGACGGCGCCATCGACGAGGGTGCCGTCGATCTCACCGGCAACACCCTTGTCGGTGCGGATGTTTGAACCCGTGCGCGGCTGCACGTAGTTGCTCGTGCCACACTCCGTTGCCGCGAGCCCCGCGAGGGTGCCCTGCCCGTTGCCGGACGCGTTGGTGCAGGCCGCGAGCGTCTGCTCCACCTCGACGATGAACCTGTTCGTCGTCGGGGCGGGAGCACCAAGCTGCAGGCTCGCAGAGAACGTGATCGTGAAGGTCTCGCCCGGCGCCATGCGGTTGCCATCGCTCGGCCAGGTGAAGACGAGGTCGTCACCAGACTCGGTGAGCGTGACATCCGTCGAGAGGATGCCGCCGGCGCTCGTCGCATAGCTCGGCTCGATGCCGTCATAGGCGAGGTGGCTCGGGAGTTCATCGACCAGCTGCTCGACCGTCACGAAACCGGTGCCCGTGTTGGTGAACTGCAGGCTCCAGTCTCCAGACGATGCCGGGTCGACCGTGTGCTGATTGTTTGGCGTCGACTTCACGACATCGAGTGAGAACGTGCCGAGCGACAGCTGCAGGCTCGCCCCATCGTCATCGGCAACCGCCGCGTAGACGCCATCGCTGCGGCTCGACTCGACAACGAGCTCATTGTCGAGCGCTGCCGGAAACTCGACTGCGCCGCCGGAGCGGTAATCCTCGCGCACCGTGACCGTGAACTCGGCCGTCGCAGTCCAGTCTGCTGGCACCGCGGTCGTCGACAGCAGGCCGCCATCGGCCCGGTCGAAGACGAGACGGAGCCCCGTGACATCCTCAAGCGCGACGGCAGGGAGGGTCGCGGTTGCGGCCGGCGTGCCGAGCACCCAGTCGCCGTCGACCAGCGCGTCGACCCTGACCCGATCGGCACCCGCTGGCAGCACGACGGTGTCGAGCGACTCAAGCGTCACCGCATCCCAGAACTCGGGAGTGTCGTCGGTGAGCGTCACGGTGTCGGCCGAGGCCGACGCGGCACCATCGGTGCCCACGAGGCGCACCGTGACCTCGGAGTCGCGGTCGCGCTCCAGCAGTGTCGAGGGGGTAATCGTCTTCGTCGCGGTGGCATCGAGTGCGCCAGAGAGCAGCTGCACCGGGGTCGTGTCTGCCGCGTATGGCGTCGCGCTGGGGCGAAGGATGGGGTCGTAGGTTTGCGCCACCGTGACCGCTTCGATGTCGGTGCCCGTCGTGACATACGTGCTCGGGTCGCTGCGGAGTGTTTCGCGGAGCACCGTGCTCAGCGTCATCCGATAGTCACTGCCGTTCACGATCGAACCGCCATCGGTCTCGGGCGACGCCGCCTGGTAGGTGACCGATACGCCGACGACATCGGCGAGAGCGGCAGCATCGAGGGCCTCTGCCTGCGTGATGGTGAGCTGTGTGCTGCTCAGCGTGCCATCGCTGGCGCGCAGCCAGAGCGTCACGATCGAGTGATCCTTCGACGCCTCACCGACCGGGATTTCGAAGCTGAGCGAGGTGAGGGTCACCCGCTCGAACGCGTTTGAGCTTGAGTACTCGTGGCCAGCAAAGACGTCGGCGTCGAAGCCGTCGGCCGGGGTGACGCAATCGGTGACGCCGTCACACGGGCCCATCGCCGTGACCCGGAGGTATGAGGCGCGTGAAACGGCCGTGTTCTCTGCGGTCACCGTGAAGTCGACCGTCGGATAGCCGTCGACCGGCACATCGCCGGGATTCGGCACCACGATGCTCGAGGTCGAGCGTTCGATTGAGACATCGACGAGCGGCGGCACGTCGAGGAGGGTGACATGGGCATCCGCCGTCGCGGTCGAAGGGGTGCCAACCTGGGGCGTCACCGTGACGCCCATGACGTTGCGCACGACACCCTCGTCGGCCGTGTTGAAGGTGGTCGAGCCGGCGACCCAGCGCTCGTCGTTTTCGACCACGCGCACAACGTTGCGCAGTGTCCAGTCGAGCTCGAAACGCCGGTCGGCTGAAGCGGTGCCAGAGGCAACGCCGCTGCCGGGCTCAGCCCGCGACGGGTCGGTGCTCGCGTCCCGCGCCGCCGTGTTTTCGACCACGGTGATGCGCACGCCGGTCACGGCGGCACGCTCGTCGGCAGTGAGGGTGTAGCCCTTGAAGCCACTCCCGCTCATCCACGACCCTGCCGGGGCGGGCACGGCGCTCCAGGCGCCGTCCTGGTAGAGCTCAACCGCGCTCACCGTGTCCCAGCGCAACAGCGGGTCCTGCGCAAACGTCACCGGGCGGATGCGCGTGAGGTCGAGCGCCTGGAAGATCGTGTCCTCGGGGTTCGCCTCCGAGCCCGGGGCTGCATCGGAGATCACCACTGAAGCGGCACCCGGGGTAGCAACACCCCACGCCAGCCGCGAGGTGGCGGTGTCGCCAGACTGCGAGACAAGCGAAATCACATCCCCCGACCCAAGCCACGTCTTGTCGGCGAAGACCGTGCCATCGCCGGCAACGCCGACGACTTGAGCTGGGGCTTCTGCGGTGTCGATGGGGCTCTCGACGGGCACGGTGCCCGCTACGCCCGTTGCACCCGCGAACGACGCGTTCGTGTAGGTGACCGGCGTGCCGACACCCGACGTCGGGGTCGGGGCGACCGGCCCGGAGCCGTCACGAAGCTCCGCGCGGGCGGCAAAGCCGATGGCGGGGACGACCTCGGTGCCCTGGCCGAAGAGATCGGGGTTCTCGAAGGTGAAGCGCAGCCCCGTGATCGTTGGGGCGAGCCCCGACGGGATCGTGTAGCTGAACATGCGCGCGGTCGAGGAGTCCAGGTCGCTCACGAGCGTGGTCCAGGTGCCCGACTCAGGGTCGGCATCCGTCGAGTACTCGACGACGAGCGTCGCCCCGAGCGGGATCTGCGTCGGCAGGATCGAAACGGCGTCGAAGGCGTTCCAGAAGTCATCTGACGCGGAGGTGAGCGCATCCGTCACCACGATGGTGTCTGGGCGCACAAACTGCGACGCCCCGCTCGTCGTGGTGGGCAGCTCGACCGTGACGCGGCCACCGTCGAGGGCCACCGGCCCGGAGGGGCTCACGGACTTCGAGGTCGTGATGTCGATGCGCGGAAAGTACACCGCCATATTCGCGGAGTCGCTCGACTCGGCCTCACCGGCATCGTTCACGGCCTCGACATCGAGCGTGTTCGTGAGCGGGATGCTCGCCGTGCCCTCCGGCACAAAGTCGCCCGTCGTCGAAATGCCGAAGCGGGCGCTCGCTGAGGCGGACTCCGCGATGACGCCCGTGAAGCTGAGTTCGAACCCGGTGATCTGCTCCCCGACCGGCGCCTCAGGGGTCGCACCGTTCGTGAACGGCTCCGACACAGAACCGCCGTCCCAGAGCCACAGCACCTCGGCGGCACTCGCGCCGGCCGGCCACTGAATGGCCTCGGTGAATCCGGTGAAGAGCACACCATCGACGAAGAAGTCCCGGTCGGAGAGGGTGAGGCTCGACACCGGACCGTTCGACTCGTTGTGCCCGATGATCGTCGCGGTCGCCTGCCCACCGGCCGGGATGCTCGTCGGCGAGATCGCCTTGTCGGCACTCACCTCGACCGTGAGCGGGCCGATCGAGTACGGCGCGGACGCGGTCGCCGACACGGGGTCAGCGTCTGGCACGACAACGGTGGCCTCAGCCGGGAACGACGTCGAAGCCCCAGTGAGGTGCAGGATGCTCGGGTCGACCCGGTCGGTCGCACGCTGCTCCACGCGGAGCTCGACCGCACCGGCAGCACCGCCAGCGGCGATCACGGTGGCGCCGTCAGCGCCGCGGAAATCGAAGCGAAGCCCGCCGACCTCGACAGGAGTGACCCCCGCCGGCAGGCTGGCGCTCGCGTCGAAGACACCCTCCTGCCACGACCACACACTCCCGTCGAACACATACGCGGAGACGCGAACCTCGGTGGCACCCTGGGGCATCGTCACCGCGCCGAAGTCGACGAAGTCCACCGTGCGGAACGGGTTGCCCTCCTCGAGAGAAGCACTGCCGTCCGCAGCATCCGGCCCACCCACACTGAGCAGCGAGGCCGGCACATTCGAAGTATTCTGCGTCGTCAGGGTCACGAGCGACTCGGTGCCGGCGGCATACTGCTGTGCCGCTGGCGCCCATGTGACTCCAACCGCAACATCGACTGACGAAGCGACGTTGATCGTCACCGCTGCCGTGTCAGTCGCATCGACCGAGTTCGAGGCCGTCGCCGTTGCCGTATTGACGAGCGCTGCACCGTTGTGCTCCCACGCCGGCGTGAGGTTTTGGGGTGCCCGGAGCGTGTACCGCACCGTGAAGCTCGAACCCGCCGCAAGACCGACCGTGTCGGCGTCTGGCAGATCCGTGGTCGCGGTGGCGACGATCGTGGCGGATGACGAGACCGTCGCGCCGAAGCCCGAGGTGGAGAGAGTCGCGAGCGATGACGGTGAGACCGCCGGGGCATCGACGACCTCGAAGCCTGCGAAGGCGGCGGGCAACACATCGGTGAGCACAACGTCGGTGCAGTCGAAGTCGAAGCAGCCAGTCACCACCTCGTAGGTGAACTCGTCGCCGGGCGCGAGCGCCCCCGCAGCGTCGACCGACTTCGACACCGTGAGCGTCGGCTCGTCGGCCGCATAGGCGGCGGGCGCGCCAACTGCGGCACCAACCGATGCGGTGAGGAGCAGGGCGAGACCCGCAGCGAGGCCGCGGAACGCGCGGGCAGAACGAACGACAGGGGTGGTGCTTCGAGGCATGGTGTTGCTCCTGGGCGCAGCAGACGCTGCGGCGCTCCGGTCGAGAACGATGGGCACCCCGAGGCCGGGGCGATCAGAGTCTCTCGGCCCAGGGAGAGGCGCGAAGGGGCCGGTGGCGGAACTTCACCCCGCACTTCACCCCGGCCTCGGCCTCAGCTTCGGCTTCAAACGCTCAGCGCAGCGGGTCGAACGCGTCGAGCAGCGGATGCCGCGGCCCACCCGTCATCGCATCCGCAACAATGCGCCCGCTGAGCGGCCCGAGGGTCACACCCCACATGCCATGCCCACCCGCAACCTGCACGCGCGGCGACCGCGTCGCGCCGACCAGCGGCAGGCCGTCGGGGGTGCACGGCCTGGAGCCCACCCATTCGTCTTCGCGCGCATCCCAGTCGACACCGTCGAAGAGGGGCTTCGCCGCCTCGACGAGGGTGGTGATGCGCCGGGGGTCTGGCGGAGCATCCGCCGGACGGAACTCCATCATGCCGCCGACCCGCAGTCGATCGCCGAGGGGCGTGCACGCCACCCGCTGCGCGGGAAAATAGATCGGATGCTGCGGCACCGACTCCGGCCGCACACTGAAGCTGTAGCCACGCCCCGCCTGCACCACCTGTCGCACGCCGAAACGGCGGGCGAGCCCCCCGATCCAGGTGCCCGTCGCGAGCACGACGGCGTCGGCCCGGAGCTGCCCAGCACCCGGCTCGTCGCCGCGCACCGTGAGGGTGACGCCGGTGTCGTCGTCGGCGACATCCGTCACCGTTGTGCCGGTGATGATGGTGCCGCCACGCTCGATCACAGCGTCGGAGAGCGACTGCACGAAGAGGGGCGGGTTGATGTAGCGCTGGCCTGCAATGCGGATGCCGTGGGTCACCGCCGCGCTCACGGCCGGTTCGATCGCGCGGAGTTCGTCGCCCGAGATGAGGGTGTAGTCGACTGAGCCGCCGCGGGCCTCGATTTCGGCGAACTCGTGGCGCAGCCCGTCGCGGTCGCGGTCGCTCGTGAACCCGGTGAGGAACGGCTCGGCGGTGATGGTTCGGTCGGCGACCCCGCCATCGGCGAGCCGATCGAAGGAGTCGAGGCTCCACGTGTTGATCTCGGCGAAGGTGTGCATGTTGCGTCGCCAGCGCGATGGCATCGAGTACCAGGCGAAGCCAGCGAGAAAGCGGAGAAGATTTGCGTCAGCCGCGAGCGGCACGTAGACGGGCGAGCTGGGGCTCACCATCGCTTTCAGACCGTAGCGAAAGATGGCCGGCTCTGGCAGCGGGAGGGTGAGCGCTGGGGCGATCCAGCCCGCGTTGCCCCACGATGCCCCACGCCCAATCTCGCCACGATCGACCACCGTGACCTCGACACCGCGCTCCTGCAAGAACCACGCCGTGCTCAGCCCGACGATGCCGGCCCCCACCACGATCACCCTCTGCATGTCGCCACCCTAACCCGCCACGCACAAACGGCGGGACAGGATGCTCCTGCCCCGCCGTTCGATCGCTTCGACTATGCCGAGTGGCGCCCTGCACCTGAGGTGCGACGTCGCCGGGAGACCATCAGCAGGAGCGCGCCGAGGAGGAGCGCGCCGGCCCCACCGAGCAGCGCCGGCGTCGACTCTGCACCGGTGACGGCCATGGCCGGCACCGTGTAGGTCACCTCAGCGAGCGCCTGGGTCGTTTCACCGTAGATGTCGGTCACCTCGTAGCTGACCGGTGTCGGGTTGCCGGTGAACCCTGGCTCCGGCGTAAAGGTGATTTCGCCAGTCGTGGTGTTCACCGTCCAGGTGCCCTCGCCGGGCACGCGGAGCGTCGTCACGCGGTTGCCGTCGGGGTCGATCAACACGACCGAGCCGGGGATGAGGTCACCGTCGTCGTTGCCGACGACGTCGAGCGTCACCGGCGTTCCCGGCGTGTTGCCCGTGCTCGAGTCGTTGCTCGCGGTCGGCAGGTAGGTCACCGTGATGGTGGCCTCGACAACACCGCGCAGGGTGTCGGTCACCTGGTAGTCGACCGGTGTCGGGTTTCCGAAGTAGCCCGACTGGGGCGTGAAGGTCACGGCTCCCGTCGTCGTGTTGACCGTCCAGGTGCCCTGCCCTGGCACACGGAGCGAGCGCACCGGGTTGCCGCTCCCGTCGAGGAGCATGACCGAGGTCGGGTCGAAGACGCCCGAGTCGTTGCCGATCACGTCGACCGTCACGGGGGTTCCCGGTGTGTTCCGCAGGCTTGAGTCGTTCTCGGCCTCGGGCACGTAGGTAACCGTGATGCCGGCGTCGACGACGTCGCCCGTGACATCCGTCACCTGGTAGCGCACCGGTGTCGGGTTGCCGGCGAAGCCGCTCTCCGGCGTGAAGGTGATGATGCCGGTGACCGCGTCGACCGTCCATTCACCCTCGCCGATCACGACGAGCGAGGTGACGGGCGTCACCCCATCGAGAAGGCGCACGCTCGTCTCGTCGAAATCACCGGTGTCGTTCGCCAGCACATCGAGCGCCACCGACGATCCCACTGGGTTCGAGAGGTCCGAGTCGTCGGCCGCTACCGGCACGTACGTGACCGTGACGGTTGCCGACACCGTGTCGCCCGCGACGTCCGTCACCTCATAGTCGACCGGGGTGGGGTCGCCCATGAACCCGGATTCGGGCACGAAACGGATGATGCCGCCCGTCTCCACCGTCCAGGTGCCCTCACCGGGCACGACGAGGCTGGAGACGGGGTCACCGGCGCTGTCGAGCAGACTCAGCGTTGTCGAGTCGAAGTCGCCCGTGTCGTTCGGGAGCACCGACACGTCGACCGTGTCGCCGATCGTGTTGCCGAGATCGCTGTCATCCGCCGCAGCCTGCAGGTAATCAACCACCACGTCAGCCGTGACGAGCTCGCCCTTCGCGTCTGCGACACGGTAGGTGATGGGCGTCGGGTCGCTCTCAAAGCCGGCCTCGGGAACAAAGCGGATGACACCGCCAGCCTCGACCGTCCACTCACCCTCACCCGGCACCGTGTAGGTGGTGAGCGGTGTGCTGCCATCCATGATGACGAGCGTGGAATCGTCGAGGTCGCCCTCGTCGTTGCTCAGCACCGAGACGTCGACCGTGCTGCCGATCGCGTTGTCGAGTGATTCGTCGTCACTCGCGGTGGGCTGGTAGGTAACCGTGACGGTTGCGTCGTCGCTCAGCGAGTTCACGTCGCTGATGCGGTAGGAGATGACCGTCGGATCGCCCTCGAACCCTGCCTCGGGCGTGAAGGTGATAGCGCCCGTCGTCGTGTTGACCGACCAGGTTCCCTCGCCCGTGACCACGAGCTCGGTCACCGGGGTGGTGCCGTCGAGAATGCGCACCGAACCGGGAACAAGAGCACCCGTGCCGGCAGCATCGTTGTCGACCACGTCAATCGTGACCGGGTCGCCGATCGTGTTGAGGAGGTCGGCGTCATCGTCGGCGACTGGCGGCTCGGCGCTGACGGTCGAGGTCGCGCTGTCAGAGTTGTTGCCGGGAACGGCGCGGTCGGTGACCGTCGCCGTGTTCGTCAGGACGGCGCCGTAGGCTTCCGTGATTTCTTGCTCGTAGGTCACGGTGAGCGTCTCGCCCACGTCAAGACCGCGCACGCCACCAGTGGAGCCGCCGAGCGGCTGATAGGGGCGCGAGCACTCGAGCGTTGCCGGCATGGCGTCGCCCTCGTCGGCATTGCAGGTCACCGCGCCGCGTTCGAGCACGGCGTTCGAGCCACCCGAGGTGGAGATCCCCGTGATCGTCTTCGCGCCAGCACCGGGCAGCGAGTCTGTGAGCGTGACGGTGTCGCCGCGCGTCATGAAATCGCCGCCGTTGTTGACGACCGTGATGGTCCATTCGACGGTGTCGCCGATGAGCGGCGTCGCATCATCGACGGTCTTCGTCACCTCGAGGTCGTAGTCACACGCAACCCAGTCGAGGGAGACCGAGCCACCCTGGCCTGCGCCCGTGCCGGTTGTTCGTCCGACGGCGCTCGCGCTGAGGTCTTGCGCGTCGGATGCAACGAAGCTCGACCCGCCACCGCCACCACCACCGGCGACAATGTTCACGCCGTTGTCACCATTCTGGAACGACGTGGAAGCACCGCCACCGCCACCGAAGTGTCCGCCACCACCACCACCACCGGCGTCATAGTTGGGGTCGGGTGCACCGGCACCGCCGGTGTTGCCGGAACCAGAGAGTCCATTGAGGCTGCTGTCGACGCTGTGAACACCACCGGTTCCTGGCACCGTGGTGCCGCCCGTGCCGCCACCGACGATGTAGGTGCCTCCGACATCGCCGTCGGTGCCCGTGGTCCCACTGTCACCCGCAGTGACGCCGACTGCCGTGGGCACACCCGCGTTGCCGCCGAAGCCGTTGGTCGACACAGAGTGACCACCGCCGCTGCCGCCGCCGCCACCGGCGAGGACCCGGAGCGCACCGTCGAGGGTGAACGCACTCCGGCCACCGCCACCAGCGCCGCCGTGGTCAGTGACCGCCGTGCCGCCAGCGCCGCCACCGTGCGTGCCGCCGTTGCCGCCTGTGCGCCCAGAGTTGGTTGCGCCGCCGCCACCGACGACACCGCTAAACGACTGACCAGGCAACACCTCGAAGGTCGCCGTGATGCTGGCTCCAGCTCCGTTCGATCCCACGCCGTTCGCACCCGCGGCCGCACGGCCGCCGGCGCCACCAACGACCGTCGCCACGACGGCGCACGCGCCGCTCGGCACCACACTCGAGAAGGTGGCACCCGCCGCGTAGGTGTAGGTCGCCGGGTCAGCTGCCGGGTCGGCCATCGCGGTCTGCGGCACAACGACCGAACCGAGGACCGCTATCGCGAGGGCGGTCGCGCCAGCGAGGGCACGGGTGACGCCGCGTGCATTCGGGGTGTCGCGCGAGGCATGAGGGCGGGCAGGACTGATGGGCATAGCTGACCTGGTCTTTCAGCGCGGACGGGTCGCGCAGCATCGTGCTCGGGTGGGTAAAGCGCGCCGCACCTTCACCATGCATTCGGGCGCGTGAGAGATGGGGCCGAGTGTCATTCAAAGGGCCACCGCGCGGGCGCTCAGTCGGATATACCGCTTTTCACCCCGGGCTTCACCCTCTCGTGCCCTGAACGGGTGGCGGCATTTAGCGTCCCTCGGAGAACTCCACGTGTTGCAGCACCCACGCGTGCATCGCGACCGCCGCCGCCGCCGACGCATTGATCGACCTCGTCGAGCCGAACTGCGAGATCTCGACCACGGCATCCGCCGCCTCGATCGCCTCGCTGCTGAGCCCAGGGCCCTCTTGCCCAAAGAGCAGCACACACGCGGCCGGGAACTCGAACGTCTCGATGATCACACTGCCCTCGACGTTGTCGATCGCGATGATCGGCAGGCCCTCGCCATGCGCCCAGGAGACGAACCCCGCAACATCCGCATGGTGCATGACGTGCTGATATCGGTCGGTGACCATGGCCCCGCGCTTGTTCCAGCGGCGGCGCCCGATGATGTGGACGGTGTCGGCCGCGAACGCGTTCGCACTCCGCACGATCGACCCGATATTCATGTCGTGCTGCCAGTTCTCGATCGCGACATGGAACGGATGCCGGTGCTCATCGAGATCGGCGACGATCGCCTCCATGCGCCAATAGCGGTAGCGGTCGATCACATTGCGGGTGTCGCCCCGCTCCAAGAGCTCGGGGTCGAAGTGGTCCCCTACCGGCCGCTCGCCCAGCCACGGGCCGACGCCGTGCGTCGAGAGCTCGTGGGTGGGGTTGCCTGTCGTCACCCCTTGACCCTAAGCGAGCAAGCGGCTCCCGCGAATCTCACCGCACGCCGCTGAGTCGGGAGAACAGGAACGCCGCCAGCGCAACCGCGACAATCGCCATCGCAAAAAGGGCACCGTAGCCGATGAGCGAAATCACGAGCCCCGCCAGAATGGGGCTCAACGTCTGCGGCACATTCGTCGCGACGTTGAGGATGCCAAGGTCTTTGCCTGCCGCAGCCTCCGAAGCCGGCAATACCTCGATGAAGAGCGCACTCCCACTCGAGAGGAAGATGCCGAACGCGAGCCCCTTGATCGCCGCGAACACCACCATCGCCTCGGCGCTCGGTGCAAGCAGGGGAGCCGCGAGCGCGACGATAAGCAGACCGCAGGCCGCGAGCACGAACACTCTGCGCCGGCCCACCCGGTCACTCCACCAGCCGACGAGCGTCACAGCGATCAGCATTGTCACAAACGTGATCGCGCTGAGCACGCCGACGAGCGCGTTCGCATCGTCGAGCGGCAGACCGATGTGATCGGTGAGCACATACAACTGAAACGTGTAGACGAGGTTGTACCCGAGGGTGAAGACGAATCGGGCCGCGAACACGAGCGCGTAATTCGGATGCTTGCGCGGGTCGACCCAAAACCCAGAGAAGAAGGTGCGCCACCGGAAGGGGTGCTGCGCCTGCGCATCGGCACCGCCAAGAGTCTCAGCACCGCCGGAAGCCTCGCCCCCGCGCAGTGTTGGCGGCCGATTCAGGAGCGCAAACAGCACTGCGACGATCACAACAGCAGCCCCGAGCGAGGCCGAGACGAGCGCGCTGTCGCCCACCAGACGTGACGCAAACACCGTGCCGGTCGCCCCGCCCGTCATGGTGCCGATCCCGATCACAGCGGATGCCACACCCCAGCGCCGACGGGGAAACCGGTCGGGCACGGTCGCACCAAGGGGTGCATCGATCGCGTTGAGCGCGAACTGGATGACCACCCAGAACACCCCGATCCACAGCAGGGAGCCCAGCCCGCCGAGGCCCACCAAGAACGCACCGGCGACGACTGCACCGGCGAGAATCCACGGCACCCTGCGACCGAGACTTCCGCGTGTGCGGTCGCTCAGCGCCCCGACCAGCGGCTGCGCAAAAATCGTGAACGCGAACGACACCGACGTGACCGCGGCGAGGTTCTCGACCTTCCGCTCCGGGTCGAGCGCGGCAATCTGGTTGGGCAGGAGCACAGACAGCAGCGCCGCGAGGGCCGCGTAGACCACGAGCGAGAGCAACGACAGCGACGGGAGGAGCCGCCTCGGCGGGTCGAGGGCAGTGCCTTCGCCGATCGACGACCCACCGTCGGCAGAGGACCCCCTGGAGAACGACACCCGACGAGACTACGACGAACGCTCGAGCAACCTCAGCTCGCTCGCCGCAATGAGCGCCTGCTCCCGCGAACTCACCCCGAGCTTGCGATAAATACTCCGCAGCTGCGACTTCACCGTGTTCGACGACACGAACAAGGCATCAGCGATCTCCGACACATTGCTGGTCGTCTCGAGATGACTGAGCACAACCTGCTCCCGACCCGTCAGCACCACCGACTCAAGGGCCTGCGGCAACACATCGGGGACATCGGCGAGATCAGCGAAGAGCTCACCCGCAAACGTCACCTCTGCAGCATCCGACAGTCGCATGAGCGCATCGAGATCGTGCCGCGGGATCAGCATGAGCGGCAGGCGCAGGTGGCGATCACGCAGCAGCACCCCCGCAACATCGAGTGACTCGAGGGCGAACTCGGTGCGCCCCAGCCGTGCTGCCGCCGCCGCCTGCACCAGCAGCGCCTCGCTGCGCAGCCGCGACGGCACACCACCCCGCGCAGACAGCACGGGGGCGAGCAGTCGAAGCGCGTCATCGTCGCGACCAAGCACCAGCGCGATGCGCGCGCGCCCGACCGCCGCAAGAGGAGAGGAACGCGGATGCTTCGCCAGCGCCGACTCCGCGTCATTTGCCCGCCCAGCGGCGAGCAGCAGGAGTGCGCGCGTCGCGTCAAGCCCCCGTCGCGTCGCAGGAACGAGCGACCGCCCGTGCCGCTGCGGTTCAACCTCAAGCGCGACCAGCGCCTCCGCCCTGCGCCCCTCCCCAAGCAGCGCCATCGCTCGGGTGTGCAGCAGGATCGGCCAATGCTCGATCGTGTCGGCGTGCGGCGCCAACACGTCGAGCTGTCGGTGCGCCCCCGCAAAATCGAAGGCCTCCAGTGCACGGTAGGTTTCTGCAACCCGGTATAGCGAACCGATGTAGCCGTCGCGCCACCCCTCAGGCCACGATTCGCCCCGAGCGATGTCGATGAACCGAACCGCCTCATCCATTTCGCCCTCGATCGCCGAAACCCCCGCCGTGAGCGACAAACCGTGGAACCACGCGCGCTGCGTTGCCTCGCGCGGGGCCGCAAACGACTCCCGAAACAGAGCGAGCGCACGCTGACCCTCACCCGCAAGCAGGTAGGTCAGCCCGATCTGGTTGAGCAGGGTCGGCAACAGCTCGGCCAAGGCGTCGCGGTCATCGACCGTGAGCTGCTCCCGCAGCGCCATCGCCCGATCGGCCGCACCCACAGCCGCATCGACCCGGCCGAGGAGACGCAACGCAGAAGCTTCAACCAGGGCAAGGACGAGCCGCTGCGGCACCGGATCCCGCTTCGCCCGCATCCGCGCCGACGCCGCCGCGATGCCAAACAGTTCAATCGCACGAAGCTTGTGCGTGCCAGTCGCGTTGTACTTCAACGCGAGCAGCATTGCGAGCAACGGCACCCTGTGCAGGGTGCGCAGCGAGACGGTGCCGATCTGCTGCGTGAACTCGGCTGGCGACCCCGGCATCCTGGTCCACCCCTGCAGCACGATCTCCGAAGCCAGCGCATGGTCGTCTGCCGCGAGCGCGTGGCGGAGGGCGACCACGAAGTCTCCCCGAGCGCGGGACCACTCCGCGGCGACCCGATGCAGGCGAGCGAGCTCTGTCGGCAGCCGAGACTCAAGCTCCGCGCGAAGCGCCGAGCGGTAGACGGGCGAGAGCGTGAACACCGACTCGGCGTGATCGTGCGACCACATGCCGAGACCAGCCCGCTCGATCGCCCCCAACAGGGTTTCGGCGTCATCACGCCCCGACAGCGCATGGGCAAGGTCGGCCGTGAGCACCTCAGGCACCGAACATCGAAGCGCGAAATTCACCTCGAACTCCGCCGCCGTGTGGGCGATCACCGCCTCGCGAAGGAACCTGGCCCGCGAACCGGCGAGCGCCTCCGTCACCGCGGGCGCATCGGGCGGGACCTCGCCCCGCTGCAGCGCAAGGATCACCCCGCGGGTGAGCAACGGGTTGCCGCCGACCGCCTCGCAAAGCAGCTCCGCGACACCGTCATCAGTGGGCGGCGCTGCCGCCGCGGCGAGCCCCTCCCGTGTCTCCGCCACCGTAAAGGCAAGATCGCGAGCATCCACAGTGCCCGGCGAAATGGCGAGCCGCACGGGGTCCGATTCGAGGTGACCGACCGTGCGCGTCAGCGCCACGACGCGCACGAGCGAACCGGATGCAATCACCTCAACGAGGTCGTGAAGGATCTGCTCATCCGAAATCAAGTGCACGTCATCGAGCACCAGCGCGAACGGCGCACGGATCTGCGTGAACCCGCGCCGCAACAGCCCAGGCAGGTCATCGAGCTCCTCGAGGGAGTGCATCGACCGGGCGAGCACGCCGGCGGTCGGCAGCAACTCCGCGTCGGCAAGCAGTTCGATCACCGAACGCCAGAACCCGACGCGCGACCCAGACTCGCCACGCACCGTCAGCCACACGCCGGTCTGAGCCTGCTGAGAGTTCGCCGCCCAATCCGCGACAGCGACAGTCTTGCCGCAACCGGCGGGGGCTCGCACGACCACGAGCGCGGCCGGCGAATCGAAGCGGGAGCGCAGGTGCAGGCGCGGCACAAAGTCGTGCGGAACCCTCGGTGCGCCGAACATCCCCAGCAAGCCCCCTCTCCGTGGGACAGCCTAGCGAGACAGGCTCACCCTTTCGAGTGTTGCGCGGGCGGGCTCACGCTCGACGGGCGACGACCTCCCCGGCGATGCGCTCAAGCAGCTCCAGTGGCAGCGTGCAGGATCGCGAGATCACGGAGGCACTTCCAGTCCGGGCCATCTCTTCCGCACCCAAGCGCTGGCCGCAACAAGTTCGTTGCGGTATGCTACTTGAATGGCAATCAACGGGAAGCGAACCGTCAGCGGCACGGTTGGAGCCCGGACACCCAGGGCAGGAACGCCGAGGACGGAATACGTTGTCGCCACCCTCGAATCACTCGACCATGTGCGCGCTGCCGACAAGGGACGCATTCGGCCTGCCGGGTATATAGCGCGACCCGGTGCGTATGCCTCGAGAATCGGCAACATCGTCGACATCCTCGGCACCCAAGCTGCCCTTGCCGAGATCCTCTCCGTCGACCGGTCCAGAATCACCCGGTGGCTCAAGGGTGTAGAGAACCCCGGAGACGAAGCGGCGCGCGATATCGTCGACCTTGACCATCTGATCGCACGCGCCAGGCTGGTCCTGCATGAGTCAGTGATCCGTACGTGGCTGGTCAGCCCGAACCAGTTCATCGCCGGCACAGCTCGCCCGATCGATGCGGTCCGCACCGGTCACGCTGAAGACGCCGTCCATGCAATCCGCGCTGAGGCAGAAGGCGCGTTTTCGTAGTGCGCGCGTATCGGTGCTACCCGAAAGACCCGAACGCAAAACCCGGCAAACGAGGACACTGGTCCTTTCTGCAGCGCCCGCAGACAGGTGGACGCTGGGACAACGCGGCCGTTTACGACTCGTGGTACTTGGCGAACACCGCAGTCGGCGCGATCGCGGAGAGCTTCTACTCGCAGACGATCTGGCAGACGGGGACATTCCTCACGCCTGCCGGCAGCGCGCGGTCCCTCGCGGTGTTCGAGGTGGAGGACAACCTCCCACTGGTGAATTTGGACGACCCCGCATCTCTTACCAGGTTCTCGATGGTTCCCAGCCAAGTTGTCCGTCAGAACCTTGCGGTGACCCAGCCTGCTGCACTGCACATCTTCGAGATGACTCGCTCTGATCCGGCACCATCAGTCGGTGTGAAGTGGTGGTCATCCCAGCTACCGTCCGAGGATGTGCTCATGCTGTGGGCGGAGCCCGGGGGAGCACCACCGATGAAGTTTGTCGAGGAGTTCGACCTCCGAGTTGATCTCGCAGAGGTAGAAGACGCGGCGGAGCAGCTGCGGCGTCAGCTCGTGAGGTGATCGAGCGGCCGGCGGGCCGCTGCATCCGCAAGGCCTACGATTGAGGGCATGTCGAAAGTTCTCACAAGCCTGCCCGTCGGCGAGCGCGTCGGTATCGCCTTCTCTGGTGGTCTCGACACCTCGGTAGCTGTCGCCTGGATGCGCGACAAAGGCGCCGTGCCGTGCACCTACACCGCCGACATCGGCCAGCCGGATGAGCCCGACATTGACGGGATTCCAGGCCGTGCCAAAGAGTACGGCGCTGAGGTTGCCCGCCTCGTTGACTGCCGCACCGCCCTCGTCGAGGAAGGGCTCGTCGCACTGCAGTGTGGCGCGTTCCACATCCGCAGCGCCGGAAAAACCTACTTCAACACGACCCCGCTCGGCCGCGCCGTCACCGGCACCATGCTCGTGCGTGCCATGAAAGACGACGGCGTCGAGATCT
This sequence comes from Homoserinimonas flava, assembly GCF_054969005.1. NCBI lineage: Bacteria > Bacillati > Actinomycetota > Actinomycetes > Micrococcales > Microbacteriaceae > Homoserinimonas > Homoserinimonas flava. Next base: position 267,035 of record NZ_JBUEQS010000003.1, read on the forward strand.
GGGGCGACGGCTCCACCTACAAGGGCAACGACATCGAGCGGTTCTACCGCTACGGCCTGCTCGCCAACCCTCGCCTGCGCATCTACAAGCCGTGGCTCGACCAGCAGTTCGTCGCCGAACTCGGCGGGCGCACAGAGATGAGCGAATGGCTGCAGGCGCACGACCTGCCGTACCGCGCCTCCACCGAGAAGGCCTACAGCACCGACGCGAACATCTGGGGCGCCACCCACGAGGCAAAAAGCCTTGAGCACCTCGACACCGGCTTTGAGATCGTCGAACCCATCATGGGCGTCGCTTCCTGGCGTGAGGATGTCGCGATCGCGACCGAAGACGTCGCCATCACCTTCGAGGCGGGCCGGCCCGTCGCCATCAACGGCACCGAATTCGCGAACGCCGTCGAGCTCGTCCTCGAGGCGAACCGCATCGGCGGCCGACACGGTCTCGGCGCATCCGACCAGATTGAGAACCGCGTCATCGAGGCGAAGAGCCGTGGCCTCTACGAAGCCCCCGGCATGGCGCTGCTCCACATCGCATACGAGCGCCTGCTCAACGCCGTGCACAACGAAGACACGGTCGCGAACTACCACAACGAGGGCCGCAAGCTCGGGCGCCTCATGTACGAGGGCCGCTGGCTCGACCCGCAGTCGCTCATGCTGCGCGAATCGATCGTGCGCTGGGTCGGCTCCGCCGTCACCGGCACCGTCACGGTGCGCCTGCGCCGCGGCGACGACTACACACTCCTCAACACCGAAGGCCCGGCGCTGAGCTACCACCCCGACAAGCTGTCGATGGAGCGGGTGGCAGATGCTGCCTTCGGCCCAGAAGACCGCATCGGCCAGCTCACCATGCGCAACCTCGACATCGCCGACTCGCGCACGCGCCTCGAACAGTATGCGGCGCAGGGCATCGTCTCGGGCGAAACCGCCAAGCTCATGGGGTCACTCGAGCCGGGCGAAGGTGCGGAGATTGCGGGTGGTGGCGGCACCGACACGGCAGGCGAGGTTGCCCTCGACCGGGCCGCGTTCGATGCCGGCACCGACTAGCGCGGGTGCGGCGCGAGCGCGGCGCGCGCGGCGCAAGCGGCGAGCGTTTGACGGGTTTTCGGCAGGATGACGCTGCCGCGGCGGGCAGATCCTGCCGAAAACCCGTCATTCGCTGGATGCTCGGGTGACGTCTAGCGCTTGGCCTTTGTCTCCGTGAGGTCAGCGTCAGCGTCAGTCGTGTCCGCGTTCTTTGTGTCGCCGTCGAGCTCCGTCTCACTCACCACAACGGGCTCGCGGGCATCCTTCTCGTCAAGAATCTCATCATCGAGGTAGTCCTCGTCATCGTCATCCTCGTCGATCTCGTCCACGATCGGATCGGCGGATGCTGCAGTACCGGCCGCAACCACCTGGGCACGGCCCAGCGCTGCTGAGCGGGCGGCCGCATGCAGGCCGAGGGCGAGCAGCACCCCGAGCGCACCGACCGCGATGAGCAGCCCGCCGACGGTCGTCTCGGATTGTGCCGCGAACAGCACCGCGTAGTCGCCTGAACCGTTGGTGTAGAGGTCGGTCTGCTGCTCGTTGCCCGACTGCATGAGCAGGTACCCACCGGCGATGCTGCCGGCGGAGGCCGCCCAGATCAGGAGAAGCGCAGGGTTGAAGCGGGCGAAACGGGAGGGGGAGGTCATGAGATTCCTAACGTGCGGTCTTGGGAACCCCCGACGCTAGGGACGGACCCTTGGCGCTTGCTATGGAATGGCAGTGCGAAACCCGAGGGTCGCCAGGTGCGGGCCGTCACGCGCGCTCTCGAGGGGCTTCCCGCGCACGCCGGATGGCGAAGGCAATGAGCGCTCCCGCAGCGACGAGCACTACGGCGTACACCGCGAGCCCGGCCGCAGTCGTGAAGTCGGATCGCACCTCGGCTAACACGATGACGAGGGCCCATGGCCCCGCTAGCACGAGGGCAAAGAGTGCCTGGTGGGGGCGGCGCGCAATGCCGAGTGCGACGGCCGCCGCGAGCATCCAGAGCACAATCCAGCCGACCGGTGAGAGGTGAGTCATCCAGAATTCGCGCTCCCACGCCGGGTACTCAGCGATGCTGCCCGTTGCGGCGACGATGACGGATGCGACCCCTGCCGCATACGCCGCGGCCACAAGCATCCGCACACCCCGATGAGGGTCACCGAGCATCGCGCCGAGCGCTAGCAGCATGAGCATGCCGAGCGTCGTCGACATGGGGCCGTTCCAGATGTCGCCCTGCAACCAGTTCGCAGCGCGAAGGAGCGGTGCGGCGACGAGGGCCAAGCCGAGCACCCATCGGAGAGCGGTGCGGCGACGCAGCAGAAACAGGGTGAATGCGATCGGCCAGAGGCCGTACACCAGCGGCCCTGGATTGATGAACGGGCCAAACATCGGGAACGAGTCGGTGAGCCATGAGTTTGTCTCCGTCCACGGTGCCCATGAGTACACGACGCAGAACACGATCGCCAGCACAGTGCCTGTCGCGAGCGAAACCGTCGCGATGAGGTCGCGGAGCCCCACCGGCAGCAGCACGGATGCTCGGGTCGCCGCCCCCGTCGCCGCGAGGTTCCACAGCTCGCCCCGACCAGGGGTCGTTCGGCCCTCGGCGTCGGCGACGTCGAGCAGCGTCGAGAGGATGACCTCCTCGTGCCGCTCCCGCCAACGCGCGGGGTACCAGCGGAGGGCGCGACGGTAGCGGGTCTCGAGCGCGGCGGTCATGCGCTGGCCCCCGCGATCGCGGTGCCCGCGGAACGACGCCGCAGCCGCGCTCGGGCCTGTTGCGCGTTGCCTTCGAGCCTGGCGGCCTCGATGGCGAGGGCGGCGGCCCCGGCATCCGCGAGCGCGTAGTACCGCCGGAGTCGCCCATCGACGACCTCTTCGCCCGCCGCCTCGACGAGGCCCTGTTCTTGCAGGCGGTCGAGGGCGGCGTAGAGGGTGCCGACCTTGAGGGCCACACGGCCGCCTGAGAGCGTCGTCGCCTCGGCGATGAGGGAGTATCCGTGCTTTCGCCCGTCGGCGAGCGCCGTGAGAATGAGGAAGGTGGGTTCGCGCATTTCGCTGTCAGCCATGCCCTGAGCATACTCTATTCATCGCTATATAGCGATGAATGTATATCACAGTGGGTTTCGATACGGCCGCGAGCGGCCTACTCAACCGGCAGGCGTTTGTAGGATTGCCGCATGACTGAGCGCCCGAACATCGAGTACTGGCTGACCGACATGGACGGCGTGCTGGTGCACGAGAATCAGGCCATCGCCGGCGCCCCAGAGCTTCTTGCCCAGTGGACCGAGAGCGGCACACCGTTCCTCGTGCTCACGAATAACTCGATCTTCACGGCACGGGACCTGTGTGCGCGGCTTCGCGCCTCCGGGCTCGTCGTGCCCGAAGCATCCATTTATACCTCGGCGATGGCGACCGCCGACTTTCTCAAGTCGCAGGGTTCTGGCGGCACCGCCTATGTGATCGGCGAGGCGGGTCTCACGACCGCGATGCACGAGGCCGGGTTCATCATGACGGAGCGTGACCCTGACTTCGTCGTGCTCGGCGAGACCCGCACCTATTCGTTCGACGCCATCACGAAGGCCATCAGGCTCATCGTGAACGGCTCGCGATTCATCAGCACGAATCCGGATGCCACCGGGCCGAGCACTGAGGGCCCGCTCCCCGCGACGGGGGCGGTCGCCGCGCTCATCACGAAGGCCACCGGCATGGAACCCTATGTGGTTGGCAAGCCGAACCCCATGATGTTCCGTTCGGCCATGAACCGTATTGGCGCGCACAGCGAAAATACGGCGATGATCGGCGACCGCATGGATACGGATGTGGTGGCGGGCATCGAGGCGGGGCTCCACACCATCCTCGTCATGACGGGCATCAGCGATGAGGCCGAGATTGCGCGGTACCCGTTCCGGCCGTCAGAGGTGCTGCCGAGCGTCGCCGACCTGCTGAACTAGCCCTCGGGGGCGGCGAGCAACGAGCCGGTGATCGGCTCGCCTGAGGCTCGCGCGACGATGCAGGTGTAGCCGCGGTCGCCGTTGGCCCATTCGGTGGCGTCGCCCGCATACGTCAGGTGCCACTGCAGGTCGTTGTAGTCGCCCGCGACGGTGAGGTCGAGCAGCGCCCCCGCATCGCAGAGGGTCGGGGTGAGCCCTTGCCATCCTGCTGCGTCGAGATACACCGTCACCTCGGGGCCAACCTCCCCGCGGTACATGAACTGCGCGGCGTGCCCGTCCGCACAGTCGACCACGGTGAACTCGTCGGCCCAGGCCGTGTCGAACGGGTCGATGCACTCCCCGCCCTGCAGCGCAGACCAGGGGTGCACGCCGGGCTCGAGCTGGCTTGCGGATGCTGCGGCGCCAGTGTCGCCGTCGGTTGCCGTGTCTGCGGCATCCGTGCCCGCCCCGAGGCCGGCACCGAGCTGGTACAGCCCGGCGAGGAGGAGCACAAGGATGACCCCGGCGGCGGTGCCGAGCACAGCGCGGCGCTGCACCGTCGTGAGCTTCGACCACAGGCTCGGGCGCGGCCCAGCGGTGGGCTGGGCTTCAGGCGCGGGTTCGGGGTCGGCCTGCGCGGGCGGGGCGAGTTCGGGTTCGTGTTCGGGTTTGATGACGATGCGCTCGGTAGCGGATGCTGCTGGCTGCTGCACCGGCATGGCAACGGTCGGGGAGAGTCGGTCGTGGATGGGGCCGCGGGGTTGCTCCGGCAGGAACGCGGCGGGATTGGGCGCGGCGGGATTGGGCGCGGCGGGCGCTTGCGTGGCGGGTTCGGCGGGCGCTGTCGGTGTGGCCGTTGCGGGTGCTACTGGTGCCTTCGGTGCGACGAACGGGTTGACACTGTCGTCGTAGTCGCGGAACTGCCCGGAACCGAAGAGGTCGTCGAGGCCCCCATCCGCCGACTCGTCAGAGTGCCCGTCGCGACGGCCCATGGTGGCTACTTCGCGAGCCCGAGGTCGTCGAGCGAGATGGCGGCGAAGTACTGGTAGCCGGCCGCTTCGATCACTTCGCGGGCGCCCGTGTCGCGGTCGACGACGACCGCGACGGCGGCGATCTCGGCCCCGACCTTCTTGAGCGCTTCGATTGCGGCGAGCGGCGACCCGCCGGTGGTGGAGGTGTCTTCGAGGACGACAATGCGTTTGCCCGTGACATCCGGCCCTTCGACTTGACGGCCTCGTCCGTGGTCTTTGGGCTCTTTGCGCACCACGAACGCGTCATAGCTCTGGCCGCGCGCGGCGCCCTGGTGCAGCACGGCGGAGGCGATGGGGTCGGCCCCCATCGTCATGCCGCCGACGGCGACGACGTCGGGGATTTCGGCGATGAGGTCGAGCATCACCTGGCCGATGAGGGGGGCCACCCTGTGGTCGAGGCTCACCTTGCGAAGGTCGACGTAGTAGCTCGCCTTCTTGCCGCTCGTGAGGGTGAAGTCTCCGTGAAAGACCGCGTCGGCCTTGATGTATTCGATGAGTTGCTGCCTGGCGTCGGTCACCCGGCGATTCTATCGGTGCGGCCACCTGCCACGAAGGCGGACGTGGGGGCGGGGCCTGGCTGGTCATTGTCATCATGGCTATCGCGATGGCATCCACCTCCGAGGTAGGGCGCTTTTCGTATGTCACTTGCGCCTTATGTAAGGCGCAAGTGACATACGAAAAAGCAGAGACCCGGGCGGCCCGCCGCTCAGTCGTGCTGCGGGAACCCCAGGTTGATGCCGCCGTGTGACGGGTCGAGCCAGCGCGACGTGACCGCCTTTTCGCGCGTGAAGAACGCGAAGCCCGAGGGTCCGTATGCCTTGGCGTCGCCGAAGAGCGAGTCCTTCCACCCGCCGAAGGAGTGGTATGCCACGGGCACTGGGATGGGCACATTGATGCCGATCATGCCGACCTGCACCTCACGCTGGAACCGCCGCGCGGCCCCACCGTCGTTCGTGAAAATCGCGGTGCCGTTGCCGTACTGCGAGGCGTTGATGATGCCGACCCCCTCCGTGTATGACGACACCCTCACGACCGACAGCACCGGCCCAAAAATCTCGTCGAGATACACGGCCGAAGTCGTCGGCACGTGATCGAACAGGGTTGGTCCGAGCCAGAATCCGGATGCCTCGCCATCGACCTCGATCCCCCGGCCGTCAACAACAACCGTCGCCCCGTCCGCCGCCGCGACGTCGATGTACGACGCCACCTTGTCGCGGTGCGCCTCCGTGATGAGCGGGCCCATGTCGCAGCCGCGCATGCCGTCGCCGACGCGCAATCCCGACATCCTCGACCGAATCTTCTCGACCAACTCGTCGGCGATCGTGTCGACCGCGAGCACAACACTGATCGCCATGCAACGCTCCCCGGCCGAACCGAAGCCCGCATTCACGGCCGCATCGGCCGCGAGATCAAGATCGGCATCCGGCAGCACCAGCATGTGATTCTTCGCCCCGCCAAGTGCCTGCACCCGCTTGCCGTGCGACGCCGCCGTCTCATAGATGTACTTCGCGATCGGCGTCGACCCGACGAACGAGACCGAGGCGATATCGGGATGCGTGAGGATCGCGTCCACCGCCTCCTTGTCGCCGTGGACGACATTGAACACGCCATCGGGCAGCCCCGCCTCGGTGAACAACTCCGCGAGCCAGTTCGCCGCGCTCGGATCCTTCTCCGAGGGCTTCAAAATCACCGTGTTGCCGGCCGCGATCGCGATCGGAAAAAACCACAGCGGCACCATCGCCGGAAAATTGAACGGGCTGATGATGCCAACGACGCCAAGCGGCTGCCGCAAGGTATACACATCGACACCGGTCGAGACGTTCTCGGAGTACTCACCCTTCGACAGCTGCGGCATCCCGAGCGCAAAATCGACAACCTCAAGGCCGCGCGCGATCTCGCCGAGCGCATCCGACGTCACCTTGCCGTGCTCCGCCGTGAGGATGTCAGCGAGCTCGCCCTTGCGCGCGTTGAGCAGCTCGCGGAAGGCGAACATCACGCTCGAACGCTTCGCCTGCGATGCATCACGCCACTCTGCGGATGCCTCCACCGCGACTGCGACCGCCGCGGAAAGATCTGCCGCCGAAGCAAGCCGCACCTGTTTCGCGACCGCGCCAAGCGCCGGATTGAAGACGGTCGAAGTGCGCGTGGATTCGCCCGCGACGGCGGCGCCGCCGATGTAGTGGTCGAGGATTTCAGTCATTGGGTGGTTCCTTTCGTGTGAAGCACTAGGTTTCGATACGGCCCTGGCGGGCCTCCTCAACCGGCGATAGCGCTCAGTACCTCGTCGTAGATTGCGAGCGCCTCACGCACCTCGTCGTCGGTGACGACGCACGGGGGCACCACGTGAATTCGGTTGTCCTGCACAAACGGCAGCAGGTTGCGGTGCAGCAGTTCCGTCTTGATGCGGGCCATGGTCGCGGGCGCGAGCGGCTCCCGCGTCGCACGGTTGGCGACAAGCTCGACCGCCCAGAACACGCCCTCACCCCGCACCTCGCCGATGAGCGGATGCTTCGAGGCCAGTTCTGCGAGGCCGGGGGCGATGACATCCGAACCGATGCGTGCCGCGTTGTCGACGATGCCCTCCCGCTCCATCGCATCGAGCGTCGCGGTGATCGACGCCATCGCCAGCGGATGCCCGCTGTAGGTCAGGCCGCCAGGAAAGGCAACATCGTCGAACGCGGCCGCAATAGGGGCCGAGATCATGACGCCGCCGACCGGCACATAGCCCGAGTTGACGCCCTTCGCGAAGGTCACGAGGTCTGGCACAACGTCGTAGCCATCGAGCGCGAGCCAGCGGCCAGTGCGGCCGAAGCCGGCCATGACCTCGTCAAGAATGAGCATGATGCCGTAGCGGTCGCACAGCTCCCGCACCCCGGCGAGGTAGCCGGGCGGCGGCACCAGGATGCCCGCCGTGCCCGGCACCGTCTCGAGCAGCACCGCCGCGATCGTCGCAGCGCCCTCGCCCTGGATGGTGCGCTCGAGGTGCCGCAGGGCGCGCTCGCATTCCTCCTCGGGCGTCGACGCCCAAAACTCGCTCCGATAAAGGTATGGACCCCAGAAGTGCACGTGGCCGGTCGCGTATTCGTTTGGCATCCGTCGCCAGTCGCCCGTCGCGACGATCGTCGCGCCCGTGTTGCCGTGGGACGAGCGGTAGGTGCGGAGCACCTTGTTGCGACCGGTCGCGACACGGTGCTCAGCACCTACCGCTCGGACCACGGCAACACGGGCGCGACGATCGTCGCGCCCGTGTTGCCGTGGGACGAGCGGTAGGTGCGGAGCACCTTGTTGCGACCGGTCGCGAGCCGTGCCATCCGGATCGCGTTCTCGTTGGCGTCGGCCCCGCCGTTCGTGAAGAAGATTTTGGTGAATCCGTCGGGGGCGTGGTCGAGGATGCGCCGTGCCGCTTCGCCGCGCGCGAGATTCGCAGTCGATGGCGCGATCGTCACGAGGGTGGCCGCCTGCTCCGCGATGGCGGCGACGACCGCCGGATGCCCGTGGCCGATGTTGAGGTTCACGAGCTGACTTGAGAAATCGAGGTAGGTGCGCCCCTCGTCATCCCACGCGCGGCACCCGGAGCCGCCAGTGATGACGACAGGCTTGAGCGCGCCCTGCGCCGACCACGAATGGAACACTGCACGATCGAGCGCCACGATCTGCTCGTTGGGGGTGGTGGGGCGGCTGTTCACGGGAACTCCCTGTCGTCACTGGCAAGCGATGCGGTGCTGTGGGTGGCCGGGCGACCCCGAAGGATCGCCCGGCCGGTAGTGCGAGATACCGCCGTTGAACTAGTTTCCGCCCTCAAGCAGTTCGACGTCGATGGGGGTGAAGTTCTCACCGGTGACGTCGACGCCCTCTTCTTCGAGTTCAGCGAGCGCCTGCTCGATGTACTCGTTGGTCCAGGCGGATGCCGGCGGCTCCTCCGTGATGAGGCTCGCGCCGGTCTCGTTCACGGCACTGAGCGCCGCCTCCACGGTGGCATCGAACGCTGCCTCATCGATGTAGCCGATGCCGTTCTCTGCCGGCCAGATGAGCTTGTTGGTCTCGTTGACCATCCACAGCTCGTGGCTCGGGCCCCAGCCGGAGCCGGCGTCGATCGTGATCTGCGACGCCTCCTCCGGGTTTTCGGCCGCGTAGACCCAGCCCTTGATGACCGCCTTGAGGAACGCGACGGTTGTCTCCTGGTATTCCTCGTCACTTTCGAGGCGCTCCGTGTCGGCCCAGATTGCATCCTGGAGCATCGCCCCAACCGTGTCTTCGTAGCTGATCACGTTGAAGTCATCCTCCGTGTACAGCTCGCCCGTCTCGGGGTCGACCGTCTCGAGCAGCTGCGCGTACTCGTTGTAGGTCATCGCCTGGGCCGCATCGATGTCGCCGGAGAGGAAGGCGTTCATGTTGAAGTCCTGCGTGATGATCTCCACGGTCGACGAGTCGAGACCCTCCTCCGCCATGGCGGCGAAGATCTCCCACTCGTTGCCGAAGCCCCACGAGCCGATCTTCTTGCCCTCGAAGTCGGCGACCGATTCGATGCCGGAGTCGGCCCACGAGACCTGCAGCGTGCCCGACTTCTGGAAGATCTGGGCAATGTTGGTGACGTTGGCACCCGCCTCGATCGACCCGAGCACCTTCGGCACCCAGGCGATCGCGTAGTCGACGTCACCGTTGGCGAGGGCATCCTGCGGCACAATGTCGCCACCGCTTGGGATGATCTCAACCTCGAGCCCGGCCTCCTCGAAGTAGCCCTGCTCCTGCGCGGCGAAGTAGCCGGCGAACTGGCCCTGCGGAAGCCACTGGAGCTGAAGCGAAATCTGGGTGAGCTCTTCGCCGTCGCCATCGCCCCCATCGTCGGTCGTGCCAGAGCATGCCGAAAGCACGAGTGCGGCCGCGAGTGACGCGGATGCTGCTGCCGCGATGCGGCGTTTGCTGTGAATCATGTCGGTCCTTTCAGATCACTATCGGTGTTCAGGGTTGGTGCGGTGTTCGACCGTCGGGCCCGGCGGGCGCGAGGACGCTCAGGTCAGCTGCGCCTCCTTGAGGCGAGCCGCTCGACGGTGAGCGTGACAAGGTAGAAGACGAGGCCCAGCGCGATCGACACGAGCACATAGGCCCAGGCTCGCGGGTAGGCGCTCGACGCGGCGGAGGTGGAGATGAGTCCGCCGAGACCGCCGCGCGGCCCGCCGAAATATTCGGCGACGAGGGCGGAGATGACCGCGAGCGACGCTCCAATGCGGATGCCCGTGAAGACAAACGGTGTCGCCGTCGGCAGGGTGACGGTGCGCATGATCTGCCACGGGCTCGCCGCATAGGCCGACATGAGGTCGAGGTGCACCGGGAGCGCCTGGCGGAGCCCGCGGAGCGTGTTGATGAAGACGGGCACGAACACGGCGAGCGCCGCGATGATCTGACGGCCGAGCTGCGAGTCGGCGCCGAACATGGTGTTGAGCACGGGGGCGAGCGCGACGATGGGGATGACGGCGAGCGCAGCGACGATCGGGGCGGCCATGTGGTCGGCGATGCGGCTTGCCGCCGCGATGAGGGCAACGAGGATGCCGACGACTGCGCCCGCCACAAGGCCGACGAGCGCGTTACCCCCCGTGATGACGCCGGCACTGAGCATTGAGGACCCGAACTCGGCCACCTGTCCGATGATCGCGGCGGGGCTCGGCAGGAGGTAGTCGCTGATGCCGCCGACCGTGACCAAAAGCTGCCAGCCGCCGAGCACGACGAGCCCCACGACGACGGGGGCGAGCACCCGCGTGGTGGCATCGGTTCGCGCGTTCATCAGCGGGTCTCCACCCCGCGAATGGATGCGATGGGGCCGGATGCGCTGGGCGAGCCGGCGTGGAGCGCTTCGCGCACCGCGGTGATCATCTCGAAGAAGGAGCTCTCCTCGCGCAGGCCCTCGCCGCGGTCTGCCGTTGCGGCGAGCCGCATCGGCACGATCTGCTGGATGCGTCCGGGCCGCGGCGACATGACGACGACGCGGTCGGAGAGGAACACGGCTTCGGGGATCGAGTGGGTCACGAACACCACGGCGGCACCCGTTTCGGCGCAAATGCGCACCAGCTCGGACTGCATGCGCTCGCGCGTCATCTCGTCGAGCGCGCCAAACGGCTCGTCCATGAGCAGCAGTCGCGGCTTCTCGGCGAGCGCCCTCGCGATCGCGACGCGCTGCTGCATGCCGCCAGATAGCTGATCGGGGTAGCGGTCGGCAAACTCGTGGAGCCCCACCATCGCGATGAGCTCGGCGACGCGGGCACGGCGAGCCGTGGCATCCGAGCCATGGAGACGGAGGGGCAACTCGATGTTTTCGGCGACCGTGCGCCACGGCAACAGCCCGGCCTGCTGAAAGGCGATGCCGTAATCCTGCGCGAGGCGGGCATCCTTTGCCGCCTTGCCGAACACCGTGACGGTGCCGGCGGTCGGCTGGTCGAGATCGGCGATGAGCCGCATGAGCGTCGACTTGCCGCAGCCCGACGGCCCGATGAGAGACACGAACTCGCCCGCCGCAACCGTGAGGTCGATCGCTTCGAGGGCCTGCACGAGGCCGCCGCGCGTCGCAAAGGTCTTGTCGACGCCGCTGATAGTGACGGCATCCGTCTCGGGCGCGCCCGGTTGGTCTGGCTGCTGTGCTGGCGCATTCGTCATGCGGTGACCTCCACTCGTCGGTACTTGCCAAGCATCGCCCCGAGGAGCGCGATCGATCCGGCCGCGATGAGCCCGAGGGCGATCGCCCCGAAGATGGGCCCCCACGCTTTGGCCGGGTCGCCGCTCGCCTGCCCCGCATATTGGATGAGGATGCGGCCGATGCCACCCTGCAGGCCGGTCGAAACTTCGGCGACAACAGCGCCGACGACCGCGTTGGCGGCCGCAAGGCGGAGGGCGGGCAGCAGGTAGGGCACCGCGGCTGGCAGCCGCAGGTGCACGAGGGTCGCCCACCAGCCCACCGCGTAGGTGTGCATGAGCTCAACGTGGATCGCGTCGGGCGACTGGAGGCCTTTGAGCGCACCGACGGCGATAGGAAAAAACGCGAGGTAGGAGGCGATGACGGCCACCGACATCCAGTCCTGCCATTCGAAGGCACCGATCTCGATGCGCGAACCCCAGCTCCGCACGACGGGCGCGAAGGCGATGAGGGGGATGGTCTGGCTGAGGATGATCCACGGCAGCAGGCCGTACTCGGCGAGACGCCAGCGCTGCATAGCGAGCGCAAGCCCGAACCCGACAACGAGGGCGATAAGCCACCCCGCCGCCGCGATGCCAAGGGTGAGGAGGGCAGCTGATGCGATGTCGACGATGAGCAGATTCGCCGACTCCGCGCGCGTGGTCGGCTCGACAAGTCGCGAGGCCATGTCCCACAGGTGCGGCATGGCGAGATCGCTCGTGCGCGGCAGCACCCTTGTGCCCGCAATGACGAGACCGTCGGCCGGGCCGAACGCCTTGTAGAGCTCCCACACGGCAGCGACGATGAAAATTCCGGCGGCACCAGCGATCCAGCGCGCGATCTCACGGCTCGGCGCACCCTTCCGCCGCCGCAGCGACGGGGTCGTGATGACGCCCGCGGTCATGCTTTCGCCACGATGTGCTCCGACAGCGCGGGGATGACGGTCTCGCCGTAGACGCGCATCGTCTCCTCCTTGTTGTCGTGCTGGAGGTAGCCGGCGAACTGGTCGACCCCCAACTCGGCGAGCGCCTTCAGCTTCTCGATGTGATCGGATGCCGTGCCAAGCACACAGAAGCGGTCCACGATTTCGTCGGGCACGAAATCGGCGTGCGTGTTGCCCGCACGGCCGTGCTCGTTGTAGTCGTAGCCCTCACGACCCTTGATGTAGTCGGTGAGCGCCTTCGGCACCGCCGACCCCTCGCCGTACTTCTTCACGATGTCGGCGACATGATTGCCGACCATGCCGCCAAACCAGCGGCACTGGTCGCGCATGTGGGCGCGCGCCTCCTCAGTGTTGTCGCCGATATACATGGGGGCGGCGACACAGAATTTGATCGACATGGGGTCGCGGCCGACGTTTGCCGCGGCATCCCGCACCGTCGTGATCATCCACTCGGCCACGTCGAGGTCGGCCATCTGCAGAATGAAGCCGTCGCCGACCTCGCCCGTGAGTTTGAGGGCGAGCGGGCCGTAGGCGGCAACCCACACGTCGAGTTGCGAGCCGCGGCTCCACGGAAACTGCAGGGTCGCCCCGTTGTATTCGACCGCGCGGGAGTTGGCGAGTTCACGGATGACGTGGATCGAGTCGCGGAGCGTCCTCAGCGTCGTCGGTGCCCCGTTCGTGACGCGCACCGCCGAGTCGCCACGGCCGATGCCGCAGATCGTGCGGTTGCCGTACATCTCGTTGAGGGTTGCATAGGTGGATGCTGTGACCGTCCAGTCACGCGTCGCCGGGTTGGTGACCATGGGGCCGACGATGACCTTGTCGGTCTCGGCGAGGATGCGCGAATAGATCACATAGGGCTCCTGCCAGAGCAGGTGCGAGTCGAAGGTCCACACATGGCTGAAGCCGTGCGCTTCGGCGAGCTTCGCGAGCTGCACGGTGCGCGCCGACGGCGGGTTGGTCTGGAGTACTGCTCCGAAATCCATGTGCTTCCTTCGTTCGGGCGGTGTGTCAGATGAGGTACTGGCTGAGGCCGCGCTTCACGAAGCGACCATCACCCCTGCTGCCGAGATATTCGTCGCCATCGATCACGACCTTGCCGCGCGACAGCACGGTGTCGACGTGACCGTCGATCTCGAAGCCCTCCCACGCCGAGTGGTCCATGTTCATGTGGTGCGTTTTGTCGACACCGATCGAGGTGTGGCCCTCGGGGTCGTAGATGACGATGTCGGCGTCGGCTCCCGGCTGGATGACCCCCTTCTGGCCGTAGAGGCCGAACATGCGCGCCGGTGTCGTCGAGGTGATCTCGACCCAGCGCTCAAGACTGATCTGCCCGTCGACAACGCCCTGGTAGAGCAGGTCCATTCGGTGCTCGACCGAGCCGATGCCGTTCGGGATCTTGGAGAAGTCGCCCAGCCCGAGCTCCTTCTGCCCCTTCATGCAGAACGGGCAGTGGTCGGTCGAGACCATCTGGATGTCGTTCGTGCGGAGGCTCTGCCACATGTGGTCTTGGTGCCCCTCATGCTTCGAGCGCAGCGGGGTGGAGCACACCCACTTCGCACCCTCGAATGCACCGAACTCGTCGCTCTTCGCACCGAGCTGGTCTTCGAGCGAGAGGTAGAGGTACTGCGGGCACGTCTCGCCGAACACGTTCTGCCCAATATCGCGCGCCGCCGCCAACTGCTCGACCGCCTGCTTCGCGCTCACGTGCACCACATAGAGCGGGGCACCCGTGAGGTTGGCAAGCATGATCGCGCGGTGCGTCGCCTCCTCCTCCATCTGCCAGGCGCGGGCGACCCCGTGATAGTACGGGTCGGTCTTGCCCTGCGCGAGCAACTGCTTCACCATGACGTCGATGACGGGGCCGTTCTCGGCGTGCATCATTGTCATCATGCCGGTGTCGGCCGAGACCTGCATCGCCTTGAAGACCTGCGCATCATCCGACATGAAGACGCCCGGGTAGGCCATGAAGAGCTTGAAGCTCGAGATGCCCTCCTCTGGCAGCGCACGCATCGCCTGCAGCGAGTCGTCGGTGACATCGCCGATGATCTGGTGGAACGCGTAGTCGATCGCGCAGTTGCCGGCGGCCTTCTCGTGCCACGCCGCGAGGCCGTCCATGACCCGCTGGCCGTAGGTTTGCACGGCGAAATCGATGATCGTCGTCGTGCCACCCCACGCTGCGGCGCGGGTCCCCGTCTCGAAGGTGTCGGATGCCGCGGTGCCACCAAACGGCAACTCCATGTGGGTGTGGGCATCCACACCGCCGGGGATCACGTACTTGCCGGCGGCATTGATCACGGTGTCGACGCCGAGACTCAGGTCGGTGCCGAGCAGAACGGAGCCGGGCGCGAGCACGGCGGCGATCGTCTCGCCGTCGATCAGCACATCGGCCTGCACGCGGCCGGTCGCCGAGACGACCGTGCCGTTCTTGATGAGAGTCTTCATGGTGTTCTCCCTACGGCTTCGGGATGCTGGTGTACGAGTCGGGGCGGCGGTCGCGATAGAACTGCCAGTCGTCGCGCATCTGCTGCACCATGTCGAGCTCGAGATCGCGGATCATGATCTCTTCGTGCTCACCCGAGCCCTTCTCTCCGACGAAGTTGCCGCGCGGGTCAATGACCTGGCTCGTGCCGTAGAAGTCGACGGCAAGCTCGCCGTACTCGTTGTCTTCGCGGCCGACCCGGTTGGGCTGCAGCACGAAGTAGCCATTGGCGACGGCGGCGCACGGCCCTTCGACCTCCCAGAGGCGGTTCGAGAGACCCGGCTTGGTCGCGTTGGGGTTGAACACCATGTGTGCGCCGTTCAACCCGAGCTCGCGCCATCCCTCTGGAAAGTGGCGGTCATAACAGATGTAGACGCCGACTTTGCCGACGGCCGTGTCGAACACGGGGTAGCCGAGGTTGCCCGGGCGGAAGTAGAACTTCTCCCAGAAGCGGTCGAGGTGCGGGATGTGATGCTTGCGGTACTTGCCGAGAATGGTGCCGTCGGCATCGACCACGACCGCGGTGTTGTAGTAGACGCCCGTGATGTCCTCCTCATAGATGGGGAGAATCATCACGAGGTTCAGCTCCTTTGCGAGGGCCACGAAACGCTGCACGATGGGGCCGTCTGCTGGCTCGGCGTAGCGGTAGTACTTCTTGTCTTCGGTGATGCCGAAGTACGGGCCGTAGAACAGCTCTTGAAAGCAGATGATCTGCGCACCGTCGGCGGCCGCATCCCGCGCGAACTGCTCGTGCTTCTGGATCATCGACTCTGTGTCGCCCGTCCAGGTGGTCTGCGTAATTGCTGCGCGAACTACGGTCATCGTGGACCTCCGGTGCGTTGGAAACGGTGTTGAGCCAGCATGACCCTCTTCTGTGATTCTTTGCAATGAACATTTCTGATTGGTTTCCCGTTGTGTCCGGGCGGTAAATGATCGGGCCCCTGGCCGATGCGCGACGGATGTTCGTGGGACTCTTCTCTCATGCAGCAACTTCTCGATGCGATCGAGACGCCGACCCCGACGGGAATCGCCGCGGCGATCGGTCGACTCATCACCGTTGGTCGTCTGGCACCTGGTGACCGCCTCCCCACCGTTCGCGAACTCGCCAGCAGACTCGGTGTGAGCCCCGCGACCGTCAGCTCCGCCTGGCAGGCGCTCGCCGCAGCCGGGCTCATCGTCTCTCGTGGGCGAAGCGGCACGTTCGTGCTCGACACCCCGCGGCGTTGGCTCCCCGCCCGCAGCCAGGTCATGGCGGGTCGATCGATCGACGCCAGGGTCGACCTCTCCCGCGGCACCCCCGACCCTCTCCTCCTGCCAGCGCTCGGACCCGCCCTCGCCAGGGTGTCGCAGCGCGCCACGACCGACAGCTACCACGACCTGCCGGTCATCCCCGAACTGCACGCCGTGCTCGAGGCATCGTGGCCATACGCGGTCGAATCGATCACGGTCGTTGACGGCGCTCTCGACGCCCTCTCGCGAAGCCTCGAACAGGTCACGAGGTTCGGCGACCGCGTCATCGTCGAATCGCCCGGCTTTCCGCCCTTTTTCGACCTGCTCGACCAGCTCGGTCTCGAACGCATTCCGGTGCCCGTCGATGCGGACGGTTTCGACCCCGCCGCGTTCGCCGCTGCGCTGCGGCAGGGCCCGTCAGCGGTCATCCTGCAGCCTCGCGCCCACAACCCGACCGGCGCATCGATGACCTGCGACCGTGCCGCCGAACTCGCGAGGCTGCTCGCTGCCGGCCGACGCAGCGCCGACACGATCGTGATCGAAGATGACCACTCCGGCGAGATCAGCACGGCACTCGACGTGAGTCTCGGGCGCTGGTTGCCCGAGCGCGTGCTCCACATCCGCAGCTACTCAAAGTCGCACGGACCAGACCTGCGCATCGCCGCGCTCGGCGGCCCGACCGCCATCATCGACACCATCGTGGCGCGGAGGATGCTCGGGCCCGGCTGGACGAGTCGCATGCTGCAGACGATCCTGCACGAACTGCTCGTCAGCGCCGACTCGATCGATCATGTCGCACACGCGAGGCGGCTGTACGCCAGGCGGCAGTCAGCGCTTGTCACCGCCCTCGGCAATCACGGTCTCCACGTCGAGCAGCCGGACGGCATCAACCTGTGGCTCGCGGTCGACGACGAACGCGACGCCATTTTGCAGCTCGCAGCCCACGGCATCCGGGTCGCCGCCGGGAGCCCATTCATGCCGTCGCCAGACGACCAGCACCACCACGTGAGGGTCACGGCAGGCGCGCTCGTGGATGATGTCGAGACGGTCGCCGAAGCGCTCGCCTCCGCCGCGCGACCTCACGCGCTGGCGAGTCACACGCTCGAAACACGGTGGGCGTAGGCTTTCACCAGACCACCGGTCGGCTGTGACCGGGTGAGCTGTCCGGGATTTGGGCAGTGGGTTCACCGGCATCATGCCGCGTCCCCCTCGCCGGGGTCTCCCGGCGTGCCCGCCCGCACCCCACCAGTGGAGCTCACCATGATCACCCCCCAACGGCCTTCTTCGCAGCGGCGTCCATCGCAGCAGCGTTATTCACAACGCCGCGCTGCGACCATTGCCGCGGCATCCGTCGCCCTGCTTGCCCTCACCGGCTGCGGCGCCGAAGCGAACGCTGACCCGGATGCCGCACCCTCCGCCTCGGCCGGCTACCCCATCACGGTCGACAACTGCGGCACCGAGGTCACGCTCGACGCGGCACCGGAACGCATCGTCACGATCAAATCGTCGACGACAGAACTGCTGCTGGCCCTTGGGCTCGGCGACAGCATCGTCGGGGCAGCGGCACTCGACGGCCCGGTTCCAGACGAGTTCGAGGCCGACCTCGAGATTATCAGCGAGGGTGTGCCGGGGCAGGAGGCGGTGCTCGCGCTCGAACCAGACCTCGTCTATGCCGGCTGGGAGTCGAACTTCAGCGACGACGGCGCGGGCGAACGCGAACAGCTCGCCGACTTCGGCGTCGCCACCTACGTCTCGCCGGCCGCTTGCCGGGGCGAAGGCTACCGGCCAGACCCGCTCACCTTCGATGTGCTCTTCGACGAAATCGCCGAGGCCGGCGAACTCTTCGACGCCCGCGACGCCGCAACCGAACTCATCGCCTCGCAGCAGACAGCACTCGAGGCGCTCGAACCGGTCGACGGGCAGCCGAGCGCCCTCTGGTATTCGAGCGGACGCGACACCCCCTATGTCGGCGCCGGCATCGGTGCGCCGCAAATGATCATGGATGCCGCGGGGCTCGACAACATCTTCGGCGACGTCGACGACTCGTGGACCTCGGTGAGTTGGGAGACCGTCGTCGAAGCCGACCCCGACGTTATCGTGCTCGTCGACTCGAGCTGGAACACGGCCGAGTCGAAGATCGAGACCCTCGAAGCCCACCCCGCGACCGCGGGACTCACGGCCGTGCGCGACGGCAACTACGTCATCCTGCCGTTCGCGGCAACCGAAGCCGGCATCCGCAACGTCGAGGCGGCAGGCACCGCCATCACGCAGCTGGAGGCGCTCGGCTGGTGAGCGCGGGGGCGAGCGAACAGGCGACGGGGCAACGACGTTCGGGGCGCACCCGCTACCTCGTCGGGCTTCTTGTTGCCGTCATCGCGCTCGTCGTGGTGTCGGCCATCGCGGTGACGATCGGGCCGGCCGACATCCGCATCGCCGATGTTGTTGCGAGTGCCGCCGGCCACCTCGGGCTGCCCGCCGCGAGCATTTCCCCCCTCACCGACTCGATCGTGTGGGAGCTGCGCCTGCCGCGCGTGCTCACGGCGGCTGCCGTCGGGGCGGGGCTCGCGCTCAGCGGTGCCGTCATGCAGAGCGTCACGCGCAACCCGCTCGCCGACCCCTACCTGCTTGGCCTCTCCTCCGGCGCATCGTTCGGGGCCGTGCTTGTGCTCGTGGTCGGCATCTCGGTCGCGTTGCCGGTGGCGGCATTCGTGGGGGCGCTCGCGGCGCTTGTCGCGTCGCTCGCCATCGCCAGGGCAGGTGGCGCGATCACCCCTGGCCGCGCCGTGCTCGCCGGGCTTGCGATCGCGCAGCTCGCGGGTGCCGCGACATCCTTCGTGATCTTCTGGTCGGCGCAGGGCGACTCGTACCGCGAGATTCTCAACTGGCTGCTCGGTTCACTCGCCGGCAGCGACTGGTCGACCCTCACCATCTCGGTTGTCGCGCTCGTGATCGTCGGCACGGGCATCGTGCTCTCCGCCCCGCGGCTCGACGCCTTCACGTTCGGCGACACGGCGGCCGCGTCGCTCGGCATCAACGTCGGCGCAACCCGCTGGATGCTGCTCACCGGAGTCGCGTTGCTCACCGGCGCGATGGTCGCCGTGAGTGGTGCGATCGGCTTCGTCGGCCTCATCCTGCCCCACCTCGTGCGGAGTCTCAGCGGCCCCTCCCACCGCCGACTCCTCCCGCTTGTCGCGGTTGTCGGCGCCCTCTTTCTTGTCATCGCCGACACGCTCGCCCGCACGGTCTTCGACCCGCGCGAACTCCCCGTCGGCATCATCACGGCCGTCATCGGCGTGCCCGTCTTCGTGGCCCTGTTCACGCGGCGCAGGGGGGCGACATGGGCGTGAATCGCAGCGTCGGCAGCCCCGGCGGTGCCGCGGACGGCGTGGTCGGGCCCGCGGCAGGCGTCGGCATCCACGACGTGTCATTCAGCATCGAGGGCACGCGCATCCTCAGCGACATCACCGCGACCGCGCCGGGCGGGCTCGTCACGGGCCTCCTCGGGCCAAACGGCGCAGGCAAATCGAGCCTGCTCCGCATCATCGGCGGCATCACGGCCGCAGATGCCGGCACCATCACCCTCGACGGCGACGACCTGTCGACCGTGCCACGGCGTGAGCGTGCCAAGCGCATCGCACTCCTCGAACAGAATGCCGCACCATCCGTCGACCTCACGGTGCGCGACGTCGTGCTGCTCGGCCGCATCCCGCACCGCAGCGGACTGCTCGGTGGCTTCGGCGGGCCCAGCGACCTCGCGGCGGCCGACACGGCGCTCAAGGCTGCGGGGGTTGCGGAGATCGCCGATCGGCACTGGCACACCCTCAGCGGAGGGCAGCAGCAGCGGGTGCAGGTCGCGCGGGCGCTCGCGCAGCAGCCCGGCGTGCTGCTGCTCGACGAACCCACCAACCACCTCGACGTGCACGCCCAGCTCGCCCTGCTGCGGCAGGTTCGCGGGCTCGGGGTTACCGCCATCATGGCGCTGCACGACCTCACGCTCGCCGCCGCCCACTGCGACCGCATCCTGCTGCTCGACGGCGGGCGACTCGTCGCCTCCGGGACGCCTCGCGAGGTGCTGCAACCTGCCACCATCAGCGCCGTGTACCGCGTCGACTGCGACGTGGTCGAACACCCGCGCACGGGGCATCCGGTGATCGTGTTCTCCTAGCGCGATCGCACGACCCGCCCCCACCCGCTCCGCTCACCCAGACCTCAGGGCGCAAGTGGGTGAATTCTCGGGCGGCAGGGGCAGGATTCGACGCATGAGTGCACACGAAACAGGACCGGATGCCGCCCACCAGCGCCCTGAGGGGCTCGACGACGCGACAGTCGAGGCGCTCGGCAAGCTCTCGGAGGCGCTCGAAGTGGTCGAGCACGCGCGGGGGCTGCTCTACGGGTTTCATCGGCTCACCGGCACCGCCGACCTGCACCTCGGCGAGGCGGTCGAGGCGCTCCGCAAGGCCGGCCATGACGCCATCGCGGACGACATCGAGCGGGACCTCGTTGGCCGGAACGTGCTCGCCGGCCGCTGGACGTTCCAAATCGTCGAAGACTACGACGACACGTACTACGCCGCGTTCAAGGCTGCCGAACAGGATGCTCGCGAGCGCTTGGCCGGAGGGCGTCGCCACCTCTTCGAGGCCGAGATGAAAGAGGATCGGCGCACGCACGGGCGTCGCCACCACGAGGCCACGCCCGAGGAGCTCGGCGAAGACGGGTGACGCGACATCCGCCGACTCAGGAGCGAGCGCCAGCGTAGATCGTGAGAGCGCCACGCCCGGCTAGCGCGACTCGATCAGGCCCTCCATCTCGGCGATCTCTTCTCGCTGCGTCTCGACAATGCGGTCACACAGGTCGATGATGCGTTGGTCGTCGAGGCTTGCCCCCTCGCAGACAAGGATGGCGCGAGAGTGGTGCGGAATCATCGAATACAAGAACGCGTCGTCCCCGATAAACGTCTGGGCGCGACCCATCAGCAGGCTGCCCACGAAGAGCACGCTGAAGAAACCGATCAGGAACAGGTTCGCGGTGCGGTTCTTGAACATCGACCACATCACGAGGAGCATCAGGAGCCCCATAAACGAGACCATCATGACGGCCATGTAGGTGTTGCTGAGGTTAAGGAAAATGTGACCGGGTTCGGCCACCATCGAGAACGTCAACAAGTACATCGCCACGAAACTGATGGCGAGGGTGAGCCCAAACTTCGAATACATCGACTTCATCACGTCTCCTCCTTCGACAGTGCGGTGCACGCTACCCCCGTTTCCGCATCCTCGCACGTGCATGCCGCTCGGAGGCCACCGTGGTAGGCCGGTGGTATGCGGTTCGACAACTGGGCAGACATCATCCACACGACTCTGGTGGGGTCAGGCGCAGACGCCCACCTCGACCGGGTGAAGCAATGACCCGACCGGGGGCGACGGAGCTCGCACCCGAGGAGCAACTCTCGCGCGCGGAGTCGTTCGCGGCGCGTCTCGATCGCCCGATGGGTGTGCTCGGCATCATCTTTCTCTTCGTCGTGCTCGGGCAGCTGCTCGCGGAGGACCCCCGCCTCCTCACGGCCCTGAGCATTCTCGGCTGGCTGTTCTGGGCAGTTTTCGTCACCGAGTTTCTGCTTCGGGCCTACATCGCCGGCTTCCAGCCGAGATTCTGGAGGAGGAACTGGTGGCAGGTCGTCTTCCTGCTGGTTCCGTTCCTGCGGTTCTTCCGCGCTCTCCAATCGCTCAGGCTGCTGCGCCTGACGCGCGTCGCACGGTTCGGTGGCGTCATCTCCGCGGGAGTCCGTGGCACCCGCTCCGCCGCGCGGCTGCTCACCAGCCGAATCGCCTGGCTGGCGGCGGTGACGCTCGTCGTCGTCCTCGTCTCCAGCCAACTCCTCTACCTGTTCGGCACCTACGAACGCTACGGTGATGCGCTCTACGAAGCCGCAATGGCGACCATCACCGGGGGCGGCATCTCCGACGACTCAGTCTCGAGTCGATTCGTGAAGGTGCCACTCGCGGTGTATTCGGTCGTCGTGTTCGCGGCCCTTGCCGGATCCCTCGGCGCCTTCTTCCTCCGCGGCGAGAACGAACGCGCGGCACGGGATGCCGCGGTCGGCCGAGATGCGGAGGCGTACCAGCCAGCACCGCGATCGTGAGCACACTCCAGCGCGTCGCGACGCGCTCAGTCGGTGATGCGGCGCGCCACGAAGAGGGGGATCTCGCGGTCGGTGGTGGCCTGATACTCGGCATACGGGGGGAAGGCCGCGACGGAACGCTCCCACCACGCCGCCTTCTCGTCACCCTCGACGATGCGCACCTCATAGTCGGCGCGGTCGGCGCCATCCTTCAGTTCGATGTGCGGGTCTGCCACGAGATTGAAATACCAGACCGGATGCTTCGGCGCCCCGCCCATCGATGCGACGAGCGCATACTCGCCCTCGTGCTCGACGCGCATGAGTGCGGTCTTGCGCAGCTTGCCGCTCTTCGCCCCCACCGAGGTGACGATGACGACGGGAAGGCCGGTGTTTTCGAGGGTTCCACCCTCGGTGCCGCCCGACCGCTCGTAGAGTTCGACCTGCTCGCGCGTGCGGGCGGAGGTGCTCGGTTCGTATTCTCCCGTGAGTGGCATGGTGACGATAACAGCACGCCAGGCCGGGAATTCCCTCAGCGCTCAACCACCGAATTGCGTCCTGCCGCAAACGCTTCCGCCGTGCCGAGGCTGAACATGTCGGCGTCGCCGTGCCGCTGCAGCGTGCGGGCCCCCGGCAGGTCGAGCTCCCCGACGTGACGCCCGAGCCCGCGCACGACCGCGACCGGCATGCCACTCGTTTTGCCTTTCACGAGGTCGGCGGCACCCGCCACTTCGTCCGCGAGGGCGGCGACCGTGACGGTGAGCGGCCGACCCGCAGCATCCGTCGTGCCGCGCAGGTCGTCAAGCACGGCGACGCCGGCAGCGCCGATCGCAATGTCGGTCTGCCCTTGACGCCACGGCCGGCCGGCCGTGTCGGTGATGATGATGCCGACCCGCACGCCGGTCGCCTCACGCAGTTCGCGGCAGAGCGTGAGGGCTGAGGCATCCGGGTCGACGGGCAGCAGCAGCACCGTGCCCTCCTCGGTGTTGCTCGAGTCGACCCCCGCCGCCGCCATCACGAGACCCTGCCGGTTCTCGACGATGCGAGTCACCCCGCCCGGATGCTCGCGACTCGCCACCACGCGCACCGTCTCGTCGGTGATCGCCTGCTCGCGGTCGGCGGCGGCGACGATGCGGCCCGCCGCCTTCGACACGATTTTGCTTGTCACGGCGAGGATGTCGCCATCGCGCAGCTGCCCGCCCGCCGCCGCAAGGATGAGCGCCGCAAGGTCGTCGCCCTGCCGCACCTCCCCGATGCCGGTGAGCCCGAAAACCGAAAGCCCGAATACCGGCCCATGCGCCTCCATCAGCGCACCAGCTTCGGCAGCACGTCGCGGCCGAAGGCCTCGATCCACTCCCGCTGGTTGCGGCCGACATTGTGCAGGTAGATGCGGTCGAACCCGAGGTCGACGTGGCGTTGAATGTGCGCTCGGTGGGCGTCGAGGTCGGCGCTCACAAGCATCCGTCCCTCGAAGTCCTCCGGGCGCACCATGCGCGCGAGCTGCTCGAACTCGAAGGGCGAGCGAATGTCGGCGTGCGAGAACCGCATACCACCGTTCGGCCATTCGCGCAGGGCGTTCGCGGTGGCCTCCTCGTCGGTGGGGGCCCAGCTGAGGTGCAGTCGCAGCACGCGGGGGGCGGATGCCGCGTCCCGCCCGGCCGCGCGCGCACCCTCGTCGAAGCGCGCGAGCAGGGTGGCGAGTTTCTCGATGGGGGCGCCGACCGTGATGAGGCCGTCGGCGACGCGGCCCGCCCGTTTTGCGGTCACGGGGCCCGAGGTGGCGACAAGGATTTGGGGGGCGACGGCCGGCATGGTCCAGAGGCGTGACGACTCGAGTTTGAAGAACTGCCCCGCGTGTTTGGCGTCGCGGCCGGCGAGTGACGCCGTGAAGAGTTTGCTGATGATTTCGACCGCCTCGAACATGCGGTTGATGCGTTCGGGTGCTTCGGGCCAGTACTCGCCGACGACGTGCTCGTTGAGGGCGTCTCCCGAGCCGACGCCGATCCAGTGCCGGCCCGGGTACATGGCCGCGAGGGTTGCGGAGGCTTGCGCGACGACGGCCGGATGCATGCGGAACGTCGGCGCCGTCACCGGCCCAAAATCACCCGCAGTGCGCTCCCCGATCGCCGCGAGCACGCTCCACACGAACGACGACTCCCCCTGCGCGGGCACCCACGGCTGAAAGTGGTCGGCGGCCATGACCCCGGTGAAACCGTGCTGTTCGGCGAGCGCCGCGAGCGCAACCGCCTCGCTCGGCGCGAACTGCTCGAGCATCGCGGCATACCCGACTTGCAGGGCTGGGGTCATAGGAGAATCCTCGCACTCGCTGGTTGAGTAGGCCGCCCGCGGCCGTATCGAAACCAGGACTGCTTAGCGTAGGCGGTTTCGATACACTCGCTGGCGCTCGCTACTCAACCGGCGGGGTCACCCCAACCCCTACCGCGGCGCCATGCGGATGGCGCCGTCAAGCCGGATGGTCTCGCCGTTGAGCATGGGGTTGTCGATGATGTGCGCGACGAGGCTCGCATATTCTTCTGGCTTGCCGAGCCGGGCGGGGTGCGGCGTCTGCTTGCCCAGCGAGGCGATCGCGTCGGGCGGCAGCGACTCAAACATGGGGGTGTGGAAGAGTCCGGGTGCGATCGACACGACCCGGATGCGGTGCTGGGCGAGGTCACGCGCGATGGGCAGCGTCATGCCGGCGACGCCCGCTTTTGATGCCGAGTAGGCGGCTTGGCCGATCTGCCCGTCGAATGCGGCGACCGAGGCGGTGGTCACGATGACACCGCGTTCCTCGGCGTCCGGGTCGCCTGGCGTCTCGATCATCCGTGCCGCCGCGAGGCGGATCACGTTGAACGTGCCGACGAGGTTGATGTCGATAACCCGCTGAAAGTCGGCGAGCGGCAACGCCCCCTCCTTGCCCACGACCCGCTTGGCGTTCGCAACGCCAGCACAGTTCACGACCACGTCGAGGCCGCCGAGTTCGCTTGCGGTGTCGACCGCTGCGGCGACGGATGCCTCGTCCCGCACGTCACACGCGACGAATCGCACACGCGCCCCGAGCTCGCGTGCCACGTCGGCGCCCGCCGACCCCGCCAGGTCGGCGATGACGACGGAGGCGCCGCCGCTGTGGAGGCGCCGCACGGTCGCGAGCCCGAGCCCGGAGGCCCCGCCGGTGACGAGGGCGACCGTCGACGTGACATCCATTATTTCGAGACCTTGCCGGTGAGGGAGGCGATGGGCCGCAAGAAGAGCGGCCGTGCGAGCAGCCACAGCACTGCCATGACCACGATCGAGCCCATGAAGAACCAGAATCCGACCCAGCTGTCGTCGTCGCGCGCCCCGTACATGTGGTTGAGGTTGCGCAGTGCCCCCGTCGTGAGCACGAGGGTGACGTGCACGATGATGAACGCGACGAAGTAGAGCATGACGGGAAAGTGGATGGCCCGCGCGACCTCGACGGGGTAGAGCCTGTTGATCGCGGCATCCTTGGGCCACGCCTCCGACATGCGAAGGCCGGTGGCGATTGCGAGCGGTGTCGCGACGAAGATGGTGACGAAGTAGGCGATCAGCTGGAGGCTGTTGTAGTTGACCCAGCCGTTCTCGTGCGGCCAGCTCAGGGAGGCGTACTGCAGGCCCGCCGAGATCGCGTTGGGCACGTGCTCCCACGTGGTCGGCACGACCCGCAGCCACTGCCCGGTGGCGAACAGCAGGATGAAAAACACGATGCCGTTGAGCACCCAGAGGGCGTCGAGTGTGAGGTGCAGCCACAGGTCGAGGCTGATCTTGGTGGGCTTGCCCTTCGTGCGGATGAGCCCGGTGTTGTTGCGGGTCCAGTGGGCGGCGGGTCGCTGGGTCGTGCGCACCTGCCAGCCGGTGCGAATAATGAGCAAAATGAGCAAGCTGTTGAGAAAGTGCGACCAGTTCAGCCAGGCCGGAAACCCCACCGGGGTGCCCTCCGGCGGCGCCACCTCACCGGGATAATCGGCGAGGAACGACTGCACCTCCGGCAGCGTGCGCAGCCACTGCGCGAGCAGCACCACCGCGGCAAGCGCGACCAGCGCCGCCGGCACAATCCAGACGAGCGGGAACCATCTGCTGCGCGAACCCGGCTTCGTGGTTTTCTGTGTGCTCACTTCGCGCGCGCCTCCAGGGCCGCGACAACCTTGGGCACGATCTCGAAGATGTCGCCGACGATGCCGAAATCGGCGATATCGAAGATGGGCGAATCCTCGTCCTTATTGATCGCGACGATTGTTTTCGCCGTCTGCATGCCCGCGCGGTGCTGGATGGCACCCGAAATGCCGAGCGCCACATAGAGCTGCGGCGCGACCGTGATGCCCGTCTGCCCCACCTGATACGAGTGCGGCACATACCCGGCGTCGACCGCGGCCCGCGAGGCGCCGACCGCCGCACCGAGCGCATCAGCGAGCTGCTCGACAAGCACGAAGTTCTCTTTCGACCCCAAGCCGCGCCCACCCGAGACAACCTTCTGCGCCCCGCGGAGCTCGGGTCGCGTCGAAGTGACCGGGGCATCATTCACCGCATCAATGACGGCGGATGTCGCGGTCTCAACCTCAATCGTCTCGCTCGTCACCTCGGCGCTCGCGGAGGGTGCCGAGCCCTCGACCGCGCCGAGGCGCACCGTCACGATGGGCAGCCCGCCCTCGACGACCGCCTCGACCGTGTAGGAACCGCCAAACACGGAGTGCGTCGCAACGATGCGGTCGCCATCGGCGCGCACCCCAATCGCGTCGACAAGCAGGGCGCCGCCCATGCGCACCGCCAGGCGACCGGCAACTTCGCGACCATCGGGCGAGTTCGCCACGAGCACGGCGGCGGGCGCGAGGGATGCCACCCCCGACGCGAGTGCGGCAACCTGGGCGGTCGCGACCGTCGTGGCCGCGGCATCCGTCTCGACGATGTGCACCTGCTGGGCACCGAGACGGCCGAGCCGCTCGACGAGGCCGGCACCGACGCCGGGGGCCGTCGCGACGACCGCGACTGGGGTGCCGAGGCTGGCTGCCGCGGTGAGCAGCATGCCGGCAGACGAGCTGATCTCACCGGCGGGCGAGACCTCGATGAATGTGAGGATGTTCGACATCGTGGGGCTCCTTAGATCAGTCGCTGGGCGGCGAGAAACTCGACGAGTTCGTCGGCGGCATTGCCCTCGTCGACGACCTTGTGGCCGGCGGCGCGGGCAGGGCGCTCGGTCGTGCTCACGACGAGCGACTTCGCGAGACCGGGGAACGCGGGGTCGAGCCCGAGGTCGGCGAGCGAGAGCGCAGTGAGCGGTTTGCGCTTCGCCGTCATGATGCCCTTGAAGTTGGGAAAGCGTGCCTCATCGGCGCTCTCCGTGATCGAGACGATCGCGGGCAGCGCGGCGTGCACCGTGCGGGTGCCAGTCTCGGTCGCCTGGCTGCCGCTCACGGTCGCACCGATCGCGAGATCATCAACCGCCGAAAGGCACGAAAATCCGAGGTGCTCGGCGACCATCGCCGGGATGACCCCGCCACGGCCATCCGTCGAGGCGTCGCCCGCAATCACCAGATCGGCGTCACCGATGCTGCGCACGGCGGCGGCGATCGTCGCGGCGGTCCACCCGGCATCCGACCCGGCGAGCGCGTCATCGACCACGTGGACGGCAGCGTCTGCGCCCATCGACAGGGCCTTGCGCAGTGCCGCGGTGACCGAGTCTGGCCCCATCGACAGCACGACGATCTCGGTGCCCTTGTCGGCATCCTTCTGCTGGAGTGCCACCTCGAGCGCGCGCTCGCTGATCTCATCGATGACGGCGTCGCTCGCCTCCCGGTCAACAATGCCTTTCGGGGTGAGTGTGCGGTCCCCATAGGTGTCTGGGACCTGCTTGATGAGCACGACAATCTTCATCGGCCACTCCTTCTGTTCGTCATCGTTGACCGCAGTGCGAGCGAATGGCTCACGCTCGCCTCAATCTATCGACCCCGACTGCGCGCCCCACATTGTTTGGCACGACCGTGAACGGATGCCGCGCACACGCGCCCATCTTTGGGCGATGCAGTGCGTGCCGCTCCCGACGCGTGCGTGGTCCGGCCCGCCGCGATCCGCGACGGAGCTCAGCCGAGCTCGCGCAGGCGCGGCGCCAGGTCCCGCTCGAACAGTTCGACGAAGCGCTGCTGGTCGTGCCCCGGCCCGTGAAAGACGAGGTGGTTGAGCCCGGCTTCGACGTACGGGCGCACCTGCTCGACAACCTCCTCGGGGTCGTTCGAGACGATCCACCGTTTGGCGACCTGCTCGATGGGGAGGGCATCCGCCGCCGCCTCCATCTCGATGGGGTCCTCGATCGAGTGCTTCTGCTCCGGTGTGAGGGAGAGGGGCGCCCAGAACCGGGTGTTCTCGAGGGCGGTCTCGGCGTCGGTGTCGTAGGAGAGCTTGATTTCGATCATCCGGTCGATGTCGTCGACACTGCGGCCGGCCTTTTCGGCGCCCTCCGCAACTGTGGGCATGAGTTTGTCGGTATAGAGCTCCATGCCTTTGCCGGAGGTGCAGATGAAGCCGTCGCCGGCCCGCCCCGCATAGCGCGCGACAACAGGGCCGCCAGCGGCCACATAGACGGGGATGCCGCCGTCAGGCACGTCATAGATGGAGGCGCCGGCAGTGCGGTAGTACTCGCCCTTGAAGTCGACCCGATCGCCGCTCCAGAGTTGGCGCATGAGATCGACGGCTTCGCGCAGCCGCGCAAACCGCTCCTTGAATTCGGGCCATTCGCCCGCGAACCCGGTCGCGATCTCGTTGAGGGCTTCGCCGGTGCCGACGCCGAGCATGATGCGCCCGGGGTAGAGGCAGCCCATGGTCGCGAATGCTTGCGCGACGACCGCCGGGTTGTAGCGGAACGTCGGCGTCATCACCGAGGTGCCGATCGTGATGCGCTCGGTGCGCTCGCCGACCGCCGTCATCCACGCGAGGGAGAAGGGGGCGTGCCCGCCGTTGTGCCGCCACGGCTGAAAGTGGTCGCTCACCGTGACACTGTCGAAGCCGTGGTGCTCGGCGAGCACCCCGAGTTCGACGAGTTCGCGTGGGGCGAACTGTTCGGCAGACGCTTTGAGACCCAGTTTCAGCATGGGCACACGCTACCCCGCCAATGTTGCGGCCGCGTGTACGGTCTCCCCCGCCCGGACTCCGTCGGCTGGCGGATGCCTCGGGCCAAGGCGCCTCGATAGCGTGAGATGACCGTCCCCCACCGAAAGGCACCACCCGTGATCGATGCGCTCCAGGCGTTCACCGAGTCCGTCTCCCCGTTTTGGCAGTGGGCGGCGGTGATCCTCATCAGCGCGATCCCGTTCGTGGAGTCGTACGGTGGCGCGCTCGTCGGTGTGCTCGCCGGCGTGCCCCCGGTCGTCGCGATCGTTGCAGCGATCGTCGGCAACTGGATCTCGATGGTGCTTGTCGTGCTGCTCTTCAAGAAGATCCGCGAGCGTCGCGGTTCCGATGAGAAGCCGCTGAGCCCCCGCAAGCAGAAGTTCAAAGACCGCTTCGACCGGTTCGGCGTCGCCGGCGTGAGCCTGCTCGGCCAGACCGTGCTGCCGAGCCAGATCACCTCGGGTGCCATGGTGGGCTGGGGTGCCTCGCGGAGCGCCGTCATCTTCTGGCAGACGATCTCGATCATCCTGTGGGGCATCGTGTTCGGTGTTCTCGGCATGCTCGGTGTGAACCTGCTCGCAGGCCGCTGATCCCGTCGGTTGAGTAGGCCGCTCGCGGCCGTATCGAAACCCAGGGCCCGATAGCGTGGTGGCATGCGTGTCGCCACCTGGAATGTGAACTCCATCCGCACCCGTCACGGGCGGGTCGTCGACTGGCTCGTCCGCGAAGACATCGACGTGCTCGGCATGCAGGAGATCAAGTGCAAGCCGGAGCAGTTCCCCCTCGAGGCATTCGAGGAGGCCGGGTACGAGGTCGTCGCGCACGGCCTCAACCAGTGGAACGGCGTCGCCTTTGCGAGCCGTCTCCCGCTGGAGGATGTCGAGCTGTCATTCGACCAGCAGCCCGGCTTTCTCAAGGGCGCCGAGGGGCCGGACCAGCCGCTCGAGGCCCGCGCGATCGGCGCCACGGTCGATGGTGTGCGGCTGTGGTCGCTCTACGTGCCGAACGGGCGCTCGCTTGACGACCCCCACTACGTCTACAAGCTGGACTGGCTCACGCGGTTGCGTGAAGCATCCGCGGCCTGGATGGCGGCGAATCCGGGGAGCCCGCTCGCCCTCATGGGCGACTTTAACGTGGCACCGCTCGATTCGGATGTCGGCGACCCCACGCTCGTGCCAGGCGTCTCAACGCACATTTCGCCGGCCGAGCGCGACGCGTTCTTCGCCTTCGAGTCGATCGATGTCACCGATGTGGTGCGGCCGGTCGTGCCAGAGGGTTACACGTACTGGGACTACAAGCAGCTGCGGTTTCCGCGCAACGAGGGGCTGCGCATCGACTTCATCCTCGGTTCGCCCGAGTTTGCAGAC
This sequence comes from Homoserinimonas flava, assembly GCF_054969005.1. Taxonomy (NCBI): domain Bacteria; kingdom Bacillati; phylum Actinomycetota; class Actinomycetes; order Micrococcales; family Microbacteriaceae; genus Homoserinimonas; species Homoserinimonas flava. The sequence continues at coordinate 297,914 of NZ_JBUEQS010000003.1, forward strand.
CTGGTGACGGATGCTTCCATCCACCGCAATGAGCGCAAGGGCGACGCCCCGAGCGACCACGTACCCGTCGTCGTCGACCTTGCGCTCGATGGCGACGACGACGACCGGCCCATGATTTTCTAGACGACCGCTCCGAGCACCTCCCGCTCAAGCCGCTCGTAGCTGGTCTCCATGCCGTCAACCATGCCGGTGGCGAGGATCATGTCCCTGGTCTCGACGTCGGGATAGATGATGACGAGCGACAGGAGCGTGCCGCCCTCGACGGCCCGAAAGCTCAGCTCATTGCGCGTGCCGGGGCCGGGCATTCCCTCCATCAGCTCGGTCGCGACCTCACGGTGGGGCGGCTCGGATTCCAGGGTCACGCCGACGAAGGCGAAGGCACCCTCGCTGCCGTCGGTCGGTTCCCACGCGTAGCGATACGGTTCGCCGACGCCGCTCGAGATGGTGCACTCGCTCATGCGCCACCCGTCCGGACCGAGAAGCCACCGCTGCATGAGCTCAGGGTCGTGGTGTGCGCCCCAAACCTGCTCGACCGATCCCCGGATGACGCGGCTCACGCGCACGTGGGTGTCACTGAGGAGCTGCAGTTCGGTGCCCTCGCCCGCCGCGAAGGAGGCCAGGTCTTCGACGACCCTGTCGATCTGCGACATCGCCGAACGCAGCCCCTCTTCCATGCCCATCTCGAGAAGCTGCTCGAGTTCCTCGAGGGAACCGAAGCGTGTCGTCGTGACAACCTTGGAGCCCGCACCGGACCCGGAGAACTCGAACAGCATCGTCATGGACGGCATGTCGGCGTTGGGCGTGCCATCGTCGGAGGCGAAGCCGTCGCGAACTTCGAACGAGCGCCCCTCGTCGACCGCGGTGAACTCCCAGTAGCCTGCCGACCGCTCGCCGTCCGGGCCGTTCATGGCGTAGTCGGAGCGGCCGCCGACCGTCATGTCGTGACGGGTGAAGGTCGCGGGCCATTCCTCCGGCCCCCAGAACTTCTCCAACTGCCGGGGATCGGCATAGGCATCCCACAGGCGGCGCACCGGCACCGGGAACTCGGCGACGATCGTGAGCGTGAGGGCGTCGACGTCTTTTTCGACTGACGTGATGGGCATGATGACTCCTAGCGGTCGGTGGTGCGGTCGGGCTCGAGACGTCCGTCGTCGGCGAGCAGTGCATCCAGGCGGTCGATCCGGCGGCGCCAGATCTGTTCGAACCGCCCTAGCAGGGCCTGGGCCCGCTGGATGGCGTCGGGGTTTCCGCGCACGATGCGTTCGCGGCCCTGCGGTCGTTTGGTCACGAGACCTGCTCCCTCCAGGACGGCGATGTGTTTCTGCACGGCGGCGAATGACATGTCGTACGGTGCGGCGAGCTGGGACACCGTCGCGTCCTCCACGAGGATGCGGCGCAGGATGTCCCGGCGCGTCGCGTCGGCGAGGGCTCGGAAGAGCCGGTCGACCTCGTCGTCGCTGAGGTCGAACCGGGACTCGTCATCTGCTCGCTGAATATATGCAACCATTTGGTTGTAGATTACGCCCTGGGTGCGCATCCGTCAACGCATGCTTGTCGGGATGAGCTCGTTGTTGCGCTGCGCACCACACCACCTCCCAGCCAAGCGCAGGGGTGGTGTGTTAGTTTGTTCTCAACACGGCTAGCCGCTATCTCTTCACCGAGAGGCGGCTAGTTTTCTTTTATGACGCACGACAGCAGCTACGCCAAGCCGTTCAAGACGGTACGTGAGCAAGTTGCGTTACTCGCGACGCGCGGCATGGATGTTGGGGACCGGGACACCGCAGAAGCACTGTTGAGTCGGATCGGCTACTACCGGCTCTCGGGGTACTGGTACCCATATCGTGAGCGGGATGCTGACGACGGTGGCAACATCGTCGTGAAGTCGACAGTTCGGCCCGGGACGACACTCGCGCGCGTCTCCGCGCTGTACGACTTCGATCGCGAACTGAGGGCCTCCCTGTTTGAGGCCCTGGAAGCAGTTGAGGTCGCCATCCGATTCCAAGTCGGCCACACCCTCGGACGCCGAGACATATTCGCCCACCGCAAACCGACTGCTTTGGCCCCGGGATTCAACTCGGTGACTTCTCCGACTCACGCCGATCCTGAAGAATCAACCTCGTCGGGTCCGCCTGTGCACCCCGAAACGAAGACTAAGCTCGACCAGAAGGCGCCCTTGAAGACGCGCCATCAGGAGTGGCTGGAGCGCTTCGACGAACAGGAACGCCGGTCCCAAGAGGCGTTCGCTACGCACTTTCGCTCTAAGTACGGTCCGCACCTCCCGGTATGGGTGGCGACCGAGGTGATGTCCTTCGGGACTCTTGCGCAACTGTACGACGGTTCCACTCAAGATGACCGTGAGCGGATCGCGGCCAGCTTGGACCTGATCAATAAAGACGGCAAAGGTGATTCAGCACTGCTATCAAACTGGCTGAACCACATTCGCTACATTCGGAACCTCTGCGCCCACCACTCACGCCTGTGGAACCGCAGTTTTTCTGTTGAGCTGGCCTCGGCCGCTCACGTACCCGATCTAGCCCATCTTACGGACAAGTCGCAGCGGCGCCTGTACGGCACGATTTCGGTGCTCACGTTTCTTCTCGCCAGGGTCGCGCCATCGGCAGATTGGAGGATCCGCATCCAAACTCTCATCCAGTTGCGGATCAGCGAGTTGGAGCTGGATCCGGACGCACTCGGGTATCCACCCGCCTGGGAGACCGCTGGCATGTGGCGGGATGACTATCAGCGGGATCCGAAAATTGCCAAGCAGGTCAGTCTGTTGGCGGATCTTGATCTGGCGAGCAGTTCGTCGATGCGTGAACGCCTTCGCAGCCGGGAACCGAAAGACCGTCGTAGCTGGCTGAACTACCTACGAAGTCGGCATGCCCTGGTGTGGGTCACTATGGGCCAAACGAAACTGTTCCCGTCGTTCCAACTGAATACTGACTCTGGGGACATTCACTCCGTTGTCGGCGACATCAACGCTGAATTGTATGCGCGCCTGACGGACGACGGCACTGCCGACGAGGATGCTCGGTGGCGAATCTTGGAATGGTGGATCACCCCGGTGCGCGCCCGCGCTGCCACTCCGCTCGAACAACTCCAGGAGGGCACTCTGACTGTCGGAGGAGCACGGCCCACCTTTCCCTAGCTGCCCGATGGCGTGCAGACTCTTGGCCAAAGCCAAAGCCAAAGCCAGAGCAAGTGCGCCTGGTGAGCGTCAGAACAAGGAGACACCGACTACACGCCAGATGCCCGACCTGGGCCAGCTCATCGGGACTAGCGCAGGGTTTCAGCTCAAGAGGGCGGCGATCAGCAGCAGCACGGGAAGCGACCCCAACGTCGTGACAAAGATCGTGTCCCTTGCGACAATGACGCCGCGGTTGTGCAGTTGCGCGTAGTTGAAAATGTTCTGCGCGGTCGGCAGGGCGGCGAGCCCAACGGCGACGAAAAGCTCCTGGCCGTCGAGGCCGAACCCGAAGCGCGCGATCGCCCAGGCGGCGAGCGGCATGAGGGCGAGCTTGATGGCGGAGGCGAGCAGCACATCTTTGCGCCCCGACTTCGGCTGCAGAATGCGCTGGCCGTGCAGCGAGATGCCGTAGTTCAGCAGCATGAGTGGCACGGAGGCGGCGCCGACAATGAGGAACGGTTCCATCACCGGTTCTGGCAGCGTCACACCCGAGATCGAGACGATCACGCCGAGCGCCGAACCGATGAGGATGGGGTTGCGCAGCGGCTGCGCGATCGTCGAGAGCAGCGAGCCCCGACCCTTCGTCGCCATGTCGAGCAGCGCGAGCCCGATCGGCGCGAGCACGAGCAGCTGCAACAGGATGATGGGGGCGGATGCCGCGGCATCCCCCAGCACGTAGACCGCAACGGGGATGCCGATGTTGTTGGCGTTGACGTATCCGGATGAAAGCGAACCGATGATCGCCTCGGGCATCGCGCGCCGCCACAGCAGTCTGGCGATGAGCGCGAAGGCGGTGATCGCGATCGCCGCGGCAAGGGCGGCGATGGCGAGGGCGGGGGAGAAGAGCTGATCGACCGGGGTGGTCGAGAGGATCGTGAACAGCAGGCACGGCGCGAGCACGAAGTACACGAGCCGCGCGAGCACGAGCGGCGCGTGGGGGCCGAGGAGACGGATGCGCCCGAGCACGTAGCCCGCGGCGATGATCGACGCGATGATCGCGAAACCGACGAGGACGCCACCCATGGGTCCATCCTGCCAGCGGCGGCGCCCTCAGGATGACGAGCACATCACGTCGACCGATGACGAGCCTCGGGTTGCCGACTGAGATCCCGCTGGTTGAGTAGGCCGCTCGCGGCCGTATCGAAACCCGCCGATCGGCACGGGGTTTCGATACAGCCCTAGCGGGCTTACTCAACCAGCGGGCTTACTCAACCAGCGGGCTACTCAGCCGACGAGCGCGCGCTGCGAAACCTTGTAGCCGGCACCCTTGTGCTCGGGGGGCAGGTGGTCGCCCGCGCCGAACAGCTTGTTGCGGAGCGTGCCCTCGGTGTACTCCGTGGGGTAGACGCCGCGCGCCTGCAGCACGGGGATCACATACTCCACGATGTCTTCGAAGGTGCCGGGCGTGATCGCGTAGGCAAGGTTGAAGCCATCGACATCCGTCTCGTCGACCCACTCCTGCAGCTGGTCGGCGATCTCTTCGCCCGAGCCGATGATGGTGGGGCCGAGGCCGCCGATGGCGCTGTGCCGGGCGATGTCGCCGACGGTCCATTCGCCGCCCGTGGCGTTTGCCTTCTGAAAGTTCGACACGGTCGACTGAATCGCGTTGCTCTTGACGTTGCCGACCGGCTCGTTGAGGTCGTACTGCGACAGGTCGATGCCCATCCAGCCCGACATGAAGACGAGCGCGCCTTCTTCGCTCGCATACGTCAGGTATTCGGCGTGCTTGGCGCGCGCCTTCTCCGGCGTCGCGTCGGTGATGACGGTGAGCAGCGTGTAGATGCGGGCAGAGTAGCGGTCGCGGCCGGTTGCCTCGATCGCGTCACGGATGCTCTTGACGGTCTCTTTGAGCACCTCTTTTGTCGGCGCCGCGACGAAGATCGCTTCAGCGTTGCCTGCCGCGAACTCGATGCCGCGCGGTGACGCGCCCGCCTGGTAGATCACGGGAGTGCGCTGCGGAGACGGCTCCGAGATGTGGATGCCGGGCACCGTGAAGTACTTGCCCTCGTGGCCGATCGAGTGCACCTTCGACGGGTCGGTGAAGAGACCGGACTCCCGATCGACGACAACCGCGTCATCCTCCCACGAGCCTTCCCACAGCTTGTAGAGCACCTCGAGGTATTCGTCGGCGTGGTTGTAGCGCTCGTCGTGCTCCATCTGGTCGTCGTGACCCATGTTGCGGGCGGCGCTCGGCAGGTAGCCGGTGACGACGTTCCAGCCGACACGGCCGTTCGTGAGGTGGTCGAGCGTCGACATGCGACGAGCGAACGGGTACGGATGCTCATACGCCGTGCCAGCGGTGACGCCGAAGCCGAGGTGCTCGGTGACGGTCGCCATGGCCGAGACGAGCATGAGCGGGTCGTTGACGGGAACCTGCGCGCCATGCTTGATGGGCGCCTCGTTGCCGTCGCCGTACACGTCATAGGTGCCGAGCACGTCGGCGATGAAGATGCCGTCGAAGCGTCCGCGTTCGAGCAGCTTGGCGAGCTCGGTCCAGTAGCTGAGGGTGTTGTAGTTGCGTGAGCGGTCTTGCGGGTGGCGCCACAGCCCAGACGACTGGTGCGCGACACAGTTCATGTCAAATGCGTTGAATCGGATCTGCCGGGTCATGGGGCTGCCTTTCGCTGAGAAGACAATGGTCGCCCCGCGCCCCCGCGCGCGCGAATGGACGTGACACATTTCGTCACGCATCGCTAGAGTGGAGCCAGCGTCGCGTGCCGGTGGCAGTCAGTGTCAGGCATGGAGGCGCCGAACCGAAGGGACACGACATGACTCTGTCGTCAACTTCGCTCTCGCGTGACTGAGCGTCACCAGCCTGAGGGCGAGCGTGCGAGGATCGTCGCCTGGAGTGCTGAACTGCGCGCCGTGCACGAGCGCCTCCGCGGTGCCCTGCGCGTCACGATGGAGGCGCTCGAAGACGGTCGCGAAGCCGATTCGGCGTCGCGGGACCTGCTGCTGTTCTGCCACGGGTTCTGCGCGGCGCTCGACGCACACCATCGCGGCGAGGACCGCACGCTGTTTCCGGCGATCGCGGCGCAGCATCCGCAGCTCGCAGACACGCTCAGGGCGCTCGAACAGGATCACTCGATGATCGCTCACCTGCTCGGCGGGCTACAGTCCGCTGTCGACCGTGCGGCGACGCCGGCCGAGCTGCTGCTGCACGTCGAGGGGGTGTCGGCCATCATGGAGAGCCACTTCCGCTACGAGGAGCGGCAGCTGCTGGTTGTGCTCGAAACCCTGCACCTCGACGCGGATCCCGCTGTGGTGCTCGGCCCTCTGTGAGTCGAAACGCAGTTCACTTGCGCCAAATCGCCCCCTGCGGGCGCCTGGAAGGGCCATTCGGCGCGAGTCACAGCGGCGGGGAGTCGCGTCACGGCGCCCACGTGGCGCTGTGTGACGGGCGGATGCGGGGCCGGCCCGTGTGGGGGCATACCGTTGTCTGGTGAGCAGCACCGACATCCCGAGCACCGACATCCGCGAACTCCTCGTCGAAACCCGCAGCTTTGCCGCCCCAGAGCACATCGCGGCGGGCGCGAACGTCGGGCGCGAAGCATGGGCGGATGCCGCGGCAGACCCCACCGCGTTTTGGGAGCGGGCCGCGCACCGCCTCGACTGGCACGAGCCGTGGCACACCGCCCACACGTGGCAGCCGGCGCTGCAGGCGGACGGGACGCTGCAGCCTCCGCAGGCGGAGTGGTTTGTGGGCGGCCGCCTCAACGTCGCCGTCAACTGTGTCGACCGGCACGTGGCATCCGGCAACGGTGGGAAGGTCGCGTACCACTTTGAGGGTGAGCGTGGCGACACCCGCACGATCACCTACGCCGACCTGCAGCGCGAGGTGGCGAAGGCGGCGCACGCCCTCACGGAGCTCGGCATCGGGCCCGGCGACCGGGTCGTCGTGTACCTGCCGGTCATCCCCGAGACGGCGATCATTACGCTCGCGATCGCGCGGGTCGGTGCCGTGCACTCCCTCGTGTTCGGGGGTTTCAGTGCGGAGGCGCTGCGGTTCCGCATCGAAGACACGGGGGCGAAGCTGCTCGTGACGAGCGACGGGCAGTTCCGGCGCGGCAAGGCCGTGCCCGTGAAGGCGCAGTCCGATGCGGCTGCGGCCGGGCAAGACACGCTTGAGCACGTGCTCGTCGTGCGCCGGACCGGAGAAACGGATGTCCCGTGGACGGAGGGCCGCGACGTGTGGTGGCACGACGTGGTCGACCGGCAGCCAGAGACCCACGAGGCCGAATACTTCGACTCCGAGCATCCGCTCTTCATCATCTACACCTCGGGAACGACGGGCAAGCCGAAGGGGCTCGTGCACACGAGCGGCGGCTACCTTGCGCAGAGCTCGTGGAGCCACTGGGCGATCTTCGACATCAAGCCGGGCGACGTGTACTGGTGCACGGCCGACCTCGCCTGGGTCACCGCCCACACCTACGCCCTCTACGGGCCGCTCTCGAACGGCGTGACGCAGGTCATGTACGAGGGCACGCCAGACACCCCGAAGCCCGGCCGCCACTTCGAGATCATCGCGAAATACGGCGTGACGATCTATTACACGGCGCCGACGCTCGTGCGCACCACCATGACGTGGTTTCCGGATGGGGTGCCCGCCGAATACGACCTGTCGAGCATCCGCCTGCTCGGTTCGGTGGGTGAGGCGATTAACCCGGAGGCGTGGATGTGGTTCCGCGCCAACGTCGGCGCAGGCACCGCACCCATCATCGACACGTGGTGGCAGTCGGAGACTGGCGCGGCCATCATGGCCCCACTCCCCGGCGTCACAACCCTCAAGCCGGGTTCGGTGAGCCGAGCGCTGCCGGCCCTCACGACGCGCATCGTCGACGACAACGGTGCGGATGTCGCACCGGGCGCCGGCGGCTACCTCGTCATCGAGGGCACCTGGCCGGCGATGGCGCGCACCGTGTGGGGCAACCCGCAGCGCTACCTCGACTCGTACTGGGCACGCTTCGCCGAGCAAGGGTTCTTCTTCTCCGGCGACGGCGGCAAAGCCGACGCCGACGGCGACATGTGGGTGCTCGGCCGCGTCGATGATGTCATCAACGTGTCGGGTCACCGCCTCTCGACGATCGAGATCGAGTCGGCGCTGGTGTCGCATCCGCTCGTCGGCGAAGCCGGGGTGACACGGGGCACGGATGCGACGACAGGCGAGGCGATCATCGCCTTCGTCGTGCCCTCCCGCGAGGTCGACGCAGACGCACTCACGGCGGCCCTCCGCACCCACATTGCGCACGAGATCGGGCCCGTTGCGAAGCCGCGCGACATCATCGTTGTGCCCGACCTGCCGAAGACCCGCTCCGGCAAGATCATGCGGCGGCTGCTCGGCGACATCATCGACGGCAGACCACTCGGCGACGTGACCTCGCTGCAGGATTCGACCGTGCCGCAGACCATCGCGACCATCGTCGCGGCCCGGGAGGGCTCTAAGCTGGCTCGGTGAACGACGACGCAGAAGTAACTTCGAGCCCCGTCGTCGCAACAGTGCACGACCACCTGCTCGAGGCGATCTACGACGGAACCCTCCTGCCAGGCGACCGGCTGAGCGACGCTGAACTCGCCGAACGGTTTGGCGTGTCGAGAACCCCCGTGCGGGAAGCCATTCAGCGGCTTCGCAACCTCGGCGTGATCGAAGCATCAGCCAACCGCTTCACCCGCGTCGCCCAGGTGACCCCGCAACAAACCGCCAACGCCATGGCGGTGTGGATTGCGCTCTACCGGGCGCTCGTCGAAGAGGTGGTACCAACACTGCCCGACGAGACCATCGCCGCCATGACCGCCGACCACGACGAGTTCGTCGCCCTCATCGCGACGGCAGACTTTTCCGCCCTCGCCAGAGCGAACTTCGACTTCTACGCCCGACTCAGCGCCCAGTCACACAACGATGTGCTCCTGCGCTCCATCACCGGGGTCGTGTACATGATTCGGCTCGGCAGCCTCCACCTTCCGGAGGCGATCGATCTTGCGCAGCTCTCACAGCGCCAAGACGAGCTGCTCGTCGCCCTCCGCGCGCGGGACGTCGCGGCAGCGATCACCGCGATCGAGGGGCTGCGTCGCATCCGCATTCCTGAAGCGTAGGCAGGGGCTGGTGTTCGCCCAGCCCCAGGCATAGCCTCTCGGTATGGCTCGACTCGATGTCAACGGCGCATCCATCTACTACGAGACCGACGGCGACCCGTCGGCCCCCAGCCTGCTGCTCATCCACGCGGGCATCGCCACCCTGCGAATGTGGGATGCGATCGTGCCGAGCCTCGCCAAACAGCACCACGTGATCCGCTTCGACTGCCGAGGCTTCGGCGAGACCACCACGAGCGATGTCGAGTTCTCAAACCGGGCCGACGTAGTCGCCGTGCTCGACCACGTCGCGGTCGAAAAGGCCACGATCATCGGATGCTCGCGGGGCGGGCAGATCGCCCTCGACGTCGCGGTCGAGTTTCCCGAGCGGGTCGCCGGGGTGGTGACGGTCGGCGGCGGAGTCAGCGGGTTTCCGCCGATCGAGCTCACACCAGAGGAAGACGAGCTCATCGACCGCATGGATCTGGCCTTCGAGCAGGCCGAATGGGAGACCCTCAACCGGCTCGAAGTCGAACTGTGGGCATTCGGCGTGCGCCGCGACCGTGGCGGGCTCGACCCCGACTTCGTGCGCACCGCCTACCAACTCAACGAACCAAACCTCGCCCACCTCAACGAAAAACCCACGCCAGTGCCGCTCGAGCCGCCCACCTACGATCGGCTCGTCGACATCACGGTGCCGACGCTCATCATGATCGGCGACCACGACCTCAGCGAAGTGCTCGTCGCGCACGAATACCAGCTCTCCGCACTGCCGAAAGCCGACGGGGCGCGGTTTCCCGACGCCGCCCACCTACCGAGCGTCGAACAGCCAGAAGAGTTCGAGCGGGTGCTGTGCCGGTGGTTGGCTGAGCACGACCTGTAGCGCTCAGCCGGCGGGGGTAGCCCGCGCGACGGATGCCGCGGCATCCGTTGCTCGCTAGCCTTGACGGATGGACCACTGGGTGAGGCCGCTGCCCGACCGCGCGGCAGTGCGGCGCGACACCCTCGGCGCGGTCGCGATGCTCGTCGGCGCGACGCTGAGCCTCATGCTGTATGTGCGACTTGGCTGGTTCGAGAACCCGGCACCCCTGTGGCTCAGCGCCATCGTCATCCCCGCCGTCACCCTGCCGCTCGCGCTGCGCCGACGCTACCCGGAGGTCGTCGCGGTCGTCATCTCGATCGCCTTCTTCGTCGGTCAGCAGTTTGCCGTGCCCGAGCTCCTTGTGAGCAACATCACCCTCTTCATCGCCGTCTACAGCGTCGGTGCGTGGGGTCGGAGTCGTCGCGTCGCGACCGTCGTCCGCTTCGTCATCGTCGTTGGCATGTTCGTGTGGATCATCATCAATCTCATCATTTCGATGAGCGACCCCGACATGCTCCCCGACGTATCGCGGAGCGGTCTGTTCTCGCAGTTCGCCTCCTACGCGCTCATCAGCTTTCTCACCAACGTGCTCTATTTCGGTGGCGCCTGGTATTTCGGCGACCACATGTGGGCGGCCGCGCGGGAACGCGCCGAACTCGTCCGCCGCACCGCGGAACTCGCCGAGGAACGCGAACACGGCATGCAGCAGGCCGTCGCGCTCGACCGCGTGCGCATCGCCCGCGAGCTCCACGACGTCGTCGCCCACCACGTGTCAGTCATGGGGGTGCAGGCGGGCGCGGCGCGACGTGTCATGGCGCACGACCCGGCAAAAGCATCCGAAGCGCTCGAAGTGATCGAGTCGAATGCCCGTTCTGCCGTCGATGAACTGCACCGACTCCTCACCACCCTGCGCGACCCCGGCACCGGCGACGAGCCGGTGGATGCCGCCGCCGAGTCGGCCTCGACCCGCGGCCTCGAACAGCTGCCGCAGCTTGTCGACGCGACCTGTGGCGCCGGCACCAACGTCACTCTCGTGGTCGTCGGAGAACCGCACCCCGTAGCGACCCTCGTCGGCTTCACCCTGTACCGGGTGGCGCAGGAGGCCCTCACCAACGTGCGCAAACACGCTGGCGATCGCGCGGAAGCCGAAGTGCGCCTCCGCTATCTCGGCGACCGCGTCGAGCTTGAGATCACCGACACGGGGCTCGGGCGCGGGCTGAGCTCGCGCCGCAGCCCAGGGCTGGGGCACATCGGCATGCGCGAACGACTCACGGCGGTCGGCGGCACGCTCGAGGTCGGTCCGCGCTCACGCGGCGGCTACCTTGTGCGCGCGGTCGTGCCGCTCACGAGCGCCGCACCGCCGAAACCCTTCGACACCGCAGAGGCTTCCGCATGACGCGCGTGCTGCTGGTCGACGACCAAGAACTGGTGCGTGCCGGATTCCGCACCATCCTGCAGAGCGAAGCCGGCATCGAGGTGGTCGGCGAAGCCTCCAACGGCGCCGACGCGATCACCCTCGCCCGCGAGCTCGCACCAGACGTCATCTGCATGGACGTGCAGATGCCGGGAATGGACGGGCTCGAAGCGACGCGGATGCTCGTGGCCGACGACTCCGTCACCGCCGGGGTGCTCATCCTCACCACCTTCGACCGCGACGACTACCTGTTTGAGGCGCTGCAGGCCGGGGCATCCGGGTTCCTGCTAAAAAACGCGAGCCCAGAAGACCTCATCGACGCCGTCGCCGTCGTGGCTCGGGGCGATGCGCTGCTGTCGCCGACCGTGACCCGGCGGGTGATCGCACGCTTCACCGGCGCCGACCCGCTCCCTCGCGAGGCCGCGACCGCGCCCAACCGCGACACCGAATCGCTGCGGGACCTCACCGATCGCGAGTGTGAGGTGCTCGAACTGCTCGCCGCTGGCCTCTCGAACTCAGAGATCGCCGGCCGCCTCTATGTCGGCGAGGCCACCGTCAAGACGCACGTCTCAAAAGTGCTCATGAAGCTCGGGCTGCGCGACCGCATCCAGGCCGTCATCTTCGCCTACGAGCACGGCATCGCTGCTCCCACCGCTGGCTAACTCCACCTGCAGGGGGAGCGCGAAGACCACCCGCGCGGCGGATGCTCGGCCCCCGCCGCATCCGTACCGTGGAGCCATGCTCGAACTCGACTCCATCACCCGCTCCTTCGGCGAGCGCAAGGTGCTCGACGACGTCAACTTCAGCGTCGCCCGTGGACGCATGACCGGATTCGTCGGCGGCAACGGCGCCGGCAAAACCACCACCATGCGCGTCATGATGGGCGTGCTGACGCCGGATTCCGGCACCGTCACACTAGACGGCGAAGCGATCTCCGACGCCCGGCGCACCCGCTTCGGGTACATGCCAGAAGAGCGTGGCTTGTACCCGAAAATGAAGGTCGCCGAGCAGATCACCTACCTCGCGCGGCTGCACGGCCTCGACCGCGAGCGGGCCAAAACGAATGCCGTCACCCTGCTCGATCGGCTCGGCCTCGGCGAACGCATCGATGACACGGTCGAGAGTCTGTCGCTCGGCAACCAGCAGCGCGCCCAGATCGCCGCCGCGCTCGTGCACGAGCCAGACGTGCTCATCCTCGACGAACCCTTCTCGGGCCTCGACCCGATCGCCGTCGAGGTGGTGCTCGGGGTGCTCAAAGATTATGCCGACCGGGGCGCGCCCGTGCTCTTCTCCTCACACCAGCTCGACATCGTCGAACGCCTCTGTGACGACCTCGTCGTGATCGCCGACGGCAGCATCCGTGCCAGCGGGTCCCGCGAGGGCCTCCGCGCCGCCCACTCCGGCAACCGCTACGAACTCACCGTCTCGGGCGACCTTGGCTGGCTCCGCGACGAGCCCGGCGTCGAGGTCGCAGAGTTCGACGGCGGGTACGCCGTGTTCGACGCCGACAGCGCAGAGACCGCGCAGCGTGTGCTCCGCACGGCGATCGCCGGCGGCTCCGTGCTCGCCTTCACCCCGCAGCATCCATCGCTCGCCCAGATCTTTAAGGAGGTCATCCAGTGACCAGCCCGACTTCGACCGGCGGTGACATCCGCCCCCTCCGCATGGGCAGCGCGGTGTGGCTTGTCGCCGAACGCGAGATTCGCATGCGGCTCCGCAGCAAAGCATTCCTCATCAGCACCGCCATCCTTGTGCTCGCGGTCGTCGCCTCCGTCGTCTTCGGCGGCATCATGAGCCGCACCGTCGAACTGCCAAAGGTGGCGGCGGTCGGGTCGACCGTCGCCCTCGCCGAAGAAACCGGTGCATTGGATGTCACGGAGGCGAGCTCGGTCGACGAAGCCGAAGCCCTCGTGCGCGACGGTGAAGTCGAGGCCGCCATCGTGCCGAGCAACTCCGCCGATGCCGCCACTGGTGTCGAAGTCATCGCGCTTGAGGAGGCATCAGGCACCGTGCTGCAGGCTCTCAGCGTGACCCCGGAGGTCACCCTGCTCGCGCCGTTGGAGGATGGCCCGGCCGGCTATCTCATTTATCTCGTTTCCCTCGCCTTCGGACTCATCTTCCTCATGTCGGCCCTCACCTTCGGGCTTGCCATCTCGCAGAGTGTCGTCGAGGAGAAGCAGACGCGCATCGTCGAGATCATCATGGCCACCATCCCCGTGCGTGCAATGCTCGCCGGCAAGGTGATCGGCAACAGCATCCTCGCGTTCGGGCAGATCATCATCATCATGGTGGCCGCGAGCGTCGGGATGCTCGCGTCGGGTCAAGATCTGCTGCTCGCCGAGGTGGGGCCGTCACTCGTGTGGTTCGTTGTGTTTTTCATGCTCGGCTTCGTGTTGCTCGCCTCGCTGTTCGCGGCCGCGGCGGCCCTCGTCTCGCGGCAGGAGGATCTTGGGGTGACGACAGGACCCATCACCTACCTCGTGATGATCCCCTACTTCTTGGTGATCTTCTTCAACGACAACCCGGTCGTGCTCGCGATCATGTCGTACGTGCCATTCTCGGCCCCCGTCGGTATGCCTATGCGGGTGTTCCTCGGCACGGCCGAATGGTGGGAGGTGCCGCTTTCGCTCGCGGTGCTGCTCGCCTCCACCCTTCTGGTCATCGCGCTCGGCGCACGCATCTACGAGAACGGTCTGCTCCGCATGGGCGCCCGCGTGAAGCTGAAGGAGGCGCTCGCAAAGTAGTGCCCCTGCCGGTTGAGTAGGCGCGCCAGCGCCGTATCGAAACCAATGTTGCGCGGGTGGGTTTCGATACGGCCGCGGGCGGCCTACTCAACCGGCAGGGATGGGGGACACTTGACGGATGCGAATCCACGATCCTGCACGGCGCCACTTCGCGAGCGATAACTATGCGGGCGTGCACGCCGAGGTGCTCGCCGCCATCGCCGAGGCGAACGGCGGACACCAGGTGGCCTACGGCGCCGACGTGTACACGGCCCGACTGCAGGAGGTCGTGAAGGGGCACTTCGGCGACGCGGCAGAAGCCTTCCCCGTCTTCAATGGCACCGGCGCGAACGTCATCGCCCTCACCAGCATGCTGCCGCGCTGGGGTGCCGTCATCACGGCGAGCACCGCGCACATCAACACGGACGAAAACGGTGCCCCCGAGCGGATTGCCGGCATCAAGCTTCTCGCGGTCGACACCCCAGACGGCAAGCTCACCCCAGCACTCATCGACCGTCACGCTGGCGGGCGCGGCGACGAGCACCGCGCCCAGCCGCTCGTCGTGAGCGTCACCCAGTCGACCGAGCTCGGCACCGTGTACACGCCCGGCGAGCTGCGGGCCGTCTGCGATCACGCCCACGCCCTCGGCATGCGCGTGCACGTCGACGGGGCTCGCCTTGCGAACGCCGCCGCCGCACTCGGGGTCGACCTCCGCGCCATCACGAGCGATGTCGGGGTCGACCTCGTGAGTCTCGGCGGCACCAAGAATGGCCTGCTCTATGGCGAGGCCGTCGTGGTGCTCTCGCCCGAAGCATCCGTCGGCCTGCCGTTTTTGCGCAAGTACACGGCCCAGCTGTCGTCGAAGATGCGATTCGCGTCGGCACAGCTCATCGCGCTGCTCGAGGGCGACCTGTGGCTGCGTTCGGCCCAGCATGCGAACGCGATGGCGACGCGGCTGCGGACGGGGCTCGAGCGAGCGATCGCCGACGGTCACGCCGACGGCCTGCGGTTCACCCAGCCGAGCGACGCGAACGCGCTCTTCGCTGCCCTGCCACGCGCGGCTACCGCGGCACTCCGCGAGCGTCACCACTTCTATGACTGGGATGCCGCGACCGGCGAGGTGCGCTGGATGACCTCATTCGACACCACCGAGGCGGATATTGACGAGTTCATCGCCGACATCGTCGCCGCGCTCGACGGGGCCGGTTGAGCGGGTGTTTTTTGCTGCGGCGGGTGAAGTTTCGCCCGCCGTCGCACAAAACACCCGCCCAATCGCGGGGAGCGGCCGGGTAGGCCGCGCGGGCGGAGTCGCTAGGCCCCGCGCGGCTGCCCCGAGAGCACGCCATCGATCGCGTCGCCGATGAGGTCTTTCATGCTCAGCGTCCACGTCACGGTGAGGTGATCCTGGTCGCGGTACACGTTGGCGCCGCTCACGACGGGGTGGCACTCTTCGGCATCGCAGTACAGGTCCGTGAGGTCGAGCAGGGCATATGCCTCGGCCCCCGCAATCGCGATCGGATCCTCCTCCGGCAGCACATCGTCGCGCAGCTCGGTGCATGCCGCCGGGTCGTTCTGCCGCAGACACTTGTTGGGGTCTTCAGCGAGGTCGGGGTTGTCGACGATGGTCACGACGGGGGTGTCGCCCGCCCAAGCCCACGCCTCGGTGAACCCGGATGCCGCGGCATCCGTGTCGGCGTCGGGGTAGGGGGTCGCGGCGAGCGCGGCGGTGAAGATTGCGTCGAACGGTTCGCCGCCCTCAAGTTCGGCCTGCAGGTTCTGCTGCCAGGCCGCGCAGGAATCGGTGAACGCCGTGCTCGGGCCGCCGACCTCGGTCGCGGTCCACGGGCAGGCGCCCTTGAGGTAGGTCGTGAGAGCCCAGCCGCGTTCGTCGGCGAGCACGATCATCGCCTCAATGAACTGGTAGGCGTGGCTGTCACCGATGAGGGCGACGCGGGGGGCATCCGCATCGTCTGAGCCGAAGGTGCAGCCGACGAGCTCGGAGTTGTTGAGCTGCACGAAGCATTCTTCGCGGTCGGGCGAGTCGGCGTTGCCGAAGCCCGGGCTCGGGATGATGCTGCCGGCGAGGTCGGGGTTCTCGCAGCCATCGGCAGAGAGGGCGCCGAAGCATTCGGGAAAGTCTTCGCGGATCTCGGCGAGCTCGGCCGCCGCCGCCTCATACTTGGGCTGATTGACGACATAGGCGAGCCCAGCGAAGGCGGCAGAAATCGCCATGAGGATGACGGCAAACGCGGCGGTGACGCGCGGGCGCCGAGTCGTGAGGAACCGCCACTGGCGTCCCGGATCTTCGACAAACTTCTTGGTGAGCCATGCGAGCACGAAGCAGAGCACAAAAAGCGTGAGCCGGTGGGCGGTGCTGAGCCCCCAGCCCGGCACATACGGCGCGATGATGATGAGCGGCCAGTGCCACAGGTACAGCGAGTACGAGATGTCGCCGATGAAGCGGGCGGGGCGGAGGCTCAACATGCTGCCGGCATCCCACCAGCGTTCGGTGCGACCGGCGACGATGACGGCCGCAGCACCGAGCACCGGGACGAGCGCCATGGAGCCGGGAAACGGCGTTGTCGCATCGTAGAAATAGCCGGCGAGGAGGATGGCGACGAGCCCGCCATAGCCGAGCAAGTTCGACATCCAGGCCCCGCGCGGGCGCAGACGCGGCAGCAGGGCAAGGAGGCCGCCGATGCCAAACTCCCACATGCGCGTGAAGGTCACGAAGTAGGCCGAGGCCGGCTCGAGTGCCGTGTAGACGACAGAGACGATGAGCGAGAGCACCGTGACGGCGACGACCGTGACGATGAGGGCGGCGGTGCGGCCCTGCGTGAAGAACTTCGCTCCGAGCCCCACCCCGGCGAGCAGCAGCAGCGGCCAGAGCACATAGAACTGCTCTTCGAGCGAGAGGGTCCAATAGTGCTGCGCCATGGTGGCGTCACTGCCGGCGGCGAGGTAGTCGACCGAATCGGCCGCGAGCAGCCAGTTCTCAAAATAGAAGGTGCTCGCGAGGATCTCGCGCACCGTATCGCCGAGCCCGCTCAGCGGCAACACCAGCAGTGTCGCAACCGAACAGAAGACGAGCACCGCGATGGATGCCGGCAGCAGGCGCCGCGCCCGCCGCGCCCAGAACTGTGGCAGGCTGATGCGCCCCGTGTTCGTGAGCTCGCGCACCAGGTGCGCCGTGATGAGGAACCCGGAGATGACAAAGAAAATGTCGACACCGATGTAGCCGCCGGAGAGGCGCCCAGGCCAGAAGTGGAACAGTACAACCAGGAGTACCGCGATGGCGCGGAGCCCCTGAATGTGGGATTCGAAGTGCTTCGGCCGTTCGGTGCGTGTACGCCGACGGGCGCGAAGTGTCTCAGACATCGAGGGCCAGAGTACCAGCGGCCAAGTGCCGCTCCCAGTCAAACCACGGCCACCCAGCACAAGAATGGACCTGATGTCTGATCTCTCTACGAAACCCTGGCTGTCGTCATACGCGAAGGGTGTGCCCTACGAGGTCGAGCGGCCACGCGAAACCCTCGTGGAGATGCTTGCGTCAAGCGTGAAGCGACACGGCCGTCGCCCCGCCCTCGACTTCTTCGGCGAGAGCATGACCTACCGCGAACTCGGCGAACAGGTCGAGCGTGTCGCCAACGGCCTGAAGGACCTCGGTGTCTCCGCCGGCGACCGCGTCGCCATCGTGCTCCCGAACTGCCCACAGCACGTCGTCGCCTTCTACGCGATCCTCCGGCTCGGGGCGATCGTCGTCGAACACAATCCGCTCTACACGGAGCGCGAACTCCGCCACCAGTTCGAAGACCACGGGGCCCGCGTCGCCATCGTGTGGGACAAGGTGGCGGCATCCGTCGTCGCGTTCCCCAGCGATCTCGGCGTCGAGCATGTGGTGTCGGTCGATGTGACGCGGGCGATGCCCCTCAAGACTCGCTTCGCGCTGCGCCTGCCGGTGTCGGCGGCGAAGAAGTCGCGCGCCGCCCTCACGACGGGCAACACCGTGCGCGGCACCGTGGACTGGAAAGACCTGACGGATGCCCACCCGCTGCGCCACTCGCATCCGTCGCCATCGATCGGCGACATCGCCGTGCTGCAGTACACGAGCGGCACGACCGGAATCCCGAAGGGTGCCGTGCTCACGCACGCCAACCTGCGCGTCAACGCGATGCAGGGGACCGCGTGGGTGCAGGGCATTCGGGCCGGGCGCGAAACCGTCTACGGCGTGCTGCCGATGTTCCATGCGTACGGGCTCACCCTGTGTCTCACCTTCGCGATCAGCATCGGCGCGCGCCTCGTGCTGTTCCCCAAGTTTGACGAAAAACTCGTGCTCGACGCCATGCGCACAACGCCCGCGACGTTCATGCCCGCAGTGCCGCCCATCTATTCTCGCCTCGCCGCAGCTGCGAAGAAGCGCCGGGTGAGCCTCCGCGGCATCCGCTTCGCCATTTCCGGCGCCATGAGCCTGCCCATCGAAACGGTGGAGGCGTGGGAAGAAGCGACCGGCGGGTTGCTCATCGAGGGCTACGGCATGACCGAAACCGCCCCCGTCGTCGCCGGCAATCCAATGGGGCCGACGCGGCGACCCGGCACGGTCGGGGTGCCATTCCCGAGCACCGAGATCAGGGTCGTCGACCCCGACAACCCTGAGATCGACTGCGCCGCTGGCGACGAGGGTGAGCTGCTCATCCGGGGGCCCCAGGTGTTCCAGGGGTATTGGCGACGCCCCGACGAAACCCGCGAAATACTGCTCCCTGGCGGATGGCTTCGCACCGGCGACATCGTGTCCGTGGCCCCCGACGGCTTCATCACGATCGTCGACCGCATGAAAGAGCTCATCATCACCGGCGGGTTCAACGTCGCACCGTCCGAGGTCGAAGAAACGCTCGTCGCGCATCCGTCGATCGCCGAAGCCGCCGTCGTCGGGCTGCCCAATGCGGGCGGGGGCGAGGATGTCGCGGCCGTCGTCGTGCTCGCCGACGGCGCGTCACTCGACAGCGACGCGGTGCGCAAGTTCTGTCGCGAGCACCTCACCGCCTACAAGGTGCCTCGCACGGTGATCGCGGTTGACGAGTTGCCCCGCTCGATGATCGGCAAAGTGCTGCGCCGGGTCGTGCGCGAAGAGTTGCTCGACCGCTGACGCACGCGCGTCCCGTCTCGCGCACTCGACTCGGGCCGTGAAAGGTCATTCTTCGCGCCAACGCCGCGCCGTTGGCGCAAACATTGACCTTTCACGGGGGTGGAGGCCTTAGACCCCGGACACGTCCGAGCGGCTCACCTGCAGGCCTTCGGCATCCGGCTGCAGGTTCACGAGCACCGTGTCGCCGTCGGTGATACGTCCGGCGAGGATCGCCATCGCGAGTCGGTCATCGATCTCCTTCTGCATGAGACGGCGCAGCGGGCGCGCACCATACATGGAGTCGAAGCCGCGCTCGGCGAGCCAGGCCCGGGCATCCGGGGTGACGGCGAGGGTGAGCCGACGGTCGGAGAGGCGACGGGCAAGCCGGTCGATGTAGAGCTCGACGATCTGTGCGAGATCTTCTTCACTCAGGATGGAGAAGATGACGATGTCGTCGAGCCGGTTCACGAACTCGGGCTTAAACGTCTGGCGCACCGCCAGGTTCACGGCCTCTTCACGCATCTCGGGCGTCATGGTCGGGTCGACCAAGAACTGGCTGCCGAGATTCGACGTGAGAATGAGGATGGTGTTGCGGAAGTCGACCGTGCGGCCCTGTCCATCGGTGAGCCGGCCGTCGTCGAGCACCTGCAGCAGCACGTCGAAGACCTCCGGGTGCGCCTTCTCGACCTCGTCGAGCAGGATGACCGAGTACGGCCGCCGCCGCACCGCCTCGGTGAGCTGACCACCCTGCTCGTAGCCGATGTAGCCGGGAGGGGCACCGACGAGCCGCGACACGGAGAACTTCTCCCCGTATTCGCTCATATCGATGCGCACCATGGCCTTCTCGTCGTCGAAGAGGAACTCGGCGAGGGCGCGCGCGAGCTCCGTCTTGCCGACTCCGGTGGGGCCGAGGAACATGAACGACCCGGTCGGCCGACTTTCATCGGCGATGCCGGCACGCGATCGGCGCACCGCATCCGATACCGCTCGCACCGCCTTTGTCTGCCCGACGAGGCGTCTGCCAAGCTCGGTCTCAAGATGCAGCAGCTTCTCGGTCTCGCCCTGCATGAGGCGGCCGACCGGGATGCCCGTCCACGCGGCCACGACGGAGGCGATGTCGCCGTCGGTGACCTGGTCGTTGACCATGCGGTCGCCCTGCACTTCGCCGTGCTCGGCATCGGAGATGCTCTTCTCGATGCGCGGGATGATCTCGTAGTTCAGTTTCGATGCCGACTGATAGTCACCCTCACGCATGGCGAGGTCGAGCTTGATGCGCGCATCGCTGAGCTGATTCTTGAGCTCGCCGACATCCTGCAACGCCGACTTTTCGTTCTTCCAGCGTGCCTCGAGGTCGAGCAGCACCTGCTGCTTTTCGGCCATGTCTTCGCGCAGCTTCTGGAGTCGTGCCTTCGACGCGGGGTCTTTCTCCTTCTTGAGGGCGAGCTCCTCGATCTTCATGCGGTCGACGGCACGCTTGAGCTCATCGATCTCGACTGGCGACGAGTCGATCTCCATCTTGAGTCGGCTCGCCGCCTCATCGATGAGGTCGATCGCCTTGTCTGGCAGTTGGCGGCCCGTGATGTAGCGGTTGCTGAGGGATGCCGCGGCGACGAGCGCATTGTCGGCGATCGCGACACGGTGGTGGGCCTCATAGCGATCTTTGAGTCCGCGGAGGATGGCGACGGTGTCTTCGACGGAGGGCTCGCCGACATAGACCTGCTGGAAGCGGCGTTCGAGCGCGGCATCCTTCTCGATGTATTCGCGGTACTCGTTGAGCGTCGTCGCGCCGATGAGGCGGAGTTCGCCGCGCGCGAGCATGGGCTTGAGCATGTTGGCGGCCGCGACAGAACCGTCGCCGCCGCCGGCACCCATGAGCGTGTGGAGTTCGTCGATGAAGGTGATGACCTGGCCGTCGGAGTCGTTGATCTCTTTGAGCACGGCCTTGAGCCGCTCCTCGAACTCGCCGCGATATTTCGCACCAGCGACGAGCGCCGCGAGGTCGATCGAGACGAGGCGCTTGCCCTTGAGTGAATCGGCGACGTCTCCGGCGACGATGCGCTGCGCGAGGCCTTCGACGACGGCCGTCTTGCCGACGCCGGGCTCGCCGATGAGTACGGGGTTGTTCTTGGTGCGGCGGGTGAGCACCTGGCTGACGCGGCGAATTTCGGCGTCGCGGCCGATCACGGGGTCGAGTTTGCCGGCGCGTGCGATTTCGGTGAGGTCGACGCCGTAGCGCTCAAGTGCGGTCTTCTGCTCTTCATCGGTGCCGGGGGCGCCCTGCATGTTCGCCATTTGCTATCCAATCTCGGGGGTCGAGTCCGGGTGACTCGCGTGTGCTTCGTTTCCGATTGCGTTGTTTCGGGGGGTTGTGCCGCCGCCGGCTACCGAAACGGTGACCGTGAACTTCGGGTTCTGTGCGACGACACGGGTGGGGCCGACCGAGCGGGTGAGCGCCGCGCGGTAGGCGAGGTGGGAGTTGTAGACGGTCCAGAGTTCGCCGCCGGGTTTCAGCACCCGGGCGGCGTCGTCGAAGAGGGTGAGGGCGACTCCGGCGTGCACGGCCGACCCCGAATGGAATGGCGGGTTCAGCAGCACCAGGTCGGCGCAGGCGTCGGGCTGCGAGGCGAGCCCCACATCCCGGGTCACGGTCACGGCAAGGTCGTTCGCCAGGGCCGTCGCGCGGGCGGATGCCACGGCCGCCGCCGACTGGTCGGTGGCAAGCACGGCGACCCCCGTGCGGCTGCGGGCGATCGCTGAGGCGAGGATTCCGGTGCCGCACCCCAGGTCGATGGCGGTGCGTGCATCCGGCTTCATTTCGCGCAGGTGGCGCAGGAGGGTGCGCGTGCCGATATCGAGTTTGGTGCCGGCGAAGACGCCGCCGTGGGCGACGACCCAGAGCCCGAGCTCGTCGTTGTATTCGCGCTGCGGCCACTCGGAGGGTGCCGCGTCGCTGCGGATGCCGCGGGCGACGAGCACGCGCGACTTCTGTCGGGCGAGCGAGGGGGTGACGACCTCGAAGTAGCGGGCGAGCACGTCATTCATGGCGGGGGTGAGGTGTTTGATGCGGCCGCCGGCGTAGACGACGACGGAGGGGTCGGCGTGCGCGGCGATGAGCGCGGCGATTTCGTCGAGTTCGCCGAGGCTCTTGGGCAGCTGGAGCAGCACGGTGCGGGCGCCGGCGAGGAGCGGGGCGCTGAGTTCGAGCTGCTCGAAGTTGTCGCCGAGGTCGAACGCGGCGGCGTTGTGGCCAAGCGCGAGTTGGCCGACGAGGGCGTCCTGGTGCACGCGCACGTTCCACGCCCCATGGAGGGCGATAGCGCCGAGGGTGAGCGCTCCGTGCCGGTCGCCGATTACTGTGACGGCGTCTGGCGCACCCTGGATCGCGCCGCGAGCCTCATCAAGGATGAGCCGGTCGCTCGCGTCGACCGCAAACAGGTTTGGCGCCTCAACGTCGGGGTAGCGGCGGAGGGTGTCGAAATCGAATTCGGCCATCACGAGCTCCCGCGCTCGAGGGGCCGCCACACGACGACCTGGTTGGCGCGACGCACCCGCTCGCCCGCCCGAAGCGACACAACCGCCCCCGTCTCGTCGGCCGCGAACACCCGCCGGCCCGACTGCTTCAACAGTTCGTCGGCGAGTGCCGCCTCAAGCTCCCGCACCCGCCCACTGAGGTGGCTCACCTGGTTTTCGAGCGTGAGAATGCGACGGATGCCCTCAAGGCTCACCCCCTCAGCGCCGAGTGCCGCGATCTCCCGCAGCTGCACGACATCGCGCATCGAGTACCGCCGCGATTTACCGCTCGTGCGTTTTGGGCTCACCAGCCCAAGCCGGTCGTACTGCCGGAGCGTCTGCGGGTGCATACCAGCAAGCTCGGCGGCGACGGCGATCGCAAAGAGCGGGGCGGCGGGGTCCACGGTCAGGCCTTCCGCGCCCTGGCGAGCAGGTCGTCACGCGGGTTCTCATCTGGTAGTGCCTTCGCCAGCGCCTTGACGGCCTTCGCGGCATCCGGGGTCAGGCGGTCTGGCACGACGATCTGCACGGTCGCGAGCAGGTCACCGGATGCCCCACCCGAGGTCACCCCGCGGCCTTTGACCCGCAGCACACGCCCACTCGGGGTGCCGGGCGCGACCTTGAGCTTGACGGGCTCGCCGCCGAGTGTGGGCACCTCAATCGTGGCACCCTGCACTGCCTCAATAAATGTCACCGGAACCTCCACGCGAAGATTGTTGCCCTCGCGGGTGAACACCGGGTGCTTCTTCACCGTCACCGTGAGCGTCAGGTCTCCGGGAGGGCCACCATCGATGCTCGCCTCGCCCTTGCCTTTGAGCCGGATCTTCTGGCCGTCGCTCACCCCGGCGGGGATGCGCACATTCATGGGCTTGCCGTCGACACCCTGCAGCCGCACCGTGTCGCCGTTGATGGCCGAATCGAAATCGAGGGTCGTCGTCGCCGTGACATCCCGGCCCTTCGCCTGGCCACGGAACCCGGCACCGCCCCCGGCACCACCGCCGAACATGCCGCCAAAAATGTCACCGAAATCGCTCGACTGGTAGCCGCCGCGGGCACCACCAGGGGCACCGCCGCCCTGGCCGAACATGCCGCCGAAGATGTCGTCGAAGCCGCCCTGCTGCCCGCGGCCGCCAGCCGTGAACCGGGGGGCACCCATACCCATCGCCCGCACCTGATCGTATTCACGACGGGTTTCGGGGTCGGCGAGCACCGCGTGCGCCTCGCTAATGTCTTTAAAGCGAGCCTCAGCGCGCGCATCACCCGGATTGGAGTCGGGGTGAAACTGGCGCGCGAGCTTGCGGTAGGTCTTCTTCAGGTCGGCATCAGAAACATCTTTCGAGACGCCGAGCACCTTGTAGAAGTCCTTCTCCAACCAGTCCTGACTGGCCATCAGACCCCTTTCAAAATTCGTTGATTGAGTAGGCCCGCCAGGGCCGTATCGAAATCCGGCACGATCACCGTGGGGGTTTCGATACGGCCGCGAGCGGCCTACTCAACCAGCGGGAATCAGTCCTGCGGCACCGCCACGGCCACCTGGGCCGCGCGGAGAAGGCGTTGCCCGAGGCGGTAGCCGACCTTGTGCACGTCGAGCACCGTCATGACCGTGACATCCGGGGTCGGCACCTGGGCGATGGCTTCGTGCGTGTTGGGGTCGAACTCGTCGTCTTTGGCCCCGACCCGCTCAAGCCCGGTGCGGTCGAGCGTCGCGCGGAGTTTCTGCGCGATAAGCACGAGCGGCCCCTCCTCGAGGTCTCCGTGCTTTTCGGCACGGTCGAGGTCGTCGAGCACTGGCAGGAGCGAGGTGACGATGTCCTGCACGGCGAGGAGGCGGTTGGCCTCCCGGTCACGCTCGACCCGCTTGCGGTAGTTGGCGTATTCGGCCTGCAGTCGCTGCAGGTCGGCGAGCCGCTCCGCCGCGAGATCGTTGGCCGACTCCTCAAGGAAGGAGAGGTCGGTGTCGTCGAGTGAGGTCTCGACGTCGGGACCTTCGGCCTCGAGGAGGCCGTCAGCAGCCTCCTCGAGGTCGTCGCGACCGACGTCGGGCTCGGGCACGTCGGCGCCCTGGTCCTTGTCGTTCTTCGGGTCTGTCATTGCTACTTCTTCTCATCCTCGTCTACGACCTCGGCGTCGACGATGTCTTCGTCGCTGCTGGTCGCGTCGGCGGCGGGCTCGGCGGCGCTCTCGGCCTGCGCGGCGGCGTAGATCTCTTCGCCGATCTTCTGCTGGCTGATGTTGAGCTTGTCGAGGGCCGTCTTCACAGCGTCCTCGTCGTCTCCGGCAAGCGCGGACTTGACCGCATCGAGGTCACTTCGGACCTCGGTCTTCACCTCGTCGGAGAGCTTGTCCTCGTTCTCGGTGATGAGCTTCTCGGTCGAGTAGACGAACTGCTCGGCCGCGTTGCGGACCTCGGCCTCTTCGCGACGCTTCTTGTCTTCGGCCGCGTGCTCTTCGCCCTCACGCACCATGCGCTCGATGTCGTCCTTCGACAACGCCGAGCCACCCGTGATGGTGATGGACTGCTCCTTGCCGGTGCCTTTGTCTTTGGCGTGGACCTGCACGATGCCGTTCGCGTCGATGTCGAACGTGACCTCGACCTGCGGAACGCCGCGCGGTGCCGGCGCAATGCCGGTGAGCTCGAACGTGCCGAGGTTCTTGTTGTCCCGCGTGAACTCGCGCTCACCCTGGAAGACCTGGATGGCGACCGAGGGCTGGCTGTCATCCGCCGTCGTGAAGGTTTCGCTCCGCTTGGTGGGGATGGCGGTGTTGCGCTCGATGAGCTTCGTCATGATGCCGCCCTTGGTCTCGATGCCGAGGCTGAGTGGGGTCACGTCGATGAGCAACACATCCTTGCGCTCACCCTTGAGCACGCCGGCCTGGAGGGCGGCGCCAACGGCGACCACCTCATCCGGGTTGACGCCCTTGTTGGGCTCCTGCCCGCCGAGCAGGTTCTTGACGAGCTCGGTCACGGCGGGCATGCGGGTCGATCCGCCGACGAGCACAACGTGCGCGATGTCCTTGACGCTGACACCCGCCTCCTTGATGACGTCGTTGAATGGGCGCTTGGTGCGCTCGAGCAGGTCGGCCGTGAGTTCTTCAAACTTGGCGCGGGTGAGCGTCTCGTCGAGGTTGGCTGGGCCGTTCTCGGTGAGCGAGAGGTAGGGCAGCTGGATGCTCGCGCTCATCGACGACGAGAGCTCCTTCTTGGCCTGCTCCGCCGCCTCCTTGAGACGCTGCTTTGCAATCTTGTCGTTCGAGACATCGACGCCCGTCGTCTCCTTGAAGCGCTTGATGAGGTAGTCGACGACGCGGGCATCCCAGTCGTCACCGCCGAGGCGGTTGTCACCGGCGGTCGAGCGCACCTGGATGGTCGAGAAGTCGTCGTCCTTGCCCACCTCGAGCAGGGAGACATCGAACGTGCCACCACCGAGGTCGAAGACGAGGATGAGCTCGTCCTCCTTGCCGCGGTCAAGGCCATAGGCGAGGGCGGCCGCGGTGGGCTCGTTGATGATGCGCAGCACGTTGAGGCCGGCGATCTCGCCAGCATCCTTCGTGGCCTGGCGCTCCGAGTCATTGAAGTATGCGGGAACCGTGATGACGGCATCCGTCACCGGCTCGCCGAGGTACTGCTCGGCGTCGCGCTTGAGCTTGGCGAGGATGCGCGCAGAGATCTCCTGCGGCGTGTACTTCTTGCCGTCGACATCCTGGGTCCAGTCGGTGCCCATGTGGCGCTTGACGGACGCGATCGTGCGGTCGACGTTGGTGACCGCCTGGCGCTTCGCCGTCTCGCCGACGAGGGTTTCGCCGTCTTTCGTGAATGCAACCACCGATGGGGTGGTGCGGAAGCCTTCGGCGTTGGCGATGACGGTTGGCTCGCCACCCTCCAGGACTGAAACCACCGAGTTGGTGGTTCCGAGGTCGATACCTACTGCACGAGCCATGCGTGTTCTCCTTAGATGTTGCGGTGTAAGACAGGAAGTCTGTGGGCCCTCGGCCGTTCATCGCAGAATGCGAGAGTTGAGTCGGACATGCTCAAGTTTATTCATGAGTCGAGCGATGTCAAGTTTGCTCCCGAAAACCTGAGTCGAAGCTACTCAACTTCGCCACGCCACGCTGCCCCCACTTGTGGAGCACCGAATGTTTACCCATCGCCGCTAGCCTGAGCGCATGAGCTCCGACACGCAGGTCGATGTGAAAACCCAACGGCAGCGCATCGTCGCCTGGGCCCTGTGGGACTGGGGATCGGCATCGTTCAACGCCGTCGTCACCACCTTCGTCTTCAGCACCTACCTCAGCAGCCAACTCTTCGTCGATCGGGCCATCGTCGAGGCCGCCGGCGGTGACGACCGCGACCCCGCCCTCGTGCGGGCCCTCGCCGAGAATGCCAGCCTCGTCGGGGTGGCGCTCGCGATCGCCGGCGTGCTCATCGCCCTGCTCGCCCCCGTGCTAGGACAGCGCTCCGACGGCTCAGGCCGGCGCAAATACTGGCTCGCCATCAACACGCTCGTGGTGGTCCTGGCGATGACCGCCATGGTCTTCGTCGAGGGCACCCCCGAGTTCCTCGTGCTCGGGGCCGTGCTCCTCGCCGCCGGCAACGTCTTCTTCGAATTCGCGAGCGTCAACTACAACGCCATGCTCGTGCAGGTTTCCACGCGTGACAACGTCGGCAAGATCTCTGGCTTCGGCTGGGGTCTCGGCTACGTCGGCGGCATCGTGCTCCTGCTCGTACTCCTCGTGCTCTTCATCGGCTTCGACGACACCGGCATTCTCGGCATCACGAGTGACGGCGGGCTCAACATCCGTCTCGCCGTGCTCGCCTCCGCCATCTGGTTCGCGGTCTTCGCCCTCCCGCTCCTGTTCCGCGTGCCCGAGATCGAAAGCACCGAACGGGCCAATCGCGTCAGCTTCTTCGCCTCCTACGGCGTGCTGTTCAACACCATTCGCAAGCTCGCCAAACAGAGCCCCCAGGTGCTGCTCTTCTTGCTCGCGAGTGCCATCTTCCGCGACGGGCTCGCGGGCGTCTTCACCTTCGGGGCCATCATCGCGGCGCAAGTCTTCGGCTTCTCCAGCACCGAAGTCATCCTCTTCGCCATCGCCGCGAACCTCGTCGCCGGCATTGGCACCTTCGTCGGCGGCTGGCTCGACGACAAGCTCGGCGCCAAAACGATCATCATCTTCTCGCTCGTCGGGCTCGTCGCCGCCGGCACCACCGTGCTCTTCGTCGGCGACGGGCAGACCGGCTTCTGGGTCTGCGGTCTCATCCTCTGCCTCTTCGTCGGCCCGGTGCAGTCGGCGAGCCGCAGCTTCCTCTCCCGCATCACGCCGGTCGGGCGCGAAGGCGAAATCTTCGGGCTCTACGCCACCACCGGCCGCGCCGTGAGCTTTCTCACCCCGGCCCTCTTCGCCATGTTCGTGGGCTGGTCGGGCGACACCCGCCTCGGCATCCTCGGCATCGTGATCGTCTTGCTCGCCGGCCTCGGAGTCATGGTGTTCGTCAAGGCAAAGCAGTCCGAAATAAGCTGACCCTCTGCAACAGGAGGGCCCCACCTTCGGAAACTCAGGAGATCGTGCACCGGCTCGCGCCGCGGCCCCGGAATCTCGCGACCCGGGGCGAGCCGCGGCATCAAATCTCCTGAATTTGCGCGGCGGGCAGATTGGGAGGTGGCGGATGTCACCGCTCGGGTGCACTCTTAGGTCATGACCAACCCCACCTTCGTTAAGGCCGAACTCCTGCGCTCGCTGCACGTGCCCGGCAGCCCCCTCATCGTCGCCAACGTCTGGGATGCCGTCACGGCACGCATCGTCGCCGACGTGCCAGGAGTGAAGGCCCTCGCCACCGCAAGCCACTCGATCTCGTTTGCGCACGGGGTGCCAGACGGTGAAGGCCTCACCGTCGATCAGGCCCTCGCCGCCGTCAAACTCATCATCGACGCCACTGAGCTCCCCGTCTCAGTCGACTTCGAAAAGGGCTATGCCGAAGACGCGAGAGGTGTCGAAGCGAATGTCGAACGGCTCATCGAGCTCGGCGCGGCCGGCATCAACATCGAAGACAGCGTCGGGCCCGCCAAAGCACCGCAGTTCGACATTGACACCGCCGCCGCCAGGGTCGCTGCCGCCCGCAAAGCGGCCTCGGTCTCCGGGGTGCCGATCGTCATCAACGCCCGCGTCGACACCCTCGCCGGGCCGAACGGCGAATGGGACGAAGCTGTCAAGCGCGCGAACGCCTACCTCGAGGCCGGCGCCGACTGCATCTTCTTTCTCGGGCTCAACACGGAAGAGAAGGTCAAAAACGCCCTCGCCGAAGTTGACGGACTCATCTCCGTCATCGGCGGGCCAGGCGCCGTGCCACTCAAGCGTCTCGCCGAACTCGGCGTCGCCCGCGTGAGCTTCGGTCCGGGCACGCTCGGACTCACCCTCGCCCACCTGCAGGCGGCGACCGCGAAACTTGTCAGCCTCGACGAATACCCCGAGGAGCTCGGCTTCAAGTATTGAGGCAGGGCGCAGCATCCGCCCCCTGAATCGTTGTGGGGGCGGGGCAGGATGCGTATCGTGAGGGCATGGCTGAGAGACCGATCGGATATTGGCTGAAGCTCGTCGACCGCCTCATCGAGGAGCGGTTCGCCGCCATCATCGAAGAGCACGGCGTGACCAGGCGGCAGTGGCAGCTACTCAGCGTCATTGCGGCGAGCCGGGCGACAATCGAACAGCTTGATGCGGTCATCGCGCCGTTTCTTGAGCCGGGCGGCACCGAGTCGGCAAGCGACCACCTGGGCGAGCTGAGGGAGAGCGGCTGGGTCACCGTCGAGGCGGGCGAATATGCCATCACCGAGCGCGGCACGATCGCCTTCACGCGCCTCAGCGAGGTCGTCGATGGGCTGCGCAACTCGGTCGCGCAGGGGCTCAGCGAAGACGAGTACGCGACAACGCTGCGGTCACTCGAGACGATGGCGCGCAACCTGGGGTACGCGGAGTAGCTGGCGGCAGGGGCGGGCGGCTACGCCGAGAGGTTCCACCAGAGGATGAGCAGCATCGTCACGAGGAACCCGCACGCGAAGTTGAGCGCGAGGAACTTGCGCCAGCCGCGGTGTGCTGTCTCGGCAGTGGCATCCGTGATGCTCCAGAAGGGTGCGCACGCCCAGACGTATGGCAGCGCGAGCACGGCGGCGAGCGCCGCAGGCCACCCGGCAAAGAGCAGCAGCGCGCCCGCGAGCAGGTAGAGGCCGATCGCGATGCGCACGGTCGTGCGGGCACCGAAGACGGTCGCGATGGAGGCGATCCCTCCCTCCCGATCGGCGAGCACGTCTTGTACTGCACCGAAAGCGTGACTCGCCATCCCCCATGAGAAGAATGCGGCGAGGATCATCCAGAGCGCGGGTGTCAGGTCGGCACCCGCGAGCACGAGCCCGAAGAGGGCCGGCGACACAAAGTGGGTGGCGGAGGTGACGGAGTCGAGCACGGGGCGCTCTTTGAAACGGAGCCCCTTGGCCGAATATGCGATGACCGCGAACACGCTGACCGCGAGCACAAGCCACGAGAGGGACCCGCCGACCACGACGAGATAGAGAAGGAACGGGATGTTGCTGAGCGCCGCCGCCCAGAGCGTCGGGCCGTGCAGCGACGGGTCGAGGAGTGCGCCCTCCACGCCGCCCTTGCGCGGATTCGCGAGGTCAGACTCGTAGTCGAACACGTCGTTGATGCCGTACATCGCCAGGTTGTAGGGGATGAGGAAGTAGATGGTGCCGACGATGAGCACCGCGTCGACCTCGCGCACCGTGAGCAGGTAGGCGGCGGCGAAGGGGAACGCCGTGTTGATCCAGCTCAGTGGCCGTGACGAGAGCAGCAGGGTTCTAATCGTGTGCACGCCGGCGCCCCTCCAGCAGGTGCCACAGGGACGGCAGCAGCACGACGGCCGCGATCGCGTAGGCGAAGTCTTCGAGCGGGGCGAGCCCCAAGAACGCGCCCGAAATGCGGTCGGGGTTGTAGGTGAAGAGGTCGGCGGCGATCATCAGGTTGTCGAACACCGCCGTCATGAGCAGCACGGCGATGCCAGTGATGACGACGGCCCGCCACTTCGGTGCGCGGCGGGTGAGCAGGGCGCCGGATGCGACGACCGCCGTCACCGCGAGGAACACCGCGTTGAGCGCCCAGTAGGTCATGGGTGCTCCGTTTCGGGATTCGATACGGCGCTGGAGCGAGGCGCGCTCAGCCAGCCATACGCATTCATCGTGACCCAGCAGAGGAGGGCGAGGAAGAAGACCTCCTCGAGCGGGAGCTCGGGCGCGAGCTCGATGCCCGTCATCCAGGGGCTGCCGCCACGGTAGAAAATGTCGAGGCCGATGCCGCCGAGATCCCAGAGGAGAAAGAACGCGACACCGAGGGGGAGCACCATCGCGGCCCGGCGTGCGTCACGCCAGAAGAAGAGGGTGAAGCGCCGGTCGAGCAGGCCCATGCAGAAGAGCGAGACGAGCAGTGCCCCGAGATACGCGAACGCCATCAGGGGCGCTCGGGAGGCAGCGCGGTTTCGACAGGCTCAACCGGCGGGGTCTGTGCTTCGGGGCGGGGTTCGACGGGCTGAACCCGCGAGGGGGCCGGCTCCGGCAGCGCCTCCGTCGAGGTGTCACCGCGGAGCCGCTTGAGCACGAGCTCGGCGCTGATGAGGCACATGGGCAGGCCGATGCCGGGGATGCTCGAACTGCCCGCGTAGAGCAGCCCCTCGACGTGTTTACTCGCGTTCGCTCCGCGGAAGAACGCGCTCTGCTTCAGGGTGTGCGCCGGGCCAAGGGCGGAGCCCTTCCAGGCGTTGAGGTCGGCCGCGAAGTCGGCCGGGCCGACCGTGCGGCGCACGATGATGCGCTCGGCGAGGTCGGGGGTGCCCGTCCATTCCGCGATCTGCGCGATGACCCTGTCGCCGAGGGCGTCGAGCTCGGTGAGACTCGGGTCGGCGGGGATCGGCACGAGCACAAATACGTTCGAGGTGCCGGCTGGCGCGACATCCGGGTCGACGCCGGAGGGCTTGCAGACGTAGAGACTCGGCACCTCGGGGATGCTCGTGGTTTCGCCGAAGATGGCGTCGAAGTTGCGGCGCCAGTCGCGCGCGAACAGCAGGGTGTGGTGTTCGAGCGCCGGCAGCTCGCCCTCGACGCCGAGGTAGAGGAGCATGGCGCCGGGGCCTGCGACCCGCTTCTTCCAATACTCGGCCGGGTAGGTCTGATGCTGTCGCGCGAGCAGCGTGGTTTCGCTGTGGTGCAGGTCGGCGGTCGAGACGACAAGTTCGGCGTCGATGACGTCGCCGCTCTCGAGTTCCACACCGATGGCGATACCGCCCGAGACGAGGATGCGCGAGACGGGCGCCGAGGTGCGGATCTCCACCCCCGCGTCTGCCGCGAGTGCGGCGATGCGGTCGATGACCCGCGTGAACCCGCCCATCGGATAGTAGACGCCGTCGGTCATATCGAGGTGGCTCATGAGGTGGTACATGCTCGGCGTCTGGAACGGCGACGAGCCGAGGAACACGGCCGGGTAGCCGAGGATCTGCCGCAGGCGTGGGTCGCGCACCGTGCGCGCGGCGAAGCTGTCGAGGCTCTGCAGGAGGAGTCGGGCGAGCCGTGGCATCCGCCCGAGCACATCGCCCCGAAGGAGCGGCGCAAACGACGCGAAGGTCGAGTAGAGGAACCGGCGCTTCGCCATCGTGTACGTGTCGGCGGCGGAGTCGAGATAGCGGGCGAGCCGGGCGCCCGCCCCCGGCTCGATCGACTCGAACAGGGCGATGTTCTCGTCGCGATCGGAGGTCACCTCGATGGGCTGCTCGTAGCCTTCGAAGTAGACGCGGTACCCGGGGTCGAGCGTGACGAGGTCAAGCTGTTCGGCCGCGCTCGTGCCCATGAGCCTAAAAAAGTGGTCGAACACTTCGGGCATGAGGTACCACGACGGACCCGTGTCGAAGCGGAAGCCATCAAGCTCGAGCAGCCCGGCGCGGCCCCCAACGGTCGGCTGCTTTTCGAGGAGCGTGACGACGTGCCCTTCGCGCGCGAGGAGCCCCGCCGTCGCAAGGCCCGTGATGCCACCCCCGATCACGACGATCGTCTTGGGGTCTGCGGTGCTCACTGCTGCGGCATCCTTCCTGCGGCGGCGGCGGCCGCGAGGCGCACCTTGACGGGGGTCGGCACGCTGAGCCGCGCTTGCAGGATTTCGGATGCCGGGGTCGCCCGCAGCCGTTTGGCGAGTTCTGCGAACAGCGACTGGGCGAGGCACACGGCGCGACGACTGCCGGCGGGGAGCAGGGGCAGCGCGGCGCTCGAGACCCGAAGGTCGGAGTCGATGTCGTCGAGGATGCGCACTTTGTCGGCCTCGGTGAAGCCGGCGAGGTCGACGTGGGGAAAGTAGCTGCGGCCGAGCGCCTCATAGTCGTCGGCGAGGTCGCGGAGGAAGTTGATCTTTTGGAACGCGGCGCCGAGCGCCCTCGCTCCGGCGTGCAGCTCGAGCAGCTGCGCGTCGCTGCGCTCGTGCCCGACGAGAAACGCGCGGAGGCACATGAGCCCGATGACTTCGGCCGAGCCGTAGACGTAGCGGGCGAACGATTCTGGGTCGTGCTCCGTCTCGTGCACATCGGCCCGCATTGACGCGAAGAACGGTGCCGTGAGCTCGTGGCCGAAGCCAACCTCACGGGCCGTCACGGCGAAGGCGTGCACGATCGGGTTGGTGCAGTAGCCGTGCTCAAGCGCCCGGTTGGTCTGCGCTTCGAGCTCATCGAGCGCCGCGGCGGCCTGATCACGCGCGAGCCCAGCGTCATCGGATGCACCGTCGACGACCTCATCGGCGATGCGCACGAGAGCGTAAATGTTCGCGACGTGACGGCGCACCGGGGCCTCAAGCAGCCGGGATGCCGCGCCGAAGGAGGTCGAATACTCCCGGATGACGAGGGCCGCCGCCCGCTCGCACACGCGGGTGTAGAGGTCGAGGCGACGCAGTGACTTCTGCTGGGTCAACGACCCCTCCTCAGGACGATGTCGATCACGGGCTCAAGCTGGTGCCGCAACGCTGCCGGGATGTGCGGTCGGGTCAGGACGGCGTTGGCCCGCTCGACATGCTCGGCGAGCAGCGCTTCGGCGTAGGCCTTCGCACCGCTCGACTCAAGCTTCGCACGGAGGGCGTCGGCATCGGCATCCGACAGGGTTGGCGAGCCGAAGAGGGGTGCCATGTCGGCCCACACTTCGGTGGCGGCGGCGTGCGCGACGAGCACGGTGCGCTTGCCCTCGCGCAGGTCGCTCGTATTGGATTTGCCCGTGACGACGGCGTCGCCGAACGCCCCGAGCAGGTCATCGACGATCTGGTAGGCGGTGCCAATCTCCTGGCCGAAATCGCCCATCGACTCGATCACGGTCTCGTCGGCACCGGCGAGCACGGCACCCGCCTTGAGCGGCACCTCGAACGAGTAGACGGCGGTCTTGAGGCGAGCCATCGACAGGATGTTGTCGACGGTGGGGATTGAGATCGAGCCCGAATAGTCGAGGTCGAGCAGCTCGCCGGCGGCACTCGCGAAGAGGGCCTCATCCATGAGCTCGACGAGGCGCTCGCGGGTCGCCTCGCTCACCCCGCTGCGGTCGATGAGGCGATACGAGTAGAAGAGGGCGAGGTCGCCCGCGACGACCGCCGCGCTGAGACCGTGATGCTCGGCTTCGCCATCCGGCACCCCGGCCGCCCTGGCCCGGTCACGGTAGGTGCCCGAAATGTTGGGCCGCCCGCGCCGCACGAAGTCACGGTCGATGACGTCATCGTGCACGATGAGCGCGGTGTGCAGGAGTTCGAAGGCCGCGCCGACCCAGGCGACCGACTCGCTCTCGCGGCCGCCGAGCCCGTCAAACGCGGCGACGACCATGCGGGGCCGAAACATTTTGCCGCCCGTCGTGTTCTCGCGCAGCTCGCGCCACAGCTCCACGTATTGCGGGCCGTGGGCGACCGCTCGGCTTCCGGATGCATCGAAAAACTCGTCGAGCACGCGAACAACATCGTCGTAGCGCTGTCGCCCATCCGGGTGCGGCAGACTACGCATCATGGATTCACTCTCCGAACTTGTCGTCCTGCTTGCCGAGGATGGGTCACGCATCGGCACCGCCGATAAGGCGACCGTGCACACCGCGGAGACCCCGCTGCACCTGGCCTTCTCGTGCCACCTGTTCAACGACCGTGGCGAGATTCTCGTGACCCGCCGCGCGCTCGGCAAGGCGACCTGGCCCGGCGTGTGGAGCAACAGCTTTTGCGGCCACCCCGGCCCTGAGGAGGACCCGGTAGCGGCGATCGTGCGGCGCGGGGAGCGTGAGCTCGGTGCCACGGTGGCCGACGTTGAGGTGGTGCTGCCGGGGTTCCGCTATCGGGCGGTCGATGCATCCGGTGTCGTCGAGAACGAGGTGTGCCCCGTGTACCGCGCGCGGCTCGTCGGCGAGCTCGCCCCGGCGGCGGACGAGATCGCCGAATACGCGTGGGTGAGCCCCGCGGACCTCGCGGCGGCCGTGACAGCGACGCCATTCGCCTTCAGCCCGTGGCTTGCGATGCAGCTCGAGCAGTGGCCCGCGAACTGACATCACGACGCCCCCGTCGCCGGCTCAGGGATGCTTGAGCGGTAGACCTCGACGATGCGCCGCAGGTAGTCGGTCACAACCTGCTGCTCCTGCTCATCGAACTCATGAATCACCCGGTCGATGCCCATGATCATGGGCATGAGCACCGCCATCGCGTTGTCGATCGACGTCGGCTCGGGCACCACCACGACGCCGCGACGGTCGGTTGGATGCGGCGCGCGCGAAACATGCCCCACCCTGGTGAGCCGGTCGATGACGACGGTCGTTGAGGCCGTGCTGATGTCGAGGGCACGCGCAAGCTCGGTTGGGCTCATGGGGCCGCGCATGATGAGGTGCTGCATCGCCTGAAGATCGGTGGGGTTGACGGTGAGCTGGCGACCAAGATGCAGGGAGAACGCGTCGCTGAGTTGCGTGAATTCCCGGAGGAGCCGGGTCGTCTCGTGGACCCCCTTGACTCTCGGCTCGGGCAGGCTTTCGTCGCGCATTTGTCTATTCTAGGTGATTGCTAGATACTCTAGCTACTCGAGTTTTTAGCGACTTTCTCTTGCCCGCGTCATTCCTCCGTTCCCAAGGACACCCCATGCGTCACCTCCGCCACTTCGTCACCGCCGCCAAAACCTCGTGGATCGTGCTCGTGCTCGCCGCGCTCGCGAGCGCGGCGCTCCTCACCTTCGGCGGCGAAGGCAGCGAAGGGGCCCCAGCGACCGGGCTGCCAGAGAGTGCCGAGTCGGCGCAGGTTGCCGCCCTCCAAGACGAGCTGCCAGGGGCCGACACCACCTCGGCGCTGCTCGTCTACTCCCGCGACGGGAGCGACGCCGGTGCCGAACTCACCGACGACGACCTCGCGGCGATCACCGAGCGCGGTGACGCGCTGCTCGACTACTCGAGCAGCGACGCCCTCCCGCCCGCCACCGTCTCGGACGATGGAACCGCCGCACTCCTCGTCCTCCCACTCGACCTCATCGACGATGTCGACGAACGCGCCGACCGGGCCGCCGACATCCGCGCGCTCGCGAATGAAGATCTCCCGGCCGGGCTCACGGGGCTCATGACCGGTGCCGAAGGATTCGCGGTCGACCTCGCCGGCGTTTTCGCGGGAGCCAACTTCACCCTCCTGCTCACCACCGTGATCGTGGTCGCGCTGCTGCTCATCGTCACCTATCGCAGTCCGTGGCTCTGGCTCGTGCCGCTCGTCGTCGTCGGGCTCGCCGACGCCGTCGCCGGAGTTGTTGCACGCCAGGTCGCTGCCGGCGTCGGCGTCGAGCTCGACGCCTCCATCACCGGCATTCTTTCCGTGCTCGTCTTTGGCGCCGGCACCAACTACGCCCTGCTGCTCATCGCCAGATACCGCGACGAACTCCGCACGCACGAAGATCGGCGCGACGCCATGCGCGCGGCCATGCGCGGTGCCGGCCCGGCCATCGTCGCCTCCGGCGGCACCGTGGCCCTCAGCCTCGTCACCCTGCTCTTCGCCGAACTCAGTGGCAACCGCGCGCTCGGCCTCGCCTGCGCCGCCGGCATCGTCGTCGCCATGCTCTTCGCCCTCATCGTGCTGCCCGCCGCCCTTGTGCTCTTCAACCGCACCCTCTTTTGGCCCTACGTGCCCCACTTCAGCTCAGACGACCGTCTCGCCCGCGGCTTCTGGTTCGGCCTTGGAACGCGCGTCGCCAAGCGCCCAGCAATCGTCGCCATCATCGGCATCGTGATCCTTGCCGGCCTCGCGAGCGCGGCACCCCAAGTGCAGGTCGGGCTCACGCAAACCGAACGCTTCACCGCCACGCCAGAAGCCGTCACCGGTCAGGAGGTCATCGCCGACGCGTTCTCGGCGGGGAGCGGGTCACCCGCCGTCGTGATCGCCAATGCGGATGCCGCCGACGAGGTTGCGGATGCGGCATCCGACATCGACGGGGTCGAGAGCGCCACCGTCGGCGAAAGCAACGGCGAGATCACCCAGGTGAGCGTGCAGCTCGACGCGGCCGCCGAAACCCCCGAAGCGTTCGCGATTGTCACAGAACTGCGCGCCGAACTCGATGCGGTCGACGGCGCCGACGCCCTCGTCGGCGGCACGGATGCCGAAAGCCTCGACGAGCGAGAGGCCCAGGAGCGCGACCAGGCGCTCGTCATCCCGCTCATTCTCGTGGTCGTGTTCATCGTGCTCGTGCTGCTGTTGCGCTCGCTGCTTGCGCCCGCCATCCTACTGCTCACGGTGGTCGCGTCGTACTTTGCGAGCGTGGGGGCGTCGTGGATGCTGTTCCAGACAGTCTTCGACTTTCCGGCGCTCGACACCTCGGTGCTGCTGTTCAGCTTCCTCTTCCTCGTCGCGCTCGGGGTCGACTACAACATCTTCTTGGTCACCCGCGCTCGCGAAGAGGCCGACACCCTCGGCACTCGCCGCGGCATGGTGCGCGCCCTCGCGGCGACCGGTGGGGTCATCACGAGCGCCGGCATCCTGCTCGCCGCCGTCTTCGCGGTGCTCGGCGTGCTGCCGCTCATCACGCTCACGCAGATCGGCATCATCGTCTGCGTCGGCGTGCTCATCGACACGCTCCTCGTGCGCACCGTCATCGTGCCGGCGTTCGCGTTCATGCTCGGCGACTGGTTCTGGTGGCCGCGGCGCGGGGCGCCGCGGGCCGGGGCGCCGCGGCCCGACGCCACGAATGAGGCGATTCCGGCGGGATGACGCTGCCGCGGCGAGCTCATCGTGCCGAAAACCCGTCATCTGCGAGAACGGAGGGGTGGCGTGGCGAGAACGTAGAGGGGAGGCGAGTAGCAGGCGGATGCTACTGGCCGGGGCTCCCGGCGTCGGTGGCCGAGACATCCGTGCGGTGAAAGTTGAGGTGCGAGCGGCTCGCGGTGGGCCCACGCTGGCCGAGGTACCGCGAGAACGTCGCGCCAGAGCCGTATGGCCGCTCGGCGGGCGAGGTGAGCCTGAAGAAGCAGAGCTGCCCGATCTTCATGCCCGGCCACAGCTTGATGGGCAGGGTCGCGACGTTTGACAGCTCCAGCGTGACATGGCCGGAAAAGCCGGGGTCTACGAAGCCGGCGGTGGAGTGGGTGAGGAGGCCGAGGCGGCCGAGTGAACTCTTGCCCTCGAGCCGAGCCGCGATGTCGTCGGGCAGCGTCACCTGCTCATAGGTGGAACCGAGTACAAACTCGCCGGGGTGGAGGATGAACGGCTTGTCAGCGTCGACCTCGAGCAGGTGGGTGAGCTCCGGCTGGTCTTCGGCCGGGTCAATGTAGGGGTACTTGTGGTTGTCGAAAAGACGAAAGTACCGGTCGAGGCGCACATCGACGCTCGACGGTTGCACCATCTCCGGGTCACTCGGGCTGAGGCCGATGCGGCCCGAATCGAGTTCAGCGTTGATGTCGCGGTCGGAGAGCAGCATGCTCACATCGTAGTTGCGCTGCGCCTCCAGGCGAGCACGCCGGCACCCGCACACATGAGGGCGAGCGCGACGATGACCCCCGTGAGGTCTTGCCCTGCGAGTGGGTCGGTCGCGACGACCGTGCCACGCTCAGCCGGTGCCGGCACGGTGGAGTCGGCGCTGATGCTGACCACCACCGGCGCAGCGGATGCCGCAGCCATCGGCATGAGCGCAATGGCCCCGCCGAGCATGGTGGCGGTGATGACCACCCTGACCGATCGTTCCCCGAACTTCGACATCTGGTTCTCCCCCGAGATCGGCACGAAAATCGCGCCCCGCGCGAAAAGTACCAAGAAATGGGGGCTAAGGCAAGCATTTACAGGGGCTTGGCGAGCACCAGCATCCTCAGGTCGTCGCGCAGGGGTCGGCCGAACCGCTCGTCGCCGTAGGGAAACGCGCGGTGCTCGCCCGTGCGCCGGTAACCACGACGCTCATAGAACGCGATGAGCTCGGCACGCTGCTCGATCACCGTCATCTCGACCGTTGCGACACCCCATTCGACGGATGCTCGGCGCTCCGCCTCGGCCAAGATCGCCGAACCGAGCCCGCCGCCCTGCGTGCCAGGTCGCACCGCGAACATGCCGAAGTAGGCGGTGGCGGGGCTCGCACGGCTGAGGTGCGCGCAGCCGACGAGGGCGGATGCCGCGGCATCCGGCCCCTCGACACTGCGGGTTTCAGCGAGCAGCACGATGCTGCCTGGCCGTCGCAGGTCGTCGGCGAGCACGTCGGGGTGGATGCGCTGGCCTTCGAGCAGGTCGGCTTCGGTCGTCCAGCCCGCACGACTCGAATCGCCGCGGTAGGCGGCGGTAACGAGCTCGATGATCGCCGGAATGTCGACGCTGCTCGCATCGCGGAAGTCGAGCTGGGCCATATCTCGAGCGTAGCGACAGCACACAACCGGCTCGACATCGTTCATAGCAAGTTCTTAGCCAAAGGTGGGGAAGGGCATAAGCACTGCCAATACCTTCGGCGTGTCCCGCGAACAGCGGGTTGCGCCCCGACCCTGGGCGGTCCTTGCAGACAGGAGCACCATGTTCTTTACCTATCTCCGGCGGGAGTTGGCAGGTCGCCGAAAGCAGACCACCATCGTCGCCCTCGGCATGGCACTTGCCATTGCCCTCGTCATGATTGTCAACTCTGTGTCCACAGGCGTGCGCGATGCGCAATCGTCTGTGCTCGAATCTGTGTATGGCGTCGGCACCGACATCACTGTTGCGGCAACCGTCGAAGAACCCGAAGAAGGCGCGGGCGGCGGCCCGATGTTCGAATTCGGAGCAGAAGACGGCGCCACCGAAGACGGCACCACCTCGCTGAACCAGTCGCGACTCGCTGCCGGATTCAGCACCCCCGTGTTCGATGCCTCCGCCCTGGATACGGTTGAGTCGATCGACAACGTCAGCGGCGCATCCGCGACGCTGTCGCTCACCAACACGACGTTCAGCGGCGAGATCCCCGACATGAGCGAAGGGTTCCAGCCGGGCTCCGGCGGCGAGCCGCCGACGGGCGCGGATGGTGAAGGTGGCAGCTCATTCGGCGTCGAAACCTTCACGGTGATGGGGCTCGACCCCGCGACATCCGCTGTCGGCCCACTTGCATCGGTGGAGCTCGAAGACGGGCGCGGACTCGAGTCTGACGACACCGGCGCGTATGTCGCGGTGCTCGACTCAGGGTATGCGACGGGCGCCGACCTCGCCGTCGGTGACACCATCACCATCGCCGACACCGAGTTCGAGGTGGTCGGCACGGTCACCTCCGGTTCGGCAGAAGCGACGACAGCGTCGAACGTGTACATCCCCCTCGATGTCGCGCAGACCCTGTCGGGCGAAG
This sequence comes from Homoserinimonas flava, assembly GCF_054969005.1. Taxonomy (NCBI): domain Bacteria; kingdom Bacillati; phylum Actinomycetota; class Actinomycetes; order Micrococcales; family Microbacteriaceae; genus Homoserinimonas; species Homoserinimonas flava. The sequence goes on from NZ_JBUEQS010000003.1 coordinate 338,622, forward strand.
AAGACATGATCTCCGGCATCTCGGTGCAGGCGGCCTCGTCGACCGACATCGAGCAGGTGCAGGCTGACATCGAAGAGGCACTGCCCGAAACGACCGTGAGCACGCAAGACGACCTAGCGTCGAGCGTCTCAGGTTCGCTCTCGACCGCATCCTCGCTCGTGGCCAACCTCGGCACGTGGCTCTCGATCGCGGTGCTCGCGGCGGCGTTCCTCATCGCCATCCTCTTCACCGTCTCCGGTGTTGCCCGACGCACCCGTGAGTTCGGCACGCTGAAGGCCATCGGCTGGACCAACAAGCGCATCATCGGACAGGTCGCCGGCGAGTCGGTTGTGCAGGGGCTCATCGGTGGCGCAGTCGGCATCGTCGTCGGTGTGATCGGCGTCGCCATCGTCAACGCCTTCGCTGTGACCCTCACCGCGGGGTCGGCCTCCACCACACCCGCCGGACCTGGCGGTGGAGGGGAAGGCGGCTTCGGAGGCGGCGGCGGGTTTGGCGGTGCAGTCGCTGAGACGGCAGAAGCCACAACCGAAGTCGTGCTCAACGCCACACTCACCCCCGAAGTCATCGGCATCGCGGTCGCGCTCGCCGTGCTCGGAGGGCTCCTCGCCGGTGCGATCGGCGGATGGCGCGCAGCCCGCCTGCGCCCGGCCGAAGCATTGAGGAGCGTCGCCTGATGTCCACACTCGACACCACAACGGCCGCGACGCCCCCAGCTCCCCCGACGAAAGGCACTGTCATGTACGAACTGAAGAACGTCAGCAAGAGCTACAAACAGGGCGCCCGATCGGTTGACGCGCTCAAAGGGGTGACGCTGAGCATCCAGAAGGGACAGCTCATCGCCATCCAAGGCCCGACCGGCGGTGGCAAGTCCACGCTGCTGCAGATGCTGGGGGCACTCGACCGCCCCTCCGGCGGTAGCGTCACCCTCGGAGATCGCGACCTTGCCGCGCTCCGCGACACCGCCCTGGCGGAGGTGCGGGCAAAGCAGGTGGGGTTCGTGTTCCAGAGCTTCAACCTCATCCCAACCCTCACGGCGCAAGAAAACGTGGAGATGGCACTTGTGCCACTCGGCGTGAGCCGTGACGAGCGACAGCGACGGGCGGCCGAAGTGCTGGCATCCGTTGGTCTCGCCGACCGCGGCGGCCACCTGCCCACCGAACTCTCTGGCGGGCAGCAGCAGCGTGTGGCGATCGCCCGAGCCATCGTGAAAGAACCCGAAGTGTTGCTGGCCGACGAACCGACCGGCGCACTCGACGAAGAAACCCGCGACGAGATCCTCGCCCTGCTCGAAGAGCTGTGGCGCAGCAAAGGCCTCACCGTGATCATCGTCACCCACGACACGGCGGTCGCCCGCCGCGCCGAACGCCGTCTCATCATCAAGAAAGGCACAGTGCGCGAAGCGGCATAGCTCCGAGCCCGCGGCACTCCTCCTGTCGCGGGCTCGGCACCGGCTTTGGCGGGCCTGGTCTACTATGGTTCGAGTCCGGTTCGCCGGATGCGCGGATGTAGTTCAATGGCAGAACTTCAGCTTCCCAAGCTGATAGCGCGGGTTCGATTCCCGTCATCCGCTCCAATTGCAACGAAGGCTCGGGCCTCGCCTTTGGTTCAGTCGGCTTAGACCGGTCCTCCCCACCCTCCGGGAGCGGTCCGGGAGGGGAATACCTCTTGCGGGGGTCGATCACGAGTGGATTTCTGGGCGTTGCTCGGCCCAGCTGGCGTCTGGCTGCCGATCGTGTCGAGAAGATTCCTGGCGAGCCGTTTCACGGTCTCCGGAAGCCCCTGTCCGGCGGCAACATGGGGCTCCTCAGCCTCTGCAATTCCAATGATCTGTTCGAGGGTCTCGGTGATGGTCACCTTCGCTTTCCGAGACTTCCACGACTCAGCTTCGGCAACGAGGTCTGCTCCGGTGATATCGAACAGGTGGCGTTTTCCGTTGATGAACAGAGCGACGTCTTCGTCGAGGCCCATGTGCAGCTGCGGCACGACGTCGTACATGGGGGCGAGGCTCACCTCCCCGCTCGGGGAGTGGAGCATTGAGACGTTCTTCGCGTGCATGTCCAGGTTGCCGAGGGCAACAGACAAGGTCATCATTTGGATGAGCTTGTGAAGTTGGGTGGCCGAGGAATGTTCCCTCAGAATGCCGGCGACGGCTTTGAGCCTGCCATCACCCGCCCCCGTCTCGTATTTGCTGTCACCGAGGAATCCCAGGGCTTGATTGAAGTCCTCTTGGTGGAGGCGTGCACCACTACGGTTCCGGTCGTACCGCTCAATCACGAGCGCCGTCTCATCGCCGAACTTTTCGATAGTGGTGCTGAATTTCGCGAGCCCCACGCCCCTAGCGAAGCGAGATCCGTACTCCTCGTCAAAGATCAGCGATGGGTATCTGCTCGACTTTGGCTTCAAGATGTGTGTGGACGGGAATCCGTCGAGTGGTTCCGCCCATTGATCGTCCACTCTGGCCAGCAAGACCTTGTCCTGCACCCCGGCGAGGGATGACAGCCGGCGACGTCCCTTGTTGCCGAGCGGATTCTGGCCGACCTCGACGAACATGGCTGCAATCTCCGTCGCGGTGACCGGTCTAGCCTCCGGCGTTCTGGGCTCATCAGGGCTAGTTGGTTCCCAGATCTGGAGGGCACCTGCGACGTCGCGGCCATACCGAGCGAGCAGTCCGATCGTGTTTGATGAGTCGAGCCGAGCGTTCGCAGCCAGCTGTTCCCTAACTCGTCCCTCGGACAGCAACTCTTCGAAGAAGGCCCGCGCCCTTTCCGGGCTACTCGGTGCGGTCAGCAGCGGCACCGCAACGGAAAGCACGGTGCTGCCGGTGCCGAAGCGGTCGATCCCGTCACGGGAGGCGGTGAAGGAGAATTGATTTCGATCGCCGGCGAGAGTGCCGATGCGTGTTCCGTAAAGGTCGACGGCGAGTTCAGCCATCGAGGGCCTCAAATCCGGCGAGAACATCTCGCCCTTCCGGCTCCGTGATCTCGCCATGCAGGCGCACACCGGTCTCGGCCATGTACTCAAACAGTCGTTCGAGCGCCTTGGTGGGCTTGCCACTTTCCAGCTCGATTATGTAGCGACGGTCCACCCCAAGCGCGTCGGCAAGCTGCTCTTGGGTGAGGTTTCGGCGCAAGCGTGACTCACGCAAGATGAGCCCCATACTTGCGGGGCCGGTAATTCGTGCAGTGAGCATGTGTGACTTTCCTCACATAGAGTCCAATGTGCGGTTTCTCACACTACAGGGGCGGTGTGAGAAAAACAACACATGCTGCGGCGGTGAGCTAGCAAGCGACGCCGGTCAGAGCGGATGCTCGCTAAGAATGGTCGAAAGCAGACCAACGACGTCCGATCGGCCGACCACGTGACCGGTAATGTCAGACACAATTCGAGAGGAACCCGATGACACCTGAGCAACGCACCATCGGAATGTGGGTCTGGCTCGTCATTCGTGCGGCCATAGTTGGCCTCGCATTTCTTCTCCTCGCGCCGCTCGACCTGCAACCGGTTCTTGCTGCGCTCATTGTTGGTGCCGTCGCCTTCGCGCTCTTTGGCCCCTGGGCATCCTCGACACGGTCCAGCAAGGAGCCGACGGACCGCTGAGGCAGACGCCACGAAGACGTGCGGGAGACTAGCCGTACAGCCCCTCCGGGGTCTGCGGGCATGTCGCATTGAGCGCATCCCAGTCAGGGACATCGTCGAGAAGCTCGTCGTACGGTGCCCATGAAGAGTTGTCGTAACCACTGATGAACGACTCCACGTCGGGGGGAGATCCGATCTCGTACCCTTCAGCTTCGAGACACGGGGTGAGGTTCTCCACGAAGTAGTTGTAGAGAAAGCGCAGCTGGGAATCATTCAGCGCGATACTGAACACCGGATCCACGGGATACTTCGCGGCACAGACATACGACGCGATGTCGGATTCAAGCTCCTGGCCTTCGATGTGATGCTGCGTGACCCCGCCGCCTTCACTCTCCGCAGGGAAGCCTTCCTCTGTCAGACACTCTGCAGTGACGTCAGGCGACTCGTCGAGGTCTACGAACCGAATGCGCGGAACCTCCGGCCGAACGGCATCCGGATACGCCGCGGCGATCGCCGCCCAACGCTGATCCAACTCGTCGGCGTTGAGCGCCTCCTTCTCCGCCGAACTGAGCTGCGGCACCTCGACCGTCGCGGCCTCCTCGGCACAGCTGGCAAGGGTGAGGATTGCGAGCAGCGACACGAGCAGCGCGGCCGACCCCCGCATGCGATTCGTTGGAGTCATCAAGTCCTCGTTCAGTCAGCGTGACGGCATGGTCTCTTGCAGCCTAGGGGCGCGAGTGGCAGCAGAGAAGGTTCGGTCCCAACGCCTAGACACGACGCAACCCGAATGGCCCCTCCGACGCGAACGCGTACTCCGCGAAGCGCTCCCCGATCAGGTGATGCGTCTGGGAGTCGGGATGCAACGCATCCGACAGTGGGTGGGTTGCGGCATCCGTCTCACCGTAGAGGCGTGTGCCGTCGAGGTAGTGGAGGTTCGCATCCGTTGCGCGACGCTCGGCCAGCGATGCGAGCGCATCGCGGATGACCCGCAGCGTGAGCCGACCCTGCTGCGTGTCGCCCTCGACGCCGGTCGCGATGAACCGCACCTGTTCGGTGCTGAGCGACGCCGGATCGATCGCGCCGGGCCCGGGAGTGTCTTCGTGGATTCCGCAAAAGATCGGCGACACAAGCACGATGAGTGTCGCCGGATGCCCGTCGCGGATCGTGTCGATGAACCCGTGAACCGCAGGAACGAACGCGCGGAGCCGCATCGAGTCGGCGTTCACAACGTTGATGCCGAGTTTCACGCTGATGAAGTCTGCTGGGGTGTCGCGGATTATGCGCGCGACGAACGGGTCGACGAGGGCGCTGCCGCCGAAACCGAGGCTGCGAAGGGCGACGCCGCCGCGCCGGGCCGCGACCGCCGGCCAGATTTGGGTCGGGGTGGCGGCGTTCGAGCCGTGACTGATCGAGCTTCCGTGGTGGAGCCAGACCCGCTCCGGCACAGTCGCAGCCAAGAGCGGTGCGTCACTGTGCAGCTCGACCAGCTCGACCGACTCGTTGTGCGGCAACCAGAGCTCGACCCGCTTCGTGCCCGCAGGGAGCCCAGCGAAGCGCGCCGTGTGCGCCTTGCCCTCGCGAAACTCGGTGCCGCCCGTCTGCAGATCTGTCTCGATGACATCCCCGCCCGTGAGCTGGTCGCTCGCGACCACACTGCCGTCGAGCAGCAGGTCGACGTGCCCGCGTGGGCGATCGGCACCGCGGTACGCGACACGGGTCGTATGAAGCACCAACTCGATCGTCTCAGCGGATGTCGCCACCACAATCCGCACTCCGGAGGGCTGCGCCTCCACCATCATCAGTTGCGGGTCGGGGAACTGCTCGCGCACCCACGTGGACAGACGGTGCGGACGCAAGCCGCGCGCGGTGGACTCGAGCTCAGCCGCACCGTGGACAAGCTCGGGGGTGATGGTGGTGACGATCATGCTCTGCTCATTCCTTCAGTCAGACGAACGCGGACTCCCCCGTGAGGCCGCGTCCGACGATGAGCGAGTTGATCTCGTGGGTGCCCTCGTAGGAGTAGACCGCTTCGGCATCCGCGAAGAACCGGGCAACATCGTGTTCCAGGAGGATGCCGTTGCCGCCGAGCACCTCGCGGCCGAGTGCGACAGTCTGGCGCGCCATCGCGGCGGTGTGCATCTTCGCGAGGGCGGAGTTCTCGTCGACGTAGTCGCCGGCATCCTGCCGGGCAGAAAGTTGCACGACCATGCCGAGGGAGGCAGTGAGGTTGCCGAGCATGCGGGCGAGCTTCTCCTGCACGAGTTGGAAGCCGCCGATGGGCCGTCCGAACTGTTCGCGCTGCCGCGTGTACCGGATGGCCGCCTCAAGTGCGCCGGCCTGCAACCCTGTGGCGATCCACGCGACATCCGATCGCATGACGCGAAGGATGGCCGAAACATCCCGCCAGCTGTCGACCCGCTGCAGGCGCGCGGACTCCGGCACGCGCACGCCGTCGAGCCGGATGACCGCGTTTTGCATGGGGCGCAGCGAGATCTTGCCGTGGATGGGCTCGAGCTGCACGCCCTCCGCGTCGCGGGGCACAAGGAACGCTTTGACCTGTGAGTCGGCACTGTCGCGCGCGAACACCGCGAGCACGTCGGCCGCCGCGGCACCGCCGATCCACCGCTTCGCCCCGTCAAGCACCCACGCGTCACCCTCGCGCCGGGCCTGTGTGGCGAGCCCGCCCGCGATATCCGAACCGTGGTCGGGTTCGGTGAGCGCGAACACGCCCTTCAGGTTGAACGCGCGGATCTGCGGGTCGAGCTCCGCAGCCTGCTCGGGCGAGCCGCCGTGCCGCACGGTCGCGCGGAACAGCCCCGACTGCGCGTTATAGAGCGTCGCGACCGAAACGTCCGTGCGTGCGAGCACATAGTTGCGGAAGCCCGAGAACATGCTCGAGGCGGCTTCAGCCTTCGACACCCCAGCCGGCTGCATCAGGTCGAGCGGCGCGAGCGCGTCGAGCACCGCGTCGGGCATCGTCGCCGTCTCCCACGCCTCCGCCATGAGCGGTCGGATGTCGCGCTCCAAGGTCGCACGCAGGCCCTCAAGTGCCGCCAGCGCGCCGCCGCTCAGGTGGGTCTCGGCGAATCCGAACGGGTCGATACCGATGGGCCCGCGCGCGTCGATCATCCGCACAGCTTAACGCGCCAGCTCAGGCCTCGTCGGCCTTCACAACGTGAGACACGGCGCCGCCCGAGATGACCGCACGACATGCGAGCGCCTACACGACGCTGCCCGTTGTCCTTACCCAGGCAGCGACCACTTCTCTCGCTTCGGCTTCGTTGTGGACTCCGAGGAGGTCGCGCACTTCGTCTTCCCCCAGCCGGACTGTTCCGCCCGATTGATCACTCACGGAGAAGCCGGGGAGGGCGACGTCTTCGGATGCCCCAAGCAGAATCGCCGTCGCGAACTGGGCGCCCTGAAGCTTGTCGATGATCTCGGAGTCCGGGGACGGTGGCATGAGTCTCGATGTTGCGACGGAACTGTAGCTGATCAATATTTCGTCCCTGGTTGGGTTCGCTCCGAGGTTGAGCGGAAAGAACTCAGCATCTTCCGCGTATTGGCTGTACTGAGCCGACACCAGTTGGGGCGCACCGAGCCCGAGCTGTGCCGCCGTTTGATGGGCTGCTGTAATCGTCTCCCGGACTAGATGACCGCTTTCAGCCTCTTGTTCGGGCCAGAGGCAGATTTCGGGAGCAGTTCCCGCGCACACCAGTTCAGCGGAGCTACGCACAAACGCTAGATCCTTCGTGACTTCGTTCGCCTCACTTGCAATGGAGGGCGAGGCCGCGACGAGCGCGGCCGCTACAGCGCCGACAAGGCTAACCCTCAACAAGCGGCGGCGGAGCCACACAACCGCAACGCAGAGGAGGGTAGTTGGGACCGCCACGGCGAAGACAAATCCGATGGCTTGCAGACTTGGTCCGGTGTTGATCCGGTCGCAGCAGGAGAGAAGGTTGTACCCGTTGATGTTTCGCCAGTTCAGCGCTCCCTGAATGGACGCGAAGTTCAGCCAGTAGCCGACCGAGACGAGCGCCAGGGGCGCCCCGAAACCGGGATGGACGAGGTACCCGAGCAGATAGCCAAAGGCAATCGCCGCGGCAGATTGTGCGAAGAGCGCAGTCAGGAGACCGAGATGGAAGTTCGGCGTAGCGGGCCATCCAGACGTGCTGAGAATGGCGATTACGAATGCCATCCAGCCGATGAACACCCAAGCAAGGATGCTTCCACCGTCTCGTGCAAGTTGCAACAGCCGGCGTCGTCCAGAGGGGTGGTGGCGCGAGGCACACCACCCCAGCCACGCAGCGACCGCCGCAGCGACGGGGAGCGCGAGAGTCAGCCCGCCAGCCGCCCTCGCGTGCACAGCAGGCCAATATCGTTCAGTTGCGAAGCCGGAATACTCGTATACGGCCGGATAGAAAAGTAGGGCAATAATGAGCAGCCCGCCCCAGAAAACCACTGAGCTTTGTGCGCGAAGGATCACACCTCGGATCCAGACGACCAACAGTTCTCCGGCCATCCCTGCTCGTCGGTCACGAGCATCCGCCACATCCAGCAGAGTGCTCGCGACCTCCGCTTCGTACTCGTCCCGCCAGCGACTCGGGTACACGGCGAGGGACGCCGCCACCCAACGATGAATTCGGGCGTCTTGCTGAATCGGGACTGCAGGTGCGGAGGTCTCCAGCGCATCGAGCACCGACATCAGAAGGCCAACCTCCCGGAAAGTCGACGGGTCGCATGTGCGGCAAGGGCCTTCATGCGATCGGCTTCATGCGCAAGGGCAAGCCGCCCTTCTCCTGTGAGCTCGTAGAAGCGGCGGGTACGACCAGAGACGACTTCCTCGCCCGCGCGGACGATCAGCCCTTCCTTCGCTAGTCGCTCAAGCGCCGTGTAGAGCGTCCCCACCTTCAGTTGTGTTTCGCCGCCCGAAAGGATGGCGGCTTGCTCGATGAGCGCGTATCCGTGCTTTGGGCCGTCCGCGAGCGCGGTCAAGATCAAAAACGTTGGCAACTGCATAGCGGGCCGCGTCATGGAGCCATCATACCTCGGTCGCCGATGTGTCATAGTCTAATGACCGATGCAATGATGAGCGAGGTATTAGATGGCACGAAGCAACTGCTTTGATCTCCTTCGTCTGGCCGCTGCACTCTGCGTGCTCGTGGGGCATTCGTGGGTCCTCACCACTCCGGAGCCAGCCCCGCGGTTCGCAAACATCCCGCTTCACACGCTCGGAGTAGCGGTGTTCTTCGCCATCAGCGGGTACCTGATCGCCTCCAGCTGGAAGCGACGTCCGAGCCTCCACCAGTTCTTTGCGCGTCGCGTACGGCGCATTTTTCCAGGGATGATCACCGTGGTCCTCGTCACGGTCTTCTTGGTGGGGCCCGCCACTTCATCTCTCGCCGACCTTGCTTACTTCGCAGAGCCGCAAACGTGGTCGTACCTGCAGAATCTGTTGCTCCTAGGTCAATACGAGCTTCCTGGCGTTTTCGATGGGGATCAGCACACGCGCAACACAGTGAACGGGTCACTGTGGACCCTCGGTGTGGAGTTCTGCTGCTACGTGGCCGTAGCGGCGATCGGGGTCCTGCTGCGAAAGGCTCCGCCACTCTGGGCCGCGATCGCGTACGCGTCTGCAGGATGGGTGGCGGGCGTGGCCGCATTCGCGCTAGGACTGGGCACAGCAGCGGGCGAAACCGCGTCGATGGTGACCTACTTCGCCGCTGGGGCCCTCATCAGCTTCGTCCCACGACGCGTGACCGCACCGATACCTGTTGTAGCCGCTGCAGCGTTCTGGCTCGCCTCCGCACGCTTCGATCCTGCACTTGGCGCCATCATCTCCTGGATCGCGTTGCCGCTCGGTGCGACAGCAATGGGGCTGTGGGAGACGCGCTGGCCGTCGCTGCGAGACACCATCGGAGATCTGTCGTACGGAACTTATCTGTACGGCTACCTCGTTCAGCAGCTCTACGTTCGCCTGGGTGCGACAAACTTCTGGGAGAACCTGGCACTCGCAGCGCCAACGACGCTGGCCATCGCGGCCGCATCCTGGTGGCTCATTGAGAAGCCGGCGCTCACCGGCAGGAAATCTCGCCGCGCGCAAAGCGCGAGCGTGGTCAAGCATCAACCCCGCGGCTCAGGATGCGAAGCGCCACGGGCACAGCGGCCGCGAACGTCGTGAGTGGCCTACTACTTCGCCGACGCGCTCCTTCGCGGGCTCCATGCGTGAAGCGCCAATGCCAACACGATGACCACTGCCACCACAGCAGCCACGGCAAGGGGTGCGATGAGCGACGACGCTGACCCCAACACCCATGCGACGCCCAACGCGGTGACACCCGAGGTGACCGTGGCGAGGGCTGGCATTCGGCCCAGCACCATTGCCACTCCTCCTGCGATAGCTCCCGCAGCCGCGCCTATCCCGAACCCAACGAGAGCCCCGAAGGCGAAAAATCCGTTCGCCTGCTCACTCAGCGCGGGCACTACCGCAACTGAGATCAACCCGGCCAGAGCGCCGGCCACCGCCGCGATGATTGCCTTCATTGCGCGACTCTACGCGCTTCGCAGATTGTTAGCGAAGCTGGCCCAAGTTTGAATTGCGCCAGCTCGGTAAATGCTGTTATTGAGAAGCTGGTTCTGAATAGACGCACTGACATAAAGATACTTGTCGCTCCGAAACGAGAACGTAATTGTCGACCCTGCGCCGTCCACATGATTGCTCGTCGCCGCGAAGCTGTACTGGAACAGCGAGCCGGCTACCTTCCCAATGCCTCGCATGCGGCATTCGAAGTTGAGTCCAAGAACGCGCAACGGGAGTCGTTGGTCGTAAGCGGGGAAGGCTTTCGGCGCTCCGGCCACCGGAAAGTAGCAGTTGAAGCAGGCACGCAGCAGTTGCTCGATTCGAGTCGACGTCTTGGCAGTGGGAAATTTGTAGGAGTACGTCCAGGCAGGATCGGCGACGACTGGGTATGCATCGACCCCCGTCAGGTCAAGGTGCTGCGTGAGTGTGCCAGAAGCCCACGTGTACCAAGTGGGGACGTCCCCGCCATTGGCGTCCTTCGCCCAGGGTTGCTCTAAGACGCCAAAAGTCTCTGAGTCAGTCTCAAGGAATAAGAGTTCTCCTACCTCCACGAGCGTCGCAGCCCCAGCTGCGTCCACTGTGTAGCTGAAGCTGGAAGGCCCGTCGGCACTATCGGTAGTCGAGATGATCCGGTACCCAGAATCATTCGGCTGAATATAGGCACTTGAGTTACTGTCTCCCGTTTCAAGCTCGACTACGCCTTCCGGGGAAGTCCCCACCACACCAGATGCAAAGTCGATTTCGAGGGCTGGCGGTTCAATTAAGATCGCTTCACCGACTGGCTCCTCCAGACCGCCCACCGAATCGGAGGGTTCGACGCGCACCGTGGCACCTTCGTCAAAAACGTCTGGCGCAAGAACGTCCGACGTCTCGTGAAGCAGCTCAGGAGCACTCGCCGTCATTACCTCCGAGAAGCTCTGAAATGTGTCGTCGGCAAACGCAGGTGACGCCGTTCCAATCGAAATAAGTGCGGCTGCCGAGACAACCGCTAGAGTCTGCTTCAGGGACATTCCCGGCTCCAATGCATGAAAGAGGCGACTCTGAGTGAGCAACCCTCATAAATGAGAATGGGGCTTGCGGCTTCGTTCGTCTACCCCCGAAGCGGGGGGTATTCTTTGCCGGAATACAGAAGCCCTGCCTGCACAATCAGACGCTCTAACGCGGGCACTCAGCCAGCCGCACCGGCCTTCGCGAGCAACACGGCACGCTGGCGCTCGTTGGCGGTGAGGTGGGCCGCCGTGAGGAACTCCGAGCGCGCCTCATCCGCCCGCCCGAGCCGCGCGAGCAACTCGCCGCGCACGCTCGGCAGCAGGTGTGAGCCGCGGAGGGCCGGATCATCGGCGAGCGCATCAACGATGCGAAGCGCGGATGCCGGCCCGGTCGCCATCGACACGGCGACGGCCCGATTCAGCTCAACGACAGGGTTCGGGGCCAGACGTCCGAGCGCCTCGTAGAGGATCACGATCTGCTCCCAGTCGGTGTCGGCGACACTCGGCGCGACAGCGTGGCACTGGGCGATGGCGGCCTGGAGCGCGTAGCTGCCACGCGCGCGGGCGTGCACCGCGGCATCCGCCCGTTCGAGTGCGGCCGTGCCGCGGCGGATCTGTGCGCGATCCCACCTGCTGCGGTTTTGATCGGCGAGCAGTATCGGCGTGCCATCGGGGGCGGTGCGGGCCCCGAAGCGGGACGCCTGAAACTCCATGAGCGCGACGAGCGCATGCGCTTCGGGTTCGCGTGGGACAAGCGCCGCGAGGGTTCGGCCGAGCCGGAGCGCCTCATTCGCGAGCTCGGTGCGAATCCACCGGTCGCCGCTCGTCGCCGCATAGCCCTCCGTGAAGACCAGGTACACGACACCGAGCACCGACGAAAGTCGTGCCGGCCATTCGGCGGGCTCCGGCGTCTCGAACGGCACATGCGCAGCCGTGAGCGTCTTCTTCGCCCGTGTGATGCGCGCCTGCACCGTCGCGACCGGTACCAGCAGCATCCGGGCGATCTCCTGCGTTGTAAGCCCACTCACCACTCGCAGCGTGAGGGCGACCTGCGATTCGCGCGAGAGCACCGGATGACACGCGGTGAAGACGAGGCGGAGCACGTCGTCGTCGATCGGCTCCCAGTCGGCGTCCGTCGTCTCGTCGAGCCCGTGGGCGATCGCCCGGTAGCGCTCGTCGAGCGCCTCCCGCCGACGCCACGCATCGATCGCCCGCCGCTTCGCCACCATCGTGAGCCACGCACCAGGGTTGCGCGGTGTGCCCACCCGCGGCCACTGCTCAAGCGCCTCGATGAGCGCCTCCTGCGCGAGATCCTCGGCGAGGCCGACATCGCCCGTCACTTTCGCGAGCGTCGCGACGATGCGCGCGCTCTCGATGCGCCAGACGGCGTCGACCTCGCGGTGGATCTGCTCGTCCATGTCAGGACCTTCGGGTCAAGACTGCGCGCTCACGCCTGGCGGGCCGCAAGCTCTTCGCGCCAGCCCTCTTCCTTCTTGACGTACTCGTTGTCGGCGTAGTCAGCGAAATCCGACTCGTCGGTAATGCGCCGGACCTCGATCTTGTTGCCGGGGCCGAGCGGCGCGCGCGAAGCCCACTCGATCGCCTCCTCGCGGGTCGCAACCTCGATCGTCCAGAAACCGTTGAACAGTTCGTGCACCTCGCCGTAGGGGCCGTCAGAAACAATGGGGGCGTCATTGGTGAACTCGACGACGGCGCCCTGGGCAGCATCCGTCAGCCCGTCGCCACCGATCATCACCCCGGCCTTCATCATCGACTCGTTGTAGGCACCCATCGCGTTGATGACCGCCTCAAAGTCCATGTCTTCAAGGTTCTCCTCTGAGCCGCTGTTCCGCATGATCAGCATGTACTTCGCCATGATGGTTCCTCTCGTGTCGGTGGGGCGTGTTCGCCCCTCTACTATCGCGTCGAATGGCTATGAGCGATATCGACATCGCGCGAGAAGTTTCTGAGGATGCGCGGCAGCTCAGCGCCCGTCGTGGTGCTCGGCGCGGGTCCTCATCGCGACTTGGCACCGTCGTGGGGTGCGAACGCAGCGTGGAACAGTGCCCACGCTCGCCGCGCCACAGTCTCGCGGTCGGCTTCCGGCGTGCGGCCGAGCACTCCTGCGAGCATCGAGATCGCGAGCAGAACGTCGTCGACCGTGACATCCGCTCCAAGGTTTGCGGCGGCCTTCTCCCGGTGCACAACCGTGCTGAGAAGCTTGTGCACGCGATCGGCAAGCGGGACCGCCCGCGGGTCGTGCTGATTCGCGGTGATGAGATCGATGAGGCTCGTCGAAACAACAGCCTGCTCGATGACATGATCGAGCAGATCGTCCAGAGTGGTTTCTGGATGCTCGATCACAGACTCGAGGATGTCGACGTTGTCGTCGAACACGGCGACGGCAAGCGCAAGTCGATCAGGAAAGTGTCGGTAGAGGCTGCCCTGCCCGACACCGGCGCGGCGGGCGATGAGACTCAGCGGCGCCGTGAGCCCCTCGGTCATGAAGACCTCGCGGGCAGCATCGATGAGCGCGCGTCGATTGTGTGGGCCGGCACTCGGCCCACGATTCCCTTTCGGCGTCAAGGTCATGCTGCTACCGTACTGCTACCGGACAGCGTTGTCCGGATAGCTTCCGACACGTGATTGGACCCCCTCATGGCACAGACACCCCTCACCGGAGATTCTTCCGTTGGCACCTGGCTCGACGACCCGATCGGTGGTGCGATCTTTCGCGAACTCCTCACCCAGGCAGGCCAAGATGCGAGCGTGCTGCGACCCGTGCGGCGCCTCTCGCTCAAGCGCCTCGTCAAGCTCAGCAAGGGGCGCTTCAGCGAAGAGCTGCTCGACGAACTCGTCGCCCGTGCCGCGAGCGGCGACGTGCCAGCGACGAATGCTGCATCCGAACCCGTGCAGGTCGCGGCATCCGACGACGAACCAACGTCGGCCAGCTCCGATGACGTCGAACAGCCTGAATGGGTCGAGCGCATCAGCGATGGCCGGTTCAGCGGCAAGACCGTCATCGTGACGGGTGCCGGCTCCGGCATTGGCCGCGCAACCGCCTCCCGCGTCGCTCGCGAAGGCGGCCGCGTCATCGCCGTCGACATCTCAGCCGAGCGCCTCACCGAGTTCGCCGCCGAGTTCCCCTCTGCCGACATCACGACCGTCGTCGCAGACATCACCGACGACGACGCCATCGCGCGCATCATCGCCGCAGCGAACGGCACCATCGACGCCCTCGCCAACGTCGCCGGCATCATGGACAACATGACGCCGGTCCACGAGATCGACGACGCCATCTGGAAGCGGGTCTTCGCCATCAACGTCGACGGCACCATGAAGCTCATGCGCGCCGTCGTCCCCAGCATGCTCGCCCGCGCGCAGGGCTCGATCGTCAACGTGGCATCCGAGGCCGCCCTCCGCGGTTCGGCCGCCGGTGCCGCCTACACCGCCTCGAAGCACGCGGTAGTCGGGCTCACCAAGAGCAGCGCATTCATGTACGGGCCGAGCGGTCTCCGCGTCAACGCGGTCGCCCCCGGGCCCACCATCACCAACATCGAGGCGTCGTTTGACTCACCGCTCGGCCAAGAGCGGGTGCACACCGGCATGCTCATCATGCCGGAGGCCGTCGAGGCTGACGCGGTCGCGGCATCCATCACCTTCTTGCTCAGCGATGACGGCGTCAATGTTAACGGCCAGATTCTCGCGAGCGATGGCGGCTGGTCGGCCGCGTAACCGCACGACATACGATCGATGCATGAGAACCTTCGCCCGCGTTCCCCTGACCGTCGTGCCCCTCGCCGCCGTCGCGGTGCTTCTCACGGGGTGCATCACCCTGGAGGTGCCCGCGGGGCAGGTCACCCAGAGCGAAGCGCCGGCGGCCACACCATCGGCTTCGCCACAAACCGACGCCGCCCCGAACTGCGACGACGGCGAACTGCTCGTCACTGAGGCGGGCAGCGACATCGACCTCACGGGTGCCTGCGCTTCGGTGCGCATCGAAGGCAACGACATCTCTGTCGATGGCGAGTCGATCGGCACCCTGATTGTGCGCGGTGACCGCAACGACGCCGACTTCGACGACATCGACGACATCACAGTCGAGGGAACCGAGAACGAGGTTGACCTCGAAGACGCCGGCACCGTGACCATCAGCGGCGATCGCAACACGATCGATGCGGATGACCTCGGCGCGCTCTCGATCAGCGGCGTCGACAATGTGGTCGAAGCGGATGCTGTCGGCTCCGTCAACGACTCCGGCGAACGGAACACCATCGACCTCGACTGAGCGGGCACTGCCAATCTGAGCGCGTTCGGCCGCGCCATTCGCCGCCGCTGCGGGAGTTAGGCGCCGCGCACCTTGCGCAGGCTCGCGAGCAGCTCGGGACCGCGCCGGTCGAGCAGCGCACCGCCGCTCCGGATGCCGACCATCATGAATGTCGCGCCGAGCGCCACCCCGAGCACAAGCGCGACGATGCCGAGCACGACGCTGCCGGTCGCCGCCGCGATGATGCCGAGCACGAGTTCGGGCAGAGCGAGCGCGAAGACGATCGCCCACGCGGCGAACATGCCGAGCTGCGACCCGAATGACGCCCCCGTCGACGTCTTGAAGGGGCTCTCGCCTGCCGCCGGCACCGGCATGAGAAACCGCGCCGACGCGATGCTCGAAACCCCGAAACCCGTAAGCAAGAGCCCCAGCCCGATGCCTAGCATGGCCGGGATGATGCTCGCGAGGTCGAGCAGCACGAGCGGGATCACGGTCGCGAGGATGACGACGGGCACCGCGAAGATCGCGAGCGTGATCACGCGTCCAGCGCGGTCTGCCGAACCACGCAACCCCGTCGAGAGATGCGACGCGAACGCCGTGCCGTCGTAAGAGATCTCGGCGCACAGGGTGATCGCGAGGGTCGCCGCGAAGAACGGGCCAAGCACTACCAGCATCCAGTTCGACCCCGTCGTGGCAACGAACACGGCGATGATTGCCAGTAGGGGCAGCACGATGAGCGAGCCGCCGTACCGCGGGTCGCGCATCCAATACACACTCGTGCGTGCCGCGACCGCGCCCGTCGGCGTGGCCGGGAACCAGTTGAACGGGCCGAGCCCCTTCGAGCGACCGGAGCCGGCGGATGTGACGGGCGGCGCGACAAGCAGGATGCCGAGGCTGCGCCACCACAACAGCAACAGCACGCCGAGCGTTGCGAGGGCGATGGCGAGTTTGGCGAGCGCCTCAAGCGGACGACCGAGCGCAAGGTCGCCCGGAATCGACCAGGCCGCACCGAACGGTGTCCACGACACGATGCCCGCGATGCGGGGGAGCTCATCGCCGAGCGCCGCGATCGAGGTCCCCGTGATGGCGATGATCGGCCCGAGCAGCATGATCGGCACGAACACAATCACCCCCATGACCTCGCGGTAGCGTCGTCCGGCGGCGAGCGCCGCGCCGACCGACTCGAAGGCTCGGGATGCCGCAACACAGGTCACGACGGCGAGCACGGCGGCGAACGGGGCCGCGATGAGGGCGGGGGGCTCACCCAGCCAGCTCAACGTAGTCGACAGCGCCGCGAGCAGGGTCACGAACCCAGGGATTCCGAGCACGCCGACGATGAGGAGCGCGACGAGGAGGCGCCGGGGTGGGATGGGGAACGTGCGGAGCTTCGTGACGCTCAACGACTGGTCGAGCCCGCGCAGCACGAGCGGCAAGACAACCCAGCCGAGCAGGGTCAGCGCCCCCGCCAGGACGGCGAGCGTCCAGGCGACCTCCGCCTCACCGAACGACAGCGCGACCATCCCGACGACGACGCCGAAGAGGATGAAGAGCCCCGACACTGCGCCAAGGAGCACCGAGACGAGCGCCCACGGGCTGCGGGAGAGCGAGTTCGCGAGCAGTCGGAAGCGGAGCCTCAGGAGGTGTGCAACCACGCCGGCCCCTCATGCTGCCGTCGCCCGCCGACAAGTTCGACAAAGCGATCCTCGAGCGAGGAGCCCGCCCGTACCTCCTCCGTCGTGCCCGCCGCGAGCACCCGGCCGGCGCCGATCACGGCAACGTGGTCGCACATCCGCTCAACCAAATCCATCGAATGACTTGAGACGATGACGGTGCCGCCGCCGCGGACAAACTGGTGCAGGATGTCTCGGATGTTCGCCGCCGACACCGGGTCAACCGACTCGAACGGCTCGTCGAGCACCAGCAGTCGTGGCGCGTGCACGAGCGCGCAGGCGAGCGCAATCTTCTTCGTCATGCCCGCCGAGTAGTCGACGACGAGGGTGCCGCCCGCCCCCTGCAGGTCAAGCAGGTCGAGCAGATCGCGCGTGCGACCGGCGACCGTCTCGCGATCCATGCCGTTGAGCAGGCCGTGATAGGTGACGAGCTGCTCGCCCGTGAGTCGATCGAAAAGGTCGACCCCGTCGCTGAGCACCCCGACGAGGGACTTCACCCTCACCGTCTCGCGCCAGACATCGACACCGAGCACGGCGATGGTGCCAGCATCCGGACGCAGCAGGCCGGTCGACATCGACAGCGTCGTCGTCTTGCCCGCCCCGTTCGGCCCGACCAGCCCATAGAACGAGCCCGACGGCACCGTGAGATCGATGCCGTCGACCGCAACCTTCGCCCCAAAGGCCTTGCGCAGTCCCACGATCTGCAGGGCAGGAGCCCCCACCGGGAGCTGCCCATCGTGATCGTCGCTCGGCGTCGGCAGTTCGGCGTCGGCGGATGCTGTCATGCCCCAACACTAACCGCGGCGAGCATCCGCGGTCACGGCTACCGGGCGCTGACGCCCGCCAGCACGGCGGCACCCGTCGCCGCATCATCGACCGTCACGACAAAGCGCTTGCCGTTCGCCCGCGTCACCTCGATGGCCTCGCCGGCACGGAGGATGATGCCGGAGCGTCCGCCGGAGCCCATGCGCCAACCCCAGCCGCCGAAGTCGGCACTCGGGTTGACGTCGGCGATCGTGACATCCTGAATCTCGGATGCCGGGATGGCGACGCGCGGCCAGCCGAGCACGCTGCGCACGACAAGGCCGCGACGGTCAACCGTGACCCGCCACCACAGGGTCGCCGTGACGAGCAGCACCAAGAACGCCGCCGTCACCACCACTGTCACGAACGCCGGAGAGCCGGTAGATGCGGTGAGCATCGCCGCGACAAACACCACCACGAACGCCCCCGCAACAATGAGCCGCGGGGCGCGGCCCGCTGCGACACCGCGACTCCACGACACCCGCTCGGTCGCCCCAAGCTCGATCGGCTGGGGGCGCTCGCCCGCCGGCACAGTCGCGTCACTCTTCGGCAGCAAGAACCACGCCGGGACCGCCAGCGCGACCCCCGCGATGGCGCCCCACAGGATCCAGATCATGCCACCGGATGCAACAGCCGCATCATCGAGACCGCGCTGCACCCAGAGGGTGCCGGTGATGCCCACCGCCAGCAGGCCCGCAAGCCACACCGAGGTGACCAGAGCGAACTTCTGATTCGCCATGAGCAGGCCGCGCTCGGTCGGCTTCGCAATGACCCCGGCCACAAGGATGCCGAACAGCCCGGAAACGCCGAGCGGCATGAGCACCATAAACCAGACGTCGCCGAAACCGTCAGGGGAGGCACCAGACCAGTGCACCGCGACAGGGTCGGGAAGCTCGGGAATCCAGCTCGCCATAACAATGGCCGCGATCGCCGTGAGCACGATGGGGATGTCAGCCCCGACGAGGGTCGCGCGGCGGCGCGTCGATCGGGCGTGCGCCGCGACATCCGAAATCTGCTGGGTCATTGGTACGCCTCTCTCACAAGGGCGGCGAGTGCCGCCGGGGGAATGTTCTGGGTGCGTGCCGTCGCAACGAGCGCAGCGATCGCCCGCGTGAGCTCGCCGTAGTCGCGCATCTCGGTCGCCACGATCGCCCCGCGGCCACGGCGGAGCTCGATGAGCCCCTCGTCGCGCAACTGCTGGTAGGCCCGCAGCACGGTGTGCACGTTGATGTCGAGCGATGCCGCCAGGTCACGCGCAGGTGGGAGTCGTTCACCGGGTGTCGCGCGCCCCGCCATGATCGACGCGCGGATGGTGCCCGCGAGCTGATCAAAGAGTGAGACGCCCGAGGCGGGGTCGAGTCGGATGAGCATGGCACCATCCTATTGTTCTAGTTCAACTAGATCAAGTTGAGCGGGTGGCGCGGTCGCGACCTACCGCCCGAGCGCACCGAGGATCGCGGCACCCAGCTGCGCTGGCTTGGTGAACTGCGGCCAGTGCCCCGTCGGCAGGTCGATGTACTCGACGTCGCGAATGCGCGCCAGCTCCGCCACCCACTGGTGACCGGCGGCGATCGAATCCCGCAGCAGCTGCCAGGGGAACTCGCACGCGATGACGGTCGCCGGCACATCGAACCGTCGCTCGTCGCTGAGGTGCATCTCGTCGTAGGCGACCCCCTTCGGCTGCGGGATCGCGCGCGCGGCGAACTCCGCGCGGAGCGTCTCGTCGAGATCGGTGAGGTCGGCCTCCTCGAACACGTCCCACGGCGGCAGCGGGATCTCGTCGCCCTCGAAAGGGAGCTCGTCGTTGATCACGCCGCCCTCGCCGAGCGGCCCGGCATCGACGAAGATGCTGCGCGCGATGCGGTCAGGCCGCGCATCGGCGACACCGTGGATGATCGCACCCCCACCGGAGTGGCCCACGAGCACGACCTTGCCTTCGAGGGCGCCGACATCCGCGACGCTGAGACTGCGCACGTTGTCGCGCGGCGGGCCCTCGGGAGCAACTTGCGCAGTCTCACGGGCGGCGGGCGCGAGAATGGGCAGATGCGAGACGAGATCGAGGCGGCGCAGGTGGCCGTGGCGGATGCCGCGGCTCGCCTCAGCGACGCAGGCATTCCCACCGAGTCACTCGCCGAGTTCGTGGCGCCGCGGCGGGTGCTGCTCTTCACGACCGAACCGAAGCTCCGCCCGATCGGCGAGGTCTGGCATCTCGGCGTCTTCCTCCTCGACCGCGAGGCGACGCTCTACGCGGCCGGGTCGACCACCCGCGCTGTCGAACCTGGCCGGTCGAACAACCAGTCGGTCTCCGGTGAAGAGCGGCGGATGCACCGTGCGGCGGCACACCGCGGGCGCTTCGAGGAGGGTGCCACCGTCAACTTTGGGGCGAAGGTCATCGAGCTCTCTGACGAGGGGCTTGCCGAAGCATTCGGCCCCCTGTTCGTGGCGAACGGGCGCCTCCTCGTGCGCTGGAACCCGAGAGCGGATGCCGCAACCGGCGTCGAATTCGCGCCGTACCTGCGCGAACGGCTCGAGCTGATGCTCACGCCGCCCACAGGCGCCTGAGCGGCGCCACGGTGCGCACACCATTCGCGGCCCGCGCCCGTGGCTCTAGGCGGCAGAATGGGAGATGAGGATGTCGGCAGCCTGCCGACGAAGAGCACCTTACCCTAACGTGAGGGTCGGGCAAGGCGGGAATCGTGATCGAGACACTCACCCGGCGACCCACAGGCGTGGGCGAACTCGGTGCCGACATCGTCCGCGGTCTCGCGCCCCTCAGCATCCTCGTCGCCGTCATCTCGCTCGGGCATGTCGAAGCAGCCCTCTTCCTCCTCGTCTTCGCGGGCGTGCTGCTCTCGCGCGCCGCCGGCCTCCCCCCGCTCCTCGACGCACTCACGAGCGTCACCCTGCTCGCCGCGGCCTGGTTCAGCGTCGCCGACCTCTACTCCGCCATCGCCTGGCTCGACCTTGCCACCCACTTTGTCGCGACGGGCGTGCTCGCGGCCCTCACCCGCGTGCTCCTTGAGCGGTGGGGTGCTGCCGGGCTCGCGCCCCCGCGGGCAGGAGCGGGCGCGGCATCCGTCATCGCGGCGGGCCTTATCGGCGGAATGCTCGCCCTCGCCCTCGCGAGCGTGTGGGAGTTCTTGGAATGGTGGGGCTACATGTATGTCGACGACAGCATCAACGTTGGCTACCTCGACACGCTCAGCGACGTTGCCGCCGGGGGCCTCGGTGGGGTGGTCGCCGGGATGCTGCTCGCGGTGACCTCCGACGGTCGGGCGCGCTGAGGGGCTGCCTTTCGCGCACGGGCGGGCGAAGATGCCGGGCATGCAGGCGGGGCGGGGCCTGCGGGCCGAGCCTGCGGGCCGGGCGGGGGCTTGCGGGCGGGGCTTTTGCGGGCCGGGCCTGCGTCGGTGCCCTCCGGCATACTTGGCCGCATGACCGACGAGACGCCCGCGCCCGCGAGCGGTGGGCCCCACGGTGGCGGGCTCCACGGTGGGTGGGTGCGCGGCGGTCGGGTGCGCTGGGTCATCGGGGGTGTCGCCGTCGCGACCCTCATCGCGGCGATCACAGTGCCCCTCGTGCTGCAGCAGCAGCGGCATGCTGCGGCAGAGGCCCGCTATGCGACGGCAAGCGAGAGCTACACCGAGGCCCTCGCTGCAGCGAACGACTCGCTCGACACGCTCGAGGCCGCACACGAGGTGGCCGTCGAATCGCAGAGCATCGCGGCGGCGGTGACGGCCGTCGCCGATCCGGCCTACGTCGACCAGGCAGCCCTGCACACCCTCAGCGATGCGAATCTTGCCCTCACCGACGCGATCGCACTGGCGGATGCCGCCCCCGACGCACCGCGCCGTCTCGGCGCGGCCCCCGACGACACCGACGCCCTCACTGAGCGCGCCGAAGAGATTGCGGAGGAAGTCGACTCCGTCGTGGCGGCAGGCGAAGAGTTCGCACGACTCGCCGCCGCCGTCGATAATGCGACCAGCCCTGTGGATGCTGCGGGCGACGCGTTCATGGCGGCACTGCCAGTGGTCGCGGCATCCGTCGACTCCGCCTTCATCTCCGCGACCAACGCCGCGCGCATCGACTACCGCGCCGTCACGGCGGAGCTCCCGGATGCCGGGTGGGATTCGGGCAGCGCCGAGCAGGTGCGGGCGTATGTCGCGGCGGCAGGCGAGCTCGCGGCGTCGCACGCCGCCGAAGAAGCAGAGAAGGCCGGGCCGCTCTATGCCAACCGCCGGGCCGTCGAAGACTTCGCGCGCTCGATCGCCGGCGGTGTGATGCTCGACTTCGACTGGGCCGCCATCGTCAACGGGTACGGCGCCAACGGCAGCTACGGCGGCACCGCAACATGGAACACCGCCCATGGGGGTTACTCAACCATGACCCTCTCCGACAGTGTCGCGGCGATGTGGCACAGCAACCCGGCCGTCGCGTCCCTCGTGGCGCACGAGGTCGGGCATTCGATCACGAGCAAATGCATCACGCTGTTCCGCGACGGGTTCGCCTCGCAGCCCGAAGTGTTCGCCACCGCCTGGGCGATCGGCATGGGCTACACCGGTGACGGCAACGGCGAATCGATTTATGGGCGCCCGTCGAACGAACTCATCGAGCTGTCGAAGCAGTGCCGGTGAGGCGAGGCGCGGCGGGTGTGGCTGGTCGGGGGCGGGTGGGTGGTGCTGGTGCTGGTCGGGCCGCGCGGGCGGGTCACACGGTGATGCGCTCCCAGTGTTCGATCGGCCCCGGAACCACCCGAAACAGCGGATGCGCCGTCGGCGGCACATCGGCGAACCGCACCGCCAAATCTGGGGTGCGGGTGGCGAGTTTCACCATGAGGTGCCGCCACTCATACTCCAATTGCCCGTCGGTGAGATCAAGAGGTGGGGCGGCGCCGGGCTCAGCACCCTCAACGGGGTGGGCGAGAATCTTTTCGCGAGCGAAACGGTACCCCCTCGCATCCGCTTCATCGACGACCGCGGCAAGAAAGGCGCCGAGTGATGCGAGCGGCGCGTCCGTCGCCCTGAAGCGCAGCAGCTGCGGGTGATTGCTGTAGCCGCCCGAAGTTTTGCCGATGACCGCCTGCGCGAGGAGCCCTTCGCGCCAGCACGCGACCAGCGCCTGCCGATCGAGGTATTGCGGATGCACCGACCAGAGTCTCACCCGGAGAGTCTACGTGGGGTCGTGCGGGGGCTGGGCGCGCTCGGCCTGCGGGGCGCTCAGCCTGCGAGCGCCTGGAGCAGCATGCCGTTGATCAGGCCGACGGCGATGTTCCAGAGGGAGAGGCCTGCGATTCCGATCGCGGCAGCCGCGCGCGCCCGCCCGGGGCCACGCCGGACGAGCGCGATCACCCCAAGCACGATCGTCGTCGCCGCGAGCACAAACACGAGAAGGCCTTCGGCGGCTTGGCTGAGTTGCATCGCCGGGATGTTGCGCGCGGCGAGCAAGGATGACGACACCACCTGGGCGAGCAGGCTCAGCACGGGAATCACGAGCGCCACCGCGAGGGCGCTCGTCGCGAGCGGTGCCCTCGCGCGGTCACCGGGCGCCGGAGCGAGCGGGCTGGCGTGCGCGCCGGGCGCGTCAGCGGACGGGCTTCCGGGCGCCGGAACGTGCGGGCCTCCTTGCGCGGCGGCGTGCGCGTCAGCGGGCATGCTTCCGGGTGCGTCAGCGGGCCTGCTGGCGGGAGTTGAATCGCTGGAGTCGGTCACGCGGCACACGGTAGCACCGGTGTGGGCGACCCGCACCGAAACCCTGGGCGTGCGCCGTGCGGGTTTCGATGCGCTCGGGCCCTCCCTCGCAGGCTCGGTCGGCGCTGCTATTGGACCGGCGGGCTCGCTCAGATCACGCCTGCGGAGAAGGTGCTCGGCGTGCCGAAGCGGTGCGCCGTGATGCTCACCGACTGTTCCTCCACAAACGGCAGCAGCTCGATGCGTCCGGCCTCTGTGACGGGCTGGTCGTACACCGCGATGTCGGGGCGTCCGCCGGTCGCGTGGGCGACGGTCGAGGCGCGTGCCCCCAGCAGGCGGATGCGACCACCTTCAAGCGCGGCGAGCGACCCGAGCCATGCGGCATCCGTGTCGATGGTGGCAGGCACCCCGCAGCCGCGGAGCACCACGGCGACCGCCGCCGGCAGCGCTTCGGCCGTCGACACCGTGAAGGGCGCGCCGGAGAGCAGCGCGGCGCCGACGACGCGGAGCAGGTCGGCGAGCGAACCGCGCTCCGCGAGGCGGAGTGCGACGGGGGCTGGCCGATAGCGGAAGAGGTTGCGTTCGGCGCTGAGCCCCGAGACATCCTTCGTCACGCCGAACTCGTCGGCCCAGGCGGTTGTGTCGCTTGCGAAGGCGCGGCGCAGTGACGCGAGGGATGCTGCATCCAGCGAGGTTGCGGCCGCGTCGAGCAGCGCGCGCGAGGTCGGGGCGAGCGGCACATCACCAGCCGTGGATTCCGCGGCGCTCCAGTTACCCAGCCCGAGGAGGTAGTTCGGCCCGCCGGCCTTGGTGCCGGGGCCGACGGCAGATTTCTTCCACCCGCCGAACGGTTGCCGCTGCACGATTGCGCCCGTGATGCCGCGGTTGACGTAAAGGTTGCCGGCCTCGACCCGGTCGAGCCAGACGGCGAGTTCGGCGGGGTCGAGCGAGTGGAGCCCGGCGGTGAGCCCGTAGTCGACCTCGTTCTGCATCGCAATTGCCTCGTCGAGGGTGGCGGCGGTCATGACGCCGAGCACCGGCCCGAAGAACTCGGTGCGGTGAAAGTAGGAGCCGCGCGCGACGCCCGCGCGCACGCCGGGGCTCCACAGCTGGCCGTCGCTGTCGAGCTTCTTCGGTGTGATGGCCCACCTTTCGCCCGGCTGCAGGGTTGTCAGCGCCTCGAGCAGTTTGCCGTTCGCCTGCTCGATGATGGGCCCCATGCGGGTCGCCGCATCGGATGCCGGCCCCACCGTGAGCGAGCGCACCGCGTCGAGCAGCTGGTCGTGGAACCGCCGGGACTTCGCAACCGAACCGACAAGAATCACGAGGGATGCTGCCGAACATTTCTGGCCGGCATGACCGAATGCGGATGCCGCAACGTCGCGCGCTGCGAGGTCGAGGTCGGCGCTCGGGGTGACGATGATGGCGTTCTTGCCGCTCGTCTCGGCGAGCAACGGCAGGTCGGTGCGGAACGAACGGAACAACTCCGCCGTCTCGTAGCCGCCCGTCAGGATGACCCGGTCGACTCGCTCGTCGCCGATCAACCCGGCGCCGAGCTCCGACGACGCGAGCTGCACAAACTGAAGCGCCTCGCGCGGCACGCCCGCCTCCCACAGCGCCTCCACCATGACGGCGCCCGAACGGCGCGCCTGGCGGGCCGGCTTGATGATGACGGCCGAGCCTGCGGCGAGCGCCGCGAGGGTCGAACCGGCCGGGATGGCGACGGGAAAGTTCCACGGCGGGGTGACGACCGTGAGCCGCGCGGGCGTGAAGGTTGCGCCGTCGACAGAGTCGAGGCCGCGCGCGAGCTCCGCGTAGTAGTGCGCAAAGTCGATCGCCTCCGACACCTCAGGGTCGGACTGGTCGAGGGTTTTGCCCGTCTCCGACGCCATGACTTCCATGAGCTCGGCACGCCGGGCCGCGAGCGCGTCGCCGGCGCGGTGGAGCACTTCGGCCCGCTCCGCACCACTCAGTGCCCGCCAGGCGGCACCCTCATCGATGGCGCGGCCGATGGCGTCGGTGACAGCATCCGGAGTCTTCAGGATGCTCGCCGCGACCGTGTCATCACCGAGCGTGCTCGTCGGCACGCGCGCAAGGATGGCGTTGCCCCACGCGCGGTTGCCCGGCAGGGAGGGGTCGGTGTCGGGGGTGTTGGTGAAGTGCGCACCGCCGGTTGAGGAAACCCCGCCGGTTGAGCTCGTCGAAACCTGCGTGGTGCGCTCAGTCGGCGAGAGGCGTCGATCCTGCCTGCGGTTCGGCTCCGGCACGGCATCGTCGAGCGCGGCGAGCGACGCGACGTAGCGCTGCCGCTCGCGTTCGAAGAGTGCCTCGTTGCTGCTGAGCTCGAAGACGGCCGACATGAAGTTCTCCTGGCTCGCCCCCTCCTCGAGCCGGCGGATGAGGTAGGCGATCGCGACGTCGAACTCTTTTGGATGCACGACGGGCGTGTAAAGCAGCAGGCAGCCGACATCGCGCCGCACCGCCTCGGCCTGGCCCTGCGCCATGCCGAGCAGCATCTCGAACTCGACGCCGCGCTCGACCCCGCGACGCTTCGCGAGCAACCACGCGAAGGCGAGATCGAAGAGGTTGTGGCCGGCGACGCCGATGCGCACATTGTCGATGCGGTCGGGGTGGAGCGCGTAGTTGATGACGCGCTTGTAGTTGGTGTCGCTCTCCTGTTTTGTGCCCCAGGTCGCGAGCGGCCAGTCGTGGAGGGATGATTCGACCCGCTCCATGGGCAGGTTGGCGCCCTTCACGACGCGCACCTTGATGCCAGCGCCACCGCGAGCCCGTCGCGCCGCCGACCACTCTTGCAGCCGCATCATGGCGCTCACGGCATCGGGCAGGTAGGCCTGCAGCACGATGCCCGCCTCGAGCTTCAGCAGCGCCGGGTCATCGAGGATGCGCTGAAACACCGCGATCGTGAGGTCGAGATCTTTGTATTCCTCCATGTCGAGGTTGATGAACTTCGGGGTTTTCGACCTCGCCGCGAGGTGGAACAGCGGGCTCAGCTTCTCCATTACATGGTCGACCGCGGCATCGAACGCCCACGGGTTGTGGGGCGCCGTCGTCGACGAAACCTTGATCGACACATAGTCGACGTCGTCGCGGGCGAGCAGCCGACGGGTGCCCTCGAGGCGGCGCTTCGCCTCCCGGTCGCCGAGCACCGCCTCGCCGAGCAGGTTCATGTTGAGCCGGATGCCGGGCGTGCGGATGCGCGCGATGGCCCCGCCGAGACGCGAATCGCTCGCGTCGATGATGAGGTGGCTCACCATGCGGCGCAGCACGGTACGCGCGATGGGCACGACGATTCCGGGCAGCACTGGCGCGATGGCACCGCCGAGACGCACCGCCCCGCGCAGGTGCCACGGGAGAAACGCCGGCACCTTCGGGGCAAGCGACCGGAGGTTGCGGGCGGCGACCCCGAGATCCTCTGGCCGCACGACGCCGTCGACGAAACCCACCGTGAAGCCGAGCCCGTTCGGGTCGCGGAGCACCCCGGCGAGCTGGGCCGCCGAACCATCGACCGGCACCTCGGATGCTGCGTCGAGCCAGCGGCGCACGAGCGCGATGCTCTCGTCGACGAGTTCGGCGTCGATGTCCGCAAGGGCGTCGGTGCTTGGTGCAGCGGATGCCGCGGTGCTCGTCATGTCTCATCCATTCCGCGAGGGGTTACGCCCAGTATGGAATCGGGTTCAGATAAGGTAAAGCGATGTTTTCTAACGCATATTCATAAGCTTCACTGATGAATTGGAGCCCCTGATGCTCGACGTGCGACGCCTGCGCCTGCTGCGCGAACTCAGCGTGCGCGGCACACTTGCGGCAGTGGCATCCGCCCTCAACCAGAGCCCATCATCGGTGTCGCAGCAGCTCGCCCAACTCGAGCGCGAGGTCGGGGTTGAACTGCTGCGCAAATCGGGTCGGCGCGTGCACCTCACCGCTCAGGCCGAACTGCTCGTCGAGCACACGGCGGCGGTGCTCGAGCGACTCGAACTCGCCGAATCGGAGCTCAGCGCGACCTTCACGGCCGCGACCGGCGTGGTGCGGGTTGCGGTGTTCCAGTCGGCGGCGCTCGCCCTCATGCCGCACGCCCTCGCGCTGCTCGCGGCCGAGCATCCGCAGCTTCGCGTCGAGATGACGCAGCGCGAACCCGAAACCGCCCTCTACGAAACCTGGGTGCGCGACTTCGACCTCGTCATCGCCGAGCAGTACCCCGGCCACGCGGCGCCGCACCACCCCGACCTCGACCGTGTGCGGCTCACCGGCGACGCCATCTCGCTCGCGGTCGCACCCGAGTCCACCATCCGCAGCATCGCGGATGCCGCGCGCTCGGCCTGGGTCATGGAACCCCGCGGCGCCGCATCCCGCCACTGGGCCGAACAAGCCTGCCGCCAGGCCGGCTTCGAGCCCGATGTGCGTTTCGAGACCGCCGACCTGCAGGCCCACATCCGCCTCATCGAGTCGGGCAACGCCGTCGCCCTGTTGCCCGACCTCGTGTGGACGGAGCGCTCCCGCACCGTGCAGCTGCTGCCCCTCGACGGCGACCCGCGCCGCACGGTGTTCACGGCGGCGCGGCGGGCGACCGTGCGGAGCCCCGGCATCATCGCGGTGCGCGAGGCGCTCGCCCGGACGGCGGATGCGTTGGCCGGCTGAGCCGGCGCTGCCCTGACCCGGCCCTCACCCAGCGGCCGCTGAGTGGACGCAAATACGTCCTTATCACCGGCCGAAGGCGCTCCGGGAGACGTTTTTGCGTCCACTCAGCGGAGGAGAAACGGCCCGCGGCGGAGGTTCGTCAGGTCAGGCGTTTCGCGAGCGCCATCGCGTCGTATGGCGACCGCACCTTCACGTCGTTGTCGAAGTACACGTAGCAGTCGCGGCCGTCGCCGAGCCAGCCGCGGACGCGGTCCGCCCACAGGTCGAGCGCCTCCTCGTCATAGCCCGAGACGTAGAGTTCCTTGTCGCCGTGCAGGCGCGCATACGCGAAATCGGCGGTCTGCTCCCACAGCTGCGGCCACTTGCCAGCCGTGTCGGCGACGACGGATGCCACGTGGTGACGCCTGAGGACCTCGAAGTATTCCGGGGTGTCGAAGGTGTGATTCCGCACCTCGATGGCGTGGCGGAGTGGGGCATCGACCACGGTGTCGTCAACGCCACGAGAAGCATCCACGGGCCACGCCCGGCCGTCGAGGTGGTCGGTGTGGTGCGCGGCGAGCGCCGCGGCATCCGTCGTCGTGTGGGGAAGCTGCGCAACGAAGGCCTCGAGCACTTCGGGGTCGAAGGCAAGGCTTGGCGGCAGCTGCCAGAGGATGGGTCCGAGCTTCGGGCCGAGCGCAAGCACGCCGGAGGCGAAGAAGTTCGCGAGCGCCGACTCGACGCCCTCTAGTTTGCGGATGTGGGTGATGAAGCGGCCACCCTTGACCGAGAAGATGAAGCCATCGGGGGTCTCATCGCGCCACGTCTCGTAGTACTGCGGCTTTTGCAGCGAATAGAACGAGCCGTTGAGCTCGATCGTGTCGAGTTTGCGCGAGGCGTATTCGAGCTCGCGTCGCTGCGCGAGCCCCTTCGGGTAGAAATCACCGCGCCACGGCGCATACCGCCAGCCCGAAATGCCGACGCGCGCCACAGGATGCGTGCCCATGCGGACACGGTACGCCGCAGAAGGCCGCTCCGACAGTGTGGGCCTCAGGACGCGAGGACCTGACCCGGCTCGAGCGCGACCACGTCGACCTCGGGCTCGGCCATCGCCCACAGTTCGTCGAGCGAGACCCCGAGCACACCCGCGACCGCCGCGATGGTGGAGAACGCGGGGGTGGCGATGCGCCCCGTCTCGATCTTGCGCAGAGTCTCTGGCGAGAGGCCGGCGCAGGCCGCGACATCCACCATAGTGCGGGTGGCGCGGGCCGACCGCAGCGCCTCGCCGAGACGGCGACCGCGCTCGAGTTCGTCGGGGGTGAGTGGAACTCTGACCATGAAAGTGATACTAATACCGGGATAGTTATTCGACAACGCGCAGGGGGCACCGCGCAGGCGGAAGCGCGACACGGCACTGGAAGGCACACGATGATCGAGATCCTCAGCTCGGAGGAACTGCAGCGTGCCGCCGTGAGTGGGCGGTTCGTTGCCACCGTGCTGCGGGCGGTGCGGCAGCGAGCATCCGTCGGCACCAACCTGCTCGAACTCGACCGTCTCGCGGGCGACCTGATCCGCGAAGCCGGTGCCGAATCGTGTTACGTCGACTACGCGCCCTCCTTCGGCCGCGGGCCCTTCGGGCACTACATCTGCACCTCCGTCAACGACGCGGTGCTGCACGGGATGCCGCACGACTACGCTCTGCGCGATGGCGACCTGCTCACACTCGACTTCGCCGCCGCGACTGATGGCATCGTCACCGACTCCGCCGTGAGCTTCATCGTCGGCGACACGAAGAATCCGGCCGACGAGAAGCTCATTGCGACAACTCGGTCGGCGCTCCAGGCGGGGATCGACGCAGCACAACCCGGCGGGCGCATCGGGGACATCTCGCACGCGATCGGTTCGGTACTGACATCCGCCGGCTACCCGATCAACCTCCAGTTCGGCGGCCACGGCGTCGGCACCACCATGCACCAGGACCCGCACATCGCAAACGACGGCCGGCCGGGTCGCGGCTACAGGCTCCGCCCTGGCCTGCTGCTCGCCATTGAGCCGTGGGCGATGGTCGGCACGGCAGAACTCGTGACCGACGCCGACGGGTGGACGCTCCGCAGCGCCACCGGCAGCCGCACCGCCCACGCCGAACACACGGTCGCGATCACCGAGGATGGGCCGCAGATTTTGACGGCGTGAGGCGGTGCACCAATAGAGTGAAAGCTTCGGCACGAGGGGGCAACGGATGTCACGGCGCACGACTCTGGCAATGGCGATGTCGGCGGTGCTCCTCGCCGTCGTGACAGGCTGCGGCGGCAGCGCTGGAGCCGGCGGGGCCGCACCCTCCGCGAGTGCGACGCCCCTCTGGGCGCTCGCCGAGCAGGAGCTCGGCGCCCTCGATGGCGTCGTCGAGGTCACGGTCGGGCACAGCTCGGTGACTCCCGATGACGATGAGGCCGATCCGAGCGACCCCGACGTCTGGGATATCTCGATCGGGGTGCGGCTGGCCGACGACATCGACGTGGAGCAGGCCGTCGTGGTGGGCGAAGCGACTCGCGAGTACTCCGAAGCTGCGGCGGGTGCCGGGCGGTGGGTCGCGCACGTGACGGTCGGCGGCGGAGAGCTCACCGACGACGATGTGGTCGCGCTCCCCTCGGTGCAGGTGGAGGTGTTCCCAGCCGAGACGGGGCCAGCCGAGAGCATCCGCTCGGCCTTCGCGGCGTTTGCGGTCGACGGCGTAACCTCCGTCGCGATCGGAACGGGCTGGCCTGCCGTGACCATCGGCGACCCGTCCGTGTTCACCACGGTGCACACGGCGCTGCGCCAACTGGACTCGTTTGCGGACGGAGCGCGGTACACGACCGCCGATGGTCGCCTCATCCTGGTGGACGTGCCGGAGCGGGTGACGCCAGAGGCGTTGAGCGCGATCGCCACGACCGCCACCGCGCACCCGGCGGCCGAGTTCGCGCTCGAGGCGGGCTATGACGGGCCCCGGTGGCCGCAGCTCTACGTGAACCGCGTCACCACGACCGAAGCGGAGGCCATCACCGCGGTGCT
This sequence comes from Homoserinimonas flava, assembly GCF_054969005.1. Lineage (NCBI taxonomy): Bacteria > Bacillati > Actinomycetota > Actinomycetes > Micrococcales > Microbacteriaceae > Homoserinimonas > Homoserinimonas flava. The sequence continues at coordinate 369,875 of NZ_JBUEQS010000003.1, forward strand.
CACCGACCCGCGGCTCGCCGACGCCGACCCCGAGGGGTACCCTCTGGAGTTCTTCATCCGTGCGTATACCGACACCGGGTCGGTCGACACCGGCGGGACGTTCGGGGGCGTGCCGGCGGGGTAACGCCGTCGCAATGTGCGCGGCTCGCGGGCGCCGTGAGAGGTCAGTTTCCGCGCCAAGCGGGGTGGCGGAAGCGCAGAATGTGACCTCTCGCTGAGCCAGCCGGGAGGCGCTACTTCGCGGCCTTCGCCGCCGCTTTCGCCGCCTTCTTCGCCTCGCGCACCTTCGCGAGCGTCTCGGCACTCGTGATGTCAGCGACCGACATGAGCGCACCCTCCTCGCCGTAAGGGGCGGATGCTTCGCGCCAGCCCGCAGCGCTGAGACCCCGACGCTTGCCGAGCAGCGCCAAGAAGATCTTGGCCTTCTGCTCCCCGAACCCCGGCAGGGCTTTGAGCCGCTTCAGCACTTCGGCGCCGTCGGGTTCGCCGCGGGTCCAGATCGCGGATGCTTCGCCGCCCCACTCATCACGGACCGCCTCACACACGGCCTGCACGCGGCCCGCCATCGATCCCGGAAACCGATGCACGGCCGGCGACTGCCGGAACACCTCAACGAACGCGTCCGGGTCTTCGGCGGCGATCGTCGCGGCCTCGAGCGATCCCATCCGGTCGCGGATCTTCGCCGGGCCAGCAAAGGCCGACTCCATCGTCACCTGCTGGTCGAGCAGCATCCCGAGCAGCAGGGCGAGGTCGTCGCTCTCGAGGAGCTCATCGGCGGCAGGGTCACCCGTCAAATACATCGTCATACGCCGATTCTTGCACCGGGCGGTACTCCCCGCGAGAGGTCAGTTTGCGCGCCAAGGGGTGCGCGGTGGCGCAGAAAGTGACCACTCGCGACCGCATACAATCGGCGCATGCGCCCCACCGTCATCCTCGTGCACGGCCTGCGCACCTCGCACAGCCTCTGGCGCGCACAGGTTGAGGAGCTGGAACGGGAGGGGATTCCCACCCTCGCGATCGACCTGCCGGGGCACGGGCGGCGCATCGGGGAACGCTTCACCCTCGACGCCGCCATGAAGAGCATCGACGACGCCGTCGCGTTGGCTGAAGCATCCGGCGGCGGCGCGAGCGCCGGCAATGGGCATGGCGACGGCGCCAAGCCCTACCTCGTGGGGTTTTCGCTCGGCGGGTATCTCGGAATCGAGTGGGTTGCCCGCAACCCCGGCCGCGTCGCGGGGCTGCTTGCGGCGGCGTGCGGCACCGTGCCAAACCCGGTCGTGATGCACACGTGGCGCGGAATCGCGAAGGTCATCGGGCGGCTTCCGGACCGCGGGCTCGCCCTCAACAACCTCGCCGTGCGGCTGTTCGTGCCGCAACCGGGCGCCACCGATGTCATCTCGGGCGGGGTCGCGCTCGACGTCATGGATGACACGATCCGCGCGCTGCTCACGCTGCGTCCGATCGACAGCCTCCGTCGCATCCACGAGCCCGTGCTCTTCGTCAACGGCAAATGGGACCACGTGCGCGCCGACGCCGCCCGCTACCTCGCGGCCGCCCCGAATGCGCGACTCGTGACGGTGCCCGGCGCGAGCCATGTCGTCCCCGCCATCCGGCCACGCGAGTTCACCCGCGAGCTCCTCGCACACTACCGGGAGACAACCGGGCCGTGAGGTCTGGGTAGCGCACCATCGGGAGGGGACTGAAGGTGCACAAGGCAGACCTCACCGCTCAGGGGCTCGGGTCGAGCCGGGCTCACGGGTCGAGACGGGCGAGACGCGTCTGGGCGCGAGAGACTGCCCGTTCGGCACCGCTCAGGGTGCGCTTCGCCTCGTCGCGTGCACGGCGGATGCGGCGGGCCTCATCCTCCGCGTCAAACAGTTCGCCCTCGGCCTCGCGCAGTTGGCGCGTGAGTTCCTCGACCTCGTCGCGGAGTTTCGTGCGCCGCTCCGCCACGGCGTCGGCCTCGGCCCGGAGCCGCTCGGCATCCGCGTGTGCCGCCTCAAGCGCGGACTCCGCCTCCGCGAGTTCCTGACGCGCGCCCTCGGCCCCCGAGCGAGCACTGTCGGCACTGGCCCCGCCCGGCTCCCCACGCCTGGCGGCCCGCTGCGCCCGACTCGGGAACACGATGAGCGCACCACCCGCGCCGTCTGCACCGTCCCCGCTTCCGTCGCCAGCACCCCAGCCCGCCGCCGTGAGCGGCCGCACGAGCGCCCCCGCCTGCACGAGCGCCGCTGCATCCGCATCGGTCATGGCGGCCTGCAACGTTTGAGCGACCTCTTCGATGACGGCAGCGGATGCCGCACCCCCGAGCTCGTTCGCGAGCGCACCGCCCTGGCGCGCAAGCTCGCGCACGAGGGTTGCCCGCTGCCGCCCGAGCTCCCGCAGCCGGGGTGCGTCGAGGTCGTCCTGTGCCTCGCGGAGCGTCTCGCCGAGCGCCACCACCTCGGCGACCCGGTCGGCGCGGTGCCGGGCGAGCATGTTCACGAGCCATGCCGATGCGACGGGCTTGCGCAGCGCCCCGATGGCGGCGGCGAGCTCGGCATCACCGGCATCCTTCGCCTCCGCCACGAGCGCCGCACGCCGCACCGTGAATTCGGCGAGGGGCGCGCCGTAGAGATCGCGCGTCGCATCCTCAAGCCCCATGCTGCCTCCCTCGGCACAGTCTTGCGCAGCACCCTGGAGTGTCAACACCCCTGAAGACGGGTTTCGATACGGCCCTGGTCCTCCCTCGCAGGCTCGGTCGGCGAGGTTCGCACAATCGCTGGCGCGATTGCCAACAAGCGAACCGCGCTACTCAACCGGCGCGGACGGCTCAGCGCTCGATCGGGAGGCCAGCCTGTTGCCATGCGATCGTGCCGCCGGCAACGTTCACGGCGTCTACCTCGCGTGAGGAGAGAAAGTCGACGACGCGGGCGCTGCGACCACCGACGGCGCAGATCACGTACACGGTGCCGTCATCCGGGATTTCGGCAACCCGCTCGACAATTTCGCCCATTGGGATGTGGAGAACGCCCGGAACGCGGCCAGCCTGATATTCGTCGGGCTCACGGACGTCGATCACCACGGGCGACTCGAGGGCGGCGAGTTCGGTGACGCTGACTTCGCTCATTGCGTGGCACCGGGCTTCGAGGCATCCGGAGCTTCGTTCGCCTGCGCGACGATGCCGAGGGCGGCTTTGAGTCGCTCTTCGGCATCCGGGGCGGCCTGGGTTGCTTCGACGTTGACCTCGGTGACGGCCTGCACGATTTCGGCCCGCTGGATGACGATGCCGCGGGGTGCGTCGATGCCGATGCGGATGCCGTCACCACGGTTTTCGATGATGGTGATGACGATGTCGTCGCCGATGAGCACCTGCTCCCCCGGCTTGCGCGTCAACACCAACATTTGAACAGCCTAACCGTCATACGTCCAGCTCACAGCGATGCCGAGGTCACGCACCGTGTCGGGGGTCGTGGTGGTGTCCCGACCGACGGCGGCAACGGCCTGGGCCGGCAGCACGGCGGTGACGGCGTTGACCCAGCGGGCGGTGTCGTCGTGTTTGCGTCCGGCATCGACGGCCAACCACACCTGGTCTGGTTTGAGTTCGGCGACCGCTTGCGCCTGCGCCGGGATGGCGTCGTGGGCGCTGAGCCCGAAGGCCGCGATGACGACGCGTTCGCGCCGCACCCCCTGTGCCCGCACCGTGATGGCGTCGCGTCGCCCGTCGATGCGTTCGAGCCCTTCGGCGACGGCGGCCCCGCTGACGACCAGTTCGGTCTGCACCGTGAATGACATGGCGCGGGCGACGGCGAGCGCGTCACCCGCGAAGCCGACGACGACGATGAGGTCGCCAGCACCGTCGGCGAGGGGTGGGCATGGCGGGAACACCCCGGCATGGCTGCGCGACGAGATCATGCCGGGGATGGGCGGATGCTCGCGGTCGAAGTCGGTGACCGCCTGCAGGTCGTCGAGCACCTCGGCAAAGGTGCGGGTCGAGGTCGACACGAGTTCGGACTCGTCGTCGAGACCCGACTGCGCTTGGCCGGGCCGTCGCGCGCCAGCGACCTCCCCCTGCGGAGCGGGGCCAGCGGGGGAGCCAGCTGCGGGACGGGAAAGGCTCGCAGGCAGGCTGGCCGTGAGTGCCGCCGCGCTCGCCGCCCGCGCGGCGATGGGGTCATCGCTGAGCACGGTGCCGACGGGTGGGGCGCTGAGGGCGGTTTCTGCGGCATCCGCTTCGTCGAGGAGGGCGGCGATGCCGGCGAGCCTCGACGAGCCGAGGTCGTGCGCGTCGGCGGCAGGGGTGGGCCCGTCGGGCAGTTCGACCGTGACCTCGAAGCGGCGGCTCGCGAAGAAGCCGCCCACCCCGCCGGTCGTGATTTGTTCGACCGCGATGATGCGGGCATCCGGCCCGTGTTCTTCGGTGACGCGCTGCTTCACCTCGCCGAGCGAGGCGCCGTCAAGCCGGAATCTGCGCGGAGACACGGATCACCCCCACGGTTTCAATGTCTGCGTTCGCGGAGGTGACCTCCTGGTACGAGAGCACCGGCAGGCCGTTGGACTGCGCCGAGACGAGGCGCCGCACGGCGGGGCGCAGCGCAGGGGCGCACACGAGCACGGCGGAGTTTCCGGCCGCTTCGAGGCGCATGACGGTCTCTTTGAGGGAGGTGAGGATGCTCTCGATGGCGTGCTGGTCGAGCAGCAGCTGGGTGCCGAGCTCGGAGGGGCGCATGCTTTCGAGCATCGACTGTTCGAGGCCGGGGTCGATCATGATGACGCGGAGCAGGGTGCCGTCGAGGTGCCGGCTCGTGAGCGCCGGGCCGAGGGCGTGGCGCGCCGCCTCGATGAGCCCTTCCGGGTCGTTCGACACTTTGGCCCGCAGCGAGAGCGCCTCGTAGATGCGCGGGAGGTCGTTGATGGCGACCTGTTCGACAAGCAACCCCTGCAGCACACGCTGCACCTCGGCGAGGCTCAGCAGGGTGGGCACGAGCTCGTCGACGGCAGAGGGGTTCACCTGCTTGACGCCCTCCGTGAGCACGCGGACATCTTCGCGACTGAGCAATCGCGCGGCGTTGCCGGTGACGAGCGATGACAGATGGGTGACGAGCACCGAGACGCGGTCGATCACGGTTGCGCCAGCAAGTTCGGCGCTGTGCCGCATCTCGGTTGGCACCCATTTGCCGGCAAGCCCGAAGACGGGCTCGACCGTACTCTGGCCCGGCAGGGCGTCGAGGTGGTCGCCGAGGGCGAGCACCCGGCCCCGCGGCGCAATGCCCCGGCCGGCCTCGACCCCGGCGATGCGGATGACGTAGGTGCCCGACGGCAGTTCGACACTGTCGCGCGTGCGCACCGGCGGCACGACGACGCCCATCTCGAGTGCGATCTTGCGACGCAGCGCCCGGACGCGGGCGAGGAGATCATCGGATGCCCCGGTGACGAGGTCGACGAGGTCTGGCGCGAGCTGGATTTCGAGGGCGTGCACGCGCATCTGCTCGATGAGGTCTTCTGGGGTGTCGGGCTTGGCGGGTGCTGGGAGGAGCGCCGCGGCATCCGCCTCTCGCTGTTTCGCGGTCTCGCCGGCTTTGATGCGCTGCGCCGCGACGATGAGCACGAGGCCGACGATGGCGAAGGGGAGGATCGGCATGCCGGGGATGATGCCCATGACGAGGGCGGCGACGCCCGCGATTGTGAGCGCCTGGCGTGACTGTGTGAGCTGCCCAGACGCGGTCGAGCCCATGTCGCTGTCGGTGTTGGCGCGGGTCACGATCATGCCGGTGGAGACCGCCATGAGCAGCGCCGGGATCTGCGTGACGAGGCCGTCGCCGATCGTGAGGAGCGTGTAGGTTTCGACCGCCTCGCCGATCTCCATGCCGCGCTGCAGCATGCCGATCGCGATGCCGCCGATCACGTTAATGATGATGATGACGATGCCGGCGATCGCGTCACCCTTCACAAACTTCGAGGCCCCGTCCATAGCGCCGTAGAAGTCGGCCTCGGCCGAGATCTCGGCCCGGCGTTCGCGCGCCTCGACATCGGTGATGAGGCCTGCGTTGAGATCGGCATCGATCGCCATCTGCTTGCCCGGCATGGCGTCGAGGGTGAAGCGCGCGCCGACCTCGGCGACGCGCTCGGCACCCTTCGTGACGACGACGAACTGGATGACGATGAGGATGAGAAAGACGACGGCACCGATGATGAGCGAACCGCCGACCGCGACATGACCGAACGCCTCGATGACCTGGCCCGCATACCCGTCACCGAGCACAAGCCGGGTCGAGGCGACGTTGAGGCCGAGACGGAACAGGGTCGCGACGAGCAGCAGCGAGGGGAACACCGAGAAGTCGAGGGGCCTCTTGACGAACATGCTCGTGAGCAGGATGACAAGCGCGAACAGGATGTTCACGATGATGAGCAGGTCGAGCAGCCCCGACGGGATGGGCACGACGAGCAGCAGCAGGATGCCGACCACCCCGACGGGGACGGCGAACATTGTCAGAGAGCGTTTCATGCGAAGCCTTTCGCTGCGTTCGGTGCCGATGCCGGGAGTGCCGGCACGCTGGGAGTCGAGGGGGCGCCGACCGGGCGCATCATGGTGTGGGTGCCGGCCGCGGCACCGCGCTTCTTGAGCGCCATCACAAACGCGAGCACTCGTGCGACCGCGTCATAGAGTTCGACGGGAATCTCGTGGCCGAGCTCGCACTGCGCGTGAAGTGCGCGGGCGAGCGGGATGTCGCGCACCATGGGCACCCCCTTCTTGTCGGCCTCGTCGCGGATGCGGGTGGCCGTGAGGTCTGCGCCTTTGGCGACGACCCGCGGGGCGGACTTGCCCGACTCGTATTTGAGGGCGACGGCGACATGCGTCGGGTTGACGAGCACGACATCCGCACCGGCGACGGCTGCAATCATGCGGTTGCGGCTCATCGCGAGCTGCCGTGCGCGGCGCTGACCTTTGACGAGGGGGTCACCGTCGCTGTTCTTGTGCTCGTCCTTGACCTCTTTTTTGGTCATGCGGGTCTTCTTCATGTTGCGCTTCATCACTACGAACACGTCGGCGAATGCCAGCGCGAGCCCTGCGACGATCGCAAACTGGAGGAGGGCCGCCGTGCCACCCGCCGCCGCATCGAGCAGCGCCGTCACCGAGTTCGCCCCGGAGGCCATAAGCACGGGCATGAGGCTTTGGACGACGAAATACAGCACAAGCCCGACCACGACCGTCTTGAGCAGCGCCTTCGCCCCCTGCCATAGGGCCTGCGTGCCGAAGGTGCGGCCAACACCCTTCACCAGGTCGAACTGTTCCACCTTGGGCGTGAACTTCTTGAGGTGCACGCCGCCCTGCACGACCGCCCCCACAATGACGACGACAAACACGGCGACGAGCATGGGGCCGAGGGTGGCGAGCACCGAATCCATCCCCGCCCACAGCGCGTCGACCGCCGCCAACGGATCAGCCGACTTCGCAACCCTCGCCACCGCGAACATCTGCTCCGTCGCGGCCGTCGAAGCAAGCGCGATCGTCGTCGGAATCATGATGGCGGCAGCGCCGACCCCGAGCCACGCCGTGAGATCTTGCGACTTCGCGAGTTGGCCCTTCTCGCGCACCTCCTTCATGCGCTTCGGGGTGGCCTGCTCTGTGCGCTCGCCGGCAGGCTCGTTCGCCATCTACCTCACCCCCATGAGCAGGTCGACCGCGTCATCGGTGAGCGACGCCACAATGCCGGGGAGCGCCGCGAACAGCACAACGGAGAGGGCGAGTGTGAGAAAGATTTTGAGCGGAAACCCGAGCGCAAACGCATTCAGCGCCGGGGCGACCCTCGTGAGGAGGCCGAGCCCGGCATCCGCCAAGAAGAGCACGACCAGGAGCGGGCCCGCGATCTGCACGGCCGAGAGGAACATTTGCGAGACGGCCCCGACCATCGACTCGGCCGAGCCGGCAAGATCGATCGCGCCGCCGATGGGGAGCGCATCGAACGAGCGGGTGAGGCCGCCGATGACGAGGAGGTAGGCACCCGAACTGAACATGAGGGCGAGCGCCGACATGTGAAACAAGCGAGAGAACTGCGCGCCGTTGACCATAGAACCCGGGTCATACGCCTGCGCCATCTGAAACCCGCCGAACATGTCGATGAGGCTGCCGGCCGACTGCACTGCGGAGAAGACGATGTACACGAGAAAGCCGAGGATGGCGCCCGTCACCACCTCCTGCGCGAGCGCACCAAAGAATGCCGCATCATCGAGCGAAACGTAGTCGGCGGTGACGCGGGGGGAGACCGCGAGGGCGAGCCCGATCGCCAGCATCGCCTTGATCCGTGCCGGAAACGCCTGGTAGGAAAACGGCGGGGCGATCACGATGAACGCGGTCATGCGGACCGCCGCCAACATCACCGCCTCCAGCCAGGCGAGCTCGAGCACAACGGCCATGTCATCCGCCGCCGAGCAGGGTGGGGATCATCTCGAAGATGCGATGCGTGAAGCCGACCATCTCGCTGATCATCCAGTGGCCGGTGACGATGAGGGCGACCCCGACCGCCGCCGCCTTCGGCACAAACGACAGCGTCACCTCCTGAATCTGCGTGATCGACTGCAGGAGCGAAATCGCGAACCCCACCACGAGCGAGGTGATGAGGATGGGTGCCGAAAGCTTCGCAGCCACCACAAGGCCCTGGATGCCGATGTCGAGAACAGCGCCGGCATCCATCAGGCGTAACTCTCAATCAGGGAGGTGATGATGAGGCCCCAGCCGTCGACAAGCACAAAGAGCAGAATCTTGAATGGCAGCGAAATCATGGTGGGCGGGAGCATCATCATGCCCATCGACATGAGGGCGGCGGCGACCACGAGGTCGATCACGAGAAACGGCACGAAGATGACAAAGCCGATGATGAACGCGGCGCGCAGCTCCGAGATCATGAACGCCGGGATGAGGGTCGTGAGCTCGACGGCCGACATGTCGTCAGGGTTTTCGAGACCCGCCGCCCGGGTCATGAGGGCGAGATCTTCTTCGCGCGTGAACGACAGCATGAACTGCCGCAGGGGGGCGGATGCCGCCTCCAACGCCTGCGTGAAGTTCATGGTGCCCTGCAGGTAGGGCTGCACGCCGACCTCATTCATCTCGCCGATGACGGGCGCCATGATGAACAGGCTGAGAAAGAGGGCGAGGCCGGCAAGCACCTGGTTGGGCGGGATGCTCGGCAGCGACAGCGCATTGCGGGTCATCGCGAGCACGACAAAGATCTTGGTGAACGAGGTCATCATGAGCAGCAGGGCCGGGGCGACCGAGAGCAGCGTGATGCCGAGCAGGGTGACAATCGACGACGACGGTGTGCCGTTCGGGCCGTTGATCTCGACCGAAACCCCGCCGACCCCGTCGTCAAGCGGATTGATGGGCTCGGCATAGGCCACCTGCACACCCGTCGACATGGTGGCGGCAACCGCGACCACCGCCACCGCGACGAGGGCCGCGGTGCGGGCGATTGTTGGTTGAGCAGGCGCGCCAGCGCCGTATCGAAACCCTCGCGTATCGGTTTCGATACGGTCGCTGCGCGACCTACTCAACCAGCCAAACGCCGCCGTCATCGCGCTCGCCGCAGCGTGGTCGCCGCCTGGCGCCACGTGTCCATCGAGAGGATCGCGCTGCGCGCACCGAACTGCGGGCGGCCGAACAACTCGATGGGGGCGGACGGGCCGGTGAGCGCGGCATCCATCGACTTGGCGAATTCGGCTGCAGGCGCAACCTCCGCGGCAGGCACCTCGCCCGACTGCAACACGCTCACCGACTGCTCGGTCACGCCGAGCACAAGGCGCGCGCCATCGACGTCGATCACGACGACGGATGCTTTTGAGCCGATGCCCTGCTTCGCCACCACCGACACCGGGTTCACCCTGGCGACCCGCGGACCCTGCGAGAGGCGACGGTGCAGCCACCACAGCAGAGCGAGCACGGCGCCGAGACTCACCAGCACCCGCAGGCCGATCATGACGGTGTCCATGTCAGGCGATGCCGTCGGCGACGTCGAGGATGGTGGTGATGCGCACGGCGTAGTCCTGGTCGATCACGACGATCTCGCCGTGGGCGATGAGGCGGCCGTTGAGGAGGATGTCCGCGGGGGCCCCCGCGGAACGGTCAAGTTCGATGACGGCGCCCGGCTCAAGCCCGAGCACATCCCGCACCGACATGCGGGTGCGGCCGATCTCCACCGTCAACGCCATCTCGACGTTGTTGATGCGGCCGAGCTTGCCAGCAACCTCCTCGTTCGACTTGCGGGTCACCCCGCCGACGGCACCGGCCTCACGAATCCGGACCGCGAACCAGCCCACGACGCCACCATCCGCGGTGAGCTCGAAGACGGTGGCGGCTTTGTCGGCGAAGAGCGCCGAAGCATCCGACTCGCTCACAGCACCGAGCACCCCCGAACCGAGCACGGCCGTCGCCGCCTCAAACGCGGGTCGCACCACATCGGCGGGCGACACGACCGAGTCGCCGCCCGCAGCATCGCGGAGCGGCTGGCCGTCGAGCAACACGAGCGCCACATCGGCGGCCTGCGCACCAACAAACGATGCGGCGAGCGCCGACGTGGCCTTGCCGGCAGCGGTGCGCCCGCTTTTTGCCACAACGGGGGTGAGCACACCGGTCGTCGGCAGGTGCTGCACGAGCGCGTCGGCGGCGGCCGATTGCAGGGTGGGTGTTGTCGTTGCCATGGCGGTGATCCTTCGGCTGGTGGTCAGTGTGGTGATGGCGCGGCGGCGCGGCTAGTCGATGCCGACGACGACACACGCGAGCCTGGAGCCGTTGGCCCCGACCGCGGCGCGCGCGAGCGGCGTCCCCTCGACCGCGACCTCAAGAGGGCGATGCTGCGGGTGTGGAATGGGGAGGATGTCGCCGACGGCGAGATCCAGCACGGCCGACGGGCGCACCATCGCCGGTTCGAGGCGCAGCGACACCGACACGGGCGACGAGACGACCTGTTCGCGCATGAGGCGCGGGGCATCTGCGACCTCACCCATGGGGTTCGCTTCGCCGAGCTGCGGCAGCAGCATCTCGGACGGCATCGCGACGGTGGCAACCGAGACGGCATCGCCCACCTTGATGTCGAAGCTTGCGACGATCATGAGGTCGGTCGTCGCGGCGGCCTGCGCGAACTGTGAGTTGTATTGGAAGGCGTCGACCGTCATTTTGCGCACCAGCAGGGCACCGAGCGAATACCGCAGGTCTTCGAGCGCGTCATCCATGAGGCGGCTCACGAGCTCCTGCTCGATCTGCGTGAACTTGCGCTCGTCATCGATGACGGTGCCGCGACCGCCGAGCATGCAACTCACCCAGGTGAGGGCGGCGGAGGTGGGGAACTGGATGACGGCCTTCGGGCCGAGCCCCTCCACCGAGAGCAACACCATCGCGGTGGTCGACGGCAACCCGGAGGCGTATTCGTCGTAGGTGAACATGAGCACCTGCGTGCAGGTGACCTGCGAGAGCACGCGCACTTTGGCGGTGAGCTGCGTGCCCCACTGGCGGGCGAAGGTTTCAAACGCCAACTCGAGTACGCGCGAATGCTCACGGACGAGCGTTGTCGGGCGGAGAAAGTCGTACACCTCGACCGCGCCAGGCGCGCGCGAAGAGACGCTTGCGCCTGTGTGTTTCTGGACCGTCACATCCAGCACTATCGGCAGACCTGCCGAACTCGTTAGTCACTCGCTCAGCCGATCATCCGGCCCCCTGCGACATGAGATCGGGAATGAGCGAGCGCACGGCCTCCGGCAGGTCGGAGAGCACGACAATATCGACGCGGCGGTTCGTTGCCTGCGCCTCCGGTGACACCTCCGCGACGAGGGGTCGCGCCGAGCCGAAACCGACAGCGCCGATGCGGGTCGCCGGCACCCCCGTCCACTCGACCAGGTGTCGGAGCACCGTGGTGGCACGACCGGATGCAAGCTCCCAGTTTGTGGGGAACGGCGCGACCGAGGGGCGCCCGTCGGCATGCCCCTCCACCGTCACGCTGTGGTCGCTCTGTGCGATCACCGGGCCGGTCGCGTTGAGCACCCCCACCGCGACGGGGGTGAGGTCGGTGCGGTTCGTCGAGAAGAACGTTTCGGAGCCCACAAGCCGCACCGTGAGCCCGCGCTCGTCGATCGTGAACGAGACGGTGTGCTCGAGGCCGCCTGCCGCAAGATTCGAGCGGATCTGCTCGCGCAAGGCGATGAGCTCTTCGACCTCGGCTTGGGCGAGCTGGATGTCGGTGAACCCTTCACCCTCCTCCGAGACAAGTTCGGCGGGCACGACGACGCCGGCCGAGACATCCGTGGTCTCTGTTGGCTCTTGGCCGAAGCCGGTCGCGAGGGAGTTCTTGAGGGCGTCGAACTTCTCCTGATCGACAGCCGACATGGCGTAGAGCACGATGAAGAGACACATGAGCACGGTGACCATGTCCATATAGGAGGCCATCCAGCGCTCGTCTGGGCCGTCGTGTTCGGCTTCGACATGCTTGGTGCGGCGGCGTGAGAGACTCATGCGGCCTCCGGCTCGGCCTTCGCGCCCTTGCCGGGCTTCGACTTCTTGTCGCCCTTCGAGTCGGGGTCGCCCTTCGCGCCCTTGGCGCCCTTGGCGTTCTTCGATGAGCCGAGCGTGTCGGCCGGCACCATCGCTTTGAGGCGTTCGCCGAGCAACCGTGGCTGGCTGCCGGCCTGCACCGCGAGCACCCCCTCCATGAGCAGCACCATGCGCTCCTGCTCGATGTCGTTCAGGCGCTTGATGCGCGTGCCGATCGGAAGCCAGATGAAGTTCGCCGAGAGCAGGCCCCAGAGGGTTGCGACGAACGCGGCGGCGATCATGTGGCCGAGCTCGTCGGGCTCCGACAGGTTTTCGAGCACATGGGTGAGCGAAACGACCGTGCCGATGATGCCGACCGTTGGGGCGTAGCCACCGAGCTGACCGAAGAACTTCGACGCCGTGCGGCCGCTCGCGGCGCGCGACTCGATCTCATCCTCGAGCATGACCCGCAGTTCGTCGCCGTCGGTGCCGTCGGCGATGTTCTGCAGCGCACCCTTGAGAAACGGGTCGCTGACCTTGTCGGCCTCCTGTTCGAGCGCGAGCAGCCCCTCGCTGCGCGCCTTCTCGGCGAGCCCGACAACCTGATCGATCGTGTCCTGGGGCTTGAAGGTGCGGCCACGGAACGCAGCAGGCACGGCCTTGAACGAGGTGATCGTGTCGCGGATGGTGCCGCCGGCGATGCCGATTGCGAGCGTCGCCCCAAAGACAAGGAGCATGGGGGCGGGCAGCAGGAGCGAACTCACATGGGCGCCCTCGAGCGTGATCATCGCATACAGCGAACCGAACGCGATGGCGATGCCGATGATGGTTGCGAGGTCCATCAGATCTTCCTCGGGCGCAGGGGGACGGCGTCGGCTGGCGCAGCATCCGCATCACCGCTCTCAGGGACGAGGTCAAGGTGGGGCGGCGCCGACTCGAACGCGGCCGAGGTGTGGGCGAGCGCGATGACGCGAGCGCGATACAGCGCGATGCGGTCGATGACCTCGCTCAGCGTTTCGGTCACGATGTATTTGGCACCGTCGACCATGACGAGGGTCGTGTCGGGGCTCGCGTGAATGCGCTCAATGAGGTCAGGGTTCACCGCGAACTGGCGATCGTTCAACCGCGTGACAACTATCATCGTGCCCATCCATAGGTCTCAAAGTGCGCCGCCCATCCTGGGCCTGCACAGAGCACTATCGGCAGGGGCGCCGGGCCGGTTAGGTGTGCCCGCGAATGAGCTCTTTTCGGCGGGATGAGGTTGCCGCGGCGCGATCATCGCGCCGGAAACCGCTCATTCGCCTCCTGGCAGCGGCGAGCACACGAAACGGGGGCATGCACGCCGTGTGCGGCGAGCATGCCCCCGAAATGCGAGCAGCGGATGTCAGCGCTTGAGGTTTGTGAGCTCCTGCAGCACCTCGTCCGAGGTTGTGATGATGCGGGCGTTCGCCTGGAAGCCGCGCTGCGCCACGATGAGGTTCGTGAACTCCTGCGACAGGTCGACGTTGGACATCTCGAGCGCGCCGGCCGTGAGCTGACCGAGGCCGGCCGTGCCGGCGGTGCCGAGTTCCGCGTTGCCCGAGTTGAAGGTTGCGCGGTATGACGAGTTGCCCGCCTTCTCGAGCCCGCCAGGGTTCGCGAAGTTCGCGAGCGCGATGCGGCCGATCGCCTCAGAGGCCCCATTGCTGAACGAGCCGACGAGGGTGCCATCCGATGAGAGGGTGAACGACTGGAGGGTGCCGGCCCGGCGGCCGTCCTGGCCCGTGACCGACACGGTGGTGAGCCCGGCGAACCCGGTGATGGATGCCAGATCGACGGCGACCGCCGGGGTCGTCGTGAGCGCGAGCGTTCCGCCGGCTGTGAGGGCCCCATCGGTGAACTCGAGGGTGCCGGTGCCCACCGCGGTCCCGTTGTCGTCGGCCGCGACATCCCACCCTGTCGCCGAACGCGTGAAGGTGAAGGTGAGCGTGCGCGCGTTGCCATCGGTGTCGAAGATCTGCGTGTCACGGACGAGCTCGGTGCCCACCGCGGCATCGGCTGGCAGGTTGCCGCCGAGTGTCGCACTCGACGTCGTGACGGCGGGCGACACGGCATCGAGCGGCAGGGCGATGTCGCCAACAGCGCCGCCGTCGAGGATGACGCCGTTCTGTGCACCCCACCCCTGCACGATCGCACCGTCAGGGGTCACGAGGCGACCCTGCGCGTCGAGGTCGAAATTGCCGGCGCGCGTGTAAAGCTCGTCGCCACCGGAGCGGGTCACGAAGAATCCGTCGCCCGAGATCATCATGTCGGTTGAGCGACCGGTCGCCTGGGCCGAGCCCTGCGCGAAGTTCGTCGAGATGCCGGCGACGCGCACACCGAGCCCGATCTGGGCCGGGTTCGTTCCACCCTGCTCCGCCTGCGGCCCGGCGGCCCCCTGCGTGAGCTGCGACAGGGTGTCTTGAAACTGGGTGGCCGACGCCTTGAACGCCGTCGTGTTGACGTTGGCAATGTTGTTGCCGGTGACGTCGAGCATGGTCTGGTGCGAGCGGAGGCCGGAGATGCCGGAGTAGAGCGAACGAAGCATGGTGGTTGACCTTTCAGTGGTGGGTTCGTGACGTTCAGGCGGCGGACTTGGTGGTGACGCCGGAGATGAGGTCGAGGTCGACGTCGACCCCGTTGATGGAGACGGTGGGCACCGAGGCGGCGAACGAAACAGATTCGGCGATACCGGTCACGGTCTCGCCGTTCTTCTCATAGCTCACCTCTTTGCCGACGAGGGATGCCGCAGCGATCCGCATTTGCAGCGAGAAGTTCTCTTCGTTCAGTGTCGTGAGGGTCGTGAGCTGCTCCATGGAAGCGAGCTCTGTCGTCTGCGTGATCATCTGATTGGTGTCCATGGGCGAGCTCGGGTCTTGATTGCGCAGCTGCGTCACAAGAAGCGAGAGGAACACCTCGCTGTCCATGGTCTGTTTTGGCTCGCGAGTCGTGGTGTTCGTTGTGTACATGCTCGTTGCCTGCGTGGCGGCGGTCGCATCGATTGCCATGGCGTTCCTTTCGTTTCTGTGCGGTGGGTGAGTTGGTCAGGGTGGTCAGGGTGGTCAGGGTGGTTAGGGTGGTTAGGCGAGAATGTCGATGCCGGCTGGGGCCAGCCCGGTGACAGTTCGGGGCGTGTCGGAGGTGCTGAGTTCGGGCGTGCCGGGGGCTCGTTGCTCCCGTTCGCTGCGGGTGTCGCCGCGCCGCTCGCCCTGCCCGTCACCGGCGATGTCGAGGGTTGCGGCCTGCTGCCCCTGGCTCTGGCTTTGCTGCCCGCCCGCCGTGAGCGAGGGGGCGGTCATCCCGAGCGCGACGAGGTCGCGCCGCAGATCGCCGAGGATGCCTTTGAGGGCTTCACGGCCGGCGTCGCTCGGCGCGATGAGTTCGATGCGCATGCCGTCGGCACCGAGGTGGGCTCGCACCGTGACCGGCCCGAAATTCTCCGGGGTGACGCTGACGGTGATGACATGTTCGCCGGCGCCTGCGGTGCGCAGTGTCGCGATCGGCTTGACGAGTTGCGCGGCGAAATCCTGCGGCACCGGCGCGGATGCTGGGGTCGCGGGTGCGGATGCTGCGGCACTCGAACCCGAGGTGACCTGTGTTGGCGCGACCCCCGCCGCCGCGGAGCCCTCGCCGGCCGACGCAGCCACCGCCGCTGACCCGGCGGGTGCCGGGGTGGGGGCGGATGCGGCATCGGGGGTTGGTGCAGCGGTTGTCGTTGTGGCTGTTGCTGAGGCGGCCGCGAGCGGTGCGTCGGGGGATTTCGCGGTGGATGCTGGAACCGGCGTGGCGCCGCCTGCGGAACCCGCGTCCGCCCCCGCGCCCGCGCCGGCTCCGGCTCCGGCTCCGGCTCCGGCTCCGGCTCCGGCTCCGGCGAGGGTGCCTGGCGCGGTGCCTGCGGCGGTGCCTTGCGCGACGTCAGCCGAGACTCCGGGCGCGGCTGCGGCGACGGCATCCGCGGCGTGCGCAGTTGCAGCGACTGCGGTAGCAGCGGCTGGTGCGGTAGTTGCAGTCACGGTGCGTGACGCGGCAGATGTGGCGGACGCGACGCCGGCGGACGCGATGACCGTGCCCGAGGCGGTGGCAGTGGCTGGCGCGGTAGGCGAGGTAGCGGGAGTCGCGGCATCCGCCGAGGTGCCTGCGGCACGGTGAGTTGCGGCACGGGATTCTGCCGCGGCGAGCGTGGGGTTGCCTGCCGACCCGGTCGCGGCAGCTCCGCTCGCGGCAGCTCCGGCAGTGGCGGCTTCGGTGGAGGCGGCAACTCCAGCAGCTGCAATAGTCCCGGCAACTTCGCTGGCGGCGCCCACCGGCCCGAAGCCTGTGCTCGGTGCCGTGCCGGGCTGCGCGGTGCCGCCGAGTGCGGGGCGCGGAGCATCCGCACTCTCGCCCTCGCCAGCCCCGCCCGCGGCACCCTCCGCGGCGCCCTCCGCGCCTGCCCCGCCCGTGCCTGCCTCACCCGCTCCAGCCTCCGCGACCTGAGTTGCCCACGTTGCACCTTCGTCGCCCGCGTGAAGAGCCGTTCTGGGCAACTCGGGGCCCGCGCCGAGGTGCGTCGCCGATTCGCCAACCCCGTGAGAGGTCGATTTTGGCGCTTCACCCCCATCGGGTTGCGCAGAATTTGACCTCTCACGCGAGGTAGGCGAGCCCGAGCTAACCGAGCCCGCGCGCGCACCCGGGGCTTCGAGCGAGTCGACGGCGCCCTGCATGACGGCGCCGAACGCATCCGTTGCTTCAGCGGTTCCGGCAGTCTTGGCGCTGCGGGCCGCCACCGGTGTGCCGGAGAGGAGGGTGAGCATGCTCATGAGCGTGGGGTGTTCCCTTCCGTGTCGCGCCGCCGCGAGGTGGAGGCGAGCTCGTCGAGGAGTTTCTGCTCCTGCTGCAGTTCTTCAAATGCGACCCGCTCGTCGTGCTTGCGCTCGAGCTTTTCGAGGCCGATCGTCTGGGCGCGGGCCTGTGAGAAGGCGGATGCCGCGGCATCCGCCTCGACTTTGAGCCCGTCTTCGAGCGCGGTGAGGTCTGCAAGGGTGCTGCGCAGCGAGGCGCGCCCGGCGGCGACGGCGTAGAGCGTTGCGGAGCTGGTCACGTCGGTGCTGCTGGCGCCGAGTGCGATGCGGGCGCGTTCCTGGCTGACACTGTTGTCGTCGAGCCGGCCGCGCGCCGTCGAGAGTTCTCCGGCGGCGAGCTCTTGCTGCAGCTGCCGCAGTCGCAGCAGCCCGGCGAGCGAGAATCCTTTGCTCATGCCCCGACCCCCATCCCGCGCACGAGTTCGTCGAGGCGTCGCCACGAGTCGGCGGCGGTCGTGCGCTCCGTCATGGGCTGCTGCAAGAAGGCGTTGATGGATGCTTCGTGGTCGACGGCCGCGTCGACGAGCGGGTTGGTGCCGCGCTGGTAGGCGCCGACGTCGAGCAGGTCTTGCGCCGATTGGCGTGCGGCGAGCACCCGGCGGAGTGCGGTTGCCGCGGCACGCGAGGCGTCAGTGGTGACTCGGCCGGCGACGCGCGAGACGGAGCCGAGGGCATCGACGGAGGGGAAGTGCCCGGTGATGGCGAGCTTGCGGTCGAGCACGACGTGCCCGTCGAGGATGGAGCGGGCAGCATCGGCGATGGGTTCATTGTGGTCGTCACCATCGACCAGCACCGTGTAGATGCCGGTGACCGATCCGGATGCTGCGGTCCCGGCCCGTTCGAGCAGTTGCGCGAGCAGGGAGAAGGTCGATGGCGGGTAGCCGCGCGTTGCCGGCGGTTCGCCGACGGAGAGTCCGATTTCACGCTGGGCCATGGCCACCCTGGTGAGGGAGTCCATCATGAGCATGACGTCGGCGCCGTCATCGCGGAATGATTCGGCGATTCGCGTTGCGACGAACGCTGCTCGCAGGCGCATGAGCGCTGGCTCGTCTGAGGTGGAGACGACGACGATTGAGCGCGCGAGGCCCTCTTCGCCGAGGTCGTCTTCGAGAAATTCGCGCACCTCGCGGCCTCGTTCGCCGACGAGCGCGATGACGCTCACTTCGGCTTCGGTGCCGCGCGCGATCATGGAGAGGAGCGATGATTTGCCGACACCAGATCCGGCGAAGAGGCCGAGTCGTTGGCCTCGGCCTGCGGTGGTGAGGGTGTCGAGCACGCGAACGCCGAGGGCGAGCGGGGTGTCGATGCGGGCGCGCTGCATGGCGGGTGGGGTGTCGTTGTGAAGTGGGACCCAGGATGCGGCGTCGAGGGGGCCTTTGCCGTCGATGGGTCGCCCGAGGCCGTCGACGACACGCCCGAGGAGTCCGCGGCCTGTCGGCACCAGCACCGGCCGGCCTTTCGGTCGGGCTGGCGCACCCGGCACGACGCCGGTCATCCGCGAGAGGGGCATGCAGCGCGCACCCTCGCGTGTGGTGGCGATGACTTCGGCGTCGATGGGGGCCTGAGCATCACCGATCGCGATGAGCTCGCCGACAGCGCATTCGACGCCGACGATTTCGATGCCGAGCCCGACGACCGATGAGACGGTGCCGACACGCTGCGGCTGCGCGACCCGCACGGCGTCGGCGAGCCGACTCGTGAAGGTCGCGCCGGGGAGCGTGGCGGCGGCGGTCATGCCGGGCCGTCCAGGAGGGCCGCTTTCGCCCGGGCGATCGCGGTGCCGATGCGGGCGTCGAGGTAGCCGTCGGCGAAGTCGACGACCGCGTCTCCCGGCTGGAGTGTCGCGTCGGCGCTGTAGGTGACGCCCGCGACGAGGGCAATCTCGTCGAGGGCGGCCTGCGTGTCGGGGTGCAGGCGCACCACGAGCACGACGTCGGGGTCGACAGTGCGCAGTGCTCGCGTGACGGCCGCTTTTGCGCCGGTCGCCGTGTCGGAGATTTCTACGCCGATGATCGCCTCGGCGAGCTCAATGGATGCCGCGGCGATCGTCGCCTGCGCTTCGTCGAGCACGGGCGCGGCCCGGTCGTTGACGGCGTCGACTGCGGCGGCGAGCAGCGCGGCGAGCGAGTCTGCCCGACGGCGGGCGTTTTCGAGGATGACGGCGTGTTCCGCTTCGGCCCGCTGGCGTTCGGCGCGAAGGGTCTGTTCGGCGGCACGCATTCCGGCGGCGTAGCCGGTGGCGTGTCCGCGGGTGCGCGCCTCTGCCTCCGCGAGGCCGGCGGTGTCGCCGATCGTCGGGAAGGTGAGCTGATTGAACCGAACGTCAGTAGACATAGTCTTCTTCCTCGGCGCGCTGCACAGTGATGGTGCCTTCCGATGCAAGGTCTCGGATGGCGCGCACGATCTGCGAGCGCGCCTCTTCGACCTGTGAGAGCCGCACTGGGCCGAGGGCGCTCGATTCGTCGTCGAGGATTTCGCGGTTGCGCTCGGAGAGGTTCGAGCGGATGACCTCGATAACGACTTCGGAACTGCCTTTCATCGCGACGGCGAGCACCGCAGCGTCGATGCCGCGGAGAACCTGCTGCACGTCGCGACGTTCCAGCTTGGTGATGTCGGAGAAGGTGAGCATGCGCGAGCGCACCTCCTCCGCGAGTTCGGGGTCGCGCTCGTCGAGCGCTTCGAGGAGGGCGCGCTCGGTGGCGACAGTCGAGCGGTTGATGATGTCGACGAGGGGCTGCACGCCGCCGACGATTTCGACGGAGTCGCGGGCGGAGACGACCGCACCGGCCCGACCTTTGAGCACGTCGGCGACGACGCGGACGGCTTCTGGGGTTGCGCTGCCCATCGTGGCGATGCCGTGCGCAACTTCGGTGCGGAGTTCCTCGTCGAGCCCGGCCATGATCGCCGAGGCCTGCTCGGCGCGCAGGTGGGCAAGCACGAGCGCGACGGTCTGCGGCAGTTCGCCGTCGAGGAGGGTCACGATCTGGTTCGGCTCCACCGCCTCGATGAACTCGAACGCTTTGCCGGCCATCGAGGAGGCAACCCGGTTCATGACGCCGGCGGCGCGTTCGGCGCCGAATGAGGCCTCGAGCAGGCCGACGGCGATATCGCGGCCACCGCGGGCATTCGACCCGCCCCGCGTTGCGAGGTCGTGAAACTCGGTGAGCGCGCGATCCGCGACGATCGAGTCGACACGCTTGAGGCGCACGATCTCGGCGACGATCTCTTCGGCCTCGGTCTCGGTGAACTGCTTCAGCACTTCGGCCGCCCGGTCGTGCGCCATGTTCATGAGCACGATTGCAACTTTTTGGGTGCCAGAGAGCCCGGTCTGCACGTCGGTCACGAGAGCCTCACGTCATCCATGAGCCCGCGCAGGTATTCCGCGGTGCGCTTGGGGTCATTCGCCGCGAGTGCTTCGATTTCGGCGCGACGTCGCTCGGCTTCGGCGTTCGCCGGGGGCGTTGCGGGGCCCGCGGTGTCGAGCTCGATGGGCCGCGGCATCACGGGCGCTTTGAGCTGCATCGGCACGGTTGGGGCGTCGAGGATGTCGCTGAGGCGTTCGAGTTCGCCAGCGTCGCGGGCGCGGCGACGACCGCGAGCGAGCATGATGAGCCCGATCACGACGGGCAGCGCGATGCCCGCGACGATGACGGCCACGGTTGCGAGCTGCATGAAGCGGTCGGATGCTGCGGTCGCCTCCGCTGCGGCGAGCGCTTCTGCTGCTGCGGCGGCCCCCGTCGCGTTGAACGGCACGACCTCGACGGCAACTTCGTCGCCACGATCTTCGCTCACTCCGGCGGCCGCGGCGACGAGTTCGCGGATGGCTGGCACGGTGAGCCCGCCGACCGCGTCTTCATTGATGGCGACCGAGACGGTCTGCCGTGTGATCGCGCCGGCCGGGATGATGCGTGACTCGGTGACCTTGTTCACGGCGTTGCTGCGGCTCGTCGATTCGCTCTCATAGAGGCCTTCGCCGGTCTCGTTGGGCACCGCAATGTTGTCGGGGCCGAGCACACCGCCTTCAAGCTGGCCGGCACCGTCGGTGTAGGCCTCGCGGTCGGTCTGCTCGACGAGCGCGGGGTTGTCCTCTGGCACGGTGTACGACTCTTCGAGCCGTTCGGCCGACTCGGAGCTCATGTCGGCCGCGACGACGACGCTCGCATTGCCGGGGCCGACGACTCGGTCGAGCATGGCCTGCACGGCGCTCTGCACGCGGGTCTCATAGTCCGAGGCTTGCTGGTTCGAGGAGCCCGATGCCCCGACGCCGACCGCGGAAAGCACGGTGCCTTCAGCGTCGATGACCGCAACATCCGTGGCCTTCATTCCTTCGATGGAGGCGGAGGTGAGGTGCACGATGGCCTCGACCTGGTCGTTGCTGAGCGTCACCCCGCTGTCGGTTTCGACAAAGACTGAGGCGGTGGGGGCGGCGGTCTGCGACACGAACACGGTCTCTTCGGGGATCGCGAGGCGAACCGATGCCGTGCGCACCCCGTTGAGGGCCGCGACGGTGGAGGCGAGCTCGCCTTCGAGGGCACGCTTGTAGGTGACCGACTGCTGGAACTCCGACGAGGTCACCCCCATTTCGTCGAGGAGCGAGTAGCCGCCGGTGCTCGAGGAGGGGAGCCCGGCCGCGGCCGCCTTGAGCCGCTGGTCGTAGACGTGCTCCTCTGGCACGAGGATGGTGGCGCCGCCGCCGCTGAGTTCGTATGGCACGTTGTCAGCGCGGAGCTGTTCGACGATCGTGCTCGCGTCGGCGGCCGCGAGACCCGTGAACAGCGGCGTGTACGACGGTTTGCTGAGCCAGATGCCAAGCCCGGCAGCGCCGAGCACGAGCACGGCCACGCCGATGAGCGCAATCGTGCGCTGTGCGATCGTGAATTCTCGGATGGCGCCGACGAAGCGGCGCATGGCGGAGGTGACCTGGGTGGGCATCAGGCTTGCATCCGCATGATCTCGTTGAACGCGTCAACGCCCTTGTTGCGCACCGCAGCAATGAGTTCGAGGGTTACCTGGGCACGGGTTGAGGCGATCGTCGCGTCGTGGATGTCGTCGAGGTCACCCGTGACGGCCTGGATGGCGAGTTCGTTCGATTCTGCCTGGAGGCCTTGCAGGCCATCGATCGCTGAGCCGAGCGACGCGCCGAACCCGGCGCCGGCATCCTGGGTGGCCGCGGTATCGCGCGTGCTGCTGATCGACAGGTCTTGGGCGCCAATGGAGGGGACTCCTCCGATTGCAATCGACATCACGAACGTCCGATCTGGAGTGCGGCCTGGTAGGCCTCTTTGGCGCGGTCAACCACGGCCGCGTTCGCCTGGTAGCCACGCTGGGCGAGGATGAGTTCGCCCATTTGGCTCGCCATGTCGATGTCGGGGTAGCGCACGTAGCCTTCTTCGTCGGCGAGCGGGTGGTCCGGTTCGTAGACGAGTCGCCCTTCGGCATCGCCGTAGGCGGCACCCGCAACATAGGCACCGCTCGACCCCTCGCCGGCTTCGGCGATGACGTAGCGGGCCTGGAAGGCGTCGTCGTCGGTGCTCCGCACGGTGTTGACGTTGGCGATGTTGTCGGAGACGGCGTCGAGCCACTTGCGGTGCACCGTGAGCCCGGTGCCGGCGATGCCGATTGCGTCGAATGTCATTTGTTCGTCCTCGGTTCTCGCTAGTTGGTGCGCAGCGCCGAGCGCACGCTCGTGAACTGGCCTTCGACTGCTCGTGTGGCGAACTGGTATCGGAGCACGGTGTCGATGTTGGAGAGCGTCTCGGTGTCGAGGTTGACGTTGTTGCCTTCGAGGTTGGTCGGCTCAAGCGACTCGGCGACGGTCGCGACGACGGCACCGCTGCCCTGTTCCACCGACTTTGCGAGGGCGTCTTCGAATTGCACGCGCTGCGCCTTGTAGTTGGGCGTGTTGACGTTGGCGATGTTGTTGGCGATGGCACGCTGGCGCATCGAGAGGCCGTCTAGGGCGCTGCTGAGTGCGAGCGACGTCACCGATTCGAACACTGGTCGTCCCGTTTCATGGATTAGGTGTGATGCCGGCCGATCCATGGCCTATTCGACGAGCGATCCGTGCTCTTCGTTAGCTATCGGCATCGGCGGTGGTGCCGTTAGTCGTTTTCAGTTTTCGTTGAGTGAGTACCCCCGCCAGGGCGGTATCGAAACCGCAGACCCCTCAGCCCGCGACATCCAGGTAGACGGATGCCCCGGTGCGGGTCGTCGATGGCACGGTGCGGGTGGCGGCGAGGTGGCGGCCGGTGGTGCGTCGTTGCTCGTCGAGGTGGGTGGCGAGGGCGCGCTGGGCGGTGAGGATGCGTGTGGCGCGTTCGACGAGCTCGGGTGGCAGCGCCCCGAGCCGAGCGGGCGGGCTCCAGGCGCTTTCGGTGTCGACGTCGGCGTTTGAGGCCCGATCAAGCTCACGTTCGAGCACGTCGAGCGCTTCTGCCCAGGCCTGATAGGTCGGTGCCGTGATGGTGGTGTCCATGCTCAGGCGACGCCGAGTGTGCCGCCAGCGGTGTGCTGCTCCTCGGCCGGTGTGGAATCTTGCACGCTGTTGGCGGCCTCGTGCCACGTCTGCCGCAGCGGTTCGAGGAGGGTGATGCACACGCGGGTGCTGTCGACATCGCGGTGGATGTTGGCGAAGACGAGTGCCTTTGAGGCGAAGGTGTAGACCCCGAGGAGGCCTTCGGCCCCGTCCCATTCGTCGACCTTGAGCGAGGAGGTCAGCTCGGCGAGGATCTCTTGGGCGTGGAGCAGCTGTTCGGTCGCGGTCGACCAGTCTTCGATCTCTTGGGCGATCTCGGCGCGCTGCAGGTCGAGCAGCAGCCGGTCGTAGAGCATCGTGAGCAGCCGCGCCGGGGTGGCATTGAGGATGGCGTCGCGCGCGTATTCGGCGCGACGCGAGTTGATTCCGGTCATGGTCATTCCTCGTTGCCTCCAGACGAGAGTGAAGCGATTTGCGAGCTGAGCCAGCTCGACTGCGAGTTGAGTTCACCCAGGCGCACTTCGAGCGCGGCGTAGGTGCGCTCGAGCGATGCCTGCCGAGTGGCGAGTCGCAGGTCCCAAGCCTCGGCCTGTGAGTTGAGGTTCTTGACGAGCGATTCCTGGCCGGTGATCTTGGTTGTGATGACACCCGTGTATGGGTCTGACTGTGTTGTGGCGGCGTCGGCGATGCGCGATGCGAGTGTTGCGATGGCGGATTCGACCTTGGCGGGGTCGGCCGCGAGTGCCGCGGCGAACTTCGCTTCGTCGAACTCGACGTTGCCGTCCTTGGTGATGCTGAGGCCGATTTCGGATGGCGATCGGCCGTCGAGCGGCATGGTCGCTGCGCTGAGCAATGCCTGGCGTGCCGCGCGCACGGTGCTGTCACCGGTGAACACACCGCCTGACACGATGGCGTTTCCGTCTGCATCGGTGCTGTCGGTGACCGTCGAGCGGGTGTCGATGATGGCGAATGCCTCACGCAACGCCGTGACGAGTCCCTTCACGGTGCTCGTCGCGGCGGCGGTGTCACGGGCAACCGTCACAGCGACGGGATCGGTGGTGGTCTTGGCGACGGTGACGCTCACGCCGGGGAGGAGGTCATCGAAGGTGTTCGTCGACGAGGAGATCGTCTGCTCGGCGTCGGTGCCCGCCCACAGCCGCACCTCGGCATTCTGGGCGTCGCGAATGACGGCCGATCCGGGTGCCGCGAGCAGGTCAGACGCCGTGCCGCCGGCGACCTCGGCCGCCGTGCCCTGATAGATGGAGAAGGCGGCATCCGTGCCGGTGTCGGTGCCGGTGAACTGCAGTCGATACTGCTGCGTGCCGTCGCCATTCACACCGGCGGCGACCTTGATCGCGCCGACACCGGCATCCGCCCGGTTGATCGCGGTGACAACGTCGTCAATGCTGGCGGATGCTGCGGCGACCTCGGTCGTCGTGCCGTCGCTGCCAACGATGGTGATGGCGTGAGACCCGGTCCACCCGGTCATGGCGGCGGTGACGCCGGACTGCGACTGCGCGAGGCTCGTCACGGTGAGGTCGATGGTGCCGGTGGCCGAACCGGTGCCGGCCGTGGCCTTCACGGCATCCGATGTGCTGGTGGCTTTGTTCTGACGGAGGGCGTCGGTCTTCGCGGCCGCGGTGGCGGTTTCGGCGAGCGAGGCGACCTTGGTGTTGAGCGCTTGGAAGGCGGAGACGACGTTCTTCGTCGACGCGACCTTCTTGAGGAGCAAGGTCTGAGGGATCGCCTCAAGCTGCATGAGCGAGCTGATGAGCGAGGCACTGTCGAGGCCACTCGCGAGTCCCGGTAGTGATATTGCCATGCCAGCTTCCCCCGTTGTGGCGCTGTCGTGTGGTGGTTGGAGTGCACCTGGCGGTGCCCGTGCGGAGAGGTCCAGTTCCCCGCGTGAGCACCGCCAGGCGGTGTGTTACTCGATCTAGCCGAGGAGCTGCAGCACGCCCTGGTTCGACTGGTTCGCCTGCGCGAGCATGGCGGTGCCGGCCTGCGCGAGGATGTTCGAGCGGGTGTAGTTGACCATCTCGGATGCCATGTCGGTGTCGCGGATGCGCGACTCCGCAGCCGTGAGGTTCTCCTTCGACACGTTGAGCGAGTTGATGGTCGACTCGAAGCGGTTCTGCTGTGCACCGAGGTTGGCGCGGGCGCTCGAGATGGCCGTGATCTGCGTGTCGATCGAGGTGATCGCTGCCTGAGCCTCTGCAGCGGAACCGAAGCCGACCGTCACCGAGCCGGTGGCGGCAGCGGCGATGTCGACGAAGGTGCCTGCAGTGGCGCTGTCGTCGGCGATCGCGATCGTGTCGGTGCTCGTGGTCTTCGAGGTCACGACGAGGGCGCCATCGGCGTCCTCCGTGGCGACGAAGTTCTGCGAGAACGCCGTGTTGGCGTTCAGCTCCTCCGCGAGGCCCTTCACGTCGGTTGCGGCGCCGGCGGCAACCGTGACGACGGTGTCGCCCTGCGTGAACTGCAGGTCGGCGGTGAAGTCGAGGTCTGCAGCCGCCGTGGTCGACGTCTGCTTGGCCGTGGCGCCGAAGTTGAGCGCACCTGCAACCGTGGCGACGTTCGAGGTCGACAGGTCGACACTGATCTGGCTGGCGGCGTCACCGTTTGCACCGACCTGGAAGGTCAGGTTCGCGCGGCTGCCGTCGAGCAGGTTGATGCCGTTGAAGTTGGTCGACTCCGAGATGCGAACGAGCTCCTCCTGGAGGGCTCCCGCCTCGGTGGCGATCGCGGTGCGCGACTCGGTGTTGTTCGAGTCGTTACCCGCCTGGACCGCGAGGTCACGCATGCGCTGCAGGATCGAGTGAACCTCCGTCAGGGAGCCTTCAGCGGTCTGGATGACCGAGATGCCGTCCTGAGCGTTGCGGGCAGCGACCGTGAGGCCGTTGACCTGGGCGCGGAGGCCCTCGGAGATCGCAAGACCAGCGGCGTCGTCCGCCGCACGGTTGATGCGGAGACCGCTCGAGAGCTTCTCAAGCGACTTGGACAGGTCGTTCTGCGTGTTGGACAGGTTGCGGTACGCGTTGAGCGCGGCAACGTTGGTGTTGATCTGCATACCCATGGTGTTTTCCTCCGTGATGTGGGTTCTGTTCCCCGGCCCATCCATGGGCCGGTAACTCTAGCTATCGACCGACGCGAAGCATCCGTTAGTCGCCCGTCGAACTTTTTCTTGCCTCAGGATGCGACGGTGTCGAAGACGGGCTTCGCGCCGGGCATCGTCGGCGCCGCCATACGGCTCATGCCGCTGAACGCCTGGTCGGCGAGGCGGGCCAGGTAGGCGCTGCGGCTCGCGGCCGAGATGCGCGATTCGGGCTCGTGCGTTGCCTCGTCGTCGGCGAAGTGCGTGTTCATGCCGTCGCGGAGCAGGCGAATAGCCTCTGAGCGCTGCTGCGACACCGCCGAGTGGGTGATGCCGAGCTCTTCGGCCACCTCTTTGACGGTGCGGTCGTCGAAGTAGATGGCCGTGATGATGTGGCGCATCTTTTCGGGGAGCACCTCGACGGCGGAGCGCACAAACCCTGTGCGCTCGTCTTCGAGCACCGAATCTTCTGGCAACACGGTTTCGGCGACGAGGTGGTCTGCCGTCACGTCATCGAGGGTGGTGAGGTGGCGACCGGCGTCGGCAATGGCTTCGCGCGCAGCATCCCGATCGATCCCGAGTGAGTTCGCGACCTCATCGACGCTGGGGGTGCGACCGAGGGCCGCCGTGAGCTGCTCTTCGACGGCGAGCGTCTCTTTGATGCGGCGGCGGGTGCCTCGGCTTGCCCAATCGGCGGAGCGAAGCTCGTCGGCGAAGGCGCCGGTGATGCGCTTGCGGGCGTAGGCCCCGAACGGGATGCCGAGCTCGGGCTTGAACGATTCGGCGGCCGCAATGAGGCCGATGGCGCCGGCTGAGGCAAGGTCGTCACGCGAGAGGTGGCTGGCTCGGGCGCACAACTCCGAGACGAGATACCCCACCAGTGGCAGGTTCTCGACCACCAGCGCGTTCCGTGCTTCGCGATTCACAGCATTTCCCCTGTCGTGCCACAAAAAAGAATCTGAGACTGCATTTTTGGGTAAGCGACGTGCTGGATTTCGGGTCCACGTCAGTGTCTGCATCACAGTTGGATTGGAACCTCCTATGAAGCAGTTGTGACTCTAGGGGTGCCCACGGGACGAGGGAACGGTATTTGGCTCATTGCATTAGCGGGCTGGCCCCCCAAGTGGGGAACGCCTCCCCATAACTGGGGTACGGGAGATTCTCAATGGGGTACATGGGGGTCCCCCTGACATTCGCTACCTCCTTGGGCGCGATTCGGCAGGTCATTCACCTAACGGCGGCGATACCCTTGCCGATAGTTCACTTCGGCGACGCTCAGGCGGCGTGTGCCTGACAGTCCAGCGGTCACCTCGATCTCAGAGGTCACGATGAACGGAGCAAGCGTGGGAGCGAATGAGGTCTCGGCCACCCTGTGGCGTGAGCGCGAGCTCCTCGAACTCCTCCTCTTCAAGCTCGAAGAAGAGCAGCTGCTGCTCACGACGGGCAAGACCCGGTGGCTGCAGCACGCCACGCGCGAGGTTGAGCAGGTGCTGGAGCGGCTCAGGGGCCTCGGCCTCACCCGCACCGTCGAGGTATCGGAGCTCGCAGAGGAGTGGGGAGCCACAGCGGATGCCACGCTTCGCGACCTGATTGCTGCGGCGCCGGCAGGCCCGTGGGGCGAGATCTTCGCACACCATCTCGCGGCGATGAGTGAACTCACCGCCCAGATCGCGCAGCTGCGCGACGTCAACGAGCAGTTCTTGCGCTCGGCCCTGCGATCGACGCAGGAGACCCTGGCTGGAGTCACTGGTGACTCCGGCACGTACGGGGCGAGCGGCCAGAACATCGACACCGACGCGGCTCGGCTCATCGACGAGAAGCTCTGAGTCATGAGCACGTTCAGTGGTCTCAACACGTCATACACGGCGCTCAATGCCGCGAGGCAGGGCCTCGATGTGGTCGGCCAAAACATCGCGAACGTCAACACGACCGGCTACACCCGCCAGCGCGTGACCACGTCGTCGATCGGCGGCGTCGCCCAGACGGGAGCGATCGCACACGGCACCACGCCCGGGCAGGGGGTCTCGGTCGACGGCATCGCCAGACTCGGTGACATCTTTCTCGACTCGAAGGTGCGCTCGTCAGCAGCATCTGCCGGGTTTTGGAACGTCAGGGCCACGGCGCTCAGCAACATCGAGAACGGGTTGCAGGAGCCAGGCGAGAACGGCATCTCCGCGCAGCTCTCCGAGTTTTGGGCTGCGTGGCAGGACGTCTCGAACAGTGCGGGTGAGCCGGCGGCGGCGGGCGTGCTGCTCGAGCAGGCCGGCGTGCTGACCTCGCGCATCGGCCAGGCCTACACCGGCATCGAGAACGAATGGGCTGCCCTGCGCTCCGAAACCGACGGCATGGTCGCCGAGCTGAACTCGGCCGCCCAGCAGGTTGCTGACCTCAATTCCCGCATCCGCACTGCGACCGCCGCTGGCGGTTCAGTCAACGAACTGCTCGACCAGCGCAGCCAGCTCACCGCGACCATTGCTGCCCTCGCCGGCGGCACGGCGCGCGAAACCGCCGACGGCACGGTCGAGGTGCTCGTTGGCGGCAATACGATCGTCTCAGGCGACACCTTCCGGCCGATCACCGTCAGCGGCGGGTACCGCATGGAAGACGGCGCCGTCGATGCTGTTCGTCTCGAATGGGCGCACCGCCCAGGTGCCGCCATCGCGCTCGACGGCGGAGAGATCGCGGCGGCCGTCGGCGTGCTCGCACCGGCCGACGGCTCCGGCACCGGCGGCGCGTTCGCCGAAGCCGCCGAAGCGCTCAACGTCTTTGCCACCACGCTCGCCGACAAGGTCAATGCCGTACACCGCACTGGCGAGAGCAGCACTGGGGCAAGCAACCTGGATTTCTTCGGCTTCGCCGCCGGCAT
This sequence comes from Homoserinimonas flava, assembly GCF_054969005.1. Classification (NCBI taxonomy): domain Bacteria; kingdom Bacillati; phylum Actinomycetota; class Actinomycetes; order Micrococcales; family Microbacteriaceae; genus Homoserinimonas; species Homoserinimonas flava. The sequence continues at coordinate 399,662 of NZ_JBUEQS010000003.1, forward strand.
CCCGGCGGCAAAAGCCATCACCGTCATCCCAACCTCGCTCGACGGCATCGCCTCCGCCACCCCCGGCAACGGCGCCCTCGACGGCGGCATTGCCGACGCGATCGCGCAGATCGCGAACGACCCCGCCGGGCCGAACTCGGTCTGGTCGTCGTTTGTCACTGGCATCGGCGTCGCCTCCCGCACGGCGGCACAGCAGTCGACGCTCGCCGACCTGAGCTCGAATGCGGCGGTGAGTGCCCAGCTCGCCCACTCTTCGGTCGACCTCGACGAAGAGAACGTGAACATGCTCACGTTCCAGCTCGCCTACCAGGGGGCGGCCCGCGTCATGACCGCGGTCGACGAAATGCTCGACACCCTCATCAACCGCACCGGAATCGTGGGGAGGTAGATCGTGATCACCCGGACGACGACCAGCACGCTCATGCGATCGGCACAGCTCAACCTGCAGGGGGCCGCCAACGCCCTCGCAACCGTGCGTGACCGCGCCACGACCCTGCAACGGATCTCAAAACCCTCTGACGACCCCATCGGCACCGCAAACTCGCTGCTTGTGCGGGCCGAGCAGCGCGCGACCGACCAGTACAGCCGCAACATCACCGACGGTTTGGGGTGGCTCACGACGGTCGACTCAACCCTCGGCACCGCAACCGATCTCGTCGGCAAAGTGCGCGACCTTACGGTGCAGGGCGCAAACGATGGCGCAATGTCGCCAACCTCAAAAGAGGCGATTGCGGTGGAGCTCGAAAGCATCCGGGCCGACCTGCTCACGCAGGCCAACACGAACTATCTCGGCCGCAGCATTTTTGCTGGCAACTCCGACGCCGGGGCCGCATTCATCGAAGACAGTGACGGCGATGGCGTGGCCGACTACGCCTTTACGGGCGTGGCAGGCAGCACAGTGGAGCGCCGCATCGATGCCGCAACGACCGTGCAGGTCGACGGCGACGGCGAGGCGATTTTTGGCAGCGGCGCCGGCTCCGTCTTTGCGCTCATCGACTCGATCATCAGCGATCTGCGGAGCGGCACCAATGTCGGCCCTCGACTCAATGAGCTCGATGCACGACTCGAAACCATGAACGGGCATCGCGCCACGATCGGCACGCGGCACGGCCAGATGATGCGGGCTGAGGAGACCAACTTGCAGCAGACCATCGCACTCGAGACGCAGCGCTCGGGAATCGAAGACCTCGACATATCGAAGGCGATTCTTGACCTGCAGTCGCAAGAAGTCTCATACCAGTCCGCCCTTGCCGTCACCGCTCGTGTGCTGCAGCCGACCCTCATGGACTTCTTGCGATGACCGCCAAGCTCAGCTTCATCGTCTCCCCTCCCGGCTTCGCACCGCACGTCGACTTCATCCTCGATGAGGTGCAGGGCGCGATCGGGCTCTTCACCCTGCGGGCGGTTGAGCCAGGAGCCCCCCGGCTCTACGTGCTCGATGCGGGCGTGTACCTGCCCGCCTACACGCCGGAACTCAGCGACCAGCAGGTCGCGAGCCTCGGCCTCACCTCGCCGCATGATGCGCTCGTGCTCGTCGTCGCCAACCCCGGCACCGACGGCACCACGACGACGAACCTCATGGCCCCCATCGTCGTCAACTCGACGAGCGGCGCGTGCGCCCAGTTCATTCTCGACAACCAGGACTGGCCGCTCCGCGCAGAGCTCGCCCGCGCCTAGCCCTCCCGCTACTCAAGCAGCGCGCTTCTCCACATCCCACACGTGGTGTTCCACATCGTGGAGCAGGTACTTCGCGAACGTCTCGACCGTGAACACCGCGCCATCGCTTCGGCGACCGGTGCGATGCCACTGCTCCGGGAGGAGTGCGGCGTATTCGGCCGCGATCGCCTCCCCAGCTGCAGCGACCTCAGCCCCAACCGTGGCCGGATGCTGCTGGTCGTAGCGTTCGGCGAGCGCCGTCGCATCCTGGTCCCAGTTGTCGAACTGTGGGTCGATCTCGTCGAGCATGAGCCGGAGCCGCGCGTGAAAGAGTCGGTAGACGTCGCGCACGTGGGCACCGTATTCGAGTGTTGACCAGGTCGACTCGTCGGGGCGCACCGTCGCGTCGTCGTTCTCGAGAAACCCAGGCCAAGCCCGCGCGTTCGCGCGAATCATGCCGGGCACTTCGGCAGCACCGAAGGTCGAGGCGTCGAAGTGGCATTCCGGGCAGGGGCGGTCGAGCACCCACGTCCAGTCTTTGGTGTCTGGCGTTATCGGCATGCCAATCATGATCGCAGGACGGGATCACCCGCTACCGTAGATTTCGTGCCAGTCTTCTCCCCCGACATCGTTGCCGCTGTGCTCCACCACATGAACGACGACCATCGCGACGACAACCTGCTCATCGCTCGCGCGTTCGGCGACCGGACCGCGGATGCCGCCACCATGGTCGGTCTCGATGAGCACGGCGGTCAGTGGACGTACTCCGCCGGGTCGCTCGAGCACGAGCTGACGGTGCCGTGGTCGTCGACGATCGGCGAGCGCGCGGAAATCCGCCGCGAGGTTGTCGCGCTCTACGACCGCGCCTGCGCCGAACTGGGTCTCACACCTCGCCCCCATTGAACTGGTGGCGCTGGCTCTGAGCTGGTGGAGCTGGGCTGCTGACACGAGGGCCGCAGTTCGCTATGGTTAGGTAACCCTAACCTCTGGAGTTGCACTGTGACCTCGATTCCTTTCTCGCAAGCGCTGCGCGAGCGCACCTGGTCGAGCCACGGCGAGAGCGAGGGCGCCGGCTTCATGACCGACCTCATGAAGGGCACTGGCACACTCGACGACTACACGAAGCTCGTGGCACAGCACTGGTTCATCTATGACGTGCTTGAGCGCGCAGCATCCGGCATGGCCGACGACCCTGTGGCCGGCCCGCTCATGGCATCCGAACTCACGCGCTTGCCGGCAATCGAGGCCGACCTCGACCACCTCATGGGCGACGGATGGCGCGAGCGCATCACCCCCGTCCCCGCAACCGTGCGCTACTGCGAGCGCATGCGCGAGGTCTCGTCGTGGAACGGTGGCGTCATCGCCCACCACTACACGCGCTACCTCGGTGATCTTTCCGGCGGGCAGCACATCGGCAAGGTCATGCAACGGCACTTCGGCCTCGGCGATGAGGGGGTCGCGTTCTACCGCTTCGAAAACATCCCTTCGGCGACCGACTTCAAGGACTCCTACCGCGGCAAGCTCGACGCGATCGAGTGGACTCCGGAGGAGCGCGATCGCGTCATCGACGAGGTGCTTGTCGCGTATGCGTTTAACACCGAGCTGTTCCACGACCTCGGCGCCTACAAGGCGGGCGCCCTCGCCGGTTGAGTACCGAAGCCTCAACCGGCCGCGATACCCGGCGTCATCGCCGCCCGCGACATGAACCGCCTCACGTTGTCATCGACGATGATGTCTGAGGGGCGCAGCGGTCGCGAGAGGTAGAGCCCGTCGAGTGCTGAGATGCGGCTCAGCGCGACATACGTCTGCCCTGGGGCGAATGAACGCTGACCAAGGTCGACGATGGCGCGGTCATAGGTTTTGCCCTGCGACTTGTGGATGGTCACAGCCCAGGCGGCACGGAGCGGAAACTGGGTGAACTCGGCGACGATGTCACGCCGCAGCTGCTTCGTGGCGGGCGAGTACGTGTACTTGATCTTCTCCCACACGGCGGGCAGCACTTCGTGCTCTTCTCCGTCGACCTCGACCCGCACGTTCGCGTCAATACGGGTCACGGTGCCGACGGTGCCGTTCACCCAGCGCTGGTCGGCGTCGTTGCGCAAGAACATGACGCGCGCGCCCACCTTGACCTCGAGGTTTTCGTCAGCCGGATAGGCGCGACCGCCGAAGTCGCCCGTGATGTCGGCTTTTGCCGTGAGGGCCCGCCCCGGCAGCCGCGCGAGCGAGGTCGCGTTGATGCGATTGACGGTGTCGTTGCGCGTTGCCAGCGTGATGGCGTCGTCGATGGGCGGCGTCCGCGCCCCCGTCTCGTTGAGGCGCTGCGCGATCTCGGCCGTCACCATGCCGTGGCGCACCGCGTTGAGCATGAACTTGAACTCTTCTTCGTGCTGGCGGTGGATCACCTGCAGTTCGAAGATGCGCAACTCCGTTTCATCCCACACCTTCGCGTCAAAGAACCACATGGAGCGGTAGGTGTCGGCGAAGTAGGCGCGCTCGTCGGCATCGCCCGGCACCGGCGCGAGCTGGTACGGGTCGCCGAACATGACGACTTGCACCCCACCGAATGGCTCGTTGCGCCGCTGCCGCGCCTGCCGCAGGCTTCGATCCATCGCATCGACCAGGTCAGCGTTGACCATCGATACTTCGTCGATCACAAGGGTGTCGATCGTGTTGAGGAGTTTGCGCAGTTCGCCATTCTGTTCGATGTCGTGATCGGCGATGACCCCGATCGGCAAGCGGAACAGTGAATGGATGGTCTGCCCGCCAACATTGAGGGCGGCGACCCCGGTCGGAGCGCAGATCACCACCTGCTTCGAGGTGTTCCACGCCAGGTGATTCAGCAGGGTCGACTTGCCGGTGCCGGCACGACCGGTGACGAAGATGTTCTCGCGGGTGTGCTCGATCGTGTCGAACACGGCCGCCTGCTCGGCGGACAGGGTGAGTTCGCTCATACGCCACCTCTCCGACCGAACAACCCTCCCAATCTACCCGCCCACCGCTCGGCGAGGGCTGCCGCGCCGGAGTCTAGGATTGTGCCCATGACGACCGGCGCCGTGGAGGAGACGAAGAGTCTCCCGTCCCGGCTCGCGATCATCTGGGCCGTCGCGTTCGGCCTGCTCATCGTCGCCTTCGCGGCGACCGTCATTGCGCTCAATGCGACCGTGTTCTCAGCATCCGGATTCGTTTCGGCCTATCTGCAGTCGCTCGCGCGCCACGACGTCAGCGCCATCGTTGCAATGGCCGGCGTCGAGGCCGATGACGATGCAAGCGATGCGCTCCTGCGGCGCGACGCGCTCGGCACGCTCAGCGACATCGAGCTCATCGATGATGAAGACCGCGGTGGTGGCGAGCATCACGTGACCTTCTCGTACCGCATCGACGGCGAGCGCGGGCGCACGACCTTCGTCGTGCAGCATACGGGTCCAAATATGGCGGTGTTTTCGGGGTGGGAGTTCACCGAATCGCCGCTCACGGTGGTCGAGGTGATTCCGCGCAACACTGTCGATTTCGAGGTCAACGGTGTGCCCGTCGTTGCACAATCGGGTGCCGGCGAGATCAACCGCTACCAGGTGCTCGTGCCGGGTGCCTATACCTTCAACCACGAATCGCTCTACCTCGAAGCCGAAGCAACGACCCTCCCGATCACGACAACCCATCGCGGAGAAGAGTTCACGCTCGAGGTGCAGGCGAGCCAAGAGTTCGAAGATGCGGTCGAAGACGAACTCGCCGCCTACCTCGACCGCTGCGCGCAGGAACAGGTGCTGCAACCGACCGGATGCCCGTTCGGCACGACGATCGCAAACCGCATCGCCTCCACCCCAACCTGGAGCATCACCGACTATCCGGCCGTCGATATCGAGCCCGGTACAGAAGCTGGCACCTGGATCGTTGGGCCGACCACGGGCGTCGCAAGCCTCAGTGTCGACGTCATGTCCCTGTTTGATGGCACGGTGTCGCAGTTCACCGAGAGCACCTCGTTCGCCGTCTCCTACCTTGTGACGTTCACGGCCGACGGCGGGCTCACCCTCACACCCCGGTAGCGCCAATCCGCGCAGAAGCTTACCGCTGAGGAACTACCGCTGCGGCGTCTTCGCGTCGCGCTCGGCGGTCTTCGCAAGCATGTCGTTGTAGGCGTTGAGCTCGGCGTCGCCATCGCGGTCGGCCTTGCGGTCGAGTCGTTTCGAGAGTTTGGTGTCACTCCGAGACCAGGCGATCGCGACACTGATGGCCAAGATGATGGTGGGCACCTCCCCCACGCTCCACGCAATGCCGCCACCGCGTTGCTGGTCGGCGAGCGCATCCGTGCCCCATCCCATCGCCCCGTACCAGTCGGCGAGCAGCAACCCTTCGCCCATCATGATGCCGAGACCGAAGAAGGCGTGGAAGGCCATGGTGCCGAGCAGCAGGATGAGCCGCAGCGGGTATGACGCGCGGTATGGCACCGGGTCGGTGCCGATGAGTGCCATGACGAAGAGGTAGCCGCTGATGAGAAAGTGCACGAGCATCCATTGGTGGCCGAGGTGTTCGGTCGTGGCCCAGCGGAAGAGCGGTGAGTAGTAGAAGACCCAGAGCGAGCCGGCAAAAATGATGGCGGCGACAACCGGGTTGGTGAGAATGGCCGAGACCCTGGTGTGCACGGCCCAGAGGAGCCATTCGCGCACGCCGCGGCTGCCGTCGTTGCGTTTCGCGATCGCCCTCGACGCCAGGGTGACGGGGGCGGCGGGCACGAGCAGCACCGGGATCATCATCGTGAGCAGCATGTGGCCGAGCATGTGCACGCTAAAGAGGTAGCGCTCATAGACGTTGAGCGCGCCGTTCGTGACGTAAAACAGCAGCACGAGCCCGGCGATCCAGCTCACGGTTCGCAGCACGGGCCATCGGTCGCCGCGCCGGCGAAGTCGCCACACCCCAGCGAGATAGAAGAAGGCGAGGAACGCCGCGATGAGCGTCCACAGCACGTCGAAGCGCCACTCGGTGATGAAGCTCATGGGGGTGAGCTCGGGCGGGAGAGGCTCGCCCGTCAAGATCATCGCGGGGGTGAGATCGGCCTGCTCCTCCCCCACCGGCGTCGCCGTGCGCGCGAGGGCGGATGCCACACCAGACGCGATGCCCATGAACCCGAGTTCCGCCACCGCGAGCCACCAGAACCAGCCGCGCCCGCCGTCGGGGCCGGCGGCGCGCATCCGTCGGATGACGTAGCGGCGGTGCAGGAGCCCGAACGCCCCGAGCGCGAGCAGGGCGAGCACCTTGATGAGCACCAGGACGCCGTACGGAGTGAGCAACGCGTCGAATTCGCCGACGCGGAGTGCCGCGCTGACGTAGCCCGAAATGGCGACGACGATGAAGCTCACAAGAGCGAGCGTCGAATACCGCTCGAGCACGACGACAAGCCGGCCCCCCGTGAGCTTGCGCTGCAGCAGCACCAACGCGAGGAGACCGCCGAGCCACACCGCGGCGAAGACAAGGTGCAGGCCGAGCGCGTTGACGGCGGCATCATGGCCGGCTGTGCCGGCGGCGTGGCCCTGGGTCGCCATGGGCACGAGGCCCGCAACAGCGAGCACCGCGGTGAAGGCGACCGCGGTCGGATGGCGCACCGCGAAGGCGAGCGCGGTAACAGCAGCCGCGATAAGCACGGTCACCAGCCACGCGATGCCGAGCTCGGTTTCGGTGATGAACTGGCCAAGCACCTGACCGAACGCCGGATCCGTCGAGATGGGTTGCTGGTAGACGCTGAGGAAGGTGAGAAAGCCCGTCGCGGCCGACGCGACTGTCCACACGCCGGCACCCGCGGCAGCAATGTCAATCGCTGGTGCCCACGCGGCTTCATCGCGCGCGAGCGCGAAGCACGCGAGGACGAGCGAACCAATGGCCGCCGCCGCCCCGAGATCCACAAAAAGCTTGGCGATCGGCAGGCCGTAGCGCACCACTTCGCCTGGATCGGTGATGGGCGCGGCATCCGCTCCACCGCCGTACGCCAGTGCGGCGATGAGTGCCACGAGCGCAACCATCAGCAGCACGGCTGGGCCGGCGACGCGTACAAGCCTGATCACCCATCAAGCCTAGGCGAGCGCGGATGTGCGCCGCTGTCGCCAAAATTTCGCAACTGGGAGTTCCTTTTGCGAAAGATGAACTGTACCGTACAGTTTGAAGTATGATACGTATGAATCCACACGCGTGCGCTCCGCACATCCTGGGGGTTCGAATCAAAGGAGATCCCACGTGACCAATGACCGTCCCGGACCGCCGCCAGAGGCGCCCGCCGGCCCAGTAGAACCCGTCGCCGCTCGGTACCTCACCCCGCAGGGCGTGAGCATGGCAGCTGAGATCGAAAAGATCCTGCCAACCATTCGCGAGCTCGCCCCACAGTCCGAGATCGATGGGCGGCTCTCGCCCGAGGTCATCAAGGCACTGACCGAGATCGGCATTTACAAGTCAGTTGCGCCCATCGAATACGGCGGATACGCCCTCGGCGCCCGCGATCTTGCCGAGATCGCCATCGCACTCGGACGTGGCGATGCCTCTGCCGGGTGGACGTTCTTCGTCGCCTGCAGCCTCCGCATGGTGACCTCGTTCCCGAAGCCGCTCGTTGACGACCTGTACAGCCGTTTGGAGTCGCACACGGGACCACTCGCGGCGGGTGGCTCGACCTTCGCTGCGATCACCGGCACCGCCACTCGCGTGGACGGCGGCTGGCAGGTCGAGGGCAAGTGGACCTACACCTCGGGCAACCACGACGCGGCCTGGCTGTTTGGCGGTGTCGCCTGGACCGACGGCGATCGCTCGGGTCACGCCATCGTGATGATGGAGCCCTCCGAGCTGGAGCCACTCGACGACTGGCATGTCTCCGGAATGGCCGCCTCCGACTCGAACTCTGTCGTCACGCCAAAGCCGATGTTCGTGCCTGACACCCGTTTCGTCGACATGGCGCAGCTTCCCATGCACATGAACTCGGTGGCAGAACGCTTCGAGGGGCTGGCCTATCAGGCTCGGGCCCGCGCCTCGATGCTCACCGTCGCAACCCAGAACATCGCGATCCTCGTTGGTATGGCTGAGGGCGCCTTCGAGGTCTTCGCTGACCTCGCCCAGAAGCGCAAGCCGTTCAGCCCGCCGTACCCCTCGATCGCCGAGATGCCATCGGCACAGGTTGCCGCGGGCAAGGCGCGAGCGATGATCAACATCGCGAAGGCAACCCTGCTGCAGTACACCGATCAGATCGATCACTACGCAACGACCGGTGGCGACTTCAGCGCGGATGCCGAAGCTCAGGGCTCAATGGATCTCGCCTACGCCGGTGCCCTGTGCCAGGAGTCGATCAACCTCGGGCTCAGGATCATCGGATCGTCGGCAATGGCGCTCTCAAATCCGCTCCAGCGCTACTCCCGCGACGCGCAGGTCATTCTGTCGCACGGCGCACTGCGTCAGGAGTCTTTGGCCGAGATCACCGGTCGCCGCCTCCTCGGCCAAGCGCCGTTCGACATGTTCGCAGCTGGCCTGCAGAATAAGGCCCCGTCGAAGTGACAGCGGATGTCAAAGCCGTCGCCATCGAGCGTCTGAGCACGTACCTCGAAACGTTCACGCCCGAGTTCATCATCGCCGAAGATGATCTCGTCACGGTGGCTGTTCACGAAGACCGCGGAGACGCTGGGGACTTCTTCACGTTCTACACCTTCCGTGTCACCGATGGAGTGATCACGGAGGAGTGGAACAACGATGCCATCGGGTCCGCTCCGATCGGTTCGGGCGTCCCGAACCCGGATCGCGCTCCTGTCGAAGTCGGGCAGGGCGATCCGAAGGTGAACAAGCGGGTCGTTGCGGACTTCTACCGCTGCGTCTTCGATGCGCACAACGCCGATGCTGTTCGTGACTTCGTCGCAGAAGATTACGCGCAGCACACGACGCACTTGCCAGAGGGCCGGGCGGGCCTCGAGGGCTTCGTTCGCTCCATATTTCCTGATGGCGCAATTGAGACTCCCGAGACGGCGAGCATCCCTCCCGCAATCCTCATGGGAGAGGGAGAGCTCGTTGTCATCGCTGCTGGCATTCCCCAGTCGACACCAAGCGGGGACATGAAGCTGCGGTACCTCTATGACGCCTACCGGGTGCGCGACGGGCTCCTTGCCGAGCACTGGAGCGGCGTCGACCCCGCAAATCCAAGCGGAATGTAGTTGGTGAGCGGCCGCATCTCGGCGATTGGCGAGATGTGGCCGCTTCTCACCTGTACTGTACGGTGTTGGCCAGACGATGACGTTGAGGAGGAGCCATGCCGCAACCGCACCCACACGGCACGACGACGAAGCACGATGCAATCCTCGACGCTGCCGCTGAAATCCTGCTCGCGAACGGGTTTGACGGCACATCGATGTCAGCCGTCGCCGTCAAGGCCGGAGTGTCAAAGACAACGGTCTACGCTCACTTCGCAGACAAGGGCAAGCTGTTCCACGCCGTCATGGTGCACGCGTCGGCGGCCCTGCTTCCCAACCTCGAAAAGGCCCTCGATCCTCTCCCGGATCTCAGCAGCACACAGCGGCTCACGGTCGCCCTCACCGAGGTGCTTCGTGCTGCAACGTCTCCGGAACTCATCGCCTTCTTCCGCGTGCTCATCGCTGAGCAGGGGCGTCGCGGCGAGCTCCGCGACGCGCTCAAGCAGGCTCGAACCGAGATGGATACGCCGACCGTGATCGAGATCCTCTCGCCCTTCCTCATCGCCGCGACGGAGGAGCGGGGCGTGACGCTTGCAGATCCCGACCTGTTGTCGGTTTTTCTGCTTCGATTGGCAGCGCCGACATTCCAGTTCGACATGCTCACGAGCGATTTTGTGCCCTCCGAAGAGCTTCTCCACCTCCACGCAGAACTGGTGGTGCGCGTCTTCCTCGACGGAGTGCTCCCCCTTGGTGACTCGACAGATTCGGTGCCCTTCGGCTACGCGAACTACCCGTAAGGCTCAACATTTGAGCGCGATCGCTCCGGCGTGAACTGGACTGGTCAGTGTAGGTTTGGTTCGTCACCACGGGGTGCGAGGCGACACGAAGACGAGGAGAAGCGATGTCGCAATCACGCGCGAGCAACAAGCGGTCGAAGCGCGACGCAATCCACGCCGCGGCGGTGGAGCTGGTGCTCGCAAACGGCTTCGACGGCACGTCGATGGATGCTGTCGCCGCGAAGGCCGGCGTCTCCAAGACGACCGTATACGCCCACTTCACCGACAAGGTAGACCTCTTCCGCGCAGTGATGGCGCATGCCTCGTCAACGCTCGTGCCTCGGCTGCGCATCGCGCTCGACCTCATCCCAGATCTCAGCACCGAACAGCGCCTCACCATCGCGCTGACCGAGGTCGTCCGTGCCGCGACAGCGCCCGAGCTCGTCGCGTTCTTCCGCGTGCTCATCGCCGAGCATGAGCGTCGAAGCGAGCTCAAAGGCGTGCTCGACGTGGCGCGCAACGACGCTGGCACCCCGAGCGTCGTCGAGATTCTTTCACCGTTCCTGGTCGCCGTGGCCGAGGAGCGCAAAGTGACGCTGTCAGACCCGGACCAGTGGTCGATCTTCTTGCTGAGACTGGCAGCACCAACGCTGCAGTTCGACATTCTCTCGTCGCCATTCACACCGAGTGATGAACTCATTGAGATCCACGTGCGCCTCGTGGTGCACGTCTTTCTCAATGGGGCATTCCCGGGCGAGGGAATGACGGCGTCGATCCCCCACGGATACGAGACGTACCCGTGGGGGCCGGCGTTCGAGCGCTAACTGGCTCGCTTCCCCGCTTAGAGCTGCGGCACCCCTGGTGGCATCTTGCGCATGGTCGTCCAGTGCTCGACGAACTGGAGGTTGCGCACCCGGAAGGTGGTGATCATGTACCACTTGTAGGTCTTGCCCGGTTCGACCGGGTCAGGCAACGGCATGCTCATCATGATGGTCGCAAGCTCACCATCGACCGACACTGAGACGACGGGCGGTGGCACCACTCCGGTGTCGGTCGGCACCATCTTGAAGTACTCGATGAGAGCGTCGCGGCCATCGCCGGGCGCGTTCGGGTCGTGCTGGATGTACCGCTCACCCGAAACGTACCGCTCCATGACCTCGGTGACGTTCTCTTGCACCGTGTTGTCACGCACGATCCTGGCCATGTCGGCCTCGAAGTCGACGCAGAGACGCTTGATGGCAGCGATCTCCGGCGAAGGATGCGCGGCAACTGCCTCCTTGAAGTCCTCGCGGTCGATCCAAGTGGAGTAGAGCTCTGGGTTGTGGATCTCGGCGACGCCGCCAACGATCTCGAAGTCGTTCACTAGTTCTCCTTGTTGTTTGGAAAGGCACCGGGAAAATCCGGAGGAGTGCCTGGCATGTCCGGGAGGTTGCCGGGCATGGGGGGAAGGTTGCCCATGTCCGGGAGATTGCCAGGCATGGGAGGAAGGTTGCCAGGGGCTCCATGGGTTTCAGCGCGGCGTTCTGGCACAGCGCCACCAAACATGGCGAACGGGGGCTGCCCGAGAAGCCGGCGACCGTTGATTTCGGCCTGAGGATCGAGGCGAATAGCCCCGTGAGAGGTGAGCACGCGGGCATCCCGAGCAAAACGCTGGATCGGGTTGCTGAGCACAACGGTCGACGAGCCGAGCGTCCTCTGCAGGAGGATGATGGCGTCTTCACACAGGTTGGCTGCATAGGCCAGAGCCAGGCTGATTCTGCTCTCTTCTTCGTGGGAGAAGTCGAGGCCCTCTGCAGCGCGAGCATCAACCTGATCGGCGATGCCCTCGACGGTTGCCGCCGAAACGTCAATCATTGCGAGCGCCTTGCCTGCTGCAACCTGCGCGCTCACCATTTCAGAAACGGTGGGGTACGGAAGGCTGAACGGCTTGCGCTTGAGCGCCTGCTCCGAGAAGCAGCTCAGCGTGCCCCGCGCCATACCGATGTTGATTGCCACATTGGCGAGCGCCACCGAGATAAGCAGTGCGGTGCCGCGCTGCTGGTAGGCCGGGCCGGTGTAGCGCTCGTGAAGGTGCTGGAAGCGAAGCGGGTACTCCGAGAGGTCGATGTAGCGACGCTCTGGAACGAACACCTCGTCGGTGACCTTGAGGCTGTTGCTCGCGGAGCCAGACAGACCAGCAACGTGCCAGTCATCCACGATCTCGTATTGGTCGCGCTCGAGGAGCACGGCGGCACGGCCAGAGCCCTGATGCGTCGACGGGTCGTATTCGATGCCGACCAGAGCCCACCGCGCGTGCTTGCAACCGCTGCCGAAGGCCCAGCGGCCCGAAACCATCCAGCCACCATCGACCCGGCGACCACTGCCGACATTGGTCGCAAACACCGAGGCACCCACGATTGCAGGGCCGACCCAGTTTTCGGTGTCGATGCGGACTTCTTCGACAACCTCGTCATCAAGCGCCAGAAGGTTCTTCACGCCGACGCCGACGAACGATGCCCAGCCGGCCGATCCGTCGCCTTCGCCGAGCGCTGCGACGACCTCAATGAGGTCACGGGTGCCAAGAGCAGAGCCACCCCACTCGTACGGCATGCTCATCTTGTAGATGCCGGCCTCGTTGAGCGCCTCAAGCACGCGCGGCGTCAATGATCCGATGCGCTCGCCCTCAGCGGCATCCTCGCGAATGAGGGGGATAAGTTCGCGCACACGATCGCGAATCTCGCGACCAGCATCGGTAAGCCACGGGGATTCGATAGAACCGACCGGGGCAGTGGGAAAGGGGGGCGGCGGCATTACAGCGCCTGCGGGTTGATTCATTGCAATCTCCTAGTGCTTGTCAAAACGACAGTGTTTCGTTTCTATTCGGGATAGATGGGGGGTGCTCTTGCTCAGCACGCCCACGAGGTCTTACGGCGTGGTCATCCGATTGCCTCGGCGGGGTCAAGCTGAAACCACTGCCGATTCACATACGCGAGCGGCTTGCGGTTCGGATCTTCGTCGATCTCAGCATCGAGCACGCCCACGACGACAAGGGTGGAGCCCCCCATGCGCAGCGTGGTCACGACCTCGCCCCGAAGACGGTTCGCCGGACCACAGAAGTAGGGCTCGCCTGTCGGCAATGTCGACCAAGAATCGCGATCGGCGAAGCGATCGATTCCGCTGGTGGCACCGAGACGAGCGAGATCCAGGTCGTCTGCCGAGAGCATGTGAATCACGAGCGTCGATGCGTCGCGCAACACGCCGGCAGCTGACGACATGTCTGATAGCGAGAACGCGACGAGCGGCGGCTGGGCACTGAGGGAGATGAAACTCGTCGCGGTCAGCGCGACCGGTCCGTGCGGCCCGGCCGCAGTGACGATCACGACTCCAGCCGGATGGTGGCGAAGCGCCAGCTTGTAGCGGTCGGGGCCGATGCCCCGCCCCGGGGCCTCGTCCACGCGCTCGGTCGCGACTACCTGTGTGCTCATCAATCGCTTCCCGTCGACATTGACCAAATCCAACGAAACAAAAGTGTTTCGATGGAGACGATAGTGCTCTCCGCGAGAGATGGCAAGCTCGACCGCGCGCGCTCGCCCTCCTCAATGCAAAGTTTCAGGTGACGTCAATGCAAAGTGTCAGGTGACGTCAATGCAAAGTGTCAGGTGACGCCGCCCCTGGGCGGGCGCCGAGCACTGGCATCAGGATGGTGTCAACGAAGCCCTCAAGGTAACGACGATCGGGACTGCTGCCCTCAACGAGGTGTCGCGCGAGAAAGATCGACATCATCACATGATGGGTATAGCGCCTCGTCTGATCTGAAAGATCAATCTCGCGGCGTTCGACCGCACGGTCGAACACCCGGTCGAGCGGCGTCACCGCAGGCGCAGCCAGCTCCCGACGGATGGTCAATGCGAGCTGATCATCGCGCATCGACGCGTGCGTGAGGGCGGCAAGCAGCGCCAACTCGGATTCGGCCAGCGAGGCGAGCTGTCCGACGACAGCCGCGAGGTCACCCCGGAGTGTCCCCGTATTCGGAACGTCTGGCACGTTGGGGCGACGAGCCTGCAGCGCCGCTGCGACCAATCCAGACTTGCCATTCCACTGTCGATACAGCGTCGCGGTGCTGCACCGTGCCCTCGCCGCGACGGCGGGCATCGCGAGCCCCTGATAGCCCTCCTCTTCGAGCAGCACCAGCGCAGCGTCGAGGATCTCTGACTCCCGCTCCGAAGAGAGGCGTCGTCGATGATTCTCCATGCGCTGCGGCTACCCCTCTGGTTGACGTCGAAGCAGACTCTACCGTCGGGGGCGAACGCGACCAAGCCTCAGGCGTCGCGCTCGGCGCTCCCATCCTTCGCGCGTACGCTCTCCCCATGCCTACCATCCGCACCCGAGTGACCGTCGAACAGCTCGACGTCGATGTCTTCTCCTCCCCCGAAGTACCGCGTGGTCATGTCGTGGTGCTCATTCACGGAATCGGGATGTCGCACCGCTACTTTGCGCGGCTGCAGGCCCGCCTGGCGGCAACCGCGACGGTGCATGCCATCGACCTGCCGGGGTTCGGCTCGACCCCGCGACCCGAGCACGCCCTCGCGGTGGAGGATCACGCGCGCATCATCGGGGCGACGCTCGACACGCTGGCCGTCGCATCCGCCACCATTGTCGGCCATTCGATGGGTACCCAGTTCGCGATCGAGCTCGCCCGCCAGAGGCCAGAGCTTGTCGAGCGTCTCGTGCTCATGGGGCCCGTCGTTGACCCGCGCCGCCGCTCTGTGCTCCAGCAGGCGCTCGCCCTCACGCTCGACGGTCTGCGCGAACCCGTCGGCGCGAATGCGCTTGTCTTCAGCGACTACCTGCGCGCAGGCCCCCGCTGGTACTTGCAGACGCTGCCGACGATGATGGACTACCCCACTGAGCAGCGCATCCGCGATGTCGCCTGCCCTGTGCTGGTGCTCCGCGGTGAACACGATCCCGTCGCAAGCCCCGAGTTCTGCCGCCAGCTCGTCGCCGCAGCACCGGATGCCCGGCTCCTGCAGCTCGCGGGTCGAGCGCACGTGCTGCAGCACGCCGCCCCAGGGTCGGTCGCTGCAGCCATCACGCGCTTCACCGCCGAAACGTTCGCCCGGGCGATGCTGGACGACTCGTGATTCGGCGCGCCTTCTGGTGGTGGCTCGACTACGCGTATGCCGGGTGGTGGCAGGTGCGAAGCCTGCTGCCGGGGCCTCGGCCGTCACGCTTTGCCGACGGCGACCGGCGACCGGTCGTCATCATCCCCGGCATCTACGAGACGTGGCGGTTCATGCAGCCCATTGTCACGGCGTTGCATGACGCCGGCCACCCCGTTCACGTCATGACGGCGCTGCGCCACAACCGCAGGTCGGTCACCGTCTCCGCCTCCGTCATCGCCGACTACCTCGCGTCGCACGACCTGCGCGATGTCGTCATTGTCGCGCACAGCAAGGGCGGGCTCATCGGCAAATTCCTCATGCTCGATGAGGGGGTGGGTGAGCGCATCACATCGATGGTCGCAGTGTGCACGCCGTTCTTCGGTTCCCGCTACGCGCGCCTCATGCTCATGCCGAGCCTCCGTGCGTTCTCCCCTCGTGAGCCCACCACGCTGCACCTTTCGGAGGAGCGCGGCATCAACACGTGCATCCGATCCGTGTACGGGGTTTTCGATCCGCACATCCCGGAGGGCAGCGAGCTGCCGGGTGCCGACAACGTGCGCCTGCCTGTCGGCGGGCACTTTCGCATTCTCGGCGACCGCCGCACGGTCGAACTCGTGCTCGATGCGGCCGCCAACGGGGTGGGCCAGGGTCGCGCTGCAGGGCACGCCTAGAGTCGAAGGGGAGGTACCAATGGCGAAGCAGCGCACCGAATCGCACGGAATCAGCGTGCCGAGGCTTGTCGACATTGCCCCGGCGACGTGGGCGTATGCCGCAAAACGCAGCGTGCGCGAGTTTCTCGACGACGACTGCATCACCCTCGCCGCCGCGCTGACGTTCTATGCGCTCCTCTCCATCTTTCCCGCGCTCCTCGCCCTAGTCTCCACACTGGGCCTCTTCGGCCAGAGCGAGCGCATCGTGGATGTTTTCCTCGACATCATCAACACGCTGGCCACCCCCTCCGTCGTCGATGTCATCGAAGGCTTCCTCACCGAGCTCACAGAGTTTTCGGGTGCCGGCTTCGCCTTCGGTGTCGGAATCGCCGGCGCGCTCTGGACGGCATCCATCTACGTCAACGCGTTCGCCAGGGCCATGAATCGCATCTACGAGGTTGACGAGGGTCGCCCCCTCTGGATTCTGCGCCCGATCATGATCGGCATCACCCTCGCCATGCTGCTGATCGCGCTCATTGTGGCGTTCGTGCTCGTCGCATCCGGACCGGTCGCCCAGGCCATTGGCGCTGCACTCGGACTCGACGACACCGTTCTCGCGGTGTGGAATGTGGCCAGGTGGCCGGTGCTCGCCGTCGTCGCGGTGCTGCTCGTCGCCGTGCTCTATCACGCCACACCAAACGTGCGTCAGCCGAGGCGGCGGTGGCTGAGCCCCGGCGGCACCCTCGCGCTTGCAGCGTTATCGCTCGCGTCGCTCGGGTTCTTCTTCTACGTCTCGAACTTCGGCAACTACAACGCCACCTATGGCAGCCTCGGCGGCATCATCGTGCTGCTGCTCTGGCTTTGGATCGCGAACCTCTCGCTGCTCTTCGGTGCAGAGTTCGACGCCGAACTGGAGCGCGGCCGTCAACTCCAGGGCGGCATCGTCGCGGAGGAGCGCATCCAACTGCGCCGACGCGACACCCGTCAGATCGAGAAGACCCGGGACCGGGAGCAGAAACTGGTCGACCGCGGACGGGAAATCCGTGAACACCACGGGAACGACGAAGGCGCCCACCCCGAGGGGTGAGCGCCTTCGTGACAGGCTGGCGAGAAGTTACTTCGCGGCGGCCTTGAGCTTGCTACCAGCGGAAACCTTGACGCCGTAGCCGGCAGCGATCTGGATCGCCTCACCGGTGGAGGGGTTGCGGCCCGCGCGTGCGGCACGGTGGGTGCGCTCGAAGGAGACCCATCCGGGGATGGTGATCTTCGTGCCCTTGCCGACCTCTTCGGCGACCGTGTTGAAGAGGGCGTCGAGCGTGGAGTTGACGGCGGCCTGGCTCTGGCCGGAGGCAGCTGCGACAGCAGCGACGAGCTCAGTGCGGTTGAGTGACTTGTCAGCCATTTAGTAGTCCTCCTCGGACGTTGTGCTCTGCAGTACAAACATGGCTGCTCGTGAGAACAGTCGTTGTATCTCGATTGGTTGGCATGGAACTCAGAGTCGTCGTAGTGACTGCCCCGGTTTCCAGCCCGAACTTACCAGCT
Source organism: Homoserinimonas flava (assembly GCF_054969005.1). Classification (NCBI taxonomy): domain Bacteria; kingdom Bacillati; phylum Actinomycetota; class Actinomycetes; order Micrococcales; family Microbacteriaceae; genus Homoserinimonas; species Homoserinimonas flava. The sequence goes on from NZ_JBUEQS010000003.1 coordinate 417,568, forward strand.
TGACTTGGTAATTCCAGGCAATTCGCCCCGGTGCGCCATGTCACGGAAGCGAACACGGGAGACGCCGAACTCGCGGAGGAATCCACGGGGACGACCATCGATCGCGTCACGGCCGCGGAGGCGGACGGGCGAGGCGTTGCGGGGGAGCTTCTGGAGACCCAGGCGGGCTGCCTCACGCTGCTCATCGGTCGAGGTCGGGTCGACCAGGGCCTTCTTCAGCTCGGCACGCTTTGCGGCGTACCGCGCAACGATGACCTTGCGCTGCTCGTTCTTGGCAATCATGCTCTTCTTCGCCATGGTTTAGCGCTCCTCACGGAATTCGACGTGCTTGCGGATGACAGGGTCATACTTCTTCAGCACGAGACGGTCGGGGTTGTTGCGGCGGTTCTTGCGGGTCACGTAGGTGTACCCGGTTCCAGCCGTGGAACGCAGCTTGATGATCGGACGGATGTCCTGTGCTTTTGCCATCAGATCTTCTCCCCACGTGCGAGCAGGTCCTTGACGACCGACTCGATGCCCCGAGCGTCAATCACCTTGATGCCCTTGGCGCTGAGCGTCAAGGTCACGTTGCGGCGAAGCGACGGAACGTAATACGTCTTCTTCTGCACGTTCGGGTCGAAGCGGCGCTTCGTGCGGCGGTGCGAATGTGAAATGTTGTGTCCGAAGCCGGGAACGGCTCCGGTCACCTGGCAGGTTGCTGCCATGGGTGCCCTCTTCTCGATACCGTAAGGCGGTCTGCCTTACCCAAGATCTCTTGTCGGCATGACCCAACACCCTGAAACTGCGTTTGGGTGGGAGATCACACTGTGAGCAGATTGCTCAACCTGAACATGGTACGCGGTGGGCGGCGTTTTCTCAAACCTGCGCGCCTGACGACGTCGCCTCCCGACCCGCCGCCGTGCACGCCGGGCACAGCCCGAAGACATCGACGACGTGCTCTGCCTCGGTATAGCCGTTCTGTGCCGCGACCGAGCGCGCCCACGATTCGACGGCATCCGCCTGGATTTCGACCGTGTCGCCGCAGCGACGGCAGATGAGGTGGTGGTGGTGGCCGGTCGAAGCGCACGCGCGATACAGGCTCTCGCCCTCGAGCTGGAGGCTGTCGGCCTCGCCATCACCGACGAGCTGGGTGAGGGCGCGGTAGACCGTGGCAAGCCCGATCGTGCTGCCGCCGTCGCGCAACGAGGCATACAGCGACTGCGCGCTCACGAATCCGCCGCCAGTGCCGAGCGCCTCGCGCACCGCCTCACGCTGCCAAGTGTTGCGCTTCATGCAGTCACCCCGTTCAGCGTGTTGCGCTGGGCGGCGCGGCGCCCACTGAGCCCGCGACGGTCGAGCTGCCACCCCACGAGACGGCACACGAGGTAGATCGCGAACGAGATGGTCGTGACGAACGGGCTGATCGGTAGGGCGCCGCCGAGCGAGAGCAGGATGCCGCCGACAACCGACACCACGGCAAAGATTACGCTGAGGATGGGGGTGATGAGCGGCGACGAGGTCACGCGCATGGCGGCGGCGGCCGGGGTCACCAGCAGCGCAAGCACGAGCAGCGCGCCAACGATCTGGATGCTGATGGCCGTCGCGAGACCGAGCAGCACCATGAAGGCGATCGAGATGCCCGTGACGGGCACGGCGCGGGCGGCCGCGACATCCGGGTCGACGCTCGCGAAGGTGAGGGGGCGCCACATGATGATGAGGCCGATGATGACTACGACGGCGATGGCGACGAGGAGGCCGAGCTGCGGGTTGTCGACTGACACGATCTGGCCCGTGAGGAGGCCGAACTTGTTGGCGGTGCGACCCTCGTAGAGGGCAAGAAAGAGTATGCCGAGCCCCAGCCCGAATGGCATCATGACGCCGACGATGGAGTTGCGTTCGCGTGCGCGTGCCCCGAGAATCCCGATGATGAGCGCGGCGGCGAGCGACCCGCCGATCGACCCGGCGACGACGTTGATGCCAAGCAGGAGCGCTGCGGCCGCGCCCGCAAACGAGAGTTCGCTGATGCCGTGCACCGCGAAGGCGAGGTCACGGCTCATGACGAAGGGCCCGATGAGGCCGCCGACGATGCCGAGCACGGCGCCCGCGATGATGGAGTTGCGCACGAGGTAGAGCAGGTCACCGTAGTCGGTGAAATCGAAGAGTTGCGCCCACAGGTCGGGGTTCATCGCAGCCACGCTTCATCGTGGTGGTGTTCGAGGTGGTCGTGCACACCGTAGCCCTCCGGCGCCCCGAGCACGGCAACGCGACCGCGGGTGCGAATGACCTCGATGGGGGTGCCGTACATGTATGAGAGCACTTCGGAGCGCAGCACCTCCGACGGGGTGCCAACCCGGAAGCGCCCGCCAGCGAGATAGAGCACCCGATCGACCTTGTCGAGGATGGGGTTCACATCGTGGGTGACGAAAACGACGGCGGCCCCGGTGTCGCGGCGCTGCTCATCGATGAGGTCGCTCACGACCTGCTGATGGTTGAGGTCGAGTGAGCTGAGCGGCTCATCGCAGAGCAACAGTTCGGGGCGGCCGGCGACCGCCTGGCCGACGCGGATGCGCTGCTGTTCCCCGCCCGAGAGCATCGCGACCGGAACGTTCGCAAACGCCGTTGCCCCGACGCTCGCGAGCACCTCATCGACCCGGCGGCGCGTGGTGGCGGAGGTCACGGGCAAACCCCAGCGGTGGCCATCGACGCCGAGCGTGACGAGGTCGCGGGCGCGCAGTGGCGTGCCCTGCTCGATGAGTTTCTGCTGCGGGATGTAGCCGATGCCGAGGCTTCCGCGGCGCACCGGTTCCCCCTTCAGCGTGATGGTGCCGGAGGTGAGTTCGCGCTGCCCGAGGATCGCCTTGAGCAGGCTCGTCTTGCCGGTGCCGTTCGGGCCGAGCACGGCCACAAACTCCCCCGGCTGCACGTCGAGCGTGAGTTTGCTCCACAGCATGCGGTCGCCGAAGGCGAGCGTCGCGGAGCGCAAGCTCAGCACTGGCTGCTCGGTCATGGTGTCCTTGTTGGTGGTGGGTGCTCGCTGGGCACCCGCGCCGCTACTGCAGGGCGGCGTCGATCGCGTCGATGGTCTCGCCCATCCAGTCGAGGTAGCTGGTGTCATCCGGCAGGGTCTCGGCGATCACGACCACCGGAATCCCTTCGGCCTCGGCAAGCGCAAGGAGCTGCTCAGTCTCGGCGCCGGCAGTCTGCCCATTGTATGCGAGCAGTTGCACGGTGCCCTCCTCGAGCAGAGCCCGGGTTTCGAGCAGCACGGCGGGCGCGACATCCGTGCCGTTCTCAATCGCACTGCTGAACGCTTCGGGGGTCGCGTTGACGAGGCCGAGTTCTTCGAAAAGCAGCAGGGGCGCCGGTTCCGTGACCGCGACAGACACGCCGCCGTGGATGTCACGGAGCTCATGCACCCGCTCGATGAGGTCGTCGATGCCGGCGGTGAAGGCTGCAGCGTTCTCCTCATAGGCCTCGGACCCTTCGGGGTCGAGCTCCCCGAGGTGGTGCGCGATCTCGTCCGCCAGCAGCGCCACCGTCTCAAGGCTGTACCAGACGTGCTCGTTGCCGTCGCCGTGGGCGTGGTCATCGTCGGCTGTTTCGTCTTCGGCGTGCTCGTCCTCGGCATGCTCGTCATCGGCGTGCTCATCCTCGGCATGCTCGTCATCGGCGTGCTCGTCGTCAGCATGCTCATCTTCGGCGTGCTCATGCGCCTCTTCATCAGGAAAGAGCCCCGAGATTGCGGTTGCCGTGAGCACGTCCGGCTCGGTGTCGATGGCCGAGAGCATGGTGTCGATGAAGGGGTCGAACCCTCCACCGTTTTCGATCACGAGGTCGGCGCGGGAGAGCGCGAGCTGGTCCCGCGCGGTCGCTTCGTAGCTGTGGGGGTCTTGTGCGGTGCCGGAGATGATGCTCGTCACGGTCGCGCGGTCACCGGCGATCGTGGCGGCGATGTCGCCGTAGACATCGGTGGAGGCGACGATGCTGAGTTCGTCGTCAGCCGATGAGGTGCTCGGTGCGCAGCCGGCAAGAGCGAGCGCGGTTGCGCCGCTGACGACAATGGCGATGGTGCGGATGGTGCCCTTCATGTGGAAGGTTCCCTGTCTAGCTCGATGACTGTGGCTCGGTGCGGCCGAGCACAACGCTAAAGCTATTGATAACCATTGTCAAAACGGTCACCAGCTGCCGAAGGTCGCCAGCCGCCGAATCAGTCGAGCAGGAGGGCAGGCTCCTCGATGATGCTCGCGACGTCGGCAAGGAACCGGCTCGCAACATCCCCATCGACCACTCGGTGGTCAAAGCTCGCCCCGAGGGTCGTCACAAACCGCGGGCGCACCTCGCCGTCGACCACCCACGGCTTCTGCTTGATGGTGCCGAGGGCGACGATGCCGACCTCGCCGGGGTTGAGGATCGGCGTGCCCGTGTCCATGCCAAAGACGCCGATGTTCGTCACCGTGATGGTGCCGTTTGCCATGTCGCTCGGCTGCAGTTTGCCGTCGCGCGCCACATTCGTCATCGACTCGATCGCCTGCGCGAGGTCGCGCAGCGAAAGCTCCTGCGCATCCTTGATGTTCGGCACGACGAGCCCGCGCGGGGTTGCCGCCGCGAACCCGAAGTTCACGTAGTGATGCACAATGATCTGCTCGTCGGTCCACGTCGAGTTCACGGTGGGGTTGCGGCGCACCGCCCAAATCATGGCCTTCGCCATGACGAGCATGGGGGAGACCTTGACGCCCGCGAAGTCGGGGGAGTTCTTGAGGCGCTTCACGAATTCCATCGTGCGCGTCGCATCCACATCGACGAACACCCCGACGTGCGGCGCCGTGAAGGCACTCTTCACCATGCCGGTCGCGATCGCCTTGCGCACACCCTTGACTGGGATGTACTCCTCACGGTCGCTGCCCCATGCCGGCGTCTCGATGTTGCGGAACACGCTCGCCTGCGACGCTTCGCGCACCACGTCTTCACGCGTGATCTCGCCAGCCAGCCCCGTCGGATTCACAGTCGACAGCTCCACCCCGAGATCTTTGGCGAGCTTGCGGATCGGCGGCTTCGCGATGACGGATGCCGCGGCCGCAGCCGGCACGCGCGATGGGCGCACTGGCGCAGAGGCAGAGGGTGAGCGGTTGCGGCGCGAACTCACATGCCCCTTCAGCCCGTAGCCCACGAGAACCGCGCCTGGGGCATCATCGGCACGCTCGCGGGAGATGGTGTCGGCGGTGTCGGCAACCGTCTCTGCCGAAGCATCCGGGGCCTGATCTGGAGCCTCCGCTTCGCCGTCGGTCGCGACGGAAATGATGGGCGTGCCGACATCGACCGTGGCACCCTCATCGACGAGCACGGCGCGCACGATGCCGCTGAAGGGCGACGGCAGCTCGACGATCGACTTCGCCGTCTCGATCTCCACGATGACCTGGTTCACCGTCACGGTGTCGCCCGCTTTGACCCGCCACGAGACGATCTCGGCCTCGGTGAGGCCCTCGCCGACGTCGGGGAGGAGAAATTCTGAGGTGCTCACGGTGGTCCTTGTCTTGATGCCCGGCCGGCGTGTGGGCGCCGGGTCGGGCGATCTGGTCTCAGTAGGCGAGCGCCCGGTCAACCGCTTCGAGCACGCGGTCGGCGTCTGGCAGGTAGGCGGTCTCCAGTTTCGCAGGCGGGAAGGGCGTATCGAAGCCCGAAACGCGAAGCACGGGAGCCTCGAGCGAATAGAACGCCTGCTCGGTCACGGTCGCGGCGATCTCGGAGGGGATGCTCACAAACCCTGGCGCCTCGGATGCGACGACAAGTCGACCCGTCTTGCGCACCGACTCGAGGATGGGGGCGTAGTCGATGGGGGAGAGTGAGCGCAGGTCGACGACCTCGATGCTCGTGCCCTCGACCTGGGCGATCTCGGCGGCCTGCATGAGCACATTCACCATGGCGCCGTGGCCGACGAGCGTGACATCGGTGCCCGTGCGGACGACCTTGCTCGAGTGGAGGGCGGCGGGGTTCGCGGCGAAGTCGACCGGGCCCTTGTGCCAGTAGCGGCTCTTCGGCTCGAAGAAGAGCACGGGGTCGTTGCTCGCGATGGCCTCCTGGATCATCCAGTACGCGTCGTGCGGCGTGCTCGGGCTCACCAGCCGCAGGCCGGCCGTGTGGGCAAAATACGCCTCGGGGCTCTCCTGGTGGTGCTCGACCGCGCCGATGTGACCGCCGTAGGGAACCCGGATGACGACGGGCATCGACATGGCGCCCTGGTGGCGGTTCGTCATCTTGGCGAGCTGCGTCGTGATCTGGTCGAAGCCGGGAAAGATGAAGCCGTCGAACTGGATCTCGCACACGGGCCGGTACCCGCGCATGGCAAGCCCGATGGCGGCACCGATGATGCCGGATTCGGCGAGGGGCGTGTCCATGACCCGCTTCGCGCCGAAGTCACGCTGCAGGTGCTCGGTGACGCGGAACACCCCGCCGAGCGGCCCGATGTCCTCGCCCATGAGCAGCACACGGTCGTCATCGGCGAGCGCCGCGCGAAGCCCCGCATTGAGCGCCTTCGCGAGTGGCAGCTCACGCACATCGGCGGCGGTCGCGGCATCCGAAGTGCCGGTCAATGCTGCCTCGATCTCGGCAGCCTCAATCTCGGCTATTACGTCCTGCTCGCTCATGCGTCGCCTCCGAAGGATGCCTCGTAGTCGCGCAACCAGCGCTGCTGCGCCTCGGTCACGGGGTGCGGTTCGCTGTAGACGTGCTCGAACGCGAGCGACACGGGCGGCGCCTCGAGCGCGAGCGTGCGGCGGCGCACGTCGGCGGCGAGGTCTTCGGCCTCGCGCGTCACCTCGGCAAAGAAGGCATCGGATGCCCCGCGTCCGCGAAGATAGGCCTCATAGCGGGCGATGGGGTCGCGGGCACCCCACGACTGCTCCTCGTCGCTCGTGCGATATTTCGTGGGGTCGTCGGAAGTGGTGTGCGCCCCCATCCGGTAGGTGATCGCCTCGATAAGGCTCGGGCCTTTGCCCGCGCGCGCATCGTCGAGGTGCTTCGCCGAAACGGCGTAGCTCGCGAGCACGTCGTTGCCGTCGATCTGCACGCTCGGGATGCCGAAGCCTCGCGGGCGCAGGTAGAGGGGCACGCGCGACTGCACGCTCACAGGCACCGAGATGGCCCACTGGTTGTTCTGGATGAAGAACACCTGGGGGGTCTGGTAGCTCGCGGCAAACACAAACGCTTCGCTGACATCACCCTGGGATGTCGCGCCGTCGCCGAAATACACGATGACGGCTTCATCCGTGCTGCGGTCGCCCGTGCCGACGGTGCCGTCGAGCGCGATGCCCATGGCGTAGCCGGTCGCGTGGAGGGCGTGCGAGCCGATGACGAGCGTGTAGAGGTGAAAGTTGTTGGTCGCTGCAGGGTCCCAGCCGCCGTGGCTGTTGCCGCGCATCATCTCGACGATCTTCACGGGGTCGAGGCCGCGCACCATTCCGACGGCGTGCTCACGGTAGGCGGGAAAGATGTGGTCCTGGGGGAGGGCAGCGTGGGCCGAACCAACCTGGGCGGCCTCCTGGCCGCGATTCGGCGGCCAGAGCGCCATCTGCCCCTGACGCTGCAGGTTCTCGGCCTCCATGTCGACGTGACGGCTCAGCACCATGTCACGGTGGAACCGTTCGAGCTGAGGCTCGTCGAGCGCCTCGATGTACTGGAGGTATTCGGCGGCGACGTCATCCGTGCGCAGCTCCCCGCTCGGGGTGAGCACCTGCACCATGCTTGGGGCTTCTTCCACGCTGCTGACCTCGCTGTCCTTGGGTCTCGGGGTCGTGGCCTGCACGCCGGTCAGGCGCAACAAGGTTCTAATCTAACGCGGGCATCTGTGCCGCTGATGCAAGAAGTTCCACAACCTCCGCCGCAGCGCTTAGGAGTGTATCGACAGATTCCTCTTCGCCGATCGACACCCGCACGCCCTCGCCAGCGAACACCCGGGCGACGATCCCGTGTGCCAGGAACACCTCGGCGACGGCCGCAGTCTGCTCGCCCGCGGCAAACCACACGAAGTTGCCGTGCGGCTTCGGCACCCCCGCGCCGAGCGCTTCGAGGCGATCCCACACGTCGTCGCGTCGCGCAGCAATCTCAGCAACCTGCGCCAGGAGTTCGACCTGCAGGTCGAGCGCGACGAGGGCGGCGCGCTGCCCCGCCTCGGTGACCGAGAGCGGAATCGCGGCGGTCCGCGCGGCACCGAGCACCACCGGATGCCCCAGTCCGTAGCCGATGCGGAGCCCCGCGAGCCCATACGCCTTTGAAAACGTGCGGAGCACCACGAGGTTGTCGAATTCGCCAAGGAGTTCGGTGCCGCGGACCGCGTCGGGGTCGCTGACGAACTCGATGTAGGCCTCGTCGAGCAGCACGAGCACATCCGATGGCACCGCGGCCATGAGGCGACGGAACTCGTCGCGCGTCACGATCGTGCCGGTCGGATTGTTGGGGGAGCACACGATGATGGCGCGCGTGCGTGGCGTCACCGCCGCGATCATCGCATCGATGTCGTGACTGTGGTCGGCGCGATTCGGCACCGTCACACTCGTAGCGCCGGTCACCGTGACGAGCCCGGGGTAGGCCTCGAACGACCTCCACGAGTACAGCACCTCATCGCCCGTGGTGGCCACGGCAGCGATGAGCTGCCCGATCACCGACACCGAGCCGGCGCCGACGTGGACCTGCGCAGCGTCGAGACCGTAGACCTCGGCAAGGCGCTGACACACTTCGCCAGCACGGGCATCCGGATACCGGTTGGGGTGCGTGTCGGCGATGGCCGCCATGATCGCCGGATGCGTCGGGTAGGGATTCTCGTTCGACGACAGCTTGAAGGCATTGGGCGGTGCCGCCTTGCCCTGCTGATAGGCGACCGACTGGAGGATCTCTGGGCGGATGCGCACTGGCGCCTGCTCGTTGCTGCTCACGCTCTCAACTCTACGGTTCGCCTCCGCGTCGCCGCCTCGCGTTCATTGTCGTTCGCAGGGCGGGCTGAGATAGTGGTCGCATGCGATTCTTTCTCCGCCTCCTCATCAACGCGTTCGCCCTCTGGCTGACGACCCTCATCGTCGGCGGGGTCAGGGTCGTGTCCTACGAGGAGGGCGACACCCTTGCGACGGTGCTCACCTTCTTGCTGGTCGCCCTGATTTTCGGTGTCATCAACGGCGTGATCGGCACCTTCATCCGCATTGTCGCGTTCCCCCTCTACATCCTCACCCTCGGGCTCATTGCGCTGATCGTCAACGGCCTCCTCCTGCTGCTGGTCGCCTGGGTCTCCGACCTGATCGGTTTTGGCCTCGTCGTCGATGGGTTCTGGTGGGGTGTACTCGGCGCCCTTGTGCTCGCGTTGCTGAGCTGGCTCATCTCGGTCGTCGTGCGCCCCGTCGTCGGCAGCGAGATGCGGCGCCGCTAGGGCGTCACTCTCAACCACCGGCGTGCGCACGCTTCGCCTGCCACGTTGTCGACGTGACACTCTGTGCTCCTCGCGTGAAGTCATCCATGCTCTCGCGCACCCCGACGACCCGAACTTCGGTCGCAGTGTCGAGCAGCGCAGCGCTTTCGCGGTAGCGCTGCAGCTCGTGGGCGGGCAACTGCGAGGTGTTCGGCACCGCCGTGTCGCTAAACAGCGAGCGCTGCACGACGACCGTATCGACGTCAGCGTGGTGCCCGCCGAGCGCCACCACCACATCTTCCGAGTGTTCGAGCGCGAGGTACGGGGTGTCGTCGGGGACGTCGAGCTGGCCGGTGGGGCCGCCGACGGTGAAGATCCCACGGGTGTCGTAGTCGCCGGAGTTGGCGAGCGTCACGGCGACGATCGCCCCCTGCGAATACCCGGTGAACTGCACGGGGGTTTCGGCCGTGATTCCAGCCTCCTCCATCGCCATCTCCACGGCCCGCACAGAGCCAGCGTCGCCCATCGCCATCGCGGTGAGGTTGCTCGACATGTCGAAGGGTTCGTCGGTCGCGATGAGGGACCCGTCGCGGGTGCCCCCGACATACACCTCGAAGCGGTCGGGCTCTCCGGGGATCTCGTAGCGTTCGATTCTGATCTGGGACGAGTGGGCGGGGATGCGCTTCGCCCGGTCTTCCATTCCGGTGGGTGCAGCAGCGTGCACATTCGAGCCCGTGCGATTCACCGTCACCGGCGTCTCGGTCGCGCCGCCGAACGCACGCGCGACCATCGTCACTATGCCGGCACTCGCGGAGAGGCCGAGCACTCCGAGGGTTTCGCTGCCGAAGAGACCGATGAGCTGCGGCGGCAGGTGCACCATGCCGGCACCGATCTCGTCGGTGCTCATCGCCGCGAGGCGAACAAGTTCGACCAAACGGGGGTCGCTGAGGGCATCGCCGTGCGAGTCGAGCCAGTCGATGATGCGCTGCCGTCGCTCCTCCGGCGAGAGGAACCACGTGCCGGCGGTCGCCGTGATAGACGGCGCGAGCCAGCCGATGACGAAGGGGAACGTTGCGCCGAGTCCGTAGGCGAAGTACGCCGCAAGCTGCTGGGAGAACTGCTGCGAAAGGTGCTCCGCGAGGCCATACGTGTCGGCTGCCGACGCGAGGCCAACCTGAATCAGGTCTGCCTCGCGAAGTGCCCACCCCAGGATGTCGCTCGCTTCGCTGAGGCTCGATTCGGCCCTCACGGCCGACCACGGAACATCCATCGCCTGGAGTTGCCCCGCCGACAGAAGCCCGTCGATTGTGGCAATCCTCGAGCGCACCCCCTGCAATGCGGATGAGTACTGCTGGAGCTGCGCCGAGTACGTCGCCATCGCCTCGGTCGAGACGCGAACCATGCCGCCTCCCGAGACGGTGAAGTCGTCAGCCACGATCGCTCACCGTGTCGACAGCGGTCGAAGTGAGTTGCAGTGCCGTCCGCAGGTGCGTCGTCGCCGCCTCGATGTCACTCCTCAGCTTGAGGTCCAGACTCTCGAAGATGGTTCTCGCCGCACCCTGCCACTCCTCGGACTGCATCTTCGGCATCGCGGCCGTCGCCTGTTCGAGCAGCGCCAGCTCGCGGCTGAGCAGCGTCTGCTGTCTCACAAGTGCATCCTCCACGGGGGTCCTTTCTTCGCTGACGGATGTCGCCCGCCGCCGCCTGCCGACGAGCTTCGCAGTGTCATCCAGCAGGCTCGCGTCCGGAGTTTCTGCCGGGGGAGCGGAGCTGCATCCTCCGCCTGTGGAGGGGGGCACGATTCCGGTACTGCGCCGACCACCGAACTGCGAGACAATGGCCGCATGAGCTTCGATCGCCCCCTCGACGATTCGGCGCTCTTTCGCATCTGCTTCGTGTGCACCGGCAACATCTGCCGCTCACCGATGGCCGAGGTGGTGTTTCGCGATCTGGTCGCGAAGGCCGGCTGTGAGTCACTCATCTCGGTCATGTCGGCCGGCACCGGCGACTGGCATGTTGGCGAGCGTTCCGACGGGCGCACGCTCACCGCGCTCACCGCGCACGGCTACGACGGCGCCTCACACCGCGCCAAACAGTTCGACCCAAGCTGGTTTGAGCGGCTTGACCTTGTCGTCGCATTCGACCGCAGCCAAGAGCGCATCCTCAAAAACTGGGCGCCGACCGCCGCCGAACGCAGCAAGGTCCATCTGCTCCTCAGCTTCGACGCCGAGCAGCAGCTTGTCGATGTGCCAGACCCCTACTATTCCGATGCGGCGTTGTTTGACAACGTGCTGCGGATGATCCACCAAGCCAGCGCGGCACTGTTCCGCCAAATAGAGCCGGCCCTCCGGCGAGGAGTTTCATGACCCCCCTTCCCCTTCAGCCCCTCAGTCCGCTCGACGGACGCTACCGTGGCGCCGTGAGCGACCTCGGCGAGCACCTCTCCGAGGCGGGGCTGAACCGAGCTCGGGTGCAGGTCGAGGTTGAGTGGCTCATCTTTCTCACCGACCGCTCGCTGTTCGACTCCTCCCCCCTGTCCGAGTCGCAGAAGGCCGCGCTCCGCGCCGTCGTCACCGACTTCGGGCAGGATGCTATCGATGCGCTCGCCCGCGAAGAGGCCGTCACCCGGCACGATGTGAAGGCCGTCGAGTACTACGTGCGGGCGCAGCTCACGCGGCTCGGCCTTGACGGGATTGCCGAGCTCACCCACTTCGCCTGCACGAGCGAAGACATCAACAACCTCTCGTATGCCCTCACGGTGCGCTCGGCGGTCACAGAGGTCTGGCTGCCGCGCATCCAGACGCTCATCGACACGCTTGAGCAGCGCGCGCTCGCCCACCGCGACGTGCCGATGCTCGCGCTCACGCACGGGCAGCCGGCCACCCCGACGACGATGGGCAAGGAGCTCGCGGTGTTCGTGCACCGCGTCCGCCGCGTGCTTGCCCGCATCGAGCGGGTCGAGTACCTCGGCAAGTTCAGCGGCGCGACTGGAACCTTCGCGGCCCACGCCGTCGCCGAGCCCGCGCAGGACTGGCCGGCGCTCGCTCAAGAGTTCGTCGAGGGCCTCGGGCTCACGTTCAACCCCCTGACGACGCAGATCGAGTCGCACGACTGGCAGGCCGAGCTCTATCAGGCGGTCAACCATGCGGGTCGCATCCTCCACAACCTGTGCACGGATGTCTGGACCTACATCTCGATGGGCTACTTCACGCAGACCCCGGTGAAGGGGGCGACGGGCTCCTCGACCATGCCGCACAAGATCAACCCGATCCGCTTCGAGAACGCGGAGGCGAACCTTGAGCTCGCGGGTGCGCTGCTCGAATCGCTCGCACAAACGCTCGTCACCTCGCGCCTGCAGCGCGACCTCACCGACTCGACCACGCAGCGCAACATCGGGGTCGCGTTCGGTCACTCGCTGCTTGCGATCGACAACATCCAGCGGGGGCTCGCCGAGATCAACCTCAACGAGGCGAAGCTTGCGGCAGATCTCGACGCCAACTGGGAGGTCCTTGCCGAAGCGATTCAGACGGTCATCCGGGCCGAGGTGACGGCGGGGCGGAGCAGCATCGCCGACCCCTACGCCAAGCTCAAGGACCTCACGCGCGGCAACCGCGTCGACCAGGCACAGCTCCTCGAGTTCGTCGACACCCTCGATATCGGTGACGACGCGAAGGCGCGCCTCGCCGCGCTCACACCCGCCGGGTACACAGGGCTCGCGTCACTGCTCGTCGACCGTCTCGGCGACTGACCGCACTCTAGAGGCGGCCAGAGGGTTCGACGCGGCCCGGAGTCAGTCAGTCAGCGCGGCTTAGTGCGGTGATTTCGGCTCGTCGTCTTTCGACTGCGCCTCGAGGTCCTTGAGCTCTGCCTCGCTCGGCTTCATGGCGAGCGCGAGCAGCGCGAGCGTCATGAGGGAGATGATGAAGACGACGCCGAAGCCGATGGCACCGATGATGATGTCTCGAGTCGTGGCGAAGATGACGATGCCGGCGAACAGCGCGAGAACGCCAGCAAACGCGAGGTACTCGTACGGGCGCATGAGGTCTTTGCGGCTCGGCTGGGTCATGGTGTTGCTCCTGTGCTCGGCTCGGCGGCCGCTCGCTGGTCGTTGATGGCGCGCTCGTCGTCACTGGAGAGCTCATCGATACTGGCGCGCCCATCGATACTGGCGCGCTCTGCCGGCTTCGCCCACCGGAGCGACAGCGCAGCGATGACGAGGTAGACGCCGAGAATGACGCTGTAGGCACCGATGAGGCCGACCGTCAGCACTGAATCGGCGGGAATGACGAGCAGGACGAGGGCGAAAAGCATGGTGCCACCGCCGACCGTGAGCCAGTCACGACCGACCGTCGTCGACCTCGTGCGGTAACCGGCATACAGTTCGAGCACGCCGGTGAGCGCGGTGAACATGGTGGCGACAAGCAGGAGGGTTCCGATGCCGGCGGCGCTCGCACCGAGCGCGAGGGCTGCAGCGCCAATCACTGCCGCGATGACCCCCTGCGCCGTGAACACCCTGGCGGCGGTGCGGTCGGCGATGCGGGATCGACTGAACACCGCGATGACGAGCCCGCCACCGAGCGCGATCGTGCCGATGGCGTAGAGCCCGATGTGGGGGCCGTGGTCGGCAACGAACGTGACGGCTGTCCCGACCGCGATCGCGACGATTGCGCGAGCGAGCGGCACCGGCCAGTAGCTGGCGAGGCGCTCACTGCTTGCGACAGTGGGCGGTTTCAGGGCTTGTGACACGGAGCTTCTTCCTGCGGACGCGGACCCGCCCAGTCTACCGGCGCGGTGTCCACCCCGAGGGCAGGGGGCCATCGACCGCGGCCCGCTCGAGGTCGACCTGCGCCGACCAGCCCTGTGCGGCATCCGTCGTGTCGAAGCCGCCGCGCGCCACCCGGAATCCGACATCGTCGTGGTGCATCCTCGGCGCCCCACCCCGCCGGGTCGAGGCGCGCACGCTCCACGCATCGTCAGCGAAGCCGCCCCCGCGGAACACCCGGTACTCGGCATAGCGCGCCGGGTCGAGCAAGTCCCAGCACCACTCCCACACGTTGCCGAGCGTGTCGAACAGCCCGTTGAGATTCGGATGCTTCGCCCCCACCTCCTGCGGCACGCTCACGCCGTCGGCGCTCGTCCACGCCACCTCACTGAGCGGGCCGTAGTGTGCGCCCGTCGATCCCGCGCGGCAGGCGTGCTCCCATTCCGCCTCGGTTGGCAGGCGATAGCCATCGGCATCGACCTGCCACGTGACATCCTCGCCATCGACCGCGTAGGCGGGGTCGAGCCCCTCCCATTCGGAGGCGGCGTTGCAGAAGCGGATGGCGCGGAGCCACGTCACGTCGACTGCTGGGCGCCGCGGGTGTGTTGCGGTCTCCCCGAGCATCTCGGCGAGCTGCTCTTGCGTCACTGGGTACACGCCGATCTCGAAGGGCTCGAGGTCGACACTCCAGCGCACCTTGCGGCGGGCGTCGTGCAGCGTGACCGTGCCGGCGCCGATGCTCGCCATCTCAATGTCGTCAAGCACCGCTGGCCTCCCGGAGGTAGCGCCCGGGCGTGACCTCGGCGACGGTCGGGACTCGCCGCTCACATGCGCGTCGGGCGTCGGCAAAGTGAGATTTCTTGCCCAGCTGCCCGGCCGGGTTTATTTTAGGCTCTTGGCTGCCTCGTAGAAGCTGCAGCTTCCGCTGGAAAAGTCTTCCTTCACCCCGGAGGGGTCGCCAGCAAGTGCAGTCGCTACGACGTTTGAGTACCACCCTCGCTCCGGGTCGATAAAGAACTGCTTGGTCCATTCCAGCGACTCGAACTGGGCGATCTGCTCGATGGCGTGGGCCTGAGCTCTTTCATCTTTGACACTTGCCGCTTGGAGGTAGTTCTCCTCCCAGGCACAGAGCCAATACCGGACCGCGATCCCTTCTCCAACCCCAGGCTCGCTATAGGTATTCGGTTCAGCATTCGCAGGCGCTCGAGTGGGGAACTGAATCCCGTCCGGAAGGGGAAGCGGGAAGTCGGCGGTGGCACCGAGGAACTCTTCTCCCATTTTCTTCTCATTGAGGAGGTTTCCCACAGCACTCTCGTCGACCTGAGCCTCCTCGGACTTGACCGGGTTGCCTACCGCTGTCGACATTGCGCACCCCGTTGCGGCAAGCATGATCACAGTGCAACTCAGGACCGTTCTGAGCGCTCGTACTCGTACCGGGCTGCGTTTCGAGTTCTCCACCATGTGAACGCTCCACTCATAGGCATGGGGTAGTAGGTGCGGGCGCCGCTGTTCATGCGCCCGTTGAGCGATGTAGCAGAGGATGGTTCACGGGCCCTCGAGTAGGTAGATTTCCTGTCCCTCCATATTCGCTCCCAAGGCGATAGTCAGCAAGGCCGACTGCGTTCGAACCGCGCCTCTGGCCTCCACGTTGACGACACCGGCGTTCCCCTGCCCCCACATGACAAGGGGGTCGGTCCCCGAAACGCCGCTGCTATCGACGGCAGTGACCGGGAGAAGTGACTCTGCTGTCCCGCGGGGCAAGACCACAGCGATCCGAATTAGCGGGTCCCCGAACCCGCCGGAATAGTACGAAGCCAAGATCTCAGTCCCGGCAGGGAACTCCAACCCAAACTGTTCTTCAACGAATGCGGTCGGAAGGTTCGTACAGATGCGCCCAGTGAAGGTGTGCTCGCAGATTCCTCTGCTGTCGTCTGAGTAGCGAAACTCATCGATGAGGCCGCTGCCCGCCCACCACAGGAGGGATCCCGACCCGATGATCGCTACGACTATCAACACGACGGTGGCCACGACATTTCGGGTTGCGCCGTCACGGCTGGGTGCTCTGAATTGATCCTCACGAGTGTCTGGATCACTAGGGCTGGTGCACGAACCGTCCGTCATGTTCGCGGCCTCTCGTTGGCATCAACGGTACGTGAGATGAGCCCAGCATGCCAGCCAGACGCCGCCGAGAATCCGCTTCCCAGTCGTTCATCATGAACAGCTGGGATGTCCACCGAGCTGGGCGACGGCCAGGACTCTACATCGGCGCCATGTCGGTGAAGCGCGAGAAGTGGCCCTGGAATGCGACCGTCACGGTGCGGGTCGGGCCATTGCGGTGCTTCGCGACGATGAGGTCTGCCTCGCCCGCCCGCGGGTTCTCCTTCTCATAGGCGCTCTCGCGGTGGAGGAGGATGACCATGTCGGCGTCTTGCTCGAGCGAGCCCGATTCGCGGAGGTCGCTGATGGCTGGCATCTTGTCGGAGCGCTGCTCCGGACCACGGTTGAGCTGGGACAGCGCCACGACGGGAACCTGCAGCTCTTTGGCGAGCAGCTTGAGTGCGCGCGAAAACTCGCTGACCTCCTGCTGGCGCGACTCAACCTTCTTGCCGGAGGTCATGAGCTGGAGGTAGTCGATGACGACGAGCTTGAGCCCGACCTTCTGCTTGAGCCGGCGGCACTTCGCGCGGATCTCGACGAGCGTCATGTTGGGGCTGTCGTCGATGTAGAGGGGCGCGTCGTTGATGCGCCCGCGCGTCGAGGCGATCGTGGTCCAGTCGCGCGAGTCGACCGTGCCCTTGCGCATGCTCTGCAGCGGGACGGCGGCCTCGGCCGAGAGCAGACGCATGGCGATCTCCGAGCGACCCATTTCGAGCGAGAAGAAGATCGAGGGCATGTCGTGCTTGATCGAGGCAGAGCGGGCGAAGTCGAGCGCGAGCGTCGACTTGCCGAGCGCGGGCCGCGCCGCGACGATGATCATCTGGCCGGGGTGAAAGCCGTTCGTGAGTTCGTCGAGCTCGCTGAACCCCGTCGGCACGCCGGTCATGGACCCATCGCGCCCCTTCGCCGCCTCGATCTCGTCGATCGCGACCTCGACCGCGACCGTGAGCGGCACGAAGTCTTCGGCGTCGACGCCGCCCGCGACGTTGTAAATCTCGGCCTGGGCGTTATTGACGAGGTCGACAACCTCGCCCTCGCTCGCGTAGCCCATCTGCACGATGCGGGTGCCGGCCTCAACGAGGCGGCGCAGCACTGCCTTCTCGGCAACGATCGCGGCGTAGTAGCCGGCGTTCGCCGCGGTCGGCACGAGGCCCGTGAGCGTGTGGAGGTAATCGGCGCCGCCGGAGCGACTGAGGTTGCCGTTCTTGGTGAGCTCGTCGGTGACCGCGATGACGTCGGTCGGCTCGCCGTGCGAATACAGGCTGAGGATCGCATCGAAGATGAACTCGTGCTTGGGAATGTAGAAGTCGACGGCCCGCACCGACTCGATCACATCGGCCGTGGCATCTTTGCTCAGCATCATGCCGCCAAGTGCGCTCTGCTCGGCGAGCAGGTCATGCGGCGGGGTGCGGTCGCCCGGGCGCTGCTCCGAGGGGCGGTCGGTGGAGGTGCCGGCGAGCCCCAGGTGGGCTATTGACATCGTGCACCTTTCGTCTGCGGATGGTTCATTCGTATCGCACGCTTCCGACATTCCGGGCCGATTCTCCGGCCGTGCGGCGGCCAGAATCGAGGCTCGGTCGGTGCAGTGAGCGAGCCGAGAACGACCCGCCGACCAAGGCTAGGAAGCCCCGGTCGCCTCCACAACCAGCCCTGTGGAAAACTTTGTGGAAAGTCGGCACGAAACGCCGGGACAAATGTGTAGAACCTGTGGATAGTTGTGTGGAATTCGGAAAGAATTCTCGCCATAATCTGGCTCTGAACAGGGTTTTGTTGTTCCACATGCTGTGTGTAGAAACATGTTTAGAGTTCGACTTGAGGGTTGAGCGGATCGGAGCCAGTCTGTGCACAAACCCTTGACACGGGCGCGCGAAACCCGATACGGGCGCGGAGCTGAGACGGGAGTTAAACGACGATAGCGGTGGGCATTACGCCCACCGCTATCGCGAATCCGAGAAGACTACTTCGCGGCAACCACCTGAACGGTGATCGTCGCAACGAGGTCGTCACGCAGGCGAACAGTCGCCTCGTGGTCACCCGTCACCTTGATGGGTGAGGTGATCTCGATCTTGCGCTTGTCGACCGTGCCGAGCCCGGAGGCTGCGACCGCGTCGGCGATGTCAGAGTTCTTGACCGACCCGAAGAGTCGACCCTCCTTGCCCGCCTTGATGGAGAGCTTGACCTTGTTGGCCTCAAGCTTCGCCTTCAGGTCCTTGGCCTCTTCGATCGTCGCGTGCTCACGAGCGGCACGGGCCGCCTTGATCTGCTCGATCTGCTTTTCTCCGCCACGGCTCCACGCCACGGCGAGGCCCTGCGGCACGAGGTAGTTGCGGGCGAAGCCGTTCTTGACCTCGATGATGTCGCCGGGCGCACCGAGGCCGGTGACCTCATGCGTCAGAATCAGTTTTGACATTTCGATGCTCCTTAACGGCCCGAGCCGGCGTAGGGAAGCAGAGCCATCTCGCGCGCGTTCTTGACGGCACGGGCGATGAGGCGCTGCTCCTGGACGGAGACACCGGTGATGCGACGAGCGCGAATCTTTCCACGCTCCGAGATGAACTTGCGAAGGGTGGCGACATCCTTGTAATCGATGACGCCGACGCGAATGGACTTCGCGGGAGCGGCGTTCTTGCCGCCCTTAGTGCGGAGTGGCTTGCGGCGGTCGCCGCTGCTCTTTCCTGCCATGGTTATTCCTTAGGGATAGTGTTCGTGACCGAGCGCGAGGCGCGGTCTAGAAAGGTGTCTCGTCGTTGAAGTTGCCGGGGGTGTTCCAGACATCCCCGCCAGAGTTCGCTGACGCCGGTGCCGCGGCTGCCCACGGCTCGTCTGCTACGGCTCCACGATTGCCGCCGCCAGCGCCGCCGCCTTCGCGGGACGAAGACGTGCGGGTGACCTGGGCGGTGGCGTAACGCAGGCTCGGACCGATCTCATCGACCTCGATCTCGAAGCTGGTGCGCTTCTCGCCTTCCTTGGTCTCGTAGGAGCGCTGCTTGAGGCGACCAGTGGCGATGACGCGCGAACCCTTGGTGAGGGACCCCGCGACATGCTCGGCGAATTCGCGCCACACGCTCGCGCGCAGGAACAGCGCTTCGCCGTCCTTCCACTCGTTGCTCGCGCGGTCGAACGTACGCGGCGTCGAGGCGATGGTGAAGTTCGCCACAGCCAGCCCGTTCTGCGTGTACCGCAGCTCCGGGTCGGCCGTGAGGTTGCCCACCACGGTGATGACGGTTTCGCCGGCCATTGGCTACTCGCTCTTCGCGGCGTCGGCCGGTGCGGCCTTCGGAGCGTCGGCGGGCGTCGCCTTGGGCGCGTCGGCGGGGGTGGCCTTCGGGGTAGCGGCAGCCTTGCGGGCGGCCTTCTCCTCCGAGAGCTTCGCCGCGGCGGCGACCTGCGCGATGGCCTCTTCTGCACGCAGCACCTTGGTGCGCATGACGGCTTCGCTGAGGCCAAGCTGACGGTCGAGCTCGACGGTTGCCGACGAGTTCGCGGTCATCTCAACGACGGCGTAGATGCCTTCGGTCTTCTTGTTGATTTCGTAGGCCAGCCGGCGCTTGCCCCAAATGTCGACCTTGTCGATCGAACCACCATCGTTGCGGATGACGTTGAGGAACTTGTCCAGGCTGGGTGCCACGGTGCGCTCATCGATCTCTGGATCGAGAATGACCATGAGTTCGTACTGATGCATGACTAACCCACCTCCTTCGGACTGAAACGGCCACAGACGGTCTGTGACAGGAGGGTATGTGCATGTCGCTGTCGGTGGAGGCCCCGGATCGGGGCACACAGACAACCTGTCTAGTGTAGTCGTATCGATCCATCACTCTCAAGGAGCATTATTTCCATGTCGATTCGTGTTGCCATCGCGGGTGTCGGTAACTGCGCGAACTCCCTCATTCAGGGCGTCACGTTCTACCGTGACGCCGATGACAACGAGACAATCCCCGGCCTCATGCACACCAAGTTCGGGCAGTATGCGGTGCGCGATATCGAGTTTGTCGCCGCGTTCGATGTCGATGCGGCCAAGGTCGGCGCCGACCTCGCCGACGCGATGTGGGCAAGCGAAAACAACACGCTGAAGTTCGCCGACGTCGAGACGACCGGGGTGTCGGTGCTCCGCGGCCCCACCCTCGATGGGCTCGGAGAGTACTACCGCGACGTGGTCGAAGAGTCGGATGCTGCCCCCGTCGATGTGGCGCAGGCGCTCCGTGACGCGCGGGCCGATGTGCTCGTCTGCTACCTCCCCGTCGGTTCAGAAGATGCCGCACGCCACTATGCCCAGGCCGCGATCGACGCTGGGGTCGCCTTCGTCAATGCGCTCCCCGTGTTCATTGCGAGTGACCCGGTGTGGGCTGCGAAATTCGCGGATGCCGGCATCCCGATCGTGGGCGACGATATCAAGAGCCAGCTCGGCGCGACCATCACCCACCGGGTGCTCGCCCGTCTGTTCGAGGAGCGCGGGCTCGTGCTCGACCGCACGTATCAGCTCAACGTCGGCGGCAACATGGACTTCAAGAACATGCTCGAGCGCACGCGGCTCACGTCGAAGAAGATCTCAAAGACGCAGGCCGTGACGAGCAATGTCGACCAGGAGATTCACGCGAAGCACGTGCACATCGGCCCGAGCGACCACGTGCCGTGGCTCGATGATCGCAAGCTTGCCTTTGTGCGACTCGAGGGTCATGGCTTCGGCAACGCCCCGACGAGCCTTGAGTACAAGCTCGAGGTCTGGGATTCGCCGAACTCGGCCGGGGTCATCATCGATGCGGTGCGGGCCGCGAAGATCGCGCTCGACGCTGGGCTCGGCGGGCCGCTCGAGGCGGCCTCCGCCTACTTCATGAAGTCGCCAGCGAAACAGTACCCAGACCCGGTCGCGCGCGAGCTGCTCGAGGAGTTCATCCTCGACACCGCCACACCCGCTGGTTGAGTAGCGCTACTGGCGCGCGGCGTGCCAGTCGCGCAGCCGCCGCGTTGCTTCTTCTTCGCCGAGGGGTCCTTCGTCGAGGCGCAGTTCGAGCAGAAAGCGGTAGGCCTCGCCGACCTCTCGGCCGGGCCGGATGCCGAGCAGCGCCATAATCTGCTCGCCGTCGAGGTCGGGTCGAACGGCCGCGATCTCTTCTTGTTCGGCGAGCTCGGCGATGCGCTCCTCGAGGTCGCGGTAGGCGCGGGCGAGACGATCGGCCTTGCGCCGGTTGCGCGTGGTGACGTCGGCACGGGTGAGAATGTGTAACCGTTCGAGCTGGTTACCAGCGTCGCGAACATACCGGCGCACCGCCGAATCGGTCCACGCACCCTCCGTGTAGCCGAAGAAGCGCAGGTGCAGCTCGATCAGCCGACTCACCGACTGGATCGTCTCCTTATCAAAGCGCAACGCCTTGAGCCGCTTCGTCGCGAGCTTCGCCCCGACCACATCATGATGGTGGAAGGTGACAACGCCCCCAGCCTCGATGCGCCTCGTCGCCGGCTTGCCGATGTCGTGGAGGAGTGCCGCGAGACGCAGCACGAGGTCGGGTGCGGCATCCGGCATCCGCTGCTCTTCGAGCTCGATCGCCTGGTCGAGCACCGTGAGGCTGTGCTCATAGACGTCCTTGTGATGCGCATGCTCATCAACCTGCAAGCGCAGCGCCGGCACCTCCGGCAGCACCTGCTCGGCGAGGCCCGTCGCCACCATGAGTTCGATGCCGGCCCGCGGATGCCGCGTGCGCAACAGCTTGGCAAGCTCGTCGCTCACCCGTTCCGCCGAGATGATGCTGAGCCGCCCAGCGAGCGACGCCATGGCCTGCTGCACCTCGTCGGTCACGGTGAACCCGAGCTGCGCCGTGAAGCGGGCGGCCCGCAGCATCCTGAGCGGGTCATCGCCGAACGAAACCTCGGGAGCGGCGGGGGTCATGAGCCGCCGGGCGATGAGGTCTTCCATGCCACCGGAGGGGTCGACGAGTTTCTGCTCGGGCAGGCGGAGAGCCATGGCGTTGACGGTGAAGTCCCGGCGGGCGAGATCGTCGTCGAGGCTCGTGCCGAACTCGACTTCGGGTTTGCGCGTCTCGCCGTCATACGCGTCGGTGCGATAGGTCGTGATCTCCATCGTGTGGCCATCGACGACGGCGCCGATCGTGCCGAAGGCGCGCCCGATGTCCCAGTGGGCGGAGGCGATGGGCTTGACGATGTCGAGGATGCGCTCCGGCCGTGCATCGGTCGTGAAGTCGAGATCGTGCAGTTCGCGGCCGAGGAAGGCGTCGCGCACGGGCCCGCCGACCAGCGCGAGCTCGTGGCCAGCGCTCGCGAACGCGTCGGCGAGCCGCGCGACGTGAGGTGACTCCGCCAGGGCGGCAAGCCGTGTGATTGCCGAGGCGACGCTGTGCATCCGTCCAGACTAACCGGCGCATTCCCACCGGCCGCCGTGCCGTCGGCCTACCAGCAGGGACGCCCCAATAGAATCATCAGCATGCTGGCCCACCGCACGATCGGAGCCGGCCGATGCCTATGAACCCACTCATCGCTCGGTGGGGTGCCGCGCTGCTCGGTGCCACCCTCATGTTCGGCGGCTCGGTCGCGTCGTCAGCGACGCCACTTGCTGCCGTCGATCCTGAGGTCGATTCTTCGGTCGCCGCGAGCGATGGACAGGTGACGAACCTCGCCCTCGCGATGCCGATTGTGAGCCCGGTGTCCACGTCTGGGCTCATTTCGGCGGCAGACCTTGAGGAGTTCACGGGCCCAGCCGGTGTGCTCACTCGGCAACTCGACGCCGCCATTGACCGTCCGATCGCCCTGGGCATCGACCCGAAGATCATCGCGTCCATACGCATCCTCGGCAACACGGCCCCCGCCTCGGCCGTCGCCTGGCTGGAGCGTCTTCAGGATGCCAGCAACGAAACGTTCGCCCTCGCATACGGTGATGCGGATGTCTCGGGCCTGAGCCAGGCTGGTGCGACCTCGATCACCGTCCCGGTTGACTACCCCATCGATGAAGCGCTGTTCCCTGGGGGAGTTGCCACTCCCGGCACGGGAGACACCGACCCAGGAGACACCGACACGGGTGACGCCGATACCGATTCCAGCGAGCCGAGCACGAGCCCGTCGGCGTCAACGGATCCGTCGCCGTCTGCGTCACCGAGCGAGCCGACGGTGCCGACCGGCACTGATCTCGTCTCCCTCCCCTATTCGCTGGGGTCGATCGCCTGGCCGCGTGATAATTCCGTCGTTGCGAGCGACCTCGCGGTCTTCTCCGCTTCGGAGGAGACGACGACAATCCTGCAGTCTACGAATGTGACCTACGGGCGTGACGCCATTCCAGCGGCGGCGCAGACCAATGAGCAGTCGTTGCTTGTGTCAAACACCGACATTTCAGAGTTGTTCCGCGCTGCGACGCATGCCACGAGTGATCTCGCCTGGGCTGCGGCGATGACCGAGCTCACGGCGGCGCTTGCCGGGTGGACCGGCGGTTCGGCTCCCGTGCTCGCAACGCTCGATCGGGAGCTTCTCACCTCGACGAACCGCGTTGCCGAGACGATCGATGCGCTCGCGGCGAGCCCCGAGATTGCGATCACCGGGATTGAGGAGGTGCTCGATGAAGCCCCGGTTGAAGTCGGTGTCGTCGATTTCGCCCAAGACCCTGACCGTGTTTCGAAACTGCAGTCGATGCTCGCGACGGAGCCGTCTACCACGGCGTTCGCGACGGTGCTCGAAGACCCGACGGTCATCACTGCGGAGCAGCAGCGCACCCTGCTGACCCTCGCCTCGAATGGTTGGGCCGACAGCTCCGGCGACTGGAGCGCAGCTGTCGAGACGTATGTGGCGAATGTCGCTGAGACTCTCGCATCCGTGCAAGTGCTCGAGTCGAGCACCATCAACCTGCTGAGCGATACGGGCGACCTGCCGATTACTATCAGCAACGCGCTCCCATATGCCGTGACGGTTTCGGTGCATGTCACCGCCAACACCGGCATCCTCGATGTGCTCGACAAGAATGTCACGGTGACGATCGAGCCCGAGTCGCAGGCGCGTGCCGCGGTTCCGGTGCAGTCGATCGCGAACGGCACGACGCTGCTTGTGGTGACGCTCACGAGTCCCACCCAGGTGCCCATCGACTCACCCGTCTTCGTCACGACAAACGTGCAGGCCGGATGGGAGACCGCGTTCACCACAACGGTCGCGATCGTCGTGTTCATCATCTTCGTGCTCGGCATCCTCCGCACGGTGGCGAAGCGCCGCCGGGAGCGTCGCCTCCGCGAGGCAGCCCTCACGGATGCTTCGGCCGCCATGTCGCTCGAGGGCGGCGAGTGACGGCGGCTGGCGGGGGAGAGGCGCCCGGTCTCGGCCGATCGAGCGCACTGCTCGCCTCTGGCACGATTGTGAGCCGGGTGCTCGGCTTCGTGAAGGCGATCGTGCTCGCGCAGACGATTGGCCAGACCGGGTCGGCGGCGGCGGATGCTTTCGGTGTCGCCAATCAGCTGCCGAACAACCTCTATGCGCTCATCGCCGGGGGTGTGCTCGGGGCCGTCCTGGTGCCGCAGATCGTGCGTGCCGGTCAGCACGATGATGGCGGGGCCGGGTTCCTCAACAAACTCGTGACGCTCGGCATCACCGTTTTCCTCGGTGTGACGGTGCTCGCGACACTCGCGGCACCGCTGCTGGTGATGCTCTACATCCAGCAGTCCACCGACGGCGGTGATGGATTCTCTGGCCGCGCAGTGGCGCTCGCGACGACGTTCGCATACTGGTGCCTCCCCCAGGTCTTCTTCTATGCGCTCTACAGCCTGCTCGGCGAGGTGCTCAATGCGCGCGGGGCGTTTGGCCCGTTCGCGTGGGCCCCCGCCATCAACAATGTCGTTGCCATTGCCGGCCTCGTCGCGTTTCAGGTGCTCTTCGGTGGCGCCGACGTCAACAACTCTGTGGACGTGTGGGGGGCAGACCGCATCGCGCTGCTCGCCGGCACGGCGACCCTCGGCATCGCGGCGCAGGCATTCGTGCTGCTGTTTTTTTGGCGGCGTGCCGGCATCCGGTTCCGTCCAGATTTCCGCTGGCGGGGTGTCGGCCTCGCGAAGACGGGCCGTTCGGCCGGCTGGATCTTCGCGATGATCCTGGTGACCCAGATCGCCGGGCTGGTGCAGGTTAATGCAGCCTCGCTCGCGACGGGGGAGGCCGCCGGCATTGCGACCCTCCAAAATTCATGGCTCATCTTCATGCTCCCCCACTCCGTCATCGCGGTGTCGATTGCGACGGTGTTCTTCACCAGAATGAGCACGGCGGCCGGTTCTGGCGACCTCGCCGAGGTGAAGTCGGATGTTGCGTCGGCGCTGCGCACGATCGGGCTCATCGTCACCATCTCGGCTGTTGTGCTCATCGTCGTGGCGGCACCGTTCGCGCGCATCTTCGAGAGCGAGCATGTCAATGTGCTCGCGATGGGTTCCGTCATCGCGACCTACATGATCGGGCTTATCCCCTTCAGCGCGGTGTTCGTGCTGCAGCGCACGTTTTACGCGCTCGAAGACACTCGCACGGTGTTCTTCATCGAGCTGGCGAAGTCGGCGCTCTTCGTCGCAGGCTTTCTCGCGTGCATGCTCCTGCCCGTCGACCTCATCGGTGTTGGCATCGCCGCGGTGTCGTCGGTGACATTCTTCTTGCAGTTCGTGGTCACCTTCATTGTGCTCCGCCGCAAGATCGGGCCACTCGGTGGCCGAGACCTGCTGATTCGTCACGCGCGCTACCTCTTCGCTGCCGGGGTGAGTGCGCTCATCGGCGCCGGCGTTTTCGCGCTGCTCGGCGGTCTCGATGCCAGCGGCTTCGCACTGAACACCGCACTCACCGCGATCGCCTCCATGGCGCTCATCGGCGGGGTCATGGCGCTCGCGTACTTCGGCGCGCTCACCCTCATGCATGACACGGATGTGCGGATGGTGCGTGACCTGGTGCTGCGTCGCATCCGCCGCTCCTGACGCCTCCCGTTCAGGCGAAGGTCACCCAGCGGCCCAGGAATAGTGGCCGAATAGGATGTGTTGTACCGCACACGACATCATCCGAAGGAGGGCGCCCCTTGCGCCAGCTCATCATCATCGGTTCCGGCCCGGCCGGCTACACGGCGGCCATCTACGCTGCCCGCGGCGGCCTTGAGCCCCTGCTCATCGCGAGCTCTGTCGAGGCGGGCGGCGAGCTCATGAAGACGACCGACGTCGAAAACTTCCCGGGGTTCCCCGAGGGAATCATGGGGCCGGACCTCATGGAGAAGTTCCGTGCGCAGGCCGAGAAGTTCGGCACCGAGGTCGTCATGGACGATGTCACCGCGCTCGACCTCGTCGGCGATGTGAAGAAGGTCACGCTCGGCAACGGCGACACCCACGAGGCGCTCGCGGTCATCTTCGCGACGGGTTCGGCCTACCGCAAGCTCGGGCTGCCCGATGAAGACCGCCTGAGCGGCTACGGCGTTTCCTGGTGTGCCACGTGCGACGGATTCTTCTTCCGTCAGAAGACGATCGCGGTCGTCGGCGGCGGCGACTCGGCGATGGAGGAGGCGACCTTCCTCACGAAGTTCGCCGAGAAGGTCTACGTCATCCACCGCAGCGACGAGCTCCGCGCCTCCAAGGCGATGCAGGATCGCGCCCACGCAGACCCCAAGATCGAGTTCGTGTTCAACAAGCGCATCGAGCACATCTACGGCACCGACAGTGTCACGGGTGTCGGCCTCATCGACACGGTCGATGGCAGCGAGTCGACCCTCGACATCCAGGGGCTCTTCATCGCGATCGGCGCCGACCCGCGCACACACCTCGTGCACGGCACCCTCGATCTCACCGAGCACGGCACGATTGCCGTTGAGGGCCGCAGCTCCCGCACCTCCGTGCCAGGGGTGTTCGCTGCCGGCGATGTCGTCGATCCCACCTACCGCCAGGCCATCACGGCCGCCGGTTCCGGCACGGTCGCCGCCCTCGATGCCGAGCACTACCTCGCGGCACTCCCAGCGGCCGCCGGGGTACACGATCCGATTCCGGATGCTCCCCTCGAGACCGCGAACGCCTGATCCGCTTATTCACCAGCCTGAAAGAGAGAATGCAATGTCCAGTGCACGCGAAGTGACCGACGCCACCTTCGAGGCCGAGGTGCTCAATTCCGACAAGCCGATCATGGTCGACTTCTGGGCGGAATGGTGTGGCCCGTGCCGCGCTGTGTCGCCGATCCTCGACCAGATCGCCTCCGAGCACGCCGACAAGCTCCAGATCGTCAAGCTCAACGTCGATGACAACCCTCAGACCGCGATGAAGTACCAGATCACGTCGATCCCGGCGATGAAGGTCTTCAAGGGCGGCGAGGTTGTCAAGACCGTCATCGGTGCGAAGCCGAAGCCGGCGCTCGAGGCTGACCTCGCGGAGTTCCTCGCCTGATCGGCACCATCCCCATCATGACAACGGCCCGCCTGCGTTCGCAGGCGGGCCGTTGTCATCTACGCTGGAGAGTTCCAGCACCAACCTGACACTCACGGGATTCCCTATGGCACCGCACGAACCTTCATCGGGCGGGTCGAGCACGAGATTCGACCCCTGGTATGACCACTATGCCCGCCGCGCGGCGGGGCTCAGTGCATCAGAGGTCCGAGCGCTGTTCGCGGTGGCCTCCCGGCCCGAGGTTGTGTCGCTTGCCGGCGGCATGCCCTTCGTCTCCGCACTGCCACCAGAGCTCGTGACATCCTCGCTCGAACGGGTCATGCGCGACAGCGGCCCGACCGCGCTCCAGTACGGGTCAGGGCAGGGCACCCCTGAGCTTCGCGAGCAGATCCTCGAAGTCATGGCGCTCGAGGGCATCCGGGGGAGCGTCGATGATGTCGTTGTCACGACGGGCTCGCAGCAGGCGCTCGACCTCGTGACCAAGCTGTTTATCGACCCGGGCGACGTTGTCCTCGCCGAGGCGCCGAGCTATGTGGGTGCGATCGGCGTGTTCCGCTCGTATCAGGCCGAGATCGCCCACGTGCTCATGGACGACGACGGGCTCATCCCCGAGGCACTGCGCGAGGCCATTGCGCGGCTCAAGGCCGAGGGCAAGCGCATCAAGTTCCTCTACACGATCCCCACGTTCCACAACCCTGCCGGTGTCACGCTCACGTGGGAGCGCCGTCTTGAGATTCTCGAGATCTGCCGCTCAAACGACATCCTGGTGCTTGAAGACAACCCCTACGGGCTCCTCTACTTCGACACCCCGCCGCCGCACGCGATGCGATCGATCGAGGAGGACGGGGTCATCTACCTCGGCACGTTCTCCAAGACCCTCGCGCCGGGATTCAGGGTCGGATGGGCTCTCGCGCCACACGCGATCCGAGAGAAACTCATTCTCGCTAACGAGTCGGCCATTCTCTGCCCGAGCTCGTTCAGCCAGTTCGCCATCTCCGAGTACCTGCGCAGCGCCGACTGGAAGGGCCAGATCGACACCTTCCGTGACGTGTATCGCGGCCGACGAGACGCCCTCCTCTCCTCACTGCAAGAGCATCTGCCCGAGCTGGAGTGGACGGTGCCGAACGGCGGTTTCTACGTCTGGCTGACGCTGCCGGAGTCACTCGACTCCAAAGAGATGCTGCCCCGCGCCGTCAAAGAGCTCGTCGCCTTCACCCCCGGCACTGCCTTCTATGCCGACGGGGGCGGGCGCCACCACATCCGACTCTCGTTCTGTTACCCGAACGAGGAGACGATCCGCACCGGGGTGCGTCGTCTGACCTCGGTGATCAACGGTGAGCTCGAACTGCTGAAGACCTTCGCATCGTCTGGCCCCGTCGTCACCGGTCAGATGCCGCTCGTTGGCCCAGCCCACGTCACGAGCCCCCCGCCGAACATCAACTAGCCCGTTCCACCCGCCGTTCCACGAAAGAATCTGACGACTATGGACGAGTTCACTCCCAACACCGTGCTGATCCTCGCGGGCGGCATCTCGCATGAGCGCGATGTCTCGCTGCGCTCAGGTCGGCGCATCGCCGATAGCCTCAGCGCACAGGGCATCTCGGTCGAACTTCGCGATCCGGATGCCACGCTCTTCGCCCACATGGAGGCAAGACAGCCCGACGTGGTCTGGCCGGCGCTGCATGGTGCCGGGGGAGAAGATGGCTCGCTGCGCGGCTTGCTCGATTTTGTTGGTGTGCCGTTTGTGGGTTCGCGCGCGGCGGCGTCACGGCTTGCCTGGGACAAACCGACGGCCAAGATTCTTGTCGAGCGCGCGGGAGTGCCGACACCCCGTTCGATCGCCCTCTCCCGTGACACGTTCCGAGACCTCGGCGCCGTGAACGTGCTCGATCGCATCGCGGCCGAGCTCAGTGGACCCGTCGTCGTGAAGCCAGCACAGGGCGGTTCAGCGCAGGGCGTGACAATCGTCGATGAGCCGGCGGGCCTCGCGAACGCGATGGTGCACGCCTATCGATACTGGGATGTTGCGCTCGTCGAGCAAAAGATTGTCGGCACCGAGATTTCGGTGTGCGTCATTGACACGGGCGACGGACCCGTCGCGGTGCCGCCGGTAGAGATCGAGCCAATTTCGGGCTTCTACAGCTTTGAGGCTCGGTACAACGCAGGCGAAACCCGTTTCTATACCCCGGCTCGCATCGCCGATGATGTCGCGGCTCGCGCATCCGAGGTTGCTATCACAGCGCACTCGACACTCGGGCTACGCCACATCTCACGCATCGATCTCATGGTCGACGCCACGGGAACCCCGTTCTTTCTCGAGGCGAGCGTCATGCCTGGGCTCACGGAGACGTCGCTGTTCCCGCGGGCGCTCGAGGTCGCTGGTCACGATGTCGGATGGGCCTACCTCGCGCTCTGCCAGGCTGCAGTGCGCGACGCGAGGTCGAGCTAGAATCCTGATTCTATCGAGCTAAATGCCTGATCAGAGCAATATTCCGAGAATCGAATGCAGCTCTCACGCCGCTCGGCACGCGAGAGCTGAGGCTACTTGAAGCCGGGCTCTCCAAGCTCACCGAGGATCCGGTTGAGGTCGCCAACCGTGGCGAAGTCGATCGCGATGGAACCCTTCGTTGCACCGAGCGAGATCTTGACTCTGGTGTCGAGTCGATCGCCGAGACGCTCCGCGATTTCATCAAGCTGACCCTGGCGCCCGCCCTTGCTGGGCTTCGGGCCTCGCTTCGGCTTCGTCGACACGAGACCAGCGGCAACCTCCGCGGCGCGCACAGAGAGGTCTTCGTTGATGATCTTGTCGGCCAAACGCTCCATCGTCGCGGGGTCGCCAGTCGAGAGGATGGCGCGTGCGTGGCCTGCCGTGAGCACGCCAGCGGCGACGCGCTGCTGCACGCCTTCTGGGAGGCGGAGGAGTCGGATGGTGTTGGTGATCTGCGGGCGTGAGCGACCGATGCGCTCGGCGAGCTGATCTTGTGTGATGCCGAAGTCGGCGAGCAGCTGCTGGTATGCCGACGCTTCTTCGAGTGGATTCAGGTTCGCGCGGTGCAGGTTCTCGAGCAGCGCGTCACGAAGCATCGCGTCGTCCGCGGTGTCTTTGACCACGGCGGGAATCGTTGCCAGGCCCAGGTGCTTGGTGGCCCGGAGCCTGCGCTCACCCATGACGAGCTCGTACTTTGGCCCAGTCGCTTCAGAGCCCGGCAACGGCCGCACCACGATCGGCTGAAGCACGCCAAACTCACGGATCGAGTGGATGAGCTCTTCGAGGTCTTCCTGCACGAACGTGTGTCGCGGTTGTGCCGCGTTCGGCACAATGTCAGCGGGGTCGAGGTTCGCGAGCCGCGCCCCCGGCACAGCCGCAAGGGCATCGTCTGGCGCGTCCTGCTGCACTACTGCCCCAGATGTCGGAAAGAACACGTCAACGGGCCTCGCCGGGGATCCCTCGTCTGTCGGGATGAGGGCCCCGATGCCGCGGCCGAGCCCGGTGCGCTTTGCTGCCATCAGTGTTCCTACTTCTCTGGTGTGGTGTGAGCTTGGGGGAGGGTTACGCGCTCGTCGGTGCTGGGACAGGAGCCCCACGACGCGCAATCTCGGCCGCCGCCTCGAGGTACGAGATTGAGCCCGGTGAATTCGTGTCGTAGCTGATCACGCTCAGACCAAAGCTCGGAGCCTCGGAGATGCGCACGGACCTTGGAATTGGAGTGGTGAGGACCTGCTCCGGAAAGTGCTCCCGCACATCATCGGCGACCTGGTTCGCCAAGTTGGTCCTCGAGTCGTACATGGTCAACAAAATAGTCGAGACAGTGAGCGTTGGGTTGAGGTGTCGCTCAATGAGCTGGATGTTGCTGAGAAGCTGACTGAGCCCTTCGAGCGCGTAGTACTCGCACTGAATCGGGATGAGCACCTCCTGGGCGGCGACGAAGGCGTTAATCGTGAGCAGCCCGAGCGAGGGAGGGCAGTCGATAAAGACGTAGTGAAACAGTTCCGGGCTCTCGGCGAGGAATGTGTCGAGCGCCGAGCGAAGGCGCTGCTCCCTCGCGACAAGCGAGACGAGTTCGATCTCTGCACCGGCGAGATGGATGGTTGCCGGGAGGCAGTACAGCTCGTTTCCCTCGGGGCTCTTCTTGACGACGTCGGCCATCGCCACGTCATTCACGAGGACGTCGTACACGCTGATGGTTTCGGAGCGGTGATCGATTCCGAGCGCGGTCGAGGCGTTTCCCTGCGGGTCAAGGTCAATCACGAGCACCCGAGCACCGTTTCTGGCAAGCGCCGCGGCGAGATTGACTGTCGTCGTGGTCTTGCCAACGCCGCCCTTCTGATTCGCAACTGTGAACACTCGGGTGGCCTCTGGAAGGGGAAGCACCTCTGCCTCGAGTGCACGGCGGCGGCGGGTGATCTCCGAGAGCTCGCGAGCCAGTGGCGTGTCGGAGAATCCACCGAGCGCAGACTTCCCGGCGGGCTTCGCTGGTTCCGTGGCATCGATGGAGCCGTCGCGGTGAATGTCTTCGGGATGTTTCACGTGAAACCTTCTGGTCGATCGGGCCATGGATTCGTAGCCAGCGCAGCGTGCGTCTCGCGACACGAGGAACCGCGGATGCACCGAAAGTGTGGGGCGATGGGTTCGGCCGACGTGCTCTGTGGCGACGTACGCCGATCAGTCCACTGTAGCCCGAAAGACCCTCGTGGGTTCTGTGCCAACGTCGTCTCCGAGCATCAACACCTCCACGTCATGCAGGCGGTGCCTGCGAATGACTTTGGCAGCGGCTTCAATCTCAGAATCGACGCTCGCACCCTTGAAGAACAAGAGCTCGCCCCCCGACTTCATGAGGGGAGCAACGAGTGGAATGAGCTTCGAAAGTGCGCTCACGGCACGGGCGGTTGCCTGATCGAGCCACGGGCTGAGCTCTGCGTCTTCGGCGCGGGAGCGCACGACCTCCACGTTCGTGAGACCGAGCCGAGCCACTTGCTCATTGAGCCAGGCGACACGGCGCTCCATCGGCTCGATGAGCACGAAATCCACGTCTGGACGAGCGATCGCGAGCACAATTCCCGGCAAGCCCGCACCGCTCCCAATATCTCCGACACGACCAGGGCGAAGCAGGGGGGCCATCAGGGCCGAGTTCACGACGTGTCGGGTCCAGAGTCGTGGAAGTTCGAGCGGGCCGATAAGCCCGAGTTCTTCTCCCCGCGAGGCGAGGTCAGCGACGAACTCCCGCGCGACAGGAAGGCGTTCTCCAAAGAGCACCGCGGCAGCTGTGGGTTCCGTCTCGAGATCAGCATTCACTGGCTGATGTTTCACGTGAAACTATGCGCGCGAGATGACGGTGTGGCGATCGCGGCCTTCACCTTCGGACTCGGACGTGAAGCCGCGGTCTGCCACGATGTCGTGGACAAGCTTGCGCTCATACGACGACATCGGAGGAAGCGCGGCCGAGGGGGAGCCTCCCTCGATGCGCTCGATGGCGCGCTCCACAAGCAGGCTGAGTTCCTGCTGGCGAGCCTCACGTGATCCACCGACGTCAAGAATCAAGCGAGAGAAGTTGCCGGTCTTCGTCTGCACGGCGATCCGCGTCAATTCCTGCAACGCAGTGACGGTGTCGGGTTTGGAGAGGATCCGGAGGTCGCTGTGCTGGCTTGATGTCACGGAGAGATAGGCGCGCCCACCCCGCGCGTCGATCTCAATGTCTCCGTCGAGATCGGTGATGTCGAGGAGCTCCTCGATGTAGTCCGCCGCGATGTCGCCCTCTTCATCGAGGTCGACGGTGGGGGAATTCACATCATCAAGCGTGGAAGCCTCTGGTGCGGGGTGTTGAACGGTGTTCTCGGTCACGGGTGCCTACTTCTTTTTCTTCTTGCGGTTCTTGGGGTTGACGGGCTGTTGACGCTGGGCTGGCTTGGGAGCTTCGATGACCGGTGCTTCGTCTTCCATGATGGAGATGCCGCGCCGCTGAGCCCTCTTCGCCATGCGCGCTTCACGAGCGAGCGCCGCTTCTGAGCCGGGGGTCGGCATATTCCGGATGACGATGAACTGCTGCACCATGGTCCAGATGTTCGAGACGAGCCAGTAAAACATGACGCCAAGCGGGAACGTAAAGCCAGAGAAGAGGAAGACGAGGGGAAGCAGGTAGAGCAGGATGCGCTGCTGCTTGAACATCGGGCTGTTCTTCATCTCGGGCGACTGGTTCTTCGACATGATCTGCAGCTGCGTGATGAACTGTGACGCCGTCATGAGCACAACCATGATCGAGGCGAGCACGATCACCGCGATGTTGCCGTCCGCACTGCTGATCGCGAGCCGGAGAGGTGCGCCCCACAGCACCGATTCACCGAACGACGTTGAGAGGGTCTCGTTGAGGAACCCGACACCGACGCCATCGTGCTGGGCGTTCTGCAGCACGGTGAAGAGGCCGAAGAAGATCGGCATCTGAATAAGGAGGGGGAGACAGGAGGCAAGTGGATTGGTGCCGGTCTTCTTGTACAGCTCCATCGTCTCGCGCGACATGGCCTCGCGGGAGAACTGATCCTTCTTTCCCCGATACTTATCCTGGATCTTCTTGAGCTGAGGCGAGACCTCGAGCATGCGGCGCTGGCTCTTGATCTGACGCACGAAGAGGGGGATGAGCAGGGCCCGCACGACGAGGACGAGACCGACAATAGACAACACCCAGGTGGTTCCGTCATCCGCGTCCATCCCGATGGCCGTCCAGAGAGTGTGGAACGCCACAAGGATGGCCTCAATGGCCCACTTGATGGGCCACAGGATGAAGTTGATTACGTCCATTGCGTTGGATCAGACCTTTCGTTGCAGCATGAGATGACGCGTGGGGGAGTGGTCGTGAGGGCTCGACGCAGGATCAGCATCGGTCCTGACGTCGGTCCCGGTAACAAATCCAAAGCGGTTGATGTAGACGCTCCGTCGTGCATGCCGCGGCACATCATCGACCCCGCCGGCAGCCCAAGGGTGACACCGGGCAATCCGAGCCGAGCCGAGCGCAATGCCCTTGAACACACCATGGATACGAATCGCATCGAGGGCGTACGCAGAACATGAGGGGTAGTACCGGCAGACATCGCCGTAGAGGGGAGAAACCACCGCGCGATACACGTGAAGAATCGCGACGCAGCTGTTCCGCGGCAGCAGCAGGGCAAACGTGAGCGTCTTCTTCACCCTCATCCCCTTTGCCTCGCGTCAATGTGCCTAGCTTCGGTCTTCGGTGCGGTCTCGGCCGAAGTGAGGCGATTCACGAGCGAGGTCACGTCATCGTGGAGCTCATGAAAGTTAGCGGATGCCGCAGCTGGGTGAGCCCGAAAGACGAGGTCGAGCGTGCCACCGTTGCGAATCCCACGCTCGACTGATGCGCTGATGGCCTTCAAACGCCGACGTACGCGGTTTCGCACGACCGCGTTGCCGACAGCCTTTGAAACGATGAACCCGAATCTCCAGGTGCTCGACTGTTCGCCAGCAGCCGCGTACGCCGTCATAGTCGCACTCGAGGCGCGCCGACCGCGGCGAACCACGCGTCGATAGTCGGCGGCGCTGACGAGCCGCTCGGCTCGAGCCAGCACCGAACCGGACCGGACGTGGCTAAGCGGAAAGCTCGGTGCGGCCCTTGCGGCGGCGCGCACCGAGGATGGCACGGCCGGCACGGGTCCGCATGCGAAGACGGAAACCGTGCACCTTGGCACGACGGCGGTTGTTCGGCTGGAAGGTTCTCTTGCTCATGATGGGTTCTCCGCGGTGGTGTGAAAAAGTCGATGTCGCGCATCCGTCGGCCCTCGCGAAACCCTGTCGGAGGCGCACGGGATGACGAATTTGCCTGAAGGCAGAAGTCAACTGCTTAAAAATACGTTCTTTCGGCCCCCCGGTCAAACCGTGCCTTCAGTAAACGCACATTATCCACACGAAGAAACGAAGGTTGTGGATGACCCGCCGGGACAAACTAAGGTGGTTCCACTGCACAGCCGGTGGATAACCCTGTGCATAACGTCACGGATTGGGGAGGACAGCGCCGCATGATCGAAGCGAACGATCCGACGCTTGGAGTCTGGCACCGCATCCTGCAGTCACTCCGATCAGATGACCGCATCACCCCGCAGCTCCAGGGTTTCCTCAGCCTCGTCGAACCGCGAGGCATCATGGCCGGGACCCTGTATCTCGAGGTTCCAAACGACCTCACAAGGGGGATGCTCGAGCAGCGCATCCGAATTCCGCTTCTCAATGCGATCGCTGACCTTGACGGCGACGCAAATCTCACCAACTTCGCCATCGTCGTCAACCCGGAGATCTCGCACGTCACGCTCGACCAGAACGACGACACCGACGAGCAACCCATCCTTGAGCCGATTCCGACACCGCCGGCCGCCGAAACCGGGCGCCGGGCCGATTCCCGCCTCAACCCCAAATACAACTTCGACAACTTCGTTATCGGTGGGTCAAACAGGTTCGCTCATGCGGCGGCAGTGGCGGTCGCCGAGGCGCCGGCGAAGGCATACAACCCGCTCTTTATCTATGGGGACTCGGGTCTTGGCAAGACCCATTTGCTCCACGCGATAGGCCACTATGCGGAGAGCCTCTATCCCGGCATCCGCGTGCGGTATGTGAGTTCCGAAGAATTCACGAACGACTTCATTAACTCCATCGCAAACAATCGTGCCTCGGTGTTTCAGTCCCGGTATCGCGACATCGACATCCTCCTCATCGATGACATCCAGTTCCTCCAGGGCAAAGATTCGACGCAGGAGGCCTTCTTCCACACCTTCAACACCCTCCACGATCACAACAAGCAGGTGGTCATCACGAGCGACCTGCCGCCGAAACACCTCACCGGCTTTGAAGATCGGATGCGGTCGCGCTTTGAGTGGGGCCTCATCACCGACGTCCAGGCACCCGATCTCGAGACCCGCATCGCGATTCTCCGCAAGAAGGCACAGAGTGAGCGGCTGCAGGTGCCCGATGACATCCTCGAGTACATGGCGTCAAAAGTGTCGTCCAATATTCGGGAGCTTGAAGGCACACTCATTCGTGTGACGGCGTTCTCGAGCCTCAACAAGACGCCGGTCGATCTCGCACTCGTGCAGACCGTGCTAAAAGACCTCATCACACTCGACGACGACAATGTCATCGCGCCGGTCGAAATCATCAATCACACCGCGGCGTATTTCAAGCTTTCGGTCGACGACCTCTACGGGTCATCGAGATCTCAGGCAATCGCTACGGCGCGGCAGATCGCGATGTATCTCTGTCGCGAGATGACGAACCTGTCACTGCCGAAGATCGGCCAGCTGTTTGGCGGGCGCGACCACACCACGGTGATGTACGCGAACAAGAAGATCACCGAGCTCATGAAAGAGCGCCGATCGATCTACAACCAGGTCACTGAGCTGACGAGCCGCATCAAGCAGAACCACCGCTTCTCGAGCTGATTCGCTGCACCGATTCCGCGACGCGCGCGAATAGCAGAGAGAAACAGAAGTTCACACATGTGGAAACCCTGTGGATAACTGTGAATAACACGCCGCTGGCATGTGGATGAAAAACTCGCGCCTGTGGAAATGCGTCGGATGCACACCCGGATTCTCGGAGTTGTCCGCCCGGGTTCAACAGGGCCCCCACAACTCACACGCTTGTAGTTCCCAACACCTCGCACGCATCGAGCGGGTTATCCACAGTTTCCACACCTGTTA
Organism: Homoserinimonas flava; assembly: GCF_054969005.1. NCBI lineage: Bacteria > Bacillati > Actinomycetota > Actinomycetes > Micrococcales > Microbacteriaceae > Homoserinimonas > Homoserinimonas flava. The sequence goes on from NZ_JBUEQS010000003.1 coordinate 454,913, forward strand.
ATACTTTTAGATCTCTTAATCAAGAATTGGGGTCCAGATAACCCTTGCGGCGTGGCGGACCGGCGACGCGGTCGCTGTGCCAGTATTAAGCCTCCGGGGTCATCTTCCGCGTCGAAAGGGCATCGCATGAAGTTTCAGGTGAATCGTGACGTTTTCAGCGAGGCCGTCTCGTTTGCCGTGAAACTGCTGCCGCAGCGCACAACCCTTCCGATTCTCAGTGGAATCCTCATTGAAACAACCGACTCCGGCCTTCGGCTTTCGTCGTTCGACTACGAAGTCTCAGCACAGACCGAGATCGATGCAACCGTCGATGAAGCCGGCACGATTCTTGTTTCCGGACGGCTTCTTGCCGATATTGCGAGCCGACTTCCGAACGCCCCGGTGCAGTTCTCGACAGAAGATTCACGCATCTCTGTCGTCTGTGGTTCAGCCAAGTTCACCCTGTTGAGCATGCCGGTCGAGGAGTATCCGACCTTGCCTCAGGTTGCGGAGCAGTCGGGGCTCCTGCCGGCAGATTCCTTCTCGGATGCGGTATCGCAGGTTGCCGTCGCAGCGTCACGCGACGATGTCACACCCGTTATCACCGGTGTGCAGCTCGAAGTCACTGACACGACCCTGAGTCTTGTCGCGACTGACCGGTATCGCGTCGCAGTCCGCGAAATCGACTGGGATTCTGGCGACCGTGACTTTTCAGAGCCGGTCACGGCGTTGGTGCCGGCACGCACGCTGCAGGAGATCGGCAAGACCTTCGGTCACAGCGGCACGATTTCTGTCGCGATCACGAACACCGACGATCGCGAGATCATCGCATTCAGCGCCGATCGCAAGACAGTGACCTCGCTGCTCATCAAAGGAAACTTTCCTCCCGTCAAGCGGCTCTTTCCCGAGCAGGTCGACAACTACGCGGTCATCAACACGGGTGAGCTGATCGAAGCGGTTCGTCGCGTTGCGCTCGTGCTTGAGCGCGAGGCGGCACTTCGCTTCACCTTCACGATCGACGGCCTCACCCTTGAAGCGATCGGCAGTGAACAGGCCCAGGCATCCGAAACCATCGATGCCCACCTACACGGCGGCGACATGGTGGTGTCACTGAAACCCCAGTTTTTGCTCGACGGTCTCGGCGCGGTGCACTCAGAGTTTGTGCGGATCTCGTTCACCCGCACCGAGAATCCCAACAAGCCAGGGCCGGTGCTCATCACGAGCCAGTCGTCTAAAGACCAGCCTGGCGCCGACAACTACAAGTACCTGCTGCAGCCAAACCTGCTGCTTCGCTAGCGTTGTTTGTCAGTCATCTCAGCCTCAGCGACTACAGGAATTACGAGCGTGCGGATGTCACGCTGCACCCCGGCGCCAATCTTTTCGTTGGCAGCAATGGCCAAGGCAAGACCAATCTCGTCGAAGCACTCGGCTATCTGAGCACGCTCGGTTCGCACCGGGTGTCGAATGACCAGGCGCTCATCCGCAAAGATCAGGATGCAGCCATCATCAGGGCGAAGCTGCAGCACGGTGAACGCCAGTTGCTTGTCGAAGTGCAGCTCAACCGCTCGGGGGCGAATAAGGCGCAGGTCAACCGTTCCGCCGTGAAGCCTCGGGAGCTCCCTCGCTATTTTTCGAGCGTGTTGTTTGCTCCAGAAGATCTTGCGCTCGTGCGCGGGGAGCCTTCGGGTCGACGCCGGTTACTCGATGAGCTCCTCGTGTTGCTCTCGCCGAGGTTCGCCGGCATCATCGCGGACTACGACCGAGTGCTCCGCCAGCGCAACACCCTGTTGAAGTCGGCCCGCTCGGCCGGGGTGAAGGGGAATCAGCTCAGCACGCTCGATGTTTGGGATGACCGTCTCGTTGATCTTGGTTCACAACTCATCGAGGCCCGCACGGGTCTTGTTGCGCGGCTACAGCCCGAAGTTGGGGTCGCATACGAGTCAATCGCCGGTGGGGACCATTCGGCAGAACTCGAGAACCGTCTCAGCATCTTCAACGCAAATGATGATGAGCAGGCGGGGGATGACCCGGGAGTCACGGGTGTCGTGACGGCAGAAGAAGCAGCATCCGCATTCCGTACTTCACTCGAGCGGCTTCGCCGCAGTGAATTGGACCGCGCCGTGACATTGGTCGGGCCACATCGCGACGATCTCGTGCTTCGCCTCAATGGGATGCCGGCGCGCGGTTACGCGAGTCACGGTGAATCCTGGTCGTTTGCGCTGTCGCTCAAGCTAGCTTCGGTGCAGGAGCTCCGGCGTGATTCCGCGACGGGGGATCCCGTGCTCATTCTGGATGATGTGTTCGCCGAGCTTGATTCGGCGCGACGGGAGCGACTCGCCGAAGCGGTGGGTGAGGTCGAGCAGGTGCTCATCACCGCCGCTGTGCACGATGACGTTCCGCCAGCGCTCCGGGCGAATACCGTGCGGATCGCGAAGGGCACCATTCTTGACGAAGCGAATCCCGATGACTGACCGGGAGGATCTGCCGCCGCGCGAGCAGGAGCATGTCGAGGTGTATTTGCGCTTTCGCCGAATCTTCGGCGACGGATCTACCCGGTCACGGGATGCGCGGCGCAGGTCAAAAAAAGAACCCGGCGCGAGCGTGCCGTTCGGTGCCGGCCGAGATCCTCGTGGTCTTGGCGAAGTGGTTGATGCCCTCACCGCGAAGCTTGGCTGGAGTTCGCCACTCGCCAAGTCTGAGCTGCTCGCATCGTGGGGGTCGATTGTTGGCCCAGACATGGCCGAGCACACCGATCCGGTTGGCATCGAGGAGGGCACTCTCACGGTGCGGTGCGATTCGACGGCGTGGGCGACGCAGTTGCGACTTATCCGCGGGGAGATTGTGACGCGCATTGCTGAATCATTCCCGGAGGCGGGAGTTGAGTCGGTGCGCTTTCTCGGCCCTGACACCCCTTCTTGGAAACGCGGCCCCAGATCGATCCAGGGGCGCGGTCCTCGCGATACTTACGGGTAACAGGGCAAAACAGTCCGACCGTGGTTTTTTCGTGCCGTAGACGCCGGAATTCGCCCGTTCGGCTCGTGAACATTGGTAGAATCACAGGGTTGCCGCGGCAGCTTTCGTGAGAGAGCCGGGCCCCGGACGACGGATATGCCCTACCGGACAGGAGTCCCATTTCAGATGTCATCACTGCCACCCCAGAATCCATCTGAAGAATCGAATCCATCCGAAGCGTCAGCCGCAGCAGCGGCCGTCCCTCGTTCACGCTCGGCAGACGAGCAGAAGCACGACAACGAGAGCTACGGTGCCGACCACATTCAGGTGCTCGAGGGTCTTGAGGCCGTGCGCAAGCGCCCGGGTATGTACATCGGTTCGACCGGCCCCCGCGGTCTCCACCACCTGGTCTATGAGATCGTCGACAACTCCGTCGATGAGGCGCTCGCCGGCTTCTGCGACACCATCACAATCGCCATCCAGCGCGATGGCTCTGTCAAGGTCGTCGACAACGGCCGCGGCATCCCGGTCGACATCCACCCGATCGAGAAGAAGTCGACCGTCGAGGTGGTGCTGACCATCCTGCACGCCGGCGGCAAGTTCGGCGGCGGCGGCTATGCCGTCTCGGGTGGGCTCCACGGCGTGGGCAGCTCCGTCGTGAACGCGCTCTCCCACACGCTCAAGGTCGAGGTGCGCCGGCAGGGCCATGTCTGGCGTCAGAGCTTTCAAAATGGCGTGCCGGATGCTCCGCTCGAGAAGGGCGAGGAATCGACCGAGACCGGGACGACCATTACGTTCTGGCCGAACGACGACATCTTCGAGACCGTCGAGTTTGACTACGACACCCTTCGGACCCGCTTTCAGCAGATGGCGTTCCTCAACAAGGGCCTGCGCATTCAGCTCGCGGATGAGCGACCGCAAGACGACGGCGGCGACGGGCGCAGCGACACCTTCATGTACGAGCGCGGCCTTGTCGACTACGTGGAGTATCTCAACGCGGCGAAGAAGGCCGAGGTGGTGCATCCGGAGATCATTTCGATCGAGTCAGAAGACACCGAGCGACGCATCGCTCTCGAGGTGGCGATGCAGTGGACGACGGCCTACAGCGAGAGCGTGCACACCTACGCGAACACCATCAACACGCATGAGGGTGGAACCCACGAAGAGGGCTTTCGCGCCGCCCTCACGACGCTCGTGAACAAGTACGCCCGCGAGAAGAACATCCTGCGCGAAAAGGACGACAACCTCACGGGCGACGATGTCCGCGAAGGCCTCACCGCCGTTATCTCGGTGAAGCTCGGCGAACCACAGTTCGAGGGCCAAACCAAGACCAAGCTCGGCAACACTGAGGCGAAGTCGTTCGTGCAGAAAGTCACGGGCGAGGCGCTCGCCGACTGGTTCGATCGCAACCCCGTGCAGGCAAAAGATGTCATCCGCAAGGCGCTGCAGGCGTCAGCAGCTCGCATGGCGGCCCGCAAGGCGCGCGAGCAGACCAGGCGCAAGGGCTTGCTCGAATCTGGTGGCATGCCCGGCAAGCTGCGCGACTGCTCGAGCAAAGACCCCAGCATCTCCGAGATCTTCATCGTCGAGGGTGACTCGGCCGGTGGTTCAGCGGTGCAGGGCCGAAACCCGGAGCGCCAGGCGATCCTCCCGCTCCGCGGCAAGATCCTCAATGTGGAGAAGGCCAGGCTCGATCGCGCCCTCGGCAATGCCGAAGTGCAGGCGATGATCACGGCATTCGGCGCTGGCATCGGCGAGGACTTCGACCCGGAGAAGGCCAGATATCACAAGATCGTGCTCATGGCCGACGCCGATGTCGATGGCCAGCACATCACGACGCTCCTCCTCACGCTGGTGTTCCGCTACATGCGCCCGCTGATCGACATGGGCTACGTCTACCTCGCCCAGCCACCGCTCTACAAGATCAAGTGGTCGAACTCGCCGCACGAGTACGTCTACACCGATCGCGAGCGCGACGCCCTCCTCGAGTCGGGTGCCGCCGCGGGCAAGCGCATCCCGAAGGAGAACGCGATCCAGCGCTACAAGGGTCTCGGCGAGATGGATTACAAGGAGCTGTGGGAGACCACGATGGACCCGGAGACGCGCACCCTGCTCCAGGTGACGCTCGATGATGCGGCAGCGGCCGACGAGATCTTCTCCACCCTCATGGGCGAAGACGTCGAGTCTCGCCGCAACTTCATTCAACGCAATGCCAAGGATGTTCGATTCCTCGACATCTGATTCCTGGCATCACTCCCGCGTAACCGAAGAACAGAGAATTCATGGCTGACACCGAAGACACCACGCCCGAGCACCAGATCCCGGGCAGGGAGATCGACACCACGCACGACAAAATCACGCAGGTCGACCTCCAGCTCGAAATGCAGCGTTCGTACCTCGACTACGCGATGAGCGTCATCGTCGGTCGCGCCCTGCCCGAGGTGCGCGACGGGCTGAAGCCCGTCCACCGCCGCGTGCTCTACGCCATGTATGACGGCGGATACAGACCAGACAAGGCGTTCTCCAAGAGCTCGCGCGTGGTCGGCGACGTCATGGGCCAGTTCCACCCGCACGGCGACTCCGCGATCTACGACGCTCTTGTGCGACTCGTGCAGCCATGGAGCCTTCGCTACCCGCTCGCGCTCGGCCAGGGCAACTTCGGCTCTCCCGGCAACGACGGCGCCGCCGCCCCGCGATACACCGAGACGAAGATGGCGCCCCTTGCCCTCGAGATGGTCCGGGACATCGAAGAGGAGACCGTCGACTTCCAAGACAACTATGATGGCCGCACGCAGGAGCCCACCGTGCTCCCCGCACGGTTCCCGAACCTCCTCGTCAACGGTTCCGTCGGCATCGCCGTCGGCATGGCGACGAACATCCCACCGCATAATCTCCGCGAGGTCGCCGACGGTGCACTCTGGCACCTGGCGAACCCCGAGGCAGGCCAAGAAGAACTCCTCGAGGCGCTCATGCAGCGGGTCAAGGGGCCCGACTTTCCGACGGGCGCCCAGATCCTCGGCACGAAGGGCATCCAGGATGCCTATCGCACGGGCCGCGGATCGATCACCATGCGGGCCGTCGTCAATGTCGAGGAGCTCCAGGGCCGCACGTGCCTGGTCGTGACCGAGCTTCCGTACCAGGTCAACCCCGACAACCTGGCGCTCAAGATTGCCGATCTCGTGAAGGACGGCAAGCTCGCGGGTATTGCCGACATTAGGGATGAGACATCCGGCCGCACCGGTCAGCGCCTTGTCATCGTGCTCAAGCGTGATGCCGTCGCGAAGGTCGTGCTCAACAACCTCTACAAGCACACCTCGCTGCAAGAGAACTTCGGCGCGAACATGCTTGCGATCGTCGACGGTGTGCCCCGCACGCTTGCGCTCGACGGCTTCATCACGGCCTGGGTTGCGCACCAGATCGAGGTCATTGTGCGACGCACGACCTACCGCCTGCGCAAGGCGGAGGAGCGCGCCCACATCCTGCGCGGCTACCTCAAGGCACTGGATGCGCTCGATGAGGTCATCGCTCTCATCCGTCGATCACCCACCGTCGAGGATGCCCGCGACGGCCTCATGACATTGCTCGACATCGACGAACTGCAGTCACGCGCCATCCTCGATATGCAGCTCCGTCGCCTCGCAGCCCTCGAGCGGCAGAAGATTATCGACGAGCACGACCAGATCGAACTCCAGATCGTCGACTTCAAGAGCATTCTCGATAGCCCCCAGCGTCAGCGCGACATCGTGAGCGCCGAACTCACGGAGGTCGTCGACAAGTACGGCGACGACCGCCGCACCGAAATCATGTACGGCTACGGCGGTGACATGAACATGGAGGACCTCATCCCCGAAGAGGAGATGGTGGTCACGGTGACGCGCGGTGGCTATATCAAGCGCACGCGGAGCGACAACTACCGCACGCAGCACCGCGGCGGCAAGGGAGTCAGGGGCGCACAGCTTCGGGCAGACGACGTCGTCGAGCACTTCTTCGTCACCACGACGCATCACTGGCTCTTGTTCTTCTCGACCAAGGGCCGCGTCTACCGTGCGAAAGCCTATGAGGTGCAGGAGGGCGGCCGTGATGCGAAGGGCCAGCACGTCGCGAACCTGCTCGCGCTGCAGCCGGGGGAGGAGATCGCTCAGATCCTCGATATCCGCGACTACGCCACCGCGAAGTATCTCGTGCTCGCGACGCTCGGCGGCCTTATCAAGAAGACCGCGCTGAGCGAGTACGACACCAACCGCTCTGGCGGCATCATCGCGATCAACCTCCGAGATGAGGATGAACTCGTCTCGGCGATGCTGGTGGAGGAAGACTCCGATCTGCTGCTCGTCTCGCGCAAGGGGCTCTCCATCCGCTTCACGGCGACCGATGAGGCGCTCCGCCCCATGGGTCGCTCCACGAGCGGCGTCATCGGAATGCACTTCAAGGAGGACGACCGGCTGCTCAGTGCCTCGGTTGTATCAGATGACGGATTCGTGTTCGTCGTCACGGAGGGCGGATTCGCCAAACGCACCGAGGTCAATCAGTACCGCGTGCAGAACCGTGGCGGCTACGGCATCAAGGTGGCCAAGCTGCAGGAGGCCAGGGGCGAACTCGCCGGCGCGCTCATCGTGCAGGAGCTCGACGAGGTCCTCGTGGTTCTTGCCAGCGGCAAGGTGGTACGCTCATCTGTCGCCGAGGTCACGGCCACCGGCCGCGACACGATGGGGGTTGTCTTCGCCCGTTTCGCGGACGACGACAAGATTATTGCCGTCGCCAAGAACACGGAGCGCAACCTGGGTCAGGATGTCCCCAGCGACGACCAGCAGACTGAGACAGGTTCGCCCGAGGCGGCATCCGCCGAGGAGGCCTGAGAACCGCATGACAATGACAACAGAGAAGGATGTGGCACTGGATGAGTAGCATCGCCGAAAAGCTCCAGCGAAAATCACAGAAGTCCGTCGGAACCAAGCAGGTGCGGCTCCGCCTCGTCTACATCGACTTCTGGTCGACGATCAAGCTCTCGTTTCTCATCGCTGTCGTGCTCGGCATCATCCTCATCGTCTTCACGTTCCTCGTCTGGACCATCCTCGCGTCGACCGGCATCTTCACTCAGCTCGACAGCATGCTCGGTGACATCACGGGGGATGAGCAGTTCAGTGTGCTCGGCAGCTTCTCGCTCATCCAGGTCATTGGGTTCGCCGTCGTCGTCGCGCTGCTGAACACGGTTGTTGGCACCGCGCTGGGTGCCATCGCGGCACTCATCTACAACTTCACGGTGCGCATTACCGGCGGGCTGCTCGTCGGATTCACCAACAACTAACCGTTGACCTAGGCGTCAATTTCAAGAAACGCAGCCGGTGCGATACTCTCGTATCTGCTCCAAAACGGGGATATAGCTCAGGCGGTTAGAGCGCTTCGCTGATAACGAAGAGGTCCCAGGTTCAAGTCCTGGTATCCCCACGCACGACCGGCGCATTCGCGCCCATCTCCCGCACGGTTCGGGGCCTTAGCTCAGTTGGTAGAGCGCCTGCTTTGCAAGCAGGATGTCAGGAGTTCGAATCTCCTAGGCTCCACAGTTTGCACTACCTCCACACGTCAAAGGCCACCGTCATCGAGAGATGACAGTGGCCTTCGTTGATTCAGACGTCAGCGCCTAGAGCGTCTCGGGGGCGGCGAGGTCTTCGGGCTCGTCGGAGATCCACAGGTCGTCGTCGGCGCGAAGCGTCTGCCACACGGCATAGCCGAGTCCGGCGAGGGCAACGACGCCGACACCGATCACAATGTAGCGGCCGGGGCCGGGGGTCGACTTCGGTGGGATAAAGCCGACCTTCTTGCTGAGCTCCTTGCGAAGCTTCGCGGCCTTCTTCTTCGTCTTCTTGCTCGACACGTCGATGACGTGGCCGGTCTTGTCGCTCGCCTTGCGCACCGCTTTCACGGCGTCGCGCACGCGAGCATCTTTCGCGACCTCGATGACAGCCAGGGCCGAGGCGAGTGCAGAGGCGACATTCGGGAAGATCTCTTGCGTGATCTTGTCACGCGTGTGCTCGGCCGCCGAGCGGGTGGCGGTCGCTCCGGTAGCGAACACCGGCTTCACACGGTGGTCGATGGTGTCGCGGACGCGGGGTGCGACCTCGTCACGACCGATGTAGCCGACCTGCCGGCCTGCCTCACGAACGACCTTGCTCGCGTGGTCAAGGACATCACGCTGGTCTTCCCAGAGATCGGATGCGGAGTGCTTCAATCGCTTGAGTTCACGGGCACGTTTACGGGACAAAGCCATGAGAGACCTCCAGTTGGCGGTATGTACAGCGGTTTCCATCCTCCCACGGGGTGGTCTGTGAGCGCACTGAGTATTGAGTGAATGCCCAGCCGTGAGCGAACATCGAGGCTTCGTGAAGCCCAAGAATGAAATACTGGGGCAATGCATACACACGTAGCGACCTTCCACACGACCCTCGGGGACATCAAGGTGAACCTTCTCGGCAACCACGCGCCGAAGACGGTCGAGAACTTCATTGGCCTCGCCACCGGCACCCGCGAGTGGACCGACCCGAAGTCGAATGAGAAGACGAACCGGCCGCTCTATGACGGCGTCATCTTCCACCGCATCATCGACGACTTCATGATTCAGGGCGGCGACCCGCTCGGTCAGGGCATCGGCGGCCCCGGCTACCAATTCGACGACGAGATCCACCCGGAGCTCGACTTCACGAAGCCCTACGTGCTCGCGATGGCGAACGCCGGCATCCAGATGGGCCGCGGCACCAACGGCTCGCAGTTCTTCATCACGACGGTGCCCACCACCTGGTTGCAGGGCAAGCACACGATCTTCGGCAAGGTCGAGGATGCCGAGTCGCAAGAGACCGTGAAGAAGATCGAAGCCGTGAAGAAAGACGGCCGTGACAAGCCGATCGATGACGTCGTGATCAACAGCATCACCATCGACGAGGTCTGATCCTTTGAACCACCATCGCCTGGAGGGCAGGTCGTGAGCGACCTGCCCTCCAGAGCCGACAACTTCTGCTACCGGCACCCCGATCGTCAAAGCTTCATCCTTTGCCAGCGATGCGGGCGCACCGTCTGCACCGACTGTCAGACCCAAGCTCCCGTCGGCGTGCACTGCCCAGAATGCGTACGGGAGCACCGCCAGTCGGCGCCGCGGAGCAAGCCGGCCGTTGTGACCGCCATCAATCGTGCGCGGCGCGGCGACGGCCCCATCGTGACCTACAGCATCCTCGCGCTTACCGGCCTCGTGTTCGTCGCGCAACTCCTCTCTGGCGGTGCCGTCGGTGACCTGCTGCTGTATTGGGGGCCGTACACCGAGACCCAGCCGTGGCGCCTGCTCACGACCGCCCTCGTGCACTCCGAAAGCTCGTTCTTCCACATCCTCTTCAACATGTATGCCCTGTGGATCTTCGGACGCATGCTTGAGACGGCCCTTGGCCGATGGAGATTTTTCGCACTCTATGTGCTGAGCGCCCTCGGCGGCTCGGTCGCCGTGCTGCTACTGGCTCCGATGACGCCAGTGGTCGGTGCATCCGGTGCCATCTTTGGCCTTCTCGCGGCGTTCTTGGTGATCCAACGCGGCCTCGGAGGCAACAGCACGCAGCTCATCGTCGTGCTCGCGCTCAACTTGCTCATTGGGTTTATCGTGCCGGGCATAGCGTGGCAGGCGCATGTCGGGGGTGCCATCGTCGGCGCGGCAGTCGGGTTCACGCTCATGCGGACTCGGAGGGCCACGCTGCTGCGCCGCCAGCAGTTGCTCATCGGCGCCATCGCAGGTTCGCTCGTCGTGCTCGCGGTCATCGGCGTGGTGCTGATGTACGCGCGCTATTCAGCGTGAGCGCTCTGTGCCAGCGAGTCGCACCCGAGTTATCCACAGGTGATTCCACAGTGGGGATAATTACACCCGTGTAGTTGCCCCTCGAACGGGTGGCAGGCCGCCGCTCTGGCGGCGGGCTGGGGTGCTTAGCGCCAGCGTGTCGTCATGAGAAAGCCGACGAACATGATGCCGAAGCCAACGAGGATGTTGCCGTCACCGAGTTCGGCAATCGGCAGGGCTGCCTGGCTGATGTAGTACACGATGATCCAGATCAGCCCGAGCAGCATGAGGCCGAACATGATCGGCTTGAACCACACCGGGTTGGGAGCGTCGTCGCCGGAGCGAACCTCGCGGGGAGTATCGGGCGTGTGATTCGTCGACCTGGCCATGCCCGAATTCTAGTGGCATCGGCCGCAATAGACTCATTGCATGAGCCGAGCAGCGACGAGAACCCCTCGGGGCCGCCGCCGGAGCGCTCCTGGAATCAGTGTCGTCGGAGTGCTGGGGGAGCTGCTGCTCACCGCTGGAGCACTCGTGCTGCTCTTTCTCGGATGGCAACTCTGGCTCAACGACTTGGTGGTCGGCGCTGAGCAACGCGACGCTGCTGTGGAGTTTGCCGAAGCGCTTGAGAGCGCCACGCCCACTCCGAGCGATGACGCCGAGCCCGAGTCTCCTGGTGACGAGACCGTCGACCCTGGAGCGCCGGTGAGCACGATCGTGCCCGTGACCAATGAGGGCTTCGCGACGCTCTACGTGCCGCGATTCGGGGCAGACTACGTTCGCGTCATCGGCGAAGGCGTCAGCCTCAGCGCGGTGCTGAACAACAGCGAGCTTGGTGTCGGACACTATTCCCAAACGCAGCTTCCCGGCGAGGTGGGCAACTTCGCCCTCGCAGCGCATCGCACGACGTGGGGGGCACCCTTCGGGTCGATCGGTGACCTCCAACTCGGCGACCGCATCTACGTGCAAACCGCTGACGGTTGGTACACCTATGCCTTCCGCAACCTCGAGTACGTGCTGCCGACCGGCGTCGGCGTGCTCGAGCCCGTGCCACAGGCCCCCGGTGTCACCGCGGGCGACCGCTACATCACCCTAACGAGCTGCAACCCGCGCTATTCGGCAGCGGAGCGCATCATCGCCTACGGCGTGCTCGAGTCATGGCAGCCCGCCGCTGAGGGAATGCCAGCCGAGCTCGCGGCCCTGCAGAGCGAAGGAGCCTGATGTACGCTGCACTCTGGCGCCTGTTGCCCGGACCGTTGTGGGTTCGCATCATCCTGGCAATCGCGGTCGCACTCCTTGTGCTCGGTGCTCTCGTGCTCTGGGTCTTTCCCTGGGTGAATTCCTTCATCAGCGTTCCGGAGGTGACGGTCGAATGACCAGGGTGCTCGTTATCGACAACTACGACAGCTTTGTGTACACCCTCAACGGCTATCTGCTTCAGCTCGGGGCAGAGACCGTGGTGATGCGCAATGACGAATTTGCGGCCGACGCGGCGAAAGAGCAGATCGCGCAGTATGACGCCGTGCTGCTGTCACCCGGGCCAGGAACTCCTGAGAAGGCGGGCGTCTCGATTCCCGTTGTGCTCGCCGCGGTCGAGCTGGGCACGCCACTCGTCGGTGTATGCCTCGGGCACCAGGTCATCGCTGAAGCGTTCGGCGCGACCGTGACCCATGCGACCGAACTCATGCACGGCAAGACCTCTGTCGTCACCCACGACAAGAGCGATTTCTACCAGGATGTTCCCGAGCACTTCACGGCAACGCGCTATCACTCGCTCGCGATCGTCAACTCCACGGTCCCTGCAGAACTCATCGTCAACTCGCACACCGAAGGCGGCGTCATCATGGGCGTACGCCATGCAACGGCACCCATTTTTGGTGTGCAGTTCCACCCAGAGTCGGTGCTCACCGAGGGCGGCCACGCGATGCTCGCGAACTGGCTTACCGTGGCCGGGCTCAGCGATGCGAGGGATCGGGCGCGCGGCCTGGGCCCGCTCGTCAACCTCGGCTGATACTCGCAAGACACCCTCGCAGAACACCAAATCACGCCGGAGGAAGGCTCCGGCAAGACCCGGTGCTATCCGGAGCAGTACGTGATGGTGATCTCTGAACGCTGCGGATGATCACCGGCGGCAAGGCTTTGCCCTGTGACTGCGAGCCCGGCACAGTTGGCGTCAGGGTTCGCCACGACGACAAGCTGCAGTGACGACAGCGTCGAGTTCGCGGTCGCAATTGGCTGACCGATGACGGAGGGCACCGTGACGAGACCACTCGACACGACAAGATTGACTGTGTCGCCTTCTTGAATCACGGTGCCTGCCTCTGGGTCACTCCTGATGACGGTGCCTGCCGGGAGCGTCGACGAGTTCTCTTGCGTTGTCGATCCGTAGACGAGATTGCGGTCGGCCAGCGCCTGCTGCGCCGAGGCTTCATCGAGGTTCGACAGGGTGGGCACAGCGACCGATGCCGGCCCCTGAGACACATACACCTTGACGGCTTGCTCTGACGCAACACGCGTGCCGGCTTCTGGGTCGGTGCTAATCACCTCACCGCGGGGAACCTCATCGTTGGCGATATCGAACCTGGTGGCAACGAGATCTGAATCTTGGAGGGTCTGCGCGCCCGCTTCGTATTGGGTGCCGACGATGTCCGGCACCTCGACGGAGATCGTGTCGCCGATCGTGCTCGGTGGCAGGTTCACCACCCAGATGGCGAGCGCGATGAGCATCGCGATGATGATGGCGATTCCCGCCCAGATCCAGGCCACCGGTGGCCGATTCTGCGTGCGAATGGCGCGGTCGGTGCTCTCGGCCGAGAGCTGACGAAGCGCCGCCTCCGAACCAGCGGCTGCCGTGGGATTTACGCCGAACAGGGTTGCACTGAACTCGCTTGCCGCCGGAACCTTGCGATGCGGCACCTCGCCGGATGCCGCGGTCTCGAGCTCCTCGCGAAACTCCGCAGCGGTCTGGAAGCGCTCGAACTTGTCCTTTTCGAGGGAGTGCAGCACGACGACATCGAGCGCTGGCGACACCTTGGAGTTGAGCGAGCTCGGCGGAAGCGGCGCTTCGCTGATGTGCTGATAGGCGACGGCTGCGGCGCGCTCACCGCGGAACGGCGGCTGGCCAGTGAGCATCTCGAAGAGCACGGTGCCCGTCGAGTAGAGATCGGTGCGAGCATCCACCGTCTCGCCCTTTGCTTGCTCTGGCGAGAAGTACTGCGCGGTGCCGAGCACCTTGCTGGTGTCGGCGACGGTCGCCGAGTTGTCACTGACGGCGCGCGCGATGCCGAAGTCCATGACCTTGACCTGGCCGTTGTGCGTCACCATGACGTTGCCAGGCTTGATGTCGCGGTGCACGACGAGCGCGCGATGACTGTATTCGAGGGCGGTGAGGATGCCGTCGGCGATGCGCACGGCCTCGCTTGGCTCGAGGGGGCCGTCCGCGATGATGTCTTTGAGCAGTCGCCCATCGACGTACTCCATGACGATGAAGGGGACCTGCGTTTCGAGCCCGTTCGCATCGGCGACGGTCTCTTCGCCCGCGTCGTAGACGCGCACGATCGTCGGGTGGGCCATTCGGGCCGCCTTCTGCGCTTCTTCACGGAAGAGCAGACGGAAGTTGGGGTCGGTCGCAAGCGACGGCTTGAGGAGCTTGATGGCGACGCGGCGTCCGAGTCTGGCATCGGTGCCGACGTGCACGTCGGCCATGCCTCCACGGCCGATGAGCTTGCCGATTTGATACCTGCCTGCGAGCAGCCGAGTATCTTCAGTCAATTCTCTCTCCAGGTCCGTTGGTCGACGCCTAGCAGTCTATTCGGTGCGCGCCGAGCGTCGGGGCGTGCACCGAGTGTGCTCAGTCGCCCGAACCCTCGCCCTCTTCGGGCGGCGGCTCCGAGATCGGAATGGAGAGCTGGGGAGATTCGGGCGAAGGGATGCCACCACATTCGGCGTGGTATGAGAACGTGACCGCAGTGCCGGGCGCGCCCGTGACAGTGAGGTTGAGGTTTTGGGTCGACGCCGGAAGCGGGTTGGATTCTGAGAACGTGGCACCATTTGCGGTGACGCGGTAGACCGTGTGGGTGGTGCCAGGTGGGCACCCCTGGTAGCTCTGCCAGCTCACCTGGATCGTCGATCCTGCTTCGGCTGTCGCGGGGCCAGTCGCGGCGGCGGGGGCCGTCGGCTCCGGGATCTCGGCGTAGATTTGCACCGAAATGACGGTGCCCTTCTCGACGGTTCCCGTGGGGTTGACCCGGTAGACGCGGCCAACCTGCTCGGGTGATGGGGCGACATTGCCGACCGTGATATCGGGAGTGAGCTCGAGCCCCTCAAGAATGCTGCGGGCCTCGGCCTCAGTTTTGCCTTCGAGATCGGCAGCGGAGAGCTGCACCCGAGTGCTCGGAGGTGAACTTGTCGCTGGGGGCGAGGCCGATCGGCTCTGCGTGGAGGGCGGCGTGGACGGCTCGGTGTCGTCGCCAGGGGAAAGCGCCATCGCGATGATGACACCAATGAGCGCGACCAACAGAACGCCAACGAGCACGATGAGCGGCCACGTCCAGGGGTTGCGCTCTTTCTTCTCCTCGGCCAGCGCGGCAGCCGCTCCGGCCCGTGTCTGCGGTGCCCCGCCGGCGGCAGGCAGCAGTCGCGTCGCCGCCGAGGTGTCGGTATCCCCCGTGGTGATGAGACTGGTGAAGTCACTTGCGCCGGCGACCCCAGCCACAGCTGCGGTCGCACCCGCGACGTCTCCACGGCGGAGGGCCTGTGCGGCGCGAGCGAGATGTGCGGCTGAAGCCGGACGCTCCGCCGGGCTCTTTGCGATGCACGCGTACACGAGATTGCGCACCGGTTCGGCGACACTCACCGGCAGGTCGGGTGCCTGCTCGTTGATCTGCGCCATGGCGATCGCCACCTGTGATTCGCCCGTGAACGGGCGACGGCCAGCGAGCGCCTCATACGCGACGATACCGAGTGAGTAGATGTCTGTTGTCGGCGATGCCGGATGCCCGCTCGCCTGCTCCGGCGAGAGGTACTGCACCGTGCCCATGACCTGGCCGGTGGCAGTGAGGGGAACCTGGTCGGCGATGCGGGCGATGCCGAAGTCTGTGATCTTGACGCGGCCGTCGGGCGTGATGAGCAGGTTGCCCGGCTTGATATCACGGTGTACGAGCCCCGCGGCGTGCGCGGCGTGGAGCGCCGAAGCGGTCTGGGCAACGATGTCGAGTACGCGGTCGGTCGAGAGCACGCGCTCGCGTTCGAGGATTGTCGAAAGCGCCTCGCCAGGCACAAGCTCCATCACGAGGTAGGCACTGCCATCCTCCTCGCCGTAGTCGAAGACGTTGGCAATGCCCTCATGGTTGACGAGGGCGGCGTGGCGAGCCTCGGCACGGAAGCGCTCGAGGAACCCCGGATCTCCGAGATACTCGTCCTTGAGAATCTTGATCGCCACGGTGCGGCCGATGACGAGGTCTGTCGCCTGCCAGACCTCGCCCATCCCGCCGATCGCGACGCGACTCGAGAGTTGATACCGTCCACCGAAGGTAAGGCCGCTTGTGGGTCTCATTTGCTCAGCACCGCCTCAAATACCTTCTTGGCGATCGGAGCGGAGACCTGGTTACCGAAACCGGTGCCATTCTCGACTACAACCGCGATCGCGATCTCCGGGTCGGACGCGGGAGCAAACCCCGTGAACCAGAGCGTGTTTGGTGTGCCCTCTGAGTTCTCGGCAGTACCAGTCTTCCCCGCTACATCGACCCCGTTTATTCTTGCATTACTGGCCGCACCATTGGCGACGTTCTCCACCATGAGCGCGGAAAGCGTGTTCGCCGTTTCTTCGCTAATTGGCTCGCTATAGACGCTGGGCTCGAATGACTGCAGCTCGGTGAGATCGGGAGCGAGAATGCTCTCGACGAGGGTCGGCTGCATGAGCGTGCCACCATTCGCCACCGCCGCCGAGATCATCGCGATCTGCAGCGGCGTCGTGCGCACATTTGCCTGGCCGAATGACGAGAGCATGAGCTGCGGCTCGTCGAGGTCATCCGGAAAGATGCTCGCCGTCGCGGACATAGGAACCTCGATGCGATCGCCGAAACCGAACGCCTCCGCGTACTCCGCGATAGTGTCCTCGCCCAGGGCCGAGCCGACCTGTGCGAACGGGATGTTGCACGAGAGACGGAACGCATCGGCGAGGGTTACAGTCTCGCCGCCGCCGCAATTGCCACCCTCAGCGTTGGAGATGAAGGAATTGCTCTGGGGCAGCTGGAGCGTCGAAGGGTTGGAGATGGCGGTGGTCGGTTCGTAGGCACCACTGTCGAGCGCCGCGGCCATCATGAGCACCTTGAACACGGAGCCAGGGGCATAGAGGTCGCCGGCGATTGCGCGATTGTCGAGGGGTGAGCCTGGGTCTGCCGTGAGCTGCTCGTAGGCCGTGATTACTGATGAGGTGTCGTGGGAGGCGAGGAGGTTCGGGTCGTACGACGGCTTCGACACCATGGCAAGGATCGCTCCCGTCGAAGGGTCGATTGCGACAATCGAGCCGCGATAGTCGCCGAGTGCATCCCAGGCGGCCTGCTGAATGTCGGGATCGATCGTGAGTTCCACCGCGGCGCCCTTCGGCGACTCGCCCGTGAAGATTGAGCTCAGTTGATCGAAGAACTGGTCGTTTGCGGTGCCGGAGAGGTAATCGTTGAGGGCGCCCTCAACGCCGGCACTGCCCTGATTCAGGGTGAAGTATCCGGTGACAGAGGCATAGAGCTCCGGGTTGTTGTAGACGCGCTGGAACTTGTAGTCATTGTCGACCGGCACCGACTCGGCGATGGGCTCGCCATCGACGAGCAATGGGCCGCGCTCGGCAGAGAAGCTGTCATACAGCGTGCGAACGTTGCGCTCATCAGCCCGCAGATTGTCGGACTGGAACACCGAGATGACGGTGCCGGAGGCGAAGAGGGCCACGAACATGAGCAGCACGGCAAGGCTCACTCGCTTGAGTTCTTTGTTCACGTCACACCACCAATCTGGACTGGTTGCGAATGGTGTCGGAGAGACGGAGCAAGATCGCGGCAATGATCCAGTTCGCAATGAGCGATGACCCGCCGGCTGCGAGGAACGGTGCGGTGAGTCCCGTGAGCGGGATGACGCGGGTCACGCCACCGACAACGACGAACACCTGCAGCGCCACGACGAACGACAGCCCGACGCCGAGCAGGCGGCCGAAATCATCCTGGCCCGCGAATCCGATGCGAAAACCGCGGGAGACGAACAGCAGGTAGAGCGCGAGGATGGCGAACAGCCCGGTGAGGCCAAGCTCTTCAGTGAGGCTTGCGATGATGTAGTCGCTCTGGGCCAGCGGCACGAGATCTGGCCGGCCGAGCCCGAGCCCCGTGCCGAGGAGCCCGCCGTTGGCGATGCCGAACAGCCCCTGCACGAGTTGGTAGCTGCCTCCGACGGAGTCATACACTTCGGGGTTGAATGGGTCGAGCCAACCGCGGAATCGACCGGCGACATAGCCGAGTAGCGTGCTCGCAAGCAGGGCACCGCCAACGAAGAGCCCGAGGCCCAAGAGCACCCAGCTCGCCCTGCCCGTCGCGACGTAGATCATCACCAGGAACAGGCCGAAGTAGAGCAGTGAGGTGCCGAGGTCGCGCTGGAAGATGAGCACCGCCATCGCGGCCATCCAGATGAGCAGGATCGGCCCGAGGTCGCGCGCTCGCGGAAACCGCATGCCGAGAAACTTTTTGCCGACCATCGAAAGGCTGTCGCGGCTTTCGACAAGGTATGCCGCGAAGAAAATGGCGAGCGCGATCTTGGCGAGCTCACCCGGCTGGAAGGTGAACGATCCGACACGGATCCAGATCTGAGCGCCGTACACGGAGTGACCGATGATCGGGAGCATCGGCAGAAGCAGCAGCACGATGCCCGCGAACATCGAGATGAAGCGGTACCGCTGCAGCACCCTGTGGTTGCGGATGATGATGACGACGGCGATGGCAACGGCGATCGCGAGGCCAGACCAGGCGATCTGACGGATGCCGGCAGCATCCCACCCACTCAGCCCGTCAGCGAGGTCGATGCGGTAGATCTGGGCAATGCCAAGCCCGTTGAGCACCGTGATGACGGGGAGGATGAAGGGGTCGGCCTGCGGGGCGACGACGCGGAGCACGACATGCATGGTGAGCACGAGAATGGCGAGGAGCCCACCGAGGATGATTGCCCCCGTGTCGACCGCCCCAAGGGCACCGATCTGCACGAGTGCCATCGTGGCGCCGTTGATGGCGCAGGCGACGAGCAGCAGTATGAGCTCGAGATTGCGAAGCTTGGCGGGCTGGCGGAGACGCACCCGGATGCTTGTGGTGTCGGCCGGCGCCGAGTCGAGGTTACTCGTCGTCATCGCTGAGCCTCGAGATAATGTCGCGGGCGTCGTCGAGGTCGGCCGCTGTGATGGTGTCGGTGATCTGGCGTTGCTCGAAGGCGGAAAGGGAATCGACCCGAATGCTCGTCTCCTCATAGACCTCGGAGAGGGGGAACGGCCCGATGCCCTGCTGCACACCCTGGTAGATGGCGACCGTGCTGCCGTTGATGCCCACGTAGTAGCGAGTCTGCGTCCACCGGTACCCCACGACGAGTCCCGTGATGATGAGCGACGCGATGAGGCCAATCGAGACGAGCCAGGTCGCCCGCCGCCGAATCGCCCGACGGCGGTCTTCGGCGATCAGCTCCTGCAGATATTCGTCAGATTCTGGCTCGAAGTGGCTGTCTTCTGGGAGTGCCTTGAGCGGGTGCAGCAGCAGCGTCGGCAGGCGGAGGGGCTTGCGGCCCGAGGCGGATTCGAACGCGAGGGGAAGCGCCGCCGCGCCGACCGTGACGGGCGGATGCGACGCCGAATCTGGGGTGTTGTCAATATCGACGATGACGATGGTCACATTGTCGGGGGCGCCCTGGTCGAGGCTTTCGCGCACGAGTCGCTCTGCAGCATCCTTCGGCGAGGGCACCGAGTCGAGCACCGAGGTGATCTTGTCGTCACTCACGTAGCTGCTGAGGCCGTCGGAGCAGAGAAGCCAGCGGTCGCCGGGCTCTGTCTCGACAATCGCGGTGTCAATCTCGGGGGAGGCGTCGATGTCGCCGAGCACGCGCATGAGCACGGAGCGGCGAGGGTGCACCGCCGCCTCCTCCGCGGTGATGCGGCCGCTGTCGACGAGTCGCTGCACAAACGTGTGATCAACCGTGACCTGCTCGAGCACCTGGCGGCGATAGAGGTAGAGCCGCGAATCGCCAATGTGGGCGATGGCGAGGTGCTCGCCCACACGGAGGAGGGCTGTGACGGTCGTGCCCATGCCGGTCAGCTCAGGGTGGTCGAACACCGTCTCGGCAATGAGTGAATTCGCGGCAATGAGGGCTGACTGCAGGGCAAACTCGGCGTCGTGGGCCGAAGTGAAGGGGCGATCCGCTTCAGTGATGCGCTTGACGGCGATCGCGGAAGCGATGTCGCCACCCGCGTGGCCGCCCATGCCGTCGGCGACGACGAAGAGCTGAGTGCCCGCATACCCAGAGTCCTGGTTGTTGGCACGGATCTTGCCAACGTGCGAGACGGCGGCGCTCTTGACGGTCGTCGACACGCCTACCGCCGCAACTCGAAGCTCGTCGTGCCGATCTTCACGGTCGAACCGAGAGGCACGGCGGTCGGCGCAGACACCCGCTTGCCGTCGAGGAAGGTGCCGTTGGTCGAATCGAGGTCTTGGACGACCCAGTCCTCGCCCCACAGCATGAGTCGGGCGTGGTGCGTCGAGGTGTAATCGTCGCGGATGACCAGCCCACTGTCGCTGGAGCGGCCGATCGTGAGCGGCTGGTCGTCGAGATCGAGCTCGATGCCGGCTTTCGCTCCCGAGGTGATCACGACGCGGCGGGCGCCGCCGGATGCTGCGGGGGTCGAGCGCGGGGCGGGAGCAACATTCACCGGCGCCTCATATGGTGCGGGCTCTGCGGCCCCGGAGTTCCCGGCAGGCATGCGGCGCACGCGCTCGCCAAAAAGGTCGGAGCGCAGGGCGTACACGATCGCGAAAATGAACGCCCAGAGCACGAGCAGAAACCCCAGCCGCAGCAGGAGCAGTGTCAGTTCACTCATCGACCGCTCGCCCCGTCCCTCGTGCCAGCGGGGTCGCCAAAGCTATTTCTGGCGCCGTCGGGGGCAGCGGACTGGGCAAGCACTCGGAAAACGATACGGGTTCTTCCTATGGAAATCACGGAATCTGTGGGGAGAGGGGCCTTTGAGACCTTGCGGCCGTTGAGCTCCGAGCCGTTCGTCGACCCCAGGTCGTTGACCTGGCCACGCTTGCCATCCCAGAGGATCTCGACGTGCTTGCGCGAGATGCTGCTGTCGTCGACGGTGATGTCGGCGTCGCTCCCGCGGCCGATGACGGTGCGCGCGCGGGTGATCGCATGCCGTTTGCCGTTGATGTCGACCACGGGAACCCAGGCGATCTCGCCCTTCACATTCTCCGAATCGATCTGGATGATGCCCTCGCTGAGGGCAGAATCCTCGTGCAGCCGCACCGAAACGCCCCCGGCAAACTGGTAGTTCTGTGAGCTCGCGTGGCGCTGCACGAGGCTTGTGAGTTCATCGACAAGGGTCGAGCCGAGAGTCGCCATGCGCTCATGGTCTGGCGTCGACAGACGCACGACAAAACGATTCGGCACCAGGATGCGGTCCCGGGCGACGATGACAGCGTTCGTGTCGAGTTCTCGCTTGAGGGCGCTCGAAATCTCGACAGGCTGCACTCCGCTTTTGAACGTCTTGGCGAACGCGCCGTTGACGGCGCGCTCAAGCCCCCGTTCGAAGCTGTCCAGAAGTCCCAATGGTTTCCTCACGTGCTGTCGGCCGCGCCGCTGCAATGGCACACACGATGTTAGCCCCAATGTATTGGGCGTCGCGGGCGCGCGGCCCAATGTCAGCCCACGGAACGACCCCATCCGCCACGGGAGCGACCGCCCGCAGGGGCCGAGAGGGCAGCGATCGGCGGCACTGCACTGTGATAATCTCGCTGAGTCTGCGCGAGTGGCGAAATGGCAGACGCGCTGGCTTCAGGTGCCAGTGCCCGCAAGGGCGTGGGGGTTCAAGTCCCCCCTCGCGCACCAAATTCAGGAAGAGCCCGACCATCGGTCGGGCTCTTCCTTTCTTCCTCACTCCACCCCGCGCGCCAGCATGGCTTCGGCGAGGTCGTCTGAGTGCATCAGTGACATCACCAGCAACGGAACCACGACCGACTGCGGACCGGCTGCGACGCCGCGTGCCCGCTGCGCCTCACGGATTTCGCCGGCAAAACGAGCGATGAGCGGAATCGTGGTCGCGGTGATCGCGAACAGCAGGCTCACGCTTGCGGGATTGACTCCCACCCGCGCGAGTGGGCTCAGCGCGCGTTCCAGGGCGGCGAGCATGTCGGGAACGCGAGTGGTGAGTGTGAGCAGCGCGGCGAGCAGGATGACGATCACCACTCGACCGGTGTTGACTGCCGCCGTCATGACCGGCAGGAACAACAGCTGCGTCACCACCATGACGAGGATGATCCAGCGAGCCGCGAGCACCTGACGCGCGAGCTCTCCGAGGCCCAAACCTGCGACGAAGTAGAGCGCGATGAGGAGAAGCAGCGCGATCCCAACGGAGACGGGCGTGGTGCCCACGACGCCGATCGCGAGCGCCAGTGCCGCAAAGACGAAAATCTTGAGCCCGGCAGGAATCCGGTGCAGAAGGCTTGAGCCGGGCCGGTACAGCGAGATCACGCGAAGCTCCGCTCGTAGTTCGCGATCACTTCGTCTGGTTCGCCGTGTTCGACGAGACGGCCGTCCGCGAATCTCAGGGCAACGTCGCATCGCGCGGCGAGGGCCAGGTCGTGCGTGACGAGCAGCAGCTGGTGGCGTCCGTCGAGGAGATGCCCGGCCATCCGCTTCGTGTTCGCGCCGTCGAGCGAGGCGGTGGGTTCGTCGGCGACGACGAGGGCGGGGTCGGTGACGAGGATCGCTGCGAGAGCGAGGAGTTGCTTTTGCCCACCGGAAAGGCTGTGCGCGGGCGCATCGGCGTGCTCGTCGAGTCCGAACGCATCGAGAGCGGATGCCACCCGCTGATCGATCTCGGACCGAGCGAGTCCGCGCCCGCGCAACGAGAATCCCACGTCTTCTGCCACGGTCGGCATGATGATCTGCGCATCCGGATTGCTGAACACAAACCCGACCTGCCGACGCACCAGCTTGCCCTGTCGTGCGGGATCCAGGTCGTGGACGAGAACGGTGCCAGAGGTTGCCGTCACCAGTCCGTTGACAAGCCGCGCGAAGGTGGACTTGCCTGAACCGTTGGGCCCGATCACCGCAATCCGCGGATGACTAAGGCTGACAGATACATCGCTCAGCGCCTGGCGGCCGGCGAAGTCCACCGAGACGTGATCGAAGCGGATCTCAGTCATCGCACGACCTGAACCAGCGCAGCCACGCCCATCCCGCCGCCGATCGCCGCAGTGGCAACGCCGAGCGAGCCGGCGGGCATCCCGGAACGCACGAGCCGCGAAAACAGGCGGACGACCCCGACCGCGCCGCTCGCGCCCCAAGGATGCCCAAGCGCGATGGCACCACCGTCGGAGCACACCCGCGGATCGATCCGGCCACCGTCGGCAAGGCCCAGCGGCTGCAACACGGCGAGGGTTTGCGCCGCGAACGCCTCTACGATCTCGAAGGCGGCGATGTCATCCAGGTCGATGCCCGCCACCCCCAGGAGCCGCTCGACAGCGGCGACCGGACCGATGCCGGGGAGGGCAGGGTCGCATCCGACCGTGGCATGCGCGATGAGGGCGAGTCCTGGCGCGCCGGCGCGGGAGGTTGCCGGCACAATCGTGACCGCCGCCGCCCCGTCGCTGTTTCGGCAGGAGTTGCCCGCGGTCACTGTCGGTGCGGGGTCGTCGGGATAGAGGGCGCTGAAACGGGAAAGCATCCGGGGCATCCCGCTGCGGGGGCCGTCGTCAGCGCTCATGTCGGCGATCGCGATGATTTCTTCAGCGAAGCGCCCGTGCGCCATGGCGTCGAGCGCGAGCCGGTGGCTTCGCGCGGCGTATGAATCCTGCGCCGCGCGATCAATACCAAACTTCGCGGCGAGCGCCTGGGCGGCAGGACCCATCTCGGGATCGGCGAAGCCGGCTGGGGCGAAGGGCGCACGCGCATAGGCGACCCCGTTGGCGATGCGACGTGGTGCGGTGGATGCGCTCTCCACCCCACCGGCGATGTGCGGGCGATCATCACCGGCGCGGATCGCGTCGCCCGCCAGGATGATCGCCGAAAGGCCGCTGCCGCACTGCCGGTCGATGGTGACGCCCGGCACCGTCACGGGGATGCCCGCTTCGAGCGCCGCAATTCGCGCGAGGTTCCCGCCCGGGCCCATGCAGTTGCCGAGCACCACATCGCCAACCTCCCTGGAGCCGGCGCCGGTGAAGCCCGCGTCATCCCGGCAGGTCGAGATCACCGCAGCCGCGAGCGCCTCGGCTGACAGCCCTGACAGGCGACCGCCGCGCACCGCGATGGGCGTGCGGCGGGCTGCCACGATTACCGGCGCATCAGACATAGCGCGCGATCCTTCCGGCGAGGGCATCATGCTCGATCTGTGCTCGTGCTGGTTTGCCTGACGCCGTGCGGGCGAGCGATTCCGTGCGGAACCACTGGCGAGGCAGGTGGCTCGGGGCGAGTCGCGTCCGTGCCTGCTCCCGCAGCTCGCGCAGGGCGGGTGCGCTCGCACCCGTCTCGATGACGGCTCCGACGAGCGATCCCGCGCCAGCGTTGGGAATCCCAAATACGACGGCGTCACTCACCCCAGCTATGGCTCGGAGCTCTGCCTCGACGTCTTCGGGGACGACCGTCGCCGCCGCCGTGAGAATCGCGCCGTCGCTGCGGCCCCGGAGTTGCAGCGAGCCGAGTGACGTATCCGCAAGCAGGTCCCCAACGGTGGCCCAGCCGTCGTCGTCGCGGCGAAGCGAACCGCCGGACGCCCCGAGATATCCGGCGGCGAGGTATGGCGAGCGCACCCACACCTCGCCAAGCCGCTCAGCGATCTCGACTCCTGGGAACGGGCGAAGCCCGCTCCCATCGGGATCCACTGTTACGAATGAGAGTTCGGCCGCGCCGTAGTACGAGATGACTCGGATGCCCTGGGCCTGCGCCCTCGCCCGGAGTGCGTCATCCAAGCGCGCCCCGCCCACCAGGGCGACGCGCAGGCGATGCGGAACCCCCGATTCAACGATTGACTGAAGCGAGTGTGGCGTGCCGTGCACGACGGTGGCGTCATCGAGCGCGTCCGGGGAGAAGGCGTGACCTCGCGGCAGTCGGATGCTCGCCCCGACCGCCTCGGCGTGGGCTACCGAGAACATCGACATCGACGCCGACAGCGGGGCTGGGAGGTACACCGTGTCATCGCTCGTGAGTTCGAGGAGCTCAGTGACGGCTGGGAACGAGTCGGCCCAGGATGCCGCCGAGCGCACGATCACCCTCGGTGCCCCGCTGGTGCCCGAACTCAATGTCGCCCACGCGATTCCCAACTGATCGACGCTCTTGTCGATGCGCCTGCGGAGCTCCGCCCAGTACGCGGGCGCCCAGCGGTCATCGCCGACGAGCGGTATCCCGCCGCCGCGCCGCACGGCCGCCACGGTGAGGAGCGTGTCGTTCGGGTCATCCGACCGGATCAGTGTGATGCGCCCTGGTGTGATCGGCCCCGCTTCGTGTGTGTTCACTCCGGCGATGCGTCTCCCTGGAGTGTTTTCGCCGGAACCGGGGTTGCACTGGAACTGCCCCGATCGAACGCCTTTGGGTAGGCGCGCCAGAGCGCAAGGGTGATGATCGTGGCAACGACGACTTTGATGATGTCACCTGGCACGAAGGCAAGGCTCGTGAGGGCGGTCGCATCGAGGGGCAGGCCGGTCACGAGCGACTGGATCGGGATGCCGACGGCGTAGATCACGAGAATGCCGCCGACGACACAGGCGAGCGCGGTGCGCCACCAGGTCGGCCGCACCGGCCCAGCGCGGAGGATGGCACCGATCACGAATGCACCGAGGATCCAGCCGAGGAGGTATCCGGCTGACGGTCCCACGAAGACGCCCGCACCACCGCGGCCGCCAGAGAGCAATGGCAGACCGACCAGCACGAGAACTTCAAATACCAGCACGGCGGCGGCACCGCGCCACGGGCCGAGCACCGCGCCCGCCAGCATGACGCCGAGGGTCTGCGCGGTGATGGGCACGGCACCGCCGAACGCGGGGATGGCACCGGGGATGCCAAGCACGGCGATAATCGCCGCGAAGACTGCAATTCGGGCCATTGACCCCATGGGCGAGACTTGCTGGTCCATCACGTTTCTCCTTGGTATGCCGTGTTCGGCCACACCTGAACACTGTTCACCTGAACGGTGTTTACACTAGCCATGGCTGTAGCGAAAAACCAAAAGGGGGCGCGATGAATCTCTCGAACGGCAGACACTCCCGCGACGACGTGGTCGAGGCGGCACTCGGCATCCTTGACTCACACGGTCTCGCCGACCTGACCATGCGCAGACTCGCGGCGGCCCTCGATGTACAAGCGAGCGCGCTGTATTGGCATTTTCCCAACAAGCAGACCCTGCTCGCTTGCGTGTCCGATCGCATTGTGGCCCGCGCTGACACCGCGACCGCTCCAGTCTCGGGCTGGCGCGACGCAACCGCCAGGCAGGCCTCGGCGCTTCGGGATGCGCTGCTCGCCTATCGTGATGGTGCGGAGGTAGTCTCGAGTTCCCTCGCGTTCGGGCTTGGCGGAGGGGGCGCCCTCGTGGGTCTCCGCAGGGTTCTCGCGCTCGGTGCCTTCGACGCGCGCACATGCGATATCGCCGCAGCCGCACTGCTCCACTTCATTCTCGGCCACGTCTTCCATGAGCAGCAGCGCCTGCAGGCCGACAGCCTCGGCCTCGTGGCGGAGCAGCACTCCGCGGCCGTCGCGAAGCTCGACGCCGAATCCGACGCCTTCAGCGGTGGGGTCACACTGTTTCTCAACGGACTGCGGTTCGAGTCGAGCGATCCCGTGGCACGGTTCGACTCACGAGCTAGGCGCGCCTGACAGAATGGGCGCATGACTCACGAACTGCCCCTCGTCCTCGTCGTCAACGGGCCAAACCTGAACCTGCTTGGCACGCGCGAGCCAGCGAAATACGGGCACGAGACGCTCGCGGATGTCGCGGCGCGCGTCACCCGCGCGGCCGAAGCAGAGGGCGTGCAGGTTGAGTTCGTGCAGAGCAATCACGAGGGCGAGCTCGTCGAGGCGATCCATTCGGCGCGCGGTCGCGCGGTCGGCATTGTGCTCAATGCGGGGGCTTACACGCACACCTCGGTGGCGATCCGCGACGCGGTCGTCGCTTCGGAGGTGCCGATGGTCGAGGTGCACATCACGAACGTGCACGCTCGCGAGGCGTTTCGTCACCACTCCTACTTGTCGGATGTCGCATCCGCTGTCATTGCGGGTGCTGGCACGCTCGGCTACGAGTTCGCACTGCAGTACCTCGCCCGCGCCGCAAAGTAGCGGCGAGGGTCCCGGCAGGGGTTGCGTTAGCGCTCCTCAGGGCCGCGCTGGTAGACATCCGGGATGCCGTCGGCGTCGGCGTCGACCTTCTCGAGGGCGGCGATGCGCTTGTAGTGGCGGTTGCGTGAGCGGAGCACGATCGCACCGAGGATGGCGGCGAGCACTGACGCGCTCAGAATGCCGACCTTCGCGTGGTCGTTCACGACCCCCATGCCAAAGCTGAGGTCGGCGATGAGCAGCGACACGGTGAAGCCGATGCCGGCGAGGAACGACACCCCCAAAAGGTCGACCCAGCGCAGGCTTGGGTCGAGCTTGATGCGGGTGATTTTGGAGAGCAGCCAGGTGAACCCCAGGATGCCGAGTGGCTTGCCGAGCACCAGGGCCACGATGATGCCGATGGTGACGGTGTCGGCGAGTGAGGATGCGAATCCTTCGACGCCACCGATCGCGACGCCCGCTGAGAAGAAGGCAAAGACGGGCACAGCGAAGCCGGCAGAGAGCGGCCGGAACCGGTGCTCAAAGATCTCGGCGAGGCCCGGCTTGTCGTCGGCGATCTCGGGGACACCGGGTCGCTTCTTATGGAGCACCGGGATGGCGAAGCCGAGCACGACGCCGGCGATGGTGGCGTGGATGCCCGAGGCATGCACGAGCGCCCACACCACCATGCCGATGGGCAGGAGGATGACCCAGGCGCTCGCCCGGTACTTGTCGAAGAGGTGGCGGTAGCGCTGTGCCAAGAACGTGTAGAGGGCGAGTGGAATGAGGGCGAGCAGCAGCGGCGTCATCTGGATGTCAGTTGTGTAGAACACCGCGATGATGCCGATCGCGAGCAGGTCATCGACCACAGCGAGGGTGAGGAGGAAGATGCGGAGCGAGGTCGGCAAGCTGGAGCCGATGATGGCGAGCACCGCAACCGCGAACGCAATATCAGTGGCGGTAGGGGTAGCCCACCCGCGTAGCGACTCAGGGTCTCCCATATTGATAAGCACGTAGAGGGCCGCGGGAACAACGACGCCGCCGATTGCGGCAGCGACCGGGACGATCGCCGTCGATGGTTTGCGGAGGTCGCCGGAGACGAACTCACGCTTGAGTTCGAGCCCGACGAGGAAGAAGAAGATGGCGAGCAGCCCGTCGGCCGCCCAGTGGCCGAGGGTCAACTCAAGGTGCCAAGGCTCGTATCCGATCTTGAAATCACGGAGTGCGAAGTAGTTCTCTGCCCAGGGCGAGTTCGCCCACACGATGGCGATGATCGCGGCGGCGACGAGAATGCCACCACCGACAGTCTCTTTGCGAAGGATCGAGCCGACACGGAGTGCCTCGCTGTAGCGGCCGAACCCGAAAAGGGTTCGGGTCTCGCGTGGTGCGCCTGGCATCTGGGGGCCGGGCTCAGAGGGGGCTGGGCGGGGGTCGGACACGGGGCTCCTCACAGGATTGCCGAACGGGGGTTGCGAAACCGAACGGGGGTTGCCAAACACAGTGTCGACCAGACTTCCCGACGCGCCGAAGCAAGTGTAATCGCCGCGGATGTGGAGAGCACACGAAATGGCAAGCAAACTCACACGAAACTCGGCAAATGGCCCGTGCTACGTTCTGCCCATGTCCCGTCTCTGCGCGATCGCGCCCGTGCTGCCCGAGCATGTCTATGCTCAGGCAGACATCACGGCCGAGCTTTCGGGGCTTCTCTCGTCGACGCCCACCCACCGCGCTGTCATTGATCGCCTCCACTCAGCAACGGGCATCGGCACACGGCACACCGTGCTGCCCCTTGAGCAGTATGCGCACCTCGGCGACTTCGGCGCGACCAACGACGTGTTCATTGAGCAAGGGACGCTGCTCGCGGAGCGCGCCGTCGCCGCGGCGCTCGCCGACGCCGCGCTCGTGCCAGCCGATGTCGACTACATCTTCTTTACCTCCGTCACAGGGATCGCCGCACCATCCATTGATGGCCTCCTCGTGCACCGCATGGGCTTCAGGCCCGACGTCAAACGTGTGCCCTCGTTCGGGCTCGGGTGTGTGGCCGGCGCGGCCGGCATTGCACGCGTCGATGACTACCTTGCGGGGCATCCGCTCGGGGTCGCCCTGCTTGTGAGCGTCGAGCTCTGTTCGCTCACGCTGCAGCGCGGCGACGCGAGCATGGCCAACTTTGTCGCGACCGGCCTCTTCGGCGATGGCGCGACCGCTGTCGTGATGGTGGGCGACGCGCGCCCGGAGACGGGGCCGACCGTCGTGGCGACACGGAGCGCCTACTACCCGGAGACCCGCGACGTCATCGGCTGGAATGTGAGCTCGACCGGGTTCGAGATCGTGCTGACCCCCGGCGTCGCCGAGGTCATTCTTGAGCGGTTCCCGGCGGATGTCGCTGCCTTCCTCGCCGAGCACCACCTCAGCATCGCGGCCATCGATGAGTGGATCGCGCATCCTGGTGGGCCCAAAGTGCTTGAGGCATTCGAGCAGGCGCTCGCGCTACCGAGGGCGGAGCTCGAGCGGAGCTGGGCGGTGTTGGAGCGCGTCGGCAACCTTTCGTCATCGGCGGTGTTGCATGTGCTCGCCGAGGTGATGCAGTCCGGCGTGCCGACGGGTGGAACCGGACTGCTCTTTGCGCTCGGGCCGGGTGTCAGCGCGGAATTCGTGCTCCTGGAGTGGGCATGATCGCCTACCTCGTGCTCATCCTCGCCACCGGTGTCGAGCGAATCGTCGAACTGGTGATCTCGACGCGCAACGCGAAGGCGGCGTTCGCCCGCAACGGCATCGAGTTCGGGCGGGAGCACTTCGGCTGGATGGTGCTGCTCCACACGGGCCTGCTGCTCGCCTGCGTCGCGGAGGTGTGGTTGCTCGATCGCCCGTTCGTGCCGTGGCTCGGCTGGAGCATGCTCGTGCTCGTGATCGCAAGCCAGGCGCTGCGGTACTGGTGCATCGCCACGCTCGGCCAGCAGTGGAACACCAGAGTCATCGTTGTCCCCGGCGCAGCTCGGGTGACGGGCGGGCCATACCGGCTCATGCAGCATCCAAACTACGTCGCCGTCGTCATCGAGGGCATTGCTCTGCCGCTCGTGCATTCGGCCTGGATCACCGCGATCGCCTTCACGCTGCTCAATGCGGTGCTGCTGCTTGGCTTCCGCATCCCGGTTGAGAAGCGCGCCCTGGGGATGCTCGCATGAGTGACGTGCTGATCGTTGGGGGTGGCCCTGTCGGACTCGCCGCCGCAATCGAGGCGCGGCTCGCGGGGTTCTCGGTCTCCCTCATTGAGCCGCGCATTGGCACGATCGATAAGGCGTGCAGCGAGAGTCTGCTGCCGGGCGCGATGCCCATGCTGCGTCGCCTCGGGGTCGTGCCGGGCGGGGTGCCACTGCGTGGCATCGCGTTCTGTGGTGCGGTCGGTGACCCGTGGCGGGTCGAGCATCGCTTCACTACGGGCGTCGGGGTCGGCGTGCGGCGCACGGCGCTCCACGCTGCCCTCACGAAACGCGCCGAGGAGCTAGGCATCGAGCGCGGCTACGGTCGGCTTCGGGGGCTCCACCAGGACGGACGCTTCGTCACCGCGTTCACTGATCTCGGCGAGACCATTCGGGCAAAGTGGATGCTCGGATGCGACGGCCTCCGCTCCTCGACGGCCCGCCTCGCGGGGCTCACGGCCCCCGCCCCGAAAGCGGAACAGCGCTTCGGCATCCGCCAGCATTTCGAGGTTGCACCCTGGACCGATCTGGTCGAAATCCACTACGCCGCCGAGGCCGAGGTGAATGTCACACCGGTCGCCCCGAGCGTTGTCGATGTCACCGTGATGGGCCCGCGCGGGCTGCCGTACGATGCGACGCTCCGCAGCATCCCCGCCCTGCAGGCGCGTCTTGAGGGCGCTGCCGTCGTGAGCCAGCCGAAAGGCGCAGGGCCGTTCCGTCAGCGCACGTTCGCCAGAACGGCGGGCCGCGTGCTCCTGGTCGGCGACGCCTCCGGCTATGTCGATGCGCTCGCCGGCGAAGGGTTGCGGCTCGGTTTCGCTCAAGCCCGCGCCGCTGTTGAGGCGATCACTCGCGGGCGCCCGGCGACCTACGAGCGTGAATGGCAGCGGGTCACGCGGCCCTTCAACCTCATCACGACGGGCCTGGTCGATTTTGCCGGTTCGGCGCTGCGGGCAGGGAGGCCCCCGGTGGTGGCGAGCATCCCGCGTGTCTTTGGCGCGGTCGTCGAGCGGCTTGCGCACTGACCCCGAAGCGCATCCGTTAGGGGAGCAGGATTTTGCGCAGTTCCGCGGTCGTCGACGCGACGGCGATCGCGCCCTCCTGCTCCACGACCGAGCCGTAGCCCCACTCGACCATGACGGTCGGGATGCCGTGGGCTGCAGCACCCTCAACATCGTGTTTGCGATCGCCGACCATCACCGGGCGACTTGTGTCGACCCCGATCATGCCGAAGCGGTGCATGGCCTCGGCGACAACATCTTTCTTGGCGCTGCGAATCTCATCAATCGACGAGCCGGCGAGCACGCGGAAGTACTGCGTGAGGTTCGCGTTGTCGAGGATCACGGATGCCGGAAACTCCGGCTTCGACGTCGCGAGCGACAGGGGAATCCCCGACCGGTGGATGTCCCGCAGCAGCGCCGGGATGCCGGCGAAGATGGCGCTCTCGCGGGCGCCGTTCTCAAGATAGTGACGCCGGTATACGGCGAGGGCCTGCGCCGACTCGATCTCGTTCATGCCGGCGCGGTCGCGAAACGAGTCAAGAATGGGCGGCCCGACCCAGGCGATGAGCTCCTCCTGCGACGGAACAGGGAGCCCAAGCTCCTCGAACATGTAGCCGAGTGACGCCGTGATGCCGGGCGCCGAATCGGCGATGGTGCCGTCGAGGTCGAACAGGATGCATGTCCAAGGTTCGGTCATGGCGCCAGCCTACGTCGCGCCGGTGCCCGAGCGGGCACGTTAGCCGAGAGAGCCGAGCACCACCGAGTAGTCGAGGATGCGGCGCGACGCGATAAGCCCTTCGATGGCGAACGGATCGACATCCAACAGCTCGGCGACCCGGTCGCTCGACGGGCCACGCATGATGAGCAGCGCGCCGGCCCGCTCACCCTCGAAGGTGGGGCCGCTCGCGATGAGTTCACCCGAATCGACCAGTGACGCAAGGTACCCGCGGTGCTCGGCCCGGTGCTCATCGCGCCCGCCGGGATTGTCGGTGTAGTCGTAGAGGACGGCGTACAGGTTCACGAATGCTCCTAACGATTAGAACAGCCGCAGGTGGCTGTCGTCGAGGCCCCGCATCGCGTCATAGTCGAGCACGACGCAGCGGATGCCGCGGTCCTCCGCCAGCGTGCGCGCTTGCGGTTTGATCTCCTGCGCCGCGAACACCCCGGCGACGGGGGCGAGCCGCGGGTCGCGATTCATGAGCTCCAGGTAGCGAGTGAGCTGTTCGACCCCATCGATGTCGCCGCGCCGCTTGATTTCGACGGCGACACTCGCGCCAGTGGCATCCGTCGCCAGAATGTCGACCGGGCCGATGGCCGTCATGTATTCGCGGCGCACGAGCCGGTAGCCGTCGCCGAGCGTGTCGATCTGCTCGGCGAGCAGCTTTTGCAGGTGTGCCTCGACCCCGTCCTTTTGCAGACCGGGGTCGATGCCGAGCTCGTGATTGCTGTCGTGCAACACCTCGTGGATGGAGATGACGAGCATGTCAGCCGTCTTCGCCTGCGTCACACGCCAGATTTCGGCGACGCCGGCGTCGGCCTGCTCTGGCTCCGGCTCCATGGTGGTGAGCGCGCAGGGCGGGCTCATCCAGTTGAGCGGCTTGTAGCTCAACGAGTCGGAGTGCACGAGCACGGAGCCGTCGGCCTTGAGCAGGAGCAGCCTCGTGGCGAGGGGCAGGTGGGCGCTGAGGCGTCCGGCATAGTCGACGGAACAGCGGGCGATGACGAGTCTCACTGTTCCTACGGTACCGGGCTTGCTCGCTCTTGTCGGTTGTCTCCGCGACCCAGGCCACCGAGGCGCGCATGGCGAGAGCCAGGGTTTGAACTATTCGGATGGCGGGTGGACTGGCTCTCGTTTCGCGAAGTAGAGCGGGATGGCAAATACCAGCAGAGCCGCCGCGCCAACCCAGCCGCTGGGGGTGCGCAGTTCCGGAAGGACGAACAGCGCGATCGAGCCAACCACTACGAGGACACCCGCGAGGGCGCTGAACTGCCACATTCCGTAAAGCGAGATGAACGTCAAGTAGTGCGCTCCGACGATAATCAACGACGCCGGGAAGAATAACGAAGGCTCAATGCTTCCGAGGGTGATCGTGACGAGAAACCCGATCGGGACGGTGAATGCACTTTGACACACCTAAGCGCGGCTCATCCAGTTCAAAGGTTTATACGAGAGCGAGTCGCTGTGCACGAGGACGCTTCCGTCGGCCTTGACCAGGAGAAGGCGGGTGGCGAGGGGAAGGTGAGCGCTGAGCCGCCCGGCGTAGTCGACCGAGCAGCACGCGATGACGAGACGCATTTCTCTACGTTAGCGACCGGACTATGCTCGTTCGTATGGCAGGCCAGTGATCTCCTCGTCCTTTACTTGAGCCGCGCTCGCGGCACAATCGAGAGGTTCACTGTGACCAGCGTTCAACCATTGCAGGGCAAGACGGCCCTCATCACCGGGGTTTCCCGGCGTCGCGGCATCGGCCACGCCGTCGCCGTGAAGTTGGCGTCCCTCGGCGCGAATATCGTGACTCACCACTACCGCCCGCACGACCTAGAGCAACCTTGGGGTGGGGACGATCTTGATGCTGTCCAGGACAGCATCAGAAGCAGTTTGCAGGGGGGAGCGCTGAGTGCCAATGTGGGCGCCGACCTTGGCGAGCGCGAGGCGGTCGATGATGTCATCGGCGTCGCCACGGCACTTACCGGCTCTCTCGACATTCTCGTGTGCAATCAGGCGAGGAGTGGACGCGACGGCAGCATCCTCGACATGACCTTCGATCGGCTTGACGCGCATTGGACCGTGAACGCGCGATCGACCTTGCTGCTCACCGCCGAGTTCGCGCGCCTCAAGGCATCTGCAGTCTCGGCCGCCCGCCGGCCGGGGGAGCGGATCGATAGCGGGAAGCCGTACCTAGTGCCGCGAGGCCATGTCTTTTGGATGACCTCGGGTCAGATGCACGGCCCTATGCGAGGCGAGGTCGCCTACGCGACGAGCAAGGCTGCGCTGGCTGGAGTCACCGCGACCGTCGCCGCAGAACTGCTCGAACTCGGTGTGATCCTCAACACCATCAACCCTGGCCCCGTCAACACGGGATATCTGGACCCTGAAAGCACAGACCGTTCACTCGACGAGCTGCAGCAGTATCTTGCATCGACGCCCTTTGGGCGTGTCGGTGTTCCCGAGGATCCGGCCGAGTTGATCGCCTGGCTCGCCACGTCACCCGGAAGCTGGATTGTCGGCCAAGTTTTGACGAGCGACGGCGGCTTCAGCCTCAGATGATCACCGCGAAGCACATACACACCTAAGCGCGGCTCATCCAGTTGAGCGGCTTGTAGCTGAGCGAGTCGGAGTGCACGAGCACGGAGCCGTCGGCCTTGAGCAGGAGCAGCCTCGTGGCGAGGGGGAGGTGGGCGCTCAGCCGACCGGCATAGTCGACGGAACACCGGGCGATGACGAGTCTCACTTACCCAGAGTACGGGGTCGGGCGACCCCTGAAAGCAGGGTTGTGAGCCAGCCTATGGCCGGTCGCCACTACGCGACGGGAGCCCGAGCCACGAGTTCAGTACAAGCTGCAATGACGAACTCAGGTACGGCGTCAAAGTCTCGAGGGTTCAGCTGCATCACGTACTCGTTTTCGATGTGGTAGGTCTCATTTACGAACTTCGTGAAAACATCGTCACCCTTCAGTGCATCCGGATCGAGCACCGACATGACCCGGAAAAGCTGAACCTTCTCGTAGCCGACGTCCGTGCGCTCGAAGCGCGCTTTGAGAGCACCAGGCTGCCGCAACTTGGAAAGAAGGTCCGCGTAGTCGAAGTCCGCGATGTGCTCCTTGACCAACTGGGTGGCCTCGCCAATCTCTGCTTCGGTCAGCGCGATCTGTTCGCCCGACTCAGCTCGTTTGGTGGGCTCAGCTCGAAGATGGAGGAGGCTCGACAGCAGGTCGTACCCGACACCCTTTGCTCCATGAACCTCAAACCGGCGGCGAAGGTAGATGCACTTGATTATTGAATCGGACGCGGAAGAGATATTCGAGTCACACACCTCAGAGAAGGTGGTGATGTCACCGGGCTCAATCGGCTTCTCGGCTACAGTTCCTGCTCGACCGCTCAGGAAGTGCACAACTGGTCTAGTTGCGAGGAACTGACTCGATGTTCCTGTTCGTACAATGTCAATGGCAGGTTCAATGTCGTGCGTAAGGAGGAGCGAAGTCAAGTCACGAAGGCTGTTCTTCCCATGGAACAGCTGGTGAAGGATCGCGAACTTCTTGGTCTTGTCAAAGCTCGAAACAGGGTCATCCAAAATGACGAGGTCCGGCTTCTCCCGCTGGACGTGGTGCATGAACAGCACCAACGCGAATGCGTTCTTCTCACCGTAGCTCAGGTGGTCCGACGCCGACTCAAGGTGGCCCGGCGAATCCTGGTGTTCCAAAAGCATGCGGTACGAGTCGTCCTGTGGTTCGATCCGGACGGTGTACCGGTAACCAGCAGACGTCAGAAACTCGTTGATAGCGTCCTGGTTGGCTTTGATCAGTCGCGCTACTCGAGTCTTCTGCTCCCCAATGCCGCGCCGAATTTCATTGATCTGTGTGGCAACTTCATCGAGTTTGCCGTTGATCAGGTCAACTACTGATTTGGTGGCTTTGGAGTTGAGCGCGTGGAGGAGTGTTAGGTCGATCTTTAGCTCGCTGAGCACTGCCGCCACGTTCTTTTCATCTCGAAGCGCGTGAAACGACAGCCCCTTGAGGGCGGACAGCTTGAGGAGAAGTGTCTCCACCTGTCCACGAAGTGTCACGAGAAAGAGTTCTTGCTCCGGGGTTACGCCTGTGAGAGAGGTCGTCAGCGCTTCAAGCTGCTTCAGATATCCGGGCTCGAAAAAGCGGCCAAGCTTTTCTATGACTGCTCGCAGCACGCTCATGTTCTTGACTGCAGCGGATTCGTACTCGACTGAGACCCGTGTTGCGGTCTCCTTGTCCACGCTCTCCACCGAGCAGAACGGGCAATTCTCTGAGAGCTCGAGGAACGCTTTGCCCTTGGACTGCCAAGTGATCCAGCCCGCCGGATCGTCGCTGTGCAGAAAGTGCTCGTATCCCTGCAGCTGGTCTGGGATTTTGTTCAGCTTCCCCGACATGCTGAGCGCCTTGTAGCCCCGGCTCGTCTTTGCGACAGCGCCACCCTTGGTCACGTTGAAGGCGTCGCGGAGTTCAGTGAAGCTGCTGAGCGCTTCATTGAACTCGGCCTGGTCCACGAAGGTCTGCTTCAAGGACTCGAACATCACCTCGATCTGGGCAAGACCGGACTTGTACTCCTCGGTATTAATGAAGATCTCGAAGCTGTTCTTGAGTACTTCATCCCTCTGAAAAACAAACTGCGAGACGTAGGTGTCGTTGAAAGTAAGGACACTACGGATCGCGTCCGCCCCCTGGACGGAGGGCCGCGTTCCGTTGCTGTCCGCCCGATGCTTGAAGGGAGTTAGCTCGTCAAGGTTGCCGTCGCCTTCGGTACTTAGCGTGAGAGCGCGAGCAATCGTGCTCTTCCCAATACCGTTCGGACCGTACTTGATGTTGAGCGACGACGGGCGCAGAGAGATGACGGCTTCGCCGATGCTGTTGCAATCCCTAATCGTGATTCGGTAGTCGCTGTCCTCGATTGTCGAGGAGTCCGTCACTTTAGCGTCTGTCATTGGTGGCTCCCTCGCCGATGCTTGCTGCCTCGCTACTAGGCACGATCTCTCCGAGAGTATCGGTGACTACCGACTCCTTGTCACAGGCGATCTCGCCCGCCTTCAGCGTCCCGCTCAACCCACAGTGCCCAGGTCGCGGCCTGTATTGCATCCTCGGATTCGATCCCGTGCTTCAGGACTGTCGGGTGTACCTTCCCGCTGTCGCCAGCGCCTCGCGGATCACTTCGGATCGGGACTTGCCCTCGCGCTGTGCACGCGCATCAAGGTCGGCGATCTCCTGCGTTGTCAGCCGGAGGGCGACGACCTGTGTCGGCTCGGCCCCTCGGCCGGGCCGACCTCGGCCGCGTCGCTTCAAGACCGCGACGTCGTATCCAGCTTCAGCCTCGGCCGCCCAAGCGGCGATCTGCTCTTCGGTAACGGGAACCCCGTTGATCGTCTCGCGAGTGTCGTTCACAGATTTATGTTATACGAAAATGGGGAATCGCAGAAGGGTGCCAATCGCAGAACTATAGAAGCGCCCGGCGATACCGGCAGCGGCGGCCAGCGACTGATCAGTGGCTGCGCGCTGGCTCGCGGGCAGCCCCCGAGGCAAGACCAGCCGCAACGACGAACACGAGCACGACGAGCAGGGCGTTGAGTAGGCCGAAGTGCTCGCCGAGTAGGCCGATGCTGAGCGGGCCCGCAAGGAACGCGATGTAGCCGATCGTGGCAACCGCACTCACGCGCGCCGCCGCCGTGCGCGGATCATCCGCCGCCGCCGACATGCCGGTCGGGAACCCGAGGGCCGAACCGAGACCCCACAGCACCACGCCGACCACCGCCACCCACACGATGGGCACGAAGATGACCATCACCAGTCCGAGGATTGCCAGCGCCGCCGACCACCGCAGCACCGGCACCCGGCCGAACCGATCGAGCACGAAGACACCGCCGAGCCGGCCGACCGTCATTGCGGTGACGAAGAGGCCGAACACGAGGGCCGCGGAGGCGCGTTCCATGTCGTGGCCCTCAACCATGGTCAGCGCGAGCCAATCGTTTGCCGAACCCTCCGCCAGCGCCATCCCGAGCACGATGACGCCGAGCAGGATGGTGCGGGGGTCTCGCCAGATCGTGAGGCGTTCACGCCAGGTTCCGTGGGCGGATGCTGCACCGTCGTCGTCGGCCGCGGCATCCGTCACGAGCGCCTCCGATTGGGTGAACCGCACCGCGCCGACCCCGACGACCGCGATGATGACGGCGACGACGAGGGACTGCGTCGCGATGGGCACCTTGGCGAGCTCGCCGAGGGCGCTGAGCCCAGCGCCGATCATGGTGCCGATGCTGAAGAACGCGTGGAAGACCGGCATCATGGTGCGCCCGAGAAAGCGCTCATTCACGGCGCCGGAGAGGTTCATAGCGACATCGCAGATGCCGAGTGCCGCGCCGAAGAGGGCGAGGCCCGGGCCGACGATCCAGAACCCGGTGGTGCCGCCGACGCTCACGCCGAGCCCCGCCACCACGAGGCCGATGGGGCCGATCGCGAGGCACCAGCCCATGACGCGCTGGGAGCCGAAGTTTGCGACGAGGTGGCTCGACGCGAGGAGCCCGAGGATCGAGCCGGTCGCGATGAACACGATGAGGTAGCCCATTTCGGCGGTCGAAGCGCCGAGTGCCTCCTTGACCGCGGGGGTTCGGGCCATCCAGCTCGCGATGCCGATGCCGCACATGCCGAAGATCGCGAAGATCGCGTTGCGCCACGTCGTGATCTGGCGTTGCGTGAGGGCTGGGGTGGGGTGCGGCATGGTTCCTCAGAGATCGACCCAATCGAATCGATTCGATCGAACCGATTCGAGTAGGCTAGCAAGCCATGAGCACGGATGCAACGAGACCACGGGCGACGCTCGCCGCCGTCGCCGACCTCGCCGGCGTTTCGCGCTCCACCGCCTCCCTCGCGTTCAGCGGTGCCGGCCCCGTCGCCGCCGAGACCCGCGATCGCGTGCTCGCTGCCGCCGACCGGCTGGGCTATGGAGGGCCAGACCCGGTTGCGCGCTCGCTGCGCCGCGGCCGCACCGGCATCGTCGGGGTCGTCATCGAAGATCGCCTGCGCGAAGCCTTCCGTGACCCCATGAACATCCCCATGCTCGACGGGCTCGCCGACGAGCTCGGCACCGCCGGGCACAGCATCCTGCTGCTCACCGACCCGACAGGGGGTGAGGGCACAGACGGCCATACAGCCGAGCCCGCAAGCCCCATCGAAACCGCGCCAATGGATGCCGTTGTGCTCGTCGGCTGCAGCACCCGCCTCGATCGTTCGGTCGCCATCCTTCGCCAGCGTCGCATCCCGATCGTCGCGATCGAAGCCGCGCCCATGGACGCGGTGCTCGACATTGCCCTCGACAATCGCCGAGCGAGCGCTGTCGGCGCGACCAGACTGCACGAACTCGGCCACCGCGACATCGCCGTCGTCACCCTCCCGCTCGGAGAAGGGCACCCCTCTGGCCCGCTCCGTGAGGACTGGGAAGAGCGCGCCACCTCGTTCCCCGCACTCGAGCGTCTGCGCGGCGTGCTCGAAGTGTATGAAACGCTTCGGGGCTGGATGGCGCCGGCAAGCTCAATCGCGTCGGGCTATGCCGCCGGGCGTGCGATCCTCGCCGGCCCGGCCAGGCGCCCGACGGCGGTCATCGCCCAGAGTGACCTGCTCGCGCTCGGGGTCATCCGGGCGGCACACGAGCTCGGCCTCGTCGTGCCGGCCGACCTCAGCGTGCTCGGGTTCGACGGCATCCGCACCGACGCCGTGGCGGCCGGGCCGGAGCGCGCACCCGAACTCACGACCCTCGTGCAACCAGCCCTCGAAAAAGGGCGTGCGGCCGGCCGCGGTGTGCTCCGGCTGCTCGCGGGCGAGAGCCCCTCACCCGTGCTGCTGCGCTGCACCCTGCGCGCGGGTGCCACCGTCGCAGCACCGCTCGCCTGAGCGAACGGCAGCTGCGCCTCAGCGTGTGCCCGTCACCATCCAGGCGGTCGATCGCGCGCGCCACCCGAGCGTCACCGCGCGCGCACCGATGTAGCCGAACCCGAA
This sequence comes from Homoserinimonas flava, assembly GCF_054969005.1. NCBI lineage: Bacteria > Bacillati > Actinomycetota > Actinomycetes > Micrococcales > Microbacteriaceae > Homoserinimonas > Homoserinimonas flava. The sequence continues at coordinate 495,105 of NZ_JBUEQS010000003.1, forward strand.
GGCGGCCCAGAGCCATGGCAGCGCGGCATCCGGTTGCGCCACCGCGACCCAGCCGAGCAGCGGGGCGTACATCGCCAGGTTCAGGGCTCCCGTAATGGCGAGATAGCGGGCGTCGCCGGCCCCGATGAGCACCCCGTCGAGCACAAAGACATACCCGGCGAGGGGGATGCCAGCCGCCATGACGAGCGCGGTCACGGTGAGCGCCGACCTGATCTCCACATCGGAGGTGAAGACCGGCCCGAGCACGGGGGCAAGGAGCGCCACCACCACCGCGAGGGCACACCCAGCGACGAGGCCGTGAACGATGAGGCGGCGGGTGACCGCCGTCACCCTGGGAACATCGGATGCTCCCAGCCCGTGACCGATGAGCGCCTGGCCAGCAATCGCGAGGGCGTCGAGCATGAAGGCGAGCATCGAAAACACGGTCATCGCGATCTGCAGGGTCGCAAGTTCGGTCACCCCGAAGCCCGCCGCGACCCCAACCGTCGCGAGCATGGCCGCACGCAGCCACAGGGTGCGCAGCAGCAGCCAACCGCCAGACTCCGCCGCAACGCGCACACCCCGCACCCCCGGACGCAGTGACGCGCCCGTCGCGCGGGCCGCCCGAACCGCCATCACGATGTAGACCGCGGCCATGCCCCACTGCGCAATCACGGTTCCGATCGCGGCACCGGCGATGCCGAGACCCAGCCCGTAGATGAGCAGCGCATTGAGCCCAATGTTCGCCGCGAACCCCACCGTCGCCACGACGAGCGGGGTGCGGGTGTCTTGCAGGCCGCGCAAAAGCCCCGTCGCCGCGATGACGAGCAACATGCCAGGAAGGCCCCAGAGCGAAATCGTGAGGTAGGTGGAGGCGAGCGCCGTGACATCCGCTCGCGTGCCAAACAGGGAGAGCAGGGGGGTCGCCGCCAACAGGCCGACCACCAGCAGCACCACCCCAATGGCGAGGGCGAGCCACAGCCCGTCAATACCGGCGCGGATCGCGCCAGCGCGATCGCCGGCCCCGAGCCGCCGCGCGACCATGGGCGTCGTTGCGTAGGCGAGAAATACGAGCAGGCCAACGACCGTCTGGAGCACGGCACTCGCGATGCCGAGCGCCGCAAGGGGAGCGGCGCCGAGGTGCCCAATCATCGCCGTGTCAGCGAGCAAGAAGAGCGGCTCGGCGATGAGCGCGCCGAGCGCGGGCAGGGCGAGCCGCACAATGTCCCGATCGAGTTGCCTGCGCATGCACTCATCATTCACGACGTTGCGATTCACGACACTGCGGTGCAGCTACGACGGGTCGACTCGCGAGGTCGCATCCGTCACCCCAGACACCATCCGCAACCCCATTCCCGAATGCTGAAAACACGCAGACGGGGATGGTTATGGTGGGTGCATGACGCTCGAATCCGGCATAGCCATCGACGAACTCGACCCAATGATCCGCCCCCAGGATGACCTGTACCGGCACGTCAACGGCAAGTGGATCCACCGCTCCGAAATCCCCTCAGACAAGGCGCGCTACGGCTCGTTCTACGTGCTGGCCGAAGAGGCCGAACGGGCGGTGCGCGCCATCATTGAGGAGGCGCAGCACGCCGAGCCCGGAACCGAACAGCGCAAAGTCGGCGACCTGTTCACGAGCTTCATGGACCTTGAGCGGGTTGAGGCGCTCGGTGCGGCACCGCTGCGGCCCGCCCTTGAGCAGGTCGACGCCGTGGCATCCGTCGATGACTTCATGGCGACGCTCGGCCGGCTCGAACGGCAGGGCGTGAGCGGCCTCATGCAGCTCTTTGTCGACAACGACCCTGGCAACCCCGAGCGCTACCTCGTCTTTGTCGAGCAGGGCGGCATCGGGCTGCCAGACGAGTCGTATTTTCGCGATGAGAAGTTCGCCGAGATCCGCGAGAAATACCGCGCCTTCATCGAGCACATGTTCACCCTCGCCGGCATTGAGGGGGCAGCGGATGCCGCGGCCCGCGTCTTCGACCTCGAGACGGTAATCGCGGCGCAGCACTGGGACAACGTGCGCACGCGCGACGCGGAGGCCACCTACAACCTGCGGTCGTGGGGCGACCTCGTGCGGGCGCACGGAGCGGAGGGTGATGCGGCATCGCTCGACACTTGGCGCAGCGCCATGGACCCGCCGGCCGGCAGTTTCGACGAGGTCGTCGTGCGCGAGCCGAGCTTCATCGACGGGGTCTTCGGTCTCGTGACCGCGGATGGCCTCGACGCGTGGAAAGACTGGCTGCGCTGGCAGGTCGTGCGGTCGTCGGCACCGTATCTCAGCGGGGACTTCGTCGACGCGAACTTCGACTTTTATGGCCGCACGCTCACGGGCACGCCCGAGTTGCGGGCGCGATGGAAGCGCGGCGTCTCGTTTGTCGAGGGCGCGATGGGTGAGGCGGTCGGTCGCATCTATGTTGAACGGCACTTTCCGCCGGCCGCGAAGCAGTCGATGGATGTCCTGGTCGAGCACCTTGTGGAGGCATACCGTCAGTCGATCACCTCGCTGCCGTGGATGACCGAGGCGACGCGGGGCCGTGCGCTCGAGAAGCTCGAGAAGTTCACCCCCAAGATCGGATTCCCGGTGAAGTGGCGCGACTACTCGACCCTCGACGTCGACCCGGCCGACCTCATCGGCAATGTGCGCGCGTCGAGCGAGTTCGAGTTCCAGCGTGAGCTTGGCAAGATCGGGCGCCCGCTCGATCGTGACGAGTGGTTCATGACGCCCCAGACGATCAACGCGTACTACAACCCGGGGTTCAACGAAATCGTGTTCCCCGCCGCCATCCTGCAGTACCCGTTCTTCGACGAGGGTCGGGATGCCGCAGCAAACTACGGTGCGATCGGCGCGGTCATCGGGCATGAGATCGGGCACGGCTTCGACGATCAGGGGTCGCGCTTCGATGGCGACGGGCGCCTCATCGACTGGTGGACGGGGGAGGATCGCGCGGCATTCGAGCGACTCACCTCGTCGCTCATCGCCCAGTACGACGCGCTCGCGCCGCAGCAGACGCCGGAGCACCACGTCAACGGTGCCCTGACGATCGGGGAGAACATCGGCGACCTCGGCGGGCTCGGTATCGCGTGGAAGGCATATCTCATCGCTCTCGATGGTGCGGAGCCGCCAGTGATCGACGGGCTTTCGGGCGCTGAACGCTTCTTTCTGTCGTGGGCGCAGGCATGGCAGCTCAAGGCGAGGGATGAAGAGGTCATTCGGCTGCTTTCGATCGACCCGCATTCGCCCAACGAATTCCGCTGCAACCAGATTGTGCGCAACATCGATGCGTTCTACGAGACGTTCACCGTCTCGCCGGATGACGCCCTGTGGCTGGCGCCGAGCGAGCGCGTCACCATCTGGTAGAGCCATGACGTCGCAGCGGCCAGGCCCTTCAACCGATCGTCAGCGGCGTCGCCGCGCGCGCTCGGAAGCGGCTGCGCGCCACCGCGGCACCGACGACGCCGAAAGCTTTGCCGAGAGCTTCACGGCGCTCGGCGAGATTGCCTACGGCGGCGCAAAGGTCTCCGCCACCGTGCTCGACCTGATGACCGGTCTGCCCCTGCTCGCGATTGACGACCGTGTGGCACTGCCAACCGCGAGCGTCGGCAAGGTGCTGCTCCTCGTGGAGGCGGCGGCGCGCATCACGACGCGTGACCCGAGTGTGCCAGGCATCCTCGACAAGACACCCGATGATGCCATCGCCGACTCTGGGCTGTGGCACCGGATGCAGGTGCCGACCCTTCCGATCGGCGATCTCGCGCTCCTCGTGGGAGCCGCCAGCGACAATGTCGCCACGAACGTGCTGCTGCGGCACCTCGGCATCGATTCGGTGCGGCATCGGGCCGAATCGCTCGGGCTGCGGCGCACCGCTCTCCTCGATCGCGTGCGCATACGCCGGGGCCCGGATGACGCACCCCAGTTCTCGGTTGGTGCCACCGCCGAGCTCGCCTGGTTGTTCTATGCACTCTCCCGCGGACAGGTGGTCGATTCTGTGACGAGTCAGCGGGTGCTCGACTGGCTCTCGCTCAACGCCGACCTCTCGATGGTGGCGAGCGCCTTCGGGCTCGACCCGCTCTCACATCGGGCGTCGAATCATGGTCTGCAGCTCATCAACAAGACAGGCACCGATGATGGGGTGCGGAGCGAGGCCGGCCTGCTGCAGGGTCGACGCGCCGGAGTGGCCTACGCGGTCACGGTCGAGTTCGTCGACTCGAGCCTGCACGAGCGGCTGCGGGTGCTCGACGCGATGCGTGCCGTCGGCCGCGACATCCTGGAATATGTGTACTGATGAGCGTCGGACGCTGGGAGTTTGCTAAAAGCCGGCTGGAGGCGACGGGGCTACGCTGGGACGACACAAGACCAACCCCAGTGGAATGGAGACCCCCATGCGCGGAAAAATTCTCATCCTGACCGGGCTGGCTGTCGGATACGTGCTCGGCGCACGAGCCGGCCGCGAGCGCTACGAAGAGATCAAGGCCACGGCCAGCAAGCTCTGGAGCGATCCGCGAGTCCAGGCCAAGGTTGACGCTGTCGAAGACTTCGCAAAAGACAAGGGACCCGAAGTTGCCGAGTTCATCGCCGACAACGCGAAAAAGGTCGTCTCGCAGGTGAGTGGCAAGAAGAGCACCAGCTCGGGCAGCAAGAGCAGCGGCCAGTCGAGCGGCTCGTCTTCGACCAGCGGCAGCACCTCGAAGTAGGTCGACTTCATGACGGATCACACGACTCCACCCCGCGCTCGACGACGCTCGCTCTTGGAGCTCATCGCCGACGTGCCGCGGCTGGTCTCCGAGTTGGTGACCGCCGAGATCGAGCAGCTCAAGGCCGAGATGACGGCCAAGCTCAAAGCACTCGGCATCGGTGCCGGCCTCTTGGCCGGTGCCGCCGTCGTGCTGCTCTTCATGATCGGCGTGCTGCTGACCGCTGCCATCCTTGCGCTTGCGCTAGTGATGCCAGGGTGGGCCGCCGCCCTCATCGTCGCGGGGGTGCTGCTCATCATTGCGGCGCTGCTGGCGTGGATCGGCTATGCCAAGCTGAAGTCCGGCATCCCACCGATTCCAGAAGACACCATCGAGAGCGTCAAGCACGATCTCGATACGGTCCGTGGCACCCGACGCCACTGAGTTCAACACGCACGACCCCGCAGTGCATCTGACAGCGACACCTGAACCCCCACAGGAGGAGAACCATGAGCGACTCGACACCCCTGAACGGCTCCGGATCAAGTTTCCCGGGAGCAGACACTGACGCTGGCAAGGCCGTCGCGGCCGCCCGCGAGTCCCTCGGCAACACCCTCGACGCGATCGAGGACAAGTTCAACGTTAAGCAACGTTCGAGCGAACTCGCCGAGCGCGCAAAGCGCTCATACGATGAAAACCCTGTGCCGTGGATCGTTGGCGCGACCGCAGCGGTCATCGCCATCGGCGGTCTCGTCGCGTGGGCGATCTTCAGCGACGACTGATTCCGTGGCCGGCACGGCCTCTGTGACCGGCAGCGGCCAGTTCGACTTCAGCGCCAGACCCGCGGTGCGTGGCACCGCGGGTCTGCCGCGTTGCCAGATCGATACCTTGAATGCTGCCTCGGCGGTTTGTGCGCACACGGCTTTGAGCGACAGGATGAGAGCATGACCCCCGATCGCCGAGCAAAACCCCTCACGGGCTGGCGTGTTCTCGTGCCGCGCGGCGGTGCCTACGGCGAAAATGTGGCGGCGACCCTCCGCTCCTATGGTGCGACCGCGGTGGTCGCTCCCATGATCAACTTCTCGATGCCAGAAGACCCGGTGCCGCTCGATCAAGCCCTTGATCGGCTCGAGGCCGGCCACTACGACTGGCTGGTCGTGAGCAGCGCGACCACGGTCGATGTGCTCAACATCCGCGGGGTGCAGGTGCCGCAATCGACCCGCATCGCGTGTGTTGGCGAAACGACGGCCGCGGCGCTGTCACTCGCCGGCTACGAGGTCGACTTCGTGCCAAGCCCCGACAACTCGCCTCGCGGCTTGCTCAGTTCCTGGCCGCACGACGCGCGCACGGGGCGCGTGCTTGCCCCGCAGGGCGAATCCAACGAAGCAGATAGTCTCGCCGGTCTCAGTGACCTCGGCCTCGAGGTAGATCTCGTCACCGCGCACCGAGTCGTCGGAGTGCCCGTCACCGAGCGCGTGGCGACGGATGTTGCATCCGGTCGCATCAGCGCAATCCTCATCAGTTCGGGCATCGTGGCACGCAAAGTGATGGAGCAACTGGGACCGCTGCCAGAATCCACTGTCGTCGCCTGCATCGGCCCTAGGACGGCGTTTGACGCCCGAGCTGTCGGCCTCACGGTGCACGTGATTTCGGAGGATCGATCGGCCGAGTCGCTCGTTGAGGCGCTCGCCGACTTCGCGCACCATCACGGCACCAACGACTGACGCAGGCTCTTGCTGCTGACAAGGACGTGCTCGGGCGCAGACGTGCTCAGGCGCGGACGTCGACCACCGTGCGACCGCGGACCTCGCCATTGAGGATGCGGGCGGCCACAGTCGTCGCCTCGGTGAGGGTGCTGTCGGTCGTGAGCAACTCGAGCAAGTCGAGGTCGAGGTCGGTGACGAGCCTCTCCCACGCTTCTTCGCGCAGGGCCGTCGGTGCGAACACGGAGTTGATGCCCGCGAGTGTCACGCCGCGCAAGATGAACGGCATGACGGTCGCGGGCAGTTCGGCTGACTGTGCGAGCCCGCACGCCGCAACCGTGCCGCCGTAGTTCGTCTGCGCGACCACATTGGCGAGCGTCGGGCCGCCGGCTGAGTCGATCGCCGCCGACCACCGCTGGCTCTGGAGTGGCTTGCCCGGCTCGCTGATGGTTGCGCGGTCGATAACGTCGCTCACCCCGAGCGCGCGAAGGTAGTCGGATTCGTCGAGGCGCCCCGTCGAGGCGGTGATCCGGTGGCCGAGCTTCGAGAGCAGTGCGATCGCGATCGAGCCGACGCCGCCAGAGGCACCTGTAACGAGCACCTCGCCATCCCTGTCGTCGAGCGCGCCGGCGCGCTCGAGCGCGAGCACCGCGAGCATGGCGGTGAAGCCGGCGGTGCCGACGGCGGCGGCCTGTCGAGGGCTCAGCGCCGACGGCACGGCCACAAGCCACTCCGATTTCACGCGAGCGCGTTCGGCGAGGCCCCCGTGATGCGTCTCACCGATGCCCCAGCCCGTGAGCAGCACCCGGTCGCCAGCAGACCATCGGCTGCCGGCATCCGCCGTCGCTACCGTGCCGACGAGATCGATGCCGGGGATGAGGGGGTAGTCGCGGATGACCCCGGGTTTGCCCATGATCGCGAGGCCGTCTTTGAAGTTGATGCTCGAGTATTCGACGTCGATCGTGACGTCGCCCGGCATGAGGTCGTCGTCGCCGAGCTCGCGCAGCGCCGTTGTGATCTCGCCGTCGTTCTTCTCAACCCTGAGTGCGCGCATCGCACCAGACTACGGAACCCGCCTGATCAGAGGGCGAGTGGTGGCCGCACGCCGCTCGTGCCGATGGCATCGGCGGCATCCGTGCCAAGGTGCACAATGCGGTTCGCGGCATCGACATGCACGATCGATGGTGTGAAGTCGCGCGCCTCCTCGGGCGTCATCGCGGCATACGCGATGAGAATGACGACATCACCGGGGTGCACGAGGTGCGCGGCGGCACCATTGATGCCGAGCACGCCGCTGCCCGGTTCGCCGGCGATCGTGTAGGTCTCGAGCCGGGCGCCGTTCGTGACATCAACGATCGAGACGAGCTCGCCGGGAAGAATGCCGGATGCCTCGAGCAGGTCGCTATCGACCGTGACCGAACCGACGTAGTGGAGATCGGCCTGGGTGACGGTAGCGCGGTGGATCTTCGCTTTGAGCATGGTGAGCAGCATGGCGCGACAAGATTACCCCACCGGTGTCGGGCGATCAGCCGAAGAGCACTGACGCCTCGTCGTAGCGCTCCTGCGGCACGGTCTTGAGCTTGCCGAGGGCATCGTCGAACGGCACTGTGACGATCTCGGTGCCGCGGAGGGCGACCATGCAGCCCCAGTCTTTTGCGATCGCGAGGTCGAGCACTGCCATGCCGAGTCGCGTGGCGAGGACTCGGTCATACGAGGTGGGGGTGCCACCACGCTGGATGTGGCCGAGGGTTGTCGCCCGCGTCTCGATGCCGGTTGCCGCTTCGATCTCGGGGGCAAGATTCTCGCCGATGCCACCGAGGCGTGGGCGGCCGAAGGCGTCAAGCCCTCGCTCGGAGTGCGGGTCGCTCATTCCGTCGAGCACGAAGCCTTCGGCGACGACGACGAGGGGGGAGCGACCGCGGTCGTGGGCGCTCGTGACCCATTCGGCGATCTGCTCGATTGTCGTGCGCTGTTCTGGGATGAGGATGGCGTGGGCACCTGCGGCCATGCCGGAGTGAAGGGCGATCCACCCGACGTGGCGACCCATGACCTCGGCGATCATGCAGCGACCGTGCGCATCGCCTGTCGTGCGGAGCCGGTCCATGGCGTCGGTTGCGATCTGCACCGCGGTGTCGAAACCGAAGGTGTAGTCCGTGGCCGAGATGTCATTGTCGATCGTCTTCGGCACCCCGACAATGGGGAGGCCCTCATCGGTCAGACGCTTCGCCGCAGCGAGCGTGCCCTCACCGCCGATCGCGATCAGGCTATCGATGCCGTTGTCGTCGAGGATCTGGCGAATCCGATCTGGCCCACCATTGCCCTCGAACGGGTTTGTGCGAGACGTGCCGAGAATCGTGCCTCCCTGCTTGGCAATCCCCTTCACCTCGTGTCGGCCAAGAGGAACGATGTCGGACTCGACAAGTCCCTTCCACCCGTTGCGAAAGCCCACGAACTCTTGTCCGTGGACTTTTTCGCCCTTGAGGACGGCCCCGCGGATGACGGCGTTGAGTCCGGGGGCATCGCCGCCGCTGGTGAGGATTCCGATGCGCATAGACCCATCTTGGTCGCATCTCGGGGGTGATGTGAACCGTGTCCCCCGAAAATGAGGGTGGCGCACGAAAGCGTCGCACGATACGCTCGGCGCCACCGAGAGATCTTACGCATTCGTTGCAACATGGGGGAGCAATGGACAAGAAGAATTCCAGCGCCGGAATGGACACGCAGACTACCGAGGCACCCGAGGCCCCGGTCGTTGATGAGCAGAACGAAGACGAGCACATGCCCGAAACGCCAGAGCATTTCGAGAGTGAATCGGCAGCGACGCCGGCCGAAAGCCAGCCTGCTCCAGAGAGCTCACCGAACGCCGAGGTCGTCTTTGATGACGAACTCCCCGAAAAAGATCCCGGCAAGGTGCTCAGCATCGTCACGTTCGTCTTGAGCGCACTGACCATTGTGCTCGGGTTCATCGTGCCCGCGGTCGGCGTCGGCATTGGCGTGGTCGGCATGGTGGTCGGGTTCATTGCCTATCGGCGTTCTCGTGCCGTTGGGTTCGGCGGCGCGGTGGGCCTCACGGCGACCATTGTGGCGTTCGCGGCAACCGCGCTCATCGTGTTGCAGTTGCTGCTCACCGCGACCGGACTTGGCCCTCTCGGAGCCTGCGAGGGACGCGAAGCTGGCGTGCACACGCTCGACGACGGCACGCGCATCAGCTGCCAGTAGCAGCACTCGTGTCGCGTCAGGCGACCTTCATCGGATGCGCCTCACATGCTGCGGCCGCAGCATGCTCCTCGCAGACGACCAGCTGGACGCGGCAGGAGGCATCGTGGCAGTTCTCCATGCGACTCGAGCCGGTGCCGCAGATGCCGCAGCGCCCGACGATCGCCGAAGCATCCGAGAATTGCACGGCCTTTCGCTGGTCGAAGACGTAGAGGGAGCCCTCCCACAGGCCCGTGTCGCCGAACTCTTCTCCGTAGCGCACGATGCCACCGTCGAGCTGGTAGACCTCATTGAAGCCTCGATGCCGCATGAGGCTTGACAGCACTTCGCAGCGGATGCCGCCGGTGCAGTAGGTCACCACCGGCCGGTCTTTGAGGTGGTCGTAGCGGCCGCTGTCGAGCTCGGCGACGAAGTCCCGTGTGGTCGCAACGGCGGGCACGACGGCACCCGAGAAGCGGCCGATCTCGGCCTCGAAGGCGTTTCGTCCGTCGAACAGGGTCACCTCGCGTGAGGCGACGAGCTCGTTGAGTTCTGCAGGGCTGAGGCGGGTGCCACCGTCGACAACCCCGTGCTCGTCGACCTGCAGCTCGCCCGGTGCACCGAAGCTGACGATCTCGTCGCGCACGCGCACACTGAGCCTTGGAAAGTCGGCACCCGTGCCATCGCTCCATTTGAAGTCGATGTGCTTGAACGGGGCGTACTCGCGCGTCTTGCGCACGTAGCGCTTCACATCGTCGAGCTCGCCGCCCACGGTGCCGTTGATGCCGTGCTCCGACAGCAGGATGCGGCCGGTGATGCCGAGCGATTCGCAGAGGTCGCGCTGCCAAAGACGGATCGCCTCGGGGTCGGCGAGGGGAGTGAAGCAGTAGTAGAGCAGGATCTTCGGCACAGACACCGCACCACTCTAGGCGGCTGTTGTTGGATGTATACAGCGGACTCGTCGCCGCCTGTGACGCGTGGCTAGCCTGACGGGGTGAATCTTCTCTGGCGCACGATGCTCCACTTCGTGCTCTCCTCCCGCCGCCCCAAAGCCGACGTGTTCGACGTCGTGCGTCTCGCCTTTCGTGTGCTGCCGACCGATCTCGACATCTACCGGCACATGAACAACGGCCGCTATCTCTCAATCGCCGATGTCGGGCGATTCGACATGCTCCGGCGCACGGGAATCTGGGAGGTACTGCGCAAGCACGGGTGGTACCCGGTCGTGCAGTCATCGACCATTACGCACCGCACCTCGTTGCTGCCATGGCAGCGCTTCATCATCGAGACGCGGGTCGTGGGCTTCGACGAGAAGGCCGTCTATCTGGAGCAGCGCTTTGTTGTGGGTGAGCAGATAGCGGCACGACTCGTGCTCAAGGGTCGCTTTCTCAAGCGCAGCGGCGGCACCGTGCCGCTCGGGGAGCTGTCGGCCGCACTCGGCATCGACGTTTCGAGTCACACCCCACCGGCGTGGGTGCACCGCTGGGCCGACGATGTCGCCCTGCCCACGACGAGGCAGCCAGCGCCGAGCGTCTGGAACGACTGAAGGTTATTCTTCGGCGGCGTCTGACTCGAGGTCGGGGTCTGGCATCGCGCCCGGCTGTTCGGGATTTCCGCCGCTCGGAATCAGCTCGTCATCCCTCACTTCGCTGTCTTCGGCGGCGAACAGCTCGTCGGCAGCCTTGTTGGATTCCGCGGCGACGCTGGCGTCCCACGCCGCAGCGCCGCCCTGGTTCGCAAACGGATCGAAGGTCATACCCCAGAGTTAACCAGCCGCTCGGCCGCACGTAAAGCCGCGGCATCCCTCGCCCAGCACGCACTCAGGAACTTTGGCCGCGCTCCGATGCCCTCGAGGCGACGGCAACCGCCGCTTCACAGGGTGTCGGCGGTACCCTTCTGCCCATGCAGTCTGCGTCGCAGTCCCCCGCTCGCGCGTCCGACATCATCGACCCAGCCGCCACCACCGTGCGACGCTGGGTCGACGAAAGCGCGGACGCCACGGCCGACCCCGCGGGGCGGAAGCTCTCCGAGATCGTCGCAGACCCGGCCGGCCTCGGTGTCATGATCGCCTTCGTCGATGGTGTCGTGCGGCCAGAAGACCTCAGGGTGGCTGCCCGAAACTTCGAGCGGATGTCGCGAGACCTTCCATCGACGCTGCCGCTCCTGCTGCGCGTGCTCATCCAGCTTGGTGGCGGGTTCGCCGTGCTGCTGCCGTGGCCGATCGTGCCGCTGGCGAGGGCGGTCTTCAAGCGCTCCATCGCGCACCTCGTGCTCGACACCGAGGCGAGAGGGTTCGACGCGAGCCTTGCGTCCCTGCGGCAGCGCGGCATACGCCCGGTGGTCGTGCCATTCGCGTCTGCCGCCCTCGGCTCTGACGAGGCAGACCGGGGGCTCGCGACCGTCATGGACCTGCTCGGCCGGGACGGTGTCGATGCCATCTCGATGCGGCTCGCTGCCGTCGCGCCGCCGCCACACCCGTGGGCACACGATGAGAGTGTCACCCGCATCATCGAGCGGCTTGTGCCGCTTTACGAGTTCGCGGCAGCCTCGACCTCGGCGAAGCTCATCACCATCGATACCGAAGACCCCAGACAGCTCGACCTCACCCTGGATGTGTTCGTTGGTCTGCTGAGCAGGCCGGGGCTCGAAGGCTATGAGGGGGGCGTGACGCTGCCAGCGCCGTCGCCCGAGACGTTCAGCGCCCTGCAGCGGCTCACCACGTGGGCGATCGAACGACGGGCGCGCGGCGGTGCCGGCATCCGGCTGCGTCTCGCCGATGTCGAGGCCGACGCGGCGCTCGTGCACCTGCTCGATTGGGGGCTCATGCCGAGCCACACCGACGCTGTGCGACTCATCATCGGGGGCGACGATCTGGTCACCGCCGCATTCGCCTGGCACTTCGCGGATGCACGCGGGGTCGCCGGCAGGCTGGAGATCGAGCGGATGCTCGGTATCGCAGCGGGCCACACCGAGGCCATCGCCCGCAGCGTCAGTGGCGTGGTGCTTTCGACCCCCGTCATCGTGGGCGATCGAATCTCGTCGGCGGTCGGCCCGCTCGTGCAACGCCTTCACCGACTCTCAGGCGAGGCCGGCGTCGCGAAGGTCGACGATGCGCTCGATCGCTTGCGCGCTGCCGTGGCGGCCCTTGACGCGGCTCCCGCGCTCATCGCTACCCCGGAAGCAGCTGACGAGCCGCCGTCTGCCATCCCCCCTCACCTCGATGGCGCGCGCACCGATGTTTCGCACGCTGAGGGCCGCCAGTGGGCACGTCAGGTGCTCGCGCGGGCCAGGAGTTCTGAGGTCGCCGCTGCCGCGCTCGATGAGGCCGTCGTGCGTGACGTGCCGGCGCTTGACACCCTCATCGAGCGGGCCGGGCTCGCCGGCGACGCCTGGGCGGCCCGGAGTGCGGAGGAGCGGGCGACGGTTGTCGGGGAGTTCGCCGATGTGCTGGAAGCCCTGCATGGACGCATCGTCGAGGTGCTGGTGAGTGAGATCGGTGCGACCTTCGCCGAGGCGGATGCTGAAGCGGTGCGCGCGGTCGCGCTCGCGAAGCGCGCCGCCACGCGGGGCAGCGAACTTGCCACAGTCGACCACGCGGAGTTCATTGCGGCAACGACCGTGCTCATCGCCCCTGGATGGTCTTCGCCCATCGCCGACACGGTCGAGGCTGTCTCGATCGCCATCGTCGCCGGCAGCGCGGTCATCGTGCAGCCAGTGCATCAGGCCCGCCGCGCCGCTGCGCTCGTGATCGAAGCGCTGCGGGAGGCCGACGTGCCCGAAGGCCTCGCGACACTGATCGTTCCAGAAGACGCAGCCGTTGCGCGCGCGGTCGTCGCCCACCAAGACGTTGACCGGGTGCTTTTCGCCGGCGACCGAGACACCGCCATGCTCCTGCGGTCGTGGCGGCCCGACCGGCCACCGCTCGGTGACCTCTCCGGCATGGCATCCGTCATTGTCACCGAGAGCGCAGACCTCGAGCAGGCCGCGGGCGACATCGCGCAGAGCGCGTTTGTGCACGGCGGTCAGCACCCGCAGGGCACACGACTTGTCATCCTTGTCGGCGCGGCCGGGCAGTCCGAAGCGTTCCGCCGCCGACTCGCCGATGCCGTGCGGGCGACGCATCCGGCCCCGACGCTCGAGGCCTCGTCGCGCATCGGTCCGCTCATCGCGACACCGCCAGAACGCGTGCGCCGCCTGCTCGCCAATCTTGAGGCCGAAGAGACCTGGCTCGTGCAGCCGGAGGCGATGGATGATCGGCTCACGCTGTGGCGACCGGGCGTGCGCGATGGCGTGGCCGCAGCATCCGCCATCCAGCGCACGGCGGCGGCACCCGTCATCGCCCTCACGACCGTGCCGGATCTTGGCACCGCGATCGACCTGCAGAATGCTGCCCGCGGCGAGGCCGTCGCCATCCACACCCTCGACCTCGACGAGCTCGCGCTCTGGCTCGACTCCGCGGATGCCGGCGCGCTCCACGTGAACCGGCCGACCGTCGGCACTGCCGGCGACGCACTGCCGTCTGGCGGATGGCGCGGCGCCGGCCAACTCAGGGGAGGGCGCGATCGCATCCTCGAGCTCGGCGACTGGGCCCCCGTCTTCGCCGAAGCGGAGCAGTCGGTGCGCATGGACGGCATTGGTGATCAGACGCGCAGGCTCATCGAGGCCGCCCAGCCGTCAATGCAGTTTCTCGAGTTCGACCTCGTGCGGGCCGGTGCCGTGAGTGATGAACTCGCCTGGGTCACCCACTACCGCGACGCGGTCGAACTCCAGGGCCCGCCGAGCGAGCGGAGCGTGGTGCGCTACCTCGCCACACCAACGACCATCCGGCTCTCCACCGGGGTCTCGAGCGCTCAGCTGGTGCGCGTGCTCGCCGCGGCAACGAGGGCGGGCGCACCGGTGCACGTCAGCTCGGCTACGCCGATCCCCGACGGACTGGTGCAGCTCTTCGGGTCACCGCTCTCACCCCTGCGGGTCGGGAGCGTGCTCGTCGAATCAGAGGCGCGTTGGCACGCCCGGGTGCAGTCGGGGGCGGTGAACACGCCGCACGTCAGACTCATCGGCGGCGATGCAGGGGTGCTCTCGACCGTGTTCGCACAGCAACCGGATGTCGCGCTCTTCGCCACGCCCGTCACCACGGCCGGGCGGCTCGAGCTGCTCCCGTTTGTGCGAGCGCAGGTCGTGAGCATGGCCGCAACCCGCTACGGCATGCCAGACCCGATGATCGGGGAGATCGAGTTCTGAGCCGGTGAGGGCGTGCGCGGCTCAGAGCGGGTGTGTGCGGCTCAGTGCGCGTGCGCTGGTGCCGGCGACTTCGCGAGCTCTGGGTGGTGGATGGCCGCGACATCCGGATGCGCGCGGAGCCGGCTCTTGAGCGCGTTCTCACCGTAGGTGGAGAAAAGCGGTTCGCCGTGCGCGTCGGCCGAGACACCGCCCGCTTCGGCGGCGAGCTCGGGCGGCAGGGGGATCGTCGGGATGGTCGCGTCGAGTGCCGGCGCGTAGAAGTACGGCACGGAGATGCGGTCCTGGCCGGGGCCGGGCGAGATTACGCGGTGCACGGTGGCGCGGAGGTAACCTCCGGTTGCCACTTCGAGCAGTTCGCCGATGTTGACGACGAAGGTGTAGGGGAGGGGTGGCGCGTCGATCCACTCGCCGTCTTTCTCCACCTGCAGGCCGCCCTTGCCCTCTTCGACGTAGAGCAGGGTGAGCACGCCGAAGTCTTTGTGGGCACCGACACCCTGCTGGGGGGTGGGGTCATCTTTGCCGGGGTAGCGCACGATTTTGATGAGGGTTGACGGGTCGTGGGCGAATGCCGCGTCGAAGGTGTCGGGGTCGGCGCCGAGCGATTCGGCCCACGCTCGCATGAGGGTGATGGCGACCTTGTTCATGTTCGCCTCCCACTCCGAGACGACGTCGCGGAGGCCGGGGAGGGCGCTCGGCCACTGGTTGGGGCCCTCGAGGGTCCAGTAGGGGGCGACGCCGTCGGCCTTCTCGACGGCGGCGCGCTCTGGCCCGATGTCGATCTGTTCACGCCAGTCGACCTTGCCCTGCGTGAGTTCGCCGCCAACCCGCGTGTAGCCGCGGAAGTGTCGGCTCTTGACGTTTTCGATCTCGAGTTTGTCGGCATCCGGCAGCTCGAAGAACTTGCGCGCCGTGTCGATGACCCCGTCGAAGAGGGAGGTGGGGATGCCGTGGCCCGTGAGGTAGAAGAAGCCGTACTCGTGGGTGGCTTCGCGGAGGTCGCGACGGAAGGCTGCGGCCTCGGTGTCGCCCTGCTGCAGGCGCGAGAGGTCGAGGATGGGGAGCGTTGCCGTTGTCATTCTCCAGTTCTAGCAAGAGGGAGCCGCCGAGCGCGCCTCGATCGGTGACAGCATTTCGGCGGTATCTCGGTGATAACCTCGCTATTCATAAACTTCTTGTTCTAAAACGTTTAGGTAATGAAGTTGTAGGAGGTCTGTCGCCATGGCCGAAAACCCCGATCTCGATGCTGTCTTCGCGGCGCTCGCCGACCCTACCCGCCGCGCGATTCTCGGTCTCCTCCGCGACGACGACGCGACCGTCGGGCAGCTCTCCGATCACTTTCCCATCAGCCAGCCGGCGGTATCGCGGCACCTCGGCGTGCTCGCCGCGGCGGGGCTGATCACCCGTAGGCCGGCAGGCACCGCGACCGTGAGCAGCCTCCACGCTGACCCCCTCGAGCACGCCGCGCGCTGGTTGCTCGAATACGGGGAGTTCTGGGATCGACGCTACGAACCGGTCGAGCCGCTTCTCAAGACCTTCACGACCGACGACGGCTGGATCATCTGACTCGATCGCCCAGCCGGCAGCGACGGGTCGGTGCCTCAGTCGC
The DNA here is from genome assembly GCF_054969005.1 of Homoserinimonas flava. Lineage (NCBI taxonomy): Bacteria > Bacillati > Actinomycetota > Actinomycetes > Micrococcales > Microbacteriaceae > Homoserinimonas > Homoserinimonas flava. The sequence goes on from NZ_JBUEQS010000003.1 coordinate 511,509, forward strand.
GCGCCTTCTCGATGAGCTTTGAGAGCACGATCGAACTGCGGGTGTGGTCGACGTTCGTGGCGTCGCGCACGCGTTCGATCGCGCTCTCCAAGCTCTGGATGTCTCGGCTGCGCATGTGCAGGATTGCATCGGCGCTGCCACTCACGGTGCCCGCGCCGACGACATCGGGGATGTCGGCGAGCATGCGACGCAGCTCGTCGGGCGCAACCGTGCCCCGGCAAAAGATCTCGACATACGCCTCGGTGCCGAGCCCCTCGACGGCGGGGTCGACATGGATAGTGAACCCACGGATGACGCCATCGGCGACGAGTCGATCGACCCGGCGCTTCACGGCTGACGCGGAAAGCCCGATCTGATCACCGATATCGCCGTAGCCGGCCCTGGCGTTCTTGCGAAGGTGGCGCAGGATTCCGTGATCGAGATTGTCCATACGCGCACTCTACGCGTCGATGTTGCATCAGAGCGAGTATTTGCGCAGAATTCGTGCGCAAGTTCGCGAAACGTTGCCAGCATCCGCTGTGACACTGGAGTTATGACCCTCACCGAACCGCTCACCGCCGCCCCTGAGCGCCGCGCCTCCGCCCGCACGGTGCTCATGTGCCGGCCAGACCAGTTCACCGTGAGCTATCGCATCAACCCGTGGATGCACCCGGAAGACCCCACCGACACGTCGCTCGCCGTGCGCCAGTGGGAGACACTGTACGCGACCTACATCGGTCTCGGTTTTGATGTGCAGCTCATCGACTCGATCCCCGGACTGCCCGACATGGTCTACGCCGCGAACGGCGGCTTCGTGCTTGACGGCATCGCCTACGGGGCGAAGTTCACGCACCCCGAGCGCCAACCAGAAGGCCCCGCCTACATGGAGTGGTTCGGCGCGGCCGGCTACGACGTGCACAGCCCCGAGCACGTCAACGAGGGCGAAGGGGACTTCTTGCTCGTCGGCGATGTCATCCTGGCCGGCTCCGGCTTCCGCAGCACGACCGCCAGCCAGCGTGAGCTCGCCGCCGCGGTCGGCCGCGACGTCATCGGGCTGGAGCTGGTAAACCCGAGCTTCTACCACCTCGACACGGCGCTCGCCGTAATCGACCCAGACCCCGCACCAGGGGTCGAGCCGACCATCGCCTATCTCCCCTCAGCGTTCAGCGAGGCGAGCCGTGCGATCCTTCGCGAGCGCTACCCCAACGCCATCATCGCGACCGAGGAGGATGCGGCCGTGCTCGGTCTCAACTCCTTCAGTGACGGCCGCAACGTGGTCATCGCCGCGCGAGCCCTCGACTTCGGCCGCCAATTGCGCGAACGTGGCTACACGCCCATCGGCGTTGACCTGTCCGAGCTGCTGCTCGGCGGCGGCGGCGTGAAATGCTGCACCCTGGAGCTGAGACGATGACGACGAACACGACAGCGCATTCGAACACCGCTTCCCGGTCGACCACCGCGATCGAAGCCGAGGCCACGCACTCGCCGCACAACTACCATCCGCTTCCCGTCGTTGTCACCTCTGGCGACGGTGCCTGGGTGACGGATGTCGATGGTCGCCGCTACCTGGACTGTCTCGCCGCCTACTCGGCCGTGAACTTCGGGCACTCGAACGAGAGGCTCGTGGCGGCTGCCAAAGCCCAGCTCGATCGCATCACCCTGACGAGCCGGGCCTTTCACAACGACCAGCTCGGTGTCTTCGTCACTGAGCTCGCGGCGCTCGCCGGCAAGGACATGGTCTTGCCCATGAACACGGGGGCCGAGGCCGTCGAGTCCGGCATCAAAGTGGCGAGGGCGTGGGGGTACCGCGTCAAGGGTGTCGCGGCCGACCGCGCGAACATCATCGTCATGGCCGGCAACTTTCACGGCCGCACAACGACGATCGTGAGCTTTAGCGACGACGAGGATGCTCGAGCCGACTTCGGGCCGTTCACGCCGGGATTCCGCACGGTCGCCTACGGTGACGTCGAGGCCATTGCGGCCGCGATCGACGAGAACACCGTCGCGGTGCTCGTTGAACCAATCCAGGGCGAGGCCGGCGTGCTTGTGCCACCGGCCGGGTTCCTGCCGGCGTTGCGTGCGCTCTGCACGCGAGAGAACGTGCTCTTCATCGCCGACGAGATCCAGTCGGGCCTCGGCCGCACCGGCGCGACCTTCGCGTGCGACCTCGACGGCGTTGTGCCCGACCTGTACCTGCTCGGCAAGGCGCTCGGCGGCGGCATCGTGCCCGTGTCTGCCGTCGTGGGCAACGAAGACGTTCTCGGCGTGTTGCAGCCGGGCCAGCACGGTTCGACGTTTGGCGGAAACCCGCTTGCGGCGGCGGTCGGCACCGAAGTGGTGCGGATGCTCGCTGACGGTGAGCCGCAGCGACGTGCACAGTACCTCGGGGTGCGCCTCCACGCGAGGCTCGACGCGCTCCTCGGTCGGGGCGTCGTAGCGGTGCGCGGTGCCGGCCTCTGGGCGGGCGTCGACATCGACCCCGAGCTGGCGACGGGTCGCCGCGTCTGCGAACTCCTCATGCATCGAGGCGTGCTTGCGAAGGACACGCACGGTTCGACCGTGCGGCTCGCACCACCAATTGTGATCGATGAGGCCGACCTCGACTGGGCTGTCGACCAGCTCGAAATCGTGCTGGCGGAGCTATTGGAGCGACACCCGGCAGCGTAGGCTCGCCGCATGACGGATGCTAGCCCTCGGGACCGACACATCCTGACCCTCACTATGAACCCGGCCATCGATGTGAGCACATCGACGGCCAAAGTTGAGCCCGAACATAAGCTGCGCTGCGGTGCTACCAGGCTCGACCCTGGTGGTGGCGGCGTCAACGTTGCCAGGGTGGCGCGGCGTCTCGGGGGTCATGTCGACGCCGTAGTCGCGCTCGGCGGCCCGACCGGCCAGGCCTACCGGCATCTGCTCGAAGACGAGGGAATCGTGGCGCGAGTCATCCCGATCGCCGAAAGCACGCGTGAGAGCTTCACGGTCGATGAGACCGAGTCGGGCAAACAGTTCCGCTTCGTGCTTGAGGGCCCGAGTCTCAGCGACCGCGAGTGGCATTCCTGCCTGGATGCTCTCGCCGAGCGCATCCAACCCGGCGGATTCGTGGTGGGCAGCGGGAGCCTCCCGCGTGGGGTGCCGGGGGACTTCTATGCCCTCGTTGCCGATCTCGCGGCGGAGCGCGGTGCCAAGTGCATCGTCGACACATCAGAGCCGTGGCTCGCCGCCGCCCTTGAGGCAGGGGTGTTCCTCGTGAAGCCGAGTCGTCGTGAGCTCTCGACCTACCTCGGTCGGCCACTTGAGACAACGGCCCAGCAGGTGGCTGCCGCGAAAGAGCTCGTCGAGCGTGGGGCAGCAGAGTATGTCGCCCTCACGCTCGGCGGTGACGGTGCCGTGCTCGCAGGCCCCGAGGGGGTCATGACCCTGCCGGTGCCGCGGGTGCAGGTGCAGAGCACGGTGGGCGCGGGAGATTCGTTTCTCGGAGCGTTTGTCACCAGGCTGGCGCAGCGCCGGAGCATCCGTGAGGCGTTTATCGGCGGCGTCGCGGCAGGGTCGGCGACCGCGATGACCCCCGCGACTGAGCTGTGTCGTCGCCCCGATGTTGAGCGATTCGAGACCGAATTGGCCGGGGTGCTCGACTCCTAACGCACGCGGATGGGAGGTCAGTCGAAGATGTCGGCGACGATTTCGCTGAGGAACGCGCTGCCGTCGCGGTTCACCGACGACTGGTAGATCCAGACCGAGTCGCGCGCGAAGATGACCTCCTCCTGCCCCGGGTTCGGGGCCGTGTTCTCGCAGAGGTCACCGTCAAGCTCGGCCGAGGTCGTGCAGGCGTATCCCTCGGACTCCAGACCGTCGAGAGCGGATGCCACAGCATCGGGTGTCGCGGACTGCACGAGCAGCAGCATCCCGGCGGCCTCGCCGACGATCCAGTCGCAGCCGAGCGCGAGCGTGGCACCCTCCGGTGCCGGACGCACGAAGCCCTCCGCGTTGCTCTGCAGGGTCATGTCGCCGACGGCTGCCGTGCGCGTCGGCTCCGACGCGAGGGCGGCACAGTCGCTTGGGAGCTCTGGTGCAGTCGCGGCATCCGTCGGGCTCGGCGAGGGCGACGGGCTCGCCGTCACCGTCTCGGTGGCGGTGGGCGTCGGGCTGTCACTCCCGGCGGCGCACCCAGAGAGCACGAGCGTGGCGGCGGCCAGTACGATGAGTGCGGTCGTCGTGCGGTTGATCAAGCGCTCATTCCTCTCGTGGTGACGGGTGTCTCGTGCGATCCTAGGTCGCCTGAGGTAACGGTGTGAGCGCGGGGTCGCCTCCTATGCCTACTATTCGCCTGGACCCACTTTTCGTTGTGGCAGACAAGGAGGCCGCGATGGTCACGTTCGGCATCGAAGAGGAGTACTGCTTCCTCGACCCCACCACGCTCGAGCCGCGTGATGTGAGCCCGGCCGTCTACCGGGCCCTCCGAGTCGATCGGGTCGAGAGCCGCAACGTGCAGCGCGAGTTTTTGCTCAGCCAGATCGAACGGCCGACCCCCGTGTGTGAGACCGCCGAGCAGGCGCTCGCCGACCTGCACGCGTTCCGGCTTCGGCTGAAAGATGCCGCGACTTCTGTCGGCGTCGTGGTGGCAGCGACCGGCACCTACCCGAGGCGTGGCGCCGGCAGCGCTATAACGGAGAAGCCGCGGTACCACCGCGTGCGCGACGAATACCGGATGCTCGCGAGGGACTACTACCTCAACGGGCTTCACATTCACGTGCATATCGCCGACCGGGAGTCGGGGGTGCGCGCGCTCAATGCGCTTCGCAGCTGGATGCCCGTCATCACGGCGCTCGGTGTGAACTCGCCCTATTGGGATGGTGAAGACACGGGCTTCGCGAGCTGGCGCACGATCCAGCTGCAGCGGTGGGCGACTCGGGGCACCCCGCCCCACTTCGTTGATGCCGCAGACTACGCGCGACGGAGCGAACGGGTTGTCGGCGTCGGCGGCACCTTCGATGACGCGCTCATCGCCTGGAACATCCGTCTGTCGAATCATGTGCCGACGCTTGAAATCCGCACCCCCGATGTGCAACTCGAGGCGTGGCAGGCGGTGCTGCTCGGCCTGCTCTGTCGTGGTCTGGTTGCGACCGCGCTCGCGGGGGGTGAGCAGCCGCAGCCGCTCGACCCGGAACTCATCGACGCGGCCGTCTGGCATGCCGCACGCGACGGCATCACGACGACCCTGGTGCATCCACTCACGACCGACCTCGCGCCGGCGCGTGTTGTGGTCGATGACCTCGTCGACTATGCGGCGGAGGCGCTTGCCGCCGAGGGAGACCTTGATCGGGTGCGCGGATGGGTCGCGAGGCTCTTTGAGGAGGGCACGGGTGCCGAGCGCCAGCGCTCCGCCTACGAGCGTGGGGGGCTGCCAGCGCTCGCGGCCCTGTTCCACGGAGCGGTGGCGCCCGACGAGGCGGTCGTGTGAGCACACGGTAACCTCCGAGGCACCGCGTCCGAAACACCGGCGCAACACCATTTGCATAGGGTCACAGCATGGACGGGTTGTTCGACGGGTACGGCAAGACCTCTGCCCAGCGCGCCGGAACCCCGGCCTGGGACGAGATGTTCGACGCCGAAGGCACCGTGCGGCCCGGTTATCGTGAGCTCCATGCGGCCCTAGACCGGATGACACAGCACGAGCTCCGCGGACGCACAGAAGCCCTCGCCAGCTCGTACCTCGCACAGGGTGTCACGTTTGACTTTGCCGGCGAAGAGCGGCCGTTTCCGCTCGACGCTGTGCCGCGCATCCTGGAGCAATCCGAATGGGGTCTCATCTCTGCGGGGGTGCGCCAGCGGGTGCTCGCCCTTGAGGCGTTCCTCGCCGACATCTACGGTGCCCAGACGGCGGTGCGCGATGGGGTGATTCCAGCAAAGCTCCTCACCTCGTCGAGCCACTACCATCGCGCCGCCGCCGGAATCGAACCGCCGAACGGCGTGCGCATCCATGTCAGCGGTGTCGACCTCATCCGTGACGAGCAGGGCACCTGGCGCGTGCTCGAAGACAACGTTCGCGTGCCGAGCGGGGTGAGTTACGTCATCTCAAACCGCCGCGTCATGACCCAGACCCTGCCGGAACTCTTTGTGCAGATGAAGGTGCGCCCCGTGGGTGACTACCCGCAGAAGCTGCTCGCGGCGCTGCGGGCGAGCGCTCCCGCCGGTGTCGACGACCCCACCATCGTGGTGCTCACGCCGGGCGTGCACAACTCGGCGTACTTCGAGCACACACTGCTCGCCCGGCTCATGGGCGTCGAGCTCGTCGAGGGGCGCGACCTCTACTGCGCGGGCGGCAGCGTGTACATGCGCACGACCTCGGGGCCGACCCGCGTCGATGTCATCTACCGCCGTGTTGATGACGAGTTCATCGACCCGCTGCAGTTTCGTGCCGACTCCGTGCTCGGCTCGCCGGGGCTCCTCCTCGCCGCCAGACTCGGCAACGTCACGATCGCGAATGCGGTCGGCAACGGTGTGGCCGACGACAAGCTCGTCTACACCTACCTCCCCGAGCTCATCCGCTACTACCTCGGCGAAGCCCCCATCCTCCCCAACGTCACAACGTGGCGACTCGAAGACCCCGAATCCCTCGCCGAGGTGCTCGATCGGCTCGACGAACTCGTCGTCAAACCGGTTGACGGATCCGGTGGCAAGGGGCTCGTCATCGGCCCCGATGCATCCGCCGCCGAGCTCGCAACACTGCGCACCCAACTCATCGCAGACCCGCGCGGGTGGATCGCCCAACCCCTCGTGCAGCTCTCCACGATCCCGACCCTCGTCGACGATGGGATGCGCGCACGTCACGCTGACCTGCGACCCTTCGCGGTGCACGATGGCCGCGACGTCTGGGTGCTGCCTGGTGGCCTCACCCGTGTGGCGCTGCCAGAGGGTGAGCTCGTCGTCAACAGCAGCCAGGGCGGTGGCTCAAAAGACACCTGGGTGGTGGGGCAGAAACACATCCCAGAATGGCCAGTCGGGCCCGACCGACACGGTGCCAGCGCAACCGGCCGGGGGCATGACCACCGGCAGGACCAAGCTCCGATCGACGAATCCTCCTCGGGGCATCGACAGCACGAACAGCAACAACAAAGTCGGGAGGCACGGCAATGCTGAGCCGGATTGCCGAATCACTTTTCTGGATCGGCAGATACATCGAGCGAGCGGATGGCACGGCGAGCGTGCTCGACGCACACCTGCAGCTCCTCCTCGAAGATCCGTGGATCGATGAGAACCTCGCGTGCCGTTCGGTGCTCGAGGTGATGGGCGCGACGGCGCCTGAGGGGATCGAGGTCACGCGCCAGGATGTGCTCGCGATCCTCGCTGTCGACCGCTCGAATCCGTCATCCATCGCCTTCTCGCTCGGCGCGGCCCGCGAGAACGCGCGGCGGGCGCGGGAGATCGTCTCGACCGAGCTGTGGGAGTGCCTCAATACGACGCGTGCGCGCACGCCCCGCAAGGTTGCCGACGACAAGGTGCACGCCTTCATCAGCTGGGTGCGCGAGCGTTCGGCGCTCGCCGTCGGCATCATCGAATCGGCGACCCGGCGCGACGAAGCCTGGTATTTCTTCACCCTCGGCCGCAGCCTCGAGCGCGCCGACATGACCGCGCGACTGCTTTCGACCCGCTCGCTCACTGAAGACAGTGGGCCGTCGTGGACGACCATTCTTCGCAGCTGCGGTGCCTACGAGTCCTACCTCCGCACGCACAGCGGTGCCCCGAGCGCGGTGAAGGCCGGGGAGTTTCTTGTGCTCGATCGGCAGTTTCCCCGCAGCATCCTTTTCTCGATTTCGCGCGCCGAGCACTGCCTTGCCGAGATCGAGCCGCGGAGCGATTACGGTGCCCAAGACCAGAGCCGTCGCATCCTCGGCCAGATCCGCAGCGAACTCGAATACCGTCCCATCGGCGAAATCCTCGCCGACCTGCCCGGCCACATGGACACGGTGCAGCTTGCGACGAGCGCCGTGTCGGAGCAGGCCAGGCTGCGCTACTTTCCCAACGAGGCGGCACCGAGCTGGGTGGGCGAAACCACATGAACCGGTTACGCGTTCGACATCTCACAGGGTTTCGATACTCTCGCGACGTCGCAGCCTCCTACAACGAAGCGCGGATGTTGCCCATCACGACCGACGGCCAGCTCGTGTTGCACTCCCTGCTCGAAATCCACCCCGCGTCGAGCCAGCACGAATACACCGACTACTGGGGCACCCGTGTGTCGTCGTTTGAGGCCCTCACGGCGCACACCGAGCTCTCCCTCACCGCGACGAGCCTCGTTGAGGTGCGACCGCGCGAGCACGCCCACCCCATCCTCGACTGGGACGGACTCGCCGTCGAAGCCGCCAGGCTTGTCTCCACCGTCGAACAACTCGATCAGCGCCCACGCACCGACCCGCCCGCCGATGTCGTCGCGCTCGCGACGCGGATCGCCGCCGAACACGACACCCCCTGCGCAGCGGCACTCGCCATCTGTCGCACAATCGGCGAAGAGATCGAATACATGAGCGGGGTCACGGGCGTGAACTCGACCGCCGCTGAAGCCTGGAAGCAGCGCAAGGGCGTGTGTCAAGACATCGCGCACCTTGCCCTTGGCGCCCTCCGCTCGGTCGGCATCCCCGCGCGCTACGTCTCCGGCTACCTCCACCCGAAGCCCAACCCGGCGATCGGCGAGACCGTGCGCGGCGAATCGCACGCGTGGGTTGAATGGTTCTGCGGCGACTGGCGGGGCTACGACCCCACCAACCTCATCGACATCGGCGATCGGCATGTGCTGGTCGCGCGCGGTCGCGACTACGGCGACGTGCCGCCGTTGCGCGGCGTCTACTCCGGTGGAGACAGCACCTCGATGTTCGTGACGGTGGAGATCACCCGCGAGGCGTGAACCTCGCTGTCACGATCGCTGTGTGTTCGCCTCGACCACCGCGATCTCGCTTGTCGCGGCATCCACCGTCATGGTCTCTTCGATCGTCGCCGTGCGACCGTCGCCTCGGTAGTGCGCTCGCAGGCGTGGTCGTGAATCGCGGTAGTACCGCACGCGGAGGTTGCGGTACCGCACCATCCACCACAGCGTCACGGCCCCGGCGATGAGCCCCGAAATTGCCGCTACGCCGAGCGCCCAGCGTGGCCCCCACAGGTTCGCGACCCAGCCAACGAGCGGTGCGCCGAGTGGTGTGCCGCCCATGAAGATCGCCATATAGAGCGCCATGACGCGCCCGCGCATGGCCGGCTCGGTGGTCGTCTGCACGTAGGCGTTCGCGCTCGTCATCATCGTGAGCGAGGTGACGCCGACGAGGATGAGGGCCGCGGCAAAGGTCCAATACGTCGGCATGAGCGCAGCGGTGATGCAGGCGAGACCGAAGCCGGCCGCGGCGAGAGCAACCACGCGCATCCGTGGGCGGGTGCGACGTGCAGCGAGGAGCGAACCCGTGACCGCGCCGATCGCCATGAACGACGACAGGAGCCCGTAGTCGCCGGGGCCGCGCCCGAACTCCACCGTCACCATCGTGGAGATGAAGATCGCGAAGTTGAAGCCGAAGGTGCCGACGAGCGACACCATCACGAGCGTCACCATGATGTCGGGGCGACCGCGGACATAGCGAAAGCCGTCGCGGATTTGACCCTTCGCCCGCCTCACGCGAGGCGAGGCGAGGAGGTCGCCTCGCCTCATCGCGGCGAGCGCGATGAGCACGGCGGCAAAGGTGAGGGCGTTGATGAGGAACACCCAGCCCGTGCCGACGATGGCGATGAGGATGCCGGCGAGCGCAGGCCCGATGAGGCGCGCACTGTGGAACGACAGCGAGTTGAGGCCCACCGCGTTCACAAGGTCCTTCTCCGCAACGATTTGCGACACAAAGGCCTGCCGCACGGGGGCGTCGAAGGCGGCGACGATGCCGAGGCCGAGCGCGAACGCGTTGACGTGCCACAGCTCGGCGACGCCCGAGATGACCATGAGGCCGAGGCCAAGCCCGAGCGCGCCCATCATCGCCTGCGTGAGGAGGAGGATCTTGCGCCGGTCGAATCGGTCGGCGACGAGACCCGTTATCGGCAGCAGCAGAAGCTGCGGGCCCAACTGCAAGGCCATCGTCACGCCGAGCGCTGCGGCGTCGTAATCGGTGAGCTCGGTGAGCACGATCCAGTCCTGGGCCGTGCGCTGCATCCAGGTGCCGACGTTGGAGACGAGGGCGCCGATGAACCAGAGCCGGTAGTTGAAGATGCCGAGCGAGCGGAACATGGTTCTCATGTGCGACTCCGCCCGTCGGAGGTCGCGGCGGTCACTCGTGCGCCAGCTTGCGAAGCACGGGGTCGGCGGCCTCGAGCAGAGCGAGTTCATCGTCGCTCAGGGCGGCGAGGCGCTCGCTGAACCACGCGTCGCGTCGACGGCGGGTCTCGTCGATGAGGCCGTGGCCGGCGTCGGTGAGGTCGATGATGACTTTGCGCCGGTCGTCGGGTGATGCCGTCCTGACGAGCAGCCCGGCGGCTTCGAGCAGGTTGACGGTGCGATTCATGGAGGGGGCGGTGACGCGTTCGTTGACGCTGAGTTCGCTGAGGGTTCGCGGGCCGTGAAGGTTCAGCGCGAAGAGCACGCTCATCTGGCTGTCGCCGAGGTCGGTGTCTGCGCGTTCTTGCCGGATGCGTCGCGCGAGACGGGCGATGGTGATGCGAAGGTCGGAATCCATAGGTCTTTAGCATAACAAATTAGCTACGCTAATAAAAATCGACAATGAGCGCTGAGCCGCGGCGCAATACACTGAGACACCACCCCAACGCTGGAGGCACAGTGGTTCGATTCACGGCGATTCGCGCAGAACGCACCTTCGTCGACGCGCACGGGGTCACCATCCACTTCTACGAATGGAAGGTGGGGGCGCCGCGGGGCATCGTGCAGATCTCGCACGGCCTCGGCGAACACGCACTCCGATACGAGGCTGTCGCTCAAGAGTTCGTCGCGGCGGGCTACACCGTCTACGCCGACGACCACCGGGGGCACGGACAGACCGGGCACACCCAGTGGGGCGGAGACCTCAGCAAGCTCGGCAAGCTCGGGCCCGGCGGCCTCGCCGCAACCGTCGAAGGGGTCCGGAGCCTCACCCGGCTCATCCGCGAAGAGAACCCGGATGTCCCGCTCGCCATCGTCGGCCACAGCTGGGGGTCACTGCTCACCCAGATCGTCGTAAACGATCATCCGGAGGAGTACGACGCCGTCGTGCTCACCGGCACCGCCTATCGCACGCCCCGGCACATGAACGGCGGCGACCTCAACGCACGACACCAGCATCTGGGCTCGACCGGGTATGAGTGGCTCAGCCGCGACCCCGCCGTGGCAGAGGCATTCGCGGCCGATCCGCTGGCGTTTTCGGCATCCGCCATCAAGCAGTTCGGCCTGCGGGATGCGCTGCGGCTGTTCGGCAAGCCGGGCCGGGACCTCGCTCACGACGTGCCCCTGCTCATCCAGGTGGGCGGCGACGACCCCTTTGGCGGCGAACACAGCGCCGAGCTGCTCGCCCAGGCGTACATCAGCCGCTCGGGGCTGACGGATGTCGAGCTCATCGTCTACCTCGAGGCTCGCCACGAGGTGTTCAACGAGACGAACCGCGACGAGGTCATCGCCGACACGATCGAGTGGCTCGGCCAGCGCCTGCCGGAGCACGCGGGGGAGTAGCCATCGATGACGGCTCAGCCCGAGCTGCTCAGTGCGCCACTCGAACAGCTGGTGTGCGCACCGCGCGTCAGCCACACCCTTGACGCCTGGGTCGATCCAGAGCACCTCTTCGTGGCGCTCGCCGAGTCGTCGCCGCATGCGTTCTGGCTCGATGCCGGGCCGGATGCCGAAGCCGGGTGGTCATACATCGGTGACCTCGAAGGCACGGATGGGGTTGTCGCGCGGAGCGAACCCGATCGCGGTGTCGTGACCCTCACGCAGCCCTCCTCTGGCCGAGTGTGGGAGTCGAGCGAGTCGCTCCTCGAGGTGCTTGCGGGGGGACGCAATGAACCAGCGGGCGAGGCGCCCGCCGTGCTCCGGTGGGCGGGGTGGATCGGCTACGAAACGGGGGCGCGCCTCGCGGGGCTCCCGCATGCTCCCGTCGGGGCCGCCGATTCGGTGATGCTGCATTCACCGAGGCAGGTCGCCTTCGATCACCTGCTCCGTCGCATCCACGTTTCGGTCGTGCGTGGAGACGAAGCGTGGTTCCAGCGCGTTGCTTCGCTCGTCGCTGTGCTCGGTGCTGTGCTCGTGGGCAGCGCGACAGAAGCGCCCCCGGCGGCACCGGTTATCGCGGCCGCGCGGCCCCGCCATGCGCCGGATGAATACCGTCGCATGATCGAGCAGTGCCGCGAGCGCATCGCCGACGGCGACGCCTACCAACTCTGCTTGACGAACCGCTTCGAGACCGTGACAGACGAAGCTCCCCTCACGGTCTACCGTCGGCTTCGGCGCATCAACACGACACGCCACGGTGCCTTCATCCGCTCCGGCGATCAATCGCTGCTGAGCTCGTCACCCGAGCTTTTCCTCTCGCTCACCGCGGAGGGGGAGGTCACGACCAGGCCCATCAAGGGCACCCGTCGCAGGGGTGCGGATGCGAGTGAAGACGACCGTCTGCGAGCCGAGCTTCGGGGCGATGAGAAAGAGTTGGCCGAGAATCTCATGATCGTCGACCTCATGCGCAATGACCTCGCCGAGGTCTCGGTGTTGGGGTCGGTGGCGGTGAGCTCCCTCTTTGAGGTCGAGGCGCATCCGCACGTGTTCCAGCTCGTGAGCACGATTGTCGGGCAGCTTCGCGATGACCGAACGCTCGGTGAGCTGCTGGCACGGTCGTTTCCGGCGGGGTCGATGACGGGGGCGCCAAAACTCGCGGCCATGCGCATCCTTCACGAGCTTGAACGGGGTCCGCGCGGAAGCTATGCGGGTGTCAATGGGTACATCGCCGCTGACGGTTCCGCTCGGCTGGCGATGACCATCCGGAGCATTGTGTTCGAGGGGCGCCGCGTTTCGATCGGCGCCGGCGGCGGCATCACCGCACTCTCTCGCCCAGACTTCGAGATCGACGAAGTGTTCACCAAGAGTGCGCCCATGCTCGCCGCGCTCGGGGCCCAAGAGGCGACACCTTCTGGGCGTTAGGCTTACCTAACAACGAGAGGGGCACGGATGCACGGCGAGTACAAGGTTCCCGGTGGCAAGCTCGTTGTCGTCGACCTCGAGGTCGAGCAGGGGCGCATTGCGAACTTCCGGCTCGCCGGCGACTTCTTCCTCGAGCCAGACGACGCCCTCCTCGACATCAACCGGGCGGTCGAGGGGCTGCCCCACGACAGCGACTCGGCGACGATCGCCGCCGCCATCCGCGCCGCCCTGCCGGAGGGCACCCAGATGCTCGGCTTCAGCCCGGAGGCGGTCGCTATTGCGGTGCGCCGTTCACTCGCGCGCGCGAGCACCTGGACCGACTACGACTGGAAGTTGCTGCATCCAGGCCCCCTGTCGCCCCACATGCACCTCGCCCTCGACCAGGTGCTCACTGAAGAGGTGGGCGAGGGGCGCCGTGGGCCGACCCTGCGCATCTGGGAGTGGAATCAACCGGCGGTCGTCATCGGCAGCTTCCAATCACTGAAGAACGAGGTCGACCTCGATAACGCCGCGAAGTACGGCATCGAGGTCGTGCGGCGCATCTCGGGCGGCGGGGCAATGTTCATGGAGGCCGGCGGCATCATCACGTGGTCGCTGTATGTGCCTGGCGACCTCGTGCAGGGCCTCACCTTCGCCGACTCCTACGCGTTTCTCGACGAGTGGGCGATCGTGGCGCTGAAGTCGCTCGGCATCGACGCGAGCTACCAGCCGCTCAACGACATCACGAGCCCCCAGGGCAAGATCGGCGGTGCCGCGCAGAAGCGCCTCGGCAACGGGGCCGTGCTGCACCACGTCACCATGAGCTACGACATGGACCGTGATCGCATGGTCGAAGTGCTGCGTATCGGTCGCGAGAAGATGAGCGACAAGGGCACCGTGAGCGCCAATAAGCGGGTCGACCCGCTCAAGACCCAGACGGGCCTCAGCCGCGACGCCGTCATCGAACGGATGCTCGGCACCTTCACTTCGCTCTACGGGCTCAGCCCTGACGAGCTCACGTCTGAGGAGCTCGCGAAGGCCGAGACGCTGGTCGAAGAGAAGTTCGCCACCGAGGCGTGGCTGCGCCGGGTGCCGTGACCGAGTCACAGCAGAGATCGGCACCGCGCGCGACCGCCTCCCGGCGTGCGCGGGCGATCACGCTCGCCACCGTGCTCGCGGCAACTCTCGTTGGTGGAGTGCTGCTCTCAGCGAATGTCGGCCAGCTCGCCGTCGCACCGAGTGACGTGCTCGGCTCGCTCCTTCGGGCGATCGGCATCGATACGGCACTGGCGCCCGCCGATCCCATCGTCGAATCGACCCTCTGGGCGGTGCGGTTTCCGCGACTCGTCCTCGGGCTCGTCGTCGGCGCGGCGCTCGCCGTGGCGGGTTCCGTCATGCAGGCGATCTTCGGCAACCCTCTCGCCGAGCCCGGCGTCGTCGGTGTCTCCTCCGGCGCCGCGCTCGGTGCCGCCGCAGCGATCGTGTTCGGCCTCACCGCCTTCGGCAGCTGGACGGTTGCGACCCTCGCCTTCGCTGGCGGCCTGCTCTCGGTGCTGCTCGTGTACTTCGTCTCCCGCGCGAGCGGCCGCACCGAGGTCGTCACCCTTCTCCTCACCGGCATCGCCATCAACGCCTTCGCCGGCGCAGGGCTTGCGCTGCTCATGTTTGCCGGCGACAGCTCCAGCCGGGAGCAGATCGTGTTCTGGCAGTTGGGGTCGATGAACGGGGCACGCTGGCACGAGGTCGGCATCGTGGCATCCGTCACCCTCGTCGGCGTAATCGCCGCGATCGTGCTCGCCCGGCGTTATGACCTGCTCGCCCTCGGGGAGCGGGCCGCCAGGCACCTCGGGGTCGATGTTGAGCGCCTCCGCATTCTCTCGATCCTGATCGTGGCGCTGCTCACAGGCGTCGCGGTCGCCTTCTGCGGCATCATCGCGTTTGTCGGGCTCGTCGTGCCACACATCATCCGCATGGCGATCGGCCCCGCCCACCGCCCCCTCATCATCGCAAGCGCGATCGGCGGCGGCGTGCTCATCGTCTTCGCCGACGTGCTCGCCCGCACCCTCATCGCGGGCGCCGACCTGCCCATCGGCATGCTCACCTCCCTCGTGGGTGGGCCATTCTTCTTCTACCTGCTCTACCGGGCCCGCAAGCAGAGCGGGGGGTGGGCATGATGCGCCAACACCGGGCGGGCGACGTGTGCATCGAAGCGCGCGGCATCGTCGTGCACGCCGGCGGCGGACGCATCGTCGACGAGGTGACCCTCTCGATCGTCGCGGGGGAGGTCATGGCCCTCGTCGGCCCGAACGGTGCCGGCAAGTCCACACTGCTCGGCGTGCTCGCCGGCGACCGGCACCCAGACCACGGCGAGGTGCGCTACGACGACCGGCCCATCGGCGAGTACACCCACCTCGAACTCGCGCAGCGCCGGGCCGTGCTCACGCAAGAAAACACCGTGAGCTTTCCGTTCCGCGTCGCCGAAGTCGTCGAGATGGGCCGCAGCCCCTGGGGTCGCGCCGGCGACTTCGACCGCGACCGCACCGCAATCGCCGCCGCCGTCGCCGCCACGGATGTCACCCACCTCCTCGACCGTCGCTACACCGAACTCTCGGGCGGAGAGAAAGCCCGCGTGTCACTCGCGCGCGTCCTCGCGCAGCAGACCGACGTCGTGCTGCTCGACGAGCCGACCGCCGCCCTCGACCTGCGGCACCAAGAGGAGGTCATGCGCACGGCGCGAGTGTTGGCATCCGAAGGCACAGCGGTCGTGGTGGTGCTGCACGACCTCTCCCTTGCGGGCGCCTATGCCGATCGCGTGGCGCTGCTCGCCGAGGGTCGACTCGTGACGGTCGGGTCACCCGAGCAGGTGCTCACGGCCGAGATGGTCGGCGCGGCATACGGGCTCGAGGTGCGCATCGTCACCGAGCCGGGCACCGGGCGACCGCTCGTGCTGCCGGTGCGCGGGGCCGAACGGTGAGGCGGGTCGGCGCCCTCGTGGCAGTGCTAGCGCTCGCGCTTACCGGATGCGCCGCCACCCCCGAGGGGAGCGGCGAGACGACCACCGTGCAGGTGGCGATGGTGGAGGGCCGCTACGTGCCCGACGTGATTGAGGTGCCGCGCGGCGACCGTCTCGTGATCGAGCTGCGCAACGATGACGCCGATCTCCACGACCTCGTGCTCGAGACCGGGCCCGCCACGGAACGCTTCGGGGAGGGCGGGAGTGAGCGCCTCGACGCCGGCGTGATCAGCGACGACGTGGAGGGGTGGTGCTCGATTCCCCCGCACCGCGAGATGGGCATGGTCTTGAGCATCGTGGCGGTCGACTGACGGGCACCCCTGCCTCTGCGAAGATGGGCATGTGGATGCCCCGTGGACGCCTGACTCACCGAATCTCGTCATCCACGGCGACAACCTTGAGGTGACGACCGCACTGCCGGACGAGTCGTTCACGCTCGTGTACCTCGACCCGCCGTTCAACACTGGTCGCAGCCAGACGCGTCAGTCGACGACGAGCGTGCGCAGTGCCACGGGGGGAATCACCGGTTTCAAGGGCCAGCAGTATGAGCGCATCCGCGGCGACCTGATGCAGTACGACGATCACTTTGAGGACTACTGGTCGTTTCTCGAGCCGCGACTCATGGAAGCGTGGCGGCTGCTCGCCGACGACGGCACCCTCTATTTGCACCTCGACTATCGCGAGGCGCACTACGCAAAAGTGTTGCTCGACGCACTGTTCGGCCGCGAGTGCTTTCTCAACGAGATCATCTGGGCCTACGACTATGGGGCGAAGTCGAAGAGCCGGTGGCCGACGAAGCACGACACGATCCTGGTCTACGTGAAGAATCCCGCGACGTACCATTTCGACTCCGAGGCGGTCGACCGGGAGCCGTACATGGCGCCGGGCCTCGTCACGCCGGAGAAGGTCGCACGCGGCAAGCTGCCGACGGATGTCTGGTGGCACACGATCGTGTCGCCGACCGGCCGCGAAAAGACCGGCTACCCGACGCAGAAACCCGCAGGCGTTCTGCGCAGGATTGTGCAGGCGTCGTCGCGGGAGGGCGACTGGGTGCTCGACTTCTTTGCTGGCTCCGGCACGACTGGGGCAGTGGCGGGGGGTCTTGGCCGCCGCTTCGTGCTCGTCGACCGCAGCGCCGAGTCGATCGAGGTGATCCGTGCGCGGCTCGAGCGGGCCGACATCCCGTTCATCGTTCCCGTCGGTTGACCCGCCGTCGCTCAAACGGAGCTGCGCTCGATGAGGGTCGTGGGGATGATGGTGCTCTTGGGCACATCCTCGCCGTCGATGAGCCGCACGAGCACGTCGGCCATGGTCGAGCCCTGCAGCACGGAGGGCTGGTCGACGGTCGTCAACGGCGGCAGGGCGTTCTTCGCGTAGTAGTCGTTGTCGATGCTCACGACCCCGACCTCGTCAGGCACTCGGATGCCAGCGGTGCGGAGCGCGTGGAGGGCGCCGGAGGCCATTTGGGCGCTCGCCGCGAAGAGCCCATCGAAGGGGATGCCGCGGTCGAGGAGACGCTGCATGGCCGCCTCGCCGCTCGGCGGCGTGAAGTCGCCCTCCTCGTGGAGGTCGGCAGCGAGCCCCGCCGCGGTGAGGGCTTCGCGCCAGCCCTGCACGCGGTCGAGCCCTGACGCCATGTCGTGGGGGCCGCTGATGGTGGCGATCCGGGTCTTGCCTCGGTCGATGAGGTGCTGCGTGGCGGTGCGAGCGGCGGCGACGTTGTCGACGTCGACATAGTAGGTTTCGGTGCTGCCGTGGCTCATGGGGCGGCCGCCGAAAACAACGGGCATGCGGCGTGAGAGCTCGACATACGCCTGGTCATCGCTGTGGTGCGAGAGGATGAGCGCCCCGTCGACGTTGCCCCCCTGCAGGTAGCGCCGGGTTTTCTCCGTCTCGGTTTCAGAGGCGATGAGCAGGCTCAGTGTGTATTCGGTTGTCGCAAGCTGCATGGCGACGCCCTGGATGACGGAGGCGAAGTAGGGGTCGGCGAAGAACTTCGCGGTGTTCTCTGGTATGACGAGGGCGACCGCGTGGGTGCGACGACTGGCGAGCGATCGCGCGGCACGGTTGGGCACGTAGCCGAGCTGGTCGATCGCCGCGGTGACGGCGGCAATGACATCGGCGGTGACGTTGGGGCTGCCATTGACCACGCGCGACACGGTCGAGCGGGAGACGCCGGCGACACGCGCCACCTTCTCGAGTGTGGGAGTGCCGCTATCGAAGTCGATGGTCACAGCACGCCCCCCTTTCTTGCGCCGGCGTTGCGTGCCCCCAGTCTAGGCGCGCACGCGCGCATGCTCGGCGATGATTGCCGCATACTCGTGACCGCTGTCTTTTATGGTGCGCACCTGGGTGGTGTAGTCGACGTGCACGATGCCAAAGCGTTTTTCGTAGCCCCACGCCCACTCGAAGTTGTCGAGCAGCGACCACACGAAGTAGCCACGGACATCCGCCCCTTCGGCGATGGCGTCGGCGATCGCGGCGACGTGCGCGCGAATGTAGTCGGCGCGGTCGGGGTCAGCGACGCGGCCGTCGACCACGGTGTCGCCGTCGTAGGCTGCACCGTTCTCGGTGACGTAGAGCGGCGGCAGGGTCGGATACTCCCTGCCGAGCCGCACGAGCAGGGTGCGGAGCCCGTCGGGGTTGACCTCCCAGCCCATCGCGGTGCGGGGCAGGTCGCGACTCGGAAAAGTGAGGTGTTCCGAGCCGACGAAGGGTGATGAGGTGGGGCGCTCGGTCGGCCGGAGCCCGGCAGGGGTGCCAGCCGGCAGCGGATGCCCGCTCACGTTGTCGTCGTGATAGTGATTGACGCCCAAGAAGTCGAGGGGTGCAGAGATGATGTCGAGGTCGCCTGGTTGGATGCGCTCGGCTAGCCCGAAGTCGCGCACGTCATCGAGCAGGTCGACGGGGTACGCGCCGAGGAGCAGCGGCTCGAGGTACATGCGATTCCAGAGGGCGTCGAGTCTCCTCGCCGCCTCGAGGTCGACGGGGTCGCTTGGGTCGTGGGGCACGGCATTGGTGAGGTTGAGCGTGATGCCGACCTGCAGCTCGTGGCCGGCGCGGGCGCCGAGCTCGCGGAGGGCGCTCGCGGCAAGTCCGTGGCCGAGATGCTGGTGGTGCACCGCGGCGAGCGCAGCGCGCGGGTCTTGCAGGCCCGGAGCGTGTTCGCCGCCCGCATAGCCGATGAGCGAGGAGCAGAGCGGCTCATTGAACGTGGTCCAGTGGCTCACGCGGTCGCCGAGCACGTCGTGCACGGCGGCGGCGTAGTCGCGGAACCGGTAGGCGGTATCGCGGTCGGCCCAGCCGCCCTTCTCTTGCACCGCCTGCGGCAGATCCCAGTGGTAGAGCGTCAGCCACGGCAAAATCCCGGCGTCGAGCAGGTCGTCGACGAGCCGACTGTAGAAGGCGAGACCCTGCTTGTTCACGTCGCGGTCGCCGGGCTTGATGCGCGCCCAGCTGGTCGAGAAGCGGTACGACTGGAGTCCGAGCTGCCGCATGAGCGCGACGTCCTCACGGCTGCGGTGATAGTGATCAACAGCGAGCTCGGGAGTGTCACCACCGGCAACCGCGCCGGGAACGCGAGCGAATGCATCCCAGATCGAATCCTCTTTGCCGTCATCATGGGCCGCGCCTTCGATCTGGGCGGCCGCAGTGGCCGACCCCCACATGAAGTGTTCGGGGAAGGCTCCGGCGTTGATTGTGTGTGGCATCTAGCCCTTCACTGCTCCTTGCATGATTCCTGAGATGAGCTGCTTGCCTGCGAGGAGGAACAGCACGAGGAGGGGGATGGTCGAGAGGATGGCGCCGGTGAGCACGATCGAGAAGTCGATGTAGTAGCCCGATTGCAGCTGACCGAGCGCGACCTGGAGGGTTGGGTTGTTGGGCAGCACGAGCATGGGCCAGAGGTAGTCCGTCCAGGCGGTCATGAAGGTGAAGAGTCCGAGGATGGCCATGGCGGGTCGCGCGGCAGGCAATCCCACATTGATGAATGTCACGAACATGTTCGCCCCATCGACGCGGGCAGCCTCAATGAGCTCGTCCGGGATGACATCGATGAGGTACTGGCGCATAAAGAAGACGCCGAAGGCGGTCACGAGGGTGGGCACGATGACGGCGCCGAGTTCGCCAGTCCACCCCCACTCGCGCATGAGGATGAAGAGGGGGATGATGCCGAGCTGCGTTGGGATGGCCATGGTTGCGATGACGCCGACCATGAGTCCGTTGCGTCCTTTGAAGCGAAGTTTGGCGAACGCGTAGCCGGCGAGGGTCGCAAAGCTCACGACCGAGATGGTGATGATCGACGACACGATGAGGCTGTTGGCGAGCGCCTGCCAGAACGGGATCGCGTCGAACACAGCTGCCGCATTGCTCCAAAAGTTGCCGCCGGGGATGAGGGGCGGCCACGCCGAGCCGAGTGCCTGGTTGTCGCGGGAGCCGATGACGAAGGACCACCAGAACGGATAGGCGGAGCCAAGCAGCACGACACAGAGGATCGCGTAGACGAACCAGCCGGGACGCCGATCGAGGCCGAGCGAGCGGCGCTTCGGTGCGCGGCCACCCCGGTCCCCACGGCCGGGGCTCTCGCGGGGCGGTTCGTCGGCCGATGTCGCAGCGGGGCGGGCTGGCTCGGTGCGGCGCTGTGCTGCGCGGATGCGCTGTGCTGCGCGGATGCGCTGTGCTGGTCGGATGCTCATAGCTTTGCGTCCTCTGCGATGGAGCCGGGGGTGGTGACGGTGTGCTCAGCCGGTTCGCCGTTCGGCCGCCGCCTGAGCCTGCGCCGCGGCCGCCCGTCGCTGCCGGTCGCGATGCGCCGCGAGAGCATGAAGTTGATGAAGCCGATGACGATAATGATGAGAAAGAGAAGCCAGGCGATGGCGGCCGCCTCGCCGAAGTTTTGGCGGAAGAACGCCATCTCCCAGAGGTAGAGCACGGTGGTCTGGAACTGTCGGTGCGAGCCGCCGACGCCGCCCGCCGTTGCGGGGTCGAAGAGCCGCGGCTCGGCAAAGATCTGCAGGCCACCGATCGTCGCGGTGATGATGACGAAGATCATGGTGGGGCGGATGCTCGGAATCGTGATGGACGTGAAGCGACGCACGGCACCAGCACCGTCAAGCGCGGCGGATTCGTGCAGCTCACGCGGCACCGCCTGCATCGCGGCGAGGAGGATGAGGGCGTTGTATCCGGTCCAGCGCCAGTTGACCATGGTGGCGATCGCGAAGTGGCTCGCGAAGGTGTCGCGATGCCAGGCGATGGGTTCGAACCCGAAATTCTGCAACAGGTTGTTGATGAGGCCGTAGTCGTCGCCAAAAAGGTTGCTGAAGATGATGGCCACAGCGACGGGGGTCACGACGTAGGGCAGCAGCACGCTCATGCGCCAGAACGTCTTGCCGCGGATGTTGGTGTCGAGTACGGCGGCGATGATGAGGGCCGCCGTGAGTTGCGGGATCGCCGAGAGCAAAAAGATGCTGAAGGTGTTGAACAGGGAGTTCCAGAAGAAGCGGTCCTCGAGCACTGCCCTGAAGTTGTCGAGGCCGACAAACTCGCCCTGACCCTTGAGCAGATGCCAGTCATAGAGCGAGACAACAAACGTGTAAATGAGCGGGAACAGCCCGACGAGCGCGAACAGGATGAAGAAGGGGGCGATGTAGAGATACGGCGACACCTTCACGTCGAGGCGGCTCAACCGCTGGCTTCGCGTCAGTGTGCTCATGGCATTGCTCTCGCTTCGGGGAGGGTGGTGGGGTGGTGGGGGGGGGGGAGGGGGGGGNAGGGGGCGATGTAGAGATACGGCGACACCTTCACGTCGAGGCGGCTCAACCGCTGGCTTCGCGTCAGTGTGCTCATGGCATTGCTCTCGCTTCGGGGAGGGTGGTGGGGTGGTGCGCGGGCCCCCGACGTGCGGGGGCCCGCGCATACTGCGTTCGGGCGCTAGTAGCTACTGCTCGGTATTCGCTACTTCGCGGCGTCGGCTACTGCTCGACGAGCTCGTTGAGCAGCGTGATGGCCTCGTTCCAGGCCTCCTCGCCGTTCTTCGTGCCTTCATCGACCGACTTCAGCGCTGGGCCGAAGACGTTCTCCTGGATGAGCGAGTCATCCGGACCCTTGAACTGGGCCACGACGCCTTCGGCGCGCGAGGCGAGGATCGAGCCGACGGGAGCATCGTTGAAGAACTCGTTCGGGGCGGCATCGGCAGCGAGCTGCTCCTGTGCCTCGGTCGTCGACGGGAACGTGCCAGCGGCCTCGAACTGCTTGACCTGCTGCTCGGGGGCGGTGAGCCAGGCAGCGAGCGCCGCAGCTTCCTCAGGGTGCTCGGATGACGTCGGCACGGTCAGGAATGCGCCGCCCCAGTTGCCGGCACCGCCGGGAAAGACATCAGCGAAGTCCCAGCCGGTGCTTGCGTCGCCGCCGCCGGCTTCAACCTGACCCTCGACGACACCGAGCATCCAGCCGGGGCAGACGAAGGTGGCGAAGGTGCCATCAACGAAGGCCTTGCCCCCGCCCCAGTCCCAGGCTGCCTGGTCGGCCGAGAGGCCGGACTGTGCGGCGTCGGCGAGCTCGAGGAACGCTGACTTGAGCTCGGAGTTGTCTTCGACGTTGAGTTCACCGTCGGCCGTGTAGTAGCCCTCGTCGAGCTGGTTTACGATCGAGTTCCAGACGAAGCCGGAGTGGTCGAACCAGGCCTTGCCGGTCGCGTCGTAATACTGCTCGCCCAGCTCGAAGTACTGCTCCCAGGTGGCGTCGTCTCCGCCGAAGAGCTCCGCGACGGATTCGCGATCGCTCGGCAGGCCAGCGGCCTCGAAGAGCGCTCCGTTGTAGCAGAGCCCCGTCGGGCCGATGTCGGTGCCGTAGCCGATGATGCGGCCATCGGCGTCGGTGCCCTGCTCGAGCTTCCAGTCGACCCAGCGGTCCGAGATGTCGTCAGCACCGTATTCGCGGAGGTCGACGAACTGGTCGGAGACTTCTTGGATGGCACCGAGCCATCCCTCCTCGACCGCGACGATGTCGGAGAGACCGGAGCCGGCCGCGAGCTTCGTGAACGCGTCGGTGCGGGCGTTGCCGCCCGTGTCAATGTTGGTGGCGTTGATGGTGATGCCGGGGTTGGCGTCCTCGTACTCCGCGTAGAGGTCGTCGTATCCGAAGGTGCCGAACGTGGTGATGGTGAGCTCGATGTCCTCGCCATCGGCGCCTCCGGCTGACGATGAGCATCCGGTTGCGACTAGTGCGAACGCTGCGGCGCCGGCGACGACTGCAGCGGTGGTGCCACGTGAAAGTTTCACGGTCACTCCTTTGTGTGCGTGGTGGGTTTGGGCGCTGAGAGCGCTCCCAAACCGGGGTCGTGGGAGCGCTCCCAACGAATCGAGCCAACCCTAGGGACGCAAAATCACTGTGTCAATAACGAATTCGCGCGCCCACGAAAAACCCCAGTTCAGGGGGAGGAAAATTCTTGGGAGCGCTCCCACGCTGGCGCCCAAAACCCCGCCAAACCACCGCCCAATACACTGTGCACGTGACCACGATGCAACACGCCCGCGGGCCTTCGCCCGCCGCCCGCCGCCGCAGAACGGTTGCCGCGATCATCACCGTGATCGCCGTCGCGGGCGCCACCGTTGTCGGTGTCGCGTGGTGGTCGGACGCTCACGAAGATGCGTTGACCGCGCAGCCGGCAGCGTCTGCGTCATCTTCGAGCACGCCCACAGCGTCGCCGAGTGCCACGCCCGCCGATCCCGACGAAAAGCCGAAGTCATTCTTCAACCGCAGCCTGCATTCGATCGACGACGCAAACAGCATCTGGGTCGTCAGTGACAAGCTGCGCCCGCTCAACCCGATCGACTATGTGCCGCAGGATCTCGTCACGGCGAATGTGCCGTATACGGCAAACGCGCTCCTTAGGGCCGAGGCCGCCACGGCGCTCGAGCAGATGTTTGCTGCTGCCCTCGCGGAGGGCGCCGGCCAGCTCGCGGTGCAAAACGCCTACCGCTCATACGAAACGCAGACGTCGCTGCACAACCGTCTCGTCGGGCAGCTCGGCCTCGAGCGCGCACGGGCGCAGAGTGCCGTTCCCGGCTACAGCGAACACCAGACTGGGCTCTCGGCCGACATCATCGCTTCGCCGCAGGTGTGTTCGATCGAAGCGTGCTTCGGGGAGACGGCGCAGGGCGTCTGGCTCGCCCAGAATGCATGGCGGTTTGGCTATCACCTGCGATACCCGGCCGACAAGACCGAGATCACCGGGTACATCTACGAGCCCTGGCACTTCAGGTATGTCGGACTCGAACTCGCCGCCGAGCTCAACGCGACCGGCATCACGACGCTCGAAGAGTTCTTCGGTCTGCCGGCCGCGCCCGACTACGCGCCAGGCGTTTAGGCCGAGCCCGCGAGGGTCTCGTCGACGATCGCCTTCGCCTCCCGCTGCACGCGCTGCAGGTGCTCCTTGCCCACGAATGATTCCGCGTAGATCTTGTAGACGTCTTCGGTGCCGCTCGGGCGGGCTGCGAACCACGCGTTCTCGGTGACGACCTTCACGCCGCCGATGGCCGCGCCATTGCCGGGCGCCTCGCTGAGCTTCGCCGTGATGGGGTCACCCGCAAGCTCGGTCGCCGTGATCGCATCGCCGGTGAGCTTCGACAGCGCCGCCTTCTGCTCGGTGGTGGCGACAGCATCCGTGCGCTCATAGACGGGGTCGCCGAACTCCTCGACGAGCTCGGCGTAGAGCTGCGATGGCGTCTTGCCGGTCACGGCGAGCATTTCGGCAGCGAGCAGGCACAGCAGGATGCCGTCTTTGTCGGTCGTCCAGACGGTGCCATCGAGACGCACGAAGCTTGCACCAGCACTCTCTTCGCCGCCGAACGCGACCGAACCGTCGAGCAGTCCCGGCACGAACCACTTGAAGCCGACCGGCACCTCGCGCAGCTCGCGACCGAGCGAGGCGGCGACCCGGTCGATCATGGTGCTCGACACGAGCGTTTTGCCGATCGCAGCATCCTTCGACCACTGCGGGCGGTGCTCATAGAGATATTTGATGGCGACGGCGAGAAAGTGGTTGGGGTTCATGAGCCCGCCGTCGGGCGTGACGATGCCGTGACGGTCGGCGTCGGCGTCGTTGCCGGTGAGCAGGTCGAAGTCGTCTTTGTGCTTCACGACGGATGCCATGGCCGACGGCGACGACGGATCCATGCGGATCTTGCCATCCCAGTCGAGGGTCATGAACGCCCACGCGGGGTCGACGACGGGGTTCACCACCGTGAGGTCGAGGTCGTAGCGCTCCTTGATGGCCGCCCAGTAGTTCACGCTCGCGCCACCGAGCGGGTCGGCACCGATTCGAACGCCCGCCCTGCGGATGGCCTCCATATCGATCGCATTCTCAAGGTCGGCGACATACGCGCCGCGGAAGTCGTAGGTTGCGACCGCGGTGGGCTCGGCCATAAGCACATCGGCGTTGCCGCCGGCGATGAGTTCGTTGGCGCGCTCGGCGATCCAACTCGTCGCATCGCTGTCGGCCGGGCCGCCGTGCGGCGGGTTGTACTTGAAGCCACCGTCGCGGGGCGGGTTGTGGCTCGGCGTGATGACGATGCCGTCAGCAAGGCCCGGCCCGCTGTTCTTGTGCTGCGACCCGACCGTCGGCCCGCTGCCGTTGTAGTGGAGGATCGCATGCGAGAGCGCCGGGGTCGGCACGTAGTCGGCAAACTCGTCGACCCGCACATCGATGCTGTTGGCGACGAGCACCTCAAGCGCCGTCGTCTCGGCCGGGCGCGAGAGGGCGTGCGTGTCACGGCCGATGAAGAGGGGGCCGGTGATGCCCTGGCTGCGCCGGTAGTCGACGATCGCCTGCGTGATGGCAGCGATGTGCTGCTGGTTGAACGCGGTGTCGAGCGACGAGCCACGGTGGCCAGAGGTGCCGAACACGACGCGCTGACTTGGCACCGTGACATCCGGTGTGAGGGCGTAGTAGGCATGGATCAGCTCGGCGACGTCGATGAGGTCGCTGGGCTCGGCGGGGGTTCCAGAGCGGTGGTTCATTCCTTTACTGTGGCCCACAAATAGACTCTGTGCCATGCCTGATTTGAAGCCACACGAGACCTTCAGCTATTTGGGTCCTGCTGGCACCTTCACGGAGGCCGCCCTCGCGCAGGTCCCCGAGGCGGTCGGAGCGACCTGGCGCCCCGTCAATAACGTTGGCGAAGCGCTGCGCGATGTGCTCGACGGGCGGAGCACTGCTGCGATGATCGCGATCGAAAACTCGATCGACGGCGGGGTGAGCGCCACACAGGATGCCCTCGCGACGATGCCGGGGTTGCGCATCATCGGCGAGTATCTCGTCAACGTGAACTTTGTGCTCGTGGCGCGGCCGGGCACCACTCTCGCCGACGTCAAGGTCATCAACGCGCATCCGGTCGCCTACGCGCAGTGCAGCGTGTGGCTCGGCGCACACCTGCCCAACCACGCGCACATTCCGGCGTCATCGAATGTCGCGGCGGCCGCATCCCTCTTCGACAATGGCACAGCGGATGCCGCAATCGCCCCGCCCGGCATCACCGCCCACCACGGGGTTGAGGTGCTCGGTGCTGAGATCGGCGACAACCCCAACGCGATGACGCGCTTCGTGTTGGTGAGCCGCACGGTGCCGGTGCCGCCGCGCACGGGCGCCGACAAGACGAGCCTCATCGCCGAGCTGCCAGACGACCAGGCCGGCCGCCTGCTCGAAATGCTTGAGCAGTTCGCGACCCGCGGTGTCAACATGAGCCTCATCGAGTCTCGGCCGATCGGTGATGCCCTCGGTCGCTACCGCTTCGTGATCGACCTCGAGGGGCACATCCTTGACGAACGGGTTGCCGACGCCCTGCTCGGTCTCAAGCGTTTCAGCCCCAACGTGATCTTCCTCGGCTCGTACCCGCGGGCCGACCGACAGAAGCCCGTCGTCGTGACGCGATACGAAGACGCAGCGTTCACTGATGCCCGCGACTGGCTTCGGGGGCTCATCGCTGGCGAACCGGCGAAATAGCCGGGGAGAGGCAGACGTGAGCGACGAGACGAATGTCGACCCGAGGTTCCCTGCCGCCTTCCAGCGAGGCTACAGCGGCGGTGCAGAAGAGGGGTTGGCCCAGCGAAGCGTGATCGGTGCCCCGCCAGCCGCGCAGCGTACCGCTCAGCCCGGCGCAGTCGCCGAGACGGGCAGCGAACCGGAGCCGGCTCCTCAGGAGGCGGCGGCACGCGATCGCGCAGAGGTCGAGCACCCCGAACCGCGGCCAAACCCCTTCGTGATCGTGTTGTGGGTGCTTTCGCTCGGGCTGACGCTCGGCGGCACCGCACTGGTCGTCTGGGTGCAGGGCGGCTCGTACGGCTACTCGGCCGACTTCGAGATCACCTACAACGTCGTGTTGATGCAGACGGTCTACATGCTCGGTGCCCCGATCGTCACGGCTGGTCTCCTCGGCATCATCGGCCTGCTCTTCTGGCACGCGGCAGCGTGGCGTCGGCGCGCGATCGCCGAGCGCTCGCAGCCCTCATGATCGACTGCCACCACTTCGACGCCCGCCGTTGCCGCTCCTGCGCCCTGCTTGAGCAGCCCTACCCCGCGCAGCTCGCGGCGAAGCAGCAGCA
Source organism: Homoserinimonas flava (assembly GCF_054969005.1). Taxonomy (NCBI): domain Bacteria; kingdom Bacillati; phylum Actinomycetota; class Actinomycetes; order Micrococcales; family Microbacteriaceae; genus Homoserinimonas; species Homoserinimonas flava. The sequence continues at coordinate 539,213 of NZ_JBUEQS010000003.1, forward strand.
GGTGCGCAGCCTCCTCAGCGCGCAGCGCGGGCTCGCCTGGCTGCCGCCAGTGCGGAGCGCCGAAATGGGCTTTCGCAACAAAGCAAAACTCGTCGTGGCGGGTTCTGTCGCACACCCGACCCTCGGCATCCTCGACCGTGAGGGGCTCGGCGTCGACCTGCAAGACTGCCCGCTCTACCCAGACGAGCTCAGCGGATGCTTCGGAGCGCTCGCCGAGTTCGTCACGCGCAGCGGGCTCGAACCCTATGACGTGCCGGGTCGGCGGGGCATGCTCAAGTACTTCATCGTGACGGTGTCGCCGGATGCCGAACTCATGCTCCGCATCGTCGTCGCCCACGAGCGCGCGGTCGAGGTGGTGCGGAGTCAGCTCGGTTGGCTCCAGGCGGTCGTGCCGACCCTTGCGGTCGTGTCGGTGAACATCCACCCGGAACACAAAGCCGTGCTCGAGGGGGAGCGTGAGATCGTGCTCAGCGAACGCGACACCCTGCCGATGCGACTCGGCGCTGCTGTTGGCGGCACCAACGCCACCGGCATCGAGTTGCAGCTGCGCACCCGCAGCTTCTTTCAAACCAACACCGAGGTTGCGCGGGCCCTCTACGCGCAGGCGGTCGACTGGGTCGACGACATCGCACCCGCGTCGCTGTGGGACCTCTACTGCGGGGTCGGCGGCTTCGCGCTGCACTGCGCCGCCCCCGGCCGCAGGGTCGTCGGCGTCGAGACGAGCCCCGAAGCTGTTGAGAGTGCGCGGGCGAGCGCCGCGGCATCCGGCATCGACGCAGAGTTCTGGGCGGCGGATGCCACGGCCTTCGCCACTGAGGCGGTGGCAGCGTCACCAGAGCTCGTCATCGTGAACCCGCCGAGGCGCGGCATTGGCGCCGAACTCGCCGAGCTGCTCGAGGGGTCGACCGTGCAGCACGTCATCTATTCGAGCTGCAACGCTGAATCGCTTGCCCGCGATCTTGCCGCCATGCCGTCATTCACGGCTCGGCGGGGGCGGGTGCTCGACATGTTCCCGCACACGAAGCATTACGAAGTGATGGTGCTCCTCGAGCGAACTGCTGCCTCAGGGGCAGGCGCTTAGGAGTCCACCGGCACCCGAATGGTGATGCCGCCGGGAAGCACGGTCGCCTTCAACGCGACGGCCGTGCCGAATTCGTCACCATCGAGCTCAAACGGCTCGGGCCGATTCAGGCGTGCGACAAACGTCGCCCCCTTGACGTACCGAAGCGTGCGCACCTCTTTGGTCTTGCTGAGGAACTTGCGACCCACCTGCGTGCGCCGCAGCACACCGTTCTCCCACACGATCTTCACCCAGATCTGCAGCCAGCCGATGATCCCCTGCGGTCGCAGCGCGACGACGTCGAAGATGCCGTCATCGACGGCCGCCTCCGGCAGGAGCAGGATGTTGCCGGGCAGCGAACCGCAGTTGCCGACGAGCACGGTGTGGGCTGTCATGGTGCGAGCCGGCGAACCGTCGACACTGAAGCGCATGCGTAGGCGGGTATTGCCGCGGAGCGAACGCACGATCGCATCGACGTAGGCGAGCCAGCCGACCTTCTTCTTCAGCTCAGGGTTGGTGTTCGCAATCATCTGCGCATCGAGACCGACACCGGCCATGACGAGGAACATGAACTTCTCGCGGGAGCCATCCGGTCGCTCCGCCACGAGCTCACCGAGGTCGATGGCGCGATCCTTGCCGGTGAAGGCTGTTTCGACCGAATGCTCAAGGTTGTCGAGCGTGAGGCTGAGGTTGCGGGCGAGCAGATTGCCGGTGCCGGAGGGGAGAAGGGCGAGCCGAGCATCCGTCGTATGAATGCCTTCGGCGACACACCGCACGGTGCCATCGCCACCAGCCGCCATCACCACACTGGCGCCCTGCGCCACCGCATCTTTTGCCTGACCGATGCCGGGATCGTCTTCTGACGTCTCGAACCAGAGCGTCGGCTCCCACCCGGCAGATTCCTCGGCGGACTTCACGACCGCGCGGAGGGCGTCGATGTCGACCTTGATGGGGTTGTAGACGACGGCTGCGCGTCGCGGTGAGGTGGCCACGCGTCCAAGGTACGACATGGCGCGCCCGAATAGACTGGGAGTGTGATCGACCCGCAACTGCTTCGTGACAACCCCGACGCCGTGAAAACCTCCCAGCAGGCTCGCGGCTCGTCCGTCGACCTCGTTGATGACGCCCTCGATGCCGACCGGCGTCGCCGCAGGGCGATTGCCGAATCCGAGTCGCTCCGCGCCGAACAAAAGGCCTTCGGCAAGCAGGTGGCGCAGGCGAAGGGCGAAGAGAAGCAGGCGCTGCTCACCCAGGCACAGCAGATGGCGGCGCGCGTCAAAGAGCTCGCGCAAACGGCGACGGATGCTGAGGCCGACTTCACCCGCATCGCGGGCGCCATCCAGAACCCCATTGTCGATGGTGTGCCCTCCGGCGGCGAAGAGAACTTCACGACACTGCGCGAAGTGGGGGAGCGGGCATCGTTCGACTTCGAACCGCGTGACCATGCCGAACTCGGCGAACTGCTGGGTGCGATCGACATCCCACGCGGGGTGAAGGTGTCTGGCAGCCGCTTCTACTTTCTTCGTGGTGTCGGTGCACGCCTCGAGCTGGCCCTCATGAACATGGCCCTCGACAAGGCGATTGCCGAAGATTTCGTGCCGCTCATCACCCCGACCCTGGTGCGGCCTGAGGTCATGGCCGGCACCGGGTTCCTCGGTGAGCACTCGGACGAGATCTACTACCTCCCCGCCGACGACCTCTACCTCACGGGCACAAGCGAGGTCGCGCTCGCCGGCTATCACGCCGACGAGATCCTCGACCTCAGCGATGGCCCCATCCGCTACGCCGGGTGGTCGACCTGCTACCGCCGCGAGGCGGGCTCGGCGGGCAAAGACAACCGCGGCATCCTGCGCGTGCACCAGTTCAACAAGCTTGAGATGTTCAGTTACGTGCTCGCCGAGGATGCCGAAGCCGAGCACGACCGTCTCGTCGCGTTCCAGGAGGCGATGCTGCAGGCCTGCGAGCTCTCCTACCGCGTCATCGACGTGGCCGCCGGCGACCTCGGTTCGAGTGCCGCCCGCAAATACGACATCGAGGCTTGGGTGCCGACGCAGGGCACCTACCGCGAGCTCACGAGCACGTCGAACTGCACCACCTACCAGGCCAGGCGCCTCGACATCCGCACCCGCACCGAGTCGGGCAGGACGACGCCGGTTGCGACACTGAACGGCACCCTCGCGACGACGCGCTGGTTGGTCGCGATCCTCGAAACCCATCAGCAGGCGGATGGTTCGGTGCGCGTGCCCGCCGCCCTGCAGCCATATCTCGGCGGCCTCGAGGTGCTGGAGCCGGTGGCCCGGTGAGCGAACCCTGGCTCGTCGTCCTCGACGTCGACGGCACCATCCTGCTGCAAGACGGGGTCGTGACCGATGCGGTCACCCGCGAGGTCAAGCGCGTGCGCGATGCCGGCCACGAGGTCATGATCGCGACGGGCCGTGCCGTCTCGATGACCCTGCCGATCATCAAGATGCTCGGCATCACCCCCGAATACCTTGTCTGCTCCAACGGCGCCGTGACGATGCGTCGCGATCCGGCAGCCCCGAACGGCTACACCAGGGCGCACCTCGAAACCTTCAACCCGACGAGCGTGCTCACCGCCATCCACAACCGGCTCCAAGGTGCGAGCTTCGCGGTCGAAGATGAAGACGGCCACTATCGCTATGTCGGCGATTTTCCGAATGCCTCACTCGGCATCTCGAGCACACAGGTGCCGTTCGAGCAGCTGCTCGGCCTCGAAGCGACCCGCGTTGTCGTGCTGTCGTTCGAGCACGACCAGGAGGAGTTCCTCGGCATCGTCGAAGAGATCGGCCTGCACAAGGTGAGCTACAACATCGGATGGACGGCGTGGCTCGACATCGCCCCAGACGGTGTCAACAAGGCCACCGGCATGGAGCGCGTGCGCGAATGGCTCGACTGGCCGCGCTCCCGCATCGCCGCGGTCGGTGACGGGCGCAACGACATCGAGATGCTCGAATGGGCCGCCACCCTCGGCCGCGGTGTCGCCATGGGGCAGGCGCCAGACGAGGTAAAAGCCGTCGCCAACGAGGTGACCGGCAACGATCTTGACGACGGTCTTGCGACGACGCTCGCCAGCATCCGCTAGAAGACTTCGAGCATCCGTTAGAATCGGGCTTCGGGGGATACTCCGGGAGGGCTGTCCGAGCGGCCGATGGAGCCAGTCTTGAAAACTGGTGGGCAGAAATGTCTCGTGGGTTCGAATCCCACGCCCTCCGCCACATCGCAGTTGCACGACAGCACGAATGGGGTCCAGTGAGCCGCACACCCACGACACGGCGCGCGCCCAGCGTGATCGCGCAGCACGGTCGACTGCGACGGCCCAACACGATGGTCGGCCTGCTCAAACTCATCGGCGCGGCACTCGTCGTCGTGCTCGTCAGTGGTGTTGCCATTGCGAGCATCACGGTGCAGCAGATCGAGGGCAGCATCACCTCGGTAGCCCTTGTCGGCGAAGAAGACGGCCCGCCACCCGACCTGAGCTCATTTGAGGGTGGCTTCAACGTGCTCATCGTGGGGAGCGACGTCTGCGAGGCGGAGGGCGGATGTCGCGATCGCCAAGCCGAACTCAACGACGTCAACATTCTCGTGCACATCTCCGCCGACCACAGCAACGCGACCATCGTCAGCTTTCCGCGCGACCTCGTCGTGCCCATCCCGTCGTGCCCGCGCGAAGACGGCGAGGGCAACAACTCGGCGATGAGCGCACGCCCCCTCAACGAGGCGCTCTACTACGGCGGCCTGCCGTGTGCCGTGCTCACGATCGAAGAACTCACGGGGCTCGACATCCCATTCGCCGCCATGATCACCTTCAACGGTGTCGTCAACATGTCGACGGCGGTCGGCGGCGTCACGGTCTGCACGACCGGCCCGCTCATCGACCGGCAGGCTGGCATCAACCTGCCGAGTGCTGGCGACTGGACGCTCGAAGGTCACGACGCGCTCGCGTTCCTCCGCAGCCGCTACGGTGTCGGCGATGGCAGCGACCTCGGCCGCATCAGCACCCAGCAGGTGTTCATGTCTGCGCTCATGCGCAAGGTCACCGAGGATGGGGTGCTCAACGACCCGACAACCCTGTACCGCATCGCCACCGCCGCGACCCAGTCGATGACACTCTCGAACAGCATGACCAACGTCTCGACGCTCGTCTCGATGGCCGGGGTGTTCCGCAATATGGATCTCGAGCGCATCACCTTCGTGCAATACCCGTCGACGACCGGCGTCGGTGGGGTGTACGAGGGCAAGGTCGCGCCCATCGAGAGCGTTGCGCGCGATCTCGTCGAGGCACTGCAGGCGGATGTGCCGTTCACCGCCGAGCGCACAGGGGTTGGCTCTACCGACAACCCGGACGCCGAGGCGAGCACTCCTCCCGCCGAGCCTGAGGCCGAGACGCCAGCCGACCCAGACGCTTCGGCCGCACCAGAAGCCTCAGCCGAGCCCGAAGCCTCAGCCGACCCGGAGCCGCAGGTGATCGAGGGGCTGCTTGGCCAATCCGCAGCGCAGAACACGTGCGCGAAGGTCAACAACTAGGCGACTCCGGATGCCCCGTGGGGGCCGTGCTCGCTCGAATCGGTTTGTCGCGAGTGTGCCGCTATGATTGTCGACGTACTGGAGACGTCGCATAGTCCGGCCGAGTGCACCACCCTGCTAAGGTGGAGTCCCCTTAAGGGGACCAGGGGTTCAAATCCCCTCGTCTCCGCAGTTGCCCAGCGGATGGGCGCATGACACCCTTGGGCGACCATGCGATTTCTTGAACGTCCTCCAAGGTTCTTGTTCTTTACCGGCAAAGGCGGGGTCGGCAAGACCTCGGTCGCCTGTGCGACGGCGGTGCATCTCGTCTCTGGGGGCAGCCGGGTGTTGCTGGTGAGCACGGACCCGGCCTCCAATATCGGCCAGGTTTTCGGCATTGCCATCGGCAACACGATCACGGCCGTGACCGAGGTGCCGGGGCTCTCCGCCCTCGAGATCGATCCGGAGCAGGCGGTCGAGGCTTATCGCGAGCGCATCATCGCACCGATCCGCGGCATGCTGCCCGAGCCGGAGGTCGCCGGCATGGTTGAGAGCCTGTCGGGGTCGTGCACGACCGAGATCGCCTCGTTCGACGAGTTCACGAACCTGCTCACTCACGACGACACGTATGGCCACTTTGACCACATCATCTTCGATACCGCACCAACTGGGCACACCATCCGGCTGCTGCAACTGCCGGGGTCGTGGACCGACTTCCTCGCTACTGGTGGAGACGCTTCCTGCCTCGGCCCGCTCGCCGGGCTCGAGAAGCAGAAGGCGACCTACGCGGCAGCCGTCGACGCGCTCACCGACCCCGCGCGAACCAGGCTGGTGCTCGTGGCTCGACCCCAGACATCCGCCCTCAACGAGATCGAGCGCACGTTCGCCGAGCTCGCGACCGTGGGGATGGTCGACGCGCATGTCGTCATCAACGGAGTGCTTCCGTTGGCCGCCGGTGATGAACCGATCGCCGTCGCCCTGCGGAGTCGGGAGACCGCGGCGCTCGCCGCCATCCCGCCAACAGTGGGAACACTGCCTCGCGAGACGATCCAGCTGAAGACCGGCAATCTCGTAGGCCTGGGGGCCTTGCGGATGCTGTTCGCTCCATCCGAACCTGCCGCCGTCGGCGACAACGCAGACGTCGACGAAGACGCATCCGTGCCCGTGCCCGTCGCGCCGCTCGCCGACCTCGTTGCCCAGATCGAAACGGATGGCGCCGGGCTTGTGATGTGCATGGGCAAGGGCGGCGTTGGCAAGACCACAGTGGCGGCCGCGATCGCTGTTGCGTTGGCGCAGCGCGGCCATGAGGTCCTGCTGACGACGACCGACCCGGCCGCACATCTCACGGAGACGCTCGAGGGCTCCGTCGACGGGCTTACGGTGTCGAGGATCGATCCCGTGAGTGCCCTCGAGCAGTACCGCACCCACGTGATGGCGACCAAGGGAAGGGACCTCGACGAGGAGGGGCGCTCGGCGCTCGCAGAAGACCTCATGTCGCCGTGCACGGAGGAGGTCGCCGTCTTTCAACAGTTCTCCCGCGCCGTGCACGAATCACGACGCAAGTTCGTCGTCATCGACACGGCACCAACGGGCCATACGCTCTTGCTGCTCGATACCGCTGGCTCGTACCATCGCGAGATCGCACGCCAGATGGGGGAGGCGAACCTCGGCTTCACGACCCCCCTCATGCGGCTGCAGGACCCGGCCCAGACCAAGGTGATCCTTGTCACGCTGCCCGAGACCACGCCAGTGCTCGAGGCAGAGGGGCTGCAACGCGACCTCGAGCGGGCGGGCATCCACCCGTGGGCGTGGGTTGTGAATAATTCGGTGGCCGCCGCCGGCCCGCGCTCGCGATTCTTGCGCACGCGGGCCCGCGCCGAACTCGAACAGATTGCGCGGGTCGAGCAAGTCGCTCATCGCAGCGCGATCATCCCGCTGCTGGCGGAGGAGCCGATCGGGGTTTCCCGCCTCTCGGCGCTGGTCGGGGACGCGTCATGAAGTCATCGCTCACACCCAAACCGACGCGCGCGCTCGTCGTATTCGAGACGTTGTGGGGTAACACGGAACAGGTCGCCCGCGCGATCGCGCACGAATTGAAGAAGCGGATGCCGGTGGAACTCGTCGAGGCGGATGCGGCGCCGACCGACGTGACCGGGTTTCAGCTCGTCATCGCCGGCGGGCCGACCCACGCGTTTTCGATGACACGACCGAGCACGCGGCGTGGCGCCGTAGAACAGAACAGTGCGCCGAATGCTCCGGAGCGGGGCATCCGTGAGTGGTTGGCGTCGTTGCCGACCCTTGACGCACCAATCCGCGCTGCCGCCTTCGACACCAGGGTCAATGCCCCGCGTCTGCCGGGGTCGGCGGCGAAGGCCATCCGGCACGAGCTCCGGTCACTGGGCTTCGACACGACGGTGAAGGCGAAGACCTTCCGGGTGCACGACTACGCTGGCCCGCTTATCGACGGGGAGATCGAGCGGGCAGGCGAATGGGCACGCCAACTCTGAGGCGTTCGCAGCACTTCTCTCATCTACCTCGTGCTGTGGCTTCTCATGCCGAGCGACGAGCTCTAGCGCGAGACATAGTCGATACTGTCGGTGACGCACGCGGCCCCGGAGAGCGCTGGTGTCTCTCCGGGGCCGCGCAATGCGAATCAGTGTTTCGTGCCTGGAATCAGTACCCTGGGTCGATGTCCGCCGCGTTGGACGGGTCGATGTAGATGCCCGGCACGGTGACGAAGTTCGATTCGAGAGTTCCGCCCTCGAAGTGGGTCGTCATCCCGGCCATCAGCTCATCGACCGCGGTGTCCCAGTCCTGCATCGCCGTCGCGGCGAAGGGGCCACCGCCGGCGATGATCTCGTTGATCGCGCCCATGGTGTCGGCACTGACGACCGTGACATTCTCGCCAGATTCGGCAACCGCCTGGAAGGCGCCGAGGGCCGCTGGTGCCCACCCGGCCCAGACAGCATCCACCGTGCCGGGGTTGGCCTGCAGGTAGTCCTTGACGTGGGCGAGCGAATCGTCGAGCGATTCGCCGATGTGGGCCACTTTGTGCACGTCGACCACGTTGGCGCCCGCTTCGGCGAGCGACTCCTCAAGGATCGCGGTGCGGGCCGAGATGGTCAGCGAGAGGTCGAAGCTGATGAGCGCGATGTTCTTGCCCTCGAGGTCGCCGAGCGCAGACTCGAGCCCCTGGAACGACAGCGCAGCGAGGTCGGCCTGGTCGGAGACCACATCGAGTGTGAACACGTCGTTCTGTTCCGGATCACCATCGATCGCGAACACTGGGATCTCGGCATCGTTCGCCGCAGTGATGCCGACGTTCGAGGCGCGCGGGTCAAAGCCGGCCAAGAAGAACGCGTCGTAGTCCTGGTCGACGGCGGTCGTCATGTAGCTGTTGAGCGCGTCGTAGTCGTCGTTGGTCGTGTTGAGCTGAACTTCCCAACCGAGCGCCTCTGCTTCGGCCTGGAACTGGTCGACGACGTACTTGATGGCGGGGCTCGCGTAGCCGGCGCTGAAGGCGGCGACCCTGATGGTGTCGTCACCAGAGTCATCCCCAGAGCCGCCGCCCGACGAGCATGCGGAGAGTGCGAGAACGGATGCGGCGAGTACCGCTCCGAGTGCGAGTGCTTTGCGTTTCATTAATGAGCCTCCATTGATCATTGGTGATTGCGGGTGCGTACAGCAGAGAGAGCGACGGCAGCGATGATGATGAGCCCAGTGAGTACCTGCTGAACGTATGAGTCGACGCCGACCGTGTTGAGCCCGTTGCTCATGACGCCGATGATGAGCACGCCGACGATGGTGCCGGGAAGGTTCGCCTGGCCGGAGCGCAGCATCGTCATGCCGAGGAAGACGGCGGCGATGGCGAACAGCATGTAGTTGTTCGCTGTGGTCGGATTGGCATTGCCGAGGCGGCTCACGAGGATGATCCCGCCGATCGCCGATCCGAGACCAGCGACGCTGAACGCCACGATCCGGGCCATGGGCACCCCGATGCCAGACAGCCGCGCAACCTCAGCGTTGCCGCCGACGGCATACCATCTGCGCCCCTGATTGGTGAAGCGGAGCACAACCCAGACGAGGAGGGCGAGGCCCACGGCGAAGAAGATCGGCGCCGGGATGCCGAACGGCCGACTCTGGCCGATCACGAGAAACTCCTCGGGGAGGCCGTAGACCGTGGTGCCGTTGGTCACCACGAAGGCGAGCCCGCCGACCGTGGTCATTGAGGCGAGCGTCGCAATGAAGGGCGAGAGCCGCAGACCTGCGACGAGGGCACCGTTGAACACGCCGACGGCGATTCCGGTGAGGATGCCGAGCACGATCGCGAGAGGAATAGACACCCCCGCCACGAGGGCAACCGCGACGACCGCACCACTCAGCGTCGCATTCGCGCCAACCGAGAGATCAAAGTCACCCGCCACCATCACCACGGTCTGCGCCGTTGCGATAATCGCGAGGATGGCGACCTGTTCGAGGATGTTTCGCAGGTTGCTCACCGTGAGAAACACCTCAGGCTTCAGGATGCCGAAGAGGGCGATCAGCGCGATGAGGGCGATCAGCGTGCCGCCCTGTGCGAGCGTGCGGCCCAGGTTGCCGAGCCGAAGCCTGGCGCTCGCGGTCTGGATTTCGGTCATCAGGAGGCCCTTCCGTAGAACTGTGCAATGAGCGTCTCGTGGTCGGCATCTGCCGCACGAAGCTCGGAAACTATGGAGCCGTCTCGCATGACGAGCACCCGGTCAGCAAGGCCTGTCAGTTCGGGCAGGTCTGAGCTGACGATCACGACAGCGGTGCCCTCTTCGGCAAGGCTGCGAATGCGGCGGTATAGGTCGGCGCGAGCGCCGACATCGACACCCCTGGTCGGTTCGTCGATGAGCAGCACCCGTGGTGAGCGGGCAAGAGCCTTTGCGAGCACCACCTTCTGTTGGTTGCCGCCCGAGAGCTCACCGGCGGCCTGCTTGGGGCCGCGGGCACGGATGCCCAGCGAGTCGATCGAGGCGCGCGCGAGCTCGGTCACCCTCCGCTCCGAAACGAATCCGGCGGTGCTGACCGCCGGGAGATTTGCGGTCGCGATGTTGTCTTGGATCGACGTGCCGAGGCTCACGCCCTCGCTGCGACGCTCCTCAGGAACGTAGGCGACCCCCGCTGCGAGAGCACCGCCAACTCCGCTGCGCACCGGCGTTTCGGCTGGCACGCTGACCGTGCCGGAGGTGCGGCGCTGTGCCCCCGCGAGGAGTCGCAGCAATTCACTGCGCCCGGATCCGGCGAGCCCGCCGATGCCGACGATCTCGCCCATCCGCACATCCAGATTCGCCTCGCGCACCCTCGCGCCAGTGAGGTCCTTTGCTCGCAGCACGACCTCGCCCACGGCTGTCGCCCGGTCTGGATACAGCTCGTCAGGTTCGCGCCCAACCATGGCGCGGATGACATCATCGACGGTTGTGCCCGCGATCTCGCCAGTTGCGACGGTGCTGCCGTTGCGCATGACGGTGTAGCGGTCGCAGAGCTCGAAGACCTCCTCGAGCCGGTGTGAAATGTAGAGGACGGCGACACCTTGGTCTCTGAGCGAGTTCAATACCTCGAAGAGCCGAGCCGACTCGACGTCCGTGAGAGCCGCCGTTGGTTCGTCGAGGATGAGGACCCGCGCCTGTCGTTGCAGCGCGCGTGCCAGCGCGACCATCGTCTTCTGCACTGGTGAGAGCGAACCGGCGAGACGGTCGAGTGGGATTCGCTGCCCCAGGCGCTCAAGCTGCTCGCCCGCGATGCGTTTGACCCCACTCCAGCGCACAAAGCCCGCGGTGCTCGGCGAGTGACCTCCGAGCAAAATGTTCTCCGCGACGCTCAGCGTCGGAACGATTGCGACCTCCTGATAGAGCGCAACGATGCCGGCCTGAGCGGCCTGGTGCACAGTGCGGAAGCGCACAGGCTCGCCGTTGACCTCGATGGTTCCCGCATCGGGCGGAAGCAGCCCGGTGAGGATCTTGATCAGTGTTGACTTGCCGGCACCGTTTTCGCCGAGCAGCGCATGGATTTCGCCTGCGCGAAGCTCAAGTCGCGCATCCTGGAGGGCTCGCACCCCATCGAATCGCTTTGCGATGCCGTCGACGGTGACGACCGCTGAGGAATTGTTCACAGACGTCCTTGTCGTGGTCTTACTAGTCGGGTCGCTGCACTATATCGGCAAGAATCGCTGGATGTCACTTCATCGGCACCCCGTGTCAGCTCAGGTCGAGGCAGCGATGTGCGCCCCCCAGAGTTGCGTGGGAGCGCTCCTTACCTTGCGGATGCGAGGCTCAAATCTCAGCGCAACTCTCCCGGCAGGACTTCGGTGCGTGTAGGCTGAATTTGCTGAACGGTTTCGTATCTTCGAGGCGTTCAGTCATGTGTTTGTGCACGAAATTCGCGATACACAACCGTTCTGACGATACTCAGACGATACAGACGAGGATTTTTATCAGGATGACAAAAGTCAAGCCAAAATCCGACGCTGTTGTGCCGCGTTCTCGCGGGCTCGAGCGCAAAGAGGACATCCAGCGAGTCGTCCTCGAACTTGTCGCGGCCCACGGAATCGAAGGGGTCACGATCGACGCGATCGCCGCAACGGCGAAGGCGTCAAAGGCCACGCTCTACAGCCGCTGGCCCACAAAAGCTGACTTGATCCGCGGAGCGATCGAAATGTCGTTCGGCGGCCAACGACCGCACGACCCGGGCGACCTGGGCGGACTTCGGCCAGAACTGCACGTCGTGCTTGAAGCGGCCGCCTCGATGCTGCGCGACAATCGCCGACTCATCATTGCGCTCATGGATGGCGCTCAGCGCGACGAGACGGTGTTTCGTCTGATGCGTCAAGAAACCCAGGAGAACGTGCGCGAGGCAACGCAGCGTCCGATCATGCGGGCAATTGCCCGCGGTGAGGTCGGCCCCGAAGTCAACCTCAACCTGGTTCCCGACGTCGCACTGCCGATCATGCATCACCGTGCGATCTGGAACGAGCCGATCGACGATCAGTTCCTCAACTCACTCCTCGACGACATTCTCATGCCTCTTGCGACAGCGACCGCGACAAACGCGGCAAAGCCCGCCGCTGAGATCACTGCGGCGAAGCCGGCCCCCGAACTCACTGCAGAGTAGCCGAGATCACTGCAGGGGAGCGGGGGTTCTCCTGCCGCCAGTCGCAAGCATTGCTGTGACGAGTTGTTGGGTGTAGCTGTGCGACGGCGAGCGCACGACGTCGTCGGCAAGACCAGTCTCGACGATTTTGCCCTGCTGCAAGACCGCGATGCGATCGGACATGTACCGGACCACCTCAATGTCGTGGCCGACAAAAAGCAGGCTCACCCCGGTCGCGCGCTGGATCTCGCGCAGCAGATTCAACACCTGTGCTTGCACCGACACATCGAGTGCCGTCACTGGTTCGTCGCACACGACGAGCGATGGCTCACTCATCATCGCTCTGGCGATGGCGATGCGCTGTCGCTGCCCGCCAGAGAACGCGGCCGGAAAACTGTCTTCGATACCGGGTGGCAGCCCCATGCGGTCGAGCAGTCTGAGCATCCGCTTCGTTGCGTCTGGACTATTGCGAGGCAAGCCCTCGAGAAGGGCGGTGCGGATGCGCTTCACCGGGTTGAGCGTGCTGTTCGGGTCTTGAAAGACCGCACGGATGTCTGAGCCATATGCCCGGCGACGCCGCGGGCTCAATGACGCGAAATCGACGCCGCGGTAGATGATTCGCCCAGACGTGATCGGCACGAGGCCGAGGATCGCCCGCCCGATGGTCGACTTGCCAGAGCCTGACTCTCCGAGCAGTCCGAGCGTCTCGCCCTCGGCGATCTCGAAGCTCACGCCATCGACCGCCCGGTGACGCCGCCGCCCGGAACCATAATCGATCGTGAGTTCTTCGACGGTGAGCAATGGTGCACCGGTCATCGCAGGACCTCCGCTGGTGTGGCAAGGACTTCATCAACGAACAGGCAGCGACTGGACTGCTCGTCCGTGACCGGGATGAGCGGAACGGGGGCCTCCCGGCAGGTGGGGCGAGCGATCGGGCATCGAGCCGCAAAGCGGCATCCGACCGGCCACGATCCGGGTGGGGCGACCTGCCCTGGGGTCGAGACGAGCGGCAACGAACGATCGGCGTCAGCACGGGGTCGGCACGCGAGCAGTGCCCGACTGTATGGGTGTGCGCTCTGCTCCAGGAGCTCTTCGACCCGACCCTCTTCAGCAACCTGCCCGGCGTACATCACGACGGCACGGTCGCAGAGGTGGCCGATCACTTCCCAGTCGTGGCTGACGATGAGCATCGCCATGCCCATCTCGCTCTGCAGGGAGCGAAGCAGGTCGAGCACCCCGAGGCGAATCGACGCGTCAAGGGCAGTCGTGGGTTCGTCAGCGATCAGCAGGTCCGGCTCACCGGCGATCGCACGAGCGATGGCCACACGCTGCGCGAGCCCGCCAGAGAGCTCGTGAGGATAGCGCCGTGCAATGGTCTCGGCATCTTTGATCTGCACTCGCCGGAGCAGCTCAAGAGCGCGAACCTTTGCTTCGCGGCGGCTCACCTTGTGGTGAAGACGAATGACCTGGGCGAGCAGGGCACCGACGCGCATGGTTGGCTCAAGTGTTGCCATGGGGTCTTGGAAGACGTAGCCGACCGACCCGCCACGATAGGTCTGGAGCGCCTTGCCTTCGAGCTCGAGCACGGCTTCTGACCGAAACCGCACGCCGCCGCCGGTTGTCCGACCGGCGGCGGGGAGGATTCGCGCAATTGAACGGGCGACAGTCGACTTGCCACACCCGGATTCGCCGACAAGCCCGACAGCTTCACCCGGACCGATGTCGAGGCTGACTCCCTCGACCACGAGCACCTCTCGTGCCCCCGCGGTGTAGGTCACGTCAAGGTTGCGCACCGAGACGAGCGCAGCGCCTGGTTCGACCGTCGCGGGTCGTGCGGTCACGGTCTTGCGCCGTGCCGCCCCCGCCCACGGGTCGACCGTGGCTTCGCGGAGCGAGTCCCCGAGAATGTTGAGCGCCAATACCGTGAGCGCGACTGTGGCGCCGGCGACGATCATCGGCCATTGCGAACGCGAGAGCACGAGCACGGCGTCTTGGATCATGCCGCCCCAGGTTGGCTCTGGCGGCTGCGGGCCGAAGCCGAGGAAGGCGAGGCCGACAGTGAAGGAGATGCCAACGCCCGCGAGGAGCGTTGCCTGCACCAGTACAGGGCCGATGACACGCGGGAGGATGTGGGTCGCCATGATCCGCGCGGGCGAGAGCCCGGCGACACGGGCGGCATCGACGAAGTTCTCTCGCCGAATAGCAATCACCGCTCCACGAATATTGCGAACAACCGGGGGGCTCATGAGCACACCGAGCAGCACCATCGCGAGCCAGAACATGTTGTCGAAAACGCTGAGGATGACGATGGTCATGATGAGCACCGGCATGGCGAGTCCGATGTCCGCAATGGTGGTGACAACTCGATCCCACGTGCCACCGCGATACCCAACGAGGATGCCGAACGGAACCCCAAGCCCGAGCGCCACGATCAGCACGAGGCTTGCGTAGCCGAGCGAAGGAATGCCCCCGTGGAGCAGGCGGCTGAGCAGGTCACGCCCCAGCTGGTCCGTGCCTAAGGGGTGGGCGAGGCTGGGGCCAGCGAGTGCATTCAGCAGGTCGTTCTGATTTGGGCTCGGCAACGACAACACGGGCGCGAGCAGGCAGGCGGCAATTATGACGAACAACACCGCGCCCGAGACGATTGCGAGCGGCCGACGAATGAGGCGGGCGAAGGGGCCGCGAACGCCTTTGGCGCGGGGAACGGCGAGCGATTGAGTCAGCGTCATGCGTGCCTTGCCTTCGGGTTGAGCCAGCCGTACAGAAGCTCGAGAACGATGTTCACGATGACAACGCCAAGGCCGATGACCACGACGACGCCCTGCACGAGGGGATAGTCACCGGTGTGTGCCGCGCTGACCACCAACGTGCCGAGGCCGGGGAGCGAGAAGACCGTTTCGGCGAAGACGGTCCCGCCGATCATGGCGATGAAGAATACGCCGACCATGGTGACGATCGGGATCGCCGCGTTTTTGAGCACGTGTGCCCAGATGATGCGGGTCTCAGACATTCCGTCTGCCCTGAGTGCGGCAACGAAGTCTTTTGACAACGCCTCCTGCATCGAGTCTTTTGTCTGCTTGGCGATGCCCATCATCGGGGCGGCAACAAGTGTCACGACGGGGAGGACAAGCGATCGCGCCCAACCTTCGAGTGAGTCATCCGGCTGCACATACCCGGTTGCCGGCAGCCACGCCCTCTGGAGTGCGAACCAGGCGATCAGCAAGAATCCGAGCCAGAACGGTGGGATTGCCGAGAGCACCACTGCGGCCCACTCGAGAACCCGGCTCACCCAGCCGCCGCGAAGCGCTCCGAGCATGCCGATGAGCACTCCGCCGATCGTCGAGATCACCAGTGCGATCAGCACGAGGCTGAGCGTCACCCCGATGCGCTGCCCGATGGTCGCGGCCACCGGCTGTGAGGTGAGCAGCGAGTTGCCCAGGTCGCCCTGGAGCGCCGCGGTCAACCAGTTCCAGTACTGCAGCAGGAGCGGATCATTCAGCCCGAGCTGTTCTCGCACCTCGGCAAGTCGCTCAGGTGTGACCGCGTTTCCGAGCACCGCGGCCGCCGGGTCGCCCGGGGCAATCGCGATGAGCAAGAAGGTGAGAAACGAGACGGTGAACAGCAGCGGCACAGCAAGTGCCAGCCGCCCGAGGAGCAGTCGCATCATTGGCGGGTCACCCTCAGTCTTCCGTGACGTAGGTGTCGTACGGCTTCGGAGGCACAGGGACGAGCTGTGGCGCTCGATTCAGGCTGTACTTCGTCTCGAACGAGACGGGCTCATCCGGTCGACCGGGCCCATTCGGGATCGGCGGTTCCGGCGGCGGCGGGGATGTGAGGATGCTTGTGCCAACCTCGCTCGCCCAGGTCTGGTAGACGTGCAGGTGCCAAATCTTCCATCCGGCCTCGGTCTTGATGAAGTCGACCGAATAGGTGCACCAGTACCAGAATTCAATGCGAGGGCTGTCTTCGACCCAGAAGAACCGGTGTGCCTCATGGCCGGGTGAATTCCACACCGCTTTTGCGGTCTGCCCGTCACCTGCCACCTCGATGACGGGCGTGGTGAGGGTGTGCTCGACGAGCTCTCCGCGCCGGTCGGGCTGCGTGAGCTCCTTTTCGAATGTGACGCCGAAGCAGCGATACGCAGCATCGCGACCGCGCCAGATTCCGGCTGGCATCTCGATGAGGAGATCGTCGACATCGGCAAAGAGTTCGACGATGTCGGCGTTCTGGTACGCAGAGTGAAGATACTCATACGTCCCCATGATGTTCTGCACGGCCTGGACTGCTTCGAGACGCTCAATTCTCAGCAGCAGATCTTCGTTGATCAATGCTTCTCGCTCCTAATACAGCGCGTCGGCGTGGCCGCCGAGGCTCTGACCCAATAAGACCCTGCCGGCCAGCAGCTGTGCGTGCCGTCCATCGAGTGTCGTGTGGTTCCGCATCACCAGGGTATTCCTCGCCATGCGGTCGTAGTCGGTGCCGTCCCGGAGAACGCTCGCACCGGCGGCCTGAATGATCGTGTCGACCGCGTTGAATGCTTCAACGCCACTCGCTGCGACGTCGAGATTGAGCCGAGCGCGCTCCGCCATCGACGGCTCTTCGCTTCCGGGCGCATAGAGACGTTCGGTCCTTGCGACCGCGTCGTCGAGCAGCAGCCTCGCAACGTGCGCCTGCTGGGCCCCAACCCCGTACGCGGACTGGGTTTCAGGCTCCTCAAGGTACGGAACACTGCTCGCCGGGCGAACGCGCTTGCCCATCGCCGCAGGAAAGAGGTCGAGTGCACCCTCAGCCGTGCCGACGGCAACCGCGCCGTGAATGAGCGACAGCACCCGGTACATCGGGTACTGGAGGGCATCGTATGACGGGTAGAGCGAGGCCCCATCATTGTCACGCGATGAGTAACGGATGAAATCGGTCACCCGGTGTGTGGGAATGAACACATCATCGAGGGCGAAGTCATTCGACCCGGTTGCTCGCATCCCAGGCACGTGCCAGGTGTCGTGAATCTCACCCTCGCTGACCTTCGCAACGACGGCGAGCGGACCGTGCTCACCGGCTGCAGCGACAACCGCCCAGTTGGAGTGGAGTATTGCCGACGCGAACCGCCAGCGCCCGGTCACCCGGTATCCGCCGGCGACAGGAACCGCCGAGCCAGGGGGAGCCGCGACCGCGGCAGCCAGCCCGGGGCTGCTGCTGAAAATCTCCTCCTGCGCCTCAGCGTTCAGCCGCGAGAGCAGCCAGTTGTGCGAGATCAGGAAGGCGGCGACCCAGCCGGCAGAGGCGTCGCCGCGAGACAGGGTGCGCACAATGTCGATGAACGCCCCGAAGCTGATCGCTGAACCACCCGCCTCGACCGGTCGCATCGCCGTAAAGAACCCGGCGCGCTCGAACGCGTCAATGACCGAATCGGGGAGCCTGCGGAGCGCCTCCGCTTCGGCCGCCGTTTCGCGCAAGAGCGGAATGAGCTCTTCTGCGCGGGCGAGGAGGGTTGCGGCATCCGGGAGTGCAACGGTGTTGGCTGACATGATCGGCGTCGTCTCGTCGTTGAGGGCTTAGGGAATGCTCGGCAGGCCGCCGGCGAAGGTCGGGTCGATCGTACGACCGAGCGCGTCTTTGCCGGTGAGCTCCGCAAGCGGGTCGAATCGGATGGCCCCGTGCGATGCAAGCATGCGCAGGTCGCGGTGGGCGCGCTGAATCGGATTCGACATCGACGCCACCGAAGAGCCGAGTGCCTCCTCGAGGTCGGCGATCGCATCCCGGCAGAGCCTGATCGAGAAGACGAGCTCCATGTGCAGCCGTGACGCCTCGACCGGCGACAGGTCGAAGCCTTCGGCGGCCAGCACGTCGATTCCCTCGGCCACCCGCTGCACGACAGCGCGGGCGGTGTCGATCGCGGCCTGAGCGCGACCAGCGACGATCTGCGTGCCGGGGGAGTCGGCGATCGACGGGTACGGGAGGTTGAAGGGCGTGCGCTTTGGCGCCGTGCCGAGAAACGATTCGAGCGAACCCTCAGCGAGGCCGAGCGCAGCGGCCGCGAGATTGAGGGTGATGACCACCACTCGAGACTCTGCACCCCACGTGAACTGCGGGCCGCTGAAGCGGTCGCGAAGCCCATTCATGCGGTCGGACATCTCTTGGAGGTCGAAGAAGCGATCAGCCGAAATGTAGACCTCGTCGTCGGCAATGATGGAGTTTGAGCCGGTTGCGGACATCCCGCTGACATTCCAGTCCTTGATGATGCGACAGGATGATGCAGGCAAGAGGGCAAGGCCTCGGCCCGGCGTGCCGTCAGCTCGCTCAAAGTCTGCGCCGACCATGAACCAGGCTGCCGTGCTGCTGCCGGTGCCGAAGCCCCACTTGCCCTTCACTTTCCAACCACCGGGAACCGAGCGCGCTGCACCGACCTGACGGGCGAACACCGAGGCGCCCACCAACCGTGGGCCTGGCACATCCGCGGAGCTCTCGAAGATCTCACGAACCGTCTCGTCGGAGTACGCCAGCGCCAGGTTGTGGTTTGTCGCCGCGGTGCCGGTCAGCCACCCAGCAGAACCGTCGCCCCTGCTCACCGCCTGGATGACCTCTGCGAGGTCCCTGGCGCCGAGTGCAGTGCCACCATGCTCGATTGGCGTGCCGAGATCCCACACGCCAATCTCCTTGAGGCGACCCGTGACGTCGTCAGTGAGCGCGCGCAACCGCTCGGCTTCGGGCCCCTGCCTCTGCATTTCGGGCACGAACTCAAGCAATTCGTCCCGCATTCTGCGGGCGGTGTCGGTCAGTGTTGCACACGGCGCGAAGGCCTCAAGGCCCGACGTTGCGGTTGCGATCTCGGTCACGGTTCTGCTCTTTCTCAGTTCGGAAGTGTCATTGCATCGCTGTGGCGATGACGAGTTAGGGCTTGACGGATCCCGGCGGCGGAGAAGCCGCGCTCCAGTGCTCCGTCATGCGCCCGCCGCCAACACGGAACATCGTTGGGATGTTCTTGCGGCCACCGTCTGGCGTCAACGACTCCAGCAGCAGCGCGGCGATGTCGTCTTCGACAACGACAGCCACGGGCATCGGCGGCCACAGGTCGATACCGGCATTGGCTGCGCCCTTGAAGAATGCGGCCAGTGGCGCCCGACCGTCTGTGAGATGCGCATCGTGCTGCTTGTAGCCCTCATCGATGAACTTCTCGAGGAGTGCATCGATGTTTCCCGGAATGTCGCCGGTCGCCACCACTGCGGCCATCTCGCGCTGGAACTCGACCGCGAGCCGCTTCACCTCGCGCGTGGCGGGATCGTCAGACTCGATGAGACGCTCGATGAAGGCTTCATCAGTGATCCACGTCCGAAAGAATGCCGGGTCATGGATCGTGGCGAGGGGGCCTGCGAACGAGTACGGGGCGGAGGCCGCCGGCGTGCCGGCGACCCCCTCAGTTCCGTTCAATTTCCGCTCCACGACTCGCCAGCGTTCGGCGAGTACGGGTTCGGTTCTGCGGTGACGTAGCTCGTCGCGACATTCTCGACGCCAGGCTGAACGACCGTGATCCTCGGGATCGACAGGATGGTCACAGACCACTGCAGCTCATCGACCGCGGTGGTCACGTCCTTGAGCAGCTCGTCCTGCTCCTCGACGGGGGCTGCGGTGGCTGCGGAGACCGCATCACTCACATTGCTCGGCAGCGCCTCGGCCTTGGGGTTGAGCGGCGCAACGCCCGTCATGCTGCTCGTGACGAGCGTGAAGACGCTCTCGCCGGGCTCGGTGTAGATGTACGCCTCGAAGCCGCCGCCGCCGAGAATCTTGCCCATCAGTGCGGTGAAGGGGTCATCGTTCCGCTCAAGCGCCACCGTGATGCCGATGGCTTCGAGCGCACCTTGCACGGCGAGGCCGAGGAGGTTGCCGGGGTCGCTTGCGGAGGGCGACGTGATGGTCAGTTCGAACCCATCGGGGTAGCCGGCTTCTGCGAGCAGCTCCTTTGCCTTGTCAACGTCGTAGGCGTAGGGGTCTTCGCTGGTGTAGCCACCGACGCCTTCGGGTGTCGCCGAGCTTGTCGCCGTTGCGAGGCCTGCGTAGAGCGACGTGTTGATGTCGTCGCGCGGCATTGCATAGGCAATCGCCTGACGAACTCGAACATCAGCGAGCGGCCCCGTGGTGCGGTCGCCGAACACGAGCATTGCTGTGCCGGAATCACCGATGCCGAGCGCGCCCTTCGAGACCGTCAAACCGGCGTCTTCTGCACTCGCCGCGAGCGGCGCCAGCAGCGAGACTGCGTAGGTGACCTGTCCACTGGTCACGGCATTTCCGAGCGCCGTAGCGTCGGTGAACGGCTTGATGACAACCGAGTCGTAGGTCAGTGTGTCTGGAGCGAAATAGTGCTCGTTGGGCACGTACGTGTACTCGGTGCCGTTCGTCGACTGCTCCGGGTCGAGCACGTATGGTCCAGCGCCCTGTGTCGTCGTGTTGAGCGAGTCGGGGTCTGCTGTGCCTGCCTCGGAGGCGATCATCGCGAAGGCGCTGTCCTGGTAGAGCAGGCTCAGCGCGTATGACTCTGGCACGGCCATCTTGAAGTCGAGCTTGACGGTCAGCTCGTCTGTCGCCGAAACGGACGCGATCTGCGCGCCATATTGCGCGAGCTTGGCGGACGGTGTGGTCAAGAAGCGCGTCATCGAGGCGACCGTGGCATCGGCCGTCACCGCGGTGCCGTCGCTGAACATCGCGTCGTCACGAAGCGTGAACGAGATCGACATCGAGTCTTCGGCGAACTCCCACGATTCCGCGAGGTAGGGGCCGAACTCGCCGTCAGGCGTCTGGTACAGCGGGGTCGCATACGCGAACTGGTTGTAGGTCGGCAAGTTCGAGTACACGGGATCGAACTTTCCGACATCCTGCGTGACGCCGACCGTGAGGACGCCCCCCTCGCTGGAGGCGTCATCGGACGAGGTTCCTGTGCAGCCGACAAGCACGAGGGCCGTGCTTGCGACGACGGCGATCCATGAGGCGCGGCGTCGCGACGACGAGCCCGGGTCCGCCCGGTGTAGTGACTTCATTGTCTACTCCAAGTTTGGTGATGAAGGGGTGCGTGATCCACTCGCCTTGAGGGACCTTCGCCAGTGTACTGTACCGAATCGTTCTGTCTAGCTACAGAGACGAACTCCCGCAAAAATTCGCTGATCTCTCTGATTACAATGGCAAGCGGCGCTCCACGCGCCGAGCGCTTGACGTTAGCGTACTCTTTCGTATCATTCCCAAAGGAGCAACGATGCCCCAATCTTCAGACCAACTGAGCGCCAATAAGCAGGTTGTGCTCGACTACTTCCACGATGTTGTTGCCTCGTTCGACGTGCGTCCGCTCGCGCGATTCATCGCGGACGACTTCGAGTTGCACGGTGCCGACGATCTCGTCGGAATCGACGCATTCAGGGGCATCCTTGAACGTGACTTCGAGGGCCAGCCGCCCCTTGATCCGGCGGACGTGAAAATGTTCCCGCCGGCCTTTGTTGTTGCCGAGGGTGATCTCGTCACGATCGCCTTCTACATGCCGATGGCCGACCCGCAGGTGGAGGGGGGGTCGTACGACTACTACGGCCTCAACACGTACCGCATAGCCGATGGGCTCATTGCCGAGCGGTGGACAAACGAGCACCGCTACGCGCGACCGCAGTTTCTGCCAGAGATGGCGTTCGGCAAGGAGCCGACCGCGCCACAGCATGTCGGTGAGACCGACCTCCAGGCAAACAAGAGCCTCGTTGCCGACTTCTACGCCAAGGTCTTCGGCCCGCTGGATACGGATGCCGTGAAGGATTTCGTCGCCGAGGACTACTTCCAGCACGTTTCGCACATGCCGCAGGGCCGAGCGGGGCTAGAAGCATTCGTCGCCGACCTGGCATCGCACGCACCCGCCCTCCCTGCGGGCGCCGAGCCTCCCGCCCAGCCCGCCCCGTCGGTGCTTCACGCCGAGGGCGACATGGTCGTTATCGCTGCTGAGTTGCCGCAGCCGTTGCGTGACGGCACGGGCGGCACCTGGAACTACTTCGCCTACGACGTGTATCGCGTCCGCGATGGCAAGCTCTCTGAGCACTGGAGCGGGATCGACAAGTATGCCCGCCCGGAACACGGTTGAGTCGCGTCGCGTCACCGCGAGCAAGCTCCGGTTCCTTGCGAATCAGACAATCTCTAGGTACGGTACCGTATCGTACCCATTAGGCAAAGGAGTCGACATGAGCAAGGCACAGGGGCAGGCGGCCGTGGCGGCTGTCGAAGCCGATTCGGTCTCCCCGGCAGGCGAAACCCTGTCGCTGCCAGCCGGGGTCACCGGTGAGCAGTTCAAGCTGGCGTTCCGAAACCATCCGGCGGGTGTCGCCGTGGTGACCGCCGATGCAGGGGACGGCCCAGCGGGGCTCACGGCGACGAGCGTGTTCTCCGCAAGCGCCGAGCCGCCACTCTTGATCTTCTCGCTGTCATCGCTCTCGTCGAGTGCGCCGACCATTGCCGCCGCCGACACCGTGGTGGTGCACCTTCTCGGCGCAGGTCAGCGCGAGATCGCGACGCGATTTGCGACCAGCGGGATCGATCGTTTTGCCGACGCATCCTCGTGGGATCGTCTTGCCACCGGCGAGCCCTACCTCGTCGATGCGCAGGTTCGACTCCGCGGGCGAATCATCGACCGGCTCGCCGCCGGGGGCTCGACCATCGTCGTTGTCCACGTGATCGACACCCACGTCGAGCCTGAGGTCAATGAAGCACCGCTTGTCTATCACAATCGAACCTGGCATCAACTCGGCGACGCGTCGATGTTGAACGACTAACACCAACCCCAACGAAAGCGCTCTATGTCAAAGCTCCTCATCATTATCGCCAGCACTCGCGGAGACGTCCGTGCCGGCAAGCCGATCGGCGACTGGGCGACCGAGGTCGCCCGGGCCCACGCTAATTTCGCCGAGATTGAGGTCGCAGACCTCGCCGAGATCGATCTCCCGTTCCTCGACGAGCAGAAGTCGCCGAGAATGGGCAGCTACGACAAGGACCACACCAAGGCGTGGGCTGCCACGGTGGACAGCGCGGATGCCTACCTCGTCGTCACGCCCGAGTACAACTACGGCCCGCCGGCAAGCTTCATCAACGCGCTCGACTTTCTCTTCTGGGAGTGGACGTACAAGCCTCTCGGGTTCGTCAGCTACGGCGGAATCGGTGCTGGCCTCCGCTCGGTGCAGGTAATCAAGCAGATCGTGACGACGCTCCGAGTGATGCCAATCGCGGACGGCGTCGCAATCCCGTTCGTCATGAAGCAGCTCTCCCCGAACGGATTCGAAGCAAACGAGATGCAGGTGGGAACCCTCCACCAGCACCTCGACGAGCTGCTCCGCTGGGCGAATGCACTCGAGCCACTGCGGGCCCAGGTGCCAGAGCTTCGCAAGATCATGCCGCCAGGAGCCCCGCCCATGGCGCCGCCCGCAGGCGGCCGTCCCTGACGTTGAAGACAAAAGGACCGGGATGGCTGAAATGCCATCCCGGTCCTTTTCGTTGTGCCTGCGTACTACGCGGGAGGCCCTTCCACCACGCCGAACAGGGCGGCGCCCTGCTGGGTCCACGCGCTGTCGTTGAGCGTCGCATGTTGCGAGAGGGTGAGGATGTCGCGGAGCCGCCGCTGGAGCGGTGCGCCGTCGAAGATGCCGCGAGCGCCATAGGTGCGGAAGCAGGTCTCCACGACGTCGATGGAGGCATCAACGGCCCACGCACACGTCGCTGACGCTGTCGTCAGCAGCGCCATGAAGTCGGCGTCGGCGTCGAGGTCACGGAGTGCGGATGCGTCTGCCCGGATGAGGGCTCGCGCTGCGCGGAGCTTGGTCGCGACCTCGCCGATGCGATTCTGGGCGACGGGATCCGCCGCGATGCTGGTGCGGGCAAAAACCCTGGTGCGGCCGGCCGCAGCGTCGGCGAGGTCATCAATGGCTCCCTGGGCGACCCCGATCGCGATGGTCGCGAGTTCGTAGCCAAACTCGATCAGCGGGTACCGGGTGATGCCCTCGATGCTGGGCGTCGCGGTCGAGAGATCGAAACTCAGGTCTTGCGGAACGAAGACGCCGTCGAGCGTGAAGTCTTGGCTTCCGGTACCGCGCATGCCGAGCGTGTGCCAGGTGTCGATCACCTGGGCCGCATCTTTCGGCACGACCATCGCTCGCATGACCGGCTGGCCGCCGGGGCCGCGAACGGGCTCGCCATCCTTGATGAGTGCGCAGTTGGCGAAGAGGTAGTCCCAGTTGTCGCAGCCGCTCGCGAAGCCCCAGCGGCCCTCGGCCCGGTAGCCTCCCTCGACGAGTTCCGCGCGACCATTCGGAGCGAACGACCCGCCGATCGTGACGTCGGCGTCCACTGCGTGGAGACGCTCGAATGCCTCGCTCGAGAGCCACGCCAGCACGGCGGGACTCTGGATGCCGATCGTGGTTGCCCAGGCGAGCGACCCGTCAATCGTCGCCAAGGCTTCAATGACGTCGAGAACTCCTGCGGAGCTTGCTTCGAGCCCGTCATGGCTCGCAGGGAGGAGCAAACGGTAGACGCCGAGCTCTCGAAAGCGCTCGTGGAGGTCTGCGGGCAGGCGGCGCCCCTCTTCATATTCGGGCACGCGCTCGCGAAGCTCATCGCTGAGCTCGCGCAGTGCAGCGAGCACCGTGACGGAGTTGATCGTTGTGTCGGTCAGGCTACTCATCGTTCGGTCGCTTTCCGGATGGCATCGTCGCCACTCCACGATTTGAATCTACTAAACGAAACGGTATCGTACATTTAGCTCATCGAGAATTGAGGGAGAACAATGAAGTTGCTCATTACCGGTGCGTCCGGACAGCTTGGCCGGGCCACAGCGGATCGCCTGCTTGAGTCGATCGATCCGCGCGACCTCATCCTCACCACACGCTCGCCCGAGGGCCTGTCCGACTTCGCGGAGCGCGGCGTCGACGTTCGCGAAGCAGACTTCGCGCGACCCGATACGCTCGCCGCAGCGTTCGCGGGGGCCGATCGGATGCTCCTCATCTCCACCGACGCGATCGGACAGCGAGAGCAGCAGCATCACGCTGCAGTCGACGCGGCGCGCGCGGCTGGGGTCTCGTTCATCGCGTACACCTCATTCCCTTCGTTCGGGCAGGGGGACTTTCTCTCGGCCGAGCATGCCGCAACCGAAGCGATGATTCGGGAGAGCGGCATGGCCTGGTGCATCCTCCGCAACTTTCCCTACGCCGACAACGAAGTTCGAGCGATGGGTGAAGCGATCGAGCGGGGTGAACTCGTGACCAACACCGGCTCAGCGGCGACAGCATATGTCGCCCGCGTCGACTGCGCGGCCGTCGCGGCGGCCGTGCTCGCCGGTGATGGCCACGACGGTCAGGTGTACGACGTGACCGGGCCCGAACTCATCGATGCAACCCAACTGGCGCAGACGTTCGCCGCGGTGGGCGGTGGCGCTGTCGACATCCGTCACGTTGATGACGAGGGGCTCGCACACGACATTTCGAGCAGGGGTGGCCCGCCGTTTCCTGTCGCCCTGCAGATGGTCGGCGCGATCGGCCGTGGCACGCGAGACGGCGTGTTTGCCGTGCAGAGCGACGTCGTCGAACGACTCACCGGCGCGCCAGCGACACCGCTGAGCGCCGTGCTGAGGAGCGCGCGAGCAGCGAACTGATCCTGGCGCCGGCTACGCCGTCACAAAGGTGTTGCGGATCTCCCCGATGCCCTCAACCCAGGTCGTGAGCACTTCGCCCTGCTGAAGGAACCGCTTCGGTTCACGCGCGTTGCCGACGCCGCCGGGCGTGCCGGTGAAGATGACATCGCCGGGCTGCAGCTCGAGCACGCCAGAAAGATGCTCGATGATCGTCGGGATCGAGAAGAGCAGGAGCTCGGTGCGCCCGTCCTGCATCACTTCGCCGTCGATCGCGCAGCCGAATCCGAGATTGTTCGCGTCATCGAACTCGTCGACTGACACGAGCTCGGGCCCGATCGGACTAAACCCTGGAAAGGACTTGCCCAGGCTGAACTGGGGTGGGATTGCGGCCAGCTGCAGCAGACGCTCGGAGAGGTCCTGGCCGATCGTGAGGCCCGCCACGTGATCCCACGCATTCTCTTTGGAGACCTTGTAGGCCGGTTTGCCGACGATGACGACGACCTCGGCCTCCCAATCGGTGTGTCCGCCCTCTGGGAGCACGACCTCCGCGAACGGACCCGTGATCGAGGTGGGGAACTTCGTGAACACTGCGGGCACGGGGGAGACGCCAACTGGGCTCTCGTCGACATGCGACTTGTAGTTCATGCCAATGCCGAAAACCTGCTGGGGGCGCGGTGCCGGTGCACCGAAGACGGCGCCGTCGCGCAGCGGTGCGCCGCCGGATGCAGTGGATGCCCACTCGGTGAACGCAGCCCACTCTCTGTAGAGCGCCTGAAGGTCGGAGGAGAAGCGGCCCGCGCTCGCCTCGGCGACGTCGAGCCAGCCGGTCTCGGTCTTGAGGCTGGCGCGGTTGTCAATACTCGCAATACGCATGGGGTTGCATCTCTCTTAGGGTGTCAGCGGCCGAGCAGCGCGCAGCCGGCGGTCGTCATCAGGGTCGGCATGTTGCCGTCCCACTGGTTCAGCCAGTACATGTCTTCGGGATCCCAGACGAACGCCTCGCGCTCCTTGTCATAGATCCGCTCCAGGTCGGTGTAGAGCTCGATCACGCCGCCATTGGGCTCCTGGTAGTAGGCCGCGATGTTGTGACCGGCGCCGTGTCGGACGGGACCCCAGATGAGACGGGATCCGAGGCTGGCGAGTCGATCGCCGAGGCGACCGAGGTCCGCGATCGACTGGGTCTCCCACGCGTGGTGGTGGAGTCCGGTCCAGGTGCTCTCGATCAGCGCGATGCCGTGGTGATCGGGGTTGCAGCGGAGAAAGAAGCCCTGCGAGACGCCGATCCGGTCAGAGACACGGAAGTCGAAGACATCGACGAGGAACTTCGCGAAGGCGATGGTGTCTTGCACCCGTACGGTGAAGTGACCGAGGCGATCGGGGCCGAATCCGCCAGGACGGATGTCCCACCGGGTCGGGCCGAGATGCACATGAAAGGTGAACCCCTCGGGGCCGATGAACGCGAAGCCGGCCTCGATGAAGTCCTCGAAGGGCTGTTCCGCGATGACGCGGTAGCCGCCCCGGTCGACCTTCTCCCGAATCGCGTGCAGTTCATCCGGGTTCGGCGCGATGAGACCGAAGTGGTCAGCGCCGTCAGTGTCGGAGGCCGTGTAGACGAGGTCACGCGTGCCGGTGCCCGAACCGAAGTAGGCCTTGGTCTTCGTCACTTCGACGGGCGTGAGGCCGAGCACCTTCTCGGCATTGTCGATCGAGGCGCGCAGGTCACGCGTCGCCAACGAAACGTAGCCGATCTCTGAAATCGTTCCGACCGCCATGGTGCTCTCCTCATCCGACGCGGCCGAAACATCGGCCATGGTGCCTACCTAGCAAACAGCGGCCACTGTATCCAGGGCGACGATCGCGAGCTTGCGCGGCTTCCGTTATTCGGAAACGTGCGCGGACGGAGCATCCGATACGGCATTAGATGAGTAGCGATCCAACCGCGGGTCGAGATTCGATCAAGGGAGCACCATCATGGCCTTCGTCTGCAGCGCAACATGGACCGCCAAGCCAGGGGAGGAAGAGACCGTTCGTCGCGCCCTCGAGAACCTCTCGCCCGCCTCGCGCGACGAGCCTGGCAATGTCTACTACCAGGCCTACCAGAGCCCCGAAGAGCCCAGCATCTTCCGCATCTTCGAGGTGTACGTCGATGAAGCTGCCTTCAAGGCGCACGGCACCTACCCGCATTTCGAACAGTGGGCCCTCGGACAGGCGATCCCCGCGCTGGAGACCCGTCAGCGCGAGTTCTACGAGACCTTCGACTTCTAACATGCGCGTCGCTCGGTTTCGAAACGGCGACGCGATCCGCGCCGCGATCGTCGAGGGGGAGACGCTTCGTGCGCTCCCCGTCGGGACTGAGGTCCTCGACGTGCTGAATGCTTCCGTGGCCGAGCGCGAAGCGCTTGCTGCGCTCGCAGAAGCACCAATCCCGCTCGTGCGTTCAGCGCTTGTCGCCCCGCTCGACCCGAAGGCGATGCGTGACTTTGTCGCATTCGAACGACATGTCGAGGGCGTGAACTCGAGCGTCGGCGGCGGCAGCGCTGGGGTTCCCGAGGCGTGGTACGAGGCGCCGGTGTTTCTGTTCATGAACCCCCACTCGCTCACGGAACCCTTCGCCGACATTCCCATGCCGCCATACACGGGGGCGCTCGACTTCGAACTTGAAGTCGCGGCGATCGTGGGCACGAAGGTGCGCGATGTCTCGCCGGACGAGGCCGAATCGCACATCGTCGGCTACGCGATCCTCAACGACTGGTCCTCCCGCGACGTTCAGCGCAGAGAAATGCAGATCCATCTTGGGCCGAGCAAGGGAAAAGACTTCGCAAACACGCTCGGCCCGTGGATCACGACCCCCGATGAGCTTGAGCCGTGGCGAGTCGGGGACCGCTACGACCTCACGATGCGAGTGAGTGTGAACGGCGAGTACATCGGCGGTGACAGCCTCGCGACGATCGGCTGGAGCTTTGCAGAGCTGCTTGTCCACGCATCCCGTGACGCCTGGGTCGGCGCCGGAGACGTGCTCGCGACCGGCACGGTTGGCGGTGGTGCGCTCGCGGAATGGTGGAGTCGCCGCGGCGAACAGACACCGCCCCCTCTGCAGGTCGGCGACGTGGTGACCATGGAGATCGACGGTCTGGGGATGATCGAGAACCGGATCGTCGAAACGACGAGCCCTGGGCACCGGGCGCCGAGCGCGCGTCGTCTGGACAGCAACCTCAGTTAGCGGCGACCGCACCGATTCGACGCGCCGTCACAAGAATCGACGGCACCTGCAGCTGCGCCGACTGCTGGGGAGCCAAGGTCAGTGAGACCGCTCCGATGATGCCGAGACGCCCTCGAATCGGGGCGGCGAGAATCGTGCGACCACCAGAGTCGCGGTCCGATCGCAGTGCCACCCCATCGCTGCGCGCTTGCCGCAGTTCGCGATCGAATGTGCGGGCGTGTGCAGGGCTGAGCGTGGCGCGTCGAAGCGCCGCGACCTCTGGCGGGAGCAGCGCGAGGATAGCGATTCCTGCGGCTGATGACTCAAGAGCGAGCCGTTCCACGCGACCGCTCCATTCTGTCGGCGGTGCATCGGGTGCGGAGAGTCGTTCGATCACAACAAGCGCGTCGCCGATAAATCGCGTGAGCTCGACCGTCGCGCGACTGACCTCGCGGAGGTCGTGGAGGTAGCGAGACGCGAGCAGGCGAACGCGTTCGACTGGCTCAAAGTGGCGGCCAAACTCCCACAGCCGTTCTCCGATCCGCAGGCCTCCGTCGTCGAGACGTTCGATGACGCCTTCGACGATGAGTTCGGCGCACAAACGGTGGGTTGTGGTGAGCGGAAGTTCACTTGCAATGCTGAGCTCACTCAGTGTCAGGGGTCCGGCCGCATCGCGGAGCTCATCGAGCACGCGCATCGTTCGAGCGATTACCGACATCGCGTCCTCCGCGGCGCTGTGCAGCTCACTCGGTGCTGCCATCCGGCGTCAGTTCGACCACGCTCCGCATAGTGCCATCGAGATGCTGCCGGAGTATCGCAGCGGCCTCGCTCGCCCGGCCGCTGAGTGCGAACTCAAGCAACTCGAGGTGCTCCTTATCGACGGTCGCCCGCCGCTCCTCGGTCATCGCGGCCGTCGACAGCTCACGATAGATCTCAGCCTCGTCGCGCAGTGAGCGCACTTCGGCGAGGAGTCGCTCGTTGCCGCACTCCGCGCAGAGGGCATCGTGGAATGCGGCGTGGGCCTCACGCCATCGTGGGGCCAGGCCGGGCCCGCGCGTGCCGGCGGCGGCGGCTTCAAGCTCTCGGTAGGTTGCGCGAAGCCGCTCGGCTGCCTCGGTGGTGGCGTTCAACGCCGATAGCCGCACTGCTTCGCCCTCGAGAAGCTGCCGCATCGCCGTGAGCTCGCGCAGGTCCTGTTGTGACGTGGTGACAACATGAAAGGCTCCCGTTGCCGACTCCCTGACGAGGTTTTGCTCGACGAGGCGGAGCAGCGCTTGCCGCACATCGCTCATCGCGACATCGAGTTCTTCAGAGAGTTCGGCGAGCACGATCTCGTGCCCCGTCCGGAATCGCCCGCGGACAATTTCTGTCTGGACCGATTCTGCAATGCGAGCGACTCCAGCGCTGCGCGGCCCGTTCCAATTCATGACCACGACCCTAGTCGATCAGCGGATGCTCGCTTCCACTATTCGGAATCGACTGGCTCGCGCAGGTGGCGACGCGACAGGATGGGGCTGTGCCAACAACACCGACCGCCGCAGAGCTGTTCTCTCTCAAGGGAACAGTCGCTGTAGTGACGGGAGCGACATCCGGGCTGGGGTTGGCCGCAGCCGAAGTGCTCGCCTCGGCAGGTGCCACGACGGTGCTGAGCGGGCTCGCTCAAGAGCAGCCGGAACGCGTCGCGGCCGAGCTCGCCGCGGAGGGGCTCCTCGTTGTCGGCCGTGTCTGCGACGTCTCGAGCTCGGATGAACTGCGTCGCCTCGTGGAGTGGACTCTCGCCGAGTACGGGCGCATCGACACCGTGTTCGCAAACGCTGGCGTCTCGCTTGAAGATCACCCGAACGGCATGTCGAGCGATGAGCAGTTCGACGCGATGTTCGACATCAATGTGCGCAGCGTTCTTACGCTCGCTGATCTTGCTATTCCGCAGATGGCCGAGCGAGGCGAGGGGTCGTTCATCATCATGTCGAGCCTGGCCGGCATTCGTGGCAACGCGAAGATCAAGCTGTATGGGCTGACGAAGGCGGCGAATGCCCAGCTCGCCCGCAATCTCGCCGTGCAGTGGGGCCCGAATGGCATCCGGGTGAACTCGATTGCCCCAGGGGTGATCAAGACGGAATTCGCCAAAGCGATCACCGAGGGTCCTGGCAGCGAGCGTCGCCTTGCCAAAACGCCCATGCGGCGCTTTGGCGAGCCGTACCACGTGGCTGGGACCGTGCTGTGGCTGGCGTCGAAGGCCGGTTCATTCACGACCGGACAGAACATCATCGTCGACGGCGGCACCGTCATCGGCGACTAAACCCCTGGGAGGGTGACCATGCACGGTCGAACAGTCATGCTTCGCCGCTATCGGCTCGCGCCCGGCACCTCCGAGAAGTTTCTCGCCTGGTGGCAGTCCCATATCCCTGCGCTGAGGGCCGAATCGGGCTTTACCATCGACAGCGCGTACCTCGATCGCGAGGCCGAGACATTCACCTGGGTGCTCAGCTACCCCGGTGATCGGGCGGCATTCGATTCCGCCGATGCCGAGTACGCGGCCCGACCCGAACGTGCCGCGGCCCTGGCACTTGCGCCGCCGCTCGTCGATGTGATCATTGAATTTCCTCAGCGCGTTCTCTAATTCGCACGCACCAACCTCAGGAGTCAAGCATGGCAATTGCGACGACGAACCCGTTTACCGGCCGCACCGAACGCACGTTTGAACCGCATGACGAGGCGGAGGTCGAGCGTCGCATCGCGGCGGCGGCAACCGCGTTTGAGGCGCTACGCGACACAACCTTCCAGCAGCGTGGGGAGTGGATGCGTCGTGCCGCAGCGCTCCTGGAGGCCGACGTTGAGCAGGTCGCGCGACTGATTACGCTCGAGATGGGCCGGCCGATCACGGCGTCGCGCGCTGAGGTGCTGAAGTCGGCTCGCGGCATGCGCTACTACGCCGACCACGCAGAGACGTTCCTCGCTGCGGAATCGCTGCCCGATCCGACCGCGGTGGGCGCATCCGCCGCCGGCACTCGCTATGAACCAATCGGCGCCGTCTTGGCGGTCATGCCCTGGAACTACCCGTTCTGGCAGGTATTGCGGTTCGCGGCGCCAGCACTCATGGCCGGCAACACTGGCCTCTTGAAGCACGCCTCGAATGTGCCGCAGGCCGCGCTCTACCTCGACACACTGTTCGAACGCGGCGGATTTCCCGCCGGTGCGTTCCACGCCCTGCTCATTCCCGCTTCGGGCGTTGAGCGGGTCCTGCGAGACCCTCGCGTCAAGGCAGCCACGCTCACCGGCTCGGAGGCGGCCGGGCGCGCGCTCGCCTCGATCGCCGGGAGCGAGGTGAAGCACGTTGTGCTCGAACTCGGCGGCTCCGATCCGTTCATCGTCATGCCGTCGGCGGACCTGGACAAGGCCTCCAGTGTCGCGGTCGTCTCACGGAACCAAAACAACGGCCAATCGTGCATCGCGGCGAAGCGGTTTATCGTTCATACGGAGGTGTACGACCACTTCGTTGCGCAGTTCGGTGCGAAGGTCGCCGCACTCACGGTGGGGGACCCATTCGATGAGTCGAGCGATGTGGGCCCGATTGCAACGCTTTCCGGGCGTGACGAGATTGCCGCACAGGTCGACGACGCCGTCGCCAACGGTGCCCGCGTGGTCACCGGTGGCAGCATCCCAGATCTTCCAGGGTGGTTCTACCAGCCGACCGTGCTCGAGGGCATCACGAGCAGCATGCGACTGCATCTCGAAGAGGCCTTTGGCCCGGTCGCCACCGTGTATCGGGTGGAGGATCGTGACGAGGCCCTGAAGGTTGCGAACGGCACCACGTTCGGCCTGAGCTCTGCTGTGTGGTCGGCTGACGCGAACGAGCAGGAGTGGTTCGCTCAGCGCCTCGAGGCCGGCGCCGTCTTCATCAACGGGATGACGGCGTCATTCCCGGAGCTCCCCTTCGGCGGCTCGAAGGATTCTGGCGTAGGCCGCGAACTCGCGGCCGCCGGAATCCGTGAATTCTGCAACCTCAAGACCATCTGGAAGCGCTGAGGCCATCACGCGCTGAGCGCAGAAAGCACTGGGCGCCCAGTGCCATTAGCACTGAGCGCCCAGCGAGAGATCAGTTCGCTACCAGACGACAAGCCCTGCCGGCCCATCGGCCCCGGTGATGAAGCTCTGGTTCACCTCAGTGCCATCGAGCAGCGCTCGACCGATGGTGCCGTTGTTGTTCGCCCAGTAGATGTACTCACCATCGACGCCGACTCCGCCAGAAAAGTCGACTCCCTCAATGAAGCTGAAGTCGACTTCGGTGCCGTCGATGTTCGCCCGACCGATCGTGTTGTCCTTGTTGTTCGACCAGTAGAGGTAGTCGTCGTCAACCGTGAGACCCACTGGGAGCGGCGAGAGCACGGCCCCGCTCTGGGCGCCCGTATTGATCATGAAGTTCTCGTTCACGTCGGTGCCGTCGATGTTCGCTCGACCGATCTGACTGGCGACATTCGACCAGTAGATGTAGTTGTCGTCAACGGCGATCGCGTTCGGCATGCGAATGCCAGCGTCGAACTCGATGAAGGTTTCGTTGATGTCGGTGCCGTCGAGGTTCGCGCGACCGATCGTCATGGTGCCGTTGTTGGCCCAGTAAATGTACTCATCATCGACGGCGACGCCGACAGCAAAGTACACGCCGGAGTCGATGAAGGTCTTGTCAACGTCGGTGCCGTCGAGGCTCACTCTGCCGATCGTGTTTTCGAAGACATCGGTCCAATAGATGTAATCGCCTCCGGCAGCCATCCCGCTCGCGAAGTTGACGTCCGTCACGAACTCGTGGTTGACCTGCGTGCCGTCGAGCGTTGCGGAGCTGAGCGTGTGGGCGGTCGCCATGAGCGCATCGGTCTTCTCGATGCCGTGGTTAGCCCAGTAGATATGTGTCGCATCGCGAGGCGTCGAGTCGGTCTCTGACTCCGGCGGCGTCGTTTCCGCGCTCGGTGGCGTCGACGTCTCTGCGCTCTCTGAGCTACAGGCGCCGAGCGAGGCCGCGAGCAATAAGGTTCCGGCAAATGCTGCGAGTCGTTTTGAGAGGCGTGACGCGCGCGCGCCTGCAATTGTGCCGGTCATTGTTTCTTGATTCCTTTCGACTGTGAACAGAGACACTGCACTGCTCACCGCACCGCGAGGCCGGCGGGGGCGTCGGCGCCGGTGATGAAGCTTTGGTCTGGGTCGCTGCCATCGAGTTTGGCCCGCCCGATCGTGTCGCTGTTATTCGCCCAGTAGATGTACTCGTCATCGACGGCAACGCCCGCCGGGAAGTCTGCTCCGGGGAGGAAGTTCTTGTCTGCCTCAGTGCCGTCGATGTTTGCTCGGCCGATCGTGCCGTCCGTCATGTTCGACCAGAAGATGCTCTCGTCGTTCACCGTGAGGCCGATGGGGACTGGCGAGAGCACGGTTTCGCTCTGGGCTCCCGTATCGGTGATGAATTCCTCGTTTGCCTCGGTGCCGTCGATGTTTGCTCGGCCGATTCCGTTGACCCAGTTGCTCCAGTAGATGTACTCGCCGTCGACGGCGATACCGTTCGGGACCTGGATGCCCTTGATGAAGAATCCGTCTGCCTCGGTGCCGTCGAGGTTGGCTCGTCCGATCGAGTTGGTGCCGTTGTTCGCCCAGTAGATGTACTCATCGTCGACCGCGATTCCGTTGGGAAGGCGGATGCCGTCGGTGACGAACTCAAGGTTCGCCTCGGTGCCGTCGAGTTTTGCCCGGCCGATCGAGCTCTCTTCGATGTCGGTCCAATAGATGTAGTCTCCGGAGACCGCCAGGCCGCTCGGGAACGTGATGTCCGCGAGCAGGTCTTGCTGCACTTCGGTCCCGTCAATGTTTGCGACACCGATCGTGTGGGCCGTCGCCATGAGGGCTTCGTTCTGGTGGATGCCATTGTTGGCCCAGTAGATGCTGGTTGCGACCTCGGCAGCATCGTCGCCGCTGGTGTCTCCACCTTCCGCGCTGCAGGCCGCGAGCACGAGGGCCGCCAACACAGAGGTCGCAACGGCGAACGATCGGAGCGTTTTCCGGGTCCGGCGCCGAGGAGCGCTCGAGCCGGATCCGGCCCGGACAGGCCCAACAGTAGACGCTGGAGAACGGAGACTCATCATTGATTCCTTTACTTCGATGCGGGGGCAGTTCGTTGGAGGGGGAGTGGTGCCACGACCGGGACGTGTTCGGGCACGCAGCAGGCGCTCCGTGCCCGAACACGCAGTGACGGAGGGTTACGGCGCTGGGACCGCGGCGGAACCGTCGCTCGGCATCGGGGTGCCATCCGCTGCAAGCACCGTCCACATGCCGTCGCCAAAGTTGCTCGACAGGCCGTGGCCGAGCGCGCTGCCGGGGGTGTCCGCTCCGAAGGTGTAGAGCGGCTGACCGTTGATGGTCAGCTGGTTGATTCCATCGTGGTCCCATTCGCCCATCGTGGCGCTCACTGCGGGGTTGAGCTGCGCTTCTCCCGGGTTGCTGATCACGGGCGGCCAGAAGCCGGTGCATGCCTCATCGATGCAGATCGGGTTTTCGGTGCTGTCGCCGCTGAGCACGTACATCGCGGATCCGGCGTCGTTCACGATAATCGACGCGGTGCTGCCGTCGGCCATCTCGACATCGGCGACGAGCAGCTCCAGGGTCGGTGTTGGTGCCGGCGCTTCGACGGGCGGCGCCGCGGGCTCTGAAGCTTCGGTCGGCGAAGCTTCAGTCTCCGTGCTTTCCGGCTCTGACGTGCAGGCGGCAAGGCTGAAGGCGAGTGCGCTCGCGAGCAGTACTGCGAGCACGGGACGTTGGATGTTCATCATTGCTTTCTTTCTCCACTTCGTTGTGATTACAAGGGCAAACGGGAAGACTCCGGCATGTTCGAGCTAGCGGTAGACCCCTGGTTCGACCACGCCGGCGTAGTACATGAAGTTGGCGTGGGTGTAGTCGCGACTTCCCGCGATCTGGGTGCTGCGGTTTGCCCCGTACTTGAGACTTGAGCCGAGGAAGGGGGTGAAGTCCGGGTCCTGGTTGAGGTAACTACGAGCGTTGTCGCTCATGAGGCCGACCAGGGTCTCAGTCGTGATGCGCCCACCGACGGGTCCGAGTGTCAGACCATCGGCGGCGATGTCGGCTTCCGCCAGTTCGTAGTACCACATGGGTGTCTTCGTCGCGAAGTCCGCGTAGACACTGCCGATCTCCTCAAGATCTTCTTTCGCCAGGGCATCGACGCCCATCTCGCGGGCGACCGCCTGGCCAGACGGGAGTGCCCAGGTGAGCACCCGGAGCAGGTCCCGCTGCGGCAGCACTGTGAACTCGAGCTCGGTTCCAGGGATAGCGGGGATGGGAAGGGTGAAGAGCACGCTCGGGTTCTTCGGGTTGATCTGCCGGTTGTTGATGACCTGGCCATCCCCGAAGTCAAAGAATGACTGCCAGCCGAGGTAACGTCGCGGCGCGGCGTAGCCCCCGAGCATGTCGTCGCGGTCGAAGGTGTTCATATCGAAGCGCCCGGAGGGGAGCGCGGCGTTGAAGCCGAGGCCGTAGAACGGCGCCTTATTGGGGTCTGAGCTGGCGCCGGTGCCGCTGGAGAAGTTCGCGCGGTACGCGGAGTCGGCCTGGGCGTGTCCGAACTTGAACGATGCGGAGTTGAACTCGATCGGCATGTAGGCATTGCCCGACGGCGGGTTGTAGTACTTGTTGCCGTTCTGGATCACGTCGTCGACAACGGACTGTCCGACAACCTGCGGGAGGTACTCGTTAATGATCAGCCAGTGGTAGTGCCACAGGATGATCTCTTTCGCCACGAGATGACGTTCGTTGACGTTGGACAGGTCCGCATCGCGCGCGGTGGGGAACGGCGACAGGTCGATGTCGTTCAGGTCATCGAGAACCTGGTTGTACGCCATCATGTACGCGGCCGTCATGCCTTCGAGCGTGAGCGTCTGCACGTTGCGGCCGTCGGGGAGCAGCGTCTTGTAGGAGCCATCGGCGTTGGCGGTGTGGGCAACGGTCTCGTACACGCCGCCGCTGCCGATCTTGATCTTTGCATCGCCAGACTCGTAGAGGCCATTCGAGTTGCCTGGCCCCCGGCCGAAGATTCCG
The DNA here is from genome assembly GCF_054969005.1 of Homoserinimonas flava. Lineage (NCBI taxonomy): Bacteria > Bacillati > Actinomycetota > Actinomycetes > Micrococcales > Microbacteriaceae > Homoserinimonas > Homoserinimonas flava. The sequence goes on from NZ_JBUEQS010000003.1 coordinate 576,818, forward strand.
TCGAGGTCAAGTGCTGGAGTCTGCTCGTTCGGGGTGAGGAGCGGGTTCGCGGGTGCGCCCAGCACGGAGGTCGCATCGAACGAGATGTCGTGCGTGATGAACTGGCCGAAGAACGTCGTGCCGACCGTTTGTGTCGGGTTGAACGGGTTCCTCCCGTGCGCGTTGGTCGCCGTCGGGCTGCCGTTGACGGCGGGGTCGAACAGCAGGCGCTCCGGCGAGACGGACAGGTCATCGAGAGCATCCATGATGCCGCCCTGCTTGCCGACCTCAAGCAGCGCTTGGCGGACGGTGTCATCGGGGTGCGCGAACGGATCCGAACGCAGACTCGGAAACATGATGCCGAACTTGGTGGCGTTCTCTGGAACTCCGCGAGCGGCCGTTGCGGCAAGCGTTTGCGCGGGGGTCGCGGTCGGTGTTCCGCCGCCGAATCCGCCGTTCGATGCAACGGCGGCGACTCCTGCCCCAGCTGCCGCGACACCGACACCCGTTACACCAACGATCTTGAAGAAATCTCGACGAGATGATTTCTGCTTCGTCTGCTGCGAAGGTTCGTCTCCACCTTCTGGCGAACCTGCGTTCTTGTCTTCAGCAACCATTCTTCGGATCCTCCTTGATCACGTTCTTCTTGAAACTCGCGCACGCACAAAGGGCCTCGGCGCACGCGGCACGGGCGTCTTCGCCCTGCCAACTCTGAATATTCGACACGGTACGGATTCGTCTGCCCGAATATTGGAGCAGACGCTATCACACTGTGTCAGTCACCCAAAGGGCTCAAGCGCCGTCGGAGCACTTGAAAACCGCCCTTATGGTACCGTACAGTACCGTTTGTGACGGGCACGAGGAAGTGCCTAAACCCGAGAGCTCGAGCATGCGAACATGCTCGCCAGTCGGGGTCGCGAGACTAAGGGAGCAAACATGAAGAAGTTCCGAATCCAGCGACGCCGCAAGGGAAGTCGGATGCTGGCTGCCGCGCTGGCATTGGGGCTCGTTGCCTCGCTCGCGGCATGTAGTTCCGCTGAAGGTGGCGGCGGAGATGCTGTGGGCGATCGAATCTTCTGGACCAACAGTGGCACAGAGGTCGGCGTGCCCACCCGCGACGAAGGCGTCAATTCCATCGGTGGCGCAAACCTTGACGGCACGGACGTCAATGCCGACTTCATTACCGGAGCCAGCTTTCCGATCGGGGTCGCAATCCAGGGTGAGTTCATCTACTGGAGCAACGGCGATCAGAACACGATCGGCCGTGCGAAGCTCGACGGCACTGAGGTGGACCAGGAGTTCCTGACCGGGCTGAGTTCTCCGGCGGGTCTCGCCGTCGATGACGAGTACCTCTACTGGACCAACGCCAGCCACAATACGATCGGACGTGCGACGTTCGACGGCGAAGACGTGAACGACGCCCTCGTCTCTGGAGCCAACTTCCCGAACGCTGTGGCCGTCACCGGCGAGCACATCTACTGGGCCAACAACGGCAACAACACAATCGGTCGATCCAACCTCGACGGCTCTGAACCAGACCAGGAGTTCATGACCGAGGTGGATTCGCCCGCGGGCATGACGATCACCGACGAGTATCTCTACTGGACCAGCCGCACCGCCGGCACCGTCAGCAGGTCAAGCCTCGAAGGCACCGACGTGGAGCTCGACCTCATCACGGGAGCCAACACGCCAGCGGGTGTGGCGATCAGCGGTGAGTATCTCTACTGGACCGACAGTGACGGCCTTATCGGTCGAGCGAACGTCGATGGCAGCGACCCAGATCCAACGTTCATCAGTGACGCCGACGGGCCTGGCGCCTTGGTGGTGTTGGCGGGGTAAGACCAGAGCAGAAGCGTTCGGGCCGCGCTATCAACCGCGACCCGAACGCATTTCTGCTTCCGCTGCATCCGAGTTGCCGTCACCGCCGCGGCGTGAACCCTCGCAGCCGCAGGCTGTTGCTCACGACGAAGACACTCGAGAGCGCCATGGCCGCACCGGCGATCATGGGGTTGAGCAGTCCGACCGCGGCGAGGGGGATCGCCGCGACGTTGTAGGCGAACGCCCAAAACAGGTTGCCCTTGATGGTGCTGAGTGTGCGGCGCGAGAGACGGATGGCGTCGGCCGCCGACCGCAGGTCGCCAGCGACAAGTGTGAGGTCGCTCGCCTCGATCGCGATGTCGGTGCCGGTGCCCATCGAGAGTCCGAGGTCGGCCTGCGCGAGCGCGGGCGCATCGTTGATGCCGTCGCCGACCATCGCGACGACGTGCCCCTCCGCCTGCAGGCGTGTGATGACATCTGCTTTATCGCCGGGCAGCACATCGGCGATGACCTGCTCGATGCCAACCTCCGCCGCGACCTCGCGGGCCACCGCCTCGTTGTCGCCCGTCAGCAGTATCGGTGTGAGCCCGAGGTCCTTCAGGGAGGCAACCGCTTCGGCGCTCGTCGGCTTCACAGTGTCGGCAACCACCAGCACGGCGCGCGCCTGCCCGTCCCAGCCCACCACGACCGAGGTGCGGCCGGCGGATGCCGCGTCCCGCTGCGCTGCGGCGAGGCGCTCGCCGAGTTGCAGGCCCCAGTCGGCGAGCAGTGACACCCGGCCGACGACGACGGCGTGACCGTCGACGACCCCCTGCACGCCGCGCCCCGACACATTCTCGAACGACTCGACCGGCGGCACCTCACCCTGCGAGGCGGCGGCGTCGGCGATCGCGCGGGCGATGGGGTGTTCCGACGCGGCCTCGAGGGCACCTGCCAGCCTCAACGCCTGCTCCGGGGTGGTCGACTCGTCGGTGATGACGTCGGCCAGTGACATCCGCCCGGTGGTGACGGTGCCGGTCTTGTCGAGCACGATCGTGTCGACACGGCGGGTTGATTCGAGCACCTCTGGGCCGCGGATGATGATGCCGAGCTGCGCCCCACGCCCGGTGCCGACGAGCAGTGCGGTGGGCGTGGCGAGCCCGAGCGCGCAGGGGCACGCGATGATGAGCACCGCGACGGCCGCAGTGAACGCGAACTCGGGGGTTGCGCCCGAGAAGAGCCAGACCGCGAGCGTGACGGCGGCGATCACGAAGACGATGGGCACGAAGATGCCCGAGATGCGGTCGGCGAGGCGCTGCACCTCGGCTTTGCCCGATTGGGCGCGCTCGACGAGCCGCGCCATGTGGGCGAGCTGCGTCTCGGCGCCAACGCTGGTGGCACGCACGACGAGGCGCCCGCTCACGTTGGTGGTGGCGCCGACGACTCGGTCGCCCTCGTCGATGTCGACCGGCACCGATTCGCCCGTAAGCATGCTGCGGTCGACGGCGGATGCCCCGGCCACCACCACCCCGTCGGTCGCGATCTTCTCTCCGGGCCGCACGACGAACTCGTCGCCCACAGCGAGGGAGCCCACCGGCATCCGCTCTTCGCGACCGTCACGCAGCACGGCGACGTCGTTCGCGCCGAGGTCGAGCAGCGCTCGGAGTGCGGCCCCGGCCTGCCGCTTGGATTTCTTCTCGAAGTAGCGGCCGGCGAGCACGAACACGGTGACGGCGGCGGCGACCTCGAGGTAAATGTTGCCCGAGCCGGAGGTGGGTTCGAGGGTGAGTTCGAAGCCGTGGGTCATGCCGGGCATGCCGGCGTGGCCGAAGAAGAGGGCGTACACCGACCAGGCGAGGGCGGCGAAGGTGCCGACCGTGATGAGGGTGTCCATGGTGGCGGCGCCGTGGCGCAGGTTCACCCAGGTGGCGCGGTGGAACGGTGCTCCGCCCCACACGACGACGGGCGCTGCGAGCGTGAGCGAGAGCCACTGCCAGTAGGTGAACTGCCACGCGGGCACCATCGCGAGCACGACGACCGGCAGTGCGAGCAGGGCGCTCACGATGACGCGCGTGCGCAGCGAGGCGAGCTCGCTGTCACTCGCGTCGGCGAGGTGGTCGGCATGCGGGTCGTGCTTGGTGTGCTCGGGGGGCGGTGGCAGCTCCGCCGTGTAGCCGGCCTTCTCCACCTCGGCGATGAGCGCCGCCGGGTCGAGCGTCGCGGGAAACCGCACGCTCGCCTTCTCGGTCGCGTAGTTGACGGATGCCTCGACCCCGTCGAGCCTGTTGAGCCGCTTCTCGATGCGGCCCGCGCAGGAGGCGCACGTCATCCCCTGGACGGCGAGGTCCAGGTCGATGCTGGCGGCTCTGGTGTCAGTCATGATGCGTTGTCACGCTCCTGTCGGGGTGGTGCCGAGCTCGTAGCCGGCCTCATCGATCGCGGCGGCGATGGCTTCCGCATCGGGGGTGCCGTCGCTCTCGACGCTCACAACACCCGAGGGCAGGTCGACGGCGACGTTTGTCACGCCCGCGATCTTCGACACCTCTTCGGTCACGGAGGCGACGCAGTGCTGGCAGGTCATTCCATTTACGCTGTATTCGGTCTTCATGTGGACGACGATACCCCCATGGGGTATAAATGACAAGGACGGCCGACGAAAGGATGCACCGTGCACGGGTACAGCGACAACAAAGAGCAGCTGCTCAAACGCCTCAGGCGTGCTGAGGGTCAGGTCCGCGGCATCCACCGCATGGTCGAAGAAGACACGTACTGCATCGACGTGCTCACGCAGGTTTCCGCGGCAACGAGCGCCCTCGAAACCGTTGCGCTCGCGCTGCTCGACGACCACCTCAAACACTGCGTCGCCGAAGCAACGCGCGAGGGCGGCCCCGTCGCTGACGCGAAGATCGCCGAAGCGTCCGCCGCGATCGCGCGGCTCGTGCGCTCCTGACGCCGTCGCCGGTTGGTTTCGATACGCTCGCTGGCGCTCGCTACTCAACCGGCGCTGGTTGAGTAGGCCCGCGCCACCCTCGCTGGTTGAGTAGGCCCGCTAGGGCCGTATCGAAACCCACCCCGTTCGAACTCCCTCCGACTGGCTGGTATAGTCATCCAGTCGGGTTTCGCCCCGACATGCGCCCGTAGCTCAATGGATAGAGCATCTGACTACGGATCAGAAGGTTAGGGGTTCGAGTCCCTTCGGGCGCACTTCTCCGAAGCGATCCACTCGTGTGGGCAGCTTCCCTGGTTGTCCGGGCCCGTTTGGTCTTCTCCATTGCTCTTTCCTTTCTTGTTGAGAGTGGGTCGACGTGAGCGCTGTCTCTGGCTGACAGCAACCGTGACAGCAACGCGGCCCGGTCATTCGCCTCGGGGGCGGCGGATGTCTTCTTGCGCGCCGCGGGCTAGCTCTCGCATGGAGGCCGCCCACTTCTCGTGCTCGCGCCGCCGCGCGTCGGGATCAGTGTCGGTCAGGACCACCACGACGAGGTAGGGCGTGCGGAACGCGCGATGTGCCAGCCGTGCCCAGGCGGCGGGATCGTCTGCGAAGCGGAGTTGTCCTGTCGGCTCATAGCTCGCGCGGATCCGAACCTCGAGGATCGACAACCGACCACGGCCTGACCTCAACCTTCTCCTGTCGTGGTGCTCGCACGCGGCTGGCGACGTTGCGGCTGATGTACTCCTCTCGCACCGCCTCGGCGAGCATGGTGCGCAGCACAGCATGGGGCAGTTGCACAGTGCGTGCGGAGACTCCCGTCGCGCCCACTGCACTCTGCAGCCGTCGCACATCCGCCGGTGTCAGCCGGTCGAGCCGAGAATCGGCACCTCCGGGTACGGGTGCCGCTCGGTCGAGCACGTGCATGGTGGCCTTTCTCTTCTTTCTGATCTCTTCTTCCTGGAGGGGATTCAGTTCGCGGCGGCGGGCAGCGCGCTCATGAGCAGTTGGCTTCCCGCGAGCTGGCTCAGGAGGAACTCCCGATCGCTCTCGCCGCGCACCACTCGGAAGTAGACGATCCCGAACGTCAGCCCCATGACCGCGTCGACAATGACGTCATCCGTGGCGACACCGATCCGGGCGAGTGCATTCGTGATGAACTCCCGAAATTTGCGTATGTACGCCTCTGTGCTTGCACGAAGAGCGGGGTTTCGTGATGCTTCGAGGAGGATGTGTGTCTCGAACGCGGTCATTTCGGGGTCCGCGTCGGTGGAGCGGACGACGGAGTCCAAAAAGTCGCCGAGGGTCTGTGGTTCGCGGAAGTCGTCGAACAGCGTAGAGAACGCGAGTCCAAGGGCTTCATCGAGAATGTGGTCGATGGATTCGAAATGGTGCTGGATGGCACCGTGGCTCACCCCGGCCTCGGCGGCAATCCGTCGGTAGCTGAGACTACGTGTTCCTTCGTTGGCGACGAGTCTGATCGTGGCGCGGATGACGGCTTCGCGGCCGTCGCCGAATGCGATCCGGCGGCTTGATGACATAACGGCCTGCCTCAGGTCAGATGCACTTGCGGTTCTGTGCGTGCATGTCCCTCAGGTTAAGCCATGCCGACCTCGTCGAGTTGGGCAAGGCCTACAGCCGGGCTGCGAGGGGATTCACGACCGAACGTCGGCGTGAATCCCCTCGCGGCGAGCAGCTACTGCAGATTTTCGCGGAACGTGGTCCCCGCGTAGGTGGACGGAGATGCGCCCCGGGCCTGCAGATACGGGGTGAGTTCCTCGGTAATGCGTCGGACGTGCTCCCCCTGCGAGACGGGCAGCGTGCTCATCGTGCGACCGCCACGAAGCATGAGTCCGTCGCCTCCGACCTCATCCATGAGGCGGATGAGCGATTNAGTTCCTCGGTAATGCGTCGGACGTGCTCCCCCTGCGAGACGGGCAGCGTGCTCATCGTGCGACCGCCACGAAGCATGAGTCCGTCGCCTCCGACCTCATCCATGAGGCGGATGAGCGATTCGCCCACCTTCTCGACGGGGCCGTGGAAGGGGCTTTCGGTGCCGACGAGTTCGTATCGGATCAACGATTCGCGGAAGCTGAGCCCTTCCTGCGCCATGCGCTTGAAGTCGTTGACAACGGTTGTGATGCCCGTCTCCGGCCAATCGAGCGGGAAGGGCTGGTGCGGGTCGAGGGCGTCGATGTCGCCGTTCAACATGAACCCCCACCGTTCCTTGATCATCTCGAAGTAGTCGTCGGAAATGGTGTTGACGTCGTAGTCGGGGTCATCGTCATGGGTGATGAAGGCGTCCATGTCGTAGAAAACCTTGATCGTGCCCGGGTCCCGTCCGATGGCTGCGGCGCGAGCGCGGATGTCATCCCGGAACTCCTTCATGACCTCGACGTCCCCTCCAGCCGACGAAGCGAAGATGACATCGGCGTGCTGTGCTGCGAAGGCGCGACCCTCCTCCGACGCGCCTGCCTGCGCGAGGACCGGGCCTCCGCCCGGTCCGGGGAATCCCATCAGCGGTCCGCGGGATGCGAAGTATTCGCCGGTGAAGTCAACGGTGTGCACCTTCGCCGGATCGGCGTAGACCCCGGTTGCCTCGTCCCGGACCAAGGCTTCGTTGGGATAGGAGGCCCAGAGCTGCTTGACGAGGTCGAGGTACTCGTGCGCGCGCCGGTAACGCTCAGGGCCGTTGGGGAGGGGCTCATTCCCGAAGTTGAGTGCCTCCAGGTCGTTGCTCGAGGTGACGATGTTCCACCCGGCGCGACCTCCCGAGACCACGTTGAGCGTCGACATGAGGCGTGCGAGCAGGTAGGGCGGGTAGAACGCCGTCGAGGCCGTGGCGATGATGCCGATGCTGTCCGTGTGGCTGGCAATCTTCGCGACCAACGGTAGCGGATCGTACTTTGGTGAGTTGACACCGTAGGTCACCGGCCGGGTGTGATCGCCCGCGGGGCCCCCGATCGCCTGCAAGTTCTCGAAGAAGAGGAAGTCGAATCGTGCGGCTTCGAGTTTTTGTGCCCAGTCGACGAAAACGTCACCCGTCCACCAGTCCCCGCCGAAACTCCGGTCGGTCAGCGAGTGCCATCCGGGAGGGGCAAATTCGGTGATCATCGCGAGTCGGAACGGTCGTGTCATGGTGTCCTCATTTCTTTGTGGCCGTCGCGCACGGATCGGCGCGACGTCGTTCGCAGGGGGAGATACGGTCTTTCGCGGAGGCTTAGGCGATGCTCCGGAACTGGGAGTCATGGAACACGAGGGCTTGGCGTTCGTGGTGCGCGCTGGCAGTGACGAGTTGCAGCACCACGATGTCGTGGTCGCCGGCCGGGTGGATGGAGTAGATCGTCGCCTCGAAGGTGAGCGCCGCGTCGGCGAGAAGAATCGCTGACTCGGAGCTCGCGTGCCGTTCTACTCCGGCCCACCGAATCGTCTTATCGCGCGACGCGAGCTGCCTGCAGAGCGCCGCTTGCTCGTGCGCAAACACGGAAATGCCCAACCGTGGGGCGGATTGGAGTCGTGGCCAGGTCGTCGACGTGTGTTGAACGGCGAACATCACCAGAGCTGGCTCGAGCGAGACGCCCACGGTGAAGCTTGACGCCACGAGAACGCGTTCTTCACCATCGACCCAAGCGGCGATTGCCGCGACTCCGGAGGGGAAGCGAGCCAGTACTCGACGGAGTTCGGTGCTATCGATGGAGGACCTATCGGACTCAGACTGCACGGTCAGCGACCTTTCTGTTCTAGACGAGCGCGGACGTCATTGAGCGCGGCATGGCGGATGCCGAGGGCGTCCAGGCGGTTGCGCAGTCAGCGCGTCGCGGACGGGATGCTGTAGACAAAGAATTCAATGGTGGGCGCGAGTACCTGGACGGTGTATTCCGAGCCGGCGACGAGAGCGATGCTTTCCCCGGGGCCTACTCGATACGTGTCGCCACCGATTTCGGTGTACTCCAAGAGCCCCTCCAAGACGGTCAGAGAGTTGTCGAGTTCGATGACGCCGATGTGAACGACGTCGGGCATCTGCTCGGGGTTCGCGAACCAGTAGCCAGCGGCCAGGTCTTCCCTTCCGTTGTCTCCGAAACGCCGCAGGTACTGGACGCGGGTTGCTCCATCAACGAACGGCTCGCTCAACGCAAGGTCCGGTTTGGCGAAAAAGGTCATGAATCCTCCTGCTGAAAGGTCTGCGCCCGAGAGGAGGCGCTGCACTCCAAACATTACGAAGGTAATGTTTCAAAGCGATTTCGAAGGATACGCATGCACGTTACGAATACGACAGTTCAAGCGAGCGCGTCTACTTGTCTCGCCACATATGTCCTGCCGGCACTAGCGACGCAGTCAGCGCGCGGCTGTCGTGGTCAGTCCCGAGCAGTACGAGCGACTGATTGAGGCGCTCGAGGATGCCGAGGATGTCGCCGCGTTCGATGAAGCGATGGCGGAAGAAGGCCCTAGCATCCCGTGGGCGCAGGTGAAGGCCGATCTGGGCTGCTCGTGATCTACCGGATCGAGCTGCGCCCGGCTGCGGTTCGCGCTCTGAGACAGATCGACCACCAAGACCGGGAGCGGATCCGTGGTGCGATCGCGCTACTCGGCGAGAAGCTTCGTCCTCCCGGTGCGAAGGCTCCGCGTGGGCGTTCGGGTAGGCGCGTGCGCATCGGCACCTACCGCATTATCTACACCATCGACGATGACGTTCTCATCGTTGCGGTGATCGCTCTCGGCCATCGGCGTGACGTTTAGAGCGCTGAAGCGTGCCCACCGCGTGCCCACGAGTCACCCTCAACGGGATCGAAGGTGGTGCTGATCGACTCCGGCTCAAGAACCGCATGAATCCGCGGTTTCTGATCGATCACCATCCTGAAAACAGCACGAAGTAGGGTTCGATTCCCTTCGGGCGGGATGCGCGAGCTGATCGCTCGCGGTGCGCCCTCGAGGTCTCACCGCTCGCGGTGGGGGAGGACGAGGTGGCGCTGCTCGATGCGGCGAGTGCCGACTCCTCGACGCAGGCGGTCTCCTGGAACGGTCTGCTGGCGGCGCTGGTGGTGCTCGGCCTGCTCAGTTCGCGCCGATGCCCCCATCGCGCACATTCGTGCGCAGCTTGTTGCACAGCGCTTCGAGCTGCTCAAGCTCCTCGTCGTTCAGCGCCGATCCCACGTGATCGCTGATCGACTGCATGTGAGCAACGGCGACCCGACGAAAGAGGCTGAAGCCCTCGTCGGTGATGGCGACGATGACGCCGCGGGCATCCGTGGGGTCCGCGCACTTGGTGATGAGTCCGCGTGCGGCGAGGCGATCGACGAGGCGGCTCACGCTTGGCTGCGTGATGAGCAGGTCTTCGACAAGGTCGCGGATGCGCAGGGCCCGGCCCGGGTGCCGTGTCAGGTTGAACAGCACGTCATATTCGACAAGCGATATCTCAGGCGTCCGGAATTCGGCGTTGAGTTGACGCATCACGGTGACTTGCGCCCGAAAGAGCGACTCCCACGCCGATACGGCGGTCGACTTCGATGTCATCGGGGCCCCTCTCGTGCCAAGTCAAGAATAGGGCCGGAGGGGCGGGTGCGCCGCTTAACGGATTGAGGGCCCGTCGTAGAGGCTTACGACGGGCCCTCTCCCTTGCACCAAGAGTGTCCTGCAATCACATTCCGCGGGAGCTGCCACAGCAAACAACTTCCGCTGCATCAGACTCTATAACGGTTAGGTAACAGCGCGCTAGTTACCAAACCGTTATTTTTCTGCAAGTTTGCTGTGCATCGATGTCGTGCCCGACAGTGCGCTGCACCAGGTCAGGCCACCGCCCGGCGAACAAGCTCGCTGATCGCCTTCTCGTCTGCAGCGCTGAGTCGGCTCACGGCATATGACGTTGGCCAGAATCCGCCGTCGTCGAGGCTTGCAGCGGTGCTGAATCCGAAGGTCGAATACCGCTCTTTGTCATCGGCGCCGCTGCGAAAGAAGCACACGATCTTGCCGTCTTTGGCCCACGCCGGCTGGCCGTACCAGAGCTTTGCGGCGAGTTCCGGCGCAGCATCCGTCACGAGCTCGTGGAGGCGTGCTGCGAGTGCGGCGTCGGCAGGTGCCATCCCGGCGATCTTCGTCAGCACGGCCGACTGATCCGCTGCCGCCTTCTTCGCGCCTTTGCCCCCGCTAGCCTCAGCCTTAAGTTCCTTCGCGCGCGCCTTCATCGCGGCGCGCTCTTCTTCTGAAAACCCTGTTTCGGTCGTGCCCGTCATGTCTGCTCCTCGATCGGTGAGTATCGGATTACCCCACCATAAAGGCGTGCAGTTATCCGATACTTCTTGATTCCGGATCGATCGAGAGGTTCTAGAAGCGGTCGGGCGACGGTGTGCTGGTGTGCTGCACCGAGACGTCCGCGTGGCGGTCGAAGCGGTAGCCGACGCCGCGCACAGTGCGCACAATCTCGTCGTAGCCACCGAGCTTCGAGCGCAGGCGGCGCACGTGCACGTCAATGGTGCGCTCGTTGGGTGCATCCTCGTCGTCGACGCCCCAGAGGCCTGAGATGAGTTCGGCGCGGTCGATCGTGCGACCCTCGCGAAGCACGAGGTACTGCAGCAGCTCGAACTCCTTGTACGTGAGGGGTGCGATGTCGCCGTCGAGGACGACCCGCTTGCGCGAGAGGTCCACGATGACGCCGCCGCGAGACTCCGGCTCGATGGTCGCCTCGTCCTGCTGACGGTGCTTCGCGAGCGCCGCTGGGTCTTGCAGCGCGAGCCGCACCACGTCGACATCGCGACCGCCGACGCCCTGCGGGGCGAGCGCGACCGCCGCGTAGGTTTCTGCGCTCGGTACGAGTTGCTGCGTGAGCGTCTTCAGTGCCTCAACGATGGCACCAAGGTCGGTGCCTGCGGCGGCAGCCTTGAGCTCATCGACGCCGACGTAGAGCACGAAGCCGCGTGCCTCGGTGCCCTCGGGCACGGCGCGCAGGCGACGGGGAGCGGATGCTGCAGCCTCCGGAGCCGCCGTGACAGCTGGTGTCGTGGTCGGCGCCAGGTTCAGCGCGGCATCGGTGGTGGTGGGACGGGAAAGGTCGTATGCAAGTGACATTGGTCGAATTCCTTCGGAGGGGTGAAGGGCCTCTAATGATGAGGGTGTGATCCTTCGGTGACTTCAGGTGTGCGCTGAGGATGATCGCCCCGCTATGAGGGGGAGGTCACCCGGAGTTCTGGCTCATAGCAACGCCGCAACAGCAGCGGGCTGGGTGAGGGCGAACTCGGCGGTTGAGTGCCGGGTTAGGCGCACATTCGACAACACATCGCGCTGCGTGCCAGCATCATGCCGGCATTCCTCGAAGCCCCAGAAGAGGTCAAGGTGCGCGCGAATGGAGTCATGGGCTCAAGTATCGGTGAGAGAGGGGCAAAAAGGCAAGTCGTGCCGCGAGAAAGTGCCCGACGGTGGTTAGACCGTGCCGTAGAGACGATCGCCGGCGTCGCCAAGGCCCGGCACGATGTAGCCGTGCTCGTTGAGGCGCTCGTCGAGCGCACCGAGCACAATCGTGAGGTCGCGACCCTCGGTGGCCTTATCGATGGCGGAAAGACCCTCGGGGGTGCCGAGGAGGCAGATCGCCGTGACATCCTGTGCACCGCGGTCGAAGAGATAGTTGACGGCGGCGAGCAGCGACCCACCCGTCGCGAGCATGGGGTCGAGCACGAAGCACTGCCGGTTCGACAAATCGTCTGGCAGCCGCTCGGCATAGGTGGTCGGCTCGAGCGTCTCCTCATTGCGCACCATGCCGAGGAACCCGACCTCGGCGGTTGGCACGAGCTTTACCATGCCCTCGAGCATGCCGAGGCCGGCGCGCAGGATGGGCACGACAAGGGGGCGAGGGTTCGCGATCGCGAGCCCCGTCGTCTCGGCGACCGGGGTCTGGATGGTGAGCGGCACAGTGCGAACGTTGCGTGTCGCCTCATAGGCGAGCAGCGTCACAAGCTCTTCGGTGAGGGCGCGGAAGGTGGGGGAGGCGGTGTTCTCGTCGCGCAACACGGTGAGCTTGTGCGTGATGAGCGGGTGGTCGGCAACGTGAACTCGCATACGCTCAAACCTAGCCGAGGAGCACCGTGTCGAGTGAAGGGTGAGGAGTGGACGTGAACAGCCCAGCCGCGAATAGCCCCGCCGCCTACGCGGAGCGGATGCGCGAACTCATCGCCGATGCGGAGCTCGCCGCCGCACACGCCGACGTACCAGTGGCAGCGGTGGTGCTCGCCGCCGACGGCAGCGTCATCGGGCGTGGCCGCAATGAGCGCGAACTGCGCCAAGACCCCACAGCGCACGCCGAGATCCTCGCGCTGCGGGCGGCGGCGGATGCCACGGGCGACTGGCACCTCGAGGGCACAACGCTCATCGTGACACTCGAACCGTGTGTCATGTGTGCCGGGGCGATCCTCGCCGCACGCGTGCCCGTCGTGGTGTTCGGTGCGTGGGACGAGAAGGCCGGGGCATCCGGCAGTGTGCATGACCTGCTGCGCGATCGGCGGCTTCCGTATCGCGCTGAGGTCTTTGCGGGGGTGGAGGCGGAGGCGTGCGCTGCCCAGCTCACGGCCTTCTTCGAGCGACTGCGGACGTCAGTCGAGGCCGCGGATGACGAACACGTCGGTTGACGGGTTGGCATCTGAGGGCTTGCGATAGATGTCGGGCTCGATGTAGATGACGCGGGCGGCAGGCACGGCTTCGCGGATGGCGGTCTCGACCTCGTCGATGCTCTCGGCAATGTCGGTCATCCGCTCCTTTGGGGCGAATGCGACCTTGGCGCCGACGAGCATTTCGTCGGGGCCCAGGTAGAGGGTTTTCATGTGGATGAGCGACTCGACCTCGGGGTGCGCGTTGATGGCATCGCGGATCGCATCGGTGTCGCCAGCGGAGGCACCTTCGCCGACGAGCAGGCTCTTCGTCTCGATGCCGAGCACGACGGCGACGAGCACGAGCAGCAGGCCGATCGCGATCGTTCCGATGGCATCCCACATCGGGTCACCGGTGAGGATGGTGAGGCCGACGCCCGCGAGGGCGAAGACGAGGCCGAGGAGCGCCGCGACATCCTCAAGCAGCACGACGGGCAGTTCTGGTTGCTTCGCCCGGCGCACGAACTGCACCCACGTCTGCTTGCCGCGCACAAGGTTCGACTCCCGCACGGCGGTTCGGAGCGAGAACGATTCGAGCGTGATCGCGATCAGCAGCACCACGATGGGCAGCCACGGCACCTCAAGGGGGTGCGGGTGCGTGAGCTTGTTGACGCCCTCATAGAGGGAGAACACGCCGCCGACGCTGAAGAGGATGATCGAGACGACGAAGGCGTAGACATAGCGCTCGCGGCCGTAGCCGAACGGATGCTCGATGTCGGCTTTCTTCTTCGCCTTGCGCCCGCCAAGCAACAGGAGGGCCTGGTTGCCCGCGTCGGCAACCGAGTGCACACCCTCAGCGAGCATGGCGCTCGAGCCGGAGAAGAACCAGGCGATGAACTTGGTGATGGCAATGCCCGTATTCGCGAGCAGCGCCGCGATGATTGCCTTGCTTCCGCCGGTAGCGCTCATGCGATCAATCCTAGGATGCTGCCATGACAGATTTCCCTCCGACGATCGCTTTCCTCGGTGCCGGCTCCATGGGCTCCTCGATCCTCCGGGGGCTCCTTGCAGACAGCGGGTTCGCCGCCGCCGACATCCGGGTGACGAACCGCACAGATACCAGTGCCGCAGCCCGCTCGTGGCCGGCATCTGTCACCTCGCTCTCGCTTGAGTCGGATGCCCGTGCGAATCTCGTCGCCGTCGATGGTGCCGACATCGTCATCATCGGAGTCAAGCCGGGGATGGTGGCCGACGTGCTGCGCGAGATCGGGCCTGCCCTTGCGCCGGGCGCCGTCGTGGTGAGTGTCGCTGCGGCGGTGTCGATCGCCGCGATGGAGGCGGTGCTGCCGTCGGGCACGTCGGTCGTGCGCTCGATGCCGAATACGCCGACGGCGGTCGGGCTTGGCGTGACGGCGCTCAGCCCCGGCGAGCATGTCGATGATGCGCAGTTCGCGAGCGTCATGGCCCTTTTCGAGGCGGTCGGGCTCGCGCTCGTGGTGCCGGAGGGCCGCATGGAAGCAGTGACCGGGGTCTCCGGCAGCGGCCCCGCGTACGTCTACTACCTGGTCGAGTCGTTCATGCGGGGTGCCGAGGCGCAGGGCTTCTCGGCCGACGAAGCCGAGCGCCTTGTCGTGCAAACCTTCACCGGTGCGCTCGAAATGCTTCGCGTCTCCGGCAAGTCCGCAGAGCAACTGCGCCGCGACGTCACGAGCCCCAACGGCACGACGGAACGCGCCATCACGGTGCTGCAGGATGCCGACCTGCCGGCCGTGCTCACGGCCGCCGTCGAAGCATCGGCCGCCCGTTCGCGCGAAATGAGCGCTGGCGGCTGAGCCAAACCAGGCCTGCGCTGAATCAGGCCTGCGCCGCGAAGCGCTCGATATCGGCGGCGTTGCCGCTCACGATGACGAGGTCGTGGTTCGAGATCATAGTGTCGGCTGTGGCGTAGGTGAAGTCCTTGCCGGGGGACTTGATGCCGACCACGGTGAGCCCGTACTTCTTGCGCACCCCGGACTCCGACAGCGTCATCCCGCGGATCGCCTTCGGGGGGTACATCTTCACGATGGCGAAGTCGTCGTCGAACTCGATGAAGTCGAGCATCCGGCCCGAGACGAGGTGGGCGACGCGTTCGCCGGCTTCGGCCTCCGGATAGATCACGTGATTAGCGCCGATGCGCGCGAGGATCTTGCCGTGTGACTGGCTGATCGCTTTCGCCCAGATTTGGGGAATCTTGAGGTCAACCAGGTTCGCCGTGATGAGCACGCTCGACTCGACGGATGATCCGGTCGCAACAACCGCGATCGAGAAGTCTTGCGCACCGATTTGCCGGAGTGCATCGATGCTGCGTGCATCCGCCTGCACCGTGTGGGTGACGCGCTCCGACCATTTCTGCACGAGCGCCGGATTGGTGTCGACCGCGAGGACCTCGCGGTCGAGCCGGTCGAGCTGGCCGGCGGTTGCCGCGCCGAATCGGCCGAGGCCGATGACGAGCACCGGGGCGTCGTGGGGGATACGGTCAACCAACGATGGGCCTCTCTTCCGCTCGCCTGAACAACTGTCGGCGTTGGGAGGCCGCCAAGGCGGCGGCCAACGTCACTGTACCAACGCGACCGGCCCACATGGTGGCCGCGAGGGCGTACTTGCCGGGGTCTGGCAGCGTTTCGGTGAGACCGGTGCTCAGGCCAGAGGTCGCAAACGCTGAGATGACGTCGAAGAGCACGAGATCGAGCGGTGCCTTCGTGAGGTGCAGGATGAAGATGGTTGCGCTCGCGACGATCGTCGCGCCCCACAGGGTGACACTCACCGCGAGTCGAAGCACATCGGTGGGGATGCGGCGGTCGAAGACCTGCATGTCCTCGTCACCCTTGGCTTCGGCGAATGCCGCGAGAAAGAGCACGGCGAGTGTTGTCACTTTAATGCCACCGGCGGTCGAGGCCGAGCCTCCGCCGACGAACATGAGCATGTCGAGCACGAGCAGGGTGGAGCCATTGGCCGCACCGATGTCGATGGTGGAGAACCCACCCGAGCGCGACATCACCGAGATGAATGTCCCGGTCAATGGTTTCGACAGCGAGTCCTGACTGCCCAGCGTGGCGAGGTTGTTCCACTCGAGCAGTGTGATCGCGATGGCGCCGAGAAAGATGAGGCCGATGGTCGTGGTCAGCGTGAGCTTGACGTGCACCGACCAGCGCTTCGGGCTGCGCCAGCCGCGAGCGAGCGCGAAAATCACAGGGAACCCGAGGCTGCCGAGAAACACGGCGACGGCGAGCACGGAGAGCATCCAGGGGTCTCCGACGAATGGCCCGAGCCCGTCGGGATTCGGTGTGAAGCCGGTGTTGGTGAAGGCCGACGCCGCGTAATAGAAGGACTGCCATACAGCGGTCCACCCATCGAAGCCGGCGACGAGCAGCCGCGGATAGATGATGGCGGCGACGATGAGCTCAATGATGAAGGCGCTGATCGCTACCGTTGCGAGCAGCGAGCCGATTTCACCGAGCCTGATCGCCTGCGACTCCGAGACGGGGCCGTGGTGGATGCGGGAGGGGTTGGTGTCGCTTGCCGCCATGAGGCGGGCTCGCAGCCCGAGGCGCCGCGACACGACGAGGCCCATCAGGCTGGCGACGGTGAGCACCCCGATGCCGCCGACCTGCAACCCCACCAGGATCGCAATATTGCCGAAGAGGCTCCAGTGGGTGCCCATGTCGACGACCGTGAGGCCGGTGACACAGATGGTCGAGACCGCGGTGAAGAGGGCGTCAGCAAACGAGGTCGACTGATCTTCGGCGTGCGAGATGGGGAGCATCAGCACGATGGTGAGGATGACAATGAGCGTCGTGAAGACGAGGATCGCGAATCGCGCGGGCGAACCGGTGGCGAACGCGTCGAACGCGTCGCGGAATCGGCCACTAGCACTCGCGCGAGTCACGGGCTTCGTGCGCATTCGTCCCTAGTCCCCTCCCGCGTCGGCGGTGGCCCCGCAACAGCTTGCCATGGTACTCCTCGGCCAAGCCCATTAGCCTGTTGCCATGGCGGATATTTTTGGGGTGATAGCGGATGCGACCCGCCGCGAACTCCTGCACATACTTCTCGAGCGCTACTCTGCAATAGATAACCCCGGCGGGGACATCAGCGTCGGCGATCTCGTCGAGACCCTCGGGCTCACCCAGCCAACCGTCTCCAAGCACCTGAAAGTGCTGCGGGATGCTGGCCTTGTGGCTGTCCGCGAGGTCGGTCAGCACCGCTATTACCGGCTCGAGTCGGCCCCCCTTGAGGTCGTTGAAGACTGGCTCCTCCCGTTTCTCGGCGCAGGCTATGACACGGATGCCGCGGCTGAGGTCGCACACGGCGCCACCACGTTCGCCGCGTGGTCGGGTGCGCCGCTGCCGGCACCCCTCCGTCGGGCTGGCGAGACACTGCACCATCCGGCCGAGGCGGGCACCGCGATGGGCCGTGCTGTGGCCGATGCGACGCACGGTGCGCGCCACCGTTTCGAGGAGGCATCCGAAAACCTCGAGCGCCGGGTGCTTGAACCGATCAAGAAGAAGCTCAAGAAAGACTGAAGTCGCGCCACGCCGCAGCCCTGTGTTCGATGCCGCGACATGCGCTGTATAGACAATCAGTCACATCTACCCCTAGAGTGGCGTTTCAGCACTCCAGTCACACCCGCACCGAGTGCTCTGCATGAGGGGTATTCGATGTCACGCGATCTTTCTGACGTGAAATTCTTGACGGTGGCCGAGGTCGCCGACATGATGCGCGTATCCAAGATGACCGTGTATCGACTCGTGCACTCCGGAGAGCTGCCCGCCATCCGCTTTGGGCGATCATTCCGCGTTCCAGAATCCGCCGTGCAGGCCGCAATCCAGTCGCATATCGCCGACGTCGGCTGACTCCAGCGCTGTCAACTCGCCTCGCCGAATCTCGGCTACACTGTCGAGAGGCATTTTTCCGCGGTTCTGAACGGACCCGGTCGACCGTTCACGAATCAGTGAAGCCAGAATTTATGAGGTGCGTATGGGTTCAGTAATCAAGAAGCGTCGCAAGCGTATGGCGAAGAAGAAGCACCGCAAGCTGCTTCGCAAGACGCGCCACCAGCGACGCAACAAGAAGTAGCAGCGTCGCACCGCGACGTTGCTCCGGCGACAATCGCCACTTCGCAAACGCCAGGCATCACGCCTGGCGTTTCTGCGTTGCCGAGCGTGCTCTGCCTCGCGCCCAGACGCTCTGCCTCGTGCCTAGAGTGGTGACATGACCGAGCTCACACTGCTCATCCGACCGGGGTGCCACCTGTGCGACGACGCGCGGGAGACGGTCACCGGCGTGCTCGCTGAACTTGCGGCCGCGGCATCCGGGGTCGTGGCGACACTGGAGGAACGCTCGATCGTCGACGATCCGGCGCTGCTCGACCGCTACTCCGAGGAGATCCCGGTGCTGCTCATCGACGGGAGCGTGCACAACATCTGGCGCATCGACCCCGACCGGCTGCGTGCCGCGCTGCTCGCCACCGTCTGAACGAGGCCCACCGCTTGAATGAGGCCTAGTGGCGCTTCGCCGCCGCCTCGGCCTCAGCGCGTGACTCGTAGACAGGCTCATCGCGCACGAACACAAGGCGCTCCTCTGGCGCGACCAGCAGCAGGTCTTCAGATTCCTCGGCGGTGTCGAAGTCGGATGCGGTGAGCGGTTCGCCGCCGAGATGCACCGTGACAAGGCCACTGCCGGTCTCGAGTGCATCAACCTCAAGGGCGGGGAGCGGCTTGCCGTGGCGTTCGATGAGCTGGCCGATCGCCGCACCGATGCCCTCGCTCGACTGCATGAGCGCCTTCTCGTCGATGACCGTGTAGTCGTAGCGGGCTCGCACCGTGAGGGTGAGCTCGTCGGCGCCGTCAGACTCGTCCGGCTCTTCGGCCTCGTCGAACAGCTCGTCGAGGGCGTCGCCGTATGCACCGACCGCCTCCCACAGTTGTCGGTCGGTGTCTTCGGCCTCGCGCTCGCTGCCAGACCCGGCCGCCACGACATCGATGTGTCGACGGAGAATCTCGAGGAGGGCCTCGCCGGACTCGATGGCGGGGGTGCGTGCGGGATCGTTGCGGCTCATGCCGCCACGCTAGCATCGTGCCCGAGTCGCCCACCGTGCTCGACCTCGGCGCGAAGCAGGCCTCACCCGATTTTCACAGCCCACGTTGCAGGCTCGGGGCGTAACGTCCGGAACATGACGAATCTCATCCACTTCACCATTGCTACAGAAGCCGAGAAGAGTGCCGACTTTCGGCGCGTGCTCTGGACGGGCGAGCACACGCAGCTCGTCATCATGACGATTCCCGTCGGCGGCGAGATCGGTGCGGAGACGCATCCGGAGAACGACCAGATTCTCACGATCGTGAGCGGCACCGGCGAAGCCACCGTCTCGGGGCAGAAGCGCAAGCTCGCACAGGGCGACCTTGTCGTGGTGCCGGCTGGACACCACCACAATTTCGTCAACACGGGCCCCAACCCGCTCGTGCTCTACACGGTGTACGGGCCCGCCGACCACGCCGACGGTGCGGTGCACGCCACGAAAGAAGAGGCCGACCGCCTTGAGGAGGCAGGCAAGGACGAGCCGCCGGCATTCGCCGAGTAGATCGTCACGGGGCAGACTCGCAGGGTTCGCCCTTAGGGTGGGCCGCTGTCATGACTTCGACCCGCCACCCACAGCCTGATGGACAGCCCCGGCCTGATGGACAGCTACAGCGCCGCGGGCGCCGCCGCGCCGCGCAGGCTTCCACGTGGACCGGCATGCTCGCGACGCTGCCATCGCCGGGCTCGCGCCTGACGGGTCACGCGCGCCGTGGCATCCGCCCGGGTGCATTTGCCGGGCTGGGAGTCGCAGCGCTTGCCATGGTGCTCGTGATGGCGGTCGCGGTGTTCCCCAATCTGGCGGGCACTGCCGCGGCCGACACGAGTGCTGCACCGGCGGCGCAATCGTTGGAGATCGTCACCCCGGCACCGGTCGAGCCGACCGTCCGTGACAGCTACGCGGCGACGCCGGGGGTTGACACGTATGTCGCCGGCGGCACGAACCGTGACTGGGCGAGCCTCGTGCTGCTCTATGGCGACTGGCCGGTGACAGAGAACAACGTCACGGTGATTTTGCGGTGGATGCGACAGGAGAACTACGTGAAGAGCTGGTGGAACCGCAACAACCCGCTCAACAACGGGTGGGGTTCTGGCGGCGGTGGGGGCCTCGGCTCGTATCCGAACCTCCGGGTCGCGGCGCAGAATGCCGCCGAAGCGCTGCATACGCCGCCCGGCTATGCGGGCATCCGCGACGGCTTTGCCGCCTCAGCCGCGACCGAGGTCACCGAGGCGGCGATCTGGGCGTCGCCATGGGCGACCAGCCACTACAACAACGGTGCCCACTGGCACTACGACCCGGTCGAGATCATCAAGGCCCCGGCCGAAGCCTGGTAGGTGCGCCCTACGGCAGCAGGCGGTTCGGCCCGCGGAACAGGTACGTGGTCTCGCGCAGGTTCGGCAGCCCGAGCATGAGCATGAGCACGCGTGAGAGACCCATGCCGAAGCCGCCGTGGGTCGGCACCCCGTAGCGGAAGAAGTCGAGGTAGAAGTCGAGCTCTTCGGGGTCGAGACCCTTCTCCTTTGCCTGCTCGATGAGCACATCAACGCGGTGCTCGCGCTGGGCGCCCGTCGAGATCTCGACGCCGTTGTAGATGAGGTCGTAGCTCTTGGTGAGCGACCCGTCGCCCTCGTGACGCATGTGATAGAACGGCCGGATGCTCGAGGCGTAGTCGGTGAGAAAGACAAAATCGTGCCCAAACGTCTCTTTGACGTAGGCGGCGATCTGGCGCTCACCCTCCGGGTCCATGTCGTCGTCGGCGCGGGGAACCTCGTAGCCGCGCTCGGCCACGACGCGCTTCGCCTCGGCGAGCGGGATGCGGGGGAACGGGGTCGTCGGCACCTGCAGCTCGAAGCCGAAGAGTGCCTCGATCTCGGCACCATGCTTCGCCTTGACGGCGGTGATGCCGGCGACAAGCAGCTCTTCGTGCATCCGCATGACGTCGTCGTGCGAGTCGATCCAGCTGATCTCGGCGTCCACCGAGGTGAACTCGGTCGCGTGACGTGAGGTGAACGAGGGGTCGGCGCGGAAGGCAGGTCCAATCTCGAAGACCTTGCCAAAGCCGGCCGGCTGCGCCATCTGCTTGAAGAACTGGGGGCTCTGGGCGAGGTAGGCCTTGGTCTCGAAGTACTCGACCTCGAAGAGCTCGGCGCGGGATTCGCTCGCGCTCGCCATGAGCTTGGGGGTGTGGATCTCGATGAAGTCGTTGTCGATCCAATAGGTGCGCCACGCGTGCTCCAGGGTCGTCTGCACCTTGAAGACGAGCGAGTGCTTCGGCACGCGGAGATCAATGAAGCGCCAGTCCATGCGCTTGTCGATGCCGCTGTCGTCGGCGATCGGCGTCTCGGGGATGGCCTGTGACACGACCTCGAGCGCGTCGAGCTTGATCTCGACGCCGCCGAGCTTGACGCGCTCGTCGTGCTTGAGCTCACCCGACGCGGTGACGAAGCTGCCCTGGCTGAGCCCGGAGATGGTCTCGGCCACCGCATCCTCTGCCGGCGTGCCATCCTCGTTGAAGATGCGCGGGTGCACGAGCTGCACGGCGCCGGACTCGTCGCGGAGCACGACGAACTGCACCTTCTTCTGGTCTCGCACCGTCTCCACCCAGCCGGAAACAGAGGTGGGGCCGTCGGATGCTGCGGCCAGGTTCTTGATGAGGGTGCGTTCAGTCACGCGCTCAAGTGTAGTTCCGTCGGTTGAGTAGGCCGCCCGCGGCCGTATCGAAACCCTCTGGATCACGGTCTGGTTTCGATACGGCCCTGGCGGGCCTACTCAACCGGCGGTGGAGCGAATCCAAAGGTGACGCCTGCCTAGACTGGAACCGTGCCTGCATCCCTCATCCACCTCGTGCGCCACGGTGAGGTGCACAACCCGGAGGGCGTGCTCTACGGGCGCATCCCCGGCTTCCACCTCTCCGAACTCGGGCACCGCATGGCGGAGATCGCCGCAACGTCGCTGGCCGAGCATCCGGTGGCTGCGCTCTATGCATCGCCGCTGCAGCGGGCGCAGGAGTCGGCCGAGCCGTGGTCGAAGCAGTTCGGCCTCGAGATCACAACCGACGAGCGTCTCATCGAACCGACGAACCGTTTTGAGGGCAAGACCTTCGAGTTCGGCCCCAAGGTGTTGCTCCGCCCCGCATCGTGGCCCTTGGTGGTGAACCCGCTCAAGCCGAGCTGGGGCGAACCGTTCGCGAGTGTCGCCGACCGCATGCTCGCGGTGCTCGAGGATGCGTGGAACTCGGTTGATGACGGCGAGATTGTCATGGTGAGCCATCAGATGCCCATCGTGATGGTGCAGCGCTACGTCACGGGCCGCAAGCTCTATCACGACCCCCGCAAGCGGCGCTGCAGCCTCTCAAGCATCACGACGCTGACGCGTGAGGATGACGTCTTCGTTGAGACCGGCTACACCGAGCCGGCAGCGGCCTTGCTCGCACAGGCCGCCGATTTGGGGGCGGTGTGACGATGCGCGCGACTCGATGGCGCCGCGCCGTGCTCGTCGCGGCGGTGGCTGGTCTTGTGCTGAGCGGATGCACGAGCGACGAGCTTGCCGAGCAATACGGCAACGGCGGCTCCGGTGGAACAGAGTCGGTTGACGGCACCATTCTCGAAATCCCCGCGGAGTCGCGCGCCGAGGCGCCAAGCTACAGCGGCATGACCGATACCGGCGTCGAGGTGTCAAACGATGACTACGCCGGCCGTGTTGTGGTCGTGAATTTCTGGTACGCGGCGTGCGGCCCCTGCCGCGCCGAAGCCCCAGATCTCGAATCGCTGTACCAGAAGCACAAAGACTCCGGCGTGACGTTCATCGGGGTGAACACGATCGATCAAGCCGACACGGCGCTCGCGTTTGCGCGCACCTACGGCATCACCTACCCGTCGATCATGGACGCCGACACGGGTGAGGTGCGCCTCGCGTTCGCCGGCCAGGCGTCGCCGGCCGCCGTGCCAACGACCCTCGTGCTCGACAAAGAGGGCCGCGTCGCCGCGCGCTTTCTCGGGCAGATCACCGCGCCGTCGAATCTCGACACGGTGATCCGCGAGCTCGTCGCAGAGGAACTGTAGTGGGCATCGGCGAGATCGTCCTCAGCGGCAACCTTCTCATCGCCATCCCGCTCGCCATCCTCGCCGGGCTCGTTTCGTTTGCCTCACCCTGCGTGCTGCCCCTCGTGCCCGGCTACCTCGGCTATATCGGGGGCGTCGCCGAGGGCTCCGATACGGATGCCGGCCGCCGCCGCTCCCGCAATCGCCTGCTGCTCGGGGTGCTGCTCTTCGTGCTCGGTTTCAGCGTCGTGTTCGTCACCTTCGGCCTGCTGTTTGGCGTGGCCGGACTCCTGCTTGAGCGCTGGATGGATCTCATCACCCGCATCGCCGGTGTTGTGATTATTGTGATGGGGCTCGTGTTCATGGGCCGGTTTGCCGCGATGCAGCGCACCGTAAAGCCGCGATGGCAGGCCGCCACCGGGCTCGTCGGTGCCCCCTTTCTCGGCATCGTCTTCGGCCTCGGTTGGGCGCCGTGCATCGGCCCGACACTCGCGGCCGTACTCGCGTTGAGCCTCGACGGTGGTTCGCCGGGGCGGGGTGCGCTCCTCGGTGCCGCCTACTGCCTTGGCCTCGGCATCCCGTTCCTGCTCGTCGCCCTCGGCTTCGGCTGGGTTTCCGGCTCGGTGGCGTGGCTCAAGCGCAACATCCGTGTGGTGAACCTCATCGGCGGCGGGATGCTCGTGCTCATCGGCGTGCTCATGGTCTCTGGTCTCTGGACCCGGTTCACATCGACCCTGGGGTCGGTGATCGGCAGCTTTGTCCCGGCCATCTGACCACATCGACAGCGCGGCACCAACGCCACGCGGCGACGACGTGAACCAGCCAGCACTCGGCTTCGTCGGCATGCTGCGATTCTTTTGGCGCCAGCTCACGAGCATGCGCACCGCCCTTGTGCTCTTGCTCCTGCTCGCCCTCGCGGCGATCCCGGGGTCGCTCGTGCCGCAGCGTTCGGCCGACCCCAACGGTGTCGTGCAGTACTACACCGACTACCCCGATCTTGCCCCCGTGCTCGATGCGGTGCAGCTCTTCGACGTGTTCAGCTCCGTCTGGTTTTCGGCGATCTACCTGCTGCTCTTCGTCTCGCTCATCGGCTGCGTCATCCCGCGCACGAGCCACCACCTGAAGGCGCTCCGCACGCCCCCACCGAAAACGCCGGCACGCCTGCAGCGGCTCGAGACCTACCGCGCGGGCCGCGTGGAGGGTGTCACCGCGGCATCCGCCATCGAGTCGGCGCGATCGATGCTGCGCCGCTCCGGCTATCGGGTGCGGGTCTTCGAGTCGGCTGGCACGCATTCGGTGTCGGCCGAGCGCGGGTATTTGCGCGAAACCGGCAACCTTGTCTTCCATACCGCGCTCATCGGGGTGCTCGTCTCGGTGGCCCTCGGCAGCGGCTTCGCCTACAACGGCCAGAAGGTGGTCGTGGAGGGTGCACCCTTCGTCAACGTGCTCAACGACTACGACAGCTTCGAATCCGGCAGCTTCTTCGACGAGTCGACACTGCCGCCCTACCGCCTCACGCTCAACGACTTCTCGGCGAGCTACGAGATGGAGAACGTCAACGCGTTCGGGTTTGCGAGCAACTTCAGGGCGGATGTCACGGTCTACGAAGACGACCAAGACCCGTATGAGGCAGAGGTGCGGGTCAACGAGCCGCTCAACATCATGGGGCTCGACACCTACCTCGTTGGCAACGGCTATGCGCCGCACATCACGGTGACGGATGCCGACGGCAACATCGCGTTCACTGGCGCCGTGCCGTTCATCCCGCAAGACGACAACCTCACGTCGCTCGGCATCATCAAGGTGCCGGATGCCCTGCCAGAGCAGATCGGCATGCGCGGCTTCTTCTATCCGACGGCGGCGGAGCTCGACACCGGCGCCCTCACCTCCACCTTTCCCGACCTGTATGAGCCCGTGCTCACCCTCAATGTGTACACGGGCGACCTCGGCATCGATGACGGCACCCCGCGTTCCGTGTATTCACTCAACGTCGATGACATGACTGAGATCGTCGGCGGCGACTCCGGCCTCGATTCGATCGTGCTCACGCCGGGCGAGTCGTACACGCTGCCAGACGGACTCGGCACCGTGACCTTCGACGACATGACCGAGACGTCGCCGAGCAACGAATCGGTGTTGAGGTTTGCCTCATTCGATGTCCACTACGACCCCACCGCGGGCTGGGTGCTCTTCTTCGTGATCCTCGTCATCGGGGGGCTCATCACGGGGCTCTTCGTGCCGCGGCGTCGCGTCTGGGTCAAAGCGGTCGACGACGATGGCGGCATCCGTCTCGAGTATGCGGGCCTTGCGCGCGGCGACGACCCCGGTCTCGATGCCGCCGTTGGCGGCCTAGCTGAGCGTCACAGTGCGGCGCTCCGGGATACGATGAACTGATGGCTGCCACGCTCGATTCCTACTCGCTTGTCGCGATCTATTCGGCGATGGCGGTGTACACGCTCGCGTTCATCCTCTTCACGATCGACCTGGCAAAGCGCTCGGCCAACACATCGAGCGCTGCAAGCCAGCTTGCGATGACGGAGGGGCAGCTCGCGAATGCCGGTGGGGCGTCAACGACTGCGACGGCGACACTCGAGCGCAAGGCCGTGGCGGCACCACAACCTCGCTACGTGTTCGAACGCGTCGCCTTCGCGCTCACCGTGCTCGCAACCCTCGTGCACGTCGGCGCTGTGGTGCTGCGCGGGGTCGCGCAGGGCTTCGTGCCGTGGGCGAACATGTTCGAGTTCTCGCTCACCTCCTCGGCCATCATTTCGGTCGTCTTTGTCCTGCTGCAGTTCTGGCAGAACCTCAAGTTTCTTGGGGTCTACATGACCGGCTTCGTGCTTATCTCGCTCGGCGTCGGCACCGTCAACTTCTATGTGCCGGTCAAGCCGCTACCCGACGCGCTCGATTCGGCCTGGCTCGTCATCCATGTTTTCGTCGCGGCACTCGCGACAGCGCTCTTCGCGATCGGCGCGGCGCTCTCACTGCTCCAGCTGCTGCAGGCGCGGCGCGAAGCGGGCGGCAAAGGCCTCGGCTTTCTCCGCACCCTCCCCAACGCCTTCAAGCTCGAAAACTCCGCCTACCTCGTCACCGTCGTCGGCTTCGTCTTCTGGACGTTCACCCTCGTCGCCGGCGCCATCTGGGCCGAACGCGCCTGGGGTCGCTACTGGGGCTGGGACACCAAAGAGGTGTGGACGTTCATCATCTGGACGATCTACGCCGGCTACATCCACGCGCGGGCAACCCGCGGTTGGCGCGGCGCCCGCTCGGCCTGGCTCGCCCTCATCGGTTTCGCCTCAGTGATCTTCAACTACACCGTCGTCAACCTCTTCTTCAAGGGACTGCACAGCTACAGCGGGCTGTAGGTCTCGCCGCTGGTTGAGTAGGCGCTTCAGCGCCGTATCGAAACCTCAACAGCCGTCGCTGCCTAGCCCTCGAGGTGAAGGGTCGCTTTCAGGCGTCTGGCGAGGCGGTAAAGCTCTTCGAGCAGTGGTGGCCAGTTCTGCACCGTGGCGCGGATGCTCTCGACCGAGATGATGCGAGGTTTGCCACCTGCGGCGAAAATCGTCGCCATGGCAAGGCCGTCGCGATGGATGAACGTCTCCCCGTCACTCAGATCGGCGACAGTCACGGGCAACTCGTCGCCGGTGAGGAAGCCTGCCGCGCTGAGTCCCTCCGCGACTATCGAGGGCTTGAGCGCCCGAAAGCGTTGCCAAGTGCCTTCGTCTGAGTATGTTGCACCGCGGTGGATCTCGAGCTCGCCGCCGTCGAGGTCGTCGAGTGAGGCGGGCTCCTCGATCTCGGGCTCGTCAAAGACGGGCGGTATGCGCACAGGGTCATCCAGGGGGACGAGCGGTCGGGCGGCATACGGAGCGAGCACGGAGGGACGACGCGACTGGTCGGAGGTCGACAGGCTGCGTGCGATCACGCTGGCAAGCAACGTCCGCATCGTGGCAGGATCCCGAAATGTACCCTGGATGACTCCCGTAGCCCGGATGAAGATCACCGGTACCCACACCATGTTTCGGGACGGCACCCACACCCCAGGAGCGTGGTGGTCGGAGGAAGGAATTGTGCCAATGATGTCGACGTTCACTTGCCATCTCGCACCAGGGTCGGCACGCTCCACCACCAACTTCACGTAGTGGGCGAGCGACTCACGAAGAGGATCGGCGACTGTGTACTCAGTCCCGGGAGGCACACCGGGCATTCCCTGATCGGTGAAGTCCACGACCCAGCGCCAGAGCGGTACGAGGCTCTCGAGGCTCGCATCC
Organism: Homoserinimonas flava; assembly: GCF_054969005.1. Taxonomy (NCBI): domain Bacteria; kingdom Bacillati; phylum Actinomycetota; class Actinomycetes; order Micrococcales; family Microbacteriaceae; genus Homoserinimonas; species Homoserinimonas flava. The sequence continues at coordinate 604,516 of NZ_JBUEQS010000003.1, forward strand.
AACTCATCTAACGGACCATCAGTGGCGGCGATCCAGTGCGCCAGGTCCGTCAGCAGCGCGTCCTCCCGACAGATGACATAGTCGCAATACCGCCGAGCTTCATCTAGCGACAGTTCCGGGAATGTACGGTTCACGATGGTGTCCCCCTCGCTCCGGACTTTACACACGCAATGCACGTGGCCGCTGCAGCGGAGCGCGCCCGGCGCAGGCGGCCGGCTTGCTACCCATCCATGTGGAGGTCGGCGCCGAGTTGTGCGGCGAGACCCTTGAGCTCCCGGAGTAGGGGTCGCCAGTTGTGTCGCGTCGCGTTGAAACTCTCTATCGCGATCACCCGCACCTCACCACCGGATGCGAAGACTGTCGCTGTGGCGAAGCCGTCACGGTGAAGGAAGTCCTCATTGGTGTCGAGGTCGCTCTCGCTCACCACCTCTTTCGTCGAGGAGCGGAACCCGGCTGCGGTCAGCCCCCTAGCAACCAGGGATCGGTCAAGCGGGGGAAGGGACTCCAACTCCTCGGCACCGCTGGCACCGCGGTGAATCTCCAACTCACCGCCGTCGCCGTCCTCATCCGCCTCAGATATCTCCACAGGGAGCGCATCGAACTGCGGCGGCACTCGGATTGGATCATCATGAGCGACGAGCGGTCGGCTGGCGTACGGCGTAAGCATGGACGGGCGGCGTGACTGGTCTGAGGCCGGAAGATGGCGACCAATCGCGAATGAGAACCAATCCCGGAGGGAATCGCTGCCCCTGAAATGGCGGAAGCCCGACGCGACACTCTGCACTGGCACCTTCGGAACCCATACAGCGTCGAGCGACGGTAGCCACAAGCCGGTCGCGTGATGATTGAAGTATGTCTCGCCGCGGGCGGATCGCTCGTGTTTGACCTCCCATCGAGTCTGTGGCTCGATTCGCTGCACCACGAACTTGATGTAGTGGGTGAGTGGGCGACTCAGGAGTACGGGATCCAATGCTGGGGCATCTCGGTCAAGAACATCGAGGGCCCAGACCCACAATGGCACGAGACTCGCGACGCCCGCATCGAGCTCGTCAAGCGGCCCGTCAGTGTCACGAACCCAGTGCGCCAGATCTGTGAGGAGCGTGTCTTCGCGGGCGATCACATAGTCGCAGTACTGGCGGGCTTCCTCTGGCGACCACATGGAAGACGGCCGGGTCACGATGTTGATCCAACCACGCTTCTACGCCTCGGCGGCGAGCAGGGCGTGGCAGCGGCGCAGGCGCTCCAGCCACCAGTCACGGCGGTCGTCGGATGCCGCGTGCCGGTCGAGCAACGCCGCACTCACCTCGATGCGGCGCACGGGCACTGCACCGTCGACCGGGGTGAGCGGGGCATCCGTCACATCGGCGGCAAGGAGTGCGGCGGTGCCGAGCCCGCAGTCGTAGTCGAGCTGGGGGAGCGCGGCGGCGAGGTGCGCGCCCATCGAAAGCCCGATGCTCGTGTCGAGTGCGCTTGACACCACCACGGGGAGCCCCGCCGCGCTCACAATGCGTTCGGCGGCGGTGATGCCGCCGAGGGGTTGCGCTTTGATGACGAGGAGGTCGGCGGCCCCCGCCCGGGCAACCGCGAGGGGGTCGCTCGCTTTGCGCACACTTTCGTCGGCGGCGACAGGGATGCCCATGTATTTGATGCGGGTGCGGATTTGCGCCAACTCTTCGACGGTGGCGCACGGCTGCTCGACATACTCAAGATCGAACTCTGCGAAGGCGTGCACGGCACGTTCGGCCTCATCGACCGTCCACCCGCCGTTGGCGTCGACGCGGATGCGACCCTCCGGCCCGAGATAGTCGCGCACCGCTTTGACCCTGGCGACATCGTCCGCGAGGGTGTGCGCCGGGTCGGCCACTTTGAGTTTGACGGTGCGGCAGCCAGCAAAACGGTCGAGTATTTCTGCGACGCGGGCGGGCTCCACGACGGGGAGGGTGGCGTTGACGCGCACACTGCTGCGGAACAGGGCAGGCTCGTCACCCCACCCGAAGTCGATCGCGGCGGCCAGCCACGCGGCCGCTTCGGCATCGTCGTACTCGACAAACGGTGAGAACTCGGTGGCGCCGCGCGGCCCTTCGAGGACGAGCGCTTCGCGCACGTCGATGCCGCGGAATGTGGTGCGCAGAGGCAGTGCGACCACTCGCGCCGTTGCGAGGAGGTCGTCGATCGTGGGGAGCATGCACACAGTCTGGCAACATCAGCCTGCATTCTCGGTGTGGAATAGGCTCGCGTCATGAGAATGCGCACCCGACAACTGCCAGGCATCCTCTCCGTCATCCTCGCGGTCGTTGGGCTCGCCGTGGTGGTTGTCGCCATCACGATGGCGGCGCCCGCGTCGGCCACCGAAACGTCGTGGGCGGTCGCATCCGTGCTCGCCTGGGTGGCGAACGGCCTCACCGCTGCTGCCGTCGTGCTCGGCCTGGTCGCGCTCATCGGCAGCTTCGGCCGCTGGTGGGGGCTCGCGGGCATTGTGGTTGGTGTGCTCTCGAACCCGTGGCTACAGGTCGCCGTGTTCTCCGCGCTCGACTGAGGCGACGGTCTTGCCCGGCCACACGTCGGCTGGGACAGACGACACCATCAACATGTGTACACAAGCGCTACAAATGCTACTATTACCGCATGGACACAATATCGAGCGAAGTTACGACGCGCGAGCTGCGCAGTCAACTCTCTGATGTGCTCGGCCGCACGATGTATGCGGGCGAGCGCATCGGTGTGACCCGCAACGGAAAGCTTGCCGCTGTGATGGTCAGCGTGGCGGATCTGGAAGCGCTCGAAGAATTCGAGATGGCGCAGGACGTAGCTGCGTATCGTCAGGCCAAAGAGTCCGACGACGGCACCAGGGTTGCACTTGACGAGGTGCGTTCAGACTTCGCGTCGTGAGCTATCGCGTTGAGTTCACCGCTGCTGCTGCACGGCAGGTGAAGAAGCTTCCGCGGCCTACGCGTGATCGCGTACTCGACGCGATCGGGGAGCTGGCGGAAGACCCGCGGCCTCACAGAGCAATAAAGCTTGTTGGGGAGCAGACAGCTTGGCGGATCCGCATCGGCGACTACCGAGTGATCTATGACGTGTTCGATGCGGAACTGACCGTCACTGTCGTGCGGGCTGCGCACCGCCGCGAGGTCTACGACCGCTAGCGCCGACCGTAGGCTGGGCTCATGACCGACGTCTCTGAACTGTTCGACTCATCGCGGTGGGTGCTCGCGCCCGGCGCCGAGTCGCTCACCGACATCACATACCACCGCGACACGACGGGGCGGGTCGCCCGTGTCGCGTTCAATCGGCCGGAGGTGCGCAACGCGTTCCGCCCGCACACGGTCGATGAGCTCTACCGCGCCCTCGATGACGCACGGCAGAACCCGCGCATCGGAGTCGTGCTGCTCACCGGCAACGGGCCGAGCGCAAAAGACGGCGGGTGGGCGTTCTGCTCCGGCGGCGACCAGCGCATTCGGGGCCGCGACGGCTACAAGTACTCGGAGGGCGAGACCGCGACGGGCATCGACGCCGCGCGCTCGGGCCGCCTCCACATTCTTGAGGTGCAGCGCCTCATCCGTTTCATGCCAAAGGTGGTCATCGCGGTCGTGCCCGGCTGGGCGGCGGGCGGCGGCCATTCGCTCCACGTCGTCTGCGACCTCACGATCGCGAGCGAGGAGCACGGCCGCTTCAAGCAGACGGATGCCGACGTCGGGTCGTTTGACGCTGGTTACGGCAGCGCCTACTTTGCGCGGCAGATCGGGCAGAAGAATGCCCGCGAGGTCTTCTTCCTTGCCCGCGAGTACAGCGCGCAGCGCGCCTACGAGATGGGTGCGGTGAATGCGGTTGTGCCGCACGCCGAGCTTGAGGCGACCGCGCTCGACTGGGCGGAGGAAATCCTCACGAAGTCGCCCACTGCGATCCGGATGCTGAAGTTTGCCTTCAATGCTGTTGATGACGGCTTGGTCGGCCAGCAGGTGTTCGCGGGGGAGGCCACACGGCTCGCCTACGGCACCGATGAGGCCGTCGAGGGCCGCGATTCGTTCCTCGAGAAGCGCGAACCGGACTGGTCGCCATACCCCTGGCAGTACTGAGCCGGTCGTGCGCGAGCTGAGGGTCGTCGATGCGGGGGATGCCCGCGGGGTGCTCGAGGCGCTCCGCGGGGCACTCGCTGGCGGCCCGGCGATCGTGCCGAGACCCGCGGATGCTGCTGCGCCCGTCGATCTGCCGGCCCGCGTTCCCCAGCGCATCGCCCTCGTCGTGGAGACGAGTGGCAGCACTGGTCGCCCGAAGCGGGTCGCGCTCACCGCTGACGCGCTTCTTGCGAGCGCGGCGGCGGCCGACGCGGCGCTCGGCGGCCCCGGCCAGTGGGTGCTCGCGCTCCCGGCGCACTACATTGCGGGGCTCAACGTGCTCACGCGGTCGATCGCCGCGCAGACCGACCCCGCCGTGCTCGCTGGCCCGTTCGAACCTGTTGCCTTCGCGGCAGCGGTGCGACGCCTCGACCCCGGCCAGCGTCACTACGTCTCGCTCGTGCCGACGCAGCTGCAGCGGCTCATCGAGCATCCTGAAGTGCATGAATCCGTGCGGGGGCTCGACGCCATCGTGGTCGGCGGGCAGGCGATGCCGCGGGCGGTGCTCGATTCGGCGCTCGGGCTCGGGTTCAGGGTCATCCGAAGCTATGGATCGAGTGAGAGTTCTGGTGGTTGCGTCTACGACGGGGTGCCGCTCACCGGGGTGGGGGTTGCGGTTGTCGATGGCGAGGTGGAGCTTTCGGGGCCGACCCTGGCCGAGGGCTATCTCGGCGATACGGAGCGAACGGATGCTGCATTCGTCATGCGCGACGGCGTGCGTTGGTATCGCACGGGTGATGCCGGCGAGCTCGGCGCGGGGGGCGACGGCGCTCTGGTGCTCCGCGTGACCGGTCGCCTCGACGATGTCATTGTTTCCGGGGGTCTCAAGGTGTCGCTTGGGGCGGTTGAGCGTGTGGTGCAGGAGCACGCCGGGTTCGAGACGGCGTTGGTGGTGCGCGCTGCCGACGCTCGGTGGGGTGAGGTTCCCGTGCTCATCACGACGGGGGCGACGGGTGGCGACTTCGACGCGGTGCGGGCCGATCTCGGTGCCCGGCTCGGCCCGGCGGCGCGGCCAGCCCGGATGCTGCGCCTCGACACACTGCCCACCCTCACGTCGGGAAAGCCCGACCGGGCCGCCCTCACGGCGCTCGCGGCCAGCACAGACACCATAGAATCCTGAGGTGGCCAGACAGCGCAGTGCGAAGCAGCAGAGGATCGATCCGAGAAAGGTCGCTGCGGCGGCACGAAGCGGCAAGCGGCCGCTCCCGCCGCAAGCCAAGGTGAAGCCGGCGACCGCATCGGATTGGATCGCCGGGGCCAGGCTCCGCACCCTCCCACTCGCCATCTCGCCCGTCCTGCTCGGCACGGCCACCGCATACTTTTACGCGCCCGAGGCCGGCTGGCACTGGGTGCGGGCCTTGCTCTGCCTCGCGGTTGCCGTCTCCCTGCAGATCGGCGTGAACTTCGCGAATGACTACTCCGACGGCATCCGCGGCACCGACGCCCACCGCGTCGGCCCAGCGAGGCTCGCAGGCTCAGGGGCGGCGAAACCTGAGACGGTGCGGGCGGTCGCCTTCGTCTTCTTCGGCCTCGGGGCACTTGCCGGTCTCACGGTGATTGTGCTCAGTGGGCACTGGTGGCTCATCGCCGTCGGCGCCGCCGCGCTGGTCGCCGCATGGTTCTACACCGGCGGCAAGCATCCGTATGGTTACTACGGTCTGGGCGAGCTTGTCGTCTTCGTCTTCTTCGGCCTCGTCGCGACGGCCGGCACGATGTACGTGCAGGTCGACACGGTGTCGTTCGAGGCATGGTTGCTCGGTGTTGCCGCCGGACTGTTCGCGTGTGCCGTGCTTGTTGCCAACAACATGCGCGACCTCGAGCAAGATCGTCTGTCGGGCAAGCGCACCCTCTCGGTGCTCATCGGCATGACGGCCTCCCGCGTGCTCATCGTTGTGCTGCTGCTCGCACCGTTCGGCATCCTCGTGTTCTTTGCGTTGCTCTTCACGCTCGCGAAGTACGTCTTCTTTGCGCTGCTCATTGCCGTGCCTGCCGCGATCATCGCGAGCACCGGCAGGACGCCGGGCGAGTTCGTGCTCGTGCTCAAGCTTGCGAGCATCACCTCGCTCGTGTTCGCGCTCGGCCTCGGGGCGGCGATCGTCTTCTAGGCGAGCGGCCCTTAGCGGGCCTCGTCGTTTGCCGCGTTCTCGGCGTCGGCATCCGGATCGACAGTGCCGCGCTCTCGGCGCTGTTGCAGGTCGAGCGCGAGCGCGTCGCGGGTGCCCTTGAAGAAGAGGTACGAGATCGAAAACGAGATGAGCATCGCGAAGATGGCCGACACCCACCACAGCTGATCGAGCACCATCAGGATGGCGAAGATTCCGGCGAAGAGCCCGAGCCGGAGGAGTGTATAGAGCAGCCAGAGGTGCGAAGTTTTCACATCGCGAGTCTACGCACGCGACGCTGGCCGCCAGTCGGGAGCCCGCGGCCCCGGTCGGCCCGCCCCCGTGCCCAGCTCCCGCGGGGCCCGCTGGCGTAGACTCAGGCCATGCGCGCCTTCCTTCCCCTCCTTGGCGGGGCACTCTTGGTGGCCTTCTGGGTCTATGCGCTCGTCGACTGCATCCGCACGGACGAGTTCCGTGCCAGGGGGCTCCCCAAGGGTGCCTGGATTTTTGTCATCATCATCCTTCCGCTCATCGGTGCCCTGCTGTGGTTCACGATCGGCAAAGAGCGGATGCCGAAGGCTGGCACGAACGGCCCGCGCTCGACACGGCCCCTTTACCCCGACGATGACCCGGCGTTTCTCCGCCAGGTCGGCACCGAGACGGAGCGTGAGCAGCGCATCCGTGACCTCGAAGAGAAGCTTGCGCAGCTCGATGACGATGAGGGCGCGAAAGGCTCGGGCGACGAGCCGAAGGGTTCAAGCGACGAGCCGAAGGGCTGATGCGCGGCGCGAGCCCGGCGACCGAGTTTTCGATCGGCCTGCTGGCACACCTCGTCGGTCTCGGCGTGCGGCACATCGTCGTCAGCCCTGGTTCACGATCGCAAGCACTCGCCCTCGCTGCGGCGGCGCTCGAGCGTGCCGACCGGGCGCGGCTGCATGTGCGGATCGACGAGCGCTCGGCGGCGTTTCTCGCGCTCGGCCTCGCCGCTGAATCAGACACCCCCGTGGTCGTCATCACGACCTCGGGCACCGCGGTCGCGAACCTGCATCCCGCCGTGCTCGAAGCCCATCATTCCGGGGTGCCCCTCATTGTTATCACGGGCGACAGGCCGGCGGAACTCCGCGGCATCGGCGCGAACCAGACCACCGTGCAGCACGGCATCTTCGGGCCTGCCGTGCGGTTCACGCGCGACGTCGATGCGCCCGCGTTGGAGCATCCGGATCTCGACGGTGCCGAAACGCTCGCCCGCGAAGCGTGGTCGGCGGCGACAGGGCATTCGGATGCCCCAGGGCCCGTGCACCTCAATATCGCGTTCCGCGAACCCCTGTCGGGGGCTTTGCCGTCCGGCGCCATCGACGTGGTTGCGGCTCCACTCGCCGCACCGGGACCGCGAGCTCCGCTCGCCCTCACCGCCGCGCCACACACGGTCGTCATCGCCGGCCACGCGGCCGGGGCAGAGGCCGAGGCTGCCGCCAGGGCGCTCGGAGCGCCCCTCCTCGCCGAAGTCTCGAGCGGCGCCCGCTTCGGCCCGAACGTCGTCGCCGCCTACCGTGAGCTGCTGCGCGATGACGAATTCGGCGGGCGCGTGGAACGCGTCATCCTCTTCGGCCATCCGACACTGTCGCGCGAGGTGCCGGCCCTCATCGAACGCGACGGCGTACACACGATTGTGGTGCGGGGCCGGGCGCCGGAAGGGTACAACCCCGGTCATCGGGTCGCCGAGTTCGTCGATGCCGTGCGGGTCGACGGCGAGCCCGACCCCGACCGGTCGTGGCTGGGACGCTGGGTGCACACGAGCCGGGCCCTGATCGAAGCGAGCGACGACGCCCCCGTCATTGATGCGCCGGACGCGGTCGATGGCAGCGTCACCGCTGCGTTCCAGCGGCAGACCCTCGCGGCACTCCGCGCCCCCATCTCGCGCCGCGCCCTTGCCGACGCCGTGTGGCGCGCCACCTGGCCGCACGACCGACTTGTGCTCGGCTCCTCCCGCCTCATCCGCGAAGTCGACCGGGTCGTGCCGGGCAAGAAGATCCGCGTGCACGCCAACCGGGGCCTCGCCGGCATCGACGGCACCGTCTCGACCGCGGTGGGCGTCGCGATCGCGAGCCAAGACCAGACGGATGTCGCGGGCACGACCCGCCTCCTCCTCGGCGACCTCACCCTCCTGCACGAGCCGGGCGGCCTGCTCCTCCCGCCGGGCGAAGCGCGCCCCCGCGTGCAGCTCATCGTCGGCAACGACGGCGGGGGAACCATCTTCGACGGGCTTGAAGTCGCCGCGACATCCGACCGCGACGCCTTTGACCGTGTGCTGTTCACGCCGCACAACGTCGACCTCGCCGCCCTCGCTGCGGCCTACGGCTGGGACTACGTGCGGGCGACGACCCGCAGCGAACTGGATGCCGCGCTCACCGGTGCACCCGGCCCGGTCGTCATCGAGGTTCCACTCGACCGCTGAGCCCCTCGACCGCTGCCGCAGGAAGAACTGCTGGTGTCAGCGTGTGTTGGTCGCGGCAAGGAGTGGGGCACCGGCAGGGTCGAGGAATGATTGGCGGATCAGCTCGATGGGCTGATCCACGAAGTGACTGTATTTCACAGCTTCGTACGGTTGGCCAGTCGAGGGGAACAACGCTTTCGGGGTGCCGTTGATCACGAGGGCGCGCAGTGGTTCGCCGTGTGGCCCGGTGGAGGAGACGGGTTCCAGCGTTGCACCGTCGGCGATATCTGGCAGGGACGCCGGAAGAAGAATGCTTGAAAGCCTGCGATACGCGCGGACGCTGGGCCCGAGTTGCACCGTGAGGAAGCGCACCACCTCGGCAGGATCCGCCAGGATGACCTCCAGGATTTCGTCTTCGGCCCGCTCGGCGCGCGTCACTGCGAAGCCCTCCTCGAAGGGACGCACAAAGATGCGGATTTCTCCGCCCCGATCCGAAACCTTCACCGCTCCTGGCGACTCCTTGACGTAGAAGCTAGTTAGTGCGGCCCATTCCCCCAACTCATCTTGGAGGTACTTAATGAGTAGGTTCAGTTCGTTTTGCATCGTCCAGTACTCCTATATCTTTCAGCGCTTGCACGGACGCAATTTCTCCGTCGGGATCCCAAACTCTCACTTGAAGTGCTCCGCCGGGGCGGCCGAACGCAGGAGCGACTTCGGCGACTTCGATGCGGTAGCGGGCTGGCAGGGTGCCGGTGAAACGGTACTCGAAGTACGGCTTAGCGAATGTGCTGACCCGTCGCCCGCATCGGGAGTCATGACTGACAACAACTCCCCGACCCTTCGTGGACAAGCACGAAATCCCGTGAGATTCTGAACCGCGAGACGATTGGCCGTTCAAGCTTCGGGAGCGGGTCTGGCTGCCTAGTGCCTCAACTCCGAAAGAGTGGAGGCGACCTGAGGCGACGACGTCTCGACGGTGCCCGCCCCGGAACTCCCTTGGCTGCGTGCGCCAAGAATGCGCACGGCCTCCGACGGGGAGACGCCTTCGGCTTTCTGCAGTTGCAGCAGCTGCATTCATGCAATCTTTGCGCTTTGTCCGTCCCTCCCAGCCGAAGCGACGGGCGCGAAGCCAGCTGCATTCTCTGTGTCTGAGAACCAGAGGTACCCAAGCAGAATCTCGCCAGTGCTGACCCGAAAGTAGGTCACGGGCCCTTCCGCGCTGACGGCGAAGCGGTCGGGGGCGTCAACGACGTTGAAATGGAGGTCTTCGCTCTTCCAGCCCTCACCAGTTGCGGCTTGGTCACTCATGGGATCACCTCACCGTAGATCTGATAGTTGCCACTCGAGTTGAGGACGACTCAGTCTACACGGTACCGCGTTCCGCGGCCCAAGAGGACTTCGCGTTCCGATGCACCGAATGCCGACACCCTCTCCATGTCCAGCGCCGGATACCCCTCGGGCACCTTCAAATGGAGGTCTTCGCTCTTCCAGCCCTCAGGGCTCGACCAACCTGTCAGCCCCTCAGACCGGAGTTCCCCGATTCCAGCCTGGCTTCTGGATCAGAAGCTCATCATGCTCGTGGTGTCGGCACTCCTCAATGAAGGCGACGGCGGCGACCGGGTCAGCAAGCAGATGCGCGTACTGCGCCTCCGTGAGCTCGTAGTACTCCTCGTAGTCGGCGACTCCGATGCTCACCGGCAGCGACGCGTAGCGCTTTCCCGAATCGAGGTCTGTGCCGAGCGAGTATCGGTCTTCGCGCGAGAAGAATTCATCTTGAGGTTTCATGGGTTTGCAGGATACGCAGAACTCGTTCGTCCTGTTTAGCTTGATACGGGACCGCGCCATTGTCAGATGCAAGCCGAACCGGTGGTGCCGGTTTCGCGCTTCCTCCCCGCGACCACCTCGCCCAGATGAATCGATTCGTTCCGTTCTTGGACCGTGACGAAGAGGGGATGGCCCAGCGGATCGAGGAGCGACTCCTGAATGTCGGTGAGCGAGTGACGCGCGTACAAGGCGAAAGCGATCGCTGAAGTCTCGTCGCCAAGCGGAAATGCTGCAACCAGATGGACTCCGTCGTCCAGCCAACCCAGGTGAATTGCGTTTGAATCAGAATCCAAAGTGAAGCCGGCCGGAACGTCCCGGCGAAACGGATCCACTGGGGGGATCACGAATTGCGCGCCGGCGGAGGCGCGTATGTCGGCACCGACGGTAAAGGTGAGGTATTTTTCGATGACCTGGAGACTCGGGCTCCACATTTCAGTGCGAAGCCCTGACTTGTCTGCACGAGTGAGGAAAACGAAGCGATCAGGCTCCTCCCGGACCATGATGCCATCGAACTGTGTTGTTCTCAGGTCGAGGGCATTTGGTTCGGAAACCGTCGGCGCTGTGAGTCCGGCGCGCGCAATCCACCTGGCCGTCGCCTCGCTCAGCCGAATGCTCATACTATGACGCCCTTCGTAAGTAGCGATTGCACGGTGGCGCGCTGGCCGGATTCGTTGACCACGTTCACTTGGGTTCCTCCTCCGTCACGCCCGTAGGCGGGGGCGACCTGGGATATCTCTATCTTCCACCCGGTTGGGAGATAGCCGGTGAGGGTGAATTCGTTGTAGGGCGAGGTTCGGGCTCCGGGGAGCAGGGCGCGTTCATTGAAGGTGCCGCCACCGATGCCGAAGTATTCACCGCTTGTTCCTCCTACTCGGTCGATGCGGTTGCCGAACAGTTCGATGAACTTGGTCATGTTGTGGGTTCGTATCTGGGTGCCGGGAACCGCACCATCGTTGGGCGCCAGCCTGATAGACCCGTCTGGCTGAAGGTATCGTTGCGCCCAGCCGTCCGCGGTGAGCGTGTTGCCATCGAGGTCGTGACCGAAGACCTCGTTATCGTCGTAGCCGATTTTGCGCACTCCTTCGCTCACATTTGCGGGATCCTCATTGACCAGGTATCTCTGATCCCAGTGACCATATTGATCTTGCGGTCGCCCGTAGTCTGCCTCAACATGGTGGGGAACAACCCATTCCCAGTCGGCGTCGAGCGGGCGCGAGCCGACCGCCACTTCCTGCAGGGTGTCGCCGGCATTGGATGCGGTCCCGGAATCATCCGGGACGGTGCCGCCTGAGCGTGGTGGCACCGCGAGGCTTTCTGGCTCGGTGCCGTGGAGTGAACCATCCCCTGCACCATCGCTATCACCGTTGCCGGAGCGTTCGAGTGTGGTGCTGTTGCCAGCTTCAAGCGTGGTGGTGCCGCCGCTGGTGGTGTCGGTGGCGCGCAGGGGGGTGAGGTTCGACGGTGTTGCGGTGGGGATCTCGCCCAGGGTGTCGCTGCGGGCGAGGGTTCCTGCGCTGCCGGTGAGGTTGGGTGTGTCGAGTGTGGGGCTGAGGCGCAGCAGGAGGGTGCTGGTGTGGGTGAGTCCGTTGCTGAGGCGGGTGATGCTGCCGCCGATGAGGGTGGCTGCTCCGCTGCTGCTGCTGCCGAGGCGTTCGATGGTGAGGCCGGCTTTGGCCAGGGCGCTGCCGGCTTTCGCGGTGGCCCCCGCGGTGCCGACGACGGGGATGAACATGGTGCCAACGCCCAGTACGGCGGTGGTGCCGGCGGCGATCGGGTCCTCGTGCCACTGTTCGGGGGTGCCCACGATGCCGCCGACCATGGCCTCCATGGTGCCCACATACCAGTTGCGGTAGTCCCTGGAATGCTCGGGCACGAGTTCATCGGGTGTGAGGGCGAGGGTGATGGTGCTGGGGGAGGTCACTGTCACCAGCAGTGCGCCCAGCCCTGAGGCCACCCCCGTCCAGGCCTGCCCGAGGGTGTCTCCGCTCCATGACCAACCGTCGTTGATGTTGAACCCGACCAGGGAGACCGCCCCGCCCAGAATGCCGTTGCCGAAGTGGAAGAACCCGTCCCCGATGGATTCCAACCAGGTGGGGTCTCGCTCGCCCACGGCACCCCACCCCAGGTTTCCGGCGTCGAGGAGCTCCTGCGCGGTGATGGTCGCGGTCGGAACCTGCCACTGCCCGGCACTGTGGAGCGCGTTGAGTGCGTCAGCACACTCCGCACTTGCGGCCACCAGCAGGGCCACCTGGGTGGCGACCTCGTTCAGCAACTGTTCGTTGCGGTCGAACCACGGCTGGTGGGCACTCCACTGGGTCTCTTGCACAACCTCTCTTCCGTGGGCGTGGATGACCTTGGTGTAGCCGCCCTTGGCGATGGCGACAAACGCTGCCGCCTCAACTTTGAGCTCCTTCAACCTGGTCACCGGTGCTGCGACCGCTCCGGCCAGGTTATCCAACCGGTCCGCGGCGGTGCTCAGCACGGTCGCGACCTCCTGCGCGGTGGTGCCCGCGGGAGTCATCGCCGCAAGCAGCTGGGGTGATTCCGGTGCCGAATACACGGCCGACAGCCCCGACCACGCCGCCACCACCTCACCGGCGGAGGACGCAATCGAGTGTGCTGTGGTGCGAAACGCTGCCGCGGACTCCGAAATCTGTGACGGCACAATATCGGTGCCCACAATCGCCGCCGGATCGATCAACACCCCACTCATCTACACACCCCCAAAAAACGAAAGGTCACCGGATTCGGCCGCGGTCACCGCTGCGGACTGCGTTGTCGACGCCATCTCCTCATCGCCCAGCAGATACGCCGACGCCGCACCGTGTGCACCCAAAGCGCACGCCGTCACCCGATTCATCACACCGCTCATGGCTGACTGCTGCGCCTCAAGCAGCCCCTGCGCGGCAGAAACCGCTGCGGCGAGCGGAACCACCGTCGCCTCCACGCAACTGGAGGTTTGCACCGCCGCCGCAGTCACCAGCAAATCCTGTGCGCCGGCCACGCCGTCAAACGCTGTGCCCAGAGTCTGGCCATTGGTCTGCACCCCGGTGAGCACAGCACTCACCCCGTCTGGGTTGATACTCCATGCGGTCATGCGGCACTCCGATCTCGTGTCACGGCGAGGTCGATCAGTGAGCCGCCAACATCAGCTGCGAGCCGTCGCGCGATAGCGAGCGTCGCCCCGCCATGCGGCCCGTAGGCCTCGGTCCAACAGATACCGGAACCGGGGATTGGCCGGCCCAGCAGCAGTTCCGCATCCGCATGATCGGCGAGACGCACACTGCGCAGCATCGCGATCACCAGTTCGCTTTCACCGGTGGCGACCTGCACCCCGCCACCATTCCAAAGCCAGGCGATGCCAAGGTTTGGGTCGACCGCGGCGGTCGCCGCGACACATTCGATGATCGTGATCGGTTCCTTGCTCAAAATCACAAACTCACTCGGCACGGCGACGCCTCTCCTCCAACAGCACCGGGGGCAAGAGCGCTGCGGCGAGCTCTTCGACCCCGATCGTCTCGATAGCGCTGGCGAACTGGTGCCAGCGTGTGGCCTCCCCGTCGAAGCTCAGCACAATCGACGGTGCCCGTCGATTGCCCACCGTGACGGCGCCAGGCAGTGCGGCAATCGCCGCCGCGTCAAACCCCAGGTCGCGCACCGTCCGCGCACCGAGCACCATCGACACCGGCTGGGGAATCACCTCGCGCCCCGCCCGAATCGTGGCATCGGGTTCCCCGCGCATGCTCCACGCGCTGCCGATCACCACCTGCTGCCGCTGCGCCACCCGCTCAAGCAGGCGAGCCGTGGCATCCGCCGCCAGTGCCGTTTCGTCAGAGACCGCAAAAACCACCCGTGTCTCTTCGACAATGCCGAGCCTGCTTCTCGCAACGCGGATGATGCCCCGAAATGGCACCGACCCGCCGCCGGCCACGATCACACGGGTCTCAGATGGCACGCGCGTGCGGGCGAGGCTCGTGATGGCCTCCCGATCCCACGGTGCACTCACCGGCTCGGCAGTGCCCCAAAACAGTGGTGTGCCGGGGGAGAGCGCAGTGGCGAGGGTTTCGAGAGTGCCGCCCATGGTCGCCTCCATGCGCGCCGGATGGTTCGCTGAGATGGCGAACTGGAGACCCGCGCTGTCGGGTGCAGCGTCAGCGAGCACGTCGGTGCCAGCGGCGTCGGCGACAGCACCATCGACCCCCCTGGTCTTCCAAGCGCCGCCCGTCGCCGTGAGCAACTGGAACATGGGATAGGTGAGGCGGGCGCCACGGTCAGTCACAAGTTCCACCCGAACTCCCGCCCGCGCAGCATCAACGATCAGCGCTGAGCGCCCAGCATTGAGCGCGACGAGAGGCGTGTTCGTAGAAGAGACGGCCCACCCTGGGCGGCTCGAGTGAACGAGCGGGTGCGGGAGAGGGACCGGTGCCGGAGCGGCCATCCGTTTAGATGGCGTCGACGGCTGACTTGGCCCGCTGCAGTGCGGTCTGTGCCGACTCGTCGTTTGAAACCAACGCCTGACGCAGGGTGGCGATGATGGTGCGCACCTCGTTGGCGACCGTGTTCCAGCGTTGTTCTTTGCCGGCATACTGCTCGCTGGCACCGTCGGCCTGATAGTCGGCCATTGCATTCTTCACATCCGCGTCACGCTGGTTGATGAGCGATTCCAGCTGGTTGGCCACCAGGTTGAAGCTGTCTTGAGCGTTGCCGGATGCTGCGAGGTCGTAGTCGCGGCGGTCTGATTGATTAGCCATGGTCTGTTGTCTCCTGAACGACTGGGCGGACTAACGGGCGCTGCCGAAGCGGGCGGCGTCGAACGAAGAGCCCGACTGCGCGGCGGTGGTCTCGTCGACGATCTGTTGCTCGCCCTCAATGAAGGCTCGGTTCTGCCCCGCGATGCCGGTCAGCACTGAGGAGAGTGCGGCGTTGAGCTCGATCGAAATGCTGTCAACCTCGACCTTGAACCGGTCAAATGCTGCGCGACCGGCACCATTGAATCGGCCCTCCAGCGGCTCGGCGGCGACCGCAAGCTGCCGCACCAAGGCCCCAAGATCGTCTCCAGCGCCGCTGGTCTGTTGTGCGAGCTGGGTTAGCACCTCGCCACCCATAGCGAATTTGAGCATGGTTAACTTCCGGGTCGAGATGAGGAAGAGCGGGAAAAACACGACGGGCTTCGTGCAACCAGATCGACACGACCTGGGTTCTATTCACGTTACGCTGAAGCCAATCATGGCCCCAATCGAGGGGATAGACAACTCGGCCCACGTTCAGGGGGGCGGCGACGAAACACGGGGTAACACAATGCTCAACGCGCTCATCGGCGCGGTGACCTGCGGTCGATGCGGGCACGACCTCGAGCAGCGCCCGGCCGACCGATACTGTGCGAGCTGCGGGGCGGTCAAGATCGCGTCTGCCTCAGGATCTGCTTTAGGGAGATATTCCGGCCTCGTCACCGGCGTGCAGGCAGTCCAAGCGTCTCGCCGCCGTCTCGCTGCGGCAATCGACCTTGTGCTGGCCGTCGCGCTTGCCGCCACAGCAGTGGGCCTGAGTGTCGGCGGTGCACGGGCAGTGGCCGCAGCAACTGTCGGTGTGCTCGTGCTGTATCTCACCGCCACGATCACCGCCTGGCGCCTGCGAGGCAGAAGCCTTGGGCACCTCGTGCTCGGCCTGCGCACGGTCGACGACCTCACGGGGCTGCCGCCACGTTTCACCTCGATCGGCACGACACCCGGTAGTGGAGTGGGCCTGCGCCGCCATCTCATCGTCGCCGACGTTCGGCGGGGTCGCGACCCTCTGGCACCGGTCGCCGTCTTCGCAGCGGGAGCGCCCATCGTCGCACTGCCATCGCACCTCGGCCGCGAGAGCCTGCCAGAGGTGGCGGGTTCTCGCGACCCGTACAGACCGGCCGAGCATTCGCCGGCCGCCGAACTCGTGCTCGACACGGGAGAGAAACTGGTGCTTGAGACAACCGTGCTCATCGGGCGTCTTCCGGTGACGACTGCAGGGCAAGAACACGCGACATTCGCCTGGCCTGATCTGAGTCGCAGCCTGTCAAAAACTCATGCACTGCTCGAATGGGCTGGCACCGTACTCTGGGTGACCGACCAGCACTCCACCAACGGCTCAGCACTCATTGCCCCAGACGGAACACGCCAGCCGCTCGTGCCCGGACTGCGCGGCTCGGCAGCTGCAGGCTGGACGGTCGAGCTAGGCGAGCGATCATTCGAAGTGCGTTCCACAGGAGCGCTTGAAGCAAGAGGAGCAGTCGATGGCGAATGATCGGGATGCGGTGCTGCTGGAGACGGTCAAAACCCACCGGGCCCGCCTTGTCGCCTCGCTGCTCTTCGGTGAACTCGACCAGCGGCGGGTCGTCGGCAACAACGTGCGACGCTTCACCGTCGGGCTCGTGCTTGCGGCAGTCGCGTGCGCCATCTGCGCGGGCACGTCGTTCGTAATCTCAGTGCTCGAAGACCAGCGTGAAGAACGAGAGGCGACGCAGGTATCGGCTAGCGCGCCAGACAGCCCAGGGGGCATCGATGACTGATTACACACGGCTGACCATCATCGGCTCCACCCGCAAAGCCGAAATGGTGGTGCCGGGCGACGAGCCAATCGGCTCGCTCATCCCGCGCCTGATGGAGCTGCTCGACGAGCGCCCCGGCGCAGTGTCACGCCCCCTCACACTCGTGCGCTCCACCGGCGAGCAACTCGACACCTCGTTGAGTGTCGGAGAACAGCGCGTGTTCGACGGCGAACTGCTGCGCCTGCTGCGCGAAGATGCCGCGCCGCCGCCGCCCGAAGTCGCCGACGTCACCGACGTGCTGGCAGAGTCGCACGACGACCGGGCCGACCTCTGGTCTGAGCGATCCAGAACAACCGTGGCGGTGACTGCGATCGCCACCATCACCGCGACAAGCGGGCTGCTGCTGAGCGTCGCCGCCGAACCGCTACTCGGCCTCACCGTGGTCTATCTGCTCGCGCTCGGGGTCTCGATCATCGCCGGGCGCACCGGCGCGCACTGGATCAGCAGCGCCGTCACCGCCATCGCGATCGGCACAGCGGTGCCCCTCGGCATCGCCGGCGTCGCGGCTGTCACAGCGGTGCCCTCGCTGTCAGAAACCATTCTCGGCATGAGCACCCTCGTGTGGGCCGCCCTTGCGCTCGGTGTGGGTGCCGGCCAGGGGAACCGGGCGGCATGGTGGGGCGGCGTCATCGGCACCCTGACATCAGCGCTGCCACTCGCGCTGCTCGCGCTCGGCGTCGACTTTCTCGGGTCGCTCGGCATCACGGCAGTGGCCGTCACCTTCATTTGCGGCCTGCTGCCCTGGTACGCGATGAGCGCATCCGGTCTGACAGGGCTCGACGATCAGGTGGTCGAAGGCCGACTACGGCGCAGGGACGACGTGCTCGTGACCGTGACCGGCACCTATCGCACCCTCACCTGGTCGACCGTTGCCGTTGCCGTGCCGCTTGCCATCACCTCGGCTGCGCTCATCGGCAGCGCCGACGGTTGGGCGGTGGGCCTCGGCGCAGCCACCGTGCTCGTCATCGCCTCACGCACCCGATCGATGCCGCTCGCCGCGCAAGGATACGCCCTGTGGGCGGCGGCGCTCGCCGGCACGGTGTTCGGTGGCGCCCTGCAGATCGTCACCGGCGGAGTGTTGCAGCCCTGGGTGATCTTTGCCGCGTTCGCTGCGGTGCTCGTCGGAGCCATCGTCGCAGGAGGGGCCTCGCCTGCCGCGCACCAACGAGCCTCGCTGCGGCGACTCGGCAACCTCATCGAGTCACTTTCGGTCGCTGCCCTACTCCCGGTGCTCATCGGACTCTTCGGCGTCTACACCGAGCTCCTGGGGGCCTTCGGATGACCGGCTTCGGCTCCTTCGTGCGCTCGGCGCCGCTCGCGCTCTTCGGCAGCGCCGCCGCACGAGTGCACGACCTGCAACGGGTTGACAGCATCGTGCGCACTCCGCTTCCGCTCTCGCGCCGCATCGGATTCGTGCACCTGCGTGGCGGCAGCGGGGCCAGCGCCACCGCAGGCTATGTGGCCAACCTGCTGGCTGCACGGCGAGAGGGTCCGGTGCTGGGTGTCGACGCGGCATCCGGAGCGTCAGGGATGCTGTGGCACGCCGGGTTGCCCGCCGACGGCCAACGCGAGAGCCTGCGCCGAGGGCACGCCCGCCGCGCCGCCGATGCCGTCGATGGGCTGCCCCGCGGCGCCTCAGCACTCTGGGGCATGTCCCTCGTCGGCGACAGGATGCAAAATGCACCAGTCGCGGTCGAACAGTGGTTCGACCGCTGCAGCCCCATCACCCGGTTCTTCGACATCGTCGCGACCGACTGGGGCGTGCGAGACCCCCGCATCGACCTCGCCGATGTCGCGGCAGCCAGCCACGTGCTGTGCATCGTCGCGCGGGCCGACCGCCACTCCGCCGAGCAGGCCGCAGCCGTCATCGGTGCCGTGCGATCGCTCCATCGAGCACCAACCCCCGTGCTGGCGCTCGTCGACGTGGGCTCGACTGCAGGGTCGGCCGCCGCCGTCGTCGCCAGAGGTGCGGATGCTGCGGTCGTGACAATCCCATATGACGCCGCCCGGGCATCCGCGAGTCAGGTCAGCAGCACCACGCTGGCAACCCGCACCCGGCTCGCCTACGCACGCCTCGCCGAGGAGCTCATGTCGCACGCGGTGGCCAGCGGAAAACCGCGAGGAGCGGCGCCAGAGGTCACCGAAGGAGCGCTCCGATGAGCGTGCGACTCGTCCATCGGCCGACTCGCATCACCCGCCCGATCGCGCCGCGAGACCTCGACCCCATCTCGCCGCCGCCCCAACTGGCCGATGGACGGGTTGGCGGCATCCCTGTGCAGGCACTTCTGCCGGTGGTCGGCGCCCTCACCTCGGTTGTCATGATCGTGGTGTATCGCGGCAGCTCAAACCCGCTGTTCTTGCTCGTCGGTGCCGTGCTGCTTGTCGTCGCCCTAATCGGCGGTCTCGCCATGGCGCTCAGCCAGCGCGGCACCGCGACCAGGCAACGCCAACTGCAACGCGAACGCTACCTCGACTACCTCGAGGGGCTGCGCTCAGACATGCGTGCGCGTGCCCGGGAGGTGCGCGCCACCGCGGCAACTCTCGACCCGCAGCCCACCGCGCTGCTCGAGCTCGTTCACGATCCCGCCCGCCTGTGGGAGCGCCGTCGGGGCGACGCCGACTTTCTCCGGGTGCGCATCGGCGAGGGCGACCTGCCGTGGTTTCCGCTCTCGGTGCCGAGCGACCCCAACCCGGTGCAGCCCTTCGACCCCATCATGAAGCGAGAAGCCCAGACCGTCGTCGAATATCTCACAACCGTGTACGGCATGCCGGTGCCGATCAACCTTGAGCAGGCTGGTTCGGTCGCAGTGGTCGGCGACCGGGAGGGCGTGCTCTCCGTGGTGCGGGCAATGACACTGCAGCTGGCGTCGCTGCACTCACCAGAAGACGTACACCTCGCCGCGGCGTTTCCCGAAGGAGCGGCCCAAGACTGGCGGGGGTTCGACCTGCTGCCGCACGCGGTCGACGACGGCCTCTACGATGGGCCAGTCGCGGCCAGGCGCATCGCCGCGAGCGCCGCCGGTCTCATCAGCGTGCTCGGTGGAGAGCTCAGCGACCGCGCTCAACTCGCTGCGACCGCAAAACGCAGCGGCGGCAGCGGCGTGCGGGCCGAGCCGTCGCGACTCGTGGTCTTTGTCGACGACTACGGTCACGTGGCATCCGCCCTTCCCGTGCCCGATGCCGACCTGTCGCTCGTCGACCTGCGGGTCACCACAGTGCACCTGCTCAGTGACCGCCTGCACGAACCGTCAGATGTGACACTGCGCATCACTGTTGAGCACGATGCGATCACGGTGACGGATGCCCGCATCGAGACACACGGTCAGGTGCAGACCCAGCACGCCCGGTTCGACAGGGTCGGGCCGGCACTCTTTGAAGCGGTCGCGCGATGCCTTGCCCCCCTGCGGCTGAGCCTCACCCGCCAGGAGGAGGTGGATTCGGCCGACGGCATCAGTGTCACCGAGTTGCTTGGCATCGACGACATCACCACCCTGACGCAGGCCTCCGCCTGGGGCCCGCGTTCTCCACGAGACTTTTTGCGTGTGCCCA
This sequence comes from Homoserinimonas flava, assembly GCF_054969005.1. Classification (NCBI taxonomy): domain Bacteria; kingdom Bacillati; phylum Actinomycetota; class Actinomycetes; order Micrococcales; family Microbacteriaceae; genus Homoserinimonas; species Homoserinimonas flava. The sequence continues at coordinate 625,120 of NZ_JBUEQS010000003.1, forward strand.
TCGGTCTCGATGACTTTGGTGCCCCGGTGCTGCTTGATCTCAAAGAGTCAGCCCAACTGGGGATGGGCCCGCACGGCATCTGCATTGGTGCAACCGGCTCGGGCAAGAGCGAGCTGCTGCGCACCCTGGTGCTCGGGCTTGCGCTCACGCACTCGCCCGACGACCTCAGCATGGTGCTCGTCGACTATAAGGGTGGTGCAGCGTTCGCCCCCTTCCAGGGCCTTCCCCACGTGGCAGGCATCATCGACAACCTCGCCGACGACGCGCAGCTCACCGAGCGCGCCAGGGCGAGCATTCAGGGCGAGGTAGTGCGGCGCCAAGAGCTGCTGCGTGACGCCGACAACTCCGCGTCGATCACCCACTATCGCGAGTTGCGCAGCGAGCGACCCGAGCTGCCGCCAATGCCACACCTTTTCATCGTCATCGACGAGTTCGGCGAACTGCTCAGTGCTGAGCCAGAGTTCGTGGACTTGCTCATCACGATCGGCCGCATCGGGCGCTCCATCGGTGTGCACCTGCTGCTGTCAAGCCAACGTATTGAGGCAGGCAAGCTGCGCGGACTCGACACCTACCTCTCCTATCGCATCGGCTTGCGCACGTTCTCCGAAGCCGAGAGCTCCATCGTGCTCGACCGGCCCGACGCCTTCCATCTGCCAGCCATTCCGGGCTTCGGTTACCTCAAAGTCGATACGTCGATCTACCGTCGCTTTCGTGCTGGCTATGTGTCTGGTCCCGTCGCCGGTGAGGTCGCGCGCCGCCTGCGACCCGCCGCCGAGAAGGCGCAGCCCCTGGTGCTGCCACTCTTCAACGGAATCGCGAAGAAGGAGGGCGACGCAGAAGGTGAGCAGGCACTGGAGCGCCCCGTCGTCGGTCGGGCTCTGCTCGACGAGGCCGTCGACCGGCTGCGCACGGGGGCCCCAGTCGTTGACCCGGTGTGGCTGCCGCCCCTGCCGTCCAGGGTTGCACTGTCGCGGGTCATCTCCGGAGACGGGTCGGGCGACCTTCGCGCCCCCATCGGCCTCATTGATGACCCCGTGCATCAGAGTCAGCGACCGTGGCTGCTCGACCTCACCCGTTCGGGCGGACACGTTGCTGTCATCGGCGCTCCCCAAACCGGCAGAAGCACCCTGCTGCGCACACTGACCGCATCTCTCGCCCTCAGCCACACACCGCGTCAGGTGAGCATCTATGGAATGGATCTCACCGGTGGCGGACTGGGGCGCATCAACGGCTTTCCTCACGTCGGCGGTGTCGCAACCCGGGCCAGCCGTGACCGGCTCCAGCGCATGGTCGAGGAGCTCACCGCAATGCTCGTCGTGCGCGAGCGTGTCTTTCAAGAACACAGCATTGACTCGCTCGCGACCCTGCGACGCCTCCACGCAGAAGGCCGCATCCCTGAGCTCGTCTCAGCCGATGTGGTGGTGCTGATCGACGGCATGGGGCAGTTGCGCACCGATTTCGAAGACCTCGAGACCGCTGTCGGCACACTGCTGCAGCGCGGCGGCGGATTCGGAATGCATCTGGTCATTGCCATGACCAGATGGAACGAACTGCGGATGGCGCAGCAGGCGCTCGTGGGAACCAAGATCGAGTTGCGGCTCAACGACGCGGGCGACTCCGTCATCGGTCGCAAGCTGGCGCAAACCATCCGTTCTGACCAGGCCGGTCGCGCCCTCACAGATGAGCGGCTCTTCGGCCAGATCGCGCTTCCGGTGCTCGACGACACCGACGACGAGTCGGTCGGGGACGCCCTCGAAGCCCTGGCGCGCCGCACTGCAGCAAGCTGGGAAGGCCCGAGCGCCGCCCCCATCCGACTGCTGCCAGTGAGCTTCTCACCAGACGAGTTGCCCGACATCATCGCAGAGCCTGAGAACATCCCATTCGGGCTGCGGCAAGACACGATGGAGCCCGCGCTCATCGACCTCGTGAGAGACCCCCATCTGCTCGTGTTTGGCGACTCCCGCTCAGGCAAGACCACACTGCTGCGCGGAATGATCGCCGGGCTCATCGAGCGCTACTCACCCGACGAGTTGGTGATCGCGCTCATGGATCTCCGGGGAGAGCTCGTTTCGGCGATCCCCGACGACTACCTCGGGGGTCACGCCTCCACAAGCACAGAAGCACGGGCCCTCGCGGCGGCGGTGGGCGAAGAACTCGCACAGCGACAAACCGGCAACCGGGCATCCGGCCCCCGAATCGTGGTCGTGGTCGACGACTACGACATCGTCGCCTCAGGAGGCACCGACCCCCTCCAGCCGCTCATGCCATACCTGCCATCGGCACGCGACCTCCGCCTCGACGTTCTGCTCACCCGCCCGGTCGCCGGCTCGTCGCGGGCTATGTTCGACCCCGTGCTGCAGACGATTCGCGACACGGGAGGCTCCGCCATCATCATGTCGGGGGAGCGCAGCGAAGGTCAGATTCTGCCCAAGGTGTATGCGGAACAGATGACTCCCGGCCGTGGGCGCTTCGTGCGGCGCGGTGAGCCGGTGCGGATTGTGCAGGTGGCCGACTTCGGGCCAGCATCGAGCGCATCGGCCGACTCGTATGATTCGGATACATCGGATGATTCGGATACTTCAGTCGGTTCAGAAGAACGGCGCACCGCATGACCGCCCCCGCGCGCGTGGTCATCGCCGGCACGGCGGGAGGGGTGGGCGCGACAACGGTCACCGCGCTGCTCTTCTCAGCAATGTCGACACACACCAGCCCTCAACTGTCGGACCACACCGGTGGCGAACTCGGGGATCGGCTCCCCTGGGGAGACGACGCTGTCGAGCTCGACCCGGCGCTCACGCTTCACGACCTCGGACCGCACGCAGAGTTCGAACAGCGCGAACTGCTCGAACATCCTGACGTGTTTGCCGTGGTCGTCGCCCCCGCATCGCCCGCCGGTTTCGCTGCCGCTGACCGTGCGCTTCACGAAATCCACGCCCGCTACGGCCTGCCGGGCATACACCGCACGCTCGTCGTCGCGGTCGGCGTCTTCGGGCGGCACCCGACCGGCGCAGCGATCGAGGCACTGGAGACGCGCTTCGGACGCGGGGTCGCTGTCGCGCTCCCGCAGGATCGTGCGCTCGCCGCCGGCGGCAGGGTGCCGCTCAACCGGCTGTCGCGTGAGACGGTGCACGCCCAACAGAAACTCGTCGCGCAGCTTCGGCGGCGGATGCGCGGGGGGCTACGGGCTCCGGCTCCGGCGCCCTAGCCTTCTCCTGGCCTGTTGCGGCATCGGTTGCCCATGCTCGCAGGACACGAACGAGCGGGCTAGCATCGCCCCATGGCCGACACCGCATGGACCGACGACCCGGCGACACTGCTGCGCGTGACATCCGATGTCGTGCTCGGTGACATCGACACTGCGTCGAGCCCAGGGTTCCGCGGCTCGAAGGCTGCCGCGCGGCAGGAACTCACCGCGAACCTCCGCGAACTCGGCGACCTGCAGGAGCGACTCTGGGCCGAGAGCCGTTCCGGCGGGCGACGCCGAATGCTGCTCGTGCTCCAGGCGATGGACACGGCGGGCAAGGGCGGCATCGTGCGCCACGTCGTCGGCGGCGTCGACCCGCAGGGGGTGCGCATCCGCTCCTTCAAGGCGCCCACAGAGGAGGAGCGCGCCAACGACTTTCTCTGGCGCATCCGACGCGAACTGCCAGAGCCGGGCATCATCGGCGTCTTCGATCGCTCCCACTACGAGGATGTGCTCATCCACCGCGTGCGCGCGCTCACTTCCGCGGCCGAGATCGAGCAGCGCTACAGCCGCATCGTCGAGTTCGAGCGGGAGCTCGTCGCCGACGACACGACCGTCATCAAGGTCATGCTGCACATCAGCAAGGGCGAACAGAAGGCGCGGCTCACCGAACGGCTCGACCGACCCGAGAAACACTGGAAGTTCGGCCCCGCCGACGTCGACGAGCGGATGCTGTGGGACGACTACATGCGCGCCTACGAGATCGCCCTCGCGCGCACCTCGACCGACGATGCCCCGTGGTTTGTGGTGCCGGCCGACCGCAAGTGGTATGCGCGCATCGCCGTGCAGCAGCTCGTGCTCGGCGCCCTCCGCGGCCTCAACCCGCAGTGGCCTGCAGCAACCTTCGATGTGGATGAGCAGCGGAGACGGCTCGCCGCGACGTGACTGTGGTCACGTCCCGGGTTTCGATACGCTCGCTGGCGCTCGCTACTCAACCGGCAGACACCGCTGGTTGAGTAGGCCCGCCAGGGCCGTATCGAAACCCGGACTAGCGCAGCATCAGGCCGGGTCGAACGCGTCCACGATCGGCTTGAACTTCATGCGCGTTTCGAGCAGTTCGCGCTCGGGGTCGGAGTCGGCCACGATGCCGGCGCCCGCCCACGCGGTCACTGTGCCGTCGGGCGCCGCCTGCGCGCTGCGGAGCGCGATCGCCCACTCGCCATCGCCGTCGGCGCCCACCCACCCGACCGGGCCGGCGTAGCGCCCGCGGTCGAATGGTTCGAGCGCGTCGATGCAGGCCGTGGCATCCGCCGTCGGGGTGCCAGCGACGGCTGCCGTCGGGTGCAGCACCTGGATGAGGTCGAGCGAGGTCGAGCCGTCATCGAGCACGCCCTCGACGTCGCTCGCGAGGTGCCACACGTTAGGCAGTTTCAGGGTGAATGGCACGTCGCTCGCCACCACCCCGCGGCTGTGGGGCCGCAGGGATGCGAGCACATTCTGCACCGCGAACTCGTGTTCGTCTTGGTCTTTTGTCGATGTTGCGAGGGCGGTTGCCGCCTCAAGATCGCTCGTCGCGTCGACCCCCCGCGCGGCGCTGCCGGCGAGCACCCTCGCCACGGCAACACCATCGTGCACCCCGACGAGCGTCTCCGGGCTCGACCCGAAAAAGCCGTCGATCGCGAACGTCCAGCAGTCGGGATAGCTGTCGGCGAGCGACGCGATGACGGGGCGGATGTCGGCACCATCGTCGAGCCTCGCGACGAGATCGCGCGCGAGCACCACCTTGCTGAGCTGGCCCGCCCGAATGGCATCGACGCCGTCGGCGACAATGCGCCGGTAGCCGTCGGCCGAGAGGGCGCCGGGGGAGAAGAGTGCCCGGGGGGCAGCCTCGACCGGGGCAACAACTGGCAGCTGCGCGGGAGGCAGCGCCCCGACGCCAATCCGGGTGAGCCAGAAGCGGCCCTCCGCACGGCCCACCACAACAGAAGGAATGATGAGCACGCTCGTGGTCGCCGACGTCGGGGCGAACGTGAAACTGCCGAACGCGATGAGACCAGTGCCGGGGAGCGTGAGCGGGTCGGTGATCGAGGCGGCGGCGACCACCGCGTGCCAGGTGGCCGCGGCATCCGCCATGCGTGATGGGCCGCTGAACTCGAAGCGGGCGGCGACACCATGACCGGTGATGCCGAACCCGCGGCGACGCCAGACAAGCGGCTGCGCACGGTCAAGCAGTGTGACGAGAGGCCCAGGGTCGTCGATCGCGGTCGTCTCGACCGTGAACGATGGCACGGGATGCACAGGTTCGATCACCCAGCAAGCCTACTCTCGGCCCCAGTAGACTGGCCTGGTGGCAACCGCTGACCTGAACAAGCAACCCGCCGAGGTGTCGGCGATGTTCGATGAGGTCGCACAAGGCTACGACCGCACCAACGGGGTGCTCTCGATGGGCAACTCGGCGCTGTGGCGTCACGCCGTCGTCAACGCCATCGCACCGCAACCGGGCGAACGCATCCTCGATCTCGCCGCCGGCACCGGCACGAGTTCTGCCGTGCTCGCGCGCAGCGGCGCCCACGTTGTGGCCGCAGACTTCTCGCACGGCATGCTCGAGGTGGGCCGCCGTCGCCACCCCCAAATCGACTTCGTCCACGCCGACGCGATGCACCTGCCGTTCGGCGACGCCGAGTTCGATGCCGCCACAATCTCGTTCGGCCTCCGCAACATCGAAGGCCCCAAGGCTGCGCTCGCCGAAATGCACCGCGTGCTCAAGCCGGGGGGCCGGCTGCTCATCTGCGAATTCTCTACGCCACCCATCAGAGTCGTGCGGGCCGGCTACAACGCCTACATGAAATACGTCATGCCCGCCATCGTGGGTGCCTCAAGCACCAACCCGGAGGCATACACCTACCTCGCAGCATCCATCGCCGAATGGCCCGACCAGGCGACGCTCGCCGCCTGGATCCGCGACGCCGGCTTCACGGATGTCGCCCACCGCAACCTCACCGCCGGTGTCGTCGCCCTGCATCGCGGCCGCAAGCCGCTCGCGAACTGACCGACGCCGCCAGACCGGGGGCCTGAACAATGAGGGTGATGCAGTGAACGGCAAGCTGACCCGCGTGCGTCGCCGCGCGAGTATGGCCGCCTCGCTCGGGCTCGGCGAGGCATTCTTCGCGAGTGCCGAAGAGCGCCGGGTGGTCGACCAGGTCGAGCAGGGGCTTGAGGCGGTCGAAGCCAAACTTGTGCACGAGGTTGCCTTCGCCGACGAACTGGCGGATGTCACAAGCCGCTACCTGCTCGAAGCTGGCGGCAAACGCGTCCGCCCCACACTCACGCTTCTCACCTCGCAGCTCGGCGATGGCGTCGACGAGCGCGTCATCACGGCGGCGGCTGCCCTCGAGATCACCCACCTCGCATCCCTCTATCACGATGACGTCATGGATGAGGCGAACATGCGGCGCGGGGTGCCGAGCGCACAGGCGGTGTGGGGCAACTCGGTCGCCATCCTCACGGGCGACCTGCTGTTCGCCCGCGCGAGCAAACTCATTGCGAGCCTCGGCGAAGATGCCATCCGCATGCAGGCTGACACGTTCGAGCGGCTCTGCCTTGGTCAGCTGCACGAAACCATCGGGCCGCGTGACGGCGACGACCCCATCGAGCACTACATCCAGGTGCTCGCCGACAAGACGGGGTCGCTCATTGCGGCGGCCGCACGCATCGGCCTCCTCTTCTCCGGCACCCGCGACTACCAGCGGCACGTCGAGGAGTTCGGCGAGAAGATCGGTGTCGCCTTCCAGCTGGTCGACGACGTCATCGACCTTTCGGCCGAAACCGAGCGCACCGGCAAGACGGCCGGCACCGACCTCCGGGCTGGTGTCGTCACGCTCCCCATCCTGTATCTGCAGCGCGACGCCGAGACCGACCCGGATGCCGCTGCTCTCCTCGCCCGCATTGAGGCAGGTCGCGGGGGCGACGAGCACACCCTCGACTCCGAGATCGCGGAACTCCGCGCCCACTCTGCGACCGCCCGCACGATCGACGAAGCACACCGTTGGGCGCGCGACGCCGAGGCGGCCATCGCACCGCTGCCCGACGGCCCCGTCAAGAAGGCGCTCCTGCGCTTCGCGGAGTCCATCGTCGAACGCAGCAGCTGACCCCACGCACCGCCGTCACACGCAGCGCACCGCGCGTGCGACCTGAAAGGAATGACCTCATGACCAAGCTCAGGCTGGCCATCGTCGGCGCAGGACCCGCCGGAATCTACGCCGCAGACATCATCCTCAAAGCCGAAAAGCAGTTCGACGTGTCGATCGACCTCTTCGACCACCTCCCTGCCCCCTACGGCCTCGTCCGCTACGGTGTCGCCCCCGACCACCCGCGCATCAAGGGCATCATCAACGCGCTCCGCGATGTGCTCGACCGCGGCGACATCCGCCTCTTCGGCAACGTGCACTTCGGCACCGACATCACCCTCGACGACCTCAAGCACCACTACAACGCCGTCATCTTCTCGACCGGCGCCGTGCGCGACGCCGCGCTCGACATCCCCGGCATCGACCTGCCGTGCAGCTACGGCGCCGCCGACTTCGTCAACTGGTATGACGGGCATCCGGATGTCCCGCGCGAATGGCCGCTCGAAAGCGAATCGGTCGCGGTCATCGGCAACGGCAACGTCGCCCTCGATGTGGCGAGGATGCTCGCGAAGCACGCCGACGACCTGCTCACCACCGAAATCCCCGCCAACGTCTACGACGGCCTCGCGTCGTCGAAGGTCACCGACGTGCACGTCTTTGGCCGCCGCGGGCCGGCACAGGTCAAGTTCACGCCGCTCGAACTGCGCGAGCTCGGTGAGCTCCGCGACGTCGACATCATCCTCGCCGACGAAGACTTCGACGTTGTCGATGAGGCCTCGCGCATGGCCATCGAAACGAACAAGCAGATCATGGTGCTCAACCGTGTGCTCAACTCGTGGCGCAACCGGCCCACGGGCGAGGCGTCACGACGACTGCACCTGCACTTCTGGGCCAAGCCGCTCGAGGTGCTCGGGGACGAAGCATCCGGAGTCCAGGCGCTGCGCTACGAGCGCACCGAACCCGACGGGGAGGGGGGTGTGCGCGGCACTGGCGAGATCCGTGAGCTTGCGCTCGGTGCCCTCTACCGCGCGGTCGGCTATTTCGGCTCGCCCCTCGATGGCGTGCCCTTCGATGAGCACCGCGGTGTCATCCCCAACCGTGAGGGCCAGGTCATCGACGACAACGACCAGGTCGTGCCGGGCGTCTATGCGACCGGGTGGATCAAGCGCGGGCCGGTCGGGCTCATCGGCCACACCAAGAGCGACGCCATGGAGACGGTGACCCACGTCATCAACGGCCAGTCCGACTGGTGGGCGCCGGCGCATCCGGAGCCTGAAGCGGTTGTCGAGCTGCTCGCGTCGCGCGGGGTCGAATACACCGACCTCTCCGGATGGCGCAACCTCGACGAGGCTGAGAAGGCCCTCGGCGCGGCCGAGGGTCGCGAGCGCATCAAGCTCGTCGACCGCGACGACATGCTGCAGGCGGCGCGCGGCGAGTAGCCAACGCAATCGCGCGTCACGAGGTCACCCCACCTGGCGCGAGAGGTCACTTTCGGCGCTTCCCGGCGCTGGAAAGCGTGAGAAATGACCTTTCACGGGCCCGAATGCGAGCCGAGAGCGCGATACTCTCGCGCGGCATTTACCCGAGCTCGTCGAGCAGCTCGAGACCCCGCTGCGCCCACGCGATCTCGGCGTCGGCGCGCGCGATCATGCCCTCGTATGTGTAGCGCTTGAACGCGATCGTGCGCCGGTGCTCCTCGGGGGGCACGGTCGCGAGCCTACGGTTGAGCATGCTGCTCCCGCCGGTCTCGATTTCACGGATCTTCTCGCGCCACTGAGAGAGTCGCTCCTCGTAGTGCGCGATGTGGGCGCGCAGCTGGTTTCGCGCAGCATCCGGGGTCGCCCACTCGAAGTATGCGGCTTTGAGGTGCATAGGGTCGCGGTCGCGCGGGTAGGTGAGGGGTGCATCCATCCACTCGCGAAAGGCCGTGCGCCCCGCCTCGGTGATCGTGTAGCGGCGTTTGGTGCCGCGCTGACCCCACGTGACATCCGCTCCGTCGAGCAGGCCCTCGTGTTCCATGGCGCGGAGGGCGGGGTAGATCTGCGAGTCGGGTGCGTGCCAGACGTGGCCGACGGATGCCTCGAAGTGTTTGAGCAGGTCGTAGCCGGTCATGGGCTCGACGGTGAGCAGCGCGAGGATCGCGTTGCGCAGGCTCATGGTTCCCCTTGCGTGCAGTAGGTGCGGGTCTTGCGTTCGTCGGATGCCGCGGCTAGCCTAATCGCACGGCAACTATCTATCTACATAGATAGTGACGCCGGCAGAGTACAGCCGATCAGCGACGATCGAGAGGACCCAGCATGACCGACACGCTCCCCGCGCGACAGACCTCAACGACCAACAAGGTCATGCCGCATCCGCTCAACGCCTGGTATGTCGCCGGGTGGGATCACGAGATCACCCGCAAGCCCATGTCGCGGCGCATTGCCGACCGGCCGCTCGCGCTCTACCGCACGGAGGATGGCCGCGCGGTGGCGCTCGCCGACGCCTGCTGGCACCGACTCGCCCCGCTCTCGATGGGCAAGGTCATTGGCCGCGATGGCCTCCAGTGCCCATATCACGGCATCGTCTACGACTCGCTTGGCCGCTGCGTGAGCATGCCGGCGCAGGAGACGCTGAACCCGAGCGCGACCGTGCCATCGTTTCCGATCGTTGAGCGCTACCGCTACGTCTGGGTGTGGCTCGGTGACCCGGCGCTCGCCGACCCCGATCTCGTGCCAGACATGCACCAGATGAGCTCGGACGAGTGGGCGGGCGATGGGCTCACTATCCACGCCGAATGCAACTTTCAGCTCGTGCTCGACAACCTCATGGACCTCACGCACGAAGAGTTCGTGCACTCCTCCACCATCGGTCAGGAGGAGCTCAGCGAGTCGGAGTTCGTCGTGACGCATGACGACCGCACAGTGACGGTCGAGCGCTGGATGCTGGGCATCGACCCCCCGCCGTTCTGGCTCAAGAACATGCGCGACAAGTTTCCGGACTTCTCGGGCAAGGTCGACCGCTGGCAGATCATCCACTTCGAAGCGCCGTCGACCATCAACATTGATGTCGGGGTCGCGAAGGCTGGCACGGGTGCGCCGCAGGGCGACCGCAGCCAGGGCGTCAACGGCTACGTCATGAACACGATCTCGCCCGAGACCGATCGCACCGCCCACTATTTCTGGGCGTTCATGCGCAACTATCGGCTCGACAGTCAGCTCATCACGACCCAGCTGCGCCAGGGTGTCTTCGGCGTGTTCGGCGAGGACGAGGTCATGCTCAAGGCCCAGCAGGCCGCGATCGACGCGAACCCCGACTACGAGTTCTATAACCTCAACATCGACGCGGGCGGCATGTGGGCGCGTCGCATCATCGAACGGATGCTCGAGGCCGAAGGTCGCACCGCCCGTATGGCGCCAGCCGCGCAGCCGGCCTCCTCGATGACCGCGGTCCGCCGCACAGGCCGCTGACATGGCCGCAAGCAACATCGAGGTGTGGCAGCACGCGACCGTCGTGGAATGTGTCGATGTCGCCGACGGCATCCGGCGCATCGTGCTGGCCCCGACGAAGCCGGTGCGAGCGGATGCCGGCACCCACCTCGACCTCATGGTCACGATCGGCGGGCGCCCCGAGCGACGCTCGTACTCGATCGTGGATGCCGCGCCGGATGGCAGTTGGGTGGCGCTGAGTGTGTTCCGCACGCCGCTGTCGCGTGGCGGGTCGATCGCGATGCACGCCCTGCAGCCGGGCACAGTGCTCGAGGTGACGCAGCCGCTGCAGAACTTTCCGCTGCGGCACGGGGCGCCGCGCTATGTGCTGCTCGCGGGCGGGGTCGGCATCACGGCGATCGCCGCGATGGCACGAGCCCTCGCTCGGGTGAAGGCCGACTTCACGCTCGTCTATGCGGGGCGTTCGCGCACCGCGATGGCCTACCTTGATGCCCTGCAGGGGGAGCTCGGCGACCGCATCCGGGTGCACATCGACGACGAGGGGTCGAGCCTCTCGGTCGCTGAACTCGTTGCGGGGCTCAGCGATGACACCGAGCTCTACATGTGTGGGCCGATCCGCCTGATGGACGCCGTGCGGCGGGCATGGGGCGATCGCGGCCTGCCGCCGGCACAGTTGCGCTATGAGACGTTCGGGGCGAGCGGCTGGTTCGATCCGCAGGAGTTCACCGTGCGCATCCCGCGCCTCGGGGTCGAGACGGTCGTGCCGAAGGGCCGCTCAATGCTTGAGGCGCTCGAGGAGGCGGGCGTCGACATGATGTTCGACTGCCGCAAGGGGGAGTGTGGGCTCTGCGAGGTGCGGGTGCTGTCGCTCGAGGGTGATGTCGACCATCGCGACGTCTTCTACAGCGACCGCCAAAAGGAGGCGCGGGCCAAGATGTGTTGTTGCGTTTCGCGTGCGGTCTCGCAAACGGATGCCCCGGCCGTCGTCTCGATCGAGGTCAGCTGAGCCGTTCCGCCGGTTGAGTAGGCCCGCCAGGGCCGTATCGAAACCCGGAACGTCAGCCGACGGGGTTTCGATACGCTCGCTGCGCTCGCTACTCAACCGGCGGCCGGCGCTACGCGCGGTACCGGTCGGGCAGCACACGGCGCGCGCCTTTGCGTGCCGGCTCTTCGATGTAGCGCCACAGCACCCACGCGAACACCCACGAGCCCACGATGACGAGGCCCGCGATGCCCACGAGGCCGAGCCCTGTCGCCCCGGTCGCCTGGGTGAGCAACAGTCCGGCCCCGATGACGAGCGGATGCGACAGGTACAGCGCATACGACACCCGCCCCCCGAGCACGAACGGGCGGGTGGCAAGCATCCGCGAGAGGGGGTCGCGACTGTAGACGGCGAGCGAACCGATGAGCACGACAAAGAGGGGCAGCACGATGATCGACTCGGTCGGCGCGATCTGGTCGACGCCGTTGTGGAACTGTTCCTGGGTCGAGCGCGGCCAGCGCCGCGGGTCGAAGGCGGTGACGAGGTACACGATGCCGATGATCGCGAGCACGGTGATGGTCGGCACGGGGATGCGCGAACTCGCGGAACGTCGCATCCGGCCGCGCAAGAAGACGGCGAGGATGGCGCCGATCCAGAATTCGGTGAGCACCCGGATGGCCACGATGCCGCCCATGATCTCCCAGCTTTCGGGGGAGAAGAGGAGGATGGTGTCGTCTTGCATGCTGAAGCCGACGATGATCATTGGCAGTGTGAGCAGGCCCATCACGATGAGCATGCCGCGCGGGCTCACGACCTTGGTGAAGCGGCCGAGCAGGAGCACGCCGCCGAGCCCGAAGGTGAGGTACGCCATCCATTCGGCGCTGATTGACCAGTCGAGGCCGTTCCAGTCGAGTTCGTGCGGGTACCAGGCGTGCACGAGCAGGAGGTGTTCGACGAGGCGCGGCACGTCGACCGCGGCGGCGAAGGTGGGGTTGCCGGTAATCCAGTACATGGCGATGAAGTAGGTGCCAAAGAGCATGAGCACGAATGCGGTGAGCGGCCAGACGCGGCCGAGCCGCAGCCAGAGGAATCCGACGGTGGCGCGCCAGCCGCGCCGTTCGGTCATCGAGTCGAGGTGGGTGACGGTGAGGATGAAGCCGCTGAGGATGAAGAACAGGTCGACGCCGAGGTAGCCGACGTTCATGAGCGGTGCCAGCACGTTCATGAAGGGGAACGCGTCGAGCAGCTCGGTGCGGTAGTGCCGCAGAAACACCCAGAATGCGGCGAGTGCCCGGATGCCGGTGAGGGGCGCAATAAACAGCCGCTCGGGTGCGGTGGCGGCCGTCACTGGCGGGTTGTCGGCGGTGGCGGTCACGTGGGGAGTCTAGTCACGTGCGGCTACTGCACCGTCGCGGTGAGCCGTGCGAGGTTGTCGAGCACAACGGATCGGGTCGGCCGGGCAAGCCATTCATCGAGGGTGAGCTCGCGACTCTTCGACCGGTAGTCGGCTTCGACGTCACGCAGCTGCGACACGAAGCTTTTGCCGTGCACCATGACGGAGATTTCGAGGTTGAGGCTGAACGAGCGCATGTCCATGTTGCTTGAGCCGATCACGGCAACGTCGTCGTCGATCGTGAAGTGCTTCGCGTGCAGCACGGTCGGTTTGGCGTAGAGCCAGATGCGCACGCCCGCTCGCAGGAGGGCCTCGTAGTAGCTGCGCTGGGCGTGGTACACGACTTTTTGGTCGGCGACTTCTGAGACGAAGACTTCGACCTCAACACCGCTCTGCGCGGCGGTCGTGACGGCGTAGAGCATCGACTCATCGGGCACGAAGTACGGGCTGGTGATGACGATCCGCTTCTCGGCCGCATAGATGAGGTCGTTGAAGAGGCGCAGGTTGTTTTCGCCGCGGAAGGCGGGCCCGCTCGGCACCACCTGGCATTCGATCTCGTCGCGGGGGCCCTCATTGCTGACGTCACTCGTCTCGCGGAGCAGCATCTCGTCGGTTTCGGCGTACCAGTCACTGAGAAAGAGGGCGTTGATGCCGGCAACGATGGGACCGTCAAATTCGACCATGAGGTCCCGCCAGTGCAGCCCGTCGCGGATGTTGGCTTTCTTGTTGTAGGTGGAGTCGATCATGTTCTGCGACCCGGTGAAGGCGAGGTCACCGTCGATCACGAGGAGCTTGCGGTGGTTGCGCAGGTCGAGGCGCTGGTACTTGCCTTTGAGGGGCTGCACGGGAAGCATCAGGTGCCATTGCACGCCGGATGCTTCGAGCCGACGCTTGGTCGCGCGATAGCCGGGGTAGCGCAGCGAGGCGATGTGGTCGAGCAGCACGCGCACCGTGACGCCGCGCGTCGCGGCCGCCTCGAGGGCGTCGAAGAAGGGCGCCGTTGTGGCGTCGAGATTGACGATGTAGAACTCGGCGTGCACGAACTTTTTGGCGCGACCGACAGCATCCGTCATCGATCGGATGCTCTCCTCATAGTTCGAATGCAGGCTGGCGGTATTGCCGCTCACGAGTGGCATGGCGCCGAGGGCGCGGTTGAGCGCGGCGGCGTTGGCGAGCCACGATGGCCAGTCCAAGTTGACTTCAACCTCGGCCAATCCATCGGTCGCGTCAAGGATGAACTGGTTGATCTTGTCTTGCTTCTGGCGCCGTTTCTTCGGCAGCTTGTTGCTGCCGAGGAGGAGGAAGAGCAAAAAGCCGAGGTAGGGGATGAGAAAGATGGCGAGCAGCCACGCGGTCGCCGTCTGCGGCTTGCGGTTGATGGGCACAACGAGGAGCGCCCCGACCCTGATTGCGAGGTCGATGAGCACGAGCACCACAATGATGAGTGTGGTGAGCCATCCTCCCCCCACGGCGGTCTACCTGAAGTTGATGAACTGGAGGTCGACGTCGAGGTCGGAGCCTTTGAGGAGCGCCATGGTGGCCTGCAGGTCGTCACGGCTCTTGGAGCTCACCCGCAGCTCGTCGCCCTGAATCTGGCTCTTGACGCCCTTGGGGCCTTCGTCGCGGATGAGCTTGTTGATCTTCTTCGCGTCGTCCTGCGCGATGCCCTGCTTGAGGCCCGCCTCGATGCGGTACTCCTTGCCGGATGGGAATGGTTCGCCGACGTCGAGCGACTTGAGGCTGATGCCGCGCTTGATGAACTTTGCCTCGAGCACTTCGAGCACGGCCTTCACTCGCTCCTCCGAGCTCGCCTTCAGCAGGAGTTTTTCGCCACTCCAGTCGACCGAAGCCCCGACGTTCTTGAAGTCGTATCGCTGCGCGATCTCCTTCTGCGCCTGGTGGAGGGCGTTGTCGGCCTCCATCTTGTCGACCTTGCTCACGATGTCAAACGATGAATCAGCCATGCAGGCAATGCTAGTCGTGGCCGTCGTACAGTCAGGGGTATGGCACACGGCTCCTCACCCCGCCCCCGCCGTGCGACCGATTGGGCGATCATCGGCGGCATTGCGGCCGGCGCCCTCGCGCTCGTCGGTGTCATCGTGCTGGTGTTGCTGCGGCCGGGCACCTCGGGACTTTCCGACGGCGGCTCGACCGCTGAAGACTCGGCAGGCCCCGCCTATGCCACCCCTGCGCAGCTGCCGCCCAGCTCCGATGACCCCGGTGCCGCCCCGGCGATGATGGCGGATGCCGCGTGGGTGGCGTCAGCGGCCGAAGCGACCGGCATCCCGGAGCGGGCGCTCGCCGCCTATGCGGGCGCGGCCGTGTTCAAGTCCATCGACCGCCCCGATTGCGGGCTGGGATGGAACACCATTGCGGCGATTGGACTGGTGGAGAGCGATCACGGTCGCCACGCCGGCTCCACAATCACCGCTGACGGCACGACGTCGCCGCCCATCTTCGGGATCGCGCTCGATGGCACGGAGTCGGCGAACATCCCCGACACCGACGGCGGCGAGATCGACGGCGACACCGAGTTCGATCGGGCGGTCGGGCCGATGCAGCTGATTCCGCAGACGTGGGCGAACTGGCATGTCGATGGCAACGGTGACGGGGTTGAAGACCCGCAAAACATTGATGATGCGGTGATTGCCGCGGCAAACTACCTGTGTCGCGCGAGCCCGGACATGGTCGACGAGGAGGGGTGGCAGGAGGGTGTCGGCGCCTACAACCGCTCGCTCGAATACATCCAGTCGGTCGCCGACGCGGCAAACCGCTACGCGGCCCTCGTCGACAGCGTCGTGGGAGAGCCGGTCGAGTAACGCCTCAACTCCGCGCCGATCGCGGCCGCGAGGTGCTTGAGCGCACCAGCAGTTCGTAGGGCAGCGACGTGTTGAGCGAGCCTTTGATGCTCGTTTCGGGCTGCAACTGTTCGAGGAGGATTTCGGCGGCCATCCGCCCCTGGAGTTCCGGAAACTGGGCGACCGTGGTGAGCCCGAAGAACGCGCTGAGCTCGTGGTCGTCGATGCCGATGATGGACACGTCGTCTGGCACGTGCAGCCCCATGTCGCGGGCGGCAAGGATGGCGCCGATCGCCATCTCGTCGGAGGCGGCGAAGATGGCGGTGGGGCGGTCGCGCGGCGAACCGAGCAGCTGTTTCGCGGCTTCGTAGCCGCCCTCGATGGTGAAGTCGGCGGCGCGGAACAGGCTCGGGTTCACCGAGATTCCCATCGCCTCGATGGCGCCCTCATAGCCGATACGCCGGTTGGTGGGCAGGTGGAAGTCTCGCTCGAAGTCTTTCGTGCCACCGATGTGGCCGATGCTCGTGTGGCCGAGCTGCAGCAGGTGTTCGGTGGCGAGTTGGGCGACCTCAACGTCGTCGATGCTGAGCGTGCGGGCGCCGGGCAGCGGGCCGCCGACGCCGACGATGGGTTTGCCCATGCTGAGCAGCCCGCCGAGCTCTTTCGCCGTGAGCTCGAGTGAGATCGCGATAACAGCATCGACTCGCTTGCGCAGCAAGAAGTGCTCGAACACGCTGCGCCGTTCGTCGCCGCCCCCGCCGAGGTTGTAGAGGGTGAGGTCGTAGCCGTGACTCAGCAGGGCGCTCTGGGCACCCTCAAGCACCGAGGTGTAGTACCACCGGCTCAAGAACGGCACGACAACACCGATGTTGCGCGTGCGGCCGGTCGCCAGACTCGAGGCGTTCGAGCTCACGACATAGCCGAGTTCGGATGCTGCGGCGAGCACCGTCTCGCGTGTCTTCGCCGACACGTTCGGTTTGCCGCTGAGGGCGCGAGACACCGTCGCGGTGCTCACGCCGGCGAGATCGGCGACAGCCCGAATGCCTGTCATCTGTGCCTCCTCGCTCTCACGTGATCCTATTGCGCAGCGTCTGCGAGCTGAACCTGCGCCGCGTCTGTGAGGTGAACGTCGGCACCGGATGCGGGCGTGCGACAGCACCCTTCTGACCCTGTATTCTGTCCTGAGCGCCTTCGACCAGGTGAATACACGTGGTCGGAGGAGCGGGGCAAGTTACCCAAGCGGCCAAAGGGATCTGACTGTAAATCAGACTGCTCAGCATTCGGGGGTTCGAATCCCTCACTTGCCACCCTCCGAAGACCCGGCCTCGTGCCGGGTCTTCGTCGTTCCTCCGACGTTGCATTGGCGGATCGCCGACGCGCTCACACCTGCCCGGTGCAAGGATGAAGCCATGGATGCCGCCACCGCCGACCTGCTCGACCTCGCCACCCGCATCGCGACGCAGGCGGCCCAGCTCGCGCGCACGCGCCGCATCGAGGGGGTGAGTGTCGCGGCGAGCAAGTCGACGGCGGTCGACATCGTGACGCACGCCGACCGTGAGGTGGAGGCGCTCATCCGCGGCCTGCTCGCCGAGGCACGGCCGGGTGACGGGTTCTTCGGCGAGGAGAGCGGCGCTGAGCAGGGTTCGAGCGGTCTCACCTGGGTGGTCGACCCGATCGACGGCACGGTCAACTATCTCTACGGCATCCCGCAATATGCGGTGAGCATTGCGGTCGTCGAGGGTGAGCCCGAGCCGCTCTCGTGGCGGGCGCTCGCCGGGGTGGTTGTGAACCCGGAGTTGGGGGAGCGGTTCAGCGCAACCGCGGGCGGCGGCGCCACGCTAAATGACACCGAGATCAGGGTGACGAAGGATGTCGCACCAGACCGTGCGCTCATCGGTACGGGCTTCGGCTACCGTGCGGATGTGCGCACGGCGCAGGCGCAAACACTGGCGACTCTGCTCGGCGAGGTTCGTGACATCCGACGCATGGGGGCGGCCTCGCTCGACCTGTGTTCGGTGGCGTGCGGGCGTCTCGACGGGTACTTCGAGCGCGGGCTGCAGCCGTGGGATCATGCGGCTGGCGCGCTCATCGCGGCGGAGGCGGGTGCTCGCGTTTCGGGGTGGGATGGTGCGCCAGCATCGGCGGACTTCACCATTGCAGCGGATGCCCCGCTCGCCGAGTTTCTTGAGAGGTCCCTGTTAACTGGGGCCAAGGACTGGCCTGTCTAGTCCTCTCGCGGTAGCCTCGATAGGTTCCTCGCGGGGAATGTCTATATATTCGTGTGTCTTTTTCAGAACGTCATCGGACCAGCCATCCCGATTCTTGAGCTGGTCATTGTGTAGGAGTTGTGCCATGTCCCGAACGTCGATCCGCATCGTCACTGTGCTGGAAGCGGTCTAGTGGCGCGCTCGATCCACAGGCTCCATCGCTCCACCAAGCGTTCCACTGCCACAGTTCCCCGCCCGTCATCGGTCACCCCGACGATTCCCTCAGCACCCGCCGTCACGCCCGCCGCCGCATCGGCCGAGGAGTTCCCCCTCCGTCGTGCGCGTCGCGCCGCCGAGCAGACCCAGAAGCCTCGTATCGCCGGCCGCCGCAAGCCGGGCGTCGCACGCGCTGAGCGTGCAGCATCCGGCCCCCGCTCTCGCCGATCCGCCGCCCGCCCGACCCGCCGGTCAGCGCCGCGGTCGAAGCGAAGCGTGTTTGCGCAGTTCGTGAGCGTCAGCGCGATGCTCGGCGTCTTCGCGCTCTTCGTCTCGACGTCCCTGCCGGCGAATGCCTTCTACACGGCCGAGGAGGTTGCGGTTTCCGCTGCCGCCCAGGAGAGCACCGAGAGCGAGTCGTCGCTTTCGGCGGTGCAGCCCCAAAAAGTTACGGTCAACGCCGAGGCGGCGAATGCGGCCGCTGAGTCGAGCGCGGCGACTCGTGACAACTATCAGGCGGAGTCGTTCCAGCAGCAGATCACGTCGCTGCGCGGAGACCCCAACTACACGTTCACGAACAACCCGTTCGGCACCATCCAGTGGCCCTTCCCCACGACCGTGCCCATCAGCTCCGGCTTCGGTCCGCGCTCCGTCTGCTCGTACTGCTCGAGCTACCACCTCGGCATCGACTTCACCCCTGGCTCTGGCGTGCCGATTCAGGCGATCGCCGACGGCGTTGTCAGCGAGGTCAATCTCGACAGCGGTGGCCTCGGCAACAACGTCGTCATCGACCACGTCATCAACGGACAGAGCGTGCAGTCGGTCTACGCCCACATGCAGTGGGGCTCGATCCAGGTCGCAGTCGGGCAGACCGTCACGGTCGGCACCACGGTCGGCGCTGTCGGCAGCACCGGCGTCTCGACGGGGGCCCACCTGCATTTCGAGATCCACCTCGATGGCACCCCGGTCGACCCATACGCCTGGCTCAAGGCCAACGCAAACTGACGCCTGCGGGCTGACGCAAACACC
Source organism: Homoserinimonas flava (assembly GCF_054969005.1). Taxonomy (NCBI): domain Bacteria; kingdom Bacillati; phylum Actinomycetota; class Actinomycetes; order Micrococcales; family Microbacteriaceae; genus Homoserinimonas; species Homoserinimonas flava. The sequence continues at coordinate 644,484 of NZ_JBUEQS010000003.1, forward strand.
ATCGCCGTGACGGTGCGCTCCCTATAGCGTGAACGCAAGGTGAACGCCCCTCAGCGAAAAGCCCCCAGAAGGGGGTTCCTTGGCGCGGCGTGCGTGCGTTAGTGTTTATGAATCCGTTACAAAGCTCCTACACATTGTGGGTTGCTAGTACAGCAGCGAGCTTGCCCTTGGCGCTGCGCGTAGGAGTTACTTCATGACCCGAACCGACGATGGCGGCTTCAACGCTGCCGCAATCGGCCGAGCAACGCCGAATGCAGGTGCAGCGCTTGGTGCTGCGCAGCCGTCGAGCCGTCGTGAAGCACGCGAACAGGAGCGCCGATCTGCGCGCACCGTCGCCCCGCGCATCCGCCCAGCCCGCTCCATGCCGAACACGATCACGCCGATCGCCGCCGACGCGAGTGCGACATCGAAGCTCAGGTCGGCCAAGCCCAAGCCGCACGCCACGGGGGCCAAGACCAGAATTGCCGCAGCGAGGCCCACCTTCGCATCGGCACGGCCGAAAGGTCGGGATGCTGCAACTCGCGCCCCACGCCACGGGGTCGTCCGCACACTGATGAGCATGGGTGCGATGCTCGGCGTCGCCGCGATGCTCGTCTCAACGTCGATCTCCGGAACCTCGATCGGCGTCGGCGACTCCGCTGTAGCCTCAGCAACGCTCGCCGAGGGCGAGGGCGAGGTCGTCGCCGCCGAAGTGCAGTCGCTCGGTGTTGTCAGCTCGACCACCACCGAGACCGACCTCGTGCGCGACAGCTATACGGCCGAATCGTATGTCGCACCAGTGCCTGCCGCCCGCTTCGTGAGCCAGAGCTACGGGCAAACCACGGCGAACTTCGACTACACGAACAACCCGGCCGGCAGCATCCAGTGGCCGTTCGCGCTTCCCGCCCCCATTTCTTACGGCTTCGGGCCACGCGCTGCATGTTCGTACTGCTCGAGCTATCACCTCGGCGTTGACTTCACCCCGGGCGCCGGAGTGCCAATCCAGGCGATCACCGAGGGTGTCGTGAGTGCGGTCATCCTCGACGGCGGCGGCCTGGGCAACCACGTCATCATCGACCACGTGGTCAACGGCCAGCGCATCCAGAGCATCTACGCCCACATGGCGTGGGGCTCAATTCAGGTCGCGACCGGCCAGGCGGTCAGTGTCGGCACCATCGTCGGGGCGGTCGGCAGCACCGGCGCATCGACCGGAGCGCACCTGCACCTCGAGATTCACGCGGATGGCACGCCCATTGACCCGTTCGCCTGGCTCAAGGCCAACGCAAACTAGTCCAGTCGCCGGTTGAGACCAGACGCCGGTTGAGACCAGACGCCGGTTGAGTAGCGAGCGCTAGCGAGCGTATCGAAACCCCAACGTCGTTAAGTTCCTGGGTTTCGATACGGCCCGCGCGGGCCTACTCAACCGGCATCAATCGGCCGTGCGAATCCAGACGGTCGTGTCGCCCGGCAGCAGGTCGCCGTCGAACGCTGCCGAGGCGAGCACCACGTCGGCACCCTTCGGGAGGGTGACTGGAGCATCGCCCGTGTTGGCGATCACGGTGAGGCCGGCCGTTGCGAACGCGACCACGGCATCCGTTTCGCTGTCGAGCCATTCGAGCGTGGAATGCCCGAGCTGGTGCTCTTTGCGGATGGCGAGGGCGGCGCGATATAGCTCAAGCGTCGAGCCTGCAACCCCGCGCTGCTGGTCGCGTGCGAACACACCCCAGCCGGCGGGCTGCGGCAGCCAGCTCTCGCCACTCGTGTTGAAGCCGGCGGCAGGAGCCTCTGCCGTCCACGGGATCGGCACGCGGCATCCGTCTCGCCCGTAGCGCTCGCCGTTCGTGCGGAACCAGGTGGGGTCTTGCCGCGCATCATCTGGCAGGTCGACCACCTCGGGCAGGCCGAGCTCTTCGCCCTGGTAGAGGTAGGCGCTGCCGGGCAGCGCAAGCATGAGGGCGGTTGCGGCGCGGGCACGGCGCACGCCGACCGCGAGGTCGGGCAGCCCCTCGGTCTTCGGCCCGATGCCGTGACCCTGGAGGTTGTCGCCCGTGAGGGCAAGACGGGTGGCGTGCCGCACGACATCGTGGTTGCTCAGCACCCACGTGCTGGGGGCGCCGACCGCGCTGAAGGCGTCGATCGACTTGTCGATGACGGTGCGCAGAGCGGATGCTTCGAATGGCGTTTCGAGGTAGGCAAAGTTGAACGCCTGATGCATTTCGTCTGGGCGCACCCATTTGGCGACCTTGCTGAGCGGGTCGACCCACGCTTCGGCGCAGAGCACGCGCTCGCCCTCGTAGCTGTTGAGCAGGGTGCGCCACTCGCGGTAGATCGCGTGCACGCCCTCTTGCGCCCAGTATGGCGCGGTGGGTGATTCGACGGCCATCTCGAGTTCGAGTCCGCCGCCCATGCTGCCGCCCTCGGCGGGAGGCTCCCAGTCGGGCAGGCCATCGGCCTTGATCATGCCGTGGGCGACATCCACGCGGAAGCCATCGACACCACGGTCGAGCCAGAAGCGGAGCACGTCAATGAACTGTTCGCGCACCCACGGATTGTTCCAGTCGAAGTCGGGCTGAGACGAGTCAAAGAGGTGCAGGTACCACTGGCCGGGCGTGCCGTCTGGCTCTGTGGCGCGGGTCCAGGCTGGGCCGCCAAACACCGACTGCCAGTTGTTCGGCGGCAGTTCGCCCGCCTCACCTTCGCCGTCACGGAACATGTAGCGGGCGCGCTCCTCCGAGCCGGGCGCTGCGGCGAGTGCCGCCTGAAACCAGCGGTGCTGATCGGACGAGTGGTTGGGCACGAGGTCGACGATGACCCGGATGCCGAGCGCATGGGCTTTGGCGAGCATCCGGTCGAAGTCATCGAGGGTGCCGAAGAGGGGGTCGACGTCGCAATAGTCGGCCACGTCGTAGCCGGCATCCTTCTGCGGTGAGGTGAAGAACGGGGAGAGCCAGATCGCATCGACACCGAGCTCGGCGAGGTCATCGAGCTTGGCGGTGATGCCGGGAAGGTCGCCAATTCCGTCACCCGACGCGTCGGCGAACGAGCGCGGGTAGATCTGGTAGATGACGGCGCTGCGCCACCATTCTGAACCGGGGATGGCGGGCGCGGCAGTGTGCTCAAAAGTGTCGGGCATGTCGAAAGACTAACGGAGGCTTGTGGATGTTGTAAGCGTTTGCGTCGTGATTCGTGCCATATCTACTGGGATTCCTCAGTTGGCAAAACAGAATGAATGAGTCAAGCTGTAAGCGTTTGCAGCATCCTGCAATTCCACAGCCATCGGCACTCAACCGCACACACCACGCCACCTCCAGGCACACCACGCGCTGGGAGCGTTCTGCGGGTCGATGATTTCCACGAAAGGTGACACCAATGAAGGTGAAATCCCGCATTCTCATGGCCGGAGCGATCGCGACGACCGCAGCGATCGCTCTCGCCGGTTGCGCTGGCGGCGCAGACGACGGTGGCGACACCGGCGACACGACCACGCTCACCGTGTGGGTCGACGCGGAGCGCGTCGCCGCCCTCGAAGACGTCGCGGCCGCATACGAGGAGCAGACCGGCATCACGGTCGACCTCGTCTCAAAGGCCAATGCAGAAATCAAAGATGACTTCACGCAGCAGGCTCCGACCGGCAGCGGCCCCGACATCGTCATGGGTGCGCACGACTGGCTCGGGGAACTCGTCACCAACGGTGTCGTCGCCCCCATCGAGCTCGCCGACAAGGAGGACGAGTTCCTTGAGGTCGCGTATGAGGCCGCAACCTATGAGGGTCAGCAGTACCTGCTGCCCTACGGTGTCGAGAACATCGCCCTGCTCCGCAACGTCGACCTCGTGCCTGAGGCGAAGGGCACGTTCGATGAGATGATCGCGGCGGGCACATTCGTCGTCGAGTCCGACGGCAGCGGCCTTGCGAACCCGTACCACCTCTACCCGTTCCAGACGTCATTCGGTGCTCCCGTCTTCGGCAGCGACGAGGACGGCTATGACACCACTGACCTGCAGCTCGGCAATGAGGGCGGCGTCGCCTTCGCCGAGTGGCTCGCGACTCAGGGTGCCGCTGGCATCATCGACACCGAGCTCACTGGCGACATCGCGAAGGAGCGGTTCACGAGCGGCGAGGCTGCATTCTGGCTCACCGGCCCGTGGAACGTTGGCGCGGCACAGGAGGCGGGCATCAACGTGGCCGTCGACCCGATCCCGACCCCCGGACCGGAGGCGGCCCAGCCGTTCGCCGGCGTCAAGGGCTTCTTGCTCAACGAGCAGAGCGAGAACAAGGTCGCGGCAAACGACTTCCTCGTGAACTACCTCGGCACAGTCGAGGTGCAGAACGCCCTCTTCGACTCGGGCAATGTGCTCCCCGCTCTCACTGAGTCGGCGGAGTACGCCTCCTCCGACGAGATTGTCGCCGGCTTCCGTGAGGTCGGCGCCGACGCAGTGCCGATGCCTGCCGCCCCCGCCATGGGTGCCGTGTGGGAGTTCTGGGGCATCGCCGAGGGTGCAATCCTCAACGGCGAAGACCCCGCCGCGACGTGGCAGAAGCTGGCCACCGACGTCGAGGGCGCAATCGCCGGATAGCTGTAACCGCTGGTTGAGTAGGCCCGCCAGGGCCGTATCGAAACCAAACGTCTCACGACCAGGTTTCGATACGGCCGCGAGCGGCCTACTCAACCGGCGACACCGCTACTCAAGTGGCGGCATCGATAGAAAGAGCCCTATGACGATCGACGATGAAGTCATCACCACCCCGAAACAGCGGCGGGCGGCACGACTCACGGATGCAGCATCCGGTGGTCTTCGCATGATTCTGCTCAAGATTGCGCTGCTCGGCATTGTCGACGCCGTCGCCATCTATGCGCTGTTCGTGCTCGTGCTCAGCGACTCGTGGTTGGTCGCGGGCATCGTCGCCGTCGTGACGATCGTCGTCAACTGGATCTATTTTTCGCACCGTGCGCTGCCGGCGAAGTACCTGACGCCTGGTCTCATCTTCTTGCTCGTGTTCCAGGTGTTTGTGATCGGCTACACGGCGTACATCGGCTTCACCAACTACGGCACCGGCCACAACTCCGACAAGGAGCAGGCGGTGCAGGCGCTCATGAGTTCGGCGCGCGAGCGGGTGCCGGATTCGCCGACCTACGATGTGACGATCGTCGAGAGTCTCGAAGGTCTCGGCATGCTCGTGACCGACCCTGACGGTGAGACGCTGCTCGGCACGGCAGATTCGCCCCTTGAGCCGGTCGATGTCGACACCGATGGCGGCACTGTCGCTGTCGACGGCTGGACGACCCTCACGTTCAACGATGTGCTGCAACGCCAGTCGGAGGTCTTCGATCTTGAGGTGCCGTTCTCCTCAGACCCCAACGAGGGTGTCCTCCGCACCGGCGACGGCTCATCCGCGAACATCTACACCTCGCGCCTTGTCTACGACCAGACGGCTGAGACCATGACCGACACCGCAACGGGTGTGGTTTACGCCGACATCGGCACGGGCGCGTTCACGTCCGACGACGGCGAAGAGCTGCTGCCCGGCTGGCGCATTGTGGTCGGTTTCGACAACTTTGCCCGCGCATTCGGGGAGGAGAGCATCCGTGACCCTCTCATCAATGTGACGATCTGGACGATCACGTTCGCGCTGCTCTCGGTCGCCTCGACGTTCTTCCTCGGCCTCTTCCTCGCCATCGTGTTCAACGACTTGCGGATGCGTGGGCGCAAGTTCTATCGCATCATCATGATTTTGCCCTACGCGTTCCCGGCGTTCTTGTCTGCGCTCGTGTGGGCCGGAATGTTGAGCGAACGCTACGGCTTCATCAACCAGGTGCTGCTCGGCGGGGCTGAGATCCCCTGGCTGACCGACCCGATCCTCGCCAAGGTGAGCGTGCTGATGGTGAACCTGTGGCTCGGGTTCCCATACATGTTCCTCGTCGCGACGGGTGCCCTGCAGTCGATTCCCGATGATGTCGTCGAGGCTTCCAAGGTTGATGGGGCGAGACCGTGGCAGATCTTCAGGCTCATCAAACTGCCGCTGCTGCTCGTGACGATGGCCCCCATCCTCATCGCGTCGTTCGCGTTCAACTTCAACAACTTCAACCTCATCTACATGCTCACCGGGGGAGGGCCACGCGATGCGTCGGCGAGCGTCAATGTCGGCGCCACCGACATCCTCATTTCGATGGTCTACAAGGTGGCGTTTACGGGGCAGTTCCGTGATTACGGGCTTGCGAGCGCGTTCACGATCATCATCTTTGTGCTCGTCGCGGTGATCTCGATCGTGAGTTTCAGAAAGACCAAAATGCTGGAGGACCTGAACTGATGTCGACTGTCATGACGCGCTCGGGTGATGTGATTCCCGCGAAGCGTCCGTTCAAGCCCGGCCGCTGGTTTGTCGACACCGGCTGGCGACACCTCATCGGGCTCGCGCTCATCGCCTTCTGCGTGCTGCCTCTGCTCTATGTGCTGTCGGCGTCGCTCAACCCGGTTGGCACCCTCACCGGTTCGAACGCGCTCTTTTCGAGCATCGGCTTCGACGCCTATGCCCGACTCTTCAGCGACCCGAGCCAGCCGTATGGTGCGTGGTTCGCCAACACCATGATCATCGCAACCATCACGGCGGTCGCGACGGTGTTTCTCGGGGCGCTTGCCGCGTATTCCTTTTCGCGCATGCGCTTCACGGGGCGCCGCTTTGGGCTCATGTCGATCGTGCTGGTGCAGATGTTCCCGCAGTTGCTCGCGGTCGTGGCGATCTTCTTGCTCATGAACACGATCAGCGACTGGTTTCCGGCGATCGGGCTCAACACGCACATCGGGCTCATCATGATCTACATGGGTGGCGCGCTCGGCGTGAACACCTACCTCATGTATGGCTTCTTCAACACGGTGCCCAAAGACATCGACGAGGCAGCGAAGATCGACGGTGCCGGGCATGCGCGCATCTTCTTCACGATCATCCTGCGACTCGTCGCCCCCATCCTTGCCGTTGTCGGTTTGCTCTCGTTCATCACGACGACGAACGAGTTCGTGGTGGCGAGCATCGTGCTCGTTGACCCGGAACGGCAGACGCTTGCGGTCGGTCTGTATAAGCTCATCTCGAACCCGAACTACGCCGACTGGGGCGCGTTCTCAGCCGGCGCAGTGCTTGCGGCGTTGCCCGTCATGGTGCTGTTCCTGTTCTTGCAGAAGTACATCGTGGGCGGGCTCACGGCCGGGGCGGTCAAGTAACGAAAGGATGCTGATGTCATTCCAGGCATATCTCGACGCGATCGAAACGAAGACGGGGCTCACGCCGAGGCAGCTGGTTGACCTTGCGAAGGAGCGCGGATACGACGACCCTTCGGTGAAGGCTGGCACCATCCTGGAGTGGTTGAAAGCTGACTACGAGCTCGGGCGCGGGCACGGCATGGCGCTTGTTCATGTCATCAAGAAGGGCCCGGTCATCGACAGCAAGCATGTCGGCTCGACGGGCGTGCACCGCGATGAGTCGGAGACGCTCTGGCTTGACGGCAAGGCGAGCAAGCCGTCCTGAGCCGAGCAGGCTGGTCTAGCGGATGTCGGGGGTGATGTCACGCGCCCGCTCGAGCATCGCGCGAAATGCGTCAAGGTCGAGGGTTTCGAGTGAGGTCAGGGTGATGGCTGCCGACCCCACCTTCACTTTGCCGAGACGCTCGGCCCACTGCTTGACCAGGTAGCCGCCGCCTTCTGCAGCGTTGACGTAGACACTCACATGGCGCTGCTGGCGCGCGAGGCCGATGAGAAACCAGTCGACATCCTTGCCCCGTGGACGGGACTGGGTGACACCGCCGTAGCCGATGATCTGCTGCTCTGTGCCGCCCCAGAACACGCCCTCCCACAGCACCCGCTCTGCGCCGTCGAGCACGTCGGCGATGATCGCGTCGAGCGCGCGCATCGTGTCGGCATGATCGCCGTCGAGACCGGAGAGAAATTCGTCGACGTCGGTCTCGGTCGGTTGCATGGTGATCTCCTCGGGGTGGCCTTCTCCCAGTCTGGTGTCGGATTCTGTTCTGTGCGCGCCCGGCGGGATGATAATCTAGACCGGTTGCCTGAACGGGCTTTCTCGTGCCCGCACGAGGAATGCCCCCTTAGCTCATTGGTAGAGCACTTCCTTGGTAAGGAAGAGGTAGTGGGTCCGATTCCCACAGGGGGCTCGACCGATGGTCTCGAGACTGTCGATCGTGGCTGAGTAGCTCAGTTGGTTAGAGCGCACGACTCATAATCGTGAGGTCGCGGGATCGTGCCCCGCCTCAGCTACCAACAAAAGACCTGGTAAACCCGTAGTTTGCCGCTGTCTCACCCCCTCGCAAAGTGACCTCACGATTCGGGGCGTTCAACAGGTCGCGAACGGCGAGCGCCGCCTCGGTCGAGGACGACCGCGTGTACAGCTCCGTCGTCGTGATGGATGCATGCCCAGCGACCTTCTGCAGGCGGGCCGGCGTTACGCCCATGCGGGCGAGCCGGGTCAGATACGTGTGGCGCAGATCGTGGAAGCGCAGAGCATTCCCATCTGGGAAGGTGGCGATTCGATCGCGCAGCTCAAACCACTTCACCGCACGAGCTAGGTTGCCGCTGTCGAAGGGGCCGCCACGGACGCCCGTGAACACGTGGGCGTAGCCTGCCTCGCGCGCTGCATCCAACCATGGGCCGAGATTGTCGAGGATCGGTACGTCGCGAATCCTGCCGCTCTTGGTTGCGCGGGCCTCAAGTCGCCCGCTCCCATTCGGGGAGAGTGTGCGCCGAACAGTGATCAAGCCGCGCTCCGTATCGACGTCTTCCCAGCGCAGCCCAACCAGTTCCCCAAGGCGGAGGCCGGTGTACGTCAGCCCGGCAAGAGCGCGCTGGCCGAAGGGGTGGAAGGAAGTCAGTTCGAGCATTCGCCGGACCTGATTGTCATTGAGGGCGCGAGCCACTGGATCGGCTTCATCGGATTTTCCCCGATTGCGGGGGAGCGAGCGGCACGGGTTTGCGGCGAGTTCGCCGTCCATGACCGCGAACTGCAGCACGCTTGAGAGCAGTGCAATGGCGTCCTGCTTCGTCGAATCCTTGCCAGACCATTCAGCGCGAGCACGCGCAATCACGAGGGGTCGTATCTCTCGGAGTTGCGCTGCACCTAAAGAGGGCTCGATTCTCAAGTTCCACGCGCGGCGGTATGCGGCGATCGCGTTTGAAGCTAGACCTTCTTCGACCAGAGGCCGATTGTGGATGTAGAACTCTGCAAGCGTGGTCACGGTCGCCGCCTGGCTGTGGCGGAGGAGTCTGGGCCTGACGCACGGAGGGCGCCGACCGGAGCGCGCATCTCCGGCTCTGAGGTCCGCTGCATCATTGTTCTCCTAAAGGTGCAAAAGTGTTAGCACGTAGGAGCACCATACCGAGCTACGGTAGCGAACGCAAGCGCCAGTGCACTCGATCGCGAACGCTAGCGCTGACGGTGCATAACGGTACGCTGTGCGCATGAGTAAAGATCCCCAGGACTCGCCGCCTCTCGCCCGCGAGGAAGTGACTTTCGACTTGCTTGGTTCGCTAATCCAGGATCTAGCGGACCAGCTCAATACGGTGGCAGCAAGGGCTGAAGCGCCCGACGTGAAGCGGGACATGAAGTTTGCTGTCGAGCACGCGCTCGACCAGGACGACTTCGATGAACTTGAACGGCGCAGGGAAGCCGCGCTTATCCGGACCCTCTCCGGCCTCAAGCAGTTTCGCCGAAACTACGAGTACTGGGAGCGCGCTATCGCCGAGTATGCGCTTGAGAACGAAGGAATGTCGCAGCGTGATGTTGCGAGATATTTGGGCGTTGCCGCCAGCACGATCAACCGTTGGGCCCAGAACCCTCTCGAGGGGCAAGACGCACGAAACTAGCTGGTCTCCCGAAATCTTCTATACAAGATCAAGACCCGCATCGAGCGCGCATTGGTCGATACTGTGGGACCGTGGACACCTACGAGATCAGCCAAGCGGTGCAGATCGTTGGTCAGCTCCTCGCGGCGACACTATCGCTCGCCGGAGTAGTCGTGGCGCTCGGACAGTTGACCGCGAGCCAACGGCTCCGGAAACGTGAAACATGGGTTCGAGCCGTGCTTGAGTCGGAGGAGGACTCCGGCAGGCGCGAGGTCCTACAGACTATGCACACCGAAACTACCGGGCGCTTGATCGCGGGAATCGTGGTCCCCGGTCGGCAACTTTGGACAGCCTGGCTCTGGGCGAGCATTGGCATCGGAATCGTCGCGCTCACCTACACCGTGGAGGTGCAGATCTGGCAGGCCATTTTGATCCTGGTCGTATCACTCGTCTCAGTAACGCTCGCCGTGCGAATCTGCATTCGGTTCTTGGCGCAGCGGCGGAGAACTGTTGCACGCTATAAGACTGGTAGCTCAATCGAAGCTGGCGTACCGCAGAGGGAGAGCGGCAACTCCGCACGGGAATCCTGGCTCGCCCTGTTGCTGTCGATTCCCCTTTTTCTTGTTGCGCTAGGCGTTGGATTCTTCTGGGAGACGCACGAGCTCTGGTGGCTGTTGAGCGGCGCAGGCGGAATCCTCGCTTTCGCTGACGGGATCCGTCTGACGGACAAGTACCTCGATACGCAAGCGAAGCCCCTGTACCCGTCTCTCGTCGCCACTCGCTAGCTGCCGCCCTCCGCGCTTCGCGCTGCGGTTGCCCTTGACGAATGAGTGCGGCGATAGGTCGATCACCCTGCGAAGCGGTGCAAGGCGGAAGGCCACGCAACGCCACGCGTCGCCCCTCCGGGGCTACCCGCGCGGCATCCACGTGGCCTCCAAGCCACGCAACCCCTCAACGCTGATAGATCACACGCAGTACACGCACAGTTCACGGCCGAACGAATCCGGTGCTGGGAGCATGCCTGTTGTCGATTCCGGCATGATCGGGTTGCCGCACGTGTCGCACGAGCGGTAGCCCAGCATCTCGCACATAAAACAGTCTGCCTTTGCCAATCTCATCACCCCCTCTCGACTCATGGGACTGCCGCCGAGCAAGGGGCCAGCTCACGCCGTAGGCGCGATGCGTGGCTCTCGACGACTTCCGCGGGGGAAGCTTCCGGGGCGTGGGGTTCGACGGGCGCGGACTGGCTGAGCATCCACTCCAGACGAAGCCTTCGCTGGACAGTTCGCGTCAGGCCGGTGAAGGACCAGCCTGTGCGGTGCTTCGTGCGTCGCGACGCGCTCACGACTTGTGACCGCGCGCCGTAGCGGTCGTGCACGCGGCCCAGGCAGTTAGTCGGGTCGCAGTCCGGCGCGCAGCGAATCGTTCGCGCAGCTCGCTCGAGCGCGAGCAGGTGCTCCCACACGCGAGGGTGAACCGTGTCGCCCTGGTGCACTACGTCTTTCATCACGTAGTTCAGCGCCTTCGACAGATACCAGATGGTCTTCGCCCCGTCGCCGTCCGCACGGAATCCGTCGCACTTCGACTGTGCGCCCCACTCGACTAGTCCGCCGTCAACCTTCGAGGTCGCCACCGCCGAACGTGCCGCGTCACGCAGCGCATCAGCGGCAGGAGCTTCCGCGCGGTCGATCCGTACCAGGGCATGCACGTGAAGGACTCCGCGGTCCTGCCATTCGCGCACGATGAAGTACTCCGACGAGTCCCACCGGTCGCGCATCCGCCGCCGCGTGCGATCCCAGAGCAACCCCGCGTCGCGGTTCCACGCGACCTGACCCTCATAGTCGTAGGTCGAGGGGTTCAGCGGTACCCCGCGCAGTCCGGCATCCGTCGCCTCATGCTGCGACCCGCAGCCACATTGCGGGGCACGCTGAGCGTCCTTGCGCGGGACACGGTGCACCGCACCAAACGACGGTGCCGTGAGCGTCAGCAGATAGAAGCGGTAGTTCTCCACCGGGCCGTCGAAGACGCCCGATCGAGCGATCGCGGACCAGTCGCCCCGATAGAGCTCGGCGCAGGACTCGCAGCGGCTCATGACGCGTGACCCGCAGCGCACCCACACGCCTGTAGCCGTCTTGACCGGGCGGAGACAACCGCGCGCGATGACTTCTGCCGCACCCGGCTCGAGGTTGGTTGTGTCGGCTCGCATAGCGAGCGGCTACAACGGGTACACGTCTCATAATCGTGAGGTCGCGGGATCGTGCCCCGCCTCAGCTACCATTTCTCGGCGCTCGCAGACTCGATTCCGCGCACCATAGTGCAGCCACTACAGAAGATCAAGACTCACGTTTTGGGACTGTACAGCTTAGTCTGCTCAGAAGCGAGGTGTACTTGCATCTCTTCCATCGGTGAGGCTGGTTGTGAGTATGCGCTCTGCACGGAATCTTGGTCTGGCGGTCATCGTCACCGCAAGCGCGGTACTGATTACCTCGACGGGGGCCGCGGCATCTCCGCTCCCGGCCACAGTTGCGACAAGCTTGGACATTCCAGCTCCGCCGGAGACGGTATTGAACGAAGAGTTTGTTCCGCCGGCGTCTGCTGGTGATCAGGCTGCTGGCAAGGCTGCGGCGCCGGAGGAGGCCTGGGAGGTCTCGGACGAGGCCCGCGCTGGCGCGGGGTCGGATGCTGGGCGCGGCGCACCGGTTGGAACTCCGGTGGGCGCCCCTGGGTTGGGGGCGTTGCCGTATTTCGGTTTTGACGAGTTTGAGCTGTCGACTGACACGGTCGCCCGCGTAAACCTCGGCAACGGCAATCTCCTTCTCACTGCGAATGACGGGATCCTTTCCGGCCCTGGGTTGTCGCTGCGCAACGACCGGTTTTATAACGGGCTGTCCTCGACTGACGGTTCTCTCGGCGGTGGTTGGTCCTCCGCGCTTTCGGCTGCGGATACTGGCTTGTCGGTGACCTCGACGACGGCGACCTTTGTCGGGCCGAATGGGTTCAGTGTGGAGTTCACGAAGTCGGGCGGTGTGTGGACGGCACCGGCAGGGTTCAACGCGCAGCTCACCGAGCAGCCCTATACGCATACGATCACCTACAACGAGTCTGGCGAGCAGCTGGTGTTCAACAGCTCCGGTTGGTTGCTGCAGAACCTGAACCGCAACGGTGTCGGCACCTCCTTCACCTACAGCTCCGGTGAGATCGCCACGGCGACCGAAGCCTCAGGGCGTCAGTATTCGGTGACCTGGTCAGGGTCCGATATGGCATCGGTGACCGACTCCGCTGGGCGCACCACCACGTACACGCAGAACAGTTCAGGGCAGCTTTCTCGTGTTGATGCGCCTGGCGGGCTGTGGTCGGAGTTCGACTACGACTCTTCGGGCCGGATTGCTGAGGCCCGGTTTTTGGGGACTGATTCTTCGACGGTGAATCGTGCGGTGTTTGGCTATGACTCCGACAGCCGAGTCACCTCGATCGAGCGCGGCGTTGTCGGGGCGAGCAGCTTTCTCACTTCGAGCACTTACAACTATGCCGGCACCACGACCACTGTCACCGATGGTCGCGGCAAAACCTCCAGCTACGAGATTGATTCGGCCGGCCGGGTTGTGACCGCCACGAATGCGCTGGGCAACGCGCGGTCGCAGACGTGGACGGCGAACTCTGATGTGCAGGACACCACCGATGCGTTCGGCGCCGGCACCGGGAACACCACCACCGCTGCGTACGATGCGTTGAACAACCAGACCTCGGTCACCCTGCCGACCGGAGCCGCGGCTTCCGCCCAGTACGCCCTCGGGGTGGGCTGCGCCGGGACAGGGTCCGGCACCGTGTATCAGGTGAAGTGCTCCACGGATGATGCAGGGAACAGCACCGCGTATGACTACGACGCGAACGGCAACCTCCTCACCGCGACCGACACCACCGCTGGCGGCTCCGGAGCGACCACGCAGAACTACACGTACGAAACCAACGGCAGCATCTGCGGCGGCTTCGCCGGCCAGGTGTGCACCTCAACCGATGGCAACAGCAACACCACCAGCTACGCCTACGACAGTGACGGGAACCTCACCACGGTGACCCCGCCCTCCCCGCAGGGCACCACCACGTACACCTACGACAGCCTTGGTCGCACCACTTCGGTCACCGACGGCAACGGCGACACCACCACCTACACGTACAACCCGCGCGACCAGCTGCGACTGACCACCTATCAGGGTGGGGAGACGATGTTGACGAATTACTTCGTCAACGCCCTCACCTACAACACCACCGACAGCACCGGCCCGGTGCGGGTGTTCACCTACGACGGGCTCGGCCGCACCGTCCAGGAGCTGCAGCACACCGCCGGGGTCACCTGGACAATGGACTACACCTACGACGCCGCCGGGAACCTCACCGCCTTCACCGATTCGAAGTTCTCCCCGGGCGCTGCCACCACCTACGTGTACGACGACGCAAACCAGCTCATCCAGACAATCGAACCCGGTGGCAGCTGCACCAGCGGGGCGACCGCCCCGGCCGCGAACTCCGGGTGCATCAAGTTCGAGTACGACGTCAACGGTGCCGAGACCAAACGCACCTACCCCGGCGGTGCCACCGTCACCACCGCAGTCGATGCCTCCGGTCGAGCCACGCGCATCACCGCGGCTGACTCCTCCGCAGTCGTGAAGGCCGATGTGGGCTACTCCTACACTGCCGCCGGCGGCACCGGCACGAGCGCGGACCGGACCAGCATCCAAAGTCGTACATCCCACCTGGA
>NZ_JBUEQS010000004.1:0-162926 GCF_054969005.1 Homoserinimonas flava
GGGGAAGCGCTCGCGAACCGCCTCGGCGGCGGGTCTCGGTACTACTACGTCACCGATCACCAGGGCAGCGTCATCGGGATGTTCTCCACCCCAGGAGGATGGCTCGGCGGGTATTCGTACAGCCCGTACGGTGAAGCGCGGAGCACTGCCACCGGAACTGCGCCATCGACAAACAGCCTGCGCTACATCAGCGGCTACTACGACAGCGCGGCAGGGCTCTACAAGCTCGGCGCTCGCTACTACGACGCCAGTCTGGGGCGATTCACCCAGTTTGACCCGAGTGGGCAGGAAGCCAACCCGTACTCGTACGCCGCGTGCAACCCGATCGGTGCCGCTGACTCGTCAGGTCTGATAACTAAAGACTGCGCCTTGGCTCTGGCTGGGGCAGCTATAACGGTAGGTCTCTTTGAGTACGCGCTCTATGCAGGAGGAGCAGCCAGTGTTGCGAGCGGCGGCGCGCCGACACCAGTAGCGGCTGTGGTCCTAGGAGTAGGGTTTGTGGGCGTGGGCATAGCCTTGGCATCCGCTGCCCTCACATGCTGATTGGAAACGAACGTGACTTCAACTGAAGAACGAGACCGGTGGATCGGCATCGTCGGTATCGCGGGCCTCTTCCTTTTCGCCACGCTGGGAGTCATCATCCAGTTCTGGCCAATGGTGATTGTCGGGTACCTTGGCGCACTGGCATTGGCGATCGTGGTGATTGTCTCCGCGCGGCGGAAGCGACGGGCACGGTAGATTCGGCTTCGTATGGTCGGCGCCACCACCAACGCATAGTGGGTTTACGCGCGTTCTGATTCTGTGTGCGAGTGCTGAGGTGAAGTGCCGTGGACACCAACCCGTCCAGAAACAATTGGCGACTAGCGATTGAGTGGGTCGTGCTGGTCGGGTTCGCGGTCGGCGCAATCCTGTCCGCCGTGCAGGCTGCGTCAACCAAGTGGCCCAGCGGCGAATGGTTTTCACTCATCATTTGTGCCATCGGGTTTGTGCTGACTTTAGTCCTTGTTATTCGCATCTACCTCGGCCACGAAGACGGATAACATTTGCGATTACGTCGACGAGCATTGGCAGGGTACAGGCCCGACTTGCAGGGAGCTGCCGTCTTCGTCGGGTGTCTGGTGCGATTGAGGAGAGGATCACTCGCGAGGGGCCACCGACTGCGCCTGTCGGTTCCATCGGAGATCGATGGCGGACTGTCGGCGCCGCTCCACAGTCGCAGCCTCGGACCTGCGGCGTCGGCTTCGGTGTCCCAACTCACAAGGAGTCCCTTCAGATTCGCAGTACCGACCGCTCTGGAACATCTGACCGGCCTACGATTTGGCTGAGATGCCGCTAGCCTGATCCGGTTCCTGGCCGACCCAAGATGAGCGTGTCGGCCGAGTCGGAGAAAGCCCTCTTGACTCAGAAAAGTCGGCCTCCTCTGTGCCGCTCCACGAACCCCAGAATCAACATCGCCGCCCCGGCAAGGACGAGCGAGGCGAACAGCCAGACGTTTCCCTGCGCCGCAGAAGTCAGAGCGATGGCGATCAGAACAGCACCCACACCCCAGAACCAGCTATAAGGGATTCCCATGGGTTCCATGGCCGGAGCCTACCCGGCTGCTACAACATTTTCAGCTCGGACGCTGGTCACATGGAAAGGACTGTGCGGTGCGTGAAACGGGATGAGTGACCGTGACGTGCGGCCCGACCTAGATTGTCGCTCGTTGAGCGAGATTACCATCGAGACGCCGGCAGATCTGTCAAGCTCGATGGATTATGAGGACAATCGCCCATGTCTGATCCCGTCGAGATCCAGCCGTCCCTCCTCTACGCGTCGAGGCGGAAGTGGTCCATCGTTGCCGCCGCCGCCGGAGTTGTAATCCTCATCTTCGGATTGATTGTCGAGAGAACGACCGAACTCAACGGTGTTACCGCCATCGGAATTGGCATCATCATGTTTGTCACGCATGGCTGCATTGCGTTGTGGGCACATCGCAAGACAACCGCGGCAAAGCACAACGAGTCGCTGACACTTGAACAGGATTCAGAGAGCGACAGCAGTAGCTCCGCCATCTGAATAGAAATATCCTCGTTCGAGCGTGGTCAGACCGCTTGCTGCCAGCGCGTGGGCCACGCGCAAGCGACTACGGCCCCGCCCTTTTCGGCGGGCGGCTGACAGGATGAAGAACATGGAGTCTGCCCGGATCTTCGTGATCTCCAACGTCCTTTTCGCATTGACCGTGGTATTCGCGGCCGCGCCCATCTTGGTGGCCATTCTGGTTCCCCAGTGGAGCACCTTGCTTTGGCTGCTTCCGTTCGCTCCCGCCTGGTTGATCGCTGGTGTCGCAACGCGCTCGCGGGCGCGACTGGCGGCAGTGATTGAAAGCGATCTGGAAAGGTGACACGAAGTTCGCAAGCGGCACTTGAAAGGAATCGTCCTTAGCCTGGAATGAGTTGCGCACGCCTCGAGGTAACCTGCCTCTGATCAGCGCTTTTCAATTCCGTGAAACCTCCACCCCGGGCCCTTTCACGCAATCGGGTGACTTCCTTCAGTAAATCGATGCAGCGAGCACGGTGGCGACCTCGACCGGTCGGGCCAGCGGCCACCCGTCAGGGCCCTTGCCCCAATGCGCACGCCTCGGATCGTTCCCGAGTGGATCGGCGCTTGTCGACTAGACCCTGAACACGACGTTGCCCCGGTTCGAATCAGAACCGGGCCAGCATCGGTTGGCGCGCTACTCAGCCCTTCGCCCGGCCGGCCTGAGTTCTTTGCCCAACCCCGTCACCGTGTCGGCGCGGGCTCATACACTGGAAGCGATGAGACCTGTTCGCCCCACCATTCGCCTCCTGCGGAAGCTGCTTGAGCGCGAGCAGTTCGCCGACCCGTCGATCCTTGACGATTTGGATTCTGCGCTCGCATTGGGCGGGCATGCGCGGACGAAGGCTTTGGCGGAGCTGGATTTCCTATCCATCGAGCACAAGCTGCTGACGGATGCGAATGCACGCTTCGAGAACGGCGCGACGCCTGATCGGCACCATGAAGCGACAAAGGCGTTCGGCAGCACGGTCTACGAAGTCCGTTCCCATATCGGGGCCGGATGGCGCGGCGCAGTCATTCTGGACGACGACGGCGACCCCTGGCTCATTTACGCCGCCCCGCACAACGCATTCCACAGCCAGGTCGCAACCGCCTTGAAGCGTGAGAAGTCAACGTCGAAGTCGAAGCCCCCGAAGACCAATGTCTGGGAGCCCACTTCCATCGACCACAAGATGAAGAAGGCGGAGGCCGAACGCCTTGACCGCACCCACACCGAGACCCTCGTGTACCTTCAGGTCATCGAAGGCATCCGCAAATCGGTAGAAACAAAGGCGAACGTGGAGCTCGTGTCGCCGCCGCACTGGGACGCGGAGACGAAGTATCCGACGGTGTCGTACTCGGTGAACATCGTGCACGAAGAAGCTGCTGAGGATGCTGCGGACGCGCACACGACGAACAGCGACATCGACATCGTCGTCAGTTTGAGCGACGGTAATCAAGACGTCCGAGACATCCTGTCGACTGCGGCGTGCTTCCTGCAACCCGATGAGGGTCTGCGTACCGTCGCGTACTCGAAGGGAAGTGAGCTGGTCCTCGGCGTGATGGTCACGCACGCGCGTCTCGCTCAACTTCTGGCGGAGATCGACGAATCGGGTTCAGGGTTCCCCGGGCCGCCGGTGCCACCGACCCACCGTCATTGGTTCACCTCGGACGACCAGGTCCGCGGTTTCGTCGAGGGCGACGCTGTCGTCGCTCTGTGCGGTGGAGCGTATGTACTGACCAAAGGCGAAGACGCGGCACTGCCCATCTGTGGTCACTGCGAGGCGGTGGAGCCGGTCGCGCAGGGCCTGCTCGACCAGCTTCGCCTCCTCGAAGGGCGCGCCGCGTAGACGACCGTTACATGTCGTCGAGGAGGGCCTGCTCGTTGTCGGTCAGTGTGAACGATGGACCGCGGCGCACGCGCTTAACCGAATCAGCGACATCCTTATTAGCGGCGTCGCGACGCTCGATGTAGTCCACGATGTCCGAGTACTTGATCTTGTAGTGCGCGCCGTTCTGGTGAGCGGCGAGAAGATCCAAGCGGATCAGCTTCATCACGTGGGGTCGGCTGACGTTGATGAGTGTGGCGACGTCGTTCGGCGTCAGCTCCTTGTCCTGCTCGAACACGCCGACGGGTATGCCGTTGTTCAAGGCGGTTAGCATGCGCGTGACGATGCCGCGAAGCTCGCTGGACGCGGGAAGCTCCGCAGCGGCGCCGAGTAGGCGCTCGATTTCCTTTGAGTCAACACGGTCGTTCTCAAGTGTTTCGATCACGAGATCTCCCTATCTGAAATAACTGTAACACGCGGCTCGATTCTTGATTTACAGATCTCGAGTTTTCACAGCGGCGTTGTGTACTCCGTTGGAGACACAATCAACACGTGTTAGGAACTGGAGTAAGTAAAATGCGAAATCGCCTCATTCTGCTACTGGTGTTGCTGTTCATCAGCGCTTGCGTATTCATCGTTGCGCTCGTGTGGGTTGAAGATCCGGTAGCAAAGCTGCTCACCTGTCTTGGCAGTGGGCTGACAGCGGTGGCCCTCATGGGCTCGGTGGCGTATCAATCGCGTGCCGTTGGCAAGAGCAAACGCGAGGGCTAGGTAAATGCCGTCGCTGGTGCGAAGGTGAGTGCGGCGATTATCTATGTGCACCGTGGCAGTCGGCCTGGTTGTGCTCGCGCCATTGACGCAGCGAGGCGAGGCTGACGGAATCGTGTCATCGCTCCCTGCGCCCGGGCTCTGAATTCCAGGGTATTGACCGCCCCGACCCGCAGGAGTAGACATTCCCTGAACATCGGCACGTCGACGAGCACTCACGGGAATCACACGCACTGAGCCACTGCACGAGGGAGCACGAGATGACTGATCCACGCCCCGAACCCGCTGTCGAACCGACGCCGCTCGAACACACTCCAGGGTCGACGGCCAAAGCACCGTCGACTTCTGCCGTGCTGTTGGCGGAGTTTTTTGGCACGTTCCTCCTCGTGCTCGGCGGTGTCGGCTCCGCCGTGTTCGCCGCAAACTTCGGCGTCAGCGACAACGGCACCTCCCTCGGCATCGGCTTCGTCGGTGTCTCGTTGGCGTTCGGGCTCACCGTGGTCGCGGGTGCCTACGCGTTCGGGCCCATCTCGGGTGGACACTTCAATCCTGCCGTGACCCTCGGGCTGGCAGCGGCAGGGCGCTTCCCGTGGCGCAGCAGCGCCGCCTACATCGCCGCGCAGGTGGTGGGCGGTGTCGTCGCAACGAGCGTGATCGCGCTGATCGGGTCATCCGCTGACGGCTGGTTCCAGTCGGCCCGCGATGGCGGGTTCGCGAGCAATGGATGGGGCGAACTCTCGCCCGGCGGGTTCGGAATCGGCGGCGCGATCGGTGTCGAGCTCGTGTTCACCGGGGTGTTCGTGCTCGTCATCCTCGGTGTCACCCACCCCACGCGCGGCAATCCCGCGCTCGCCGGTCTTGCCATCGGGCTCACCCTCACCCTGATCCACCTGGTGACAATCCCGATCGACAACACCTCGGTCAACCCCGCCCGCTCCATCGCTGCCGCGGTCTACGGCGGCACCGAACCGCTCGCCCAGCTCTGGGTGTTCATCGTCTTCCCCATTGTTGGCGCGATCATTGCGGGCCTGCTCCACCGCGTGATGTTTGATCGCACGCAGCAGTAACGCACGCGACGCCTCGCCATAGAATCGTGGCGTGGCCGAGCTCGTCCGATCTTTCGCGGAGCGTCCCCTCGTGAGGGTGCACAAGTTCGGCTTGCCCGGCCCAGTCTGGACGTTAATGCTCGCCCAGAGTGTTGCTGTCATTCTCCTCATTGTCGGGCTTATCTTTCCGGCGCATCCTGACCACAACGTCACGCTGAAGGCCGCCGCCGTGCTCATCGGGGTGGCCATGTTGGCCGTGCTCGCGGTGTTGCGCGCGCACACCCCAGCCTGGGTGCTCTGGGCCGAGCTGATGGTGCACATTGCGATCGCGGCGGTGCTCGTGAGCGCTTCGCCGACGGATGCCGGTGCCGTCTCGTTGCTCGTCGGGCTGATCGCCACCGGGGTGTATGCCGGGTTCTGGGGTTCCCGACGCATGGCCGGATTCGTTGTCGTGTACATCGTCGTGGCCGGTTCGGTCGCGCTCGTCGTTGGTGGACGGTTCAGCCCGGCGCTGGCGTCGGCGTGGGTGACCATCGCGGTGCTCTGCGTGGTCGTGGTGGTCGTCATCCAGGTTCTTGTGGCGGCGCTGGAACAGCAGTCACTCATCGATCCGCTCACGGGGGTCATGAACCGCCGCGGGCTGTATGCGCTCACCCGGGTGCGGCGCGCATCCGGCGCCCCGCTCGTCTACCGCAGCATCGCGCTGATCGATGTCGACGATTTCAAGAACATCAACGACGAACGCGGCCACGCCGACGGCGACCAAGTGCTGCGCGATCTCGCGGACCACTGGGTCGCGGGGCTGCGCAGCGACGACCTTGTGGTGCGGCTGGGCGGCGACGAGTTCGCGCTCATCTTCTCGCGGGTTGAACCGGATGCTGCAGACACACTGCTTCACCGTTTGAGCGCGGGCAGCCCCGTGCCCTGGTCGTATGGCATCGCCGCCTGGCCCGATGGCGCCGATTTCGACGAGTGTCTCGCGCGGGCCGACATGAAGCTGCTCGAGGCGAAGCGCCGTCGGCGTGAGGTGGCGCCGGCGCCGGGAGAGGCCCAGGGCTGAGCGGTATCGTCGAGGCATGGGTCTCACGATGGAGCGGCAGGCGATCGAGCGAACGCGGGCGATCGGTGTGTTCTATATCGGGTGTGGTGCGGTGATCATCGCCTTCAACATCGCGGCGCTGCTTTTGGCAGCAGATCGGGTGCTGTACTGGATCCTCATCCTTCTCTGGCTGGCGATAATCGGCGTTGGCGTCAGGTCGATTCGCACGGCGCGACGACAGCTGGACGACTTCACGGCGCTTCACGGCGAAGACGCCGGAGTGCAAGAGCGGATTCGACGCCGGCCGTGATGCGCCGCGTGATTGCGCTCCTGAACCCAGCAGCATCCTGAACCCAGCAGCATCCTGATCTGAGACGATGGCTTCATGGAACCGATGACCAGACTCGAGAACCCCTTCAAGGGCAAGGCGGGGTTCTGGAATCGCGTGAACCGCGTCGTCTACACCTTCACTGGCCCAGCGCAGGTCGGCATCGGTCGGCCGGAGGCGGCGTATGTGCCCCCGGCCAACCCGACCTGCCCCGTCTGCACGCACCCCATGTCTGAGCATGATGTTCGCCGCGGCGACGCGACCACGCGCACGCAGCTGAACTGCCCCGCCTGAGCCGCCGCACGCGAGCTGGCGACGGGCGCTGCGCCGCGCTACTTTGCCGGGTCGACCGCCGGCTGCTTCGCGCCCGCAACGGGGTGGCTGCGCTCGAGCGACGCACCCTCGACATCGGCGTTCGGCAGGATGCGGTCGAGCCACTTCGGCAGCCACCACGCCTTATCGCCGACGAGGTGCAGAAGTGCAGGCACAAGAACCAGTCGCACGACAAACGCGTCGAAGAGCACCCCGATCGCGAGGCCGAAGCCGAGCGGGCGCACCATCGACAGATGCGAGAACACGAAGCCGCCGAAGACCGCGATCATGATGATCGCCGCTGCGGTGACGACGGCGCGGGCGTTGCGTCTGCCCGCGACGACGGCGGCGCGCGCCGGCATGCCGTGCACGTACGCCTCACGCATGCCCGAGGCGAGGAACAACTGGTAGTCCATCGCGAGGCCGAAGAGCACACCCATGATGATGAGCGGCGCAAAGTTCAGCACCGGGCCAGGGTTGGTCACGCCGAACAGCGCCCCGAGCCAACCCCACTGGTACACGGCGGTGACGGCGCCGAGGGCGGCGAAGAGTGACAGCACAAACCCGGCCGTCGCAATCAACGGCACGAGGAGGGAGCGGAACACCACGATCATGATCAGCAGTGAAAGCCCGATCACAACAGAGAGGTAGAGCGGCAAGACGTCTTGCAACTTCTCCGAGATATCGATGTTGCCGCTCGCCGTGCCAGCAATGCCGAGCTCAATGCCGCCGTCGAGGGGTGAGAGCGCACGCAGATTGTGCACGAGCGCTTCGGTCGACTCGCTCGTCGGGCCCTCGCTCGGGATCACCTGGAACGCGAAGTAATCGCGCTCATCCGAGACGCCGACGGGGGCGACAGCGACAACATCCGTCTGATCCATCAGCACACTGGCGAGCTCCACCTGCGTAGCGAGCACCTCGTCTTCGCTGACAGCCTCGGGCAGTTCAGCGACCGCGAGAATGGCGCCGTTCTGCCCTTCGCCGAACTCGTCAGCGACCACCATGTAGCTGCGGTACTGCGTCGAATCCTCTGGTTCGCTTGAGCCGTCTGGCAGCCCGAGCCGCAGCGAGAGCGCCGGAATAGCGATGATGAGCAAGCCGATAATGGCGAGGGCCGCCCCGGCGACCGCACGCGACGTGCGCATGGGCCGGATGCTCGGCTCAGCATGCTCGGCCTGGCCAACGGTCGCGCGTTCCTTGCGCGAGAGCACACGGTTGCCGGCCAGCCCCAGGAGTGCCGGGGTGAGGCTCACCGCGATGAACACGGCGACGAGCACGCAGATCGCACCGACCGTGCCCATGACGCCGAGGAATGGGATGCCCGTGATGTTGAGCGCGAGCAGGGCGATGAGCACCGTGGCGCCGGCGAAGACGACGGCGTTGCCGGAGGTGCCGTTGGCGAGCCCGATCGACTCGTGGACGTCCATGCCCGTCTTGAGCTGCTTGCGGTGGCGGTTGATGATGAACAGCGAGTAGTCGATCCCGACCGCGAGGCCGAGCATGACGCCGAGGATTGGGGTGACCGAGGTCATCTCGGTAACCCCTGAGAAGGCGAGCGTGCCGGCGACCCCAACCCCAACGCCGATCAGCGACGAGATGAGGGGGAGCGTGGCGGGCAGCAACGACCGGAGCATGATGACGAGCACGATCGCCGCGAGCATGAAGCCGATGAGTTCGCCGATGCCGAGAAGATTGCTGACCGAGGTGGCGATAGTGGAGGAGTAGTCGATCTGGATGCCATCGATGTCGGCATTGTCGAGGGCGGCGGCAGTCTCATCTTTGAGCTCGTCCGAGAGGGAGTAGAGGTCGCCCTCGAAGGTGATGACTCCGAGCGCGGTGGCCTCATCGGTTGAGACGGTGCGAAGCTCTTCGGCATATTCGAGCAGCGTTTGGCCGAGCTCGATCTGTTCACGGCCTTCGGCGATCTCGGCCTGACCTGCTTCGAGTTCCGCAATTCCGGCGTCGAGCTGGGCCTGCTGCGCGTCGAACTCGGCTTTGGTGGCCTCGTAGTATCCGGCGGACTGGGCCTCGGCGATTGCGGCGTCGAGCTGTGCTTGGCCCGCATCAATCTGAGCCTGGGCGGCCTCAGCCTGCGTTTCGGCCTCGCTGAGCTGGGCGAGCCCGTCGGCAATCTCCTGCTCCTGCTCCGCACGTTCCGCTTCGGTGGCGAACGGGTCAACGATGGAGTCCACACCGTCGATGTCCACGAGGCCAGCGAGGAGTTCGCTGATTTCGGCCTGCTGATCTTCGGTGATCGCCGATCCGTCTTCGGACTGGAAGACGGCGGATGCGGTGGCGCCGCCGAGCCCAGACAAACGCTCGGTCAGCTGCTCGCTCACCCGTTCTGTTTCTGTGCCAGGAATGCTGAGGTTCGAGGCGAGGGTGCCGCCGAAGGCGAGGTAGGAGCCGCCCGCAATCGCGAGCACGGCGAGCCACGAGACGATGATCGTCCACGCGCGACGTGCGGAAAACCGGCCGAGACGGTAGAGCAAGTTGGCCACGGAGGTGCCTTTCATGACAGCGGAAACGGAGGCACGACAGTGGGCCGAACCCAGACTAAACGACACCTGTCGGAAATCCGACAGTTGGCGGACAATTTGCAGAGAACGTTCGGGAACGCTGACAGAATCGGAGAATGGATGTCAGAACCGAGCGCACGCTCCGGAGCCTCCAGGCGGCGCTGCTTAAGCTCGCGCGGGAGCGCCCGCTCGACGCCATCACGGTGAGTGACATCGTGGCGCAGGCGAACGTGAACCGCAGCACGTTCTACCAGCACTACTCCGACAAAGAGACTCTCCTCCTCGATGCGCTCGACACGGCAGCCGGCGACGCGGGTGCCAGCCTTCCCGAACTGGTAGGCCCGCTCGACGGCCCGCCCGCCGCGCTGCACTCCTACTTTGAGCATCTTGAAGAGAATGCGGAACTCTATCGGCGCGTGCTCGGCGCCAGCGGGTCGACCGTTGTCGCGGCCCGACTGCGCGAGCGCATCCACAGCATCGTGCGGGAAACCATCACCCGCGTTGGAGCGCCAGGATTCGAAGGGCTCCCGGTCGACATCGTCTCGGCCGGGATCGCCGGTTCGGCACTCGGCGTCATCGAGGCGTGGCTCAAGCGCGAGCCACTCCCCTCCGCCGCGACCGCCGCCGACTGGGTCTGGCGTGTGCTCGTCGGCCCAGTCGGCGACATGGGTCAGGGCTAGCCGAGTATCCCGTTCTCGGCGAGCCAGTCGGCGGCGATGTCGTCAGAGGAGCGCTCATCGACCGTCGACTCGACGCCCAGAGCGACGAGACCCTCCGGCGTGAGGGCGGCGCTGACCGCATTGATCACGTCAGCAATCTCATCCGCGATTTCCTCGTTCACCAGCGGCACAACGTTCGACGCGAGAAGGAGCCCTTCTGGGTCGTCGAGCGTGACGAGATCTTCGGTCTGAATGCGCGGGTCGGCGCTGTAGACGTTCGCAATATTGATCGTGCCGGCAAGCAGGTCATCGACCGTCGTGTCGCCCGTCGCGACAAAGCCGACCGTCACGCCGTACGTGTCCGCGAGGCCGGTGGGGCCGTAGGGGCGCTCCTCCAGCTCGGGCGCGCCGCCGAGGGTGAGTTCTTCGCTCACGTCGGCAAGGTCGGCGAGGCTCGAAAGCCCGTTCGCTTCGGCGAACTCGGCGGTGACGTTGTACGAATCCTGGTCGGTCGCTGGCGACTGCTCGAGCACCGTGAGGCCCTCTGGCAGCACCTCCTGGAGCTCCGCATATACCTCGTCGCTCCCGGTCGCCGTGGTCTCCGTGTCATAGAACTGCAACAGGTTGCCCGTGTACTCGGGAAAGAGGTCGACATCACCGTTCTCCAGTGACGGCAGGTACGCGTCGCGCTGACCGATGTTGAACTGTCGCTCGACCTCGAAGCCGGCGCCCTCAAGGGCCTGAGCGTAGATTTCGGCGATGATCTCGTTGGAGAAGTAGGTCTGCGAGCCAATGACGATCGCGTCACCGCTTGCCGCCTCGTCATCTGTGGCCAGGGGATCACCTGATGCGCACCCTGACAGGGCCAATGCCGCCCCGACCACGGCTACGCCAAGTGCGAGCCGGCCCTTGTTCCTCGGTGTGAACATGTTGTTCCTTCAATCGTTCTAGGCGGTGGGGGATTCCACCACCGTGCGGCGCCGGGCTGGCGCCGCACGGAGACTGGGGGTGCGCCCGGCAGCGACACCGTGAGGCACGATGATGCGCTGGAGCAGGGCGAGGATGCCATCAATGACGATGGCGAGCACAGCGATAAGAAGGGAGGCGCCGAGCATCTCGTCGTAGCGGCCGAGTGGCAGGCCACGGAAAATGTAGTAGCCGAGCCCGCCGAGCCCGATATAAGCGGCGAGCGTTGCCGTCGCCACGATCTGCAGCGCCGCCGCACGGAGCCCGCCGACAAGCAGCGGCAGCCCGAGCGGCACCTCGACCCGCCACAGAATCTGCCACTCGGTCATGCCCACGGCGCGGGCTGCGTCGATCACGCGCCGGTCGATCGCCTCAAACCCCGCGTAGGCGCCCGCGAGAATCGACGGCACCGCGAGCACAATAAACGCCGCGAATGCGGCGAGCGGCTTATTCGTCACCCCGATCACGAGCACCAGCAGCAGGATGAGACCAAACGACGGCAGCGCGCGGGCGGCACCCGAAAGGCCGATCGCAAGCTCCCTACCTCGACCGGTGTGGCCGATCAAGTAGCCGAGCGGGATGGCGATGATCGCCGCGATGAGGAGCGAGAAGCCCGTGTAGTACAGGTGTTCCGCGAGTCGGATGGGGATCGCGTTCTGGCCCTCGAAACGTTCGGGCGCAAAAATCCAGGCGAAGGCCTCCATGATGAGGTTCACGCTGCGCCGCCCTTCGAGGCCCTCGCGAGCGCGGCCCACGGCAGCAGCATCCGCCCGGCCATCACCAGCACAAGGTCGATGAGCAGCGCGATGACCATGACCATGACGACACCGGCGAGAATTTCGGGCACGATGCGTCGCTGGTAGCCGTTCGTAAAGAGGTAGCCGAGGCTTTCGACACCGATAAGGATGCCGACGGTGACGAGACTCACGGTGCTCGCCGCCGCGACCCGCAGCCCAGAGAGAATGACAGGGCCGGCGAGGGGAAACTCCACCGCGAAGAATCGCCGCCACGGCCCATACCCCATCGCGGTCGCCGACTGGCGCACAGCCGGGTCGACTGAATCGAGCGCATCAGCGACCGAGCGCGCCATGATCGCGACAACAAAGACGGTCATCGCGATCGTCACATTGAGCTCGCTGAGATAGCTGATGCCGAGAATGGGCGGGATGATGACGAAGAGTGCGAGCGACGGGATCGTGTAGAGCAGCCCAGCCACCGTGAGCAGCACCCCGCGGGCGGGGCGGAATCGGTGCGCCGACCACCCGATGGGGAGCGACACGAGCAGACCAAAAAGGATGGGCCCGACGCTGAGGCGCAGGTGTTCGATCGACAGCCTGCCGATGAGATCGAGGTTGTCGAGCACCCAGCTCACGAGCGGGCGCCCTCCGCGGCGGTCGGTGCAGCGGGGCGTGCCGCATCCTCGACGAGCACGCCCTGGGTGCGGCCGGCGTCATCAACGAGCACGGGCCCCTGCGCGGTGGTCTTGATCGAGAGGGCACGCTTGCCGCGATCGACCCCGACGAAGCTCGCCACAAACTCGCTTGCCGGGTTCTCGATGATCTCGCTCGGGCTGCCAGCCTGGGCGATGCGGGCCCCCTTCTCGAGGATGACGACCTGGTCGCCGAGCAGAAACGCCTCATCGATGTCGTGGGTCACGAACACGACCGTCTTGTCGAGCTCACGCTGGAGCCGGATCGTCTCCTGCTGCAACTCGGCGCGCACGATGGGGTCGACCGCCCCGAACGGCTCATCCATGAGCAGGATGTTCGGGTTGGCGGCGAGACCGCGCGCCACACCGACGCGCTGCTGCTGGCCGCCCGAAAGCTGTGCGGGGTAGCGACCGGCGAGGGCGCGGTCGAGCCCAACAGTGTCGAGCAGCTCGAGGGCACGCTTACGGGCGACCTTCTTCGGCGTGCCGCTGAGCCGCGGCACGGTCGCGACGTTGTCGACGACCTTGAGGTGGGGGAGCAGGCCCGCATTCTGCATGACATAGCCGATGCTGCGCCGCAGCGCCACCGGCTCGCGATCGAGCACACTGGTGCCGTCGATCTCGATGCGGCCCGACGTGGGGTCGACCATGCGGTTGATCATGCGTAGAAGGGTGGTCTTGCCGCATCCGGATGACCCCACAAGCACGGTCGTCTTGTGGGCGGGGATGACAAGGCTGAAGTTGTCGATGACGAGGGGCCCGTCACCGAATCGTTTGGAGACGGACGTGAACTCGATCATGCGGCGGAAATCACTCGACGACCTCGACACTCTTCCAAAACGCGAGGTATCCCGCGAAATCCCGGCCGACCCGCTCGGCAGCACCCGGATAGGGGTGGGGGTAACTGAAGGCACCATCGGTCACCACGGTGTCGCCGACCGTCACGGTGAAGTACTGGCACTCACCCTTCCACGGGCACGTGTACGGGGTCGGGCTTTCGGTGAGGTGCCCGCCCGTGAGGCTCGAGGGCGGAAAGTACCAGTTGCCCTCGATCGAGATGAGCTCGGATGCATCCGCCTCTGCAATGACGGTGCCGTCGACTATTGCCTTCATGGTGCCCTCCGGGGTGTGCGTGGCGCCAACGCTAGCCCAGAACACTGACATTCACACTGGGACCTGATGGTGCCTCGGCGTAGCATTCGCGGCATGACTGACGAGACGAAATCGAGTAGTGCCACCGGGTCGAACCCAGCGGCAGGGCAGGCTATTCCCCCGGCGAAGTACCGCGATCTCAGCGCCATGTTCATCAACTGCACGCTCAAACGCAGCCCAGAGCAGAGCCACACGCAGGGGCTCATGGATCGCAGCATCGCCCTCATGCGGGCGCAGGGTGTGACCGTCGACAGCATCCGTTTTGCCGACTTCGACGTCGCCACCGGGGTCTACCCCGACATGCGCGAGTATGGCTGGGATCGGGATGCCTGGGCGGAGGAGTTGTGGCCGAGAGTGCAGGCCGCCGACATCCTGGTGGTCGGAAGCCCGATCTGGCTCGGTGAGGTGTCGTCGACCGCGAGACAACTCATCGAGCGGCTCTACGCCATGGGGTCTGAGCTCAACGCCAAAGGCCAGTACATCTTCTACGGCAAGACGGCCGGCGCCCTCATCACGGGCAACGAAGACGGCGTCAAGAACGCTGCTCGGGAGATCCTCTACAGCCTCCAACACATCGGCTATACGATCCCGCCCGGCGCCGAGGCGGGCTGGATCGGCGAGGTCGGGCCAGGGCCGAGCTATCTTGACCCGGAGGCGCACGGCCCGGCCAACGACTTCACCAACCGCAGCCTCACCTTCATGACGTGGAACCTCATGCACCTCGCGCGAATGCTTAGAGACGCCGGCGGGCTCCCCTCCTATGGCAACAACAGCGAAGCCTGGGAGCAGGGCGAACGCTTCGGGTTCGAGGCGCACCCCGCGTGACCTCCCGCTCATCCGCTACCGTCGGCCTATGAAGACCGTCGAAGGCGCGATCGTGCTCATCACTGGGGCCGCCATGGGCATGGGACTGCTCTACGCGAGGCGGGCCGCCGCCGAGGGCGCCGCCAGCCTCGTGCTCTGGGACGTCGATGAGGAGGGGCTCGCCCGCGTCGTGCCCGAGCTCGAGGCATCCGGTGTCAAGGTGCACGCCGCGAGGGTCGACGTGTCGAGCCTCGACGAGATCCGGGATGCCGCGGCGCGGGTGCTCGCCGAGGTCGGCGTGCCCACCGTGCTCATCAACAACGCGGGCGTCGTGCGCAGCGCGTGGTTTTGGGAGCAGGACTCAGCGCGCGACACGGAGCTCACGATGCGCGTCAACGCGCTCGCACCCATGCACATCACTCGGGAGTTTTTGCCGGGCATGATCGCGTCGGGCCGGGAGTGCCGCATCCTCAACATTGCGTCGGCCGCCGGTACGCTCTCCAACCCGCGCATGGCCGTCTACGCCGCCTCGAAGTGGGCTGTGATCGGCTGGAGCGACTCGGTGCGCCTCGAACTCGAAAAGGCGGGGCACCGTCACGTCAAGGTGACGACGTTCGCGCCGAGCTACATCCGCACGGGCATGTTCGAGGGCGCCCGCGGCCCGCTGCTCACCCCGCTCATGGCCCCCGACTATGCCGTGCGCCGGGCATGGTCGGCGATGCTCGCTGGCCGTCCGATGCTGCTGCTGCCCTGGTCGGTGAACCTGTCCAAGGTGATGCGCGGTGTGCTGCCGACCCGCGTGTGGGACACGGTCGGCGGCCGCTGGTTCGGCGTCTACCGATCGATGGACGAGTTCAAGGGCCGCCCCGGCGTCAGCCCTTGATCGCTTCGGCGATCGGTGTCGACCCGCTGTTGAAGCGGATGCTGCGGTGCGCCGTCGATCCGTCGGCGAGGGTCGCGGCGATCACGCGCGCGACATCCTCACGGCTCACGTTTGTGGCCTCGTTGGCATTCGTGTCAATGCTCCCCGCGGCGGAATCATCCGTCAGCGCGCTCGGCTGGAGGATCGTCCATGCGAGGGCGCTCGCACGCAGTGCCTCGTCGGCTGCGGCCTTGGCCTCGGCGTACGCGAAGAAGGAGTTCTCCTTCGGTACGTTGTGGCGCACGCCCGCGCCGAAGTACGACACCATCACATAGCGCGTGACCCCGGCCCGATCTGCCGCGGTGACCGAGCGGATGGCGGCATCCCGGTCGACTGCTGTGGTGCGCGCGGGGTCGCCGCCGCCGGCGCCGGCAGTCCAGACGATCGCATCGTGCCCCGTGAGCACCCCCGCGAGACCATCGATGTCGAGCTGTTCGATGTCGGCGACGACGGGGGTCGCGCCGAGGCCTTCGAGTTCGGAAGCGTGGTCGGGGTTTCGGATGATCGAGCTCACGCTGTGGCCGGCCGTCGTGAGGAGGGGGGTGAGGTGGCGGGCGATCTTGCCGTGGCCGCCGATGATGGCAATGCGCATGGGGTTCCTTCTGGGGTCATTGAGCCGTCGTCGTGGGGATGCCACGCTACGCGGCGAGGCTGGGCGAGGGCCGAGCATCCGTAACCCAGTATGTTGGTTACATGACAACTGGACAGTGGCTCGCCAACCCGGACGGCTCCCGTTGGCACTTCGACTCAGGTGCGCTCAGCCTCGATTTCGCCCTCGTCGGCGTCGATGTGCGTGAGCAGTTCGCGTCTCCTGCCGACCTGCTTGAGTGGGTGTCGGCGCGCTACGCGCACCTTGAGAAGACGGTCGCGGATCGCGACCTGCGCGACGCCGTACTCCTCCGCTCAGCCATCGCGCGCGCCGCCGAATCGATCAGCAGTGGGCAGTCGCCGGCTCGCGACGACGTCGACACCATCAACCTCTTCGCCGCCACCCCGGACGTGCCGCCGGTGCTCGCCGGGGGCCGCCGCCGGGCCGGCGCCACCAGGGTTAAGGTGGCGCAGGCGCTGTCGAGCATCGCGCGCGACGCCGTGCGACAGTTCACTTTGCACGGCACCGACCGCATCCGAAGCTGTGAAGCGGATGACTGCACCCACGTCTTCCTCGACGACTCACGTGCGAACAACCGTCGCTGGTGCTCGATGCAGCGCTGCGGCAACCGCGCGAAGGTGCGGGCGCACCGGATGCGGGCGGCCGCGACGCCGGCCTGACCGACGTCATCGCCTTTCCAAGACGATTGTCAGAAGCGACCTAGCTTGCCGCGCTCCGACTGAGAGCTACAGGGCACCTGAGAGCTACAGAGCGCTGCGCAGATGACGACGGCGGGCGAACAACGCCGCACCCGCGGCGAGCAGCATGACCGCAGAGCCGGCGAGCCATCCGGACTCGGCACCGGTCGGGGGGAGCTCTCGATCCGCGGCCCCGACGGGGGTCGCCACCGCAGGGTCGGGAGTCGCAGCCTCGACGACCACAGTCACCACTGCAAGATCGCACAACGTGGGCGTAGCGATCGAGCAGAGCTCGTAACTCAGTGCATAGGTGCCGACCCTCGTGCCGGCTGGCACCGTGACCGCGCCATCGGCAGCGATGGTCACGCCCGTGAGGCCGCCGTCATCCGTCACGGCCACCGTCACCGCGGCCGAGCTGACCGCCGCACCGTTTTCGGTGTCGTTGCCGAATACGTTGCCCGCGACACCACCCTCCGAGGTCAGCGCATTCGTGGTGTAGTCGTCGTCGGCAGCGTTCAGGAACGGCGATGGACCGGTCGGGCAAGCGGCGGCGTCCCGTGCTATCCCGGTGAACCCGGTGGCCCCGGAGCCGACTGTCAGCATCGTCGGCGTGGCGGTGTCGTAGTCGAGCACCTCGACGAGGGAGGTGTTCTGCGAGATGTAGAGGTGCCCGTCGACCGTCCACAATGAGGGCGCGGTGATCATTCCTGGCAGGTCGACCACCGTGACGGTTCCGGTAGCTGGGTCGATGCGCGCGAGATCTGGCGTACCGGGAAAGACGGGGTTGGTGGACGCATAGATGACACCATCGATGAATGCGAGGTCCCCGCCGACGCTCTGACTGAGCGGCACCGCCGTTGCCGTCATTGTCTCGATGTCAATGCCGTAGAGGATTGACGAACTGGCAACCCAGAAGGTGCCGCTGTCGTCGAACCCGCCGATCGAGACGAGGACGTCGCCGGGGCCTCCAGCGACAGCACCGAGGTCGGTCGAGCTGCCGTCGCTCTCCACCCGGAAGATGTGGTCGCCGGGCGACTCGTATTGGAAGGCGTAAAGGTGTCCATCGACAGGGTTCACTCCGATCGTCCACGGATTGAGGCCCGGTGTGGTGATGCTGGTCAGTGTGCCGTCGGGAGCTCGTCTTGTGAGCACATTCGGCGTAGTGAGGGGACTCCCGGTCCCGAGAACGAAGTAGACATCGGCGGAGCAGCCGACCGGGGCGGCCGCCGCCGGCGTCGCAGGTACGAGCGCGAGCATCCCCGCCACGACGGTCGAAACCAGCGCGGCGCCCGCGAGAGCGATCGTTGCGCGCGAACGTGCGCCTTTGAGCGTGCCAGAATCCACTTTTTGTACCCCCATGTTGTACCCCCGATTTGAGGCGAGCCTATCGACGGTTTGAGCCGATCGGCAAGCAGCGCTTCGGATCAGTACATGGATGGCGGGCATCCATCAGTCGTTCGCCTGCTCTAGGACGACCAACAGATTGTCGTCTTTCGAAGTGGAGTAGAGCGGCCGCCCGCTAGATCTATAGGCCGCTCTACTGGCCTTTGACGAGGTCCGAACGAGACTGGTCGAAGTCGAGTGGATTGTGGGCCCAGTCGCTCGATGGTCTCGCCGGTTAGCTACGCCGATGAAGCCGACCGATGCTCCTTCTCTCGCTCTATGACGCGCAGCAGAAGGTCAGCGAGATGAATAATGTCTGCCGCTTCTGTGGGATCTGAATACTCGACTGCACGATGACTATTGGGGTTTCTCAGGGCTGCGGTGGCACCCATGAACAGGAACATGAAGCCGTCCTGCTCGTCGGGAGTTTCACCGCTTATTCGAAACGGGCCTCCGTCGCGCAAAGCTTCACTCGCCAAGGACTTGCCCGACAGCTTCGCGGGTAGTCGCGAAGCGGTTCGAAGACTGATTTCCACTTCCTTCATCGCGATTTGGACAGCTGCAGCAAGCTCGCCACGCTCGAAGTTCATGCGGGTTGCGCCCTGGAGAGCAGGATGAAGGTCGACATGGAGCCGACGTGTTGCCTCAATGTGAGCGGTTGTGCCCTGCGCCAGCACGTTGTGGCCTGCGCTCGTGATCCTCCATTCCGCGGAGCTTCCGGATTGCATCGCCGACGGACCGACAAGGCCGGTGGAGATCAGCCAGCCCATCCCGTCCGCGATAACGTCTGCAATGATCTCAGCGAGATTCCGAATCGAGCGGTTTGGCCTCCCGCCTATTCGCGGCAAGTTGATGGAAGCCTGTGCATGTGCTCCCATGTTTCCTGTTGACCAGTCTTCGCGAGTGGATTGGTCCATGGCCTGCAGCAGAAACAGGCCGATTTCGGAGTCGCTCATGTCAACGAGAGCTCCGATAGTGGTGTCCTTTTCCGCGATCGACAGGCCCACGGCACGGGTCTGGTCGTCGAGCTCTCTGCTTGTCATGTTTGAGATGGTATGGCCCACGCGTCAGCGCGCTGTGAGATCCGGCACGTCGGGGGGCAGCATTTCAGCAAGATCGATCTCGAGCACCTGAGCCAATGCGAGGAGGGAGCGCACAGAGGGATTTGCGGGCTCTCCTGGTCTCGAGAATCCGCGTTCGTACTTCTGATAGGTGTACCGGCTTAGTTTCGCCCGGTAGGCGACTTGTTCCTGACTGAGGCCCCTGGCGAGCCTGACCCGCTGCAACCGCCGACCGAGGGCCCCCGCGAACACCTCCCACTCCCGGTTGGGGTGCGGGCCAGATGACATGCCCCCAGCCTGTCCGGTTGCCAAAATGTTGCGGCCTAGTCCGTATGGCATAATGTTTGAGGCCATACGAAGCGCTTTCCCTCGCGTTCACTCCCCAGTGCGACGCCTGCACGTGTTGCCGCGACATCGACGAAGTCGATCCAGCGGAGGGAATATTGAACGCTTACGGTAAAGTCACGCCCCCGTCATTTCCTGCAGAGGTCGCGCAGCTTTTCGAGGAGCTCACGGGCGCTCGGGGCGACCAGTGGGGACTCAGGGCAGCCATCGCCATCGTCCGGTTTCGCAAGCGCCATGAGCGCTCGCCCACATTCTCCGAGCTGTTCGACGAGTTGCTCACCTATCCTCGGCTTCGCGCTCTCGAACGGCAGATTGATTGGGAATCCCTACCGCGAGATACAGCTCGCGGATTCCGGCATCACTGTGCAATCCACTGGTACCGCCATGGATGGATCGCTTGGGAGAAGACTCCTAGGTCCCTTCGGCCAGGGTTCGCCTTCGCGATCGCGTCACGCCGCTGGCGCTCGACTGGGCAGCATCAGAACGCATAAGCGGTGCTCAGGTGGAGGTCCTCGAGCACACCCGTGATATTCCACTCTTGGCGACGCGCTTGCTTCGGCGTAACGTCATCGTCACTCGATGGCGAGGGAGATTGCGATGGTGCGCACTGGAAGTCGATCGTCGAGCCCCCATGATGTTGACGAGGACATCTGGAATGCTGCAGTGAAGCGGTTCGCCATCGTGTCTGAACTCGCCGCGCTGAAGGAAGTCACCCGAGCAGTTGCCGCCCAGAACGCAGCAGAGCTCGGGATCAGTGCTAGCTACCTCTACGAACTCATTTCGAAGTTCAGGCGTGGGCCCCAAACTGTCACTTCTCTCATTCCAGCGCCGCCTAGCGGGGGCCGTGGGAGATCACGCCTTGCACCAGCTGTCGATGCTGTAATCGCGGAGGTCCTGGAAAGGCGACACCTGCACAAGCAAAGGCTGCGCGCGACAACCATTCAGAGACTCGTTGAGGACGAGTGCATTCGACTCAAGCTCCCTGTGCCAGCACACACAACAGTCAAGCGGCGAATAGAAGCGGTCAGTCCTACTCTCGCTGCGCGCAAACGACAGGGCGCGGACGCCGAGCGCAAGCTGCAGCCGGCTGGAAGGTCTGCGACTGGATCCGGTCGGCCTTTAGAACGGGTCGAGATCGATCACACCCCGGTCGACGTCATGATCGTAGACCGAGTTGACCGCGAAGAGATCGGACGTCCCTACCTCACAATCGCGGTCGACAAGGCCACCCGCTGCATCGTCGGCATGGTTCTCACGCTGGAGGCCCCCTCAAGGCTCTCGGTCGCGCTCTGCCTGGCGAGCGTAGCTAGTGACAAGACGCAGCGAGCGAGGGGCCTCGGCCTCGACGTGGACTGGCCGATGGCGGGCAAACCTGAAGAGCTCTTCATGGACAACGCATCCGAGTTTCACAGCGCAGACCTGAAGCGCGGCTGCCAACAGCACGGTATCCGCATGGGTTTCCGGCGGCCGTGGGCGCCTGAGGACGGCGGAACGGTGGAGCGCGTCATAGGAACGCTCATGGGTAGGGTTCACGAAATCCCCGGCACCACGTTCTCAAGCGTTGCCGAGCGGCAAGGGTACCGGTCCCAGCAGCTAGCGATCATGACCCTCCCAGAGTTGGAGAAGTGGCTTGTCTTGGCCGTCGGGGAATACCACGGAACGGTGCATCGTAGCCTGGGGCATCCGCCCGCGGCCGCCTGGGCGAAGGCAGTCGAGCGTCATGGGCCACCGCCCAGTGTGATCGATCAAGAGAGTTACATAATCGACTTCCTGCCGAGCATCCACAGGTCCATTCGAAGGGAAGGGTTCGTCTGGGACCGGATTCACTATTTCTCGCCGACGCTGAGTCCATGGATTGAGCGTCGAGGGGAGCTGGCTAAATTTCGCCTCGTGCGAGATCCTCGGGACGTAAGCCGGGTTTGGGTCGAGCTACCCGACGGTGGGAGCTATCTTCTGGTTCCGTCGAACTCTCTCCTAGAGCCGGTGTCAATCTGGGAAACCCGCGCTTTGGTCGCGAAGCAGACAGCCGAGGGGCGATCTAGCGAGAGCCCAGAAGCTTTGCTAAGGATGCGCCAGGAGCGGAGCAGGCTCATCACCGATGCTGAGCGTTCCACGCGCCGAACGCGTAGGAATAGCGAGCGCACCCGGGACATCCAGGCAGGCCGCCCTCGCCGTGCGAGTACGCAATCGGTCCCGCCGGCCCCGTCGCTGGTTAGCGACGAGGAACCCGCTGCCGCATTTGAGGAGATGGAGGACTGGTGAGCAATAAGTCAGGAACATCCCTGCCACTCGATCACCTTCGGCCGGCCAGCGCTGAAATGGCGCGACAGGCCGACGAAGCCAGGATTAAATACATCAGTGCCGACCATTGGGTCGGATACACGCGTGCGATGCAAGCGGTCGCTCGCATGGAGGAGCTGTACAACTGGCCGCGAAAGCTGCGCATGCCCAACCTGTTGCTCATCGGACCCACGAACCGCGGGAAGTCGATGGTGATCAACCGCTTCCTTCGTATGCACCCAGCAGAGCGACAGAGCAGTGCGCAACGCATAGAGGTGATCTCGATGCTGATGCCCGACTTTCCGAGTGTGCGCGAGTTCTACAAGGAGATTCTCCTGAAGGTCCACTGCCCCCACCGAGAGCGAGCCAGCACTTCGGAGCTCCGTACGCTCGCTTTCCGAGTTCTTCGCTCTGTCGGTGCGCGCATTCTCATCATCGACGAGCTGCACAACGTGCTTCCCGCCTCCGCCAAAGAGCGACAGATCATGCTCAACGTGCTGAGAGGGATCGGGAACGAGCTGCAGATACCGATTGTTGGTGCGGGAACCAAGGACGCCTATCTCGCCATCCGTAGTGACCCCCAGCTAGAAAATCGCTTCGAGCCGCTGCTACTGCCGCGGTGGGTAGTTGATAGCGAGTCGCGGTCATTTCTAAGCAGTTACGCCCAAATACTTCCACTTCGCAAGCCGTCAAGGATAGACAGCACGGTCATGACCGAATATCTCCTGCATCGAAGCGAAGGAAATGTCGGGGAGCTTATCGAACTGTTGAACCGGGCCGCGAGAATCGCGATTGCCACTGGCGAGGAATGTCTCAACGAAAGAGTTCTCTCGGCGACAACTTACGCTGGGCCGTCGCAGCGCACCCAGCAGGCAGAGATGAACCTGGACTGAAATGGCACTTCTTCCGATTCGCCCCCCGGCTGAGCCCGGAGAGGCGCTGTCCTCGTGGGTCGCTCGCCTGGCGCGCATATACGGGATGAGTCCGTCTGAGTTCGCGACTGGGCTTACCGGTCGATACGTGCGCGCGCGAGAACTCGACACCAGCCCTGGCCTGCGTTGGGTCGAAGCCCTTGCGGACCGGACGGGCGCCGATCCTCAGCAGATCCGAGGAATGACGGTGGACGGCGCAGTCGAGCGGTTGCAGGGACCGGGTCGGCCGAATCTAGTGGGTACAGTTCTCATCCCGCCCTCGATGCACACGTGGCCCTTCGCTGAACGCCGCAGCGTCCGCTGGCAGTTCGGGCCGCCGAGCGTGCGCGGGTGCATCGCATGCCTCAGCCAAGCGGACTCGGAAACCGCGTTCCCGCTCGCGTGGCGCGTGTCGCTCGCAGTCAGCTGCCCGGTACACGGGTTACTGCTGCAGCGGTGTGATCCTCTGTCCTGGAGGAGCATTGTGCGCCTAGCGCCTTCCGCTCTGCGGCCGCCAGCGGAGGCGACGGCGCCTGAGATCAAGCATGATGCTCGCCTCGCCGCGGCTCTCCGCGGCGAGAACGTCGAGGTCCGGGTTGGGGCCATAGGCGCAGCATTGTGGCTCAGCGGGCTGCGGCAGCTGGATTACGAGCTCGGACTCGCAGGCTTGATGCTCCAGCTTCCGGCCGCGTCCCGCCGAAAGCTTGGACTTTCTGACCGCGACCGCCAGTCAACGATCGCAATGCTCGCCGGCTCCGAGATAAACCTCGGGGAGACGTCCCGGCAACGGTTTGCTCGCGCCATCGCGATTGCGATCGACCTGATCGAACGCGGACGCATGATGGCAATGGGCCGAGGGCCATTTGTTAGTGCAATTCGCCCGAAGTCGCTCCTGCCCCGAGCAGAGCGCGTCCAACTGACGTATTCAGAGCCCAAGGATCTACCCAATTCTGAGTTCGACTGGAACGCCTACCGGTTCGAAGGAGAGGGTTGGGAGGTGATGTTTGACGACGCCGATTTTGAAGCAGCGTATCGGCAGCATGAGAAGCGCTCTGAACCGAAGGTAATCAGGACGTGACGTACCTCTACTGTGGGTTCATGCAACTAGAGGTATCAACTTCTCCGCGGGCAACTTGGGTATGGACGAGTGATGCTAAGGAAGCGCAGCGCATATGTGAAATGCTCACCGCGGCAGGTTGCAGCGTGGACAAGGCGAGCGGTGGGAACTCTGAGCCTCGCACGCTGGACCTCGACATCGGAGTGGTGGCGCTAGAAGCAATCGAGACTCTGGCTGCGGCTGGGTACTCATTCCGCTGGCATCCGGCCCAGCCCATCTCCAATCGAGCCAGCACGCTTTTCGGACTGCCCGTGGAGGACGCGTTCCCCGCGTAGCTCGAAGGCTTTAGGCAGCGGGCGGACAAGGCATCCTCCACGTCAAGACGCATGGGTCTCACCTTTTCGCTGTTTCGCTGGGCTCAAGTCATTTAGGCCTGCAACCTGTCACCAACTCTCGCTCGGATATCCGGTGATCGATGAATCACCTTGGTGGCAACCGCTGTCGTGAGCATTGGGTCAGCTTTGGGCTCTGTGAGCGTTGTGCGGTAGGGAAAGGCGCGCCCGCTTATTGCCACGAAGGCCTTTTATGTTGGGTCGGCGCAATATGCTCTCGGTAGGGGGAACATCATGTCCGTAGAGCAACTATCCGAAGCCCTTGCGAGCGGCCGCGTAGTGGCCATCGTAGGAGCGGGATCCACCGTCGCGGCCACCCGTGCTGCGCCGTCGTCGACGTGGGTTGGGCTTATTCGCAATGGCCTGGACTTTGTCGTAACGCATGATGCGAAGGCGGCTAAGTGGCGGTCGATGGTTGATGGGCAGCTCGACCTCGCCATTGAGGAGAACGACGCTGCCCAGCTTCTTCAGGTCGCCGGGCAACTCTCTTCCAAATTGCGAGGAATGGGCGAGCAAGCGTTTGCAAACTGGCTCAGTAGTGTCTTCGACAGCATTGTGGTCGAAGACACATCTTGGCCGCGGGCGATCGCGGAACTGGGCGCGCCAATATTCACGACGAACTACGACACCGTCCTGGAAAGTTTCGTGAAGGGTGGCGCAATCGATTGGCGAACTCCGCATGGCTTCCAGCGAATCTTGAATGCGTCTGGGGACATTGGTCATATCCATGGTGTCTATACAGAGCCTGACTCAGTCGTACTTTCTGAATCCGACTACACGCGGCAGAAGTCCGCCGAAGGTGTCCAGGCCATCGAGCGTGCCGTCTCGGCGACAAAGTCGATCGTGTACATCGGGTGCGGAGGTACCCTTGACGATCCGAACTTCACGGAGCTCTTGCGATGGCATCGGAAGACCTTCGCGACCTCCGCCATGCCGCACTATCGGCTATGTCTTTCTTCGGAATTGGCGACATTGAGGGAGTTCCACCGCGACTCGAATATCGAACCCGTCAGCTACGGTGACAGCTACTCTGATCTGCCAGCCTTTATCAGGTCGATCGCACCACGCGATGATGTCGCTCGGAGTGCCAGCGGGGTCGTACGCGATGTCGTCAGTGACATGCGCACTTACCTAGAGGACCAGTTTCGGGAGGAAACGATTATCGGTGAAGGACTCGCCGATCTCGACAGCAAACCAATCCACGAACTGATTCTTCCGCCAACGCTGCTGCCCGTTCCGCATCAAGAGTTTTTCCGTTCCGCGCAAGAACCCGAGGAGAAGCTAGACGTCGTTGATCCGGAGCAAGATCTCGACGACGACGGAGTGATTCTC
Organism: Homoserinimonas flava; assembly: GCF_054969005.1. Taxonomy (NCBI): domain Bacteria; kingdom Bacillati; phylum Actinomycetota; class Actinomycetes; order Micrococcales; family Microbacteriaceae; genus Homoserinimonas; species Homoserinimonas flava. Next base: position 25,880 of record NZ_JBUEQS010000004.1, read on the forward strand.
CTTGTGGCGGATGAGAACTCCGGATTGTCGACCGCAATCAGGTGGCTTTTGCTTGCAGCATCTCGAAAGCGACATGTCGCACCTGTGTTTCTGGATTTTAGACGGTTCCCGGCGGGACATAAGCCTCTTTCGAAATCACGCAGCGGTGAGGCGCTGGAGCGTGGACTCATCCAAAACCGTCTGGAGCCGCTCCCGCCCCATGTGCTCGGCATAGATAACTTTCATAGCTACAGCCGGATATCCGAGCGCGCCAGCGACGAGCTGGGTGATGCGGAGGGACTAGTAATCCTCGGATGTAGCAGCGTCAATGAAGCGGACGCAGTAGATGTTCTGAAGCGGTCCGGATGTGACGTGCGGGTGAGGTACCTGGGCAAGCTGGGAGCGAAGCAAGTACGGGCGATGGCAGAACTGGCGGCCGGTTCGAAAGCAGAGATTCTTGCGGCAGCTGTCGTTGCGACCCTACAAAGTGAACACCTACCGCGTACGCCGTTCACGGTTGCGATGCTCGTATCTCTCATGGCGCGAGGCGAGTCTCTGATTGCTAATGCTTCGCCCACCGCGATCATCGATCAGTACGTCAATCATTTGCTGGGTCGTGACGATACGGGCGACGACTCTCGGCGAGCACTTAGCGCCGCTGACCGCGAGTCGATCTTGACCGACCTTGCCGCACGATTTGTCTCTGACGACCATGGCGCCGTGCTGCAATCGGAAACCATCGAAACTATGGAGGGATTCTTCCAGAGGTTCGCCTGGGAAGAGTCTCCGCGCAAAGTACTCGATGATTTGGTTCGCCGGCGTGTGCTCATCGATGACGGGGTTCGCGTCCGATTCACCCAATCAAGCTTTCTTTATCTCTTCGCAGCGAAGGCTGCGGCGAAATCGCCCGAGCTTCTCGACAGACTTCTCAAGCGTCCCCTTTACTACGCGTCGATTCTGACCTCCTATGCAGCTTTAGTCAGGAATGACAGAGAGACGCTCGACGCACTGAGAAGGCTCATTTCGGAACCCCCTACTCCGGGCGAAGATTCTGCGTTCAATGTGCAGGCGCCGCGAGACGCACCGGATGGGCTGGGTGAGCAGTTCGACCAAATACTGGCCGCCACAGATGGTGAGGCAAGCGATGAAACCCCGGGTGGGATCGAAGCCAGCGACCCGCTTGATTCGTCCTCTGACGTTGATGTCCTGCCATTTCCGGTCACAAACGACTCCGACCTTCCACCGCTGGTTCGATTCGCGCAGTCGCTCTCCCTCGTTTCAGTTGTCTTGCGGGACAGTGAAGAGGTAGACGATCTAACCCTCAAGCGAGAGAGCCTCGAAGCAGTCTTGCGCGGATGGGGTCATCTCGCTGATGCCATGCATGAAGATGACAGCTTTCAAGAGCTAGCATTTCAGCTTCGCGCTCAGGCTGAAGAGGAACTCAGTGCTGAGGAGAATCAGTTTTTGGAAGGCCTGGTCAAACTACTTCCGTGGCTAATCATGGAAGCGGGAATCACCACCACGCTAGCCTCGCGCAAGCTGCTGGTGACTGCTCGCGAAGTCGCGGATCTAGACGTAGCCAGGTCAGATGCCAGGGTCGCGATCCCAAGCGCCCTGCTCATTGAGGCGATTGGTGAGCCGGGGTGGGAGAACCAAGTTGACACTCTCATCGAACCATTCGAAACGACTCGAGTAGTCGAAGGCTTCGTCACCATGGTGCTTCTCATGGCCTTCTACAAGGCGAAGGTGGGGTCTCCATTGGAGAAGCGGTTGAAGGGCACAATCTCGCGGGGATATCTTGCGCGCTTGAAGTTTGACAACCCACAGCAGCGCGCGCACGTCAAGTCATCTCACATGCAGTGGCTCGAGCGCTCCAAAGGCTCAGTTCGTCGATCCGGCGGAATCGAGGCCGGACCGTCAGTTGCTCAGGATTGATTCAACCGAGTCGACTGATTGCTGTAAGGGTCGTTCCTTAGGCGTACTCGCGCCTCCAGCCACTAAGCGCATTTCTCGGCCGAGATATCGAAGCGTGGACGCCTAGGCTGCGGGTCTGTGTCCACGCCATGAGCTGCTGCCCCAGTCGACTGGCCCTGCGGCACAAACTATGTGATACTGGGCTTGCACCTTTAGCGTGCGAAAACTGCCGGCCCAAGGGTCGGTTTTTTTGTGCCCCCAATCCGACGCCCACTGCGCGTCTTCGACGGCACGCCGCACGCGCGAGACCATTAGGCCTCGCTGTTCTCGCAGCTCGAGAACCCATCAACCTCGAACCCGCATGCTGCGTGGCTCGTGAGTCGGCCGACCTGGCTGACAGCTCGAATGGTGGAGGTTCCATGCTCCAGCTGTCGATTGAGATCCCGGAAGCAGCGGGCTACGCAATCGGATTCGCCCTCGCGATCGCAATGATCGCCGCGGCCATCCGCACTACGTGGCCCGTCCTGAGCGACAAGGCTTCGCGCCGCGTCGCAAGGATGCTCCGGAGCAAAGCCGCTCGGAAGAGCGACTAACTCAAAAAACGCTCCCCTCCATCATTAAGGTGGACTCTGTCTTCACTCGTCAAATAAACGAACGTTCATGAGACGGTCGACGGCTTCGGGCGCAAAATTGGCGTGTCGTGTCTCATAATCCGTGTTCGCGATCTATGTAATGCAGGCAACGTTCGCGTTACAGTGAGGCATGGCAACGATCGGTTACGCGCGAGTCTCGACCCAGGATCAGAATCCCGAAGGCCAGACCGACGTGCTCGAGGCTGCCGGCTGCGACAAGATCTTCGTGGAGTACGCATCGGGCACGCTCGCGAAGCGGCCGGCGCTGACGGATGCCCTGTCGTACCTGCGCGACGGAGACACCCTAGTCGTTACGAAGCTGGACCGGCTCGGCCGCTCGGTGCGGAACCTCAAGCAGGTGGCCGACGAGCTGCAGCAGCGAGGGATCGGATTGAAGGCGCTGTCGCAGGGAATCGATACAACCACTCCGGGGGGTCGGTTGTTCTTCCACATGCTCGCGGCGATCGCGGAATTCGAGCACGACCTCATCGTTGAACGCACCCATGACGGACTCGCGGCCGCCCGTGCCCGCGGTCGGAAGGGCGGGCCGAAGTTCAAGATGACCGCAAACAAGATCCGGCAGGCCCGGTCGATGTATGACAGCGGCAATCACACCGTGCAGGAGATCGCCGACACCTTCGGTGTATCCCGCCCGACCATCTACCGTCACCTCCAGTCCGAGGCCGGTCAGGCCTAACGGGTGATGAATCGTGGCGCAGGATCCCCCTAGCGTTACCGGACGCGTTGACGTGATCGACGCTCGACACAGTTCTGATAAGCATCCCGCCCATTTCGTGGCTTGCGGAGTCTTCGCCACGTCGATTATTAGGCACTCACCGAGACGCCGACCCGCGCGGCGTGGGCCGTCCGCATTTGGCTGGGTTTCACGCGAGTGACAGAACCTAGATCTATCCTCAGTGCCATGAGGTCTCCCGATTTTGTAGCCAGTGTGTTCATTAGTTACCAGCACGCCGACAAGCGATTGGCGGCGGGTCTGCAAGACGGACTCGAGAAACTCGGCTACTTCGTGTGGCGCGATGAGGGCGAACTGTTGGTGGGCGACAGCGTCGTGGAGCGCGTCACCGCGGCACTAGACCAGATTGATTTCGTCGTCGCCCTAATCAGTAAGAACAGCGTCGCAAGTCCGTGGTGCCAGAAAGAAGTTTCCTTGGCGATGACCGGCGAGATTGCTCAGAGCGGCGTGAAGGTCTTGCCGGTTCGTATCGACCATGTAGAGATGCCCGCGAGTCTAAAAGACAAGCTTTATGTAGAAGTACATGGGCAGGACGTCGCGCAAGCGACAGAGCGCCTAGCTGCCAGCATCAACCGACACATAGCGCCGGCACGAGCCGTCCCGTCGCGGCGCCGGCGCTCGCCCTCGGAGGTGCGGACTACCGATGGTGAACCGGCCGATGCTCCCATCCGGGTCACGGGTGTCGATGAGAAGGGGTTGGGGAGCCCGAGGAGGGACGGAACTCGCGGGAGCGCTCTCTACCTCGTGCCGTTGCGGCTCTCTAGGCAACCGTCACGAAACTGGTCTACATACTTCGAACGGAGCTGGAATGAAAGCTTGTTCTCGACCATGCACCGCCCCGGCATCGCTTCTGTCTCCGGCGACCGCATTCTTCTGGACGGTACAACTGTCGAAGAAGTGGCGCAGCACCACCTCGAGACAGTTCGTTCGGTGGTTGTAAAAGCAAACGAGTGGGAGCGACAAGCTCAAGCTGCCGACGAGCGTGAGCAGCAGCGGCAGGCCAATGCTGAGGCCGAGCACCAAGGCCGCATCCGCGCCGCGCTAGACGGAATGGAGTTCGACTAGGCGCGGGCCGGTGTGCGCCGAAGTCTCTATCTGAGAACAGTCGCGTTTACTCCGCCTGGTGACGGTGCGCGCTCAACTCCACTTCGCTCATCGCTCGCCTGCTCTTTCATAAACGACACAGATGTCGGTGGCGCTTTGTAGCATTAAGAAAAACCTCGCGACACGCCGAAAACACAACATGTAGGGGAATGACATGCGTGTCATTCCGGTTATATAGTGGGAACCCACCGCAGGCGCCGATGTAAGACTCAGTGACTGCGACCCAAACAACCAAGACTTTAAGGAGGCCCACATGGACAACGACAGCGTGAGTGGTTACGACGTTCCGGTCGACCCGATGGATCTCCTGCAGTGTGACTCCTGCCAGTAGGCACCACACTTCAGGGGCCCATGACGGTCAACTGAACTGAGACCCCACGAAACCCCGGCTCATTGCGAGCCGGGGTTTCGTGCGTCCGGCGACGGTCGCCGCGAGTGGTGCTTGCGGGTCGGCGAGCGGATGCTGCGGCCGGGGTCTGCCGCTGGCGTTCGCCGTGGCGTCCGGCCGGTTGGGTGGGTGTCGTGGGGTTGGGCGGGTGTTTTGTGCGGGTGCGGGCGAAACTTCACCCGCCCGCACACAAAACACCCGCCGAAGCGATCTGCGGCCGGCACCGCACCCCGCCGAACCGGCCGGCACCGCACTCCGCCGAAGTGGCCGCCCACCCCACCCCCACGCCACCGTGCATAGACTTGCGGGCGTGACTGTGAACCCCGAACTGCAGGGCAGGGCCTTCGCGCCGACAGCCCCTTACCTGGTGGGCCGGGAGAAGGTGCGCGAGTTTTCGCGGGCCGTCTTCGCCACCCACCCCATTAACCTCGACGTCGAGGCCGCGCGCGCTGCCGGGTATGCGGATGTCGTCGCACCCCCGACCTTCCCCGTCGTGATCCAGGAGGCGACACTCGCCCAGCTGCTCGCCGAGCCGGATGCCGGCATCGACTTTTCGCGCGTCGTCCACGGCGATCAGCGGTTCACATACACGCGCCCCATCGTTGCTGGCGACGAACTCACCGCGACCCTTGAGGTGACGAGCATCAAGACGCTCGGCGGCAACGCCATGATCACGGCACAGTCCACGATCGTTGACGCCGAGGGCGAGCATGTTGTCACCGCGATTTCGACGCTCGTCGTGAGGGGAGACGAATAATGCCGGAGCAGCTTGAGGTTGGGCAGGTTGTCGCCGAGGCGGTGTATCCGCTGACGCGCGATTCGCTCGTGCGCTATGCCGGGGCATCCGGTGATTTCAATCCCATCCACTATCGCGATGACGTTGCGAAGAATGTCGGCCTGCCCGGCGTGCTCGCGCACGGGATGCTCACGATGGGCACGGCCGTGCAGCCCGTCGTCGAATGGCTCGGCGACCCAGGGCTGGTGCGTGACTACCAGGTGCGCTTCACGCGCCCCGTCGTGGTTGACCCCGAGATCGGTGCGGTTGTCACGGTCACTGCAAAGGTGGGTGTGCTCGACGATGACGGCGCGCGCATCGACCTCACGGTCACCTACAACGAGCAGACGGTGCTCGGCAAAGCCCAGGTGAGGGTGGCGTTGCCGAAGTGACCGCGTTCTCAGAGCTCACGACGACCCGCGTCGGCGGCGATGCCCGCGAGTTCATCGAGGTCCACGACCGTGAGCAGCTTGTCGACACGATGCTTGAGGTGTGGGCATCCGGTGAAGCGTGGCTCGTCTTCGGCGGCGGCTCGAATCTCATCGTCGGCGATGACGGCTTCGACGGCACCGCGGTGCACGTGCGCACGAGCGGCATCGAGGGGTTGGATGCCACAGCCGACGACGGCGTCATCATCCGGGTTGAGGCGGGGGAGCCGTGGGACGCCCTCGTTGCCCGCACAATCGACGCCGGACTCGCCGGTCTCGAGGCACTCTCCGGCATCCCGGGTTCGGTCGGCGCGTCGCCAATCCAGAACATCGGCGCCTACGGTGCCGAGCTCTCTGACACGCTCGTCGCGATCGACTTTCTCGACTTCCTCACGGGGGAGCGTGCGCGCATCCCCGCCGGCGAGCTCGGGCTCGGTTATCGCACCTCCGCCATGAAGCGGGGGCGGCAGGGGGTCGTGCTCGCGGTCGAACTCCGCCTGCAGCGCAGCGAACTCAGCGCCCCCATCGGCTACGCGCAGCTCGCCTCGGCCCTCGGGGCTGAGCTCGGGGAGCGTCGCCCCGTCGGTGAGGTGCGCGACGCCGTGCTGCGGCTCCGAGCATCCAAAGGCATGGTGCTGTCGGATGCCGACCCAGACTCGGTGAGCACCGGCTCCTTCTTTACCAACCCGATTGTGGGTGGCGGCTTTGCGGCCCAGCTGCCGGCGGATGCCCCGAGCTGGAGTCTCGACCCAGACCCCGAAGACACCGTGCTCCCGCTTGAGCAGGCAGGTCTGCTCGATGGGCTCCAGCCGTCGCACCCGGCCGAATCGCGCGTGAAGCTCAGTGCGGCGTGGCTGATCGAGCGCGCTGGCATCCGGCGTGGGTTCAGTCTCCCCGGCTCTGCCGCGGCCATTTCGAGCAAACACACTCTCGCGATCGTGAACACGGGTGGGGCGACGGCCGAGCAGATTGCCGAGTTGGCGCGCTACGTGCAGACGCGCGTGCTTTCGGAGTTCGGGGTGCGGCTGCAGCCGGAGCCGGTGCTCGTCGGCGTGGAGCTGTAGCTACAGCAGCCCCAACTCCATCGCCTTCGTGACCGCGCGGGTGCGGTCGCCCACCTCGAGCTTCTCGAAGGCGTGCAACAGGTGTGTCTTCACTGTCGCCTCGCCGACGTAGAGGCGGGCGGCGATCTGCGGGTTGCTGAGCCCCTCGGCGACGAGGCGCAAGACGTCGAGCTCGCGAGGGCTGAGGCTCGGGGCATCCGTTCGCTGCATTCCTTTGACGAGGGCGGCGGCGACTGAGGGTGCGAGTGCGACTTCGCCGCGCATGACCGCCCGGATGCCGGCGACGATCTCCTCCTGTGGGGCCGCCTTGAGCAGGTATCCGCTCGCCCCGGCCTCGATCGCGCGGAGGATGGTGTCGTCGCTTTCGTAGGTGGTGAGCACGAGCACGCGGATGCCGGGTTCGCTCGCGAGGATGCGGGCGGTCGCCTCGTCGCCTTCGATGCCGGGCATGCGCAGATCCATGAGCACGAGGTCGGGGCGCAACTCGAGGGCAAGCGCGACTGCGTCGTCACCGTTGGCGGCCTCGCCGACGACTTCGAAGCCGTCGGCCGTGCCGAGCAGGGCGACGAGTCCGCCGCGCACGATCTGGTGATCGTCGGCGACAAGCACACGGATGGTCATGGATGCCGCACCTTCGCCTCAGCGGACGGCAGCGCGACGGTGATCACACTGCCGCCCTCGTCGCTCGTCACCTCGAAGGTTCCGCCGACGAGGGTGACGCGGTCGTGCATCCCCGCGAGCCCCACGCCCGCGGTCGGCGAGGCGGGGTCGAAGCCGTGCCCGTCGTCGCGCACCCGGAGGGTGGTGCCGTCGAGCTCGACCGTCGCGGTCGAGGCGCCAGAGTGCCGACGCACGTTCGTGAGCGCCTCTTGCGTGCAGCGCAGCAACACGACCTCACTGTCACGGTCGAGGGTTTCAGCCGGGTTGCAGGTGACGGTCACCGTGATGCCGGTGTCGCGGGTGAAGCGTGCGGCCACCCGGTCGATCGCCGCAGCGAGCCCACCCTCGAGCGCGGCGGGCGCACCGGCGGCGACGAGGGCACGGGTTTCGTGGAGCGCCCCGCGCGCGGCATCGGCAACCTGGGCCAGCAAGGCGTCGCGAGCCGCGGCATCCGTCGTGCGCTTCGCCTGTTCGGTGAGCATGACGAGGCCGGTGAGGTCTTGCGCGACCGTGTCGTGGATGTCGCGGGCGAGCCGTTCTCGTTCGGCGACGACGCCCGCCTCGCGGCTGAGGGCGACAAGCTCCGCCTGGGTCGCCTGCAGCACTTCGAGCAGGTGCTGCCGTTCGTCGCCGAGTTCGGCAATGTGTGAGATCCAGAGGCCGAACGCGATGCTGAACAGGAGGGACATGCCGGCGGTGAGGATGCTGGCGACGAGGTTCGCAATGCTGAACGGTTCGCCGAGGAGGAACCCGAAACCGACGGCCACGGCGACGCCGGCGCTCGCCATGATGCCGTTGCGTTTTGACGACGACATCACCCAGGCGATCGGATGCGCGAGGCACTGAAAGAAGGCGAAGTTGGGTGCGGCGAGGCAGCCGAAGAAGGCGGCGGCGATTGTGATGGCAATGAGGAGCTTCGCGGCCCGGTTGCCCTCGGAGGCGTGAGGTGCGATGAGCACCCAGGCGACGGCGTAGGCGGCGATGACCCCGAACCCGAGCGCGAGGCCGCTCTCGCCCCTCGCCGCGCTCAGCAGCAGCGCGGCGCACGTCGCGAGCATGACCGCGACTGCGCCGTGCCACCACCGGTTGATCGTCACCTAGCTATCCTTGCGGATCCAGCGGAATGTCAGGCGTGCGAGCACGAGCCCGACGACGAGCCAGATCGCGAGCGCGATCGCCACCCCCGGCAGATCCCAGGTCTCGCCCTGCTCGAGCACCTTGAACTCGTCGGGCAGGAACGCAGCGCGCATGCCCTGCGCCATCCACTTCAGCGGAAAGACGGATGCGACGTTCTGCAGCCATTCGGGCAGTGCCGAGAACTGCAGGTACACGCCGGAGATGAACTGCAGCACGAGCACGATGGGGATGATGACGGCGCTCGCGCTCTTGCCGCTGCGGGGAATGCTGCTGAGGCCGATGCCGAGAATGGCGCTCGTCGCGACCCCGAGCAAAAACACCCAGGCGAAGGTGCCCCAGCGTTCCGCTGTTGAGGGCAGTTCGACGCCGAAGGCGAGCGCGGCGATCACGAGGAGGAGGGCCGCTTGCGCGAGGCCCGAGACGAGCACCTGCCCGATCTTGCCAACGAAATAGCTCACCATCGGCAGGGGCGAACCGGCAAGCCGTTTCAGCGTGCCGTCGCTCTTCTCCGCCGCGATATCGAGGGCGAGGTTTTGCATCCCGCTGAGCAGCACGCCCGCGGCGAGCATGGCGGGCAGGTAGAAGTCGGCGGCGCTCACCGGGTTTCCGTCAGCATCCCGCCCGAAGTCGGCTTCGCTGAACGCGACCGAGAAGATCGTGAGCATGACGATAGGAAAGAGAAAGCTGAAGAAGACGGCGTCGCCCTGTCGCGAGTATGCCTTGAGCTCGTAGCCGATGCGCCGGATGCCGAGCCGCAGGGTGCGGCCAGTCGGGAGGGTTGCATTGCCGGTTGAGTTCGCCGCCTGCGGCGGTGTCGAAACCTGGCTCATGATGTCTGTCCTTTGCTGGTTGAGTATGCCGCCTGCGGCCGTGTCGAAACCTCCGTATGCGCCGCAATGAGCCCGAGGTAGACGTCCTCAAGACTCGGGCGCACGATCTCGAGGCCGCTGGGTTCGCCGATCTGATCGACGAGCTGTTGCACGAATCGTGCGGGGTTTGTGGTGCGCTCCTCGCGCGGCAGCCCGTGCTCGAGCCACCGCACAACCGGCACGCGAGCATCCGCGCCACCGATCTCGTCGACGGTGCCGACATCGATGAGCCGCCCCTCGGCGATGATGCCGACGCGGTCGCTCAGCTGGGCGGCCTCATCGAGGTAGTGGGTGGTGAGGAGGATTGTGGTGCCCTCAGCCTTGAGGCCGCGGATGACCTCCCAGAATGCGCGCCGCGCCTGCGGGTCGAAGCCCGTCGTTGGCTCATCGAGAAAGAGGAGTTCGGGGTGGCCGATCATGCCGAGCGCGACATCGACCCGTCGGCGCTGGCCGCCAGAGAGCTTGCGGATGAGGGTGCCGGCCTTCTCCTCAAGCCCGACCGCCGCGATGACCTCGTCGACGCCGCGGGGATTCGGGTAGGCGGCAGCGAACTGGGTGAGCTGCTCACGCACCGTCACATTGCCGCTCTCGCCCGTGTCCTGCAGCACGATGCCGAGGCGGGACTTCCATTCGAGCGATGCTTTGTGGGGGTCGGTGCCAAGCACCCGGACTTCGCCGGCGGTGCGGTCGCGGTAGCCCTCAAGGATTTCGATCGTCGTCGACTTGCCGGCGCCGTTCGGGCCGAGGAGCGCGAACGTCTCACCGCGCGCGATGTCGAAATCCACACCGTCGACCGCAGCGAACGCGCCGTACTCTTTGCGCAGGCCCCGCACGCTCACGGCGGGGGAGTCATGTGTTGTCATGCGTCAATCGTGGCGGCGCGGCATCCGCTGCGATAGCCGTGCATCGGATGAATCAGCCCTCCACCGATCGGTGGATGCCGCGGCTCTCCCCGCGCGCACACCACCCTCGGCCCCGCGACAGGGGGTCGCGCTAGGCTGTGGCAGTGCAAGAAATAGAGATCGGCCGCGCCAAGCGGTCACGCCGTGTGTACGCGTTCGACGACATCGCGATCGTGCCGAACCGGCGCACCCGCGACCCCAAAGATGTTTCGGTGAACTGGACCATCGACGCGTTCACGTTCGAGACCCCCTTCATCGCCGCCCCCATGGACTCCGTCATGAGCCCGGCCTCGGCGATCCTCATGGGCAAGCTCGGCGGTCTCGGCGTGCTCGACCTCGAGGGCCTGTGGACGCGCTACGAAAACCCTGAGCCGCTGCTTGAAGAGATCCGCACCCTTCCTGCCGCTGAGGCGACGCACCGCATGCAGGCCATGTATGCCGAGCCCATTCAGGCAGAGCTTGTCACCAAGCGGCTCGCCGAGATCCGCGCCGCCGGCGTTACGGTTGCCGGCGCCCTCTCGCCGCAGCGCACCCAGGAGCTCTATAAGACGGTCGTCGCGGCCGGGGTCGACATCTTCGTCATCCGCGGCACCACCGTGAGCGCAGAGCATGTCTCCCAAAACCAGGAGCCGCTCAACCTCAAGAAGTTCATCTACGAACTCGACGTCCCCGTCATCGTCGGCGGCGTGGCAGGCTACACGCCCGCGCTGCATCTCATGCGCACGGGTGCGGCCGGGGTGCTCGTCGGGTTCGGCGGCGGCGCTGCCTCCACCACGCGGGCGAGCCTCGGCATCCACGCCCCCATGGCGACCGCGGTGGCGGATGTCGCGGGCGCACGCCGTGACTACATGGACGAGTCGGGCGGTCGCTACGTGCACGTCATCGCCGACGGCGGCCTCGGCACCTCCGGTGATATCGCCAAAGCGATCGCGATGGGTGCCGACGCGGTCATGCTCGGCACGACGCTCGCACGGGCCACCGATGTGCCCGGCGGCGGATACCACTGGGGTGCTGAAGCGCACCACCCCGAGCTGCCGCGCGGCCACCGGGTCGAGGTTGGCCAGGTCGGCCCGCTCGAGCAGGTGCTCTACGGCCCGTCAGACACGGCCAACGGCCGCTCCAACCTTGTCGGGGCGCTCAAGCGCGCCATGGCGACGACCGGCTACTCAGACCTCAAAGAGTTCCAGCGCGTCGATGTCGTCGTCGCACCGTACGTGCCGCACTAGCGGTCACATCCAGCCTCCGTTCGCCCGCCGCGGCTAGCATCGAACTCGTACCGAGAGCGAGGGGCATCCGTGACCGCACCGAAGACCGTCACCCACTCATCCAAGCTGGGGCCAGAAGAGCGGGCGGCAGCCCTCGACGCCCTTAAGACCCGCGAACTCGATGTGCTTGTCATCGGCGGGGGAATCGTCGGCACCGGGTGCGCACTCGACGCCGTCACCCGGGGGCTCAGCGTCGGCATGGTTGAGGCGCGCGACTGGGGTTCGGGCACCTCGAGCCGGTCGTCGAAACTTGTGCACGGTGGCATCCGGTATCTGGAGCAGCTCGACTTCAGGCTCGTGCGCGAAGCCCTCATCGAGCGGGGCCTGCTGCTGCAGCGCATCGCCCCGCACCTCGTCAAACCGGTGCGGTTCCTCTACCCAGTGCGGAACCTGTTCGAGCGTGTCTACATCGGTGCCGGCATGGTGCTCTACGACGTTTTCGCGCGCACGGGTGGCCGCGCGCCCGGTGTGCCGCATCACCGCCACCACACGAAGCGACAGATTCAGCGCGGCATCCCCAGCCTCAAGAAGGATGCCTTCGCTGGCGGCATCACCTACTACGACGCGCAGGTCGACGATGCGCGCTACGTTTCGAGTCTCGCCCGCACCGCCTCCTTCTACGGGGCCAAGGTTGCGAGCCGCGTGCGGGTTGAGGGCTTCATCAAGGTGGGGCAGCGCATTGTCGGGGTGACCGCCCGCGACCTCGTCACCGATGAGACCTTCGAGATCCGTGCCAGGCAGGTCATCAACGCGACGGGCGTGTGGACGGATGACACGCAGCGCATGGTCGGCGAACGCGGCACGTTCAAGGTGCGCGCGTCAAAGGGTGTGCACCTTGTGGTGCCGCGAGACCGGTTCCAGTCGAAAGTCGGGCTGCTGCTCCGCACCGAGAAGAGTGTGCTCTTCGTCATCCCGTGGGGCAGGCACTGGCTCATCGGCACCACCGACACCAAATGGGATCTCGACAAAGCGCACCCCGCCGCGACGACCGCCGACATCGACTACCTGCTCGAACAGGTCAACCGGGTGCTCGCCGTGCCGCTCACCCGCGACGACGTTGAGGGTGTCTTCGCGGGGCTGCGGCCGCTCCTCGCCGGAGAATCGGACGAAACATCCAAACTCTCGCGCGAGCACTTGGTCGCCCACACGGTGCCGGGCCTTGTCGTTGTCGCTGGCGGCAAGTGGACCACCTACCGCATCATGGCGAGAGACGCGGTGGATGCCGCATCCTCCGCCCTCGACGGCAAAGTGCCGCGCAGCACAACAGAAGACATTGCGCTCCTCGGCGCCGAGGGCTATCAGGCGGCGTGGAACAAGCGATCGAAAATCGCACGCGCCTTCGGCGTGCACAAGGTGCGCATCGAGCACCTGCTGAACCGCTACGGCACCCTCACGGATGAGCTGCTTGACCTCATGCGCGCCGACCCCTCACTCAACACGCCGCTGCCCGGCGCCGACGACTACCTCGAGGCGGAGATCGTCTACGCCGCCTCCCATGAGGGCGCACTGCACCTCGACGATGTGCTCGCCCGCCGCACCCGCATCTCGATCGAGGCGTGGGATCGTGGCGTCTCGGCGGCGCCGATCGCAGCGCGGCTCATGGCCCGCGTGCACGGCTGGGATGAGGAGCGCATCGAACGCGAGGTGTCGCACTACCTCGCCCGCGTCGAGGCGGAGCGGGCCAGCCAGCGACAGCCCGACGACGCTTCGGCCGATCGCGTGCGGCTCGAAGCGCCCGACATCTCGTCGCACTGACGCGCCCGCTCTCCGCGCGCCCTGCGCGCGCCCCCTCACCCCCCTCGTTTCACGAATGACGGCTTTTCGGCGGGATGAAGGGGCCGTGGCGGCGTCATCCTGCCGAAAACCCGTCATCTGTCGCACCACGCCGCTGCGGCACGAGTCCGTGGTGCGCCAGAAACATTGCAAGCCTGCGTCGATCGCGGATTGTCTCCACGGGAGGCCGAGCGAAGCTCCGGACGACGCGTCGCATCCGGTCTTCACGTTTCTTCTCTGCGAGAAAGATCTGCTCTGGCGTGAGATGTCGCTGGTATTTTCGCCGCGCGCTGTACTTCACATCGCCGTCGATCTCGACAACTAGGCCGATGTGCGGCCAGTAGCAGTCGGCATAGCCGATGAGACCATCGTCGTCGAAGAATGGCACCTGAAGCTCTGGCCGCGGGAGCCCCAGCGCATGGCACTGACACCGGAAGAGGGACTCCGCAGGCGAGCCACTCCGAGCATCGGCGAACTCGAGAACTCGGCCCGCTCTCGCGGAGGCGAAGTACGGCATCCGCTGCTCGTGCAGTGAGAGGAGATGCTCGCGTGTGGGCTGCTCGACCGAGACCGGGTGGCGCACGGTTCGGTCGGTCGCGCTGATCCCCGCATCAACCATGGCGACGGCGCGCGAGAAATTTGGCTGGGTGGCTACATCGAGCAACGTGCGGGCAAGCGAGGTCACGGTGACCTCATCAATGACCGACGGGGTGTCATCGAGCCCGAGGCCGTGGAACCGCACGCCGACCTGGGATCGACCGCCAAGGCGCCGATCCATCACAACGTGTGCGGATGTTGACCAGGGTCCGAGCGAGGGGAGGCGCCAAAATGCAGCAGCAGAGTCATGGCTGAACTGTGTCCCTTGCGGCATCACCGCGGCGGAGGCTCGTACCGACATCCGGTATCGGTCGTCAGCATCCAGTGCCTGCCAGCTCTCTGCCGAGACGTACACACCGGATCGAAGGCGATGGAACTCTCCGCGCTGGAACCGCCGGCGCAGCTCCCGGTCAGAGCCGAGGCGAAGTGTCTCGCGGTGCAAGAGGAGGGAATCGTCCACGAGTCGACGATGGTGCTTGCCGGGGGAGGGACGGCCTGACGCCAGCGAATGGGGGCACCGCGGGGCATCCGTGGCCTTGAGGAGGAGGCGACGCTCCGCGACAACCCGGCGCCGATGACGGGATACCGGCCGAATGATGGTGCCGTGGCGGCGCCCTCTCGCCGGAACCCCATCATTCGCGGAGCGCGGAGCGCGGAGCGGGGCGCGGGGCGCGGGGGCGCGGGGCGCAGCGAGCAAGCCCCCAGCCACGCGCCGGTAGGCTGCCATGGTGAGCAACAGCATGTGGTCGGTGGCGCGCAGGCCCCGATGGATCGCCGCCCTTCTGCTCGCGCTCGGCATTGCCGCCGCGTTCGCCGCGCTCGGTCAGTGGCAGCTTGAGCGCAGTTTCGCCAGCGACGACGTCGTCTCCCGCGAAACCGAGTCGAAGGTGCCGCTCGACGAGCTCACTGAACCGCAGGTGTCGGTGCGCGCGCCGCAGGACGGGCAGCTCGTCACCGTCGAGGGGACCTGGGTTGCGGGTGACGCGGTTGTGCTCAGCGGTCGCCTCCACGATGGCGTCGCCGGCTTCTGGCTGGTCGGGCATCTCACGACCGCTGACGGGGCGGGCCTCGCCGTGGCACTCGGGTGGTCTGACGTCGAGGACGAAATTTCGGATGCTGCTGCGCAACTCGAGGCGGTGGCATCCGCTGGCACCACTGTCGAGCTGGCAGGTCGCTACGTCGCGGGCGATGCCCCGCAAGAGACCGACTTTGAGGCCGGGGAACTCAGTGCGCTGTCGCCGGCCGGCCTGGTGAATCTGTGGTCTGTTGTCGATGATGCCGGCACCTACGCGGGCTATGTCATCGCGGATGGGGCGCTTGGCGAGCTCACGACGATCGATGCGCCGCCGCCGAGCGAGGACACCGAGATCAACTGGCTCAACATCTTCTATGCGGCCGAGTGGGTGATCTTCGGCGGCTTCGCGATTTTCTTGTGGTGGCGGCTGGTGAAAGATGCGTGGGAGCTTGAGAGCGAGCCCGAGCTGGCGGCTGAAGCCCCAGCATCCGCCCGGTAAACTGGGCCCATGCCCATCGGCCCCCGCCCGTCTGACGTCCCCCGCATCCGCAAGACCCTCTCGGTGTACAAGGTTTCTTCGTACATCACCGGGTTCTTTCTTCTCGCCCTCGTTGTGATGATGGTGACGCGCTATGGTTTCGGCACCGACATCGAGCTGAACGGCGCGAACGGCTTTCTCGCGCTCACCGACAAGACGGAGATCACGGGCGTCAACCTGTCGATCGTCATCCTCGCGATGCACGGCTGGTTCTATGTGCTCTATGTCGCCTGCGATTTCGTGTTGTGGCGGCTGCTGCGGTTCTCGTTTGCGCGGTTCCTGCTGATCGCGCTCGGTGGTGTCATCCCGTTCCTCTCGTTCTATTTCGAGCGAACCGTTCCCCGCTTTGTCGAGCAGCGACTCGCGGCCATCCCTGAGCCCGTGGAGGTTCACGCGTGAGCGAGACCGAGCAGAAACCTGTCCTCGTCGTCGATTTCGGTGCGCAGTACGCTCAGCTAATTGCGCGCCGGGTGCGCGAGGCGGGCGTCTACTCGGAGATTGTGCCGCACACGATCAGTGCCGCGGAGATCGCGGCGAAGAATCCGGTCGGCATTGTGTTGAGCGGCGGACCGTCGAGCGTCTATGAGCCCGGCGCCCCGCACCTCGACGAGGGCATCCTTGAGCTCGGCGTGCCCGTCTTCGGCATTTGTTACGGCTTTCAGGTCATGGCGAAGCAGCTCGGTGGCGAGGTCGCCCACACGGGTCAGCGCGAGTACGGCTCCACCGAGATCAACGTTGTCGAGAACGGCGTGCTGCTCGACGGCCAGCCTGAGACACAGACGGCATGGATGTCACATGGTGACAGTGTCGCGAAGGCGCCCGAGGGGTTCCGCGTGCTCGCGTCGACGGTGGCGACCCCGGTCGCAGCGTTTGCGGATGACGTGCGCAAGCTCTACGGCGTGCAGTGGCATCCGGAGGTCAAGCATTCGAAATACGGCCAGGGTGTGCTCGAGAACTTCTTGCACCGCGCGGCCGGCATTGCGAACGACTGGAACGCCGGCAATGTGATCCAGGAGCAGGTGGATCGCATCCGGGCCCAGATCGGTTCGGGCAAGGTCATCTGCGGGCTTTCGGGCGGTGTCGACTCGGCGGTCGCGGCGGCCCTCGTGCATGAGGCGGTCGGCGACCAGCTCACGTGTGTCTTCGTGGATCATGGGCTGCTGCGGCAGGATGAGCGCCGCCAGGTCGAAGAGGATTACGTCGCGGCGACGGGCGTGCGACTCATCACGATCGATGCTGAGGAGCAGTTCCTCACGGCGCTCGCCGGGGTGAGCGACCCGGAGCAGAAGCGCAAGATCATCGGCCGCGAGTTCATCCGCACCTTCGAGGCGGCGCAGAAGCAGCTCATCGAGGAGGCGGCTGAGGAGGGTGACCCGATCCGGTTCCTCGTGCAGGGCACCCTCTACCCCGACGTGGTCGAGTCGGGCGGCGGCTCCGGCACCGCGAACATCAAGAGCCACCACAACGTCGGCGGCCTGCCGGAGGACATGACGTTCGAACTGGTCGAACCGCTCCGCGCGCTCTTTAAAGACGAGGTGCGGCAGATCGGTCGCGAGCTCGGCCTCCCGGAGGTCATTGTTGGCCGCCAGCCGTTCCCCGGCCCCGGCCTCGGCATCCGCATCGTCGGCGAGGTCACAAAAGATCGGCTTGAGCTGCTGCGCAAAGCGGATGCGATCGCCCGCGCCGAGCTCACTCTGGCGGGTCTCGACAACGACATTTGGCAGTGCCCCGTCGTGCTCCTTGCGGATGTGCGCTCGGTCGGCGTGCAGGGAGATGGCCGCACCTACGGGCATCCGATCGTGCTGCGCCCCGTCTCGAGCGAGGATGCCATGACGGCGGACTGGACTCGCCTTCCTTATGACGTGCTCGCCCGCATCTCGAATCGCATTACCAACGAGGTGCAGGATGTGAACCGGGTCGTGCTCGATGTCACGTCGAAGCCGCCGGGCACGATTGAGTGGGAGTGACGGGGTCCTCCTGAATAGACCTGTCGGTCTAGCATGGATGTGCCTACCCTAGGGCGCACCGTGCACCACTGAAGGGCTATCGTGTCCCGCTATTCGTCCGCCGCGAGGTCGACGTCATGAGCATGCCCAGATCAGGGGTGGATGTCAGGGAGGTTCGTTGCCCGACCTGCAACGCGCGCACCCGCACGGTGCCGAACCCGTTTTTCGGCACGGGACTTTCGGTGCATCGCTATGTGGTGCAGTGCATCCGCTGTGATTGGACTCGACTTGTGAAGGACTCCGAGCGGGGTGTCTCGACCCTCAGGTCTGCGCCTATGGCGACGGCGGAGGAGGCGCCCGTGGTGAAGCGGAAGCGCGGGCTGTTTCGCCGCCGCCGCCGCCGCGACTGAGCCGCATCTCGCGACCGACTGACATGCAAGAAGAGCCGCCCCAGTGGGACGGCCCTTGTTGCGCGTGCAGTGCTTACTCGCGGAAGATCGCGATCATCCGCAGGATCTCGACGTAGAGCCACACGACGGTGACCATGATGCCGAAGGCGGCCTGCCATCCGAAGATGCGGGGGGCGCCGCGCTCGACGCCGGTCTTGATGTTCTCGAAGTCCATGACGAGCGAGTACGCCGCGAGCAGCACGACGAGCAGGCCGAGGATGACACCGAGCGGGATGCCGAAGATCTCAATGTCACCGCGCAGGCCGAACATGCTGTCGGTCGCGCCGAACATCATGAGACCGAAGTTGACGAGCGAGAAGGCCGCGTAGCCGATCATCGCCACGAGGAAGATCTTGTTGGCCCGGGGGCTCGTGCGCACCTTGCCGTTGAGGAAGAGCACGAGGGTGACGCCAACAACACCAAGGGTGCCAAAGACCGCCTGCGTGACGATTCCGTCCCACATCGTGTTGAAGATCGCCGAAATACCGCCGACGAACAAGCCCTGGAACGCGGCGTAGGCAAGGATGAGCCCGCGCGACGGCTGCTTCTTGAAGATGTTGACGAGCGCGAGCACGAGGCCGATGATCGCGCCGGGGATCATGAGGATCGGCACAAACCAGCCGACGACGGAGGTCGCGACGAGCACGCTGAAGGCGATGAGCGTCTTGACGATCGTGTCCTCATACGACATCCGGTCGGTGTCGACGGGGGTCGCCGAGGGGCGACCGTACATGGCGTCAAGCTCTTCGGCCGAGACAGGCTTCGAGTAGTTGACTGCCTTCGCGCCCGCCGCGAAGGCGGGCGAGTTGCTGAATGCGGGGTTGGCCATCTGTGGTCTTCTCCTAGGTGGTACCGGGTCTGTCGAGGCTGTCGCCTCTGCGGGGTACAACGCATAGCGTACCGAAGCTCTTCCCCGAATTGCTGCGAATTCTCTTGCCGTTTGCCCTAGGTGAACAGCAGGATGCCCGCCCCGGCGATGACCGCAACGCCGATGATGGCGGCACTCGCGATCGCCGCCGTGCGCACCCGGCCGCGAGTGTGCGAGGGGGTGGCGGCACTGGGCGGTTCCGGGCGGATCGCGGCGGGCACCGCCTCACGCCGCACAAGCGGCGCACCGCAGGCGATGCAGTACTTCCAGGCGCGCGTCGGGGCGGCGCCGCAGCTCGGGCACGGGGGCATTCCGGCAGGGTAGTGGGGCGTGTGTTGGGGCGTGATGCTGTGTCCACAGGCTGGCCTCGCGTAGCGTTGAGCCGTGACATCCGAGCAGGCGACAGCCCAGCATGCGAACGCCAACGCCACCACCCCCGCACCCCGCCCGCTCGTGATCGCCCATCGCGGGGCGAGCGGCTACCGCCCCGAGCACACGCGGTCGGCCTACGCGCTCGCGATCGCGATGGGGGCCGACGCGATCGAGCCCGATATTGTGCCGTCGAGCGACGGCGTGCTGGTGCTGCGGCACGAGAACGAGATTTCGGGCACCACGGATGTCGCGAGCCGCGCCGAGTTCGCCTCACGCCGCACCACCAAAACGATCGATGGCATCGAGCTCACCGGATGGTTCACGGAGGACTTCACGTGGGCTGAACTCAGCACCCTGCGGTCGCGTGAACGACTGCCGAAAGTGCGGGTGAACAACACGACGTTCGACGGCCTCGACGGGGTGCTGCGCCTTGGCGACCTGCTCGCGATGCTCGACGAGGCCGACCGCGATGGCCGCCGCGTCGGCCTGGTTGCGGAGATCAAGCACGCCACCTATTTCGCGTCCATCGGGCTCGACGTCGACCGCCTCTTCGCGGAGGAGCTGCGGGCGGCGGGGTGGCACGACGACGAGCGGGTGACGGTCGAGAGTTTCGAGCTCGACGTGCTGCGCGGCATCCGGAATCTCGGGGTCACGGCACCGCTCATCTACCTGGTCGAGGCCAAGGGTGCGCCGGCCGACCGGGTGGCCCGCGACGGCACGGGGGCGCGACCGTATGCCGACGATCTCACGGTGGACGGGCTGGCGGCCCTGCGCGCCTCGGGCATCGACGGTGTGAGTGTCGACAAACGGCTGCTGCTGCGCACGGATGCTGACGGCGCGACACTCGGCATCACGAACGTCGTCGACCGGGCTCATGCCGCAGGCCTCACCGCGTTTTGCTGGACGCTCCGTGCCGAAAACCGCTACCTCGACGCCAACCTGCGCCGGGGCAAGGATGCTGCGCGCTTCGGTGATTGGCTCGCCGAGTTCCAGCTCATCATGTCGTCGGGGGTTGACGGTGTCTTCGCCGACCAGCCTGACCTTGCGATCGAGGCCCGTGCGAGGTGGAATGCATCCATCGATCACAACGGAGTGAAGCCATGAGAGAAGCCGTCATCGTCTCGACCGCCCGCACCCCAATCGGGCGTGCCTACCGTGGCGCGTTCAACACCACGGAGGGGCAGGCGCTCGCCGGGCACGCGATCGCCGCCGCCGTCGAACGTGCCGGCCTGCAGGGCGCCGAGGTAGACGACCTCGTGTTGGGCGTCGCCCTGCAGGAGGGCAACACGGGCCTCAATGTCGCGCGCCAGTCGGCCCTCCGCGCTGGCCTCCCCGTCGAGGTCGCCGGCATGACGATCGACCGCCAGTGCGCCTCAGGCCTCATGGCGATCTCGATCGCGGCGAAAGAGATCATCGTTGATGGGATCGACATCGCGGTCGGCGGCGGGCTCGAGTCGATCTCGCTCGTGCAGAACGAGCACCGCAACACGTTCCGCATGATCGACCCGTGGGTCAACGAGCACCACCCGGGCGTGTACATGCCAATGCTGGAGACGGCGGAACTCGTCGCCGAACGCTACGGCGTGAGCCGCGACGCGCAAGACGAATACGCGCTCACTTCGCAGCAGCGCATCGCAAGGGCGCAGCAGGCCGGCATCTTCGCCGACGAGATCGTGCCATTCACGGCGAGCATGGCGATCGCCGACAAGGGCACGGGCGAGATCAGCGTTCGCGAGGTCACGCTAGAACTCGACGAAGGCAACCGGCCCGAGACGAGCATCGAGGGGCTCGCGGGCCTGCGCACCGTGCTCGCCGATGGGGCTGTCACCGCGACCGCGACCGTGACGGCCGGCAACGCCTCGCAACTCTCGGACGGGGCATCCGCCGCCGTGCTGATGGAAGCGGGCGAGGCGTCGCGTCGCGGCCTCGCACCGCTCGGGGTGTATCGCGGCATGGCGGTTGCCGGATGCGAGCCAGACGAGATGGGGATCGGCCCGGTCGTCGCCGTGCCGAAGCTGCTGCGACAGCACGGCCTCACGGTCGACGACATCGACCTGTGGGAGCTCAACGAGGCATTCGCGTCGCAGACGCTGTACTGCCGCGACCAGCTCGGCATCGACCCCGAGAAGTTCAACGTCAACGGTGGGGCGATCGCGATCGGCCACCCCTACGGCATGTCGGGGGCGCGGATGGTCGGGCACGCGCTGCTCGAGGGCCGGCGTCGCGGCGCCAAGTATGTCGTGGTGACGATGTGCGTCGGCGGCGGAATGGGGGCGGCGGGGCTGTTCGAGGTCGCCTAGCCGCTCGTTGCCCGCCCATCGAGTGCTGTCAGGGGCGCCGCCTACAATTGACGGCGACATGACCTTCATCCTCGACGCCGATGGCGCGCCAGCGAACCCCCTCCTCGACGGGCTCAACCCGCAACAGCGCGAGGCGGTCGAATTCCGGGGCCAGTCGCTCCTCATCGTCGCCGGGGCCGGCTCCGGCAAGACGAGCGTGCTCACGCGGCGCATCGCCGGGCTGCTCTACAGCCGCGAGGCGTGGCCGAGCCAGATCCTTGCGATCACCTTCACGAATAAGGCCGCGGCGGAGATGCGCGAGCGCGTCGAGGGGCTCATCGGGCAGGCCGCCGAGGGCATGTGGATTTCGACGTTCCATTCGGCGTGCGTGCGCATCCTGCGGCGCGAGGCCGAGAACTTCGGCTTCACCAAGAACTTCACGATTTATGACTCGGCCGACTCGCGCGCACTCATCAAGCGCATCATCAAGGAGATGGATGCCGACGCCTTCGGCTTCACCGTTTCTTCTGTCTCCGGCAAGATTTCGAAGCTGAAGAACGAGCTGCAAGACGTCGAGTCGTATGCCCGCAACGCAAACTTCAACGACCCGGCCGAGCGGGTGTTCGCCGAGATCTTCCGCACCTACACGCGCGAGTTGCAGCGCGCGAACGCCTTCGACTTCGATGACCTCATCGGGCAGACCGTGTACCTGTTCCGGGCGTTCCCGCAGGTCGCGGCCGTCTATCAACGTCGCTTCCGCCACATCCTCGTCGACGAATATCAGGACACCAATCACGCGCAGTACTCCCTCATCCGTGAGCTCACGCGGCCGCCGAAGGATGACGATGGGCGGCTGGAGGGCGCGAGCCTCACGGTGGTCGGTGACTCCGACCAGTCGATTTATGCGTTCCGTGGTGCGGACATCCGCAACATCGTCGAGTTCGAGCGCGACTTTCCCAACTCCAGGGTGATCCTGCTCGAGCAGAACTACCGCTCGACCCAGAACATCCTCGATGCGGCGAACGCGGTCATCTCAAACAACTTCGACCGCAAAGACAAGAAGCTGTTCACGACCATCGGTGAGGGCGAGAAGATCGTCGGCTTCACCGGCTATAGCCAGCACGATGAGGCACAGTTCATTGCCGACGAGGTCTCGACCCTGCACGAGGGCGGGCTCGCGTATAAGGACATTGCCGTCTTCTATCGCACGAACGCGCAGACACGTGCGCTCGAAGAGATTTTTATCAGGTCGGCGATCCCGTACCGGGTGCTCGGCGGCACGAAGTTCTATGAGCGCGCCGAAATCAAAGACGTCATGGCATACCTCATCGCGGTCGCGAACCCCGCCGACCCTATGGCCCTGCGCCGCATCATGAACGTGCCGAAGCGGGGGATCGGCCCGGCGACCGAGGCGGCGCTGCAGTTGCACGCCGACAAGCACGAGCAGACGTTGCGCGACTCGCTGCGGCAGGCCGATGAACTCGGGCTTGGCCCGAAGGTGCGCAGCGCGATGGTCGAGCTCGCCGGGCTGCTCGACGACCTCACCCGTGCCGCAGACCCGCCAGAGGGTGCCGGGCCGCCGGCGAAGGTCGCTGACATCCTCGAAGCCATCATCAAACGCACCGGCTACGTAGAACTGTTGCGAGCATCCCGCGACCCGCAAGACGAGGCGCGCGCCGAGAACGTCGAAGAACTGTTGGCGCAGACGCGCGAGTTCAACACGCGCAGCCCCGAGGGCACCCTGCTCGACTTTCTCACCGAGGTGACCCTCGTGGCGGCGGCCGACGAGCTCGACGACTCGAGCGGCACCGTCTCGCTCATGACCCTCCACACCGCGAAGGGCCTCGAATACGACTCCGTGTTCCTCACCGGAATCGAAGAAGGGTTGCTGCCGCACCAGATGTCGTCCGGCGAACCGGGCGGCCCCGCCGAAGAACGACGCCTGTTCTATGTCGGCATCACGCGCGCACGTCGTCGCCTCTACCTCTCGCTCGCGATGACGCGCGCGCAGTTCGGCGACGTGAATGTGGCGATGCCGTCGCGGTATCTCCAGGAGATCCCCGTCGACCTGATTGAGTGGCGGCAGTCGCCCGGCATGGCAAACAGTCGCGGCGGCACCCAGCCCAGGGCGCTCAATGCGAGGCGGGATGCCGTGGGCTCGGGCTTCTCGTCGGGCTCGCGTGGCGCGGCATCCGGTGCAGCGCCCGGCTTCGATCCTGGTGGTGGCTCGGGCTACGGCTATTCGTCGGGCCCGAGTGCGACCGCCCTCGCGCGGGCCGCTCGCAAGGCGGAGGCCGGCGAAAAGACCCAGTGGGCCAACAAGGTCACGGGCACGGTGCGCGACAACGGCGACCTCAAGCTTGTCGCCGGCGACCGCGTGCGGCACGACGATTTTGGTGAGGGGCGCGTCACCTCGGTCACCGACAACGGGGCGAAGAGCATCGCCGAGGTGCAGTTCGACTCGGCGGGCCGCAAACGACTGCTAGTGAAAATAGCTCCGATCGAGAAGTTGTAGGCACCCGAGCGGGGCCTGAGGGGTTCGAGTGGGGCCTGAGAGGTCAAAATTTGCGCCATAAGCGTGGCTATGGCGCAGATTTTGACCTCTCGATGCCTCAACGGCGCGGGCGAACCGCGACCGCGGGTGCCGAGGCGAAGGAATCGATGTTCTTTCATTCCCGATGAACGGTTGTCGGGGAGAACGCCGTACACCCAGCGGGTAGAGTGCTTCGTGGCATCTTCTCCGGGCCTGGTTTTCCGGTCCGCTTCAGAAAAATCGCCTAATCACACCCCATTACGCGCGGATTGGAATGAGCAGCGTGGATCTATTTGAGTACCAGGCCAGGGACCTTTTTGAGTCCTACGGCGTGCCCGTACTTGCCGGCCTGATTGCCGACACACCCGAAGAGGCGAAGGCCGCGGCCGAGAAGATCGGTGGCACCGTCGTCGTCAAGGCCCAGGTCAAGGCCGGAGGTCGCGGAAAGGCCGGCGGCGTCAAGGTCGTGCACAACGCCGATGACGCCTACGCCGCAGCCGAGCAGATTCTCGGCCTCGACATCAAGGGCCACATCGTCAAGCGCGTCATGGTCGCCCAGGGCGCCCGCATCGATAAGGAGTTCTACTTCTCGGTGCTGCTCGACCGGGCCAACCGGTCCTACCTTTCGCTCTGCAGCATCGAGGGCGGCATGGAGATCGAGGAGCTCGCGGTCGAGCGCCCCGAAGCGCTCGCCAAGATCGAGGTGAACCCGGCCCACGGCATCGACCTCGCCAAGGCGGAGGAGATCGCTCGCGCCGGTGGCTTCCCCGACGACCTCGTCGCCAAGGTCGCGCCCGTGTTCGTCAAGCTCTACGACGTCTACAAGGGTGAAGACGCGACGCTCGTCGAGGTCAACCCGCTCGTGCTCACAGAGGATGGCGAGATCATCGCCCTCGACGGCAAGGTCTCGCTCGATGAGAACGCCGGCTTCCGTCACGCAAACCACGAAGCGCTCGAAGACAAGGATGCCGCTGACCCCCTCGAGGCGAAGGCGAAGGCCAACGACCTCAACTACGTCAAGCTCGACGGCCAGGTCGGCATCATCGGCAACGGTGCTGGGCTCGTCATGAGCACGCTCGATGTTGTCGCCTACGCGGGCGAGAAGCATGGCGGCGTGAAGCCCGCCAACTTCCTCGACATCGGCGGCGGAGCATCCGCCACCGTCATGGCGAACGGCCTCGACGTGATCCTCGGCGACTCGCAGGTCAAGAGTGTGTTCGTCAACGTCTTCGGTGGCATCACGAGCTGCGACGCGGTCGCGAACGGCATCGTCAAGGCCCTCGAGATCTTGGGCGACGCGGCCGACAAGCCGCTCGTCGTGCGACTCGACGGCAACAACGTCGACGAGGGTCGCCGCATCCTCAACGAGGCGAACCACCCGCTGGTCACCCTCGCCGCCTCTATGGACGAGGGCGCCGACAAGGCCGCCGAACTCGCCCACGCCGCGAAGTAAGGAACACCGGAATGTCAATCTTCCTCAACAAGGACTCCAAGGTCATCGTGCAGGGCATCACGGGCGGTGAGGGCACCAAGCACACCGCCCTCATGCTCAAGGCCGGCACGCAGGTCGTCGGTGGCGTCAACGCCCGCAAGGCTGGCACGACCGTCACCCACGCCGCGCAGGATGGCTCGCAGATCGAGCTGCCCGTCTTCGGTTCGGTCGCCGAGGCGATCGAAAAGACCGGCGCCGACGTGTCGATCGCTTTTGTGCCGCCGGCCTTCACCAAGGACGCGGTCATCGAGGCCATCGACGCCGAGATCCCGCTCCTCGTCATCATCACCGAGGGTGTTCCCGTCGGCGACTCGGCCGAGTTCTGGGCGTACGCGCAGGAGAAGGGCAGCAAGACCCGCATCATCGGTCCGAACTGCCCCGGCATCATCACCCCAGGTGAGGCGCTCGTCGGCATCACGCCCGCGAACATCACCGGCAAGGGCCCAATCGGCCTCGTCTCCAAGTCGGGCACGCTGACCTACCAGATGATGTACGAGCTCCGTGACCTGGGCTTCTCGACCGCGATCGGCATCGGCGGCGACCCCATCATCGGCACCACCCACATCGACGCCCTCGCGGCATTCGAGGCAGACCCCGAGACGAAGGCGATCGTCATGATCGGCGAGATCGGTGGCGACGCTGAAGAGCGTGCTGCCGACTTCATCAAGGCGAATGTCACGAAGCCCGTTGTCGGCTACGTCGCGGGCTTCACCGCCCCCGAGGGCAAGACCATGGGTCACGCTGGCGCCATCGTTTCCGGCTCGGCCGGCACGGCGCAGGCAAAGCAGGAGGCCCTCGAGGCCGCCGGCGTCAAGGTCGGCAAGACGCCGTCCGAGGCCGCCACGCTCATGCGCGAAATCCTCGCGTCGCTCTAAGCGTCACCACGTGCGAAGGGCCCGCTTCGGCGGGCCCTTTGTCGTGTGGGGCCCGCGGCCTCAGGTCGCTGAGACTGCGCAATTCGTCGTCTCACGGCGCATTCGCGACAACTTGCGCAGTCTCACGCCTCTGCGAGCATCGCGAAGTTCCCGCGGTAGCCGAACACTTCGCCGAGCAGGGGAACCCGCACCGACACGTCGACCGTGTGCCGCGCGGCGCTCGCATCCCAGGCGTGCCGCAGGGTCACACGCGGCGACGGGACGGGCACCGGCAGACGCCGCGCGAGCATGAGTCGGGCT
Organism: Homoserinimonas flava; assembly: GCF_054969005.1. Lineage (NCBI taxonomy): Bacteria > Bacillati > Actinomycetota > Actinomycetes > Micrococcales > Microbacteriaceae > Homoserinimonas > Homoserinimonas flava. Next base: position 52,788 of record NZ_JBUEQS010000004.1, read on the forward strand.
CGTCCGGAATGCGCGACAAGGGCCCCGTCGATGACCTCCGGCACCATCTCGACCTGAAGCCGCCCGCGGGCATGCGCGTCGACCAGCCGGCCGCGCACCACACGGGTCGTGTCGGCGAGCACCCGCACGCCCGACTCGAACCGCAGCACGCGTCGCGTGGCGACCGTGCTCACCCCGACCGGCGTCATGGTCGCCTCAAACGGCACCCCGCGACCGTACTCGGGGCACAGCAGGCCAAGTCGCGCAGCGACGCTCCACAACGGCCGCAACCAGCGCAGCCGCGACCCCGCCTCATCGAACACACCCTGCGCCCGCACCCTGGCCGTGCTGCCGAACCATCGCTGCAGCTCTGGATGCAGCATCCCGAAGTCGTCACCGAGCGCGCGGGCATACACCGATGCAGTCATCCCCCCACCCTTCACGCAAATTCAGGAAAGGCGCAGCGCCGCCCGCGAACTCTCAGGCATCTGGGGGAGTGGGCCGCACGATCTCCTGAACTTCCAGCGGGGCGGATGCTCGCGGCGCCGGTACGGCGCAGCACTTCGGCGGGTGGGCCCGGCTAGGGTCGTGAGCGGTATGAATCGCTCGCTCACCGCCGTCTTCTCCGCCCTGGAGGCGCTCCTTGTTGTGGGCATCGGCATTGGCATCTCGCTGGTGCCGCTCACGCTGCTGTGGGGTTTTCAGTACGAGCTGCAGATCGACTGGCTGGTGTTTTGGCGGGTCGCGGTCGACGTGTGGCTGCTCGGCCACGGGGCTGGGATGACGATCACGCTGGATGAGACGCTGGTCGCGTCGCTCGGTCTGGCGGGGGCAGAGCAGCCGTTCGTGCTGTCGATCGCGCCGCTCGGGTTCGGGCTGTTGACGTTGCTGCTGGGGCAGCGTGCCGGCCGTCGCATCGCCGAAACCCCGCACCACCTGCTGGGGCTGGCGGTGTCTGTTGCCACGTTCGGCGTGCTCGCGTTCATTGCCGTGCTGACCGCGCTCCACGACTCGGCGCGCCCCTCCATCGTGCAGGGGACCATCTGTTCGACGCTTGTATTTGCGGCGGGTCTTGCGATCGGCGCATGGCTGGCGCGGCAGCGGCTGGCCGGCACGCGTCCACGGGATGTTGTTGACCGTGTGTGGGCTCGGCTCACGGACTGGCCGGCGGCGGTGCGACGGGTGGTCGGTGGTGCGCTGCTGGCTGGCGCCATGTCGGTTGCCGCCGTCATGATTGTCGCGTCGGTGCTCGTCGCGGTGCTCGTCGCCACGAATTACGGCAGCATCATTGCCCTGTATCAGTCGTCGCAGACTGGCGTGCTTGGGGGCATCGCGCTCACGGTGGCGCAGCTCGCGTTTGTGCCGAATCTGGTGATCTGGTGCGCGTCATGGCTTATCGGGCCGGGGTTCGCGCTCGGCACTGGTTCGGCGGTGTCGCCGCTCGGCACGACGCTCGGCCCGATTCCGGCGATCCCTGTGTTCGGGGCGTTGCCGACGGGCGATCTCGCGTTTGGCTTTGTCGGGGTGCTCGTCCCTGTCGTGATCGGGTTCTTGGTCGGTGCGCTGCTCCGCGCGAAACCTGAGTTCCGGATGCTGCCGCTCCCGTCGCTGGTGGCGCTCGGGTCGCTGGCGGGTGTGGTGGCGGGTGCTGGGTTTGGGCTGTTGGCGTGGTGGTCTGGCGGCAGCGGCGGTCCTGGCCGCCTCGCGGAGCTCGGCCCCGACGCCCTCATGGTGGGGTTGTGTGCGGCGCTCGAGGTGGGTGTCGCGTGCGTGTTGGGGCTGCTGGTTGGCGGTCGGCGGGGTGCTGCGTCGGAGTAGGCTTGGCGGGTGCTGAAACTCGTCGTGCTCATCTCCGGCGGTGGCTCGAACCTGCGCTCGTTGTTGGAGGCGTCGGAGGATGCGGAGTTTCCCGCGAGGGTGGTCGCGATCGGTGCCGACCGTGATGCTGATGGGCTCGCCCACGCGGAGGACTTTGGCATCCCGTCGTTTGCCGTGTCGTACGCAAACTATTCGAGTCGCGAGGCGTGGGGTGAGGCGCTGCTGGAGCAGGTGCAGCGCTGGGAACCTGACCTTGTCATTTTGAGTGGCCTGATGCGGTTGCTGCCGGCCGCGTTTGTCGACGCGTTGTCGCCGAATCTGATTAACACGCATCCGGCGTTCTTGCCCGAGTTCCCTGGCGCCCATGGTGTTCGCGATGCGATCGCCGCCGGGGTGTCGGAGACAGGTGCGAGCGTCATTGTCGTTGACGCCGGGGTCGATAGCGGGCCGATTCTTTCGCAGCGCCGCGTGCCTGTGCTGCCGCATGACACGGAGTCGACACTCCACGACCGCATCAAGGTGGTGGAGCGCGAACTGCTCGTGCAGGTCGTGCTCGACATCGCCAACGGAACCATCAATCTGAAGGAGCTTGTCGCATGAGCGGCCCCAGCCACGACGCATCCCTGTACCGTCACCGCGACGCCATCCCGTTGAAGCGGGCCCTCATTTCGGTGAGCGACAAGTCCGGCCTGCTCGAGCTCGCGGCCGCCCTCGTTGGCACGGGTGTGGAGATTGTGTCGACGGGGTCGACGGCGAAGATGATTGCCGAGGCGGGGCATCCTGTCACTGAGGTTGCGACGGTGACGGGCTTCCCGGAGGCGCTTGACGGTCGCGTCAAGACGCTGCACCCGTTTGTGCACGCGGCGATCCTCGCCGACTTGCGCCTTGAGCACCACGAGCGTCAGCTTGCGGAGCTCGGCGTTGAGCCATTTGAGCTTGTCGTGGTGAACCTGTATCCGTTTGTCGAGACGGTTGCGTCTGGCGCTGAGGGTGATGCAGTTGTCGAGCAGATCGACATCGGCGGCCCGGCGATGGTGCGCGCGGCGGCGAAGAATCACGCCAATGTGGCGATCGCGGTCTCGCCCGACAGCTACCAGCAGATCATCAAGGCGGCGACGCTCGGCGGCACAACGCTCGCCCAACGGCAGCGTCTCGCTGGCGAGGCGTTCGCGCACACGGCGGCCTACGATTCGGCGGTGGCGGAGTGGTTTGCCGGCAACGTCGGGGTCCGAGCCGAGCACGAGGCGGCAAAGGCCGATGCCCCCGCAGCGAGCACCGCTCCCGCCACGAGCACCGCTCCCGCGGAGATCACCCTCAGCGCGACCCTCAAGCAGGAGCTGCGGTACGGCGAGAACTCGCACCAGTCGGCGGCCCTCTACGTTGAGCAGCACGGCACGGGCATCGCCCAGGCGACACAGCTTCACGGCAAGGAGATGTCGTACAACAACTACGTCGATGCGGATGCTGCGGTGCGGGCCGCGTTCGACTTCGATGAGCCTGCCGTGGCGATCATCAAGCATGCCAACCCTTGCGGCATTGCCGTCGCGGGTGCCGAGGGCGACCCGATCGCGTCGGCGCATTCGCGCGCCCACAACTGCGACCCGGTGTCGGCGTTCGGCGGCGTCATCGCGGCGAACCGCACGCTGACGGCGGCGGCGGCGCTGTCGATCAAGGACATCTTCACCGAGGTGATTGTGGCGCCGGGATTCGAGCCTGAGGCGCTCGCGGTGCTGCAGACGAAGAAGAACCTGCGGCTGCTGCAGCTGCCGGCCGATTTTGCCCGCGCCGACCGTGAGGTTCGCCAGATCTCGGGCGGCCTGCTCGTGCAGTCGCCCGACACCTATGCGGATTTCTCGACCGACACCTGGCAGCTTGCGACCGGCGAGCCGGCAGATTCGGCGACTCTCGCCGATCTCGCGTTCGCTTGGCGCGCGGTGCGCTCCGTGAAGTCGAATGCGATCCTCCTTGCGAAGGATGGCGCCTCGGTCGGTGTTGGCATGGGTCAGGTCAACCGGGTGGACTCGTGCTATCTCGCGGTGACGCGGGCGGGTGACCGGGCGCCGGAGAGTGTCGCGGCATCCGATGCCTTCTTCCCATTTGCAGACGGGCTTGAGGTGCTCATCAAGGGCGGCGTGCGTGCGGTCGTCCAGCCGGGTGGTTCGGTGCGCGACGCCGAGGTCATCGAGGCGGCGGCCGCGGCGGGCGTGACGATGTATTTCACGGGTGAGCGCCACTTCTTCCACTGATTCTCGGCGGGAATCGCTCGCGGCGGTTGCCATGCCGCGACGAGCATGAGTACGCTGGATGTCCGCCTGCGCCTACGCGCGAGCAGGTTCCACGCATGTCAAGGAGGCACTATGCACACGACCGCCGTCACACTCACGGTCTCTGGTGCCCTCGCGTTTGCTGCTCCGGCGGGCCGGTTCCGTGGCGTGAAGCGCCCACTGGGACTCCTCCGCGACGCCTAGCATCTCGCCTGTTGGCTCGGATGCCCCGCTGAGCAGCTGCTCGGTGCGCGTCCGAGCGTCGCGTCGCCCCGTCATGACCGTCTGCCACGTCAGTTGATGCACCCATCGACTGACGGCGATGTCCCTCCACTCCGGGACCGCTCGCATTCGCGCTTCTGCGCACTCGAATCATCACCACAGAAACGAGCAACACCGTGTTTTCCTCCAAGGCGGAGGCGTCGCCGCGACGCCTCTCGACTGCCCGCGCGATCCTGCGCATCCTTCCGTTTGCGCGCCCGGCGTTGGTGCGCATCAGCTTCGGTGCGGTTGCCGCGCTCATCGGCGCGGTTGTCGCGCTCGTCATCCCACAGGTACTTCGTGCACTCGTGGATGGCCCGCTCAGTGACGGTGATCTGAACGGTCTGTGGTGGGCTGTGGGCGCCGTGCTTGCGCTCGGTGGTCTCGAAGCGGCCATGATCTGGCTGCGCCGGTGGTTTGTGCTCGTGCCGGGCACGCAAATCGAGGCGGGGATGCGCAACGCGCTGTATGCGCACCTGCAGAACCTGCCCGTGTCGTTTCACGATCGCTGGCCGAGCGGGCAGCTGCTGTCACGCATGTCGACCGACCTGAGCCTCATCCGCCGGTGGTTGTCGTTTGGCATCGTGCTGCTGGTCGTGAACGTCGTGACGGTCGTCATTGGTTTCGTGTTTCTGTTCAACCTCAGCTGGCAGCTCGGCGTGCTCTTCATGATTTGCTCGATCCCGCTCTGGATCTACACCTTCGTCTTTGAGAACCGGTATTCCCGGGTGGCGCGGCTGAGCCAAGACCAAGCCGGCGATCTCGCGACGACCGTCGAGGAGTCGGTGCACGGCATCCGGGTGCTCAAAGCGTTTGGTCGTGGCCGTCACGCGCTCGAGAACTTCACGAAGCAGGCCGAGGAGCTCCGCGGAACCGAAATCGAGAAGGCGCGCGCGGTCGCGGGCATCTGGTTGTGGTTGCTGCTCGTGCCCGATGTGACGTTCGCCCTCTCGCTGTTCGCGGGGGTGGTGCTTGCCGCGAATGACGCGATCACGCTGGGAGGGCTCGTCGCCTTCTTCGCGACGGCGTCGGTGCTGCGCTGGCCGGTCGAATCGATCGGCTTCTTGCTCTCGATGACGTTTGATACCCGCACCGCGGTCGACCGTTTCTTCGAGGTCATGGATGAAACGAATCCGATCACCGATCCCGCGACCCCGTCCGATTCGGCGCGAGGGGAGGGCAGGCTCGTGTTCGAGAACGTGCACTTCCGCTATCAGGATGCTCCGGGCGACGCGCGCGACATCGTCGACGGGGTCGATCTCGAGCTACTTCCTGGCGAAACCATGGCGCTCGTCGGGCTCACCGGGTGCGGCAAGACGACGCTCACGGCGCTCACGACGCGGCTCTACGACCTCACTGGTGGTCGCATCCTGCTCGATGGTGTTGACATCCGTGACCTCACGCGGGAGCAGTTGCGTGAGCGGGTCGCGATGGGATTCGAGGAGGCGATCCTCTTCTCGTCGAGCGTGCGCGACAACGTGCTGCTCGGTCGACCGGATGCCTCAGAGGACGACCTTGCCGAGGCACTCGAGATCGCGCAGGCCGACTTTGTCCACGAGCTCCCCGATGGGCTCGACACGAGGGTCGGCGAGGAGGGCATGAGTCTGTCTGGCGGGCAGCGGCAGCGGCTGGCGCTCGCGCGGGCGGTTGCGGCAAAGCCGAGCGTGCTCGTGCTCGACGACCCGCTCTCGGCGCTCGATGTCGACACCGAGGCGGCGGTCGAGGCGGGGCTGCGCCGCGTGCTTGCGAGCACGACGGCGCTCGTCGTGGCGCACCGGCCTTCGACGGTGCAGCTCGCCGACCGGGTGGCGCTCATGCGCGACGGCCGCATCGATGATGTCGGCACGCACGCAGAACTGCTCGCACGGAGCGAGCACTACCGCTTCGTCATCACCTCGTTCGAGGCGGGCGACCGCCCTGACGCAGGCGACGCAGGCAGCACTGGCAGCGCAGGCAACACTGACGAAAGCGACACAACGGAGAAGGGAGGCGCGCTGTGAGCACGCTCGGCACAGAAGAAGAGCGGGACGACCTGTCCCGGGTAGAAAACAAACTCATGCAGGGCCGTTCGGTGCGCCTGCTGGGTTCGCTCGTGCGCCCGCTGTCGAAGACGGTGTCGCTCACAGCAGCGGTCATCCTGGTGAGCACGGTGGCGCAGGTCGCCGGACCGGCGCTCATCGCCGTCGGCGTGGATTCGGGGCTCCCGGCCGCCATCGACGGCGACTGGATGCCGATCTCGCTCACGGTCGCCGCGTATGTTGCGACCGGCGTGCTCGGCGCGGTGCTGGTCGCCTGGTACACGGTGCTGACCGCCAAGCTCGCCCAGTCGATGCTGCTCGATCTGCGCAAGCGAGTGTTTTTGCACACCCAGCGACTCAGTCTCGAGTTCCACGAGAACTACACGTCCGGCCGCATTATTTCGCGCCAGACAAGCGATCTCGAGTCGATCAAGGAGTTGCTCGGCAACGGGCTCAACCAGCTCGTGCAGGGTGGGCTCTACATGGTGTTCATCGCGATTGCGCTGCTCGTCATCGACTGGGTGAGCGGGGTCATCCTGCTGCTGTCGCTCGTGCCGCTCGCAATCTTGACGCGGTGGTTCCAGGTGAACTCGCAACGGATGTTCCGGCGCACGCGCGTTGCATCCGCCCGCATGATCGTGCAGTTCGTCGAGTCGATGACGGGTATTCGTGCCGTGCAGGCGTTCCGTAAGGAGCGTCGCAATGAGCGGGAGTTCGGTGCCCTCGTCGAAGACAACCGCGATGCGAATGCGCGGGTCATCCAGCTCTTCGGCACCTATGAGCCGATCCTTGTGCTCATCGGCAACGTCACGCTTGGTGTGGTGCTTCTGGTTGGCGGGCTCCGGGTCGCCGACGGCTCACTGCCCATCGGCGTGCTCCTCGCCGCGGTGCTGTACACGCGCAACTTCTTCGCCCCGGCGGAGGAGATGGCGATGTTCTACAACTCGTACCAGTCGGCTGCGGCCGCGCTCGAAAAGATCTCGGGCGTGCTCGAGGAGTTGCCGAGCGTGCCAGACCCCGTCAAGCCCGTGGACCTGCGCAAAGCGAACGGCACCGTGGCGTTCGATGACGTCACCTTCGCCTACACGCCGGAGCGCGTCATCCTGCCGTCGTTCACGCTCGAAATCCCCGCCGGGCAGACGATTGCGCTCGTCGGCACGACCGGGGCTGGCAAGTCGACGCTCGCGAAACTCATCGCACGCTTCTACGACCCCTCGGCCGGGAGCGTGTCGCTCGACGGCATCGACCTGCGCACGCTGCATCCAAAAGATCTGCGACGCGCAATCGTGATGGTGACGCAGGAGGCATACCTCTTCAGCGGCACGGTGGCCGACAATATTGCGCTCGGCAGACCGGGGGCAACTCTCGCCGAGATTCAGGATGCCGCGAAGGCTGTCGGCGCGCACGAGTTCATCTGTGCGCTGCCGGATGGCTATGCGACCGATGTGAACAAGCGCGGCGGCCGAGTTTCGGCGGGGCAGCGGCAGTTGCTGTCGTTCGCGAGGGCATTCCTTGCCGACCCGACCGTGCTCATCCTCGATGAGGCGACCGCGTCGCTTGACCTCCCGAGCGAGCGTCTCGTGCAGCGCGGCCTGCAAACCCTGCTCGCCGACCGCACCGCCGTCATCATTGCGCACCGCCTCTCGACCATCGAAATCGCCGACCGCGTGCTCGTGATGGAGCACGGCGAGGTCATCGAAGACGGCGTGCCAGAGGAGCTCATTGCGGGGGACGGGCGCTTCTCACAGATGCACGCCGCCTGGCGCGACTCGCTCGTGTGATGCGCCTTCCCCCGGGCAATAGGCTCGGGGGATGGCGTATCCCTCACCGCACATCACCCTTTTTCGGCGCATCCTCGGATCGCTCGCAACCGGTGCGGGGGTGGCGTTGCTCGCGCACGTCACGACCGTGTTTGCGTTCTTCATCGCGGGTGGCGCCGATCCGGCGAACTTCACCTCTGTGGGTGCGTTCTCTCAGAACGGCACACTCTTCGCCTTTGTGCTGTTGAGTCTCGCTGCCGCGCTTGAGGCCTTCCGCCGCTGGTACATCGCGCTCCCCGTCACGCTCGCGGTCGCGACAATCAGCGCGTACTTCGGCAGCATGCTCGATCTGCTCGGCGACGGAGCCCTGCTCGATGCCGCCACGACGAGCTATCTCGCGTCGACCCTCATCGGGCCGAACCTGGTCTTCATCGTCGCGAGCGGGATTCTCGCTGCGACCATCGGCGTCGCGCTCTGGCACGTCATCGCGGGTGCCACAGGGCCAGAGGGGCAACGACGGATCGCGCTTGTGCGCCTGCCAGCAAGCACGCTCGCAGAGGGACAGCTCACGCACCTCGAGCCGCGCGGTGTTGATTCTGAGCGCGCCGATCGGCAGTGGGAGGGCTATGTCGCGGCGCTCGACAACCACGGCTGGGAGGTTGTCGAGGTGCCGGTCGCTGAAGGATTCGCCGACTCGGTGTTCGTCGAGGACACGGTCGTGATGTTCGGCGATACCGCCGTCATCGGTGCGGCGGGCCATGCCTCGCGGGTGGGAGAGTCTGAGGCAGTCGAGTCGCTCATGCGCGGCTTGAGGCTGAAGATTGCCCGCATCGAAGCCCCGGGAACGCTGGAGGGCGGCGATGTGCTCAAAGTCGGCACAACCGTCTACGTCGGCAGCAGTAGTCGCACGAATGCCGAGGGGATTCGCCAGCTTCGCCGCATCGTGCAACCGCTCGGCTACGAGGTCGTAGCGGTGCCGGTCACCAAGGCACTCCACCTTAAGTCTGCGATGACAGCACTGCCAGATGGCACCATCATCGGCTTCGCCCCGCTCATCGATGAGCCGTCGCTCTTCGCTCGCTTCTTGCCCGTCCCCGAGGCCGAGGGTGCCGCAGTGGTCGTGCTCGATCGCGAGACGGTGCTGCTGTCCGATGCTGCGCCAAAGACCGCTGCGCTGCTTGAGCGCCTCGGATACACCGTCGTGGCCGTTGATGTGAGCGAGTTCGAAAAGCTCGAAGGCTGCGTCACCTGCCTATCGGTGCGGGTGCGCTGAGCGCCGCCTACGGCAGCAATTCGTCGATGCTCGGGTTGGTCTTGAGCAGCGCGTACTTGACGCCGGCGTCGGCGAGGCGATGTGCCGCCTCGGTGTCGAACGTCGTTGTGTACCTCGGCAGCACGGCCGACGTGCGCTCGTTCCACTGCGTCTGCGTGTAGGCGCTCATCGCTGACCGCGCATCCGCTGGTGACGCTGCGGCGTGCTCGATGGATTTCATCAAGGCCGCCGTGAATCGTTCCAGCAGCTCCGGTTGCTCTTCTGCGAAGGCTGTGGAGGTGAAGTAGGCGTTGACATCGAGTGCGGGGTCGAACTCGGAGTACGAGTAGCTCAGCACGCGATTGCCGCCGTTGATCGCCCGTGTCAGGTAGGGCTCGACCAGGAACGCAGCATCCACCGTGCCGTCGCTGAGTGCCGCCTGCGCATCGTGGAAGGGCACTTCGGCCCAGTCGATGGTGGCCGAGGCGCTCACGGTTGCATCCATGGTGGCGCGGAGCACGATGTGGTTGGTGTCGCGCAGGCTGTTCGAGCCGACGAGTGCGCCTTGGAGATCGCTGAGCTCGCGAATGGGCGATGCTTCGGGAACGACGAGCGCGCCGAAGTCGGCCCCCGCATCGCCTGTCGCCGAGCCGGCCGGGGCGATGAGGTGCACCGGTTGCTCGATGTCGTGGGCGACCATCAGGGTGAGCAGGTCGCTCACCGCCACGTCGTAGTCGCCTGCGATGACGGGGGCGACGAGCGCTGCACTGCCGGCCGCGAAGGAGGCCACCCGCACCGTGATGCCCTCAGCGGCGAAGTAGCCCTCGTCGATGCCGAGGAACAGCGGCGCGGTCTCGGCGCTCGGAAGCACTCCGACGGTGATCTCGGCCGTGTCGGTCGCGCTGCTCGCGCCCGCGCCCGGCGTGCTGCAGCCGGTGAGCGCGACGGGGATGACGACGAGGGCGAGGACTGCTGCAGAATTCTTCATTGGACTCTCCATGCGTGGCGATCGGGTGCTCAGCGCACGGCCAGAGTGGCACATGGAGGGGAATCTCAACTACCTCCAATCCGGGGGTGGGAGCGCTCCCACGCGAGTCAGGGATCGCGGGCCGGTCTCGGCCCGCTGCAGCTCAGAAATGCCGGGCGACGCGAAGGTCTACCCGGTACGAGCCATCATCAGACCACCGCAACGGGGTGTCCTCGTCCCGATAGTGTGCGAGGGCCCGCTCCGCGTGACCGGCGGGGGGCAGGCCATTTGCCCGGATGACGCGCCACCACGGGGCATCCGCACCGCACTGCGCCATGACGGTGCCGACCCTGCGCGCTGCACGCGACCCGAGCTCGGCCGCGACATCGCCATAGGTCATGACGAGGCCCGGGGGAATGGATGCGACCACCTCGAGCACGGCGGTCGCAAAGTCGAGCGGCTCTGGGTCGAGCGGCTCCGGCTCGGGTGCCTGGCGCGACGGCATCAGGTTTCGATGGCGCCGATCTTCTCGCCGTACTGGGTCTCGCCGATCACGGCGAAGCCGACGCGGAGGAAGAAGTCTTCAGGGCCGTCATCGCCCGACTCCCACATCACGGTGAGCCTCGCGAACCCGCGCCGCCGAGCCTCAGCCACGGCCTCATCGACAATGAACCGCCCGACGCCGAGGCGCTGCGCCTTCGCGGCGACGTTCATGCGCCAGATGCAGCTCTTGAACTCCTCCTCGACAGCATCGGGGTCGAAGTTCGCGAGAAGAAACCCGACCACCTCATCGGATCCATCGACGACAACCCGCGACCAGGTCGTGCTCGGGTCGAGAAACGGGTCGGCCATGGCGTAGGTGACGGGGGCAATGAACTGCTCCTGGCCCGGCTTGAGGGAGAGTCCGTTCGCCGCAACCACGTTTGCCGCCGACAGCTCTTCAAGTCTGAGTTCGCTCATACTTCAGAATATCCCGAGCGGCCCGGCCGGCGCAGCCTCGACGAAACAACCGGCAACGATCGCCAGCCGATCATTGAGTACCGGTTGTTCAGCGGAGATCGTCGGTCTCGATCTCTCCGGTCGAAGGATGGAGCACATCCGTGCCCTCGACGGCGCGACGCCGCACGAGCATTGACTCGACGAGCAACAGCACCGCCACGATGGCGACACCGATGATGAAGGCGATGACGGCGGCAGCAACATCGCCGGGGGCCTCTACCGTGCCGCTCTCCGACTGCCACGGCCACAGTGCCCGCAGTGAGCCGACCATGAGCCCCGTCATGATCGCGAGGGTGATGCGTCCTCGGTGATCGAGCAGCCACTGGAGGCCACTGACGAAAAGGCTGAGACCGATGATGGCGCCGACGACGAAGGTGCCCAGATAGACGACGTCTCGATCGTTGACGGCCTCGAGTGTGGGGGCGTACATGCCGAAGATGAGTAGCAGGAACGAGCCGGAGACACCGGGCAGCACGAGGGCGCACACGGCAAACGCCGCCGCGACGGCGACGAGAATGAGCGGCGGGTTGGCGGGGTCGGCGGTCGGGATTGACGAGAAACCGAACGCGAGCGCCGCCGCGGCGATTGCACCGAGCCATTCGATCGGGCGCCAGCGCCCGCCCACCATGCGGATCGGCACGATGAGTGACGTCGCGATGAGGCCGGCAAAGAGCGCTCGCGCGAGCTCAGGGTGTTCCTCGATGAGCGGTGCCAGCAGGGCGGCACCGAGAAATACGGCGGCAAACATGCCGATGACAATTGGGACAATAACGGCCCACTGCACGTGCGTGAAATGCTCGCGGCTGCGCGCCTGCCCGCGGCGGCGGATGCCGTCGACGACGACGGTGACGACGCCGCGCACGAGGTGCCCGGCCGAGTCGATCAGCGTGCGGTACACCCCGACGATGAGCGCAATCGTGCCGCCGCTCACCCCCGGAATGATCTCGGCAATGCCGATGAGGGCGCCGCGGAGGGCGTTGAACAGCGCGGCGAACGTGCGCGAGAGAGCTGAGGGCATCCCCACATCCTACGAGGCTGCCGTGTGAGCTCGGAGGCTTCGAGCGCTCCGGGTTGTGGCTCGCTAGTCCTCGAGCGCCGGATCGTTGTCGGTGCCGTGCTCGCCGTCGGTCGGGCCGCCGTCGGGCAGTGGCGGATTCTGCTCGCCGCCGTCTGGCTGTTCGCCGCCGCTACGCTGGTCTCCCACCTGATCGATGGGCGCTTCGCTGTGCTCCAGGTCGCGGCTCGCGGAATCAGGGCTGTCGTTGTTCTTCTGCTCGGTCATGCGCCCACGCTAGGTCGGCCCCGCTGGATCGACCACCCCTCGCGAAGGGTTCCCAGCCGAAGGTCAGCGCAGGTCGCGCTCGGCCGCTTTCACGACGTTCGCGAGCAGCATCGCCCTGGTCATGGGGCCGACCCCACCGGGGTTCGGCGAGAGAAACCCAGCCACGTCGGCAACAGCAGGGTCCACGTCGCCCGTGAGCTTGCCCTTGCCGGTCTCCTCGTCGTGCACGCGGGTGATGCCAACGTCGAGCACGGCAGCGCCCGGCTTGATCCACTCCGCTTTGATGAGGTGCGGCACACCCACGGCAGCCACGACGATGTCGGCACGCTGCACCTCGGCCGCAAGGTCGTTGGTGCGCGAGTGGGTGAGGGTGACCGTGGCATCCAGCCCTTTGCGGGTGAACAGCAGGCCGAGGGGGCGACCGACCGTGAGGCCCCGGCCGACCACCGTGACGTGCTTTCCGCTGATCGGCACGTCGTAGCGCTGCAGCATTTCGACGATGCCGGCCGGCGTGCACGGGAGGGGCGAGGCGAGCTCACCCTCGATGCCGAGCACGAGTCGGCCCAGGTTGGTCGGATGCAACCCGTCGGCGTCTTTCGCCGGGTCAATGAGCTCGAGCGCCGCGTGCTCATCGAGCCCCTTCGGCAGGGGGAGCTGCACGATGTAGCCGGTGACGCGCTGGTCGGTGTTGAGGTCACGGATGGCCGCCGCGACATCCGCATTCGTCGCCGTCGCCGGCAGGTCGACGCGAATCGACTCGATGCCGACCTCGGCGCAGTCGCGGTGCTTGCCTGCGACGTAGGAGCGTGAGCCGGGGTCGTCGCCGACGAGCAGGGTGCCGAGGCCCGGCGTCACGCCCTTCGCTTTGAGGGCGGCGATGCGTTGGGCGAGTTCGCCTTTGACGGCGGATGCCGTCGCGACGCCGTCGAGGATGGTGGCGGTCATGCCTTTAGGCCCAGGTGCCTGGTGAGTTCAGACCAGGGTAGAGCGGGAACTCGCTGGCGAGCCGTGTGACGCGGGCGCGGAGTGCCTCGACATCGGGGTTCGGCATGAGGGCCGTCGCGATGATGTCGGCGACCTCGTTGAACTCGGCATCGCCGAAGCCGCGCGTTGCGAGGGCCGGCGTGCCGATGCGCACCCCGGAGGGGGTGAGCGGCGGGCGGGGGTCGTTCGGCACGGAGTTGCGGTTCACGGTGATGCCGACCTCGTGGAGGATGTCCTCCGCGTCTTTGCCGTGAATGGCCGAGTTGCGCAGGTCGACGAGCACGAGGTGCACATCGGTGCCACCAGTGAGGAGGTCGATGCCGGCCGCCTTCGCGTCGTCGGCCATGAGGCGTTCGGCGAGGATCTTCGCGCCGCTGACGGTGCGCTCCTGGCGGTCTTTGAACTCGGGTTCGGCGGCGAGCTTGAACGCGGTCGCCTTGGCGGCGATGACGTGCATGAGCGGCCCGCCCTGCTGGCCGGGAAAGACCGCCGAGTTGATCTTCTTGTGCATTTCAAGGTCGTTGGTGAGGATGAAGCCAGACCGCGGGCCCGCGAGGGTCTTGTGCGCGGTCGAGCTCACGACGTCGGCGTAGGGCACGGGGGAGGGGTGCAGCCCCGTGGCGACGAGACCGGCGAAATGTGCCATGTCGACCCAGAGCTTGGCGCCAACCTCGTCGGCGATCGCGCGGAACGCGGCGAAGTCGAGCTGACGCGGGTAGGCCGACCAGCCGGCGATGATGACGGTGGGGCGCACGGCGAGTGCCTGCTCGCGCACGATGTCCATGTCGACGCGGGCGGTCGTCGGGTCGACGCCGTAGGAGTTGGCGTTGTAGAGCTTGCCCGAGAAGTTCAGCTTCATGCCGTGGGTGAGGTGGCCGCCGTGGGCAAGCTCGAGGCCCAGGATGTTGTCGCCCGGGTTCGCAAGCGCCATCAGCACCGCCGCGTTTGCCTGTGCACCCGAGTGAGGCTGCACGTTGGCATAGCCGGCACCGAACAGCGCCTTGGCGCGATCGCGGGCGAGGTCCTCGGCGATGTCGACGTATTCGCATCCGCCGTAGTAGCGGCGGCCGGGGTAGCCCTCCGCGTATTTGTTGGTGAGCACCGAACCCTGCGCCTCGAGCACCGCGCGGGAGACGAAGTTCTCGCTCGCGATCATTTCGAGGGTGTCGCGCTGGCGGCCGAGTTCTTGGCCGAGGACGGCGGCGATCTCAGGGTCGACGCTCGACAGCGGGTCGGTGAAGGTGGAGGGAAGTTTGTCGTTCACACTGGCTCCTTAGGGCTGACATGACCAAGTTACCCGCAACGGTGTCGCGGTTCTCGGGCGGCCCAGGCGTACGGCCGCTGCGATGTCAGTCGCTCCCCGATGGTTGCCCATCTCAACGCCAGTCGCGACATGCTGATCTTAGCCGCTGAGACGACGCCCAAGCATCCTTCCGAGTCGATCCTTCGCTGTGGTGCGGTCAGTGCTCGAGCACCCTCCGCGGGCGCTGCCGCGCAAGCACCGCGTCGGACACGACGACGAACAGCATCGCTCCGACGACGAGCACCGAGACGATCGCAGGGAGGGTGCCGATGCCCCACTGTTCGAGGGCGACCGCCCCGAGGAGCGCCCCACCGCCGATGCCCGTGTTGAAGGCGGTCGTGTAGTACGCGCTCGCGGTGTCGCGCATCCTCGCTGGTGCTGCGTGCAGCACGCGGGTCTGCAGGAGCGGCGGAATCATGCCAAGGGCGAGCCCCCACAGCAAGAACGCAGCAAACGAGATGGGAAGCACGTGCGGCACGAAGACGAGCACGAGCGACACCCCGAAGAGCGAGGCGAGCGCCATCATGAGGCCCAGACGCGGACGACTGCCCAGCCACGCGGCGACGATGAAGAGCGACACAACCCCCGCGATGCCGTAGGCGAAGAGCGCAGGGCTCACGGCGACCGCGTCGAGCCCCATCGGCCCCGTGAGGAACGGTTCCACATAGGTGTAGAAGCTGTACTGGCCAATCATCACCACGGCCGTGATGAGACACACGAACACGACCGCGAGCACCGACTGTTGCGGGCGGGGCACCCTCGTGGCATCCGTCAACACGGTGATGCTGCCGGTCGCGGACGACACCGTCGGAATCGTGTTGGTGGGGGCGGCAGCACCCGCCTCCACACGGGGCAGCAGCTTGAAGACGAAGGCCGTGCCGATGAGCGTCAGCAGCGCCAGAATGCCGAAGGCCCACCGCCACCCGACCGCCTGACCGAGCGCCGTGCCGAGCGGCACCCCGAGCACGAAGGCGAGCGAGCCGCCGCCCAGCGTGATCGACACCGCCCGCCCAATCTGCTCCTTTGGCACGAGGTAGGCGGCGTAGGCGCCGACGACCGCCCAGAACAGGCCGTGCGCAAGACCACCCAGGATGCGGGCCGCGATGAGCACCGGATAGCTCGGCGCGATCGCGGTGAGCGCCGTCGCGACCGACAGCACCAGCAACACCACGATGACGAGAGTGTGCCGATTCGCGCGGCGGGTGAGGTGCGCGAGGGGCGCACTCGAGAGCACGACCGTGAACGCAAACACACTCACCGTGAGACCGATGTACGAGTTCGGCACGCCGAGCTCGTCGCCCATAAGCGAGAGCAGGCCGGTCGGCAGCATCTCGATCGTGACACTGAGAAACACGGCAAGCGCGACGACGAACAGCGCGAGATAGGGGAAGGAACGAGCAGAGGTTGAAAATGGCGAAGTCATGAGCGACGACATCCGTTCGATGCTTGGCGTGACGCCGCCAACGGGCCGTCGCAGACCGCGCGACGACGCCCCATTCTATCGAGCATCCGGTTTCGCCCTACTCTGTACAGGTGAACTCGCTGCCCCCCTCCGAACTCGACTCGACCCACTGGGTGCTCACGATTGTGTGCAACGACCGCCCCGGCATCGTGCATGCCCTGAGCGGGGCAATCGTCGAGGCGAAGGGCAACATCACCGAATCGCAGCAGTTCTCGAGCCTCGACACCGACCACTTCTTCATGCGCTTGCAGGTTGAGTCGACCGCGACGCGCGAGGAGTTCGAGGGTGCGCTCGCCCCCGTCGTCGAGCGCTACGACATGCAGTGGCAGCTCGATGTGGTTGGTCGCCCGCTGCGCACCCTCGTGCTTGTCTCCAAGGCGGCGCACTGCCTCAACGATCTGCTGTTCCGCGAGCGGGCCGGCCAGCTGCCGGTGCACGTGCCCCTCGTGCTCAGCAACCATGACGAACTGCGAGGCCTCGCAGAGTTCTACGGTGTGCCATTCGAGCGGATGCCCGTGGGCAGCGTCGCAGAGAAGGCCGAGTTTGAGGCGCGCATCCGGGCCGAGGTTGAGCAGCACGACATCGAGCTCGTCGTGCTCGCGCGCTACATGCAGATTCTGTCGCCCGAACTGTGCGAGTTTCTCGCGGGCCGGGCCATCAACATCCACCACTCGTTTCTGCCGGGGTTCAAGGGTGCCAGCCCCTACCGTCAGGCGCATGCCCGCGGCGTGAAGATCATTGGGGCGACCGCCCATTTTGTGACAAGTGACCTCGACGAGGGCCCGATCATCGAGCAGAACATCGTGCGGGTTGACCATTCGCGCTCGCCGGAGGAGCTCATGGCGATCGGTCAAGACGAGGAGAGCCGCACCCTCACGCAGGCCGTGAAATGGTTCGCCGAGAATCGGGTGCTGCTCGACGGGCAGCGCACCATCATCTTCCGCTAACACCGCCCGCCTCCGACAACACGAGGACCGCTCGCCGTAGGCTTTGCGCATGCCTGAGATGACTGTGTTCACAGGGGCGCGCAAGATAGACGCCGCCGGCGCCGCCGACGATTTCTGGATGCTCGCGGAGGGCGACACCATCACCGCGACCGGCACCGGCAGAGCACCTGACGCCGGCACCGTGATCGACCTCGCGGGCCGAACCGTCACGCCCGGGTTCATCGACCTCCACTGCCACGGCGGAGGCGGCTTCGCGTTCGATGACGGCGACGAGGCGATCGAAGGGGCCCTCGCCACCCACCGGGCGCACGGCACGACGAGGTCCCTCATCACCCTCGTCTCGAACCCCATCGCCATGCTGCGCAACAGCCTTGAGACAATCGCCGACCTCGTCGAAGAAGACCCGCTCGTGCTCGGCGCGCACCTTGAAGGCCCGTTCCTTGCCGTGGCTCGACGTGGCGCGCACAACCCCGAACACTTGCGCGACGCCGACGCCCTCGAACTCGAGACCCTGCTCGACTCGGCGCGAGGCAGCATCCGGCAGATCACGATCGCGCCGGAGCGTCCGGGGGCGATGGAAGCGATCGACCACCTCGTCGATGTCGGCATCACCGTCGCCATCGGTCACACCGAGGCTGACTACGACACAACGCGGGCCGCGTTCGACCGTGGCGCGCGTGTGCTGACGCACGCCTTCAACGCGATGCCGGGCATCCACCATCGGGCACCTGGGCCCATCACCGCGGCATTCGCCGACGACCGTGTGACCATCGAGCTCATCCTCGACGGAGTGCACGTGCATCCGGAGGTCGCCCACTCCGCCTTCGCGTCGGCGCCAGGCCGCATCGCGCTCGTCACCGACGCGATGGCGGCGGCCGGGTCGAGTGACGGCGACTACCGCCTTGGCTCGCTCAACGTTTCGGTGCGCGAGGGTCGTGCTCTGCTCAGCGGCACTACCACCATTGCCGGTTCGACGCTGACCCAGGATGCTGCGCTGCGCTGCGCAGTCACCACGATGGGCCTCGACCCGGTCGTCGCGGTGACGGCCCTCAGCGCGACGCCCGCCCGGGCGCTCGGCCTCGACGAACGATTCGGTCGACTGGCACCCGGTTTCGCCGCCGACATCGTCGTGTTTGACGCCGACTGGCAGGTCGAGCACGTGTGGGCGGCGGGCCGACGCCTCACCTGAGCCGCCGCCCCCGGCCCCGGTGCACCCGCGCCCGCCGCGGAAATTCAGGAGATCTGACCGAGCACCATCGGTGCGCCCTGCGCTGCCGTGCGCGAGCGGGCGCGCCACCTCGAATCTCCTGAATTTCCGTGAGGGGCGGGAGGGCGGTGTGCGTCGGGACTCACGTCGGCGGTGCTGTTCCGGTGCGCGTCAGGCTTCCTTCGCACCGGTGAAGGCGAGTGCCCCGCCGAGGCCGATCATCATTACTCCGCCGGTGCCGGAGAGGGTCGCGAGTCGTCGAGGGGACCGGCCGAGCCATAGCCGCGCCGTGCCCGCCGCGAGTGCCCACACGCTGTCACACGTGACCGCGAGCACCTGAAAAATGAGCCCGAGCACGAGAAGCTGCAGCCAAAGCGGGCCGGCCGTGCGGTCGACGAACTGGGGGAGCACCGCAACGAAGAACGCGATCGTCTTGGGGTTCGTCAACCCCACAATGATGCCCTGCCACAGCAACCGGCGGGTGCTCGGCGCTCCCGCTCCATCGACCTCGATGCGGGTGTTTCGGTGGCGGATGGCCTGGATGCCGAGCCAAATGAGGTACGCGGCGCCGACAAACTTTATGATTGTGAAGGCCACGACTGACGACGCGACGATGGCGCCGACCCCGAATGCCACGGCGAGCACCGCAGGGATCGTGCCGAGCGAGTTCCCGATGACACTGACGACGCCGGCGCTGCGTCCGAGCGCGATCGAGCGACCGACCACAAAGAGCACGCTGGGGCCGGGAATGACGATGAGGAGCAACGAGGCGACCACGAACGCCACGAGGTTTTCCACTGGGATCATGAGGCGACACTAGCGGCCTTTCACGCGCCAGCAGATTCTGGCACTCACGGGGCGAGAGTGCTAATCTTGCATTGAGTCGAAGCGACTCAACTTAGGTACACCGCGAAAGCGGCCAACGCGAAGGAGTTGACGATAATGGCCATGACATTCGACCCGTTCCGTGAGCTGGACCGCGTCGCCGCGAACCTGCTCGATGCCCAGCGCGGCCCACGCCTCATGCCGATCGACCTTCACAAAGAAGGCGACCACTACGTGCTGAGCGCGGACCTTCCTGGCGTCGACCCGGGTTCGATCGATGTTGACGTCGACGGACAGGTGCTCACCATTCGGGCTCAGCGCACCCCCCGCAGTGACGAGGGGATCAGCTGGCTCGCCCACGAGCGCCCCACCGGAGGCTTCTTGCGGCAGCTTAACCTCGGCGACGGTCTCGACACCGAACAGATCAGCGCTCACTACGACAACGGCGTACTCAGCGTCATGATCCCAATCAGCGAGCGGGCAAAGCCGCGCAAGGTTGAGGTGCGCTCCGGAGTGCGGCGCGACCAGGCGCAGGTCAGCGCGTAGCAACACCACAACGAAGGCCCCCGCTCATGGAGCGGGGGCCTTCTGTCGTGTGGTGGAGACGAGTGCGCTCTCGTGCACACGCCACACCGCCCCTCGCGTCTTGCGCAGTAGTGTGGAGTACGTAGTAGTGTGATTCGCAGCATAAGGAGAGCGAATGGACACCACACAGTTGTTGAAGGGCGTGCTTGATGCAGCGGTCCTCGCGGTGATCGAGCACGAAGACGGCTACGGCTACGACGTCGTGCGACGGCTTCGTGCCGCTGGTATCGACGAGATCGGCGACGCGTCGGTGTACGGCACGCTACGGCGCCTCTACAGCGGAGGGGCCCTCTCCACCTATGTCGTGCCATCCGATGGCGGCCCGCACAGAAAGTACTACTCGATGACGCCGCAGGGCCGCGTGATGCTTCAGCGGCAGCGCGCCGACTGGGACACGTTCTCGGGGACCCTGTCGAGAGTGCTCGGCACGGCAGGCCGGGTCGACGGTACCGGATCGGCGTTGACCGCTGATGACACCACCACCACGTTCACGGGAGAGACGAAATGAGCGCAACATCAGCGGTGAGCCCAGCGATTCGGACGTTTGCCGCGGCCGTCCGCGCAGAGCTGAACGACCTGAGTCCCGAAGAAGTAGATGACCTCACAGAGGGCCTTGAGGCCGATCTCGAAGAGCAGGCGCACGATGCAGGGCACGTCGAGCTCGGCGATCCCGTCGCCTATGCCGAAGAGCTGCGCACGTCGGCCGGCATCGCTGCTCGTGCCGGTCGACGCAGAATCCCGCGACTGGCAGATGTGCGCAGCATCCGCTCGGACGCCGCCGCCTATCTGCGTTCGGCGAAAGGGGGCAACGCGGCACTCGACTTCGCCCTCGCGATCAGACCTGCCTGGTGGTTGTTGCGAGGGTGGCTGCTCTACAGCGTGGTCGCTGCGCCACTTCTGGGCACCTCGTGGTTCCTTCTGCCACCATCGCCCTACGCCTGGCTGGTGCTCATTGCAGCGCTCGTGCTGAGTGTGCAGTGGGGCCGAGGCAGCTGGATGCCGCAACGGTGGCTCCGCGTCGCCAAGGTCGTGGTGAGTGTGCTCGCCGTCATCACCATCCCCTTTCAGCTGGCGGCCGTCGCGAACGCGTCGGCCAACGCCTCCTACGCGGAGAATGAACAGTCTTGGGTACCGAGCGGTCTGACCATGAACGGCGAGGAGGTCCGCAACATCTTCGTCTACGACGCCGAGGGGAACCCCCTGAGTGATGTGCAGCTCTTCACTCAGAGTGGCGATCCACTCATCACCGCGCACGACCCGACGAGCACGTGGGAGTGGTACCAGGTCACCGAGAACGGCGAGTTCTGGCTGGTTCCAAACGAACGCGCGGGCAATGGGGGCTGGGGCGTGTACCCGCTCAAACAAGTCAGCGGCGAAGACATCAGCTATTCCGACGATGGATCGTACCTGTTCGATTCAGAGGATGCTGTCGCGGCGGAGCCTCCGTTCGAGCGAACACGACCACTTGCCTCCACTGGGGAGGCCGAACCATCTGTCGATGAGCCGGCAGGCGAGGATGGCGAGGCTGCGCCGAGTGCCAGCCCTGAGGCCGCACCGACCCCATGACCGGCGATCCCGGGCTGGGAGCTGCGGCGGACTCGGCATCCACCGTCAGGCCCGACGCTCTGACCCTGCCGCACACGGTCTCCGTCGACATCACCCATCTGCTCACGGCGCCGAACACATAGCGAAGCGCAACGGCCGCAAAAAGACAGAGCGCCGCGCCCCGGACTGGGGCACGGCGCTCAGTTGTGGAGCGAATGGCGTTATGCCGCCATGCGCGCCTTGAGGTTTTCGTCGAGCGTCGCGAGGAACTCCTCGGTCGTCTGGTACGGCTGGTCTGGGCCGACGAGGAGTGCGAGGTCCTTCGTCATCTTGCCCGACTCGACCGTCTTGATGACGACGTCTTCGAGCGTGAGGCTGAAGTCGATGAGCTCCTGGTTGTCGTCGAGCTTGCCGCGGTGCGCGAGGCCGCGCGTCCAGGCGTAGATCGAGGCGATCGGGTTCGTCGACGTCGGCTTCCCGGCCTGGTGCTGGCGGTAGTGGCGCGTGACGGTGCCGTGGGCGGCCTCCGCCTCGACGACCTTGCCATCCGGCGTGCTGAGCACCGAGGTCATGAGGCCGAGCGAGCCGAAGCCCTGAGCCACAGTGTCGGACTGCACGTCGCCGTCGTAGTTCTTGCAGGCCCAGACGTAGCCGCCCTCCCACTTCATGGCCGAAGCGACCATGTCGTCGATGAGGCGGTGCTCGTAGGTGAGGCCGGCAGCTTCGAAGGCGGCCTTGAACTCGTTCTCGTAGACCTCTTCGAAGATGTCCTTGAAGCGACCGTCGTAGGCCTTCAGGATCGTGTTCTTCGTTGAGAGGTACACGGGGTAGTTGCGGCTCAGGCCGTAGTTCAGTGAGGCGCGTGCGAAGTCGACGATCGAAGCATCCAGGTTGTACTGCACCTGGGCGATGCCGTCACCTGGCGACTGGAAGACCTCGAACTTCTGGGCCTCGCCACCGTCTTTGGGGGTGAACTCGACCGTGAGGGTGCCTTCGCCCTTGAACAAAAAGTCGGTGGCGCGGTACTGGTCACCGAAGGCGTGACGGCCGATGATGATCGGCTTGTTCCAGCCGGGCACAAGGCGCGGGATGTTCGAGATGATGATGGGCTCCCGGAAGATGACGCCACCGAGGATGTTGCGGATGGTGCCGTTGGGGCTGCGCCACATCTTCTTGAGGCCGAACTCTTCGACGCGTGCCTCGTCGGGTGTGATGGTCGCGCACTTGACGCCGACACCGTGCTTCTGAATGGCGTGGGCCGCGTCGATCGTGATCTGATCGTCGGTCTCGTCACGCTTCTCGATGCCGAGGTCGTAGTACTCGAGGGTGACGTCGAGGTAGGGGTGGATCAGTGTGTCCTTGATCTTCTGCCAGATGATGCGGGTCATCTCATCGCCGTCGAGCTCGACGACGGTTCCTTCAACCTTGATCTTTGCCACAGTGGTGTGCTTCCTCTCGTAGGGCCGCATCAATCTTACCTGCTCGTGTCAAAGTGTCTCGACATCGAGATATCTTGCCGTTTGTCCCCCGCTTTGGTGCCGCCGCTCTGCGCGTGAACTGTGCCACACTTACCGGGTTCGATGGCGACCGCTTGATCGCCGACCTCACTGCGATTAGAGACTGCGACCCGAAAGTCCCCAATGAAGAAGACGCTCGCCATCCTGACCGCGGCGATCACCGTGCCTGCGCTTCTTGCTGGCTGTGCGCCGCAGAGTGCCGGCGCATCCCAGGATGCCATCACGATCGGGGTCCTCCCCGGCGCTGATCTCACGCCCCTTTACCTCGGCGTCGAGGAAGGGTTCTTCGCGGCAGAAGGCATCAACCTCACCATCAACTCGCTCGCATCATCGAGTGCATCGGTGCTCACTGCAGTGTCAGAAGAAAAGTTCGATTTCGGCTACGCCGATATCGTCTCGATTCTCGCGGCGCAGGAGGAGGGACTCGGGGTGAGCCTTGTCAGCGGCGCCGCAGCCACGTCGGGCGACGTGCTTCACGACTATGCGGCGGTGATTGTGCGCGCAGACTCAGCGATTGATTCGCTCGACGACCTCCGATACCTCCACATGAGCGTCGATGCGACGGGCACGATCAACGACCTCGTCGCCCGCAGCGCTGTCCAGGCATCCGGTGCCGACCCGGAAAGCGTCATCTGGCACGAGATCCCATTTGTCGATGCGACAGAGCAGCTCAATGTAGGAGTCATCGACGCGGCATTTGTGGTCGAGCCGTTCGTCACCGAGGCGCGCCTCAATGGCTTCCGTGTGATCTCCTACCCGTATGCCGAGTTCGACCAGGACCTCACGGTGTCTGGCTATGTCGTGTCGGACGAGCTCAAGGCCGAGAATCCGGAACTCGTCGAGCGATTCCTCGCCGCCCTCGACGCCTCGCTCGCGCACGCGAAGTCTGATGTGCAGGCTGTGCGCGTCAATATCAGCACCTACATCGCCACCTCCGACACCAAGGTGATTTCGCTCCTCGCGCTTCCCAAGTTCACGAGGGAGATCGACGTCGACTCCACACAGAAGCTTGCGGATACGGCGGTCGAGCTCGGCTTGCTCGCCGCGGCACCGAACCTCGATGAGGCCCTGCCCTGACGTATGTTCGCTCCAGGTATGTCCCCCTGATTGGGGAACCCGCCGAGCTGAGCCGCGTGTGATGATGTGATCTGGATCGCTGGCGCTCCTGCACCCGACGAGTCGAACTCAGGAGAAGCAATGCGACGACCAGCTCAACGTACGGCCATCGCCGTCGCCGCGATCTCCACGCTCTTCCTCAGCGGGTGCTCCGTCGAGGCCGCAGCGGGCGGAAGCCTCACCCCGCTCACGGTCGGAGTGATCGCCGGTGCCGACGTTGCGCCCCTCTACGTGGGCCTCAACGAGGGCATCTTCATAGAGCACGGTATCGATCTCACGATCGACTCGTTCGCCGCGACCAGCTCGGACATCGTCACGGCCGTCGCCGACGGCCGCTACGACATCGGCTATGCCGACACCATTTCGATTTTCGCGGCCCGGGAGAGCGGCTCCGAGCTGCAAATTCTCAGCGGCGCAGCAGCCACCTCGGGCAACACTCGCGCCGACTATGCAGGGATCGTCACCCACCTCTCCGACATCAACGACGTCTCCGACCTCGCGGGGCGGAGACTTGCCATTGACGCGCTTGGCACCACGAACGAAACGGTGGCTCGGGCCGCGATTGACGCCGCCGGTGCCGACTCCTCCACCGTCACGATCGAGGAAGTGCCCTTCATCAATGCGCGACGCTCGCTCGCCGGCGGCATTGTCGACGCGGCCCTCCTCGTCGAGCCGTACCTCACGGCAGCGCGGCTCGACGGCCTCAAGGTGATTTCGTATCCCTACGCCGAGTTCGACGAGAACTTGACCGTCTCCGGGTATTTCTCATCGACGGCGACAATCGACAGCGAGTCGGGGCTCATGGACTCCTTCACTGCTGCACTCACCGCGGCAATCGAGCAGGCGAATGCTGATGAGCCCGCGGTGCGCACCAACATCAGCACCTATCTGAGCTCGGATGCGCGAGTCCGGACCAGGCTCACCCTCCCGGTCTTCTCCACAGAGATCGACCAAGAGTCGGCACAAGCACTCGCTGACGCGGCGCTCGGGTACGGACTTCTCGGCGGCGCACCCGACCTCGCCGAGTTGCTCCCGTAACGCCGAGTTGCTCCCGTAACGCCGAGTTGCTCCCGTAACGCCGAGTTGCTCCCGTAACGCCGAGTTGCTCCCGTAACGTCAGGCTTTCGCGGCCGCGATGAACTCGCGGATGAGTTCGCTCGACTTCACACCGGGGGCCGTTTCGACGCCGCTTGAGACATCCACACCCCACGGGGTCGCAGCGGCGATCGCCCCGGCGACGGTGGCGGGAGTGAGGCCACCGGCGAGAATCCAGCGGCCACCGACATCCGACAGCGTGAGCTCTGTCATCGACGCGTAATCCCACGAGGTGCCAGAGCCCGGCTTCGGGGCGTCAACAAGCAGCATGTTCTCGCCGAAGTTCTCTTCAAGCGTTGGGTCGTCGAAGGGCACGGCCCTGATGAGTGCCCGCCCGAGCGTTGTGAGTTTCGCGATCTCGGCCCGGCTGCGCCTGCCGTGCACCTGCACGGCGCTGACATCGGATGCCAAGGCGAGACGAATGATGTCGTCGACGCTCTCATCCCGGAACACGCCCACCGTCAGCGCGCGGTCGTCGGCGACCGCGACGAGCTCCCGTGCCGCCTGGGCGGTCACGAATCGCGGGCTCGGGGTGAGCACGAACCCAACGGCATCCGCGCCGGCGTCGATTGCGTCGAGGACGTGCTCGGGCTCGCGGAGGCCGCAGATCTTGACGAACATGTGGCTACTCTCTCACCGCTCCATGTGAGGCGTTCACAACAAACATGGTCGGCTGCCCGAAACTGTGCTCGGCGAACGCGCCGTCGATCGCCACCTGGATGCGGGAGATCGCATCGATCGGCGTGAGGGCGATCGCGGCGCCGCCGAACCCCCCACCGGTCATCCGAGCCCCGATCGCGCCATTCGCGTTCGCCGTTTCCACCGCGAGGTCGAGCTCGGGAACCGAGATCTCGAAGTCGTCGCGCATCGAAGCGTGTGAGGCATCGAGCAGGGCGCCGATTGCCGCCGGGCCGTGCTCGCGCAGCGCCCGCACGGTGTCGATCACCCGCTCGTTTTCGGTGATGACGTGCCGCACGCGGCGAAAGGTCACCTCGTCGAGCAGCTCGCGGGCACGGGCGAGGTCGTCGACGCTGAGGTCACGGAGCGACTCGACTCCGAGCATCCGCGCGCCCGTTTCGCAGGATTCGCGGCGTTCGGCGTAGCCACCGGTCGCGTGCGAGTGGCTGACGCCCGTGTCGATGATGACGAGGGCGAGGCCGGCGCGCTCGAACCCGAGATCGATGACCTCGGCGTCGAGAGTGCGGCAGTCGAGAAAGACGGCGGAATCCGTCTCGCCGAGGAGCGATGCCGACTGATCCATGATGCCGGTAGGGGCGCCGACGGCTTTGTTCTCGGCGAGCTGGCCGACGCGGGCGAGCGTGCGGCGGTCGAGCTCGAGGCGCCACACGTCGTTGAGGGCGAGCGCGACGGCACTCTCGATCGCGGCCGACGACGACAGGCCGGCGCCCACCGGCACGTCGGAGTCGATGTAGAGGTCAACGCCGGGCACGGCCCCAAGGTCGGCGCCGTGTTCACCGAGCGCCCACGCAACCCCGAGCGGGTAGGCGGCCCAGCCGCTGAGGCGCGACGGTTCGAGGTCGGCGAGGGCGATCTCGGCGACCTCGTCAGCGAAGGCGCTCGCAACCCGAATGACGCGGTCGTCTCGCAGGCCGAGCGCAACGACCGTGCGGCGGTTGATCGCAAACGGCAGCACGAAGCCGTCGTTGTAGTCGGTGTGTTCGCCGATCAGGTTGACCCGGCCGGGAGCAGACCAGACGCCGGATGCCTCGCCGCCGAACGTCGCGGTGAATGCCGCCCTGGCGTCGTCCCTGATGTCGCTCATGTGGTGCTCTTCTTTCGTATGGTTCGCACTTCACTCAACGGGCGCGGCCACGCGCGCCCGCTCGATGCCGTCCCGAATGAGTGCGGCGCTCTGCTCGGGGGCAACATCGCCGATCCACGCCCCCATCGCCGCCTCAGACCCGGCCAGGTACTTGAGTTTGTCGGCAGCCCGCCGCGGCGAGGTGAGCTGCAGTGACATCCGAATCTCGTCGCGTTTGACTGCGACCGGTGCCTGATGCCACGCGGCGATGTAGGGGGTTGGGGTGTCGTAGATGGCGTCGATGCCTCGGAGCAGTTCGAGGTAGAGGTGGGCGAGCTCGTCGCGTTCTGCTTCGCCTGTTGCTGCGAAGTCGGGCACGTGGCGGTGTGGCAGCAGGTGCACTTCGATGGGCCAGCGGGCGGCGAAGGGCACGAAGGCCGTCCAGTGCTCGCCGCTGATGAGCACGCGCTCTGAGGCGCGTTCGCGGTCGAGCAGCCGCTCGAACAGGTCGGGGCCGACTTCGTCGACCGCTGCGATGACTCGCTGCGTTCGCGGCGTGATGTAGGGGTAGGCGTAGATCTGCCCGTGCGGATGCGGCAGGGTCACGCCGATCTCTTGACCCCGGTTCTCAAACGGGAACACTTGGGCGATGCCTGGCATGGCGGAGATCTCCGCAGTGCGGTCGGCCCAGGCTTCGATGACGGTGCGGGCGCGCGATCGGGTCTGCGTGCCGAATGAGCCTTCGTGTTCTGGGCTGAAGCACACGACCTCGCAGCGGCCGAACGACGGTGCCGTGCGTTCGAGGCCGATTCTGGCAATCGCCGCCTCGCCCAGCTCAGGCCCGAAGGAGGGCGAGCGGTTCTCGAACACCGCGACGTCGTAGTTCGAGGGGATCTCGCTCGGGTTCTCGGGCGTCGCGGGGGCGAGCGGGTCTTGGTGCGCCGGGGGAAGGAAGACGCGATTCTGACGGGCCGCCGCGATGGAGATCCACTCTCCCGTGAGCACATCCTGTCGCATGGTCGCGGTCGGCGGCCTGGCGTCGAGCACACGCGCGTCGACCGCTCGGTCTGGCCCGAGCGTCGTGTCAACGTCGTCGAAGTAGATGAGATCGCGACCATCGGCGAGTGTTGTGACGGTCTTGGTGATCGCTGCCATTGCGTCCGTTTCGCTCTAGTCTGGAACCATGCGAGCGCCCACAGGAACACAGTTCGAATTGTCGGGGTCGTGGGGCGACCACAGCGCCAGGGCCATCATAACTGAGCTTGCTGCGGCCCTCCGGGGGTTGGAGATCGACGGCGTCGCGATCACCGAGCCGTTCGCCGAAACCTCGCTGCCCCCCTTTGGCTGCGGCATCGTGCTTGCCCCGTGGCCCAATCGTGTTCGCGACGGCGTGTGGACGCTCGACGGTGAGACCCAGCAGCTCGACCTCACCGAACCGGCACGCCACAACGCGATCCACGGGCTCCTCCGCAACACCCCGTACACGGTCGCCGAGCGATCGGATGCGGCGATCACTCTCGCCGCGACGGTGTTCCCGCAGCACGGCTACCCGTTCAGCGTCGACACGACCGTGCGGTACGAGCTCGTCGAGGGCGGGCTGCGTGTCACCCACACGGCGACCAACCGCTCGGATGCTGCGGCCCCGGTCGCGTTCGGGGTGCATCCGTTCTTCCGGCTCGGCGACGTGCCGGTCGAGGAGCTCGTGCTGACGATTGCCGCCGAAACCCGCTATGAGACGGATGATCGTCTCAACCTGGTGGGCGAAGTCGCCGTGCCGGGCACCGACTTCGATCTCAGCGACGGCCTGCCCGTCGGGGTGCTCGCGCTCGATGACGCCTTCGGTGGGTTGACGGAACGGGATGGCATCATCACGCACACGCTCGCGGCGCCGGATGGTCGCACGGTGAGCGTGTGGCAGGAATCGCAGTGGGGGTGGGTGCAGGTGTTCACGACCCGCGAGTTCCCGAAGGCCGATGGGCCGGGGCTCGCGGTCGCGATCGAGCCGATGACGGCGCCGCCAGACGCGTTCAACAGCGGCACCGGCCTGCGGTGGCTCGAGACCGACGAGACGATGACCGCCTCGTGGGGCGTCAACTATGCCGGCTGACGGCGAGCACTCGACGACAGCGCCGGAATCCGCCCACCGAACACCCGCCACTCGAGCGCAGATTCGACGCTGGCGCCGCTACCTCGCGGATGAGCGTGCCGAAGGCGCCGTCTATCGCGACCTCGCGGCCCGCAGACAGGGTGAGGAGCGCGCTATCCTTCTCGCGCTCGCCGAGGCTGAAGCGCGCCACGAGCAGCACTGGCTCGACCTCCTCGGCGACGACGCCGGGCCGTATCGAGACGGCGCCCTCCGCACCAGGGCGCTCGGGTGGCTCGCACGCCGGTTTGGCTCAGTGTTCGTGCTGGCGCTGGCGCAGCGCGCCGAGTCGCGGTCACCATATGAGGCGGATGCTGACGCGACCGCCGCGATGGCCGCCGACGAGCGCATCCATGGCGAGGTGGTGCGGGGTCTCGCCGCCCGTGGCCGGGCGCGGCTCTCCGGGTCGTTCCGCGCCGCCGTCTTCGGGGCCAATGACGGGCTCGTGAGCAACCTCGCCCTCGTCATGGGCATCGGGGCGACGGGGGTTGCCCCCGGCATCATCCTCGCGACCGGCATCGCGGGGCTCCTCGCGGGGGCCCTGTCGATGGCGGCGGGGGAGTATGTGTCGGTGCGGTCGCAGCGTGAACTGCTTGAAGCATCCGACCCGGATCCGCAGGCGGACCACGCGTTGCCCCACCTTGACGTTGACGCGAACGAGCTTTCGCTCGTCTATCGGGCGAGAGGCATGTCGCCCGAGGAGGCGGACGAGAAGGCCGGGAGGGTGATCGCGAACTTGCGGACCGACGCCACCGGTGATGTGCCGGTGCCGCGCTCCTATGAGGAGGTGGGCTCTGCCACGGGCGCAGCCTTCTCGAGTTTCTGTTTCTTCGCTTCGGGGGCGCTGCTGCCGGTGCTGCCATACCTGCTCGGCCTGGAGGGTGCCGTCGCGGTCGTCGCTTCGGCCGCGATTGTGGGCGTTGCGTTGCTGCTCACGGGCGGCGTTGTCGGGGTGCTGTCGGGCGGGCCGCCGCTGCAGCGGGCGCTTCGACAGCTCGCGATTGGCTACGGCGCGGCGACTGTCACGTATCTGCTGGGGCTGTTGTTCGGGACGTCTGTCGCGTAGGGCGATCCCTGCCGGTGAGCCGCGCGATGACCGGTTGCCCGAGCACGATGCCGCAGAGCACCAGTACCAGGCCGATGATCTGGCGCAGCTCGAGGGTTTCTGACGCAATCATTGTGCCGAGCAGCACGCCGACGACCGGGTTAAGCAGGCCGATGAGGCCCACCGTGCCGGCGCTGAGGTGGCGCAATCCGCTGAACCAGGCGACGTAGGCGAGCGCGGTCGCGACGACGGTGATGTAGGCGAATGCTGCGATGGCGGCGCCGTCGAGACTCGGCGGAGTGCCTTCGACGACCACCGCGATGGGCACGAGCACGAGACCGCCGGCGAGCAGCTGCCACGCGGTCGTCGCGACGAGATTCTGCGTGGTGTTCCACTGTTTGGCGAGGATGTAGCCGACCGAGGCGAGCATGATGGCGGCGAGCGAGGCGGCGACCCCGAGCGGGTTGATGCCGGATGCCCCGGCAAACACCATGAGGAACACCCCCGCGATGCCCAACCCGGCGCCGGCGAGTTGCAGCCCCCGCGGACGTTCGCGGATGATCGGCCACGCGAGCAGCATCATCGCCATCGGTGCGGTCGCCATGACGGTGGTGGCGATGCTGCTCGGCAGCAGTTGGGCGGCGACGTAGATGAGCGCGAAGAAGGCACCCATGTTGAGGGTGCCGAGCACGAACGAGCGCCACCACCACGAGCCGCGCGGGCGGCGCCGGCTGATCGCGAGGAGGATGAGCCCCGCCGGGAGGGCGCGAATTGCGGCGCCCCAGAGCGGGGTCTCTGCCGGGAGCCACTCCTGGGTGACGAAGTAGGTGGTCCCCCAGGCGATCGGGGCGATCGCGGTGACGAGCCCCCACCGCAAAGTAGTTTCCATGGAAGCAATAGTAGCTTACTGGGAAGCTATTGTGGAGGGCATGGTGGAAGCATCCGATCGGGTCGCACGCATTCGCGACGCCTGGAGAGTGGAACGCCCAGACCTCGACGTGACACCCCAGGGGGTCTTCGGGCGACTCAGCCGGCTCACGCAGCATGTCTCTGCCGAGCTCACCCAGGTGTATGCGCGGCACGGG
Organism: Homoserinimonas flava; assembly: GCF_054969005.1. Classification (NCBI taxonomy): domain Bacteria; kingdom Bacillati; phylum Actinomycetota; class Actinomycetes; order Micrococcales; family Microbacteriaceae; genus Homoserinimonas; species Homoserinimonas flava. Next base: position 84,009 of record NZ_JBUEQS010000004.1, read on the forward strand.
CTCGGCGAAGGCGACTTCGATGTGCTCGCGACGCTGCGTCGCGCGGGCGAGCCCTTCGAGCGCACGCCGAGCGCACTCGCCGACCACACCATGGTGACCTCCGGCGCCATGACAAAACGCGTCGACCGCCTCGAACGCGCGGGACTCGTCAGCCGTCGCGCGAGCGACACGGATGGTCGTGGTCGCGTCATCGCCCTCACCTCCGCCGGCCGCGACCTCATCGACCGGGCCTTCACGGAGCACATCGCGAACGAGCACCGCCTGCTCGCGGTGCTCACGGCAGACGAACGCGCGCAACTCGAGGCCCTCCTCACGAAGTGGCTCGCCGAGTTCGAATAGTGCCTCGCACCCGTGTCATCCGTCACGCGTATGATCGAGCTCTCGCAGAGGCCGGCTGCTCCAGCACCATCAGGAGAGCGACATGGCACTACGGCACAGCGTGCAAGACGGCGTGGATGCTTCGGCCCGCGCCCGCAGCACCTACAGCCCCAACTGGCATCCGATCCTCGCCGCCGTCGAGCAGCATCCGGGGGAGTGGTGGATGCTCGACCAGTACGGTCGCCGCTACGCCATCGTGCGGCTGCTCGAGTGTGCCGGGGAGCGCGGCTACCGCGCCGTCACGGGCGAGGAGACCGACCGGCACCTCATCGGCTACTACCGCACGCTGCGGGGGGCGTGCGCGGCGGCGCACCTCGCGTTCGTGCGGGCGCACGGGCAGCCCGGCTCGGTGAATGGGGTGGGGCGCAAGGAACGGAACAGTCCGTCGCCGAACGCGGTGATGAAGTGGGACCGGTGGGGCTCAGGCAACTAAACCGAGAACGTCGTGGGGTTCGATGCCTTTGTTGCAGAGGGTTGTTTCCTACAGATTGCGAAGCGTCAGATTCAAGCTTGCAACGGCATCGGACTCCGCAGTCCAGATGTCTTCAGTGGGAGGCAAGTCTGCGGGGAGCTTCAGTCTTGCGATCCGCCGAAGTGACGTCTTGCGCCCGAAGCTGAATCTCCACGCGTGCAGCATGTTGAAAGCAGATGCAATACCCACAAGCTGGTGTGAACTGAGTTCCAATTTCGGCGTGCAGATGGTCAGCGAATCTCCCCCGTTCCCTTTTGGGAGGAAGCGCTCTAACTGGACCGTCGCGTCTCCCAGGCCCGAGATAGATAGGGCGGGCCCGTCGAACACTTTGTCGCCTACCTTGGCTGTGACGTAGCCGACGACTCCATTGTTGAGCATCGTGCTCGTGACGAAGGGCGTCGGGCCGGGTTCGTAGTCGTTGATGCCGCTCGACCGCGCAGCTTCGAACGTAAAGAGATCCTCCATCGCGACTAACTTGTCAGGCACTTAGGGCTTCCTCGTCTTTGGCTAATTGCGGTGCGCGCAATTTCTGAATGAGAATCTGGCGATAAGTTTCACGCACGTAGTCCTGGTACGAAACAGCGTCCAACGAAGCAACCCCCAGATGGACCTGTGGCAGCCACTCGCTGCTGTTGAGTGGGCTGAACTCGAGCTGGCCAGGCACGGCTGCGCTCTCGACGCCTGACAAAAACCATGTGCGAAGCGCATTCACGGTCGGACGAAGGAACTCCTTGAATTGAACGCCTCGTCGCTCCACACGGAATCCCTTGCGCTTTGTGAACCCGTCGTCCGTTAGACGGACCCAGGCAACACTTGACTCCTCTTCGTGTTTCGTGCCCTTTCGAAGAAACACACCAACAGTTTCCGCTGAAACTGGGTAGAACACGTCGGTCGGAAGAGCCATAACGCTAAGCAGCGTGTTGTGTTCCAGTAATTCTTTGCGCCAGTCGGAATAATCCGCGTCATACAGAATCGACGAGGGAAGAATTGCGAATAGCAACCCGTTAGGTACGAGCTGGCGAAGACCATGATCCACGAAGCGAGTTTCGGCTTCTTCGAGGTCGGGGAGTGCAAACGGCGGATTCATCATGACGCGAGTCACGGCGAGAGTTTCACTCTTCGGGACGTCTAGTCCGCGCTTAAAGCGGAGGGCTGAGTCGTCCTCCTCCTCGAGAATTAATCGATAGGGGAGCGATGAGTCAATCTTCAGATTGTGTTTGCCGTCGCCCCGGAAGTACATGTTGATGAAGGCGAGCGCGGCGATTTCGCCCGAGTGCTCGATCCCGTAGAGGTTAGAGATTGCGAACGCTTCGGCTTCTTTAGCGGTAGCTGAGCGCAGCACGCGGTTGAAAGCGGCGACCAGGAACCCAGCCGTGCCGACGGTGGGGTCATACACCACGTCATCCCGCGTGATCGCCATGGCCTCTGCTGCGAGCCAACAGATGTGCCTGGGAGTTAGGACGATCCCCAGGTCCTTACTTGAATTGCCGTACTTGAGGAAGCTTTCAAAGAACGCACCCAATACGTCGGCGCTTCGAGCTGTGTTCAGGAGGTCGTGTTCCTTCAGCTTCTTCAGTACATCGCTGAGCGCGTTGGCGAGTGCGGCAACGTTGTCGTTCTCCGGAAGAATCTGCAACGATTCCCACAGAGGCACTCGGTTCGCGTTCTCGAAGACGATACGGGCGCGAGTGCTAACGTCGGCGAGGAAGACCTTCGGCTCACCGGACATGCTGATGTTTGGGTCGCGTTCGAGAGCGAGCAGAAGGACTGCAACGAGCAACGCGCGACGTTCCTTCGGCACTTTGGCGGAGTGCAGTTTCTTGTTGATGTACTTCCCAACCTCGATTACCTCCGCGATCGTCATTGGTACGGCGCTTAGGTCTGCGTTCTCGGCGGATAGGATGCGAAGCGTTTCCTGCATCGTTAGAAACCCGTCGAAGTTCGTTCCTGCCTGAGTCACCATTTCCCAGGTGCCATCCTCAGCCAAGAAGGACGTGGCGACCTTGAACCCGCTTGTCGCAGTTCCAGCAACCCCTGTCGCAAATCGCACCGTCACGAGGTTGGAAGCCGCGTTTATTGCGTCCGCGTAGCTCTGAGCTTCAGAGAGCGACTTTCCAAACTGACGATGCGATGCCTTCGCTTCCACTACCCAGTACTGATTGTCGGTAATTCGCAGGACAAACTCGGGCTTTTGCAGACCAAGACCCTTCCGGATTTCCGCGTTGGCGAGACATTCGTTCTGTTCCCAGATCTGGCCTCGGGGGTCAGTGTTCGGATTCGCGTCATTCCAACCGGAAGCTACCAGTTGGCCCTTAATCCACGGGTATGCCCGATACTCCGAGGTTGTTTGCGCAGCCAATACCTCTCCTAAATGCTTGTAGGCCTGACAGTATCTCGGCCCGCCGACCTTGTCCCAGCAGGCTCGCCCATGGTTGCCCCAATCGCGCACAAGGAGAGGTCTGAGATGGAGGTGCGACAAGGGCGATCACTCACGAACCTCCCGTGTTCCGCGCAGTCAGTAGTGGGCCCGGCGAGGCTCGAACTCGCGACCCGCGGATTAAAAGTCCGATGCTCTACCAACTGAGCTACAGGCCCGTACCCGTCAAATCTACAGCCCCGAGACATCCGCCGCGCACGCTCGTGAGTGCCGAGTAGTTCACCCTCCGGGATCGCGGGAAGGTGAACTACTCGACACTCACGCCACGCGCACACACAAGACCGGCCCGCCATCGCTCTGGGGGCGATGACGGGCCGGTCGGCTGTGCGGTGGTGCTTAGGAAGGCATGAGCACTGCGTCGATGAGGTACACGGTGGCGTTCGCCGTCTGCACTCCACCACAGATCACGGTGGCGCCGTTGACCATGAGGTCGTCACCTTCGCCGGTCACCTCGACCATTCCACCCTGGACGGTGGTCTGCATTCCGGTGATCGCGTCAGGCGCGATCTGGCCGGGAACAACGTGGTAGGTGAGGATGTCGGTGAGCATCTGCGCGTTCTCCGGCAGTGCGAGCGACTCGACGGTGGCCGCGTCGAGTGCCGCGAAGGCGTCATCGACGGGGGCGAAGACGGTGAACTCGTCACCGTTGAGGGTGTCGACGAGGTTCACGTCGGGGTTGAGTTCACCCGAGACTGCGGCGACGAGCGTCGTGAGCAGCGGGTTGTTTGAGGCGGCGACCGCGACGGGGTCCATCGACATGCCGACGATCGAGCCGTCGCCATCCGGAACGGCGGTGGCGTAATCCTGGCAGCCGGAGCCGACGAGGTTTGCGGTGAGGTCTTCGTCTGTCGAGGGCGACTCTTCAGTCTCCATCTCTTCCATCTCTGCGGTGTCGTCCGAGGCGGTGTCCATGGTGCAGGCGGACAGGCCGAACATGGCGACGGCGGCGAGCGCCACAGCGGCCATGGGGGTGCGGTTCATGATTCGCATGATCTTCTCCTTCGTTGGGGATGCCGGAAGCCCGACCCGAGGCCACTGTGCTGTGGGCCTTCACAGTGGCGTTCGGCACCCTCCGCGAAATGGATTGGTGCGTTTGCATAATTTTTTTCCACCAATCCCGATCACCCCTCCGCGCCGAAGGGTATGTAGGCCGATCGCGCCGCAGACCCAGGAGGACACGATGCTGACACTCGCCCTGATAGGACTCGTTGGGGGGCTCATCACCGGCATTTCGCCGTGCATCCTCCCCGTGCTCCCGGTCATCTTTCTCAGCGGCGGCGTGCAGGGGGCCAACGGCGAGGAGCCGCGTGCTTCGCGCTGGCGGCCATACCTTGTCATTGCCGGGCTCGTCACGAGCTTCGCGACCTTCACTCTCCTCGGCTCGATCCTCCTTGCGCTCCTCAACCTGCCGCAGGACACACTCCGTTGGGCAGGCCTCGTCGTGCTCGTGCTCATCGGCATCGGTCTCATCGTGCCGAGGTTCGAGTCGATCCTCGAGAAGCCGTTCTCCTGGATTCCCAAGAAGGACGTCGGCACCGAACGTGGTGGCTTCGTGCTCGGTATTGCGCTGGGTGCCGTGTACGTGCCGTGTGCTGGCCCGGTGCTCGCCGCGATCACGGTCGCCGGTTCGACCGGTGAGATCGGCATCGACACGGTGGTGCTCACGGCGACGTTCGCGATTGGCGCGGCACTGCCGCTCCTCATCTTCGCGCTTGCCGGTCGTCGGGTTGCGCAGCGTGTGAAGTCGTTCCGCAAGCACCAGCGCGCCATCCGCGTCACCGGTGGTGTCGTCATGATCGCCCTCGCGATCGGTCTTGTCTTCAACCTGCCGCAGGCGCTGCAGCGCATCATCCCGGACTACACGAGTGTGCTGCAGGATGCGGTGGGCAACAACGAGCAGGTGACCGAGCAGCTCGATCTTGGTGGGCTTGTGAACGAGCAGAACAAGGATCTCGATCAGTGCACAAACGGCGCGACCGAGTTGGAGTCGTGTGGCACCGCCCCCGACATTCAGGGCATCACAGAGTGGTTCAACACACCCGGCAATGAGGCGATCGAGCTGGAGGAGCTCCGCGGCAAGGTCGTACTCGTCGATTTCTGGGCCTACTCGTGCATCAACTGCCAGCGGTCTATCCCGCACACGGTCGCCTGGTACGACTCGTATAAGGATCTCGGTCTTGAGGTCATCGGCGTGCACTCGCCGGAGTACGCGTTCGAGAAGGAGCCCCGCAACGTGAAGGCTGGTGCAGAGAACTTCGGCATCGAATACGCGGTCGCCCTCGACAATTCGCTCTCCACCTGGACCAACTACCGCAACCGGTACTGGCCCGCGCACTACGTGATCGACGCCGAAGGCACTGTGCGGCACATCAAGTTTGGTGAGGGCGGCTATGCCACCACCGAGGCGCACATCCGCGAACTGCTGGTGCAGGCAAACCCGGATGTCGAGTTGCCGCCCGCCACGGATGTCGCCGACGAAACCCCCACCGAGCGCACCACGCCGGAGACGTACCTGTCGCCGACGAAGGTGGTGAACTTTGGGGGTGAGGAGCGCTATTCGTCGCAGACGACATCGTTCGAGTTCCCCGACGACCTCGACAAGGACTCGTTTGCTCTCGACGGCGACTGGACGCTCACGACACAGTTCATCGAGCCGGAGGAGCGCGGCAGCATCCGCCTCAGCTACACGGCAGCGGAGATCCGCATGGTGCTCGCGGGCGAAGGCACGGTGACGGTGACGGTCGACGGCGAAGAGCGCGAATTCGAGGTGAGCGGCACACCGAACTCGTATCCGATCATCGATCCGGGCGACCTCGAGGAGGGCACGCTTGAGGTCGAGTTTGGCGCCGGAGTGCAGGCGTACTCGTTCACCTTCGGATGATCGGCTGACGCCGGTTGAGGAGGCGCGTCAGCGTAGGCTTGTCGGGTGGCTGAGGACTTTCACAAGCCGACCCTTTTCTCTGGGTCGCGATTCGACGAATTCCTGGGCGGGGACGACCCCGCCCAGGTGAGTCGCATCGCCCACGAAACCGCTGGCGCGCTGCTCAGCCGGGTGCGTGATGCCCCGGAGACCGACATCGTCGACCGGTTGGTCGCCTACACCGACGACCACGGCATCGACGCGATCGCGGAGCTGTGGTCGCGGGCGAGCCCCCGCAGCCTGCCCGGCGCACTGTGGGCGATCTACCTGCTCAGGGCGCTCACACGGCAGGATGCGGAGGAGTCGGCACTGCTCTACCGCCGCGGCAGCGAGATTGCCGTGACGATCGACCCCGTTGTGGCGGGCGCGACCGCCCCGACCGGGCCGGCGGAGATCACGGCGCTCGCCGACCAGATTCTTCGCGGACTTTTTGAGGGCGATTTCGCGGTGGCCCTTGAGCGGGCAGCCGCGTTCTGCCGCATCATTTCGCTTGGCGCGACGAGCATCGCCGACGACCAGGAGGTGCCGTCGCCCGAGCGGGCGACCGCGCTCACGACGAAGGCGTCGCGCCTGGCGCACATGGCCGCCGAGCTGGCGACCTGCGCCAAGCTGTGGCGCGGGGGTGCCCTCGACTAACGCCCCCGTGGGTCGTGACCGGATGCTTCGGTGCCCCGTTCGCCGAGAGCGTGCGGCCTCAGCTTGGGTGCCCAGCGGGTGGCGGCTACACTCGTTCGAGCCGGGCCGCAGTAACCCCGGGCTCCAATATTTGCCGCTCCGAGCGGCCTCGCGCCGAGAGGCGTTTCTGCGGCCTGGCATTCTCAGCGGCCGCGCATCCCCCGTCGCCCGGTTTCGTGTTGCCCAACTCGCGCCGATGCATCCGCGCTGACCAATCCGTTGCGGTGTCCGCTCCGAACCAATGATGTGACCGGAATCCGACTCGCTCGAGGACCGGGCCGAAGGTCTGTTCGCCGACCTACCACCGCGGGTGTGCGGTGGGGTGAACGCCGCGGCTCCGGAAGTTTGGCATGCTGGGGGTTGTGACCGCCGATATCGAGAGGGCCGCTGCGCAGCAGTCGGAACTCGTTTCGGCGATCCTCCGGCGCGTTGCCGGTGGCGACCAGAGCGCTTTCGCAGAGCTCTATGACCTCACCGCGGCGCGTGTGCTCGGCTTGATCCGCCGGGTTCTGGTCGACCATGCGCAGTCTGAAGAGGTTGCACAGGAGGTGTTCCTCGAGATCTGGCAGACGGCCCCGAGGTTCGATTCGACGAAGGGAGCTGCCATGACCTGGATTATGACCATGGCGCACCGTCGCGCGATCGACCGCATCCGTTCGTCCCAGTCGGGCCGTGACCGCGACCTGGTCATCGGCATCCGTGATCTCGGCACGCCCTACGACGAGGTCGCCGAGACGGTTGAAACGTCGGTCGAGCATGAGCGGGTGAGGGTTGCCATGGCGCAGCTTTCCGACCTGCAGCGCGAGGCCGTGAGCCTCGCCTACTACGGTGGGCTCACGCAGACCGAGGTCGCCGAGGCGCTCAGTGTGCCGCTCGGCACCGTCAAGACCCGCATCCGTGATGGGATGCTCCGATTGCGCACAGAACTGGGGGTGGCGTCATGAGTGAACACCGCAATCCCGACGAGCTCGCCGCCGCCTACGCCCTCGGCGCCCTGAACGACGACGAGCGCGCCGAATATGAGGCCTGGCTTTCGGCGAACCCGGATGCTGCGGCCGATGCATCCGCGTTCGCTGAGGTCAGTGCGGCGCTCGGAGCGGCCACTGAGCCTGCCCAACCGAGTGCGGATTTGCGGTCCCGCCTGCTTGCACAGGTCGCGGTGACCCCGCAGCAGGCGCCTCTCGAGCCGGTTGCCGATGCAGCCCCGACTGCCGAGCCTGTCTCGGCGGCTGACGCAGGCCCAGTCGCCGGCCCTGCCGAGCAGCGCGCCCGCGCGCGGTGGACGCGCAGCCCGGCCACGCTTCTCGTCGCTGTGGCCGCAGCTGTCTTGCTTTTCGTTGGCGGCGGTGTGGTCGGCAGCATGATTTCGCAGAACAACTTCGAGGTTTCGCAGGCGACGGCACTCGCCGAGATCCAGTCTGCGTCTGATGCGCAGGAGGCGGTCGCGCAGCTGTCGGATGGCAGCACGGCGACGCTCATCTGGTCGCTCGAGCAGCGACGTTCGGCGGTGCTGATCGACGACTTGCCCGAGTTGCCCGCCGGCCAGACCTACCAGCTTTGGTACATCGGCGACGGCGGCGCGATTCCGGATGGCACGTTTGAGCCCGCGCAGGATGGCAAGACGTGGCGTGTGCTCGACGGCCTCATGACGGGCGGTGACGCGGTCGGCATCACGGTGGAGCCGGAGGGTGGTTCCGAGCAGCCGACGACCGAACCCATCGTGATCATCGAGAGCGCCTAACGCCGGTTGAGTAGCGAGCGCCAGCGAGCGTATCGAAACCCCCACGATTCCCCGGTTTTGATACTTCCCCAGCGGGCTTACCCAGCGACAACCGGCTGCCGCAGAATGGTCCGCTGCTTCTCCGGTGCAACCTTTCGGGTGTCGCTGAGATAGATCTCATGGTGCTCGCCGGTCATGCGCAGGCCGTGGTGCGGGATAAATTCGTTGTGAAGTGTTTCGAGCAGCGTGGTTTCGTCATCGAACGCGCCGACGTGCAGGGTCTGTACGCAGCGCCCCTCCGCCAGGGTTTCGAGGCGAAGCTGCCCAAGTCGCGGCAGATTCTTCTCCTGTACCCGCTCGATCGCCGCGTCGAACATCGCGCGGTCGATCCAGTCGGGCACCATCAGCAGGAGGGTCCAGTCCCACTGCGACTTGTCGCGGGCCGCGGTGAACGACGCCATGTCGTCCGCCCACCAGAGTCCTTCGAGTGGGCTCACCACGTAATCCTGGTCGAGCTCGCGCTTGCTGGCGAACTTCAGGGCGTAGGCGACCGGGTAGAGCGTCTCGATCGCTTCGGCGAACTCGGGTGAGGTGTTCGGGTCGCCGTGACCGTCGATCATGAGGTACTGCATGGGCGGCACATCGATGACTCTGATCTCGCCGAGCTTGGCTCGGTACGAGTCGAGGGTCTTCTTGAAGTCGACTTTGCCGCTCACGCGGGCGAGGATATCAGCCGAATTTGCCGGAGACGTAGTCTTCTGTCGCCTGCACGGACGGCTTCGAGAAGATCGTGTCGGTGTCGTCGTATTCGATGAGCTTGCCGGGGTGTCCGGTGCCGGCGATGTTGAAGAACGCCGTGCGGTCGGAGACGCGCGAGGCCTGCTGCATGTTGTGCGTCACGATCACGATCGTGTATTCGGTCTTCAGCTCTTCGATGAGGTCTTCGATCGCGAGCGTCGAGATCGGGTCGAGCGCGGAGCATGGTTCGTCCATGAGCAGCACGTCGGGGGAGACGGCGATGGCGCGGGCGATGCAGAGCCGCTGCTGCTGACCTCCCGAGAGCCCCGATCCCGGGCGATCGAGGCGGTCTTTGACCTCGTTCCACAAGTTGGCGCCGCGGAGTGACCGCTCGGTGAGGTCGTCAGCATCCGACTTGGAGATGCTGCGGTTGTTGAGCTTGACCCCCGCGAGCACGTTCTCTTTGATCGACATGGTCGGGAACGGGTTGGGGCGCTGAAACACCATGCCGACCTGGCGGCGCACGAGCACGGGGTCGACTCCGGCACCGTAGAGGTTGCTGCCGTCGATGAGCACTTCACCGTCGACGTAGGCGCCTGGAATGACCTCGTGCATGCGGTTGAGCGTGCGGAGAAAGGTCGATTTGCCGCAACCGGACGGGCCGATGAATGCGGTGACGCTGCGCGGCTCGATGTTGAGCGTGATGCCTTCGACGGCCTTGAACTTGCTGTAGTAGACGTCGAGGTCGCGTACTTCGATGCGTTTTGACACTGTGTTCCTTCTAGCGGCCGGTCTTGGGGGCGAAATAGCGGGCGATGAGGCGGGCGATGAGGTTGAGTGCCATGACGATGAGGATGAGGGTGAGCGCTCCGGCCCAGGCCCGGTCGATTGAGTCTTGCGGCACCGTGCCCTGGCTCACGTACTGGTTGTAGACGAGCACCGGCAGGCTCTGCATGCGACCTTCGGTGAGGTTGTAGTTGAGGTTGTTGGTGAAGCCGGCGGCGATGAGTAGCGGTGCGGTTTCGCCGATCACACGGGCGATGGCGAGCGTCACACCGGTCATGATTCCGGCGATGGATGTCGGCAGCACAACCTTCATCACGGTGAGCCATTTCGGCACGCCGAGCGCGTAGGCCGCTTCGCGAAGTTCGTTGGGCACGAGCTTGAGCATGTCTTCGCACGAGCGCACGACGATGGGAATCATGAGCACGGCGAGTGCGACGGCGCCGGCAATGCCGAGTTTGATGCCGGGCCCGAAGAAGATCGCGAAGACCGAGTAGGCAAAGAGCCCGGCAACGATCGAGGGGATGCCGGTCATGACATCGACGAAGAAGGTGATGGCGCGTGCGAGCGGACCGCGCCCGTACTCGACGAGGTAGATCGAGGCGAGCAGGCCGATCGGCACCGAGATCACAGCGGCGGTGAGGGTCATGAGGAGGGTGCCGACGATGGCGTGCACGATACCGCCGCCGGAGCCCAGGATATTGCGCATCGAGTATGTGAAGAACTCGAGGTCGAACCGGGCCGTGCCATTGGCGACGACCGTGTAGAGGAGCGAGATGAGGGGGAGGAGGGCGACCACGAACGCGCTGACGACGAGCGCCGTAACGAGCCGATCTTTGGCTTTGCGAGCCCCCTCGATGAGGAGGGAGATCGTGTAGATGCCGGCCATGTAGAGCAGCGCCGACACGAGGATGGCACCCACGATGTTGAATGAGCCATCGTCGGCCTGGCCGATGAGCCAGAAGCTGACGACGGAGATCACGAGGGCGCCGGCGAGCACGAACCAGGGGGTGTATTTGCCGAGGATGCCGGAGGCGTAAGGGTTTGCGGCCAGAGTGGAGTTCGTCATCAGTTGGCTCCCGAGAACTCTTTGCGGCGATTGATGATCCATCGGGCGATCATGTTCACGACAAGGGTGATGGCGAAGAGGATGAGGCCGGTTGCGATGAGGAGGTTGATGTTGAGCCCGAACGCTTCGGGAAAGCTGAGGGCAATGTTTGCAGCGATCGTGCCGGGGTTCGATGAGGTCAGCACGGCGAGGGTGATGCCACCAGAGGCAGACAGCACCATCGCGACGGCCATCGTTTCACCCAGTGCACGGCCGAGCCCGAGCATGGAGGCGCTGATGATGCCGGGCCTGCCGAAGGGGAGCACGGCAGTGCGGATCATCTCCCAGCGCGTGGCGCCGAGGGCGAGCGCCGCTTCTTCATGCAGCACGGGGGTCTGCAGAAACACCTCGCGGGTGAGGGCGGTGATGATCGGGAGGATCATGACGGCGAGCACGATCGACGCCGTGAGGATCGTGCGACCGGTGCCGGATGCCGGCGGCGCGAACAGGGGAATCCAACCGAGATTCTCGGTGAGCCACGTGTAGAAGGGTTGCACGGCGGGCGCGAGCACGTTCGCCCCCCACAGCCCGAACACGACGGATGGCACTGCCGCGAGCAGGTCGATGATGTAGCCGAGCCCGGCGGCGAGCCTCCGCGGCGCGTAGTGCGAGATGAAGAGCGCGATGCCGATCGCCACTGGCACGGCCATGGTGAGGGCGAGGGCCGACGACCAGAGGGTGCCGAAGACGAGGGGGAGCACGTAGCTTCCGAATGCTTCGCCCTCGAGGATCTGGACGTCGTCGGGGTCGCTCGTCAGCGCCGGCACGCTCTCGATGATGAGGAAGGCGGCGACGAGCGCGAGGATTGCGAGAATGAGAGCACCGGCGGTGAGCGCGGTGGTGGAGAAGATGCGGTCGCCGAGCCGAAGCTTGGCCTTGATTTTCGGGTAAGTCGACTGTGTGGTCATCTAAATATCCCCCGTCAGCCGATGCGCTCGACGGCGGCGGATGCCCGTTCGAAGAGCCGCTCCGAGATGGGGGCCGAACCGGCGTGGTCTGCCGCGGCGAGTTGCCCTTCGTCGCTGATGACGTATTCGAAGTAGGCCTTCACCAGCTCGGCATCGTCTTTGTCGACGTAGTCGATGCATCCGATGAGGTAGCTCAGCAGCACGATCGGGTAGACCCCCGCTTCGGTCGAAGTTCGGTCGATTTCGACGGCGAGGTCGCTGTCTGCGCGACCTTCGCCGATCGGCGAGACATCCACGATTGCGGCAGCGGCCTCCGAAGAGTAGGGCACGAATTCGTCTCCCACCTTCACCGAAACGACACCGAGCTCACCGACGCGGGAGGCGTCGATATAGGCGATCGTGCCAGAGCCGTTGCTCACGGTGTCGACCACGCCAGAGTTGCCCTGTGCGGCCTCGCCTCCTTCGAAGGGCCACACGCCGTCTTCTTCATAGGGCCACACCTCGGGTGCTGTTGCGTGGAGATACGACGTGAAGTTCTCGGTGACGCCGGAGTCATCGCTGCGATGCACGGGGGTGATCACCTGGTCGGGAAGGTCGACCTCAGGGTTCAGCGCAACGATCGCGTCATCGTTCCACCGGGTGATGTCCCCAGCGAAGATGCCAGCGATCGTCGCTGCATCCATGTTGAGTTCGTCGATCCCATCGAGGCTGAAGGCGATCGCGATGGGGGAGATGTACGCGGGGATTTCGACGATGTCGCTCCCAGGAGTGCACGCCTCGAACGGCGACTCCTCGAGCTCTTCTAGCGTGTAGGCCCGATCCGACGCGGCAAACGCGGTGCCGCCAGCGATGAACATTTCACGACCGGCACCCGATCCGGCCGGGTCATATTCGACCGTCGCCCCCTGATTGATGGTCTGGAACCCCACGATCCAGGCTTCTTGTGCAGACTGTTGTGCGCTCGAGCCTCCGCCGATCACGATGCCGGAGACTCCGGTGGCGGTGCCGGGGAACGCCTCATTCACCGCGCACGATGTCAGTGCCAATGCTGCGACGATGGCCGACAGTGCCGCTATGCGACGTCGAACTCGTGTCACCGGGTGCCCTCAAGAATCACCTGTACAGGCTAACGACTTTTTTGCGTGGACCCGCGCGATGCCCGCCCATGCGACGGCGTCAGTGTCAGAGCGCCGCTAGGCCGGCCCGTGCATCTCGATCGCGACGATTCCGGCGTCGGGTCGCTCGGCCGCAAGGTGCAGCACGGTGAACGCTCCCGTCTCGAGCATTCCGGAGGCCCTGACGGATCGATCGGCCTGCGTATTGCTCTGCCTCGCCACCTCGGCCACGATCTCGGGAAGCACGGGGCCGTGACTGCACAGCACCGCGGTGACGCGCTTCGCGAGCCGCTTTGTGACGATGGCCGCGACATCCCCACCGCCCTGCTCCCACGCGTCTTGACTGATCTTGTGCGTCGACTTGATCGAGAGGCCGGTGAGGGTTGCGATCGGTTTGATTGTCGAGACACAGCGCACAGCACTGCTCGAGAGGAGCTTCTTCGGGCGGTAGGCGGCGATCGCTTTCGCCGCCTGCTTGGCCTGCTCCACGCCGGCGGGCTGGAGCGGTCGTTCGGCATCAACGCCGGGGAAGGTGTGCGGGGGCATGGCCTTGCCGTGTCGGAGTGCGATGATCGCAAACGTTCGGAGTGTGTCGTTGCCGACGCGAGCCTGAAAGCGCTCGAGCACGGCACGATCGTGCGGGTAGGTCAGCGCCTTGTGCGCCTTCTTGAGCGTGAGCCACTCGAGCCTGGCTATCTCGTCGTTCGGTGCAAATGTCGATGCAGCGTGTGTGCTGTCATCGACTTCGGCCGTCCAGTAGTGCACGATCTTTTCGCGTCCGCCCGGCAGCTTGTACTCGGTCGTGCCGAGTGGTGCACCGAGTGCGATGGCGAGGCCGGTCTCCTCGGCGATCTCTCGCACCGCCGTCTCCTGCAGGCTCTCGCCGGCGTCGACCTTGCCTTTTGGCAGGGAGACATCGCCGTGGCGATCACGGTGCACGAGCAGCACACGAATTCTGCCGTCGATGATGCGCCAGCACAGGGCGCCGGCGGCGATGACGGGGGGCGGTGCCGACTCGGGCGTCACCGGGGGCCGCTCGGGCGTCGGCGGGAGGTCACAGACGTCATGACGACATTCTGCATGTCGCTGAGCGGCGCACCTTCGGCATCAAGGTGTTGACGCACCCATTCGCCGTCGCTCTCGAGATACCACGATGAGGTTTCGGTCGACATCGCGAGGTCGAGGAGTCCGCTCACGCGGTCGAGGTGCTCCGGGTCGACGAGGCGCACGAGGGCTTCGATGCGGCGGTCCAAGTTGCGGTGCATCATGTCGGCGCTCCCGATGAAGACCTGCGGGTCGCCGTCGTTCTCGAACCAGAAAATGCGTGAATGCTCGAGGTACCGCCCGAGCACAGAGCGCACGCGGATCGTTTCGCTGAGCCCCTCGACCCCGGGCCGGAGCCCGCAGATGCCGCGCACGACGAGGTCGACGGGCACGCCCGCCTGGCTCGCACGGTAGAGGGCGTCGATGATTTGCTCGTCGACGATTGAGTTGAGCTTGATGCGGATGCCGCTGCGCTTGCCTGCGACCGCATTGGCTCGCTCGGCTTCGATGCGCTTGAGCAGGCCTTTGCGGAGGTGGAGGGGGGCGACGAGCAGGCGCTTGAACTTCTTCTCGATGGCGTAGCCGGAGAGCTCGTTGAAGAGGCGGGTGAGGTCTTTGCCGACGACCGGGTCGGCGGTAAAGAGCCCGAGGTCTTCATAGACGCGGCTTGTCTTGGGGTTGTAGTTGCCCGTGCCGACGTGGCTGTAGTTGCGGAGGGTCCCGTCTTGTTCTTGCCGCACGACAAGGGCGAGCTTGCAGTGCGTCTTGAGGCCGACGAGACCGTAGACGACGTGGACACCGGCCTTTTCGAGCTTGCGTGCCCACGAGATGTTTGCCTGCTCATCGAAGCGCGCCTTGATTTCGACGAGCGCAAGCACCGCCTTGCCGGCTTCGGCCGCGTCGATGAGCGCTTCGACGATGGGGCTGTCACCGCTCGTGCGATAGAGGGTCTGCTTGATGGCGAGCACGGCGGGATCCGCTGCGGCCTGCTCCAAAAACGCCTGCACGCTCGTGCCGAACGATTCGTAGGGGTGGTGCACGAGCACATCGCGACGCGCGATTGAAGCGAAGATGTCTGGCTCGGCGCCGGGCTCGGACGGCATGAGGGCCGTGCTCGTGGTCGGCACATGCTTGCGGTATTTGAGCGTCGGACGGTCGATCTTGAACACTTCGAACAGGCCGCCGAGGTCGAGTGGTGCCGGCAGGCGGTACACCTCTTGCTGCGTAACACCGAGTTCGCGCACGAGCAGCTCGAGGGTGCGCTCATCCATGTCGTCGCTGATCTCAAGCCGGATGGGCGGGCCGAAACGGCGGCGCAACAGCTCGCGCTCGAGGCTCTGAATCAGGTTCTCTGACTCGTCTTCCTCAACCTCGACGTCTTCGTTGCGGGTGACGCGGAACTCGTGGTGGTCGAGAATCTCCATGCCGGGGAACAGGTCGCCGAGGTGGTTTGAGATGAGGTCTTCGAGCGGAATAAACCGCAGCAACCCTCGCTCATCATCCGGCAGTCGCACGAAGCGCGGCAGGATCGTCGGCACCTTGATGCGGGCGAACTGCTCTTTGCCGCTCTTGGGGTGCCGCACGCGCACCGAAAGGTTCAGCGAGAGGCCAGAAATGTATGGGAACGGATGCGCGGGGTCGACCGCGAGCGGCATGAGCACCGGAAAGATCTGCGCGGAGAAGATCTCGGCGACCCGATCGCGATCCTCCTGGTCGAGGTCGGTCCACGACTCGATATGGATGCCGGCTTCATCGAGGGCGGGCTTGACGATCTCTTTGAAGGCAATCGAATGGCGCTCCTGCAACTCGTGGGCCCGCAGGCTGATGCTGGCGAGCACGTCGGCGGGCGCCCGGCCGATGTTTGTCGGCACCGCGATGCCGGTGGCGATGCGGCGCTTGAGGCCGGCGACACGCACCATGAAGAACTCGTCGAGGTTGCTCGCAAAGATGGCGAGAAAGTTCACGCGTTCGAGCAGGGGGAGCGTGGCATCCTCGGCCAACTCCAACACTCGCGTGTTGAACGCGAGCCAGCTCAGTTCGCGGTCAAGGTACCGCTCGGCGGGCAGCGTTCCGTCGTCAACCCACGCCGAGTCGTAGTCGTCATCGTCGAGGCTGTCGGTAGCCAGGCCGGTGTCATCAATGAAGGTGTCGCTGTCCATCGGCCAATCTTGGCACCCCCACCTTGCCAATTGGTAAACACGCGTGGTGGCATGACTAGCGCGGCTTGATGTTCCAGAGGTACGGCACCGCGTTGTCGGCCTGTCGGGCGACGAGCGTGTGGCTGTTGGTGATGTAGGCCGACTGAATACGGAATGTCGGTGCGAACCACGCCTGTTCGACGACGTACTCTCCGAGCTCCGCTGCTGCCGCGGCCTGCTCTGGCTCGCTCTCATCGCCCATTCGGATGGTCTGCGCCAGTTCCATCACTGTGGGGTCTTCGATCCTGAAGGGGTTCCAGGCGGAGAACGGCATCAGTGAGAGCTGCAGCGCTTCCCACGCTGTCGCTTCAGCTTGGAGCTGCATGGTGAAGGCAGACCATGAGCCGCCGAGCATGCGTCCGAAGAGTTCGTCGCCCGTCATCTCCCATTCCAGGGTGATGCCGACTGCGGCGAACTGCTCCACATAGAGGGCTCTCTCGGTTTCTGGCGCATAGCTACTGGTGGGCATCACAAGGGTGAGGCCGTCCGCGTACCCTGCTTCCGCGAGCAGTTCGCGCGCCTTCTCAACGTCGTAGGGGTAGCGGTCGTCGAGCTCTGGGTCGAAGGCCGCCGAGGTCTTGCCAAAGACTTGCGTGGTGGGGGTTCCCCAGCCTGCGGCGAGTTCTTCAGCGAGTAGTTCGCGGTCGAGCGCGTGGTTGATGGCTTGACGCACGCGCACATCGCCGAGCGCGGGGTTGATGGTGCCTGCGCGGTCGGCCAGCACGATGCCGGCCCAGTCGAATTCTGAGATGTGGGCGCTGTATCCGGCGGCCTCTGCATCGACGAGCTGCGTGGCGCTCTGCAGTGGCGTCGCATCGACGGCACCGCTTTGAATGGCTTCCAGCATCGCGGGCGGGTCGGCATAGAAGGTGATGATGATCTCTTCGTAGGCGAAGCTGCCGGCGTCCCAGTGGTCGTCGCGGCGCTCAAACACCCAGCTGGCGCCCGGCACGCTTTCTTGCGTGTTGAGCAGGTATGGGCCAGAGCCGATGGGGTTGGTTGCGGCGTCGGCGGCATCCCACATTGCGGGTGCGCTTTGGAGGCCTGCATTTTGCGAAAGGTGCGTGAAGAACGCCGGGTCGGGCTCTGAGAGCGTGACCTGAAGTGTGTACGTGTCGATGGCCTCGGCCGACGTCATTCCCATGAGGAACGCGGCGTTCTCGGATGCGCCGTCGCGAAAGCGCTCAAGGTTCTCGGCGGCAACTTCGGCATCGAATGCTGTGCCATCGCTGAACGTGACATCTTCGCGCAGCGTGAAGGTCGCGATGGTGCGGGTCTCGTCGTACTCCCATTCCGTCGCGAGTCCGGGGGTGACCACACCCTGGTTGTCTGCCCGCAAAAGGGTGTCGTAGACTGCCTGATAATAGGGTGACTGGGTATCCCAAGCGGCGTCCCACGAGGCGAAGGATGTCATCGGAACAAAGACCCCGAGGTCGAGTGTCGTGTCCTTTGCGGCGGCTTCTGCGGCACAGCCGGTGAGGGCGAGTGCGCCAATGACGCCGATTGCGGCGATACGTCGGGCTGTGGTGATGTGCGACATTGCACGTCCTTCCTGGCATGAGCAAAACTCTCGGGCAAGGGCCGAGACAGGTGAACGTTAGCAGCGCGCGGTCGCTCGAATCAGACTTCTTTTTCGTGCCGGTACTGCACGTCGACGGCGTAATCGCCAAAGTGGAACGCGCGGTAAAGGCGCACGGCGGCTTTGTTGTCATCATCGACATATAGCGATGATGTGCGGATGCCGCAGCTCGCGAGCCTCGCGAGCCCGGCCCGCACAAGCAGCCGTCCGAGCCCCGATCCCTGCTGTTTCGGGCTTACTGCGACAACGTAGAACTCGCCGACGCCGCCTTCGACCTTGAGCCAGCAGAACGCGTCGAGGGTGCCGCCAGCCCCCCGCAGCAGCAAAAGGTCGTCTGGATCAAACCACGGCTCGGCCATTCTCGCATCGAGGTCGGCCTGGGTGAGTGCCCCCTGTTCTGGGTGGGCTGAGAACGCCGCAGAGTTGAGTGCGAGCCAGTCAGCATCGTCGATTCCGGGGCGGAAGGCGCTGAAACTATCGAGCGCGGCGGCGTCGACCGGCGCGGTGAGATCGATGGGAGCACGGAGCTGCAGCAGGCGACGCACAGGGGCGAAGCCCATGCGGGCTGCGAGGGCGCGAGCACCAGGGGAGTCACCGTGCGCCCACACCAGCACGTTGGAGCACTCGGCGAGCACGAGCTCGAGCAGGGCTGCACCGTAGCCTTGCCGACGGGCCTCGGGGTCGACGACGAGTTCGGCTTCGCCCGGGGCGCCGTGCAGCACGATGGCCGCAGCATCCTCACCGATCGTGAGGAGTGTGCGTCGCCCGGCACGCAGCTCGACCAGTGTCTGATCGGAGAAGGGAGGTTGGCCGTCGACTCTGGTCGCGCGGGTGATTAGCCCAGCGAGCCAGTCAGGGACGGCGGGGTCATGAGCCTTGATCGTCATCGTCGTGGCCGGTGAAGCGGTAGCCAACGTTGCGCACGGTGCCGATGAGCGACTCAAGGTCGCCGAGCTTTGCGCGCAGTCGTCGCACGTGCACATCGACGGTGCGCGTGCCGCCGAAGTAGTCGTATCCCCAGACCTCGCTCAGCAGCTGTTCGCGGGTGAAGACGCGGGAGGGATGGCTCGCGAGGAACCGCAGCAGCTCGAATTCTTTGAATGTGAGATCGAGCGGCTTGCCCTGCACCTTTGCCGAGTAGCTTGCCTCATCGATGACGACACCGGATGCCTGGATCTTTGAGCTCGTTTGATCGCCGGTCTTTCGCCCCATGGCGAGACGAATGCGCGTGTCGACTTCGGCCGGGCCTGCATCGACGAGTAGGACATCGTCGATCCCCCACTCCGAGGTGACGGCGGCGAGACCCCCTTCGGTGACGATGAGGATGAGCGGAACAGTGATCCCGGTGTTGCTGAGAATCTTGCAGAGAGCTTTGGCTGCGGCGAGGTCTTTGCGCGCGTCGACCATCATGAGGTCGCAACTCGGCGTGTTCACGAGTTGGGCCGGGGTAGCCGGTAGCTGCTTCACCCGATGGCTCAGCAGGCCCAACGCAGGTAGCACCTCGCTGTCGACCGCTGATGTCAGTACTAACAACTGCGCCAACGGGGCCTCCAAAATTCTGACGTCAGTCTAACCAGTCGCCGCGGGTGTCGCGTGCACCGATGCTGTCTCTGCCGTTGCGCCACTGCCCTGGTCCCGATCGGAGAGGTATTGTCGAGTCTCTATAGCTTTCTCGAGACGAGGGAACGTGATGTCGGAGCTGACGGATCGCACAAATCGGACCAGGCTCGCTCCGGGCCGTCAGGGTGAGATTTTTGCCGCCACGCTGGAGCTGATCGAGGAGGTCGGTTACCAGGGTTTGACGATGCCGGCGGTCGCGAGGCGGGCCAAGTGCAGTACGGCGACGTTGTATCGCCAGTGGGAGGGCAAGCCCGGACTCGTGCTCACGGCCCTCCGGTGGCATCGGCCGGAGAATCCGCCTGGCGATGTCGACACTGGCACCCTCCGGGGAGACCTTCTGGCCCTCATGGACGATCTCGTGCAGGTTACTGACTCTGAGATGACAATCTTGGCCGCACTCTTGCATGCGGCGACTGGCGATGAGGTGCTCGCGGAGAGGCTGCGCGGCGAGCTTTCTGTGCCGGCTCGCTCGTCGCTCAATCTCGTGATCGATCGCGCCGTTGCGCGCGGAGAGATCGAGATCAGCGACACGACCCGGCGCTATTGCCATCACATCGCGCTGTCTCTCCCCCTTGCGAGGCATCTCGCCGACGGCAGCCGTCCCGATGCCGAATATCTCGTCGGATTCATCGACACAATCCTCCTCCCCGTGCTTGAGCAGTCACGATTCGCGCGGCAACTCTCGGGTGCTAGCGCTCGCGGCTAACGCGCGCCGCTTGCAATTCGCGGAGCAGGGCATTACTGTCGCGGTGAGCTAAACGAAGCAGTTCGTTTCGATAAGAACGTCGATCTGCTTCCAAATCCTGACTACGTCAGGCCTGCTCTGCGCACCCAACGGTCTGCTGACACGAGCTGCGCTTGATCACCACGAACGAACTGGAATGAACAATGACGTTACCGGCCAGACCGACGACCGACGGACCCCCGCCAGGAATGCCCCCCATGGGAGCGCCTCCAGTTTCTGGACCCAAGTTTGCCGAGTCGCCGCACCTCACCGAGGTTGGCCGGCGGATGCGCGACGAGATTCTCGAACTAGTTCCACTGCTGCGTGAACACGCGGCAGAGGGCGAGGCGCTCGGAGAGCTCGCGCCGGCAACGCTCGAAGCCGTGCACCGTGTCGGTGCGTTCAAGGTCACCATCCCGCTTGAACTCGGCGGTTCAGCGCTCGGCGCTCGCGACACAGCTGAGGTGGTCAAAGCGCTCGGGCAGGGCGATGCATCGGCCGGCTGGCTCGTGATCGTCTCGAGCGCTGCGAAGAACACGCTTGGGTTCGATGAGAAGGCCCGCGACGAGGTCTTCGCCGGTATCGAAGATTGGGTCGGGCCGATCATGTTCGGCGCAACCGTCTTCGCCCCAAAGGTCGGCGACGGCCGCAAGGTCGACGGCGGCTACATGGTGAAGGGCAAGTGGTCGTTCGGTAGCGGCAGCAAGCATGCTGCCTGGGGCACGGTCGGGTTCGAATACGACGACCCGCAGAGTGGCGAGCGTCGTCGCGGCATGGGCATCCTCTCTCGTGATCAGTATTCGATTGTCGATGACTGGCATGTCATGGGACTTCAGGCGACGAACTCGAACAGCGTGCGCGCCGATGAAGAGGTCTTCGTGCCCGACTATCGCGTCGTCCATACGAACGAGCTTCGACAGCGGAACGAAGCGATCGAAGGCAAGTACTCCGGTCTCGCCTTCCAGCACAGCCCAATCGGTGGCATGGTCGCTACCACCTGCGCTTTCACCGCGCTCGCGGTCGGCATCGCGGAGGGTGCCCTTGACGCCTTCCTCGAGCAGGCGGCCAAGCGTCCGCCGTTCAATCTTCCGTACAAGACGATGTCAGAGATGGCGTCCATCCAGATCGTTGCTGGCAAAGCCCGCGCCGCGATCAATGCCGCCAACGCGGTGCTGTGGCGTCACGCAGATGAGATCGACCGCCGCGCGACCGCCGGCGAGGGGTTCGCTCCCTGGGATGAGCCCGAGATCACCATGGACCTGGTGCACCAGATTCACGAGTGCCTCCGTATCGTAGACAGCTTCTTGCTCGCGCTTGGTTCGTCGGCGGTGTCGCTGTCGAACCCGATCCAGCGTGCGGTGCGCGACATCCACGTTGTCGCGACGCACGGCGCGTTCCGCGTCGACCCCATGGCCGAGATCAACGGACGGGCCCTGTTCGGCCTCGAGCCGTTCCCCATGATGGTTGCGCTCGACTCACCACCGCCCAAGGGCGCCCCGCCTGCCGGTGGTCCGCCTGCGGGAGGCCCGCCTGCCGGGTTCCCGCCGCCTGGGGCAACCCCGCCTCCCGGAGCACCGCCCGCTGGGATGCCGCCCCGCCCCTAGTTCACCACCCGCAGCACAGCGTTACCGAACCACCCGCATCATCATTCACGCAGTATGGCGAGCGTCACAGCCGACGTCCGCTCGGACCGAGTCGAAGGAGTCTCAATGTCTAGCACCAATCCCTCTGTGAAGTCGGGGGCGAAGTCACCAGACCTCGCCCCTGACGGCACGCCGCAGAAGCTCAGCTGGAAGGAATACGTCGGAGCTTTCGTCAAGGCCCCGGCGAAGGCGAAGGCCGCGCTCATCGGTAGCCTGCTCCTCGTATCCCTCAGCCCTTCTGCGTTCTCCGCGCTTACCCCGTTCGTGGTGCCAGCGTTCGCGATGGACACCGGCATGGCAGCGCCAGACGCGATTCTGCTGTTTGTCACGCTGCCGATCATCATGGGCCCGCTCTTCCTGCCGTTCGCCGGACGCTGGGTAGACCGGCATGGCGCGAAGCGCTTTGCGCTCATCGCGGTGATTTTCTACGCGATCGTCACGGCGTTCATTCCGCTGGCGGGCCAGTCTTCGACTCCCGTGCTGGCCATCACCCTCATCATCTCCGCGGTCTTTGGTTTTGCCTCAAGCCTCGGAGTTGTCTTCAAGATCATCGGTTCCTGGTTCCCCCAGCACCGCGGTATCGGGTTCGGACTCGTGGGTGTTATGGCCAGCGTCGCCGCCGCGATCCTCTCGCCGGTGTTCCAATGGCTGATCAACGGCAACGCTCCGGCGGCAGAAGCGCCGCCTGCTGGCGAAGAGATGCCGTCGGGACCGCCGCCAGAGGGAATGACGGCAGCTCCAGTTGACCCAAGCGTGTTCATGGGTGTCGGCTGGGATGGCGTGTACTACATCATCGCTATCGCCATTGCCGTGATCGGTATCCCCACTGTGCTCTGGCTCATCTCCGAACCGAAGATCGTTACCGTCGTCGACGGCGGGCCGAAGGTCGTGGATTCGATGCTTCCGGGCGTGCCCTTCTGGAAGGCTGTTCCCACGCGCGCCTGGATCTTCATCCTGCTGGTCCTCACGCTCGCTGCCACCGGACCGGTCGCTATGCGTCAAAACGCAGTGGACTTCTACGGCTCGACTGGCATCGGCGCCTCCGAGGTATCGTTCGGGCTCTCGTTGCTCTTCACCACGTCTGTGATCGGACTGTTCGTTGGCGGCGCCGTGCTCGACCGGGCACGTCACCCGTGGGTTGTCGCGGTGCTCGTTGCGGCTGTGCCGATCGGTCTGGCCCTCGCGCTCATGAACACCGGTTCAGTTCCGCTTATGTACCTCTCGATGGCGTGCCTCGGTTTCGCGACCGGCGCAGAGGCTGCCTTCGGGCCGTCGCTGCTCGTGAGGTACTTCGGATTGAAGTCGCTGGCAGCGCTGCAGGGCTTGGTGCTCGCAGTCTCGGGTGCGGCCCTCGCACTGGCCCCGTACGTCGTGAGTGCCATCCAGGCCAACACCGGCAGCTACACCATTCCGTTCCTGACAGTGACTGCGATTACTGCGCTCGCGGCCGTGTTCGCTGCGCTGCTTCCGAAGTACCCGAAGCCGTGGTCCATGGAGCTGGCGCCCAAGGAGACAAAGGGCGAGCCCGTCCAGGCGAAGTCCGAGTAAGCGGTGCCGCGCCGGTCGATTGCCAGGGGGGGCATCGGCCGGCGCGGTGCGTGCACCAGGGACTGTTCAGTAGTGGACTGTACAGTTCAGCTATGACGTCCACTCGAAAGCTGGTGATCGCAGTGCAGTTCATGTATCCGGCGAGATCAGGCTGTCCCATCTCTCCCAGAGTTGCTGCACCCCAGTGAGTGACACCAGCACTCAACCTGAGGTGGCCCGCACCGAATGGTGGCGGGCGGTGCTCAATGAGTACCCGACCGGGGTGTCGCTCGTCACCATGAAGCTCGCAAGTGGCGAGCCGATCGGCATGATCGTCGGCAGTTTTGTGGCAGTGAGTCAAGATCCGCCGCTTATCGGGTACTTCGGCGACGACGTGTCGACGACATTTCCATCGTTTCTTATTGCCGAGAGATTTGCCGTAAGCGTTCTCGGCGAAGAGCACGACGATCTTCTCCGCGCCTTCATTCGCAAAGACGACAACCGGTACGAGCGGGCCGAGCTCGTCACAACGCCGAACGGTCTCCTGCGGCTCGGCGACGCTGTTGCATGGTTCGAGGCCCGCACGGATTCGATCCAGCGCTACGGTGACCACCAGCTCGTCGTCGGTGCCGTCGACCACTTTGGTGTCGGCTCAGATGAGGCGGGGTCACCGCTCCTCTATCGACGGGGAGGGTTCGGTTCATTCGCTATACCGTCAGACACCGTCGATGCACGATTGATCGGTGAGCGTCTTAGTGCAGCCCAATCTGCGACCGAAGTGTTGCGCGCGGTCGCCGATCGCATCGGCCGCGACATTGCGATCACGACCCTCGCGGGCGAGTCAGTAGTTGTGCTGGCGGTGGTGCCGCCATCGCAGACGGGCGAGCACGCACCGAGTCCGAGTCCTCAGGCGCCGACTCCGGTGCGCGCGATTGGGCTTTCGCTGCCCTTTGCTGCCCCCGTCGAGCCGCTATTCGCAGCATGGGCACCAGATCGCGTTCGGTCGTTCTGGATCGAGCGCGCGCGCCACTTGTTCGGTGCCGTCGATCGCCGTCGCGTTGAGGCGCAGCTCGCGGCGATGCGCGAACGCGGCTATGGCGTGTCGATCGATCGAGACCTCACCTTCCGGTTCATGACTCACGCCACCGACCCCAACGCCGAGAAGGAGTCGTATGCGCGGGTGTGGAGCGAGTATGCGTCGCAGACGATTGCGAGCGTCAGCGCCGACCTTCCCTTGGGCGACATCGCCGCCATCCAGGTGCCGGTGTTCGATGCCGAGGGCATGGTTGTTCTCGGCCTTACCGTGAGCGTCGTTGGTCCATTTGATGAGGCTGCAGAACTTGACGAATTTGCTGCGCAACTCGTTGAGGCCGCCAGCCTCGTCTCAGCGGCGATCGCTCCGGCTTTGAGAACCTAGGCAGTGGGCTTCCGTTCACTCGCCAGACTTGCTGGTCCCGATACGGACCGCTAGTCTTCTATCAAAACGAAACGCTGTCGTTTCGATAACTTGAGGAGTTCAACGATGACCCAGCCGGCTGGCCCGCCGCCGTTTCCCCCGCCCGTCCCGACCGGGGCCATCGAGTCTCCCTGGTTCTCCGACAAGGGCCGGGAGATCCGCGACAAGGTTCGCGACCTTCTGCCGCTCATCCGCGAAGACGCTCAAGAAGGCGAGCGGATTGCTGCGTTGACTCCGCGAGTGCTCGAGGCGCTTGCAGACGCAGGCATTTACAAAATGACGATGCCCGAGGAGTGGGGCGGGTATGCGCTCGGCACCCGTGACCTGCTCGAAATCATTAGTGTGCTTGGCGAGGCGGATGGCTCTGCCGGATGGTCTGGGTTCGTCGGCACAGGCATCAAGAACCTGCTCGCATTCGATCCAGAGGTCGTCGAAGAGGTTCGCGTTGACGCTGAAGGGTGGACCGGCCTGGCCGTTGTCGGCGCCTCAGTGTTCGCTACCAATGTCGGCCGGGGCCGTCGCGTCGATGGCGGCTGGATGGTCGAAGGTCGCTGGGCATTCGGCAGTGGCTGCAAGCACGCACGCTGGGCAATGGTCGGTGTCGAGTACGACCCGACGACCCACCCTGGTTCTGGCCGAGGTGTCGTCGCTGTTCCGCAGTCCGACTACGAAATCCTCGAAGACTGGAACGTCATGGGACTCTCCGGGTCTTCCAGCAACTCGATTCGCATTGCGAACGAGACTTTCGTGCCCGAGCATCGCTTCATCGATCTCGCCGAATACCCGATGCGGTTCGCTGAGCTGAACACACGCTACAGCGGCCCCGCGTACCAGCAGGGCGGAACCGCCTTGCTCGTTACGGTGGCCGTCGCCGACGTTGCAATCGCGCTGGGAATGGCGCGCGGTGCGTTGTCGTGTTTTGCCGAGCAGGCCGCGAAGCGTGCACCGTTTAGCCTTCCGTACCCTACGATCGCTGACATGGCGAGCGCACAGGTTGCCGCGGGCAAGGCGCTTGCAATGATCAACGTCTCCGCCGCAACGATCGAGGGCATCGCCGATCAGGTCGACGCGCGAACGGCAGCAGGTCTCGACTTCACGCGTGAAGAGGAGAGCGAGATCAGCCTCAACATCGCGTACGTCGCCAACCTCTGCGAAGAGGCCATCAACCTCCTGCAAAAGACCCTCGGCTCATCCACTGTGGCGCTGAGCAACCCGATCCAGCGTTTCGTGCGCGATGTCCGGGTCTTGACCTCACACGGGGCAATTCGCGTCGACCCGCAGGCGGAGCAGAACGGCCGCAGGGTGCTCGGAATTGCCCCGTTCCCCATGTTCGCCGGCGCCGTACCTGAGCGTCGTTCAGACTCCAAAAAGGAAGGATCCCACGCATGAGTGGTTTCACCATAGTTAACGGGATCGCTGAGATCAGCGACCCCGCCATCTACGAGAACTGGCTCGACAACGAAGAGTTCAAGGCGGCAGTTGCTGCCTCCGACACTCCGGAACGCACTGCGAAGAAGCGTCTCCTCATCGAGTTCGAAGCCGAGCTCTCGCGCATGGTTCGCGACAACAGAGTGCAGGAGGACGTTGTGGAGGTGATGACGAAGTACATCGCCGATGACTACATTCAGCGCGATCCGAACACTCCCGGCAATGGCCGGGACGCACTGATCGAGAACTTCCGTCGCGTGCCCATCGTGGGTCAAACCCCGCCGCCCGTGGTTGGCGTGCTCCTCGACGGTGACGTCGCCTGCCTGATGATGCGCGAGCTCGCACCAGATCCAGTCGTGCCCGGTGGCACGTACGAATGGAACATTCTTACGGTGTTCCGTGTGCGCGACGGCAAGCTTGCCGAGCACTGGAGCACCTTCCGCAAGACAATGCCAGGAAAAAACCCGATGGGACCAGACCTTGACTAAACTTCAGATTATCGTCGGCAGCACTCGCCCGGGCCGTATCGCAAAGCCGATTTCCGACTGGGTGTATGAGCGCGCCGTCGCCGATGGGCGCTTCGAGGTCGAGCTTGTCGACATTGCTGACTACAACTTGCCGGTGCTGGATGAGCGCAACCACCCGGTCATGGGCAAGTACGAGAACGAGCACACTCAGCGCTGGGCTGCGAAGATCCGCGAAGCGGATGCGTTCATTTTCGTCGCACCCGAATACAACTACGGCCCGTCGATCGCGCTGCTCAATGCGGTCGACTACCTCGGCCGCGAGTGGGCATACGCGCCTGTCGCGTTCGTCAGCTACGGCGGCATCGCGGGAGGCCTGCGAGGCGTTCAGGTGATGAAGCAGATCGTCACGACCCTTCGCATGGCGCCGATTCCTGACGGAGTCGTGCTGCCGCTGGTGTTCCAGCACCTCCAGACCGGTGAGTTCGTGCCGCCCGCCTCCGCGGAGCCCGCGTTCGGGCCGATGCTGACAGAGCTGGAGCGCTGGGCTGGTGCACTCCAGCCGCTGCGCGCTGCTGGCCCGCCCGCCGCGATGCTTCCGCCGGGACCGCCGCCGGGAGGACCTCGCCCGTAAGAGCGAAATAGTCGGATTACGCCGGCCAGTGGGTGAAGAACCCACTGGCCGGCGTTTTTCATTGGGCTGAAATCCCTGGGGAGGGCCGGACTCTGCCTCACCCAGGCACGATGAGGCAGGATTGAACCATGGTCGTCATCGAAGAGAGCCCCGCACCTTCGCGGCGGAGCGCCTGGATGAGCGTCGGCGTCGTCTGGGCGCTCGTGCTCGCCGGTGCGGCTGCTGCGCCGCTGATCGTTGATCGCAGTGAGGCATTGCAGTGGTTCCCGATGTTGCTCGCCGGGGCGACCATCCTCGCGTTCTGCCTGCAGCTCGCACTTGACAGCAAGACAGGCTTCGTGAACCGGCTTGCGGCCACCGTCACAGGGTCGGTGGTGATCCTTGCGGCGGCGAGTGGCGTCGTCGCGCTGATCGCCCCAGCGGGAGGGTAGAATTGCAGCATGCTGCTCGCACTTGAACTCTTCTTCGTCGGACTTCTGGTTCTCGCCATCCTGGCCATCGGTGGCGTTTCGGCCGTCGTGGTCTATAACCTTTTTCGCGGCCAGCGCTAGCCGCACCGCTGGCCCAGACCGCTGCTGGGGGTCGTCCGCATGATCGAGATCGACGCTTCCGTTCCCTCTGAGCTTGTGCCGCTGTCGTGGCTCATAGGTGTGTGGGAGGGCACGGGTGTGGTCTCGTACCCGATCGACGGTGAGCTTCACGAGTTCGAGTTCGGACAGCGTGTCAGCTTCAGTCACGACGGCACCAATCACCTCAACTACAGCGCCTCCAGTTGGCTGCTGAGCGATGAGCCGGATGCCGCCCCCGAGCCGCTCACCGCAGAGACCGGCTATTGGCGGCTTTCGCGTCGTCTCACGCCCGGCGACCCTGGCCCAGGCATGCTGCGGGGGAGCGGATCGGCCCCGTTCACGACTGCGGACGCGGTCGAGACGCTCCGCAACGCTGATGGTGGGTTCGACCTCGAAGTGTCGATCATTCATCCTGGGGGCGTCAGTGAGCTTTATCTGGGGCAGGTGAAGGGCCCTCGCATCGATCTCGGCACTGACGCTGTGATGCGCTCGGCGAATGCTCGCGACCATGCGGCGTCGACGCGGTTGTATGGGCTCGTCGACAATCATTTGCTGTGGGCGTGGGATATTGCCGCGCTCGGCCAGCAGCTCACCTCGCACGCGTCGGGCAGGCTCGCTCGTGCTGAGTGACACCGTGCAATCCCCGTGGCTTGGTCGCCACGGCGCTGTCGCCGCCGACGGGCCGGATGCCGGTGTCGCCTCGCACTACGGCGACCCGAATCGAGAGCAGCGGCAACTCGAGGCTGGTCGCGCGATCGTCGATCTTTCGAACCGCGGAGTCCTCGCCCTTACCGGTCCCGACCGCCTCTCGTGGCTTGATTCGATCAGCAGCCAGGCGATTTCGGGCATGCAGCCGGGAGACTCCGCCGAAACCCTCATCCTCGACCCGAATGGGCGCATCGAGCACGCCGTGCGGCTCATCGACGACGGCGAGACCCTCTGGCTGCTTGTCGAGGCAGCGCAGGTCGAACCGCTTGCGGCGTGGCTGTTGCGCATGCGATTCATGCTCCGTGTCGAGATCACCGATCGCACGGCGGATGTCGCGACCGTCGGTGCGTTCGCCGACCCGAGCGTCATCGGCCTTCCGCTGGCGGCCCCTGCGGGGGTGCCGCTTGTGTGGCTCGACCCGTGGCCGGCGGTTGTCGAGGGTGGCTGGCAGTATGCGGCGGCTGAGCATCCGGGCCTGTCGTTTGTCTACCGCGAGGCGCTCGTGCTTCGCGAGTCCCTTGCGGCCTCCACCGTGCCTGCCGCTGGCACGCTCGCGCTCGAGGCCCTCCGCATCGCCGCCTGGCGTCCGCGGTTCGCGCTTGAGGTGGATGAGCGGTCGATTCCCCACGAGGTTGACTGGCTTCGCAGCGCAGTGCACCTTGCGAAGGGCTGCTATCGCGGGCAGGAGACGGTCGCCAAGGTGCACAACCTTGGGCACCCGCCACGACGGCTGGTCATGTTGCACCTCGACGGCTCCGATGAGGTGCTGCCGGCGCCGGGGGATGAGACGACGACGGCCGATGGCCGGGTTGTGGGTGCTGTGACCTCGGTGGCGCGGCACTACGAGCTCGGCCCGATTGCGCTCGCGATCATCAAACGCACGGTCGACCCGCACGAGACGCTGACGGTGACCACCGCCGATGGTGTTGTCGCCGCCGGCCAGGAAATCATTGTGCCGCCTGGCGCCGGCGCGACGGCCGGAGTGCCGCGTCTTCCGCGGCTCGGTGCCGCAACCCGGCCGAGCCGCCCTGGAGCCTGAGTGTTGACCTCGCTGCGGGGGCGGAGCGCATGAGCACACCAGGTGACCAGCCTGCCCGCCGTTCCAACGCGGCGCGCATCGAGCGTGCCCTCAACCGTCGGCTCGACGCGAAGGCAGCATTCGACCGCACGGTGCAGTCGCTGCCCGCGATCGCGCAGATCGTCATCGCCGGTACGATCGCGTATTTCATTGCTCACGACCTGCTTGGTCACGAGATGCCCGCCATTGCCGTGACCGTCACAATCTCGATCCTCGGGTTCTCGCGGGATGCGAGGCCGCGCCGCGTGCTCGAGTCGGCCGTTGGCATCCTCACCGGCATTGTTTTGAGCGAAGTCGTGCTCACGCTCCTCGGCACAGGCTGGTGGCAGCTTGCGCTCGTGCTGTTCATCACGCTGCTGGTCGCCCGCATTGTGTCGCCGAGTGCGCCGTTTGCGATCGCAGCAGGAGTGCAGGGGGCTCTCGTGATGCTCATGCCCGCGCCCGATGGCGGGGTCTTTCTCCGCAGCATCGACGGTGTCGTGGGCGGGGTTGTCGCCCTTGTCGTCACGGCGCTCATCCCGCGCGACCCTCGACGCATCGCCGACCGTGACGCTCGCCGGCTCGTCGCGACCCTCTCCGAGGCGCTCGGCTCCGTCGAAACAGCGCTGCGCGAGGCGCACGAACCGGCGGCCGGCCTCGCCCTCGAACGATTGCGGCGCACGCAGGGGCACCTCGATTCGTGGACGGCGTCGCTTGAATCGGCGATCGCGATTGCCCGCATCTCGCCGTTTCTCCGCCGTCACTTGCCCATGTTGCGGCACCAGGCGCGGGTGCTTGCGGGGCTTGACCTCGCGTCGCGTCACCTGCGGGTCGCCACGCGTCGCATCGACTTTCTGGTGCGCGATGGCGAGAAGCGCCCTGTGCTTGCCGACCTCTTCGCTCGCATAGCGAAGGGCATCGACCTGCTGGGCGAAAGCCTCCGCGACCCGACGGCGACGGTCAAGGCGCGGGAGGAGTTCGTTGCGATCATGCCGCTGCTCGACCCTGCGATCATGCTGCCGGAGGCGCGGATGCCCACCTCGATCGTCGTGCACCTGCTGCGCCCGCTTCTCGTCGACCTCGCGGTCGCGACGGGCATGCCCAGTGTTGAGGCACGGGCAATGCTGCCGCCGGTGTGACGGTGCAACCTACTCGTCTGCGGCGGCCCAGCCGTAAACGTAGTCGCCCGCGTTAGCCACGTAGATCGGGCGGTTGAAGCGCTTCGGCTCGCATTCGAGTACCTCATCGGCGATCTCGGCTGCGGCCTCCTCTGGCCACCAGTCGGTCGTGATCGCCGGTTCGGGGGCGTCATCGACCGGTGTGCAGCCCCGGTCGATGATGCCGGTGTCGGAACTGTAGCGGATGAGGTAGCCGGGTTCGGCGCTCGGCAGCAGGTGCACATCGATGTCTTCGGCGTCCCTCGGCACGAACGACGGCATCGCGAACTTCATCTGGCCGGAGGTCGGAGCGTCGTCGTAGGTTTCGAACTGCGCGTCTTCCGGATCTTTCGGCGGGCCGTCTTCGAATGCGGCGTCGAGCCCACTGCAGGCGGTCAGGGTCACGCCGGCGAGGGTGATGCCGGCGATGGCGGCGAGCGAGCGGGTGATGTTCACGGTGGTTCCTCCTGGTCTGTGCCACATGCGGTGACTCATCCAGTCCATCGCCTATGGAGCCTGGGCGAATCGCCCGGAGGGCGCAACCGGCATACGGCGGAGGGATGACATCACCGCGCAATGTGGGCGCTCGATACAATTGCCCCATGACCTACACCCTCATCCTCCTTCGACATGGCCGCAGCGACTGGAACGAGAAGAACCTCTTCACAGGTTGGGTGGATGTGCCGCTCACGGAGGAGGGGCGCGCTGAGGGCCGCCGCGCTGGTGAGCTCATGGCCGAGGCTGGTTTGCTCCCAGACATCCTCCACACCTCGCTGCTGAAGCGCGCCATCCACACAGCGAACATTGCGCTCGAAGCGTGTGACCGCGACTGGATCGACGTGACGCGCAACTGGCGACTCAACGAGCGTCACTACGGCGCACTGCAGGGGCTCGACAAGGCCGAGACGCTCGAAAAGTACGGCGAAGAGCAGTTCATGACGTGGCGCCGAAGCTTCGACACGCCTCCGCCGCCCATCGACGACGACAACGAGTTCTCGCAGGTCGGCGACCCGCGCTATGCCGGCCTCGGCGACGCCGTGCCACGCACCGAATGCCTCAAAGATGTCATCGAGCGGATGCTCCCCTACTGGGAGTCAGACATCACGCCAGATCTCGCGGCAGGCAAGACGGTGCTCGTCGCCGCCCACGGCAACTCGCTTCGCGCGCTCGTCAAGCACCTCGACGGCATCTCGGATGAGGACATCGCCGCCCTGAACATCCCCACCGGCATCCCGCTCGTCTACGAACTCGGTGACGACTTCATGCCGGTGGCGCCGTCACGCTACCTCGACCCTGAGGCCGCGGCCGCAGGCGCGGCCGCGGTCGCGGCACAGGGCACCAAGCACTGACCGTTTCGCTGGTTGAGCGCGGTTCGCTCGGTGGCAATCGCGCCAGCGATTGCGCGGACTGCGCTCAACCAGCGTGAGCGTGCGGTCTAGAAGTCGTTCGAGACCCAGTCGCCGGTCGCCAGGTACTGCACCTTTTTGGCGATCGAGACGGCGTGGTCGGCGAAACGCTCGTGGTAGCGCGAAGCGAGCGTGGCGTCAACGGTGTCTTCGGCCCCACCCTTCCACTTCTCGCCGAGCACGGTGTCGAAGACGCTGAGGTGGAGGGCGTCGACCTTGTCGTCGTCGTTGCGGATCTCTTCGGCGAGACGCACGTCTTCGCTGCTGAGAAGCTCGGCGAGCTTGCGTGCCATCGCAACATCGAGCTGGCCCATCTCGGCGAAGGTGGGTCGCAGCGTTTTCGGCACGACCTTCTCGGGGAACCGGTAGCGGGCAAGCTGGGCGATGTGCTCGCTCATGTCGCCCATGCGCTCGAGCGATGCCGAAATGCGAAGCGCACTGACGACGATGCGGAGGTCGCGTGCGACCGGCTGCTGACGAGCGAGGATCTTGATGGCGAGCTCATCGAGGCTCACGGTGAGCTCGTCGATCTTGTCGTCGTCAGCGATAACCTGCTCGGCAAGTGAGACATCCGACTCGTTGAATGCTCGCGTGGCATTGTCGATTGAGACGGCAACGAGATCTGCAATCTCGACGAGTCGCTCCTGGACCTCCTGGAGCTCCTGCTGGAAAACTTCGCGCATCGACCGTTCCTCATTCCTAGGCTTTCGGTGCAGGCGCAGTGAGCCCCGCACGATCCCGGCCATCCTGACTTGGGGAGGTGAACGGGTGGTGAGCATTCCGTGAACACCGAGGCTTCACACGTCGAACCTGCGTCTCCCCGATCGGACGGGGTCGAGATGTAACTAATCTAGTCGCTATGGAACCCAGCGTGCTGGTTGCCCTGTCGTTGCTCTTCGGCGTTGCCGTGGGCGCTGCACTGGTCAGCTTGCTTCATTACGCCGCCAAACGAGGCGAGCGCGCGGTTGCTGTGGTGCGCGGCGGTGTGCCCGACGGAGTCGACCAGGTGCTCGACGCGCTCGAGTCCGCCGGTGTGGTGCTCGACCCCTCGAACAACGTCATCAAGGCGTCGCCGGGTGCGCTCGCATTTGGCCTCGTCTGGAACCAATCGCTCGTGCATCCGGAGCTTCTCGAACTTGTCGATCGGGTGCGCCGCGACGGTGAAGCCGTGTCAGAAGAGGTGCAGCTCTCGCGCGGGCCCTTCGGTGACGTCACCGTGTTTCTCTTCGTGCGGGTCGCTCGCATCGGCTCCCGCTACGTGTTGCTCCTCGCCGAAGACCGCACGGAGGCGTATCGGCTCGACGAGGTGCGCCGCGACTTTGTGGCGAACATCAGCCACGAGCTCAAAACCCCGATCGGCGCAGTCGGGCTCCTTGCTGAGGCGCTGCAGTCGGCATCCGACGACCCGGAGCAAGTTCGCCGCTTCGCGAAGCGTCTCACGAAAGAATCCGACCGTCTCGCCCGAATGACGAAAGAGATCATCGAGCTGTCGCGGCTGCAGGCGGCGGATGCGCTCGCCAAACCGGAGCTCCTCGAGGTCGACGATGTCGTCGTCGCGGCGATGGATGCAACGCGTGTCTTTGCCGACAAGCACCGCATCAGCCTCGTCAGCGGTGGCGATGCGGGTGCGCAGGTCTACGGTGACGAACCCATGCTCATCGCCGCCGTCCACAACCTGGTGTCGAACGCCGTCCGCTACTCACCCGACAATTCGCGAGTCGGCGTCGGCGTGGCCCGCCGCGACGGTGTGGTCGAGATCTCCGTCACCGATCAGGGCATCGGCATTCCAGAAGAAGACCTCGAGCGCGTCTTCGAGCGCTTCTATCGCATCGACCCGGCGCGTGCACGCAATACGGGAGGATCCGGCCTCGGCCTGAGTATCGTCAAGCACGCTGTGCAAAACCACGGGGGCGACGTGCGGGTGTGGTCACAGGTCGGCAAAGGGTCGACCTTCACCATTCGCCTGCCAGAGGCCTCGACCGCCACGCTCACCGCACGACCATCAGAACCACTTAAGGGAGTCTCGTGACCCGCATCCTCATCGTCGAAGACGAGCGCTCGCTCAGCGAACCGCTCGAATACCTGCTCTCGAAGGAAGGCTACGACGTCACGATCGCCGACGACGGCCCATCGGCCATGGACGCCTTCGAACGCGGTGGCATCGATCTCGTGCTGCTCGACCTCATGCTTCCCGGCATTCCGGGCACCGAGGTGTGCCGCCGCATCCGTGCTGTGTCGGCGCTGCCGATCATCATGCTCACGGCAAAAGACAGCGAGGTCGATATCGTCGTTGGTCTTGAGCTTGGGGCCGACGACTATGTGACGAAGCCGTACTCCTCGCGCGAGCTCCTCGCTCGGGTGAGGGCGGTGCTCCGCCGTCGGGTCGAGCCGGTTGAGGACTTCGACCCCGCGATCGTTGAGGTCGGGTCAGTGCGCATGGACACCGACCGGCACACGGTCGAGGTCGACGGTGCCGAGATCGCAATGCCGCTGAAAGAATTCGAGCTGCTCGAAGTGCTGCTCCGCAACGCTGGGCGCGTGCTCACCCGCGGCCAACTCATCGACCGAGTCTGGGGCTCGGACTATTTCGGTGACACCAAGACGCTCGACGTGCACATCAAGCGCATCCGATCGAAGATCGAGAAGGTGCCGTCTGAGCCAGTGCTGCTCGTGACAGTGCGTGGGCTCGGCTATCGCTTCGAAGACTTCGGCGAATAGGCGGGACTTCGGCGAATAGGCCGCAAATAGGCCGGGGATGCGGCCCTAGGGCAGCAGGTCCTGGTACTCCTCGAGCGCGTTGTCGAGCACCGGGACGAGCAGCTGCTTGCCGGTCTCGTCGCCGTGCTGCACGAAGACGGGGAAGAGTGAACCCAGGTCGGCATCGATGCCTTCGAGCTCGAACACCTCATCGACGCCGATATTCGCGACCTCGCCCGCCGCGACTGTGACCGTGCGGTCTTCTGTGCCGTCGCTGCCCTCCCACTGCAGGGCGACCGTGATGCGCTCGGTGCCCTGGTTGGCGAATCCAGCGACCAGGTTGCCGTTCTCGCCATCTGCACTGATGATCATCGCGTTGAGCACCTTGAGGGAGCCAATGGTCGCTCCCGTGCCGTCGCTCGGGGTGTAGTCATCGGTCGTCGCCTGAGGGGTGATGAAGCCGCATCCGGTGGCGATGAGGGCGATGCTCGCCGAGAGGGCGATGGTGGCGACAATGCGAGCTCTCACGGGGAACCCTCCAGGTGATGAGACAGGGGTGATGGGCGCCTGGGAGACCCATTGGCGGCGCTTCAGAGTTTATCCTACGGGCCGATGCCTGCCGCCCCGGGCGGGCAGGGCTGAGGGGGGCACCGCTGTGGTAAACTGGGGGTCACGGAATGGAGCTCTACCCATGCTTTTCGAGGTCGGCGAAACCGTCGTTTATCCGCACCACGGTGCTGCAACCATTATTGAGGTCAAGAAGCGCGTCATCAAGGGCGAGGAGAAGCTGTACCTCAAGCTCAACGTCACCCAGGGTGACCTGACGATCGAGGTACCGGCCGACAATGTCGACCTCGTCGGCGTTCGCGATGTCATCGGCCAGGACGGCCTGGACAAGGTGTTCGAGGTGCTTCGCGCGCCGTTCACCGAAGAGCCCACCAACTGGTCCCGCCGCTACAAGGCCAACCTTGAGAAGCTCGCCTCTGGCGATGTCATCAAGGTTTCTGAGGTCGTCCGCGACCTGTGGCGCCGTGACCAGGACCGTGGCCTTTCTGCCGGCGAAAAGCGCATGCTGGCGAAGGCGCGGCAGATCCTCGTCTCCGAGCTTGCGCTCGCCGAGAAGACCGACGAAGACAAAGCGTCGAGCGTGCTCGACGAGGTCCTCGCCTCCTAAGACACCGCCTCCGAAGGCACCGTCTCCTAAGACACTGTCGGCCTCAGCCGACACGTCGGCCCCGGTTCGCCATCACGGCGAGACGGGGCCGACGTCGTCTGAGGTAATACGTCGCGGCCAGCGCTACGCTCATATCCATGCTTGAGCCTCGTACCGCCGTTGTCATCGTCGCCGCCGGCAGCGGCACCCGGTTGGGGCTCGGTGAACCGAAGGCGTTTGTGAAGATCGCGGGACGCACGCTCCTCGCGCACGCCCTCGCATCCGTCTTTGGGATGTCTGCACCCGCGCAGGTCGTTGTCGTCGCGCCGCGCGAGCGCCTCGATCAGGCGCAGGCCATCGCCCGCACTGTCGCCGGCCCAGTCGCTGATCTCGTGACGGTCGTCGCCGGCGGAGCGACGCGCCAGGAGTCGGTGGCCGCCGGGCTCGCCGTCGTTGGTGATGCGGTGGACGCCGTGCTCGTGCACGACGCAGCGCGGGCGCTCACTCCGTCGAGCCTGTTCGACGCCGTCGTGAACGCCGTCGCTGATTCGGGAGTCGGCGTGCTGCCGGTGCTCCCCGTCGCCGACACCATCAAGCGCATCGCTCTCGATCACACGGTGGTCGAGACTCCTGATCGTGCGGATCTCGCCGCCGCTCAGACGCCGCAGGGGTTCCCGAAAGCCGAACTCCTTGCCGCCTACACCGCCACCACGGTCGTGCACACTGACGATGCTGCCCTCTTCGCCGCTGCCGGGCACCGTGTCGTGGCGATCGATGGTGATGCGCTCGCCTTCAAGGTGACGACGCCGTGGGACCTCGGCCGCGCCGAAACGCTGTTCGGCACCGTCGTGGCAACGCCGACCGCATTCCGCAGTGGCATCGGCCTCGACGTGCACGCGTTCGACAACGACAGCCCGCTCTGGCTGGGCGGTCTCTACTGGCCAGACGAACCGGGGCTCAAAGGGCACAGCGACGGTGACGCGCTCTCCCATGCGATCTGCGATGCGCTCCTCTCCGCCGCCGGGTTGGGTGACATCGGCGGGCGTTTCGGCACCGCAGACGATCGCTTTGCGGGTGCACACGGGGAGGTGTTCCTCGCCGAGACGGTGCGACTCGTGTCAGGCGCCGGGTTCGAGATCGTCAACGTGGCGGTGCAACTCAT
The DNA here is from genome assembly GCF_054969005.1 of Homoserinimonas flava. Taxonomy (NCBI): domain Bacteria; kingdom Bacillati; phylum Actinomycetota; class Actinomycetes; order Micrococcales; family Microbacteriaceae; genus Homoserinimonas; species Homoserinimonas flava. Next base: position 121,489 of record NZ_JBUEQS010000004.1, read on the forward strand.
CGCGAATCATCCGAAGCTCTCTGGTCGTCGCGTCGAGATGGAGCAGGCGCTCGGCCGACTCGTCGGCGCGCCCGTGAGCGTCTCGGCGACCACCGCTGATGGGCTCGGATTCTCGGGCCGTGGCGAGGGCGTCACCGCCATCGCGACGGCACTCATTCGCTCGGCGTAGGTGCACCCGACGGCGGGCCGCTTCGGGCCCGGCCGCGCTGCGTCAGACGAGCTCGCTGACGAGCTGCTCGATGCGTCTGCGGATGTCATCGCGGATGGGGCGGACGGCGTCGATGCCCTGCCCGGCCGGGTCGTCGAGTTTCCAGTCCTCGTAGCGCTTGCCGGGAAAGTAGGGGCACACGTCACCGCACCCCATCGTGATGACCACATCTGAGACCTCGACCGCCTCCGTCGTGAGCACCTTGGGCTGTTCGGCGGCAATATCGATGCCGAGCTCGGCCATGGCATCGACCGCGACCGCGTTGATCTGCTCGGCGGGCAGCGAGCCGGCGGAGCGCACCTCGATCCGGTCGCCTCCGAGGTGCCGCAAGAACCCGGCGGCCATTTGTGAGCGCCCAGCGTTGTGCACGCAGACGAAGAGGACGGAGGGCTTGGGAGCATTCATGCGGGCGTTCCTGATTCAGTCGGTGGTGAGCAGAGTGTCGAGCAGATCCTTGACGCGAGAGTCGATCTCGTCGCGAATGGCCGCAACGCCGTCAGGGGAGGCGAGCGCGGGATCCCCGACGGGCCAGTCCTCGTAGCGGACGCCGGGAATGATGGGGCACACATCGCCACACCCCATGGTGATGACAACATCGGCAGCTCTCACGGCGTCGTCGGTCAGTGGCTTGGGGAACGGCTGCTGGTGCTGCTCGCCGGGTCCGGTGATCTCCGCGAGGAACGGCTGCACGCTCGGGTGGATTTCGGCTGCCGGGGCTGACCCGGCCGATCGGGCCACCACCCTTCCACCAGACTGCCGGTTGAGCAGGGCGGCGGCGAGTTGAGAGCGCCCGGCGTTGGCGACGCAGACGAAGAGCACCTGTGGGATGCCGTTCTCGCGATCACGCGAGATGTCGCTGAGCCGCTGGGCAGCAAAGTGCTTGGTGAGGGCGACGAGGTGGGTGGAGATGCGCGCTGATCGGGCCAGGGAGGCGTAAGACTCACGAACGACGGCGGTCACGAGTTCGCCGCTGAGGCTGGGGAATCGCGTCATGAACGTCACCGCGAGCTGGGAGAGCGCGTGGTCGACATCAGCGAGACCGCCGTATTCGGCGCGTGGGGCCGGATGCACCACCGCCGGCGCGAGGGAGTCGAGCAGTGTCGTCACGGCCGGGCGAAGCGCGGGGGCGATGCGGTACCAGACCCAGGTGCCGCGCCGCTCCGACGAGACGACACCGACGTCTCGGAGCACCTTGAGGTGGTGTGACACGGTCGGCTGTGACACATCGGCGAGCTCCGCGAGGTCGCACACGCACGACTCGCCACGGGGGTCGGAGGCGATGGCGGAGAGCATCCGCAGCCGTAGCGGTTCGGCGAGCGCCTTGAGCGTCGCGGCGAGGGTGGTGGCGACGGATTCGCTGATCGCGTGGGTGCGGGCCGGCGTGCAGTCCTCGGGTGCGACGGTGGTCATGATCGGCTCTTTTCGGGCGTCACTGCCGGTGTGGCATACGGGTCGGTGCCGAACCAAGCCCGGGCAGCCCAGAGTGAGACGTAGACAAGGCCGACGAGCACGGGGACTTCGATCAGGGGGCCGACAACACCGGCGAGGGCCTGCCCGGAGGTGACGCCGAAGGTTCCGATGGCGACGGCGATCGCAAGCTCGAAGTTGTTGCCGGCGGCGGTGAACGCGAGTGTTGACGAGCGGGCGTATCCGAGCCCGAGCACCTTGCCGGTGGCGAGACCCGCGAACCACATGACCGCGAAATACATGAGCAGCGGCAGGGCGATGCGCGCGACATCCAGTGGCCGCGACGTGACCTGCTCGCCCTGGAGCGCGAAGAGCAGCACGATCGTGAACAGCAGGCCGTAGAGGGCCCATGGGCCGATTCTCGGCACGAACTTCTCCTCGTACCAGGCGCGACCGCGGCGGCGCTCGCCGATCCAGCGGGAGGCGAAACCCGCGAGCAGGGGGATGCCGAGAAAGATCAGCACGTTGAGCGCGATTTCGCCGACAGACACTTCGAGGCCCTGGGTGTCGAGGCCGAGCCAGCCCGGCAGCACCGTCAGGTAGAACCAGCCGAGAATGGAGAAGGCGAAAACCTGGAAGATCGAGTTGATGGCCACCAGGACGGCGGCCGCTTCGCGATCACCGCAGGCGAGGTCATTCCAGATGACGACCATCGCGATGCAGCGCGCGAGGCCGACGATGATGAGGCCGGCGCGGTATTCGGGCAGGTCTGGCAAGAAGATCCAGGCGAGGGCGAACATGAGCGCCGGGCCTGCGATCCAGTTCAGCAGGAGCGACGAGATGAGCAGCCGCTTGTCTCCCGTGACGGCAGCGATCTTGTCGTATCGCACCTTCGCGAGCACCGGGTACATCATCACGAGCAGGCCGAGCGCGATCGGCACCGAGATGCCTCCGACTTCGAGGCTCGCGAGCAGATCGGAGACGCCCGGAACGAAGCGACCGAGCACGAGACCGGCGACCATCGCGAGGCCGATCCAGAGGGGCAGCCAGCGGTCAAGGGTCGACATCCGCCCGGTCGCGGACGGACGTTCGACGGGAGTGGTCAGGGCTTGATTCGACACCTGTCTATATTGACACGCATCGAATCAGGCATCAAACTCGCTCGGCCACAGCATCCACCGACGCGGGACGTGTGCCCAGTTGCAGCAGCGGTGGCGTGCAGCAGCTGCTCCCGCCGTCGAAGTCGCCCGCGCCCCCGCAGACGCCCGTGTCAGGCAGCACGAGCTCATTGCGTTCGGCGGCCGCGTGATCTCCGGCGAGGTGAGCGACGACACTGCGCACCTGCTCGAAGCCGGTCAGCGCCAGGAACGTTGGCGCACGCCCATAGCTCTTGGCGCCGATGATAAAGAAGTCGGATTCGGGCTGCGCAAGCTGACGCGCGCCCGTCGCCGACACGGAGCCGCAGGAGTGAAGGTTGGGGTCAATCTCCGCGGCGATGCCGGTCACGGCCTCGAGGGCGGGGTCGAGGTCGATGCGGAGCTCGGAGAGCATTGTCGTGTCGGGTCGGAATCCCGTGAGGGCGAAGACGTGTGCGACCCGCGATATCTCGCGGCCATCCTCAGCGATCACCGACAGGAGCTCGCCCTCCTGGCGGAACTCCGCGACGCGGAATCCGGTGACGAGCGTCACGAGACCGCTGTCGACGAGTTTCTTCGCCCGCGCGCCGAGTGCGGCGCGCTCCGGGAGCTCATCCCCGGCCCCGCCACCGAATACCGTGGTCGCAGATCCTCGCCGCAGGGCCCACGTCACGGTGGTGCCTGGATGGCGCTGGGCGAGTTCGGCGAGGCGAAGCACAGCGTGCGTCGCCGAGTGCCCTGCGCCCACCACGAGGAGGTGGCGATCGGCGCACGCGGAAATGTCCTCGGGGATTCGGTAGGAGATAGAGCGCTTCGCGGCGCTCTCGCCGATCGCTGGGAGGCCATCGGCCCCGGCGGGTGCGGGCTGATGCCAGGTGCCGCTCGCATCGAGCACGGCGCGCGCGGAGACGCGGGCTTCACGCCCGTGCGCGTCGACCGTGTGGACGACGAATGGCTGCTTCGCCCGGCCGCCGTCGACCAACTTGTCGCGGCCGGCGCGGCTCACGCCGGTGACCTTGGTGCCATACCGGACCCGGCGACCGAGAGCGTCGGCGAGTGGCGAGAGGTACTCGGCTACCCATTTCGCGCCGGTGGGGTAGCCCTGCTTCGGTGCGCGCCATCCCGTCGGTTCGAGCAGGCGCCGAGCGGCGTTGTCGATCAGCTCGGGCCAGGCGGAGAACATCCGAACGTGTCCCCACTCCGCCACGGCGGCGGCTGGCGCGTCTCCCTGCTCGAGCACGATGACGTCGAGATCGCGTTCGGCGAGATGTGCGGCGGCGGCGAGCCCCTGCGGGCCAGCGCCGATCACGACAACGGGAAGCTCTGCCATTCCGTACTCCTCAGATCGAAATTCTTCAATGTGAAGACTATCGCTGATCTATCGAAGTTTGTCAATGCGTGAGAGGATGTGGGCATGAGCCTCCCAGCCGCCATCGCCGCCGAAGCCCCGTGCTGCATCCCGCGCATCACGTCAGCGCTCACGGTGGACGACGCAGAACGCATCGCCCGCGTGTTCAAGGCGCTCGGCGATCCCACGCGCGTCCGACTGCTCTCCCTCATCGCCGCCGGGCAGGGTGGTGAGGCCTGCGTCTGTGATCTCACCGAGCCCGTCGGCCTCTCCCAGGGCACCATCTCCCACCACATGAAGCTCCTGACGGATGCTGGACTCGTCACTCGCGAGCAGCGCGGCAGGTGGGCATATTATGCGATCACGGATGGCGCTCTCGATGCCGCCGCAGACGCGCTCCGCACCGTCTGACCCTCTGCAGTCGCCGGCGCAATCGCCGCGCGATGGATAGTGTCTCGTCGCTCTTCGTTTACCCCCCGTTCACTCTCGCATCCTTCGATGGGTTCGTCGGCCGATGGTCGACATCACATTCCAGGATCGGCGCCAAGCCGACCAGAGAAGGGAAACCGAGAGTGTCTAAGCTTTCAATGAAGTCCGCCAGCATCACCGCTGGCGTGCTCGTCACACTTTTCGCGCTGACGGCGTGCGGCGGCCAGAACACCGAGGCCGGCACGGATGCTGATGGCGGCGCGACCGGCTCGGTCGTCGCCGATGGCTCGTCGACCGTCGCCCCCCTGACCGAGGCTGCGGCTGACCTGTTCCGCGACGTCGAGCCGGGCATCAACGTCACGGTCGCCACCTCGGGCACCGGCGGTGGCTTCGCCGTGTTCTGTGCCGACGAGAGCGACATCCAGAGTGCCTCGCGTGCGATCGATGAGGAAGAGATGGCCCTCTGCGAGGAGAACGGCGTCGAGTACACCGAAGTCATCATGGCGAACGATGGTCTTTCGGTCGTCGTCAACACCGAGAACGACTGGGCCGACTGCCTCACCACCGAGCAGCTCGCCACCATGTGGGGACCCGAGGCTGAGGGCACCGTCACCAGCTGGTCGGACATCGACCCGTCCTTCCCCGATGAGGAGCTCGTGCTCTTCGGCGCCGGTACCGACTCGGGCACCTTCGACTACTTCACCGACGCCATCAACGGCGAAGAGGGTGCCATCCGCACCGACTACAGCCCCTCCGAGGATGACAACATCACCGTGCAGGGCGTGTCCGGCGCACTCGGCGGCGTCGGCTTCTTCGGCCTGAGCTACGTCGAGGAGAATGCTGACGTCATCCGCGCGGTGGCCGTCGACGGTGGCGAAGGCTGTGTCGAGGCAAGCACCGAGACCGTGCAGTCGGGTGAATACCAGCCGCTTGGACGCCCGCTGTTCGTCTACGTGAAGAACAGCTCGTACACCGAGAACGCCGCAGTGGCGAGCTTCATGGACTTCTATGTCGCCGAGGCTGCTGCGATCGCTGACGAGGCGTTGTTCGTCCCCCTGACCGACGAGCAGATCGCGACGGCGACTGAGCAGTTCGCGGCTCTTCACGGATAAGCAACCACCCTTCCTCTAACACGAAACAAAGGAGAGAGTGCACTCGATGAGCACACTCACCACCCAGGGCGGCTCGACGACCACGTCGAGCCGCCCTGCGGCGTCCCTCAGCAACCGCCGTCCCCGCTACGGCGAGATGGTCGTCCGCGGCGTGTTCCGGCTCGCCGCCATCATCACGATCCTCATCACCCTCGGCATCCTCATCGCGCTCATCGAGCCGTCGCTCGAATTCTTCGCCGAGGTGCCCGTCTGGGAGTTCCTCTTCGGGGACCGCTGGGCACCACGCTTCGCGGACTCCTCGTTCGGCGTGCTGCCGCTCGTGAGTGCCACCCTCTGGACGACGGTGATCGCCCTGATCGTCGCGATCCCTCTGGGTCTCGGCGCCGCGGTCTTCCTCTCCGAATACGCCCGCCCCGGCGTGCGCAAGGTACTCAAGCCCGTCCTTGAGATCCTCGCCGGCATCCCTACCGTCGTCTACGGCCTCTTCGCCCTCCAGTTCGTGCAGACCGTCGTGCTCCGCGACTGGCTGCAGCTCAACACGGGTGCCTTCAGCGTCCTGGCGGCCGGACTCGTCATGGGCGTCATGATCATCCCGACGATCGCGTCCATCAGCGAAGACTCGATGTCTGCGGTGCCGCAAGGCATGCGCCAGGGCTCTGCGGCACTCGGCGCCAACAAGATGCAGACGACCCTGCGAGTGGTTTTCCCCGCTGCACTGTCGGGCATCATCGCGGCGATCGTGCTCGGCATTTCTCGCGCCGTCGGTGAAACCATGATCGTGGCAATCGCCGCGGGCAACCAGGCCCGCGTCGTCGGAGGGCCGCTCGAGCAGGGTCAGACGATGACCGGCTTCATTGCCAACGCCGCGCTCGGTGACTCGCGAGTCGGCTCGATCGAGTACAACACCCTGTTCGCGGTCGGCCTGCTCCTCTTTGTCATCACGCTCTTCATCAATATCATTGCGATCCGTATTGTGCGGCGCTTCCGGGAGGCCTACTAATGGCGATCACGACCAGCATGGGCGGGCACATTCGCGGTGCCAGCATCAGGGGCAAGGTCAAGGGGGGAGAGAACAGTCCGAAGTCGATCATCTTCCTCGTGCTGCTCTGGTTCAGCCTCCTCTTCGCCCTCGGCTTTCTCGTCGTGCTCATCGTTACGACGGCCATCGACGGCGCCCCCCGACTCGATTGGAGACTCTTCACCGAGTTCCCCTCGTCGAGCCCCGAGAACGCGGGCGCACGCCCAGCTATCCTCGGCTCCATCTGGGTGATTATCACCACCGCCGTCATGACGATTCCGCTCGGGGTCGCGGCCGCTGTACATCTCGAAGAATTTGCTGACAAGAAGAACTGGTTCAACAGGCTTGTCGAGCTCAACATCCAGAACCTCGCGGCCGTGCCCAGCATCGTCTACGGCCTGCTCGCACTGGCATTCCTCGTGATGCTCGGGGTTCGTGACCGCAACATCGTCATCGCGGGGGCCTTCACGCTCAGCCTGCTGATCCTTCCCGTCATCATCATCGCTACCAGGGAAGCCCTGCGGGCGGTGCCGCTTGAGATCCGTCAGGGCTCGCTGGCGCTTGGGGCAACCGAACTGCAGACGGTGATGCGCCAGACGCTTCCGTCGGCTGTGCCCGGCATCGCCACGGGATCGATCCTCGCCCTCTCGCGAGCGCTCGGTGAGGCGGCGCCGCTCCTCCTCCTGGGAGCTCTCGTCTTCGTAAGCTTTGACCCGAACGGCCTGCTCAGTGGGTATACGACCATGCCGATCCAGATCTTCAACTGGGTTGGTCGTCCTCAAGAGGAGTTTGCGATCCTCGCCTCGGCGACCTCGATTCTGCTGTTGGGAATCTTGCTTGCCATGAATGCCGTCGCCATCATCATCCGCAACCGCTACCAGCAGCGCTGGTGAGCATCGAGAACGGAACATCCACAATGACCACATCCTCCACCTCCAAGCCGGCCGAATACTCGGTTGGCAGCGGACGCAAGCCTGCCGTGCATTTCGATGCGAGCAAGCACGAGGTGCTCGATGATCTCGCCAAGCCGATCATGGAATGCCGCGACGTCAACGTCTTCTACAACGACTTCCGCGCCGTGACCGGTGTCGATCTTGACTTCCGCGAGAACGAGATCACCGCCCTCATCGGCCCTTCCGGCTGTGGGAAGTCGACGCTACTTCGCTCACTCAACCGCATGAACGACCTCGTCGACGGCGCCCGCGTCGAAGGCTCCATCACCTTCCAGGGTGAAGAGATCTACGGTCGCGACGTTGACGCGATCGAGGTTCGTCGTCGCATCGGCATGGTGTTCCAGAAGCCGAACCCGTTCCCCAAGTCGATCTACGAGAACATTGCCTACGGCCCCTCGGTGACCGGCATGAAGCCAGCATCGATGGATGATCTGGTCGAAGAGGCGCTGACCCGCGCCGCGCTCTGGGACGAAGTGAAGGACAAGCTCAAGCAGAGCGCCTTCGGCCTCTCGGGCGGGCAGCAGCAGCGTCTCTGCATCGCTCGCACGATCGCCGTGCGACCCGATGTCATCCTCATGGACGAACCGTGTTCGGCTCTCGACCCGATCGCGACAACCCGCATCGAAGACCTCATGCATGAACTCAAGAAGGACTACACGATCGTGATCGTGACCCACAACATGCAGCAGGCAGCCCGAGTCGCCGATCGCACCGCGTTCTTCACCGCTCTGCCCGACGAAACAACGGGCGACCGGACCGGCGTGCTGGTCGAGTTCGACCGCACCACGAAGATCTTCGAAGACCCCTCGGACAAGCGCACGGAGGATTACATCTCGGGGAGATTTGGGTGACATCCACGCGGATCGGCGCTCCTGCATGGCCGATCCACGTCGTCACCATCGACACCGAGGCGTCGTCTCCTCGTGCGAAGGACGTCGAGTACCGGCACCACGGCATTAGCCTCACTCGTGCCGCCTCCGCGACGAGCGCGCTGCTCGACGTGGGTGAAGAGCCGGGCTCGATCTTGCTCGTGCCGAGTGACGTCAACGGCATCCCCTTTGGCGAGGTGATCGATCTCGGCGCGCGTCTCGCGCACGCCACCGTGATCTTCGGTCTCGCTCCCGGTTCGAACACCGATGACGTCGCCGTCGCGATGCGTCGGGGTGCACTCGGTGTCGTCGAGCTCCCGGCTGCACCGGCGCGACTCGCATCTGTCATTGCGGGTCTCGGTGTGCGGCGGCATCCGCAGCCCTGTGTGCTGCGCTGCGGAGACCTCGAACTCGACCAGGGCCAGCACCGCGTGACCTACGCGGGTGAGGAGCTCGTGCTCGCCCGCAAAGAGTTCGAAGTGCTCGAACACCTCATGGCGATCCACCCCCGCGTCGCCACGCTCGATGATCTCGCCGAACGCGTGCCGAGCGCGGACGAGCAGGCGTTGCATTCCGCCTCGATGAGGGTTTCAATCCGTCGGGTGCGCAGCAAGTTCGCCGCGCAGTTTCCCGACGTCGAGCCCGTGATCGAAACGGTGAGGGGCGTCGGCTACCGCATCCGCGTGTGATGGCAGGCGGAGGGCCAGCCATCGGCGAGCCCGCCTCGAATAGGCTTGGGGCATGACCGTGCGCCTCTACGACTCCCGTGCCCAGGAGTTGCTCGACTTCGAACCCCTCGAACCGGGACGCGTGGGCATCTACGTTTGCGGGCCGACCGTGCAGTCATCGCCCCACATCGGCCACCTGCGCTCGGCACTCGTCTACGACCTGTGGCGCCGCTGGCTCACGTGGCGTGGCTTCGACGTGACGCTCGTGCGCAACGTCACCGATATCGACGACAAGATCCTCGCGAACGCGAGTGAGCGAGAGGAGTGGTGGGCGCTCGCCTACCGATTCGAGCTCGAATTCACGGCCGGCTACCGTGCCCTCGGCGTGCTCGCCCCCACCTACGAACCGCGCGCGACCGCGAGCGTCGGCCAGATGCAAGAGATCATCGAGCGCCTCATCACCAGGGGCCACGCGTATGCCGCCGCCGACGGTTCTGGGGACGTGTACTTCGACGTGCAGTCGTGGCCCACCTACGGTGAGCTCACCCGGCAAGGCCTCGACGATATGGCACCGGCGACGGATGCTGACCCGCGCGGCAAGCGCGACCCCAGAGACTTCGCACTCTGGAAGGGGCACAAGTCGGGGGAGCCCGCCTCGGCAAGATGGCCCTCGCCGTGGGGCGACGGACGACCGGGCTGGCACATCGAATGCTCCGCCATGTCGTCGCGCTACCTCGGCACAGCCTTCGACATCCACGGTGGGGGGCTCGATCTGCGGTTTCCGCACCATGAGAATGAGCTTGCACAGTCGGCCGCCGCCGGCGACGACTTCGCCACCTACTGGGTGCACAACGGTCTCGTCAACGTCAACGGGCAGAAGATGTCGAAGTCACTCGGCAACTCGATCTTCGCGAGCGAGATGCTCGAGAAGGCGAGCCCGCTCGTTGTGCGCTACTACCTCGGCTCCGCCCACTACCGCTCGACCATCGACTACCACGACGGCGTGCTCGCCGAGGCGGAATCGGCCCTCGACCGCATCGAAGGGTTCTTGCGTCGGGCACACCGCCGACTCTCCGACACCCGCTTCGCGACCGAAGTGCTGCTCGATGTGCCCGAAGCATTCGCCGCCGCCATGGATGATGACCTCTCGGTGCCGCAGGCGCTCGCCGTGATTCACGACACGGTGCGGGCCGGCAACGCGGCGCTCGACGGCGAAGACCTTGCCGGTGCGGCACGCGCTCAAGGTGCAGTGCTTGCGATGACCGACATCCTCGGAATCAACCCGGTCAGCGTAGAGTGGCAGACTGCGGCAAACGAGCCGGCCGTCACAGCCCTCGCGTCGCTCGTCGAGCGGCTGCTCGGCGCCCGCACGACCGCACGCGAGTCACGCGACTTCGCCGAAGCCGATCGCATCCGCGACGAACTCGCGGCAGCAGGCATCCAGATCGAAGACACACCTGAAGGCTCCCACTGGAGCCTGGCCAGTTCGGCCACCGACCACCAGTAGGGACACCCCATGAAGAGCAGCGGAAACAAGCCCAGGGCCGGTGCCGTGCGCAAGGGCCGCAAAGGCCCACAGGTCGGATCTGGTGGCCAAGGACGCCAGGCACTCGAGGGCCGCAAGCCCACGCCAAAGGCCGAAGATCGCCCGTACCACCCCGCAGGCAAGCGCAAGATCGCGCAAGACCGTCTCGCTGAGAAGCGCGGCGGCCGCGGCGGCTCCGATGGTGGCGCACCCCAGCAGTCGCGCCAGCAGCCGCGCCAGCGCAACTCGGAGCAGGGCGCGAACTCGGTCGAGGTCGTCACGGGTCGCAACTCGGTGCTCGAGGCGCTCAGGGCCAAGATTCCCGCCACCGCGCTCTACGTCGCGACGCGCATCGAATACGACGACCGCGTCAAAGAGATCATGTCGATCGCCACGAAGCGCGGGCTGCCAGTGCTCGAGGTGATGCGGCCTGAGCTCGACCGCATGGGCGGCTTCGACTCCGTGCACCAGGGTGTCGCGCTCAAGGTGCCGCCGTATGAGTACGCGCACCCCGTCGACCTCTTCGACCTCGTCGTCAGCCGCGACAAAGTGCCGCTGCTCGTCGCGCTCGATGGCATCACCGATCCGCGCAACCTCGGTGCAATCATCCGCTCGACCGCCGCGTTCGGTGGCCAGGGCGTCATCGTGCCGCAGCGCCGCTCAGTCGGCCTCACGGCATCCGCCTGGAAGACCTCGGCCGGCGCTGCCGCCCGCACGCCCGTCGCGATGGCGGCGAACCTCACGCAGACCCTCAAGGCGCTCAAAGAGCGCGGGGCGTTCGTGCTCGGGCTCGACGGCGACGGCGAGATCAGCCTGCCCGAACTGCAGCTCGCCAAAGAGCCGCTCGTCATCGTTGTCGGCAGTGAAGGCAAAGGGCTCTCCCGACTCGTCACCGAGACCTGTGATGCCATCGTCTCGATCCCGATCGGGGCCTCGACCGAATCGCTCAACGCTGGCATCGCCGCGAGCGTCACCCTCTATGAGGTCGCGCGTCAGCGCAGCGCTGGTTGACCTGCAGCGCTGGTTGAGCGCTGCGGGCGCAGTTCACACGAGCGTGCGCCAGTCGACCTCATCGTCGGCGTCGTCTGAGCGTTCAGTGCCGTTCGCGTCGAGTGAGACCGGCACGGGCAGGGTGATCGCCCCGGTGAGCGGTTCGATCACGGTCGCCTCGTCGCGCCGGTGCCGCAGCACATTGTCGATGTACGACGCGACGGCCTCGGCGAGCGGGATGTCGCGGCCGGCGTTCTGCGACAAAAACCAGCGGTGGTCGAGCAGCTGGTGGAACACCTCAGCCGGCTCGAGCTTGCCTTTGAGTTCGCGTGGGATCGCCCGCACCACCGGCTCGAACACCTGCGCGAGCCACTCGTGGGCGACCATCTCCTCATCGGCATCCTTCGCGTTGAAGGTCGCGGCGTAGGAGTCGAGATCGTTGAGCAGGCGCCTCGCCTGATTCTCGCCCGCGTCGAGGCCGGTGAGCCGCAGCAGGCGACGTTGGTGGTGGCCAGCGTCGACGACCTTCGGCTGGATGCGCACCTCGGTGCCCGTGTCATCCGTCTTGATTGCCAACTCTTCGATGTCGAAGCCGAGCTCGTTGAGGCGTTCGACCCGCTCTGAGATGCGCCAGCGTTCGGCGGCCGCGAACGATTCGGAGCCCGTGAGCTCGTTCCACAGGCTGCGGTAGGCGGCGACGATGCCACTGCTCACCTCGACGGCGTCGAGATTCTCGTCGAGCCGGTTGCCGGCCGCAAGGTCGAGCAGCTCGCCAGCGATGTTCACCCTCGCAATCTCGAGGTCGTTCTCGCGCTGCCCGTTCGAGAGGCCGTTGTAGAGCTTGCCGGTCTCAGCGTCAACCAGGTACGCGGCAAACGAGCCCGCGTCGCGTCGGAAGAGCGTGTTCGAGAGCGACACGTCCCCCCAAAAAAACCCGATCATGTGCAGGCGCACGAGCAGCACGGCGAGGGCATCAACGAGCCGTGTTGCCGTGTCGGGCCGCAGGGTCTGCGAGTAGAGCGCGCGGTAGGGCAGCGAGAACTTCAGATGCCGAGTGACCAGCACCGCGTTGAGCGGCTCACCGGATTCGTCAACCCGGTTGGTGATGACGGCAACCGGTTCGACGCAGGGGATGTCGATCCGCTGCAGGGTGCGCAGCATTTCGTATTCACGCTTCGCCAGCTCTTCGGATGTCTCTTTGATGGCGATCACGTAGCCGCTGAGATGCACGAACCGCACGAGGTGGCGTGAGATGCCCTTGGGCAGGGCGGCGATCACAGAGTCTGGCCACTCCTCAAGCGGGAGTGACCATGGCAGGTCGAGGAGCGCGGAATCTGCGGTCGCCGACGTAATGCTGAGTGCACCAGACATGTGGTGTGGCCTCGAATTCTGGAGGTGATGGCTGATCGGGCCTGGTCGTTCGACCCGGCCCGATCAGCGTGACATCAACGCCCCGGGTGTCAGTCGACGATGGGCTTGCTGATGCGCAGGCCCGTCTCAGGGTCGAAGACGTGGAGGTGCTCGTCGGTGGGGAGGATGAACACCTTGTCCCCGGCGACGGGGTGCGAGCGACCATCCACGCGCGCGACGAGGTCGACACGGTTGCCGTCGACCTCGGTGTGGCCGTAGAGGTAGCCGTCGGCGCCGAGCTCCTCAACGATGTCAACCTCGACGGGGAGGCCCTCGCCGGTCGTCGACACCCTGACGTCTTCTGGGCGCACACCGATCGTGACCTTCGTCGCCTTGGTTGCGCTGAGCGTCTCACGGTCGACCGGGGTGACGGCGGTGCCGAACTTGATGCCGCCGTCGACAACGTCGGCGGGGAACAGGTTCATGGCAGGTGAGCCGATGAAGCCGGCGACGAACACGTTGGTCGGTTCCGCATACAGCTCGCGCGGGGTGCCGACCTGCTGCAGCACGCCATCCTTGAGCACCGCGATGCGGTCGCCCATGGTGAGTGCCTCGGTCTGATCGTGCGTCACGTAGACCGTGGTGACGCCGAGTCGCCGCGTGAGCGACGCGATCTGCGTGCGGGTCTGCACGCGGAGTTTCGCGTCGAGGTTCGACAGCGGCTCGTCCATGAGGAACACCTGAGGGCTTCGCACAATGGCGCGGCCCATCGCGACGCGCTGACGCTGACCGCCAGAGAGCGCCTTCGGCTTGCGGCCGAGGTAGGGCTCGAGGTCGAGAAGCTTCGCGGCCTCAAGCACGCGGTTCGCCCGCTCCTCCTTCGGCACACCGGCAATCTTGAGCGCGAAGCCCATGTTCTCGGCGACCGTCATGTGCGGGTAGAGGGCGTAGTTCTGAAAGACCATCGCGATGTCACGGTCTTTTGGCGGGACGTCGGTGACGTCGCGGTCACCGATGCGGATGCGGCCGTCGTTGACCTCTTCGAGGCCGGCAAGCATGCGGAGGGTGGTGGACTTGCCACACCCGGACGGGCCGACGAGCACGAGGAACTCGCCGTCGGCGACCTCAAGGTCGATCTGGTCGACCGCTGGACGGGTCGAACCAGGGTAGAGCCGGGTGGCCTTCTCAAACGTGACTGATGCCATGACTGTATTTCTCCTTCACCGGCAGGTACGTGCCGGACGATCCGTAGTGAATGGATGTTGTGCCGTTCCGCAAGGAACAGTTGGCTTATTATGTCATCGGCCTCATGGGAGGGATACCCCTGCGTGACCACTTCGGGGTGCGGCGGCCGCTGGCCGCCTCGGTAGGGTGGTTCAGCATCCCTTCTGGTCAACTCCCAGACAGGATGTCTAGCATCAGAACAGCGTGCCGACGTGTGATGTATCGGTCGGTCACCACGCCCGGGGGAGTGTCAAACACGTGTGGCACCCCCGTGCTCGCACCGCAAATGAGTGAGGTTTCATGACGAACGGCGTGCCAGGGCCGAAGCCGACGAAGAACGAAACGCGGCTCGCGGCTCGAGAGAAGGNCCGGGGGAGTGTCAAACACGTGTGGCACCCCCGTGCTCGCACCGCAAATGAGTGAGGTTTCATGACGAACGGCGTGCCAGGGCCGAAGCCGACGAAGAACGAAACGCGGCTCGCGGCTCGAGAGAAGGCGCAACAGGCGCGGCTCGAGCGCAAGAAGAAAGACCGCCGCAACCGCCTGCTCATTCAGGGCGGCATCATCGCCGGCGTGCTCGTCATCGTGGGCGCGGTCGTGGTCGGTGTCATGAGCGCCATCCCCGAAAACAGTTCTGGCCCCCGCAACATGCTCAGTGACGGCATCCGCATCGGTGCCAACTTCGAGGCCGAAGTGACGCCGGGGCTTGAACCTGGTGCCGAGCCGGTCGCATCGGTGCCATCCGATGACCCCGATGTGGTCGATATCCGCATCTACGTTGACTATTTCTGCCCGGCGTGCGGTGTCTTTGAGGAGGCGAACGAAGAGCAGATCGCGACGTGGGTCGAATCCGGCGCGGCAACGCTTGAGGTGCATCCGGTCTCGTTCCTCGACCACCGCTCGCTCGGGACACAGTATTCGAGCAGGGCGGCCAACGCATCGGCGTGTGTTGCCCACTATTCGCCCGACAGCTTCTTCAGCTTCCACTCACTCCTGTTTGAAAACCAGCCGGCCGAGAACACGACCGGTCTCGACGACGCCGAGCTGGTCTCGCTCGCGGAGGATGCCGGGGTGACGAATGTCGGCTCGGTTGAGGAGTGCATCGATGAGGTGCGGTTCAAGAAGTGGGTGAACGCCGCGACCGCGCGGGCCTTCGATGGTCCGCTGCCCAACGCCGACATCTCGCAGGTGACCAACACCCCCACCGTGATTGTCAACGGAGTAACCTACACGCCGGAAGACCTCAGCGACCCGGCCGAATTTGCCAAGTTTGTGAGCACGGCGAGCGGCAACGCGTTCACCGAAGAGCTCAAGTCGACCCCGTCGCCGAGCCCAAGCGCCGAGCCGGCAGAATAGTCTCCCGCGGTCACACGCCCACGTCCCGCCTCTGCACCAACCCGATCGCCGCGGCGGTGGCCGCTGCGGCGACCGCGACGACAATGAGGGCGGATGCTGCGTCGAATGACTCGATCGGCACGGCCGAGGTGTGGTGGAACGGGCTCACATTCTGCAGCCATTCGGGCAGGTTGAGGAGTTCGCCGAACTGCCCGATGACGAGGGCAACGACGAGAAATCCCCACCCGATCGCGCTCGTGAGTCGGGGGGCGACGGCAAACGCGAGTGCGACAGCACCGACCAGCACGAGGGCGGCCGGGGCATGAACTAGCGCGGCGCCAACGAAGCGGGGCAGGGCCGCTGCATCAGCATCCGTCATTGCGATCGCCGTGCCAGCAGCAGCGCCGGCGGCGACGCACACGGCGAGCACGGAGGCCACCGCGACAAGGAGGGTGCTGCCGATCCACTGCAACCGTGACGCCGGGGTTGCGAGCAGCAGCTCTGCGCGCCCTTCTGCTTCTTCTGCTCGCAGGCGCACGATCGCGTGTACGCCGGCGGCGGCGGCGAGCACCCCGGCGATGCCGAGCAGGCCGACCGTGAAGATATCGACGATCTCGGCCCGAGTCCCTGGCACGAGGCGAGCGATGAGGTCACTGAGCGAGGTGTTGCCGTCGGCCACATCGGCGACGGTGGGTGCGAGCCCGCCCGCGACGAGCCCGAGCACGGCCCCGCCGACGCACCAGCCGATGACGGCCGGCCGCTGCAGTCGCCAGGCGAGCCCCAGCGTGCTGCGGCCGCCGAGCCCCGCGTCGCCGCGACCGTCACGCTGCGCGATGAGGCTCGAGCCGAGGTCGCGCCCGCGGTGGAGTGCGAGCGCCCCAACGGCACACACGATGAACACCCCCATCGCGATCAGGAGCGGGCTCAGGTCTGCTGTCGAGAACGGCCGGGTCGCCTGCCCCCACCCGATGGGGGAGAGCCACGACACCCAGAGCGGTTCGACCGTCGTGAACGTGGCATTCGGGTCGCCGAGGGCATCGCCCACGCCCCGCACCAGGTAGGCCACACCGACGAGGGAGGCGGCGAGGCCGTTGGCGGCGCGCCCGGTGGGCATGATCTGTGCGATGACGGCGGCGAAGCCGACGAAGACGAGACCAACGGATGCGACCGCAATCGCCGCGACGATGGAACCCTCTGTCGGCAGCCCGCCGCCAATGTAGCCGAGCGCGACGACGACGCCGAGCACGAGGTTCGCGAGCACGCCGAGCGTGATGGTTGCACCGAGGGGGAGGGAGCGGGCGATGGGGGTCGACCCGATGAGTTCGGAGCGTCCGAGCTCCTCATCGGCGCGGGTGTGCCGCACCACAAGGAACGTGCTCATGAGGCCCGCGAGCACAGCCGTGAACGAGTACGCCTGAAAGAACACGACAGCGCCGACAGTGGTGCCGTCGGGGAGTCCGCGAAGAAACAGGAACGCCGGGTTCGCGGCGGCGACCGCGACAATCGCCGTGCGCTCCATCTCGTTGTCAAACTCGGTGGCGACGGCGCTCGCCGCAGCGAGACCGAGCAGCCCGATTCCGAGCACCCACGCGGTGAGCACCCAGCGGTCGCGGCGCGCCTGGGCGGCGAACACCCGAGTGAACTGTCGCATCAGCGTGTCTCGCTGTAGTGCCGCAAAAAGAGCGACTCGAGGGAGGCCGGCGACACCGTGATGCCCTCGACCCCGCGACTGGCGAGCGCGCCAAGCACAGCGGTGACGGCGGATGCATCGGCCTCAAACTCGAGAGCACCCCCGGCCATCCGCGGGTCGTGCACGCCGGCGATCGCCTCGACGTCGGCCCGCTCGGCGGCCCCCGTCACCCGGAACGTCGTTCGACTCAGGTGCCGCAGTTCGGTGAGCGTGCCGCTCTCCACCGCGACGCCCGAACGGATGATCGTGACCCGGTCACACAGCTGCTCGACCTCGCTCAAGATGTGGCTCGACAGCAGCACCGTCGCACCGTCAGCGCAGGCCCGCTCGACCTGGCGCCGGAACACCGCATCCATGAGCGGGTCAAGCCCGGCACTCGGCTCGTCAAAGATGTAGAGCCTCGCGGGGCGCGCGAACGCGGCGATGAGGGCAACCTTCTGCCGGTTGCCCTTCGAATAGGCGCGGGCCTTCTTGCGCGGGTCGAACTCGAACTCTTCGATGAGCTCGGAGCGGCGCGTGGCATCCGCCCCACCGCGCAGCGAGGTGAGCAGGTCGATCGCCTCGCCGCCGGTGAGCCCCGGCCAGAGGCTCACATCGCCGGGCACGTACGCGATGTCGCGGTGTGTGGCGACCGGTTCGGCCCACGGGTCGCGGCCGAACACTCTCGCCGTGCCGGCACTCGCCTTGACGAGACCGAGCAGGATGCGGATGGTCGTCGACTTGCCGGCGCCGTTCGGCCCCAAAAAGCCGTGGACTTCGCCCTCCGCAACCGACAGATCGAGCCCGTCAAGTGCGGCCGTGCGGCCGAAACGCTTGACGAGCGCGGAGGCTTCGATGATGGGGTTCTGGATGCTGCTCACTTGGCTGCCCTTTCGACGCGCCACAGTGCCACGGCGGTCGCCGGGGTACTCCGCAGATTCGCGGGCCGACCAGGCTTCCCGGCTCTCCGGCGCTCAGTCTAGGACTGTGCGGGGGTAGGGGGAAGACGCAGTTTCTGCGGTCGCCGGCCTTGAGTTTCATGACCAATACAAGTCGACCTGCCTAGGATTGAGCCATGGACGAAGACCGGCGCACGGAGGTTCCACCTAGTGCCACGCCCGAGCCGCCCTTCCAGGCGATTCTGCCGAACTTCGACAAGCTTTCGCGGAGTGCCTTTCGCAAAGGCACAGTCAGCCGCCGGCGCATTGTCATCGGCGCGTGGATTCTGGCGTGTGCGAGCGTGGTCGTTGCGGGCCTGGTGATCGCGACTTTGCTCTAAGTGAGCGCTCTTCGCTGATCGGATTGCCGACTCACAATCTCGCGGGCTGATCAGGAGGCTAGTGTTCCGGCCAGATCGCGCGGAGAATGCGAATCGCTTCGTCGAGGTCAGTGTCGGTCTGGATGCTTGTCTCGGCGAGTCGACGGGCGGCGTCGAGCACCGCTCGCGGCGTGGTGGCTTCGCGTTTACTGACTCGCGTCCCTCCGCCAGTACGCGCGGTGAGGTAGCCCTCGGTTTCGAGGGCTTTGTACGCCTTCGCGACGGTGCCGGGGGCAACGCCAAGATCCTTCGCGAGCTGACGAACCGAGGGCAGGCGCTCGTCCGCAGCGATTCGACCGGTTGCGATGAGCCCACGAATCTGGTCCCGGATTTGTTCTGTGGGCGGAGCGGACCCCGTCAGGGTGATGATCATGGGCTGATGGCGTTAACGCGACGCCGCGACGGAACTATCGACAGAGCGATGCTGACCCACAGCGCGAAGCCGAACGCCGCGGTCACCCAGGCGGCCGCCGTGAACGCTGGTCCAAGCGCAGCGAAGCTCGTCCAGAACCGCACGGGCCCTTCCGATGTCGAGAACGAGCTTCGTATCGATGATGTGCCAGCGAGTGAACTGAAGAGGAGGCCGAGGTGGAGTAGCAATGCGCCGGTCACCGTCGCGAGCGCGTTCCGTGTGCGGACGGTGCGGATCTGTATGTCCTGTTCACGGTCGTCATCGAGCGCGGGGCGGGCAATGAAAGAGAGGTTGACGACGGTCATCGCGATCATGATGGCGATCAAAATTAGGCTCGGCAGCGAGTTGTACCACCCGTAGATGTTCGTGCCCATTGATCGTCCACCGCCGAGATCGACGAAGTACATCGTGTAGTGGCCTGTGGTTGGGTCTGGCTGTGAGGCCAAGCCGGTGACAATTGTGAGCGTGAGAATCACGGCGAGCACGGATCCCGGAACCGCGAGCCACCAGGCACGGGCGAAACTGATCGGCGTTCGGGGCCTCAGCTCAGCAGCGCCGCGTCCCACTCGACGTGCAATTGGGAACGTAAGTATTGCCAGCCCGGCGATTGCAAGAGCGAGGGGGAGTGAGAATCCGAACTCGCGGTACCAAACCCAGAAATCCATCGGTATATCGAGCGGTATCACCGGCTGAGACGTGATCACCCGCACCACGGCCTCGCCGAACACGAGCAGCACACCTGCCATGAGGGTGGTCATGCCGACACGGCCCTTGAGGGGGCTCGCCTTGCGGCCCCATATTAGCCAGCACGCCACCGCGAGGATGATGCCCACCACGGGCGGCCCGAACGCCAAGGTGTACAACCACAACATTGAAACTCCTCGCCCTTGTGTCGCCCACATGATACACAAATGTGTCACCGAGATGCTACAAAAGATCTAGTGCGAAGCCTCTGAGCCACTGCGGATTCGCTGTCACGGTTCGCGACTATCCGGCCATGTCTGTAGTGAATGGCCTACGACAGGATGGACACCGCCATGATCACCGATGAGGAACTCTCCCAACGACTCGCGCGGGTGGCAGCCCCGGCGCAGGCTATTGTCGCGCCCTCCAGTTCCGTCATGCTGCTGGTGTTCGAGGCTCGACGCAAGGCCACATCGGCATCGCTGCGGCGCAAGATCACGGCTGGGGTGGCTGGCGGTGCCCTGGTGGTCGGTGGAGTGGTCGCGACACCCGCAGCAGCGGACGTCATCCGCCAGTTTCTCGTGCAGACGAATTGGATATCCGAGGGCACCGAGGTCATCCCAGAGAGCGAGTGGATTGACACGTCGGAATCAGACCTCGGCGCCTACATCGACTGGATATATCCAGAGTGGTTACCGTTGGCTCCCGGCCAGACGAAGTCCGGAATCATCGAGCAAGTGCGCGTCAAGCACGCTGAGAATCCTGGACTCACGCAGGAAGTCAGCATTCGCCGAAGCCTTGAGCACGCGGTGTACGTGGGTTGGCTCGATGAGTGGATCGCTGCCCACCGGGTAGGGGACGTTGCTCGTCAGGCGGCGGCTGTCGAGGTGCTGAGCGAGGCGCCGACATGGCCGGCCTTCGTGGCAACCGACGGCGGAGGAGTCACCTACATCATGGCCGGATTTGCCGCGGAGCTGGGGGCGGGCAATGCTGACGCCGCCCAGGAGCTCGCCCAGATCGAGGGTTCCCAATCATGGGACGGAGTTGATCGCGCGAACGTCGCGGCGGCGATCTACGGCAAGTACCTCGAAGAGTTTCAGGAAGCACAGTGACGGGCACTCGCGATGTGGTCGAGAGCCAGGCGCTCTTAGTCCCGGTCGCAGACGCGTTCTCGATTGAGGGGTTGCTCCGCGATGTCACGCCTGACCTACTCAAGTACTTTGTTACCCGACTCGCTGACCGAGAAGACGCAGCAGACGCCGTGGCCGACACCCTGGTTGTGCTCTGGCGCAAGTCGCGGGCCATTCCGAACGATCACGAGGAAGCTCGCCGGTACTCCTTCGGCGTGGCACGCAAGGTGCTCGCGACCGCGCGCCGGGGTGAACGGCGGCGGAACGCACTGGCGGATCGCCTCAGGATGGACATGCGGCAGGACGCGGTGAGTGACCCCCTGCCAGATGTTGAGCTTCGAAATGCACTCAAGACGCTGTCCGCAAACGATCGTGAACTCGTCCTGCTGGTTGCGTGGGATGGGTTCAGCGTCGCTGACGCGGGGCGAATTCTCGGTGTGAGACCGGAGGCGGCTCGTGCGCGATATTCCCGCGCTCGAGCCAGGCTTCGGACGCAACTCACCTAGACCGGGAGCAGGCCCTGCTAGGCGATTCCAAGAAAGGTATGGAGCCTCCTGTCGGATTCGAACCGACGACCCTCGCTTTACAAGAGCGATGCTCTGGCCAACTGAGCTAAGGAGGCGAATGGCGCGTGCGCCCGAGCCATCCTAGCCCGGCCGCGCGCGCCGTTGCAGGCTAGGCGCCGGTGTTGTCCTCGGCGTCAGCCTCGTCTGCTCCCGCGAAGTTCAGCGAGAGGGAGTTCATGCAGTAGCGGTCGCCGGTGGGGGTGCCGAAGCCGTCGGGGAACACGTGGCCCAGGTGTGAGCCGCAGGCGGCGCAGCGCACCTCGGTGCGCACCATGCCGAGGCTCGTGTCTTCAATGAGTTCGACCGCGTCGGGGCGCACCGATTCGTAGAAGCTGGGCCAGCCGCATCCGGAATCGAACTTGGTGCCGCTCTTGAAGAGTTCGGCGTTGCAGGCGGCGCAGGTGTAGACGCCGGCGCGGCTCTCGTCGAGCAGCTCGCCAGACCAGGCGCGCTCGGTGCCGGCCTTGCGGAGCACCGCGTAGCGCTCTTCGCCGAGTTCTTCGAGCCATTCCTGCTCGCTCTTCTTGACCTCGTAGTCCATGGGCTGCCTTCCGCGTCGGGGTTCGTTAAGCGTAAACGTCGTCGCCGCGAGAATGTTCCCGGTTACGTCGCACACTGAATCGTCCGGTGCGTTGACTTAGGCAAGCCTTACCTACTATGGTTCAGATGAACTTAGGCAACCCTAAGTCGTCTGGTCGTATGCCAGGGGCGGTTCTTCCGCCACTGGGCATCCCGGTTCCTCCAGGAGCATTCAACAGTGAACACAGCATCCGCACGCCCCCGATCGTTGCGACCATTCGTCGCGCTGCTTGTTGTCCTCGCCCTTGCGCTTGGCACCGTCGTTGCCGGAGCGGCAACGCCGGCCCGCGCCGCAGCGGGCGACATCGCGGCGGCGACGCTGCAGTGGGGAATCAAAGAGTCGTTCCGCAGCTACATCAGCGGGCCGATCGCCAGCGGAGCGATCACCGTGTCGGGCCACGTTGCGAGCGAGCCGGCCTTCACCTGGACGGGCGGCGCGGGCACCGAGGCATCCGGAACCGTCACGTACACGGGGGCGGTGCACTTCACGGGCCACTCCGGGATGCTCGACCTCACCATGAGCAATGTGCGCATCGTCAAGGCGAGCGACACCGCCGCAACGGTCGTCGCGGATGTTGTCTCGAAGGGGCTTTCCACCGGAGTGTTCGAGACGTTCACGAACGTCGAGTTCGCCACCGTCGACCTCACGGGGCGTGTCAGCACGGCCGCGGACGTCACGAGCGTCGCCGCGGCCCCCGCCGTGCTCACCGCCGCTGGTGCCGAAGCGTTCGCCGGCTTCTACAGCGCTGGCACGGCGCTCGACCCCGTGAGCTTCTCGTGGCCGGTCGAGCAGGCCGCAGAACCAGAGCCCGAGCCAGAACCCGAGCCAGAGCCCGAACCTGAAGAGCCCGCAGCGCCGAGCACGCCGACCGTCACCGTCTCGAAGACGAGCGGCCTCGACGCGAGCGGCGAGACCATCACCATCTCCGGCAGCGGCTTCGGCGTGGAACAGCACCCCACCGTTACCGGCACCCGCCCTCCACTCGCGGGCCAGTGGTCCGGCGCCTACGTCGTCTTCGGTTCTTTCGCCGACACCTGGAAGCCGAGCGAGGGCGCGCCGAGTGCAGCTCGCAAAGCGCACCAGCAGCGCTGGCTGCTGCCCCAGACGACCATCGACTCCAACTCGGCCTTCGCCGCGCAAGGCATCCCGGTCGCGGCCGATGGCACCTTCAGCTTCGAGATCGACGTCGCCGAATATGAGGATGCGCTCGCCGACGGCAACTACGGCATCTACACCTACGCGGCAGGCGGCGCGACCTACGCGCCGTTCGAAACCTACACACCCATCACCTTTGGTGACGAGCGCGAAGCAACGCTGACGGTCACCCCGTCGACCGGCGTCAACGCCGGCGACACGCTCGACGTGACGGTGTCGCTCCCGGCCGAGCTCGCCACGACCGCCGGCGGGGTCGCGACCGCGGGCGCGTACCTCATGTTCTGCCTTGAGCCCGAAGAGGGTGTGCGCCCGAGCGGGGCCGCGTGCGACTCGTCGCTGCAGCAGTGGCTGCTGTCGGCATCCGTCTACGGCCAGCCCGCCTCGGGCACGGTCACCGACGGTTGGTGGACGGTCGAAACCACCGTCACGGTGCCCGAGAAGATCGGCGACGTCGAGTGCGCGGATGCCGCGTGCGGTGTGTTCATTCGCCCTGACCACCGTTTCGCCGCCGCCGAGTCGGTGCACGACCGCTTCGTCGCGATCGAGTACGCGAGCGACGAGGAGCCCATCGACCCGGAGCCAGGAACCCCTGGCACCCCGACGACCCCAACAGCCCCTGGCACGCCAGCGCCCGCCGCGCCCGTGACGGCCGGCATGCTGCACTGGGGCGTGAAGCAGGCCTTCGTTTCGTATGTCACGGGCCCGATCGCCCGCGGCACCATCGCACTGTCGGGCGGCGCGGGCGCGAACGGCGGGCGCTATGCCTTCCCGCAGGGCTCCGCTGACGCGTTCGACCGCAGTGCCGCGCTCGGCACGGTCGACTACCGCGGCACCGTCACGTTCGCTGGACACAACGGCGCGCTCGGCCTATCTATCGCGAACCCCTCGATCACGGTGACGAGCGCGTCGAGCGCAACCCTCACCGCCACCGTTGGAGGAACCCGCGTCGCCTTCGCCACCCTCGCGCTCGGCGCCGGTGGCAAGGCTACGGATGCCTCGGGCGCCGTGACGTACTCGAACGTGCCCGCAACCCTCACCGCAGCCGGGGCCAATGCCTTCGCGGGGTTCTACAGCGCCGGCACGGCCCTCGACTCGGTGACCTTCACGGTCGGCGCACCGAACGGGGCGAGCGCATCCGGCGGTTCGGGCAGTGTCGTCGCCGCGTTCTCGCCCGCCGAGACTCAGCCAGCGCAGGAGGTGACACCATCAACCACCATGCAAACCCTTTCGACGGAGGCCTGTGAGGTGACGGATGCGACGCTGACGTGGGGTTTCAAAGAAGCGTTCCGCAGTTACATCAGTGGCACGATCGCGAACGGCGAATGGACCGTCGCGGAGGGCGCCGAGTATGAAACGCCGAACTTCAGCTGGGGCGACGGCACCGGCGCGTACGACCTTGAGTCGGACGAGGGCGAACTCGCCTTCACCGGCACCGTGACCTTCACCGGCCACGGCGGCATCCTGAACACCACCGTCGGCAACCCTCGCATCGAGTTCATCGACGCCGAGACCGCGCGGCTCTACGTCGACGTGGCTGGCACGACGCAGGAGGGCGAGGCGGTCGACCAGCGTGACGTGCACTTCGCCGATGTCGACCTCAGCGGCGGCACTGTCGAGCACACCGACGGAACAGGCACTATCACGGCTGCTCCCGCCGAGCTCAGCGCCGCAGGTTCTGGCGCGATCGGCACCTACGAACCCGGCACCGAGCTTGACCCCATCACGGTGGAATTCGCGACGGATGCCGCGTGCGGCGCGATCGCGGAATCCGAGGCAGTCGACACCGAGGTTGAGGCCGCACCGGTCGCCGACGACGGCCCCGGCGTGCTGCCGTGGATCATCGGGGTGCTCGTGCTCCTCGCCCTCATCGCGCTCGTCACCATGCTGGTGATCCGCCGCCGCGGGGCAACACGATGACATGATCGACGCATGACCGGTCGAGAGCGCGATACCGCAGCCTGGTATCGCGCTTTCGCCGTGCAGGCGGCGGAGGTCTCGCCCTCGTACGAAGACTGGGCGCACGCGGTTGCTGGTGACAGTGCCACCCTCGCGCTGCTCGACCGCCTCCCGGAGCAGCATCGCCAGCCGCCGCTCGTGTTCGCCGTCGCGAGTCTGCTCGGCGCCCGCGACTGCAGCAACGCGGGGGAGTTTCTTCGCTTTCTTCACGAGCATCACGCAGAGCTGGCGCAGGATCTCGCCCGCCGACCCATGCAGACGAACGAGCCGGGGCGGTGCTCGGCACTCCTGCTCGCGCTCGAGCAAATCGAGGGGCCCATCGCGCTGCTTGAGCTCGGGGCATCCGCCGGGCTGTGCCTCGTGCCCGACCGCTATAGCTACAACTTTTCGGGGGTCGAACTGCACCCCGCCGACGGCCCGAGTCGCGTGCGGCTCAGCTGCGCGGTGGGCGACGGCATCACCGCACCCACCCGCCTGCCCGAGGTCGTGTGGCGCGCCGGGGTCGACCTCGCCCCGCTCGATGTCGCCGATGAGGCGGATGCCGCGTGGCTCGACGCCCTCGCCTGGCCGGGACAGCACGACCGCCTCGCGAGGGTGCGGGGTGCCCGCGACGTGGTGCGCGCGCATCCGCCATTGCTGCTGCGGGGCGACGCGGGGGAGCGCCTCGACGAGCTCCTCGATGGCGTGCCAGCGGGCGCGACCCCCGTCATCGTCACCGCCGGCGTGCTCGTCTACATCCCAGGGGTGCGGCGCGGCATGCTCGTTGACCGCATCCTCGCCTCAGGCGCGCGCTGGGTGTCGCTCGAGGGGGCAGGAGTGCTGCCCGGCGTGGAGCGCCGCCTCACCGAGGCCGGCTGGGCCGGCGCTGCGCTGCGGGGGCGCTTCGTGGTGGCGTTGGATGGGCATCCGCTCGCGTTCAGCGGGCCCTACGGCGAGACGCTCGACGCCTGCGACGTTGCCTCAGGCGCGTAGATTGCGCGGGCGAGCGCGTCGAGCACATCAGCGGTGCGCGGCCCGAAGCCGAGGATCTGGCCGGACGACATGTCGACCACGCGGCGGTGCTGCCCCGCGGGAGTCTGTGCGAGCGCCGGCTTCTCGGCGAGGAGGCCATCGACGCCACCCGCACTCTCAAGCCCGGATGTCATGACGAGTAGAAGGTCGGGTTGGGCGGCGATGACCGCCTCATCGGTCATGGGGCGCATGCCGGTCCACCCGATCTCGCCAGCCACGTCGATGCCGCCGAGTGCGGTGATGAGGTCATCGGCGCCCGACTCGGCACCGAACAGGTAGTAGATGCCAGAACCGCCGCGGATGTAGAGAAACATGATGCGCACCCGCTCGTCGCCCTCGGGTGCGATTGCGGCGATCTCGGCGATCTTCGCATCGATGTCGGCCTGCAGCTGCTCGGCGAGCATGACGCCGGTGTCGGCCGCACCGAACGCCTCCGCGACCTGCTGGGCGAGCGTGCCGACGCCGTCGATGCCGGGCTCCGCCTCGACAAAGACCACCGCGATGCCGGCGTCGCGCAACTGGAGCACAACGTCGATGGGTCCGATCGAGCCGTCCGTCACGACGAGGGTTGGTCGCAGCGCGATGACCGACTCGGCATTGATGCTGTGTCCGCTCGAGGTCACGACGGGCAGATCTGCCACCTCAGCAAATGTGGAGGACACGTCGCGGCCGACCAGGCTGTCGCCGAACCCGAGCCCCACAATCGTCGCGGCGACCGAGCCGGACATGTCGAGCCCGAGCACTCTGGAGGTGTCCTCAACCGTCACCTCGACGTCACCGTCGAGATCGCGGGAGGTGACGGTCGTCGGCAGCGACTGCGCGGGATCGTCGGTGACGGTCTCAATGGATGCGGATGCGAGCATGGCGGTTGACTCGCCAGTCCACGTCTTCGGGTCGTCGGCGAGGGTGAGCTCGGCGAGGGGGACGCTCTGAGCCTCCGGGTCGGTCACCTCACCGCCCGCGTTCGACGTTCCCCCGGAGCATCCGGCAAGCAGCGAGACCGCGAGGATGGCGGCGATCGCGGAGGGCATCCGTCTCGAGTGCATAAGCTTAGGCTACCCTAAGTTCACCGATTCGATCTGACCGGAATCGGGGCGTCACACCGGGCACAGCGGATGTCGCCCCTAGGCTGGCCGCGATGCCTCAGAACGCTGCAACCGAGCTGCCGGGAACCCCCGAGCCCCTCGATCGCGCTGCCCGCATCCTCGACTTTGAGCGTCGTGACTGGGCGCATCCCGGCGCGAAAGAGGAGGCCATCCGCGTGGAGCTTGGCCTCAACTCCGCCCGTTACTATCAGTTGCTGAACGCCGTGATCGAATCCCCAGCGGCGCTTGCGCAAGACCCGATGCTGGTGCGACGCCTCCGCCGCATCCGAGACGGCCGGCGCAACGCCTGACGTGCGGGACCGCACCGACGAACACCCCCGAGGAACATGATGGCCACCCGCATCCGAGATCGCTTCGACGAGATTCCCGACGACCTGCACCGTGTCGGCGCACACCGCGCTCCCGCCCGCCGCGGTCGCGGCTGGATCGCGTTCGCGTGGTCGGCGCTCGCCACCGTCGTGCTTGTCGTCGGCGGGCTCTTCGCGCTGTCCCTCCTCAATCCTGACCTCGAGATCCGCGTGCCCGGCATCGACACGGCCGAGCCGACCGCTGATGCGGAGGCACCGCCGACCGGCGACGAGGCGGCGGAGCCCGCCCTCGACCCCGCGGTGGCGATTTCGGTGCTCAACGGCACCCCGACGGCAGGGCTCGCGACCACGGTCGGTGACTTTCTCGTGACGCAGGGGTGGGGTGGCGCCGAGCTGGGCGTCGGCAGTCGTGCGACCGCGTCGACCACCGACGTCGAGACAACCCAGATCTTCTACAGCGACCCGGCCAACGAGGCGGCCGCTCGCATGCTGATCGAGCACCTCGGTGTCGGCGAGTTGCGTCTCTCGAACGACTATCCGGCGTCGCCCATCACCGTGCTCATCGGTGCCGACTATCAGGCACCCGCGGCCTGACCAGCCTGGAATCGGCCCCTCCACATCACCGCCGCATTTCGCCACGGTTTAATCTCCTGGCGCGATGCTGCGCAATGTTAAGTGACACTCCACTTTTGCGCTCAAGGTCGTTACTATCTGGAAATGGTCGCCCATCCGGCTCTGTGAGGCACCCTCGGACGCTTCGATTCGAACCAGATGAACACGGGATACCCGCCCGTGTTCGGTGACTCGGCGCCGAATCGCGTGCGCCGCAGCAACGGTACACAGCAGGGAGTAACACATGGCGAACGGATCCGTTAAGTGGTTCAACGCTGAGAAGGGCTACGGATTCATCACCGTCGAGGGTGGGGAGCAGGACGTCTTCGTTCACTACTCCGCGATCGACATGAGCGGATACAAAGTCCTCGAAGAGGGTCAGCAGGTGACCTTCGAGGTGGGCACGGGCTCGAAGGGTCCGCAGGCGGAGTCGGTGCGCCCGGCCTGACACCGCCGCACCAATTCCGAGGCACGCCTCACACCAGCGCCGCTCCCAGCCGGGGGCGGCGTTAGTGTGTGCCCTGTGATTTCGAGGCAGCGGGTGGCGCATCGCCGGGCAGTCGTGCTCGCCCTCGTGGTGGCCGGTGCGCTTGTCGCCGGATGCTCGACCGATTCCCCGCTCGCCCTCCCCACCGCCTCACCGTCGCCCGACTACGAATCGACCTATGAGACCCCGGCCCCGACCGAGCTCGCCCCGCTCACAGGCGTGACCGTGCAGGCCGGCTCCCTCACCCACGCCGCACTGTCGGCCAAGATCGACAACCACTGGGACGCGCGACCGCAGTTCGGGCTCGAACGCACAGACATCGTCTTCGAGGAGCTCGTCGAGGGCGGCATCACCCGCTACGTCGCCGTGTGGCACAGCGGCATCCCCGAACTGCTCGGCCCCATCCGCTCGATCCGCCCGATGGACCCTGAGATCGCCGGCTCGCTCGGCGGCATCATCTTCTATGCGGGCGGGGTGCCCCAGTTCGTGTCGATGATGCGCGACACCTCGCTCTACAACGCCATCCACGGGCAGAGCGACACCGCCGCGTATATGTATCGTTCGAGCGATCGGCGTGCTCCTCACAATGTGATTGTGCGGGCGCAGGAGTTTCTTGCGGCCCACACCGAGATCAATGCGCCACCCCAACAGTTCGCCTACGCACTCGACACCGAATCATCAACGGCGGCGAAGGAGGGCAGCCCAACGGGAACCCTGCAGCTCGTTTTCTCGAGTTCATCCGCTCCGGCCTGGACCTGGGATGCAGCATCCGGTCGCTACCTGCGGTGGCAAGACGGCGCCCCCGACCTCGACTCCAACGGCGCCCAGCTTTCGACCGCCAACGTCGTCACCCTGCGCGTTCCGGTGACGCACGGCTACGGCGTGCCCAAGACGGAGCTTCTCGGCAGCGGCGAAGCGTGGGTCACCTCCGGTGGTGGCACTGTGCACGGCACCTGGTCGAAGGCTTTTATCGACGATGCCATCACCCTCATCGACGACAGCGGCATCACCATCCGGCTGGCTGCGGGGAACAGCTGGGTCGAGCTCGTGCCGCTCGAAGGCTCGGTCACGATCACCCCTCCCGCCTGACATCCTCGTCGGCTTGCACTCGGAGGGGCAGAGTGCCAGAATCATTTAGCACTCTCTTTGTGAGAGTGCCAACAGCTGATGCATTTCCGACGTCCGGGAGGGACGAGAAACACACATGGCAAAGATCATTGCTTTCAACGAAGAGGCCCGCCGTGGCCTTGAGCGTGGCCTCAACACGCTCGCCGACGCCGTCAAGGTGACGCTTGGCCCGCGCGGCCGCAACGTCGTTCTCGAGAAGAAGTGGGGCGCCCCCACCATCACGAACGACGGTGTCTCCATCGCCAAGGAGATCGAGCTCGACGACCCGTACGAGAAGATCGGTGCGGAGCTCGTCAAAGAGGTCGCCAAGAAGACCGACGACGTCGCGGGTGACGGCACCACCACCGCAACCGTGCTCGCCCAGGCCCTCGTGCGCGAAGGCCTCCGCAACGTCGCCGCCGGCGCCGACCCGATCAGCCTCAAGCGTGGCATCGAGAAGGCCGTCAAGGCCGTGACCGAAGCGCTCATCGCGCAGGCGAAGCCCATCGAGACGAAGGAAGAGATCGCGGCCACCGCCTCCATCTCCGCCGGAGACCCCGAGATCGGCGCGCTCATCGCCGAGGCCATCGACAAGGTCGGCAAGGAGGGTGTCGTCACCGTCGAGGAGTCGAACACCTTCGGCACCGAGCTCGAGCTCACCGAGGGCATGCGCTTCGACAAGGGCTACCTTTCGGCGTACTTCGTCACCGACCCCGAGCGCCAGGAGACGGTCTTCGAAGACCCCTACGTGCTCATCGTCAACTCGAAGATCTCCAACATCAAGGACCTGCTTCCGATCGTCGACAAGGTGATCCAGGCTGGCAAGCAGCTGCTCATCATCGCCGAGGATGTCGACGGCGAGGCCCTGGCCACGCTCGTTGTGAACAAGATCCGTGGCATCTTCAAGTCGGTCGCCGTCAAGGCTCCCGGCTTCGGTGACCGCCGCAAGGCGCAGCTGCAGGACATCGCCATCCTCACCGGTGGCCAGGTCATCAGCGAAGAGGTCGGCCTCAAGCTCGAGAACACCACGCTCGACATGCTCGGTCGTGCCCGCAAGGTCGTCATCACCAAGGACGAGACCACGATCGTCGAGGGTGCCGGCGACGCCGCCGCCATCGAAGGCCGTGTCAAGCAGATCCGTGCCGAGATCGACAACACCGACAGCGACTACGACCGCGAGAAGCTCCAGGAGCGCCTCGCGAAGCTCGCCGGGGGTGTTGCCGTCATCAAGGCGGGTGCCGCGACCGAGGTCGAGCTCAAGGAGCGCAAGCACCGCATCGAAGACGCCGTTCGCAACGCGAAGGCCGCCGTCGATGAGGGCATCGTCGCCGGTGGTGGCGTCGCGCTCATCCAGGCCGGTGCTGCTGCATTCGCAAGCGAGGCGCTCACGGGCCTCGTCGGCGACGAAGCTACCGGTGCGAATATCGTCAAGGTCGCCATTGATGCTCCGCTGAAGCAGATCGCAACGAACGCCGGCCTTGAGTCGGGTGTCGTCGCCGAGAAGGTGCGCAACCTGCCCACCGGCCACGGCCTCAACGCCGCGACCGGCGAGTACGTTGACATGCTCAAGGCTGGCATCAACGACCCGGTGAAGGTGACCCGCTCCGCGCTGCAGAACGCAGCGTCGATCGCAGGCCTCTTCCTCACCACCGAGGTTGTCGTCGCCGACAAGCCCGAGAGGAACGCGGCCCCGGCCGACCCCTCGGGTGGCATGGGCGGCATGGACTTCTAGTCCGTCTCGAACGAACAAAGGGCGGTTCCCCTCGGGGAGCCGCCCTTTGGCGTTCAATCGCTGGGTTTCGATACGCTCGCTGGCGCTCGGTACTCAGCCGGCGGGGTCTCAGCGCATGAAGAGGCTTGCGTTGGCCTGCTCTGCGTCGGCGTACTGCTGCCCCGCGCGGCCGAGGGCCTGCGTGATGCCGGCGAGGCTCTGCTCGACCTGCTGCTGGGTGGAGCGCCAGTCAGACACCACCCCCTGAAACGCTGTCGCCGCCTGCCCCGACCACGTGGACTGGAGGCTCACGAGCTGGCCGAGCATGCCGGCGACCTCGCTCTGAATGCGCGACGCCGAGGCGCGGAGCGCGGCCTCCGCTCCAAGTACTGCATCGCTGTCGACCTGGTAGCGCGTCATGGGAATCCCTTCGTCGATCGGGGCCCCAACGGCCTCCGAATGCCGCAACGCTAGGCGTGGCATCCGAAATGCGTGTGCTCTCAGCGCTCCGGTGTGGGTGAGGGGGCGACGAAGCTGTCGGGGAGGAGGGGAAGCGTCAGGCGGAACGTGGCACCGCCACCTTCCGTCTCCAGCACTGACACCTCGCCCTTGTGGGCATCGACAATCGCCGCGACAATCGCGAGCCCGAGCCCGCTTCCACCCGTCTCACGCGCGCGAGAAGAATCGGCGCGCCAGAAGCGCTGAAAGATCTTGTCGCGGATCTGCGGCGGCACCCCCTCGCCATGGTCGACGATGTCGAGCTGTGCGGTGCGGCGCTTCGCGTCAACGCGTACGACAAGCTCGAGGGGACTGCCGGCGGGCGTGAAGCGGAGTGCGTTGCCGACAAGGTTGGTGATGACCTGGCGGAGCTTGTTCTCTTCGCCGAGCACCACGGCGGGCACCACGAGCCTGATGTGTTCGCGTTCTATCAGCGGGGTCATGAGCGGCGTCTCGGCAGCACCGGCACGCCCCGCGCGCTGGCGCAGCGAACGAAGCCGAGCAAGCTGCGCGCCAGCAAAGGCGATGGGCCCCGTCGCGGTCGACGCCGAGCGCGAGTTCGTCGGTTCAGCGATCGCATCAAGGTCGTCGGATGCCGCGAGCTCTGGCTCTTCGACCGACACCGTCACTTCACGGTCGGGGGCTTGCGCCATCGCGTCGAGCGCGGCGTCATGGGCGAGCGGGAGCAGATCGACCGGGGCGAGGCGGAGCGGCTTCTTCTCGTCGGCCCGCGCGAGCTCGAGCAAGTCTTCGACGAGCTCGCCCATACGGATCGCCTCTTTTTCGATGCGCTCCATCGCCTGGGCGACATCTTCTGGCTTCTCGATGGCGCCCATGCGATAGAGCTCGGCATAGCCGCGCACCGACACCAGGGGGGTGCGGAGCTCGTGACTGGCGTCGCCGACGAAGCGCCGCATCTGGTCGATCGTGCGGGCGCGGTCGGCGAAGGCCCGGTCGATGCGGCCAAGCATGACGTTGAGGGAACGGTTGAGCCGCCCGACTTCGGTATTGGGGGTCGCCCCCGGCAATCGTTGGCTGAAGTCTCCGCCGGCGATCGCCGCCGCCGTGGCCTCAACCTCGCGCAGCGGCCGGAAGGTGGAGGTCACGAGCACTCTCGTGAGCGCGGCGCTGAGCACCACCACCGTCAGGGCGAAGCCGAGGAAGATCGCGGTGTAGCGCGCGATCGTCGCGTTCACCTCGTCGAGGCGTTGGCCAACAACGAGCGTCGCAAGGTTGCCGGTGCTCGCGTTCTCGACCGGGAACGCGACCACACGAGTTTGGCTGGTGTGGGTGACGTTCTGCAGCGTGACAGCACCGTCGAGCTGGATGACCTCGGAGAGGGTGAGCTGGTCGAGCACCGGCCGCAGGTGCCCTTCGTCTTCGGCGAGGTTGTCTTCGATGAGCTCACCCGAGCGGCTCACGAGCGCCATGTAGAACGAGGAGGGCACGAGGGTGCCGCTCGCGACCGCATCCTGATCGAAATCGATCTCCCAGGTGGTGATCTCAGCCGCCGCAGCGGAGATGTTCGCGTCAACCCGCTCAAGAAGGTAGGTGCGGAGCACCGTCATGGTGCCGACGCCGGCGACGAGCAGCCCGGCGGTGACAATGAAGACCGTCACCCCGGTGATCTTGGTTCGCAGCGAAACGGCGTTCCACCACTCCACGGGCTGTTCTCGACTCACTGGCTCAGGCTACGGGTTCGTGCTGGGCGAATCATCCGGAATCCGCCCGCGACGATCAGGACTTGTCGACCTTCAGCATGTAGCCGAAGCCGCGCTTCGTCTGGATCATCGGCTCGTCGGTGTACTGGTCGAGCTTGCGGCGCAGGTATGAGACATACGACTCGACGATGCCCGCGTCACCGTTGAAGTCGTACTCCCAGACGTGGTCGAGGATCTGTGCCTTCGAAAGCACGCGGTTGGGGTTGAGCATGAGGTAGCGCAGCAGCTTGAACTCGGTGGGGGAGAGCTCAACCTGGTCGTGGCCGACCGTCACCTCGTGGGTGTCTTGATCCATTGTGAGCTCGCCGGCGCGGATGATCGCGTCTTCTTCGTCTTGCATCGTGCGACGCAGGATGGCTTTGATGCGGGCGACGATCTCGTCGAGGCTGAACGGCTTGGTGACGTAGTCGTCGCCGCCGACCGTGAGGCCCGTGATCTTGTCTTCGGTGTCATCCTTCGCCGTGAGAAAGAGGATGGGCGAGGTGTAGCCGCTCGAACGGAGGCGCTTGGTCACGCCAAAGCCGTTCATGTCGGGCAGCATCACGTCGAGGATGATGAGGTCTGGCTCCTCCTCGAGCACGGCCGAGATGGCCTGTGCGCCGTTGCCGACCGCACGCACGGCGAACCCCGCGAAGCGGAGACTCGTGGTGAGAAGGTCGCGGATGTTGGGCTCGTCATCAACGATAAGAATCTTCGGTCCGTCACTCATGATGCCCATTCTCTGCGTGTTTCCTGAGTGCATGCTGAAAGCGTGCTGGCCGCAGCGGTCAGGGTCGCAGTGAGAACATGGAGCATGAGCTTTGCGCTGCCGCCCCTCCTCGCCGCCCGGCGCACAATTGGCGCGCGAGAGTTCGACTTCGGCCACCAGGTCGCCGTCATGGCGATCATCAATCGCACCCCCGACTCGTTCTACGACGAGGGCCGCACCTTCGGTCTCGACGCGGCGGTCGCGGCATCCCTCGACGCGGTGCAGGCCGGGGCCGACTGGGTTGACATTGGCGGGGTTCCTTTTGCGCCGGGGCCGGCGTTGCCCGTCGACGAGGAGGCTGAACGGGTTGTTCCCGTGATCGAACGGGTGCGCGCGGCATCCGATGTGGTGATCTCGGTCGACACGTTCCACGCTGAGGTGGCACGGCGCAGCATCGCGGCCGGTGCCGACATCATTAACGACACGACCGGGCTCAGCGACCCCGCGCTTGCCCGCATCGTCGCCGACAGTGACGCGACCCTCGTGATCACCCACAGTCTCGCGGCGCCGCGCACCCAATACCCGCGGCCGAGCTACAGCGATGTTGTGGCAGAGGTCATCGACTTTTTGCGTCGCCGCATCGACGCGGCGGTCGCTGCTGGCATCCCCATCGAACGCCTCATCGTCGACCCAGGGCCAGACCTCAACAAGAACACCCTCCACACGCTCGAAATCGTGCGTCGCCTCGACGAAATCGCGGCCCTCGGCCACCCCGTGCTCGCCGCCCTCTCCAACAAAGACTTCATCGGCGAAACCCTCGACGCCCCCAAACGGGAACGACTCGAAGGGTCCATCGCCACGGCGGTCGCGGCTGTGCTCGCCGGGGCACGCATCGTGCGGGTGCACGAAGTCGCCCCCACCGTCGCCGCCATGCGCATGACCGAGGCGGTGCTCGGGCTGCGCGAGCCCGCCATGTTGCGCCACAACATGGGTGACGCCAATGAGTGAAATCCGGATGCTGCAGCCCTACACGCGCCTCGACGACGACGGGCTCGCCGCCGTCTACGCCGTGCGCAACCGTGCGGAACCCTGGCTGCGCCTCAACTTCGTCACCAGCGTCGACGGTGCCGCGACGCGCGACGGCACCTCCGGCGCGCTCGGCACCGACGCCGACACGCGAGTGTTTGCCGCGCTGCGCCGACTCTGCGATGTCATCATCGTTGCCGCCGGCACGGTGCGGGCCGAAGGCTACGCCGGCCCACTCCTCGACGCCGAATCGATGGCGTGGCGGGCCGAAGAAGGGCTGGCCGAGCATCCGCAGCTCGCCATCGTGTCACGCAGCCTCGACCTCGACCCCGAACTTTTTGCCCGCGCCGTGCATCGGCCGATCATCCTCACCTGTGCCGACGCCCCTGCCGACCGTCGTGCGGCCCTGCAGGCGGTGGCCGACGTGGTTGACTGCGGCGAAGCATCCGTCGACCCGGTGCTGCTGAAGCAGCGACTCATCGAACGCGGGCTCACGCAGCAGCACTGCGAAGGCGGGCCGAGCCTGTTCGGGGCGTTGCTCGCGGGCGGGGTCGTCGATGAACTGTGCCTCACGGTGAGCCCGACGCTCGAAGGCGGGCCGGCCGGGCGCATCGCCGCGGGGCCGGATGCCACGCCCACCGCCATGCGGCTGGCGCATGTGCTCACGGCCGACGACGGCACCCTCCTGTTGCGCTACGCCCGCGCCTAACGTGGGGGCTTCGATACGCTCGCTGGCGCTCGCTACTCAACCGGCGGGATACGCGGCGCGCCTCAACCTGCCGTGAGAGGTCAATTTTCGCGCCAAGGCGCGCGCTGAAGCGCGGAATGTGACCACTCACGACCCCATGTGAAGGAGAGACCCGGGCTTACGCGGCGTCGAGTGCGTGCGCGTCGAGAATCTCGTAGCTGTAGCCCTGCTCGGCGAGAAACCGCTGGCGGTTCTGCGCGTAGTCTTGGTCGACCGTGTCGCGGGCGACGAGCGTGTAGAAGTTTGCCGGCAGGCCCGACTCCTTGGGCCGCAGCAGGCGCCCAAGCCGCTGCGCCTCCTCCTGCCGTGAGCCGAACGAACCGGAGACCTGGATGGCGACGGTCGCCTCAGGCAGGTCGACCGAAAAGTTCGCGACCTTCGAGACGACGAGCACCGTCAGGCGCCCATCGCGGAACTCCTGGTAGAGCCGCTCCCGCTCGACAACCGGCGTCGATCCGGTGAGCGACGGCGCATCCAGTGCCTCCGCGAGTTCGTCAATCTGGTCGAGGTACTGCCCGATCACGAGAATGCGTTCGCCCTCATGCCGCTTGACGAGCTGCTTGACGACCTCGAGTTTCGCCGGTGCGGTCGCCGCGAGCCGGTAGCGCTCATCATCAGCGGATGCCGCGTAGTGCAACCGCTCCTCCTGTGGCAGGTCGATGCGCACCTCGTAGCACGACGCCGGCGAGATGAAACCCTGCGCCTCGATCTCCTTCCACGGGGCGTCGAACCGTTTCGGGCCGATGAGGCTGAACACGTCACCCTCGCGTCCGTCCTCGCGCACGAGAGTGGCGGTGAGGCCGAGACGGCGGCGTGCCTGCAGTTCGGCGGTGAGCTTGAACACGGGTGCTGGCAACAGGTGCACTTCGTCATAGATGACGAGGCCCCAGTCGAGGGCGTCGAGCAGCTCGAGGTGGGCGTACTGGCCTTTCCGCTTGGCGGTAAGGATCTGGTACGTCGCGATCGTGACCGGCTTGACCTCTTTGACCTGGCCGGAGTATTCGCCGATCTCGTCCTCCGTGAGGGAGGTGCGCTTGAGCAGCTCGGCCCGCCATTGCCGTGCCGACACGGTGTTGGTGACGAGGATGAGCGTGTTCGCCTTCACCTCGGCCATCGCGCCAGCGCCGACGAGGGTCTTGCCAGCCCCACACGGCAGCACGACGACACCCGAACCGTGGTCGGCGAAGTTGCGCACCGCATCCTGTTGATAGGGGCGGAGGTTCCAGTCGCGCACGTCGAGCTCGATGTCGTGGGGCGTGCCTGGTGTGTAGCCGGCGAGGTCTTCGGCGGGCCAACCGAGCTTCAACAGCTCCTGCTTCACCTGACCGCGCGCCCACTGCTGCAGCACGACCGTGGTGGCGTCGCGGCGTTTGAAGAGCAGCTCGGCGACCTTCTTGGCCCGGCCGATCTCGGCAAGTACGGCCGGGTCGGTGGCGGTGAGCAGCAGCACCCCGTCGGGGTCGCGTTCGATGCGTAGACGACCGTAGCGTTCGACCGTCTCGCGGATGTCGACGGCGACACTCTGGGGAATCGCGAACTTGCTGAACTGCTCCAGCGTGGCAAGCATGTCCTCCGCACTGTGCCCGGCAGCGCGGGCGTTCCACAGGCCGAGACGCGTGATCCGGTAGGTGTGGATATGCTCCGGCGCCCGCTCAAGTTCGGCAAAAATCGACAGGTCATGGCGGGCATCGGCAGCGAGCGGGTGCGCCACCTCAAGCAGTACGGTTCGGTCGCTCTGCACGATGAGGGGGCCGTTTGTCATAACGTGTCAGTCTACGCGGGGAGTTTGGGCGCCGGTTGAGTAAGCCCGACAGGGCTGTATCGAAACCAGGGACGTCGAACGTGTGGGTTTCGATACGCTCGCTAGCGCTCGCTACTCAACCCGCGGGACTGCTCCTCAACCAGCGAGCTACGACGGGAGGGTGCGCACCGCTGTCACGCTCGACAGCGGCAGCGTGCGCTCGATTTCGCTGCGCTTGTCGCGGGCGCGCATCCGACCGCCGGCGACGCTGGTGGGTTCGAGCTCGTAGTCGACGATCTCGCCCCCCGGCATGCGGATGCTCACAATGAGGCCGGTCTTGAGTTTGGCCGCGGATTCGATCTGCTTGGTGAGCCAGGCCTGACTGTTGGCGTCGTCGCCCTCGTCCGGGGTGTCTTCGGCGTCGTGGGCGAGCCGCGCAACGAGGTCGGCGAGCGGGTCGGCGAAGCTGTTGCGGTCGGCGCGCGCGACCCGGTGGCGGCGGAGGGCGAGAATGTCGCCGCTGTCACCTTCGGCGGCGACGGGGTAGCGGGCGTCGCTGAGCGACCAGAACACGAGGTCGCGTTCGAAGCGGCTCACCAGGCGGTCGTCGCTCACGCGGGTGAGGCTGAGGGAGGAGAGCGACTGGTCGACGGCGATCGTGCGCAGCAGGTCGACCTCGTCGGAGCGGAGGTAGCTGCGTGCGCCGTGGGCCGGGTCGTTGGGGTCGAGCTGTTCGCCATCGAGATGCCCGACACGGATGAGCCCGTAGCGGGCCGCGCCCTCCGTGATGAGGTAGTTGAGGGGCTGCGGCACGGGAGTGCTGGCGATGCTCTCAAGAAACTCGCGCAGGCTCTCAGCGGTTTCGCCCGCGGTGAGCGCGCGATTTACGGTGGCGGCGGAGATGCGGTAGGTGGTGGCGAGGCCGCGGTGTTCGACGTCGGCGAGCACGCGGATGCGTTCGTCGATCGCCGGCTCGAGTGGCCCTGGGGCGACGACGGTGAGGTCGTGCTGCAGGTACACGGTGTCGACCTCGCGGGGGAGCAGCGGCCGGATCGCCTCCTCGGCTTCGGCGGCGCGGTCGGCGAGCAGGAGGGCGCCCGGCCCGCTCGGCGCCTGACCGGCCGTGATGCCGAGCAGTTCGGCGTCGCGCGTGTAGGCGGTGACCCGCTCATCCATCCATTCGCCGCCGACAGGGTAGAGCCAGTCGATGTAGGAGCGGAGCCCGTCGCCCCACACCGCGTTGGCACGTTCGGCGAGGAGGTGCTGGATGTCGCCGGGCAGTCGAGAGAACCACGCGGTGGTGAGGTCGCGCCAGCGTGCGCTCGTCGCCTGCCCGAGCCAGGCGTTGCCAGCTTCGGTCGTCATCCAGGTGCCCGATTCGCGGCAGACGAGCTGACCGCGTTCGGCGAGCGAAATGTAGGCGGCAACCGTGTCGAGGTCGACGAGCATGGCGGCGGCGAGCCGTTTGGCGTCGGGCAGGGCGACGCCGCCTTTCGCGAGTTCGCGGGCCGGCTGCCGCTCCAGCTCGAGCAGCAGTTCGGTGACGGCGCTCGTCGCGGCGAACGCCCGCTCGGCGGCAAGTTTGTCGACGAAGCGTCGTTCGACGTCTGGCACCGGCTCGAGCACCCCGCCGGCCATGTCGCCCGCGAGCTGTTCGAGGGTCGGCAGGCCAAAAACATGCCACGACCGCAACTGCTCGCTTACGCCGTCGTAGCAGGCGTAGGTGTCATCGACGCGGTGCAGCAGCAGCAGTGTCGCGGCACGGTCGAGGCGCTCGCCGACGCTGTCGAGCGCCGGGGCATCCGGGCTCAGGGCGGCAATGGCGCCGGCGACCTGCGACGCGGTCATGGCGTGCTGTTCGCGGGCGAGCAGGGCAAGGCAGGTGAGGGTGAGGCGGTCGAGCCGCGTGAGGGTCTGTTGGATGGCGCCGTGCTCGAGCAGCGCATCGGCGAGGTCGAAGTAGTCACGGATGCCAGCGGTCGCCGTGGCGGTGAGCCCAAGTTCGCGTGCGGCGAGGGCGTCGTGCAGGTCTGCGGGGGCCATCGCGCGCAGGCGTGTTGCGAGCGTGAGGGTGTTGCCCATAGTGGCCTGCGTTCCGTCTCGGCGCCGTTGCTGAGACCGTCGTGGTGGTGGGTCTAGCTGGGGCGGTTGGCGCGCGATCTGCGGACGGCGGTCACAACGAGCAGCCCGATGGTGAGCAGCAGCGCAACCGGAAGCGCGAACCCTGGGAGCATCACGATGGCCGCCCAGAAGGTGGTGACCTCATCGGCGATGGCCCCTGTGGCGTAGCCAACGAGGGATGCGGCGAAGCAGATGAGGGCGACAATGACGAGCCCAGCGATCATGAACGCGAGGATGCGCTGCAGTCGATTGGCCGGTTCCGGTGTTGAAATGCTCACCTGACAAGGATAGGGCCATGCGAAGCCGGTTAGGCTTACAGGTCACAGCGCACCGCGCACCACATCGCGCGCACGCGCAGCAAGATCACTATCGAGAGGGTGGGCCATGCCAACCGGCAAGGTGAAATTTTACGACGACGAGAAGGGCTTCGGCTTCATCACATCTGATGACGGCCAGGAGGTTTTCTTGCACGCGTCCGCTCTTCCCGCAGGCACGACCGTGCGCCCGGGTGCACGACTCGAGTTCGGCATCGCCGACGGCAAGCGCGGTGCCCAGGCACTGTCGGTGCGCGTGCTCGAAGCCCCGCCGAGCCTCACCAAGATCAACCGCAAGCCGGCCGACGACATGTCGATCATCATCGAAGACCTCGTCAAGCTGCTCGACGGCATCGGTGCGAACCTCAAACGCGGTCGCTACCCCGACAACGCTCACAGCCGCAAGATCGCGGCGATGCTGCGCAAGGTCGCGGATGAGCTGGATGCCTGAGCCTCTCGCCGACCCCTTCGCACTGGCGAAGACCGCCCTCTTGCAGATGACGCCGGAGGCGACCATCGGCGAGCCCGCAGGCTCAATCGATGAGGGTCAGGGCACCGTCACGGTGTATTTCGAGTCGAAGAAGGCCGGGTATCCGAGCTGGCGTTGGACGGTGAGCATCGCCCAGGTCGAGGGTGCAGAGCCGACCGTGCTCGAGACCGAGCTCACCCCAGGCGATGGTGCACTGCTGTCGCCCGAGTGGGTGCCGTGGGCCGACCGGCTCGCCGACTACGAGGCTGCGCAAGAGGCCGAACGGGCCGCGGCGGCCGAAGCGGATGCTGCATCCGATGGCTCTGACGACGACGACTCCGATGATGACGAGTCAGACGATGACGACTACTACGACGACGACCCGGATGATGACGACGAAGCGTTGCTGCACGGTGGCGACCTCGACGGGGTCGACATCGACGTGCTTGCCGATGCGGATGATGACGACGCGGATGATGACGACGCGGATGATGACGACGACTCGGATGATTCCGACGACGATGACGACGAAGACGAGTCGGACGAGGATGACGACGAGTCAGACGACGACTCCGATGAGGATGACGACGACCGCTAACTAGCTGTAGTTCCCCGTGAGGTTGTGAACGCGGTCTGAGGGTCGGGCTCCGCCGATGCCGGTGTGGGGTCTGTGGTGATTGTAGTGATGGAGCCAGGCCTGATAGGTGTCGGCTCGTGATTCGTCGCTG
>NZ_JBUEQS010000005.1:0-15138 GCF_054969005.1 Homoserinimonas flava
TCAGACCGCACCTCGACGACCATACGGACAGCGCGCTCACGAAGCTCGCGCGGATATTTGCTGGGACGTGCCATAAGACTGATCCTTCCAAGAAATCAAGTCTCCGGACACACCGGGGCGATTCAAAGATCTTCGAAAGGGATTTCACTCTGAGTATTTGGGACGGTTTTTGGTTCGGCCCTTTGGTGGGCTGTTCTAAGAACTCAATCTGCCCCGGAAACACGGGTGCCTTTTCTTCGGCTGAAGCGCGTTTTCCTCCACACCTCTCCGGATTTTCCTCTTTTTTGCCCCGGCTTCCACTCAAGGGGATGCGCGAGGCCGGTAGTTGCTGAACGCCTGAACGGATCAATTCCTGTAGCGCTTGATCCGATCGTGCCATCCCTTGAGCCAGGAGACTTCGGCGCAGAGCTCGTCAACCGTCGGCGCCACGTAGTTCTCTTCAGGCGCGTTGTCGTGTCGTGCTGCCCAGCTCGATGTCTTCGCGTACGCGGCCTGGAACTCGTCATGATCGTCCTGCGTAAACATAGGAAGGATTTTGAGCATGGTCGGGCGAACTTCGTTCGTTCCACGGTCGACGAGCTCGTTCACGATGTGCAGATTCACCGCACGCTCTAGGGTCTCCGAAAGTCGACCCGCGATCTGAGCAGTCCGCTCCGTGTAGTCATCCTCTGACAGGCTTTCGCGCTCCCGCTTCAGTTGCGCAAGGTCGGCTTCAAGCTTGTTGGTGCGTTCAGGGATATCCTTCGCAGCCCATGGGAGCTGGTCAACGACGAGACCAGGCTGAGACCCGCCCATGCGCTGGATCGAACGCGTTGTTACGGCGACCGACTTGCTCTTTGCTTCCCTGTTCAACGCATGTACGAACGTGATCTCATGCGTAAATACGATCACCTGTCGCTGACTTGCCAACTCGACGAGGCGCTGCGCGACCTTTATCCGCCGCTCGGCGTCAAGCGACGACACCGGATCGTCGAAGACAACGCTAGAGCGCGACTCATCGAGTTCTACCTCGGTGAGAAATCCCGCCAAGCCGAGTGCCGTCTGCTCTCCTTCGCTTAGCACCTCATCAACGCCCGCATTGCGTCGTGACCCGAGCAGGCTCGGCTGATGTTCGAGTGCGGAGTTGCGGCCACGTCCAGTTCGGTTGAGAGTGACGCGGCGCAGTCCCAGACGCTCGGTCTCTCGCGTGAAATGATCCCGAACTTCTGTGGTCACATGCGTCTCGGTTAATTCTCCACGCTTCGTTGTAATCGCGTTGGTCGCGGTAAAGCGACGGACGTCCTCGATCATCTTGCGTTGGGCGAGTCGCGTTACCTCGGTCTCGATAGCATTCTTTGCTTCGCTGAGCGTCTTGGCGTCCTGGAGTTCGAGTACCTTCTTGCTCGTCGCGCTGAGCGTTTGAGCGAAGGTCGACGCGTCAATGTCCCGCGCCTGCGTCGCGAGCGCTTGAGCCCGCGCAGTGGCCTGGCCGCTGATCGAGTCTGTGAGCGCAAAGAGATCGACGCCCTCTGTCCCATCGAGCCACGCAACCGCAGCCGTAGCCGCGCGAGTCCCGGTTTCGAACCAATCGAGCACCGGCTGGACATCCTCGCCACCGTCCTGCAGTCGATTCACTGCGGTAGAAACCGCGACTGGCAGCGTCTGAAGTTCGGCGAAGCTGTCTCTGTACATCGCAAGTGCCTTGGCAACCGTGTCCGCGTCACGTGACGTTGTGTCCGTGACAAACGCCTCGAAGCGAGAGAGTCGGTCAGCGGCCCGCTCATCCAAGGGCTGCTGGCAGAGCAAACAAACTGCGCCATGGTCCGTGAACGGAAAATCGTGCTCGTGATAGGCGTCGGCCAGTGAGAACTTGCGCGCAGCTTCCCAGAGCGCGCGCCAAGTATCCGACCCGACGCTGGAAAGTGGCTCAGAGTCGAAGGTTCGAGCTGATGCAATGCGGGCGGCCTCCCGGAGCTGAACCGTCCTCTGCTGCAGCTCCCTTAGTGCGCGCTGCTCATCATCACCGAGAGCGGCTTCCACCGCCATAGCGTGCATCTCGACCGTCGACCAGTCGCGCCCAAGCGCCGTGAGTCGATCGTTCTCCTTGTTCGGGTCGCTCCCCTTGAGTCGCGCCTCCTCCGCGAGTTGCTTCGCAAGCTGCGCGTCGTGATCGTCGGCCAACTTGGTGGCCTCCGCGATCGCCTCCATGGAGGTGTTGGCGGAGATGCCGGTTAGGAACGTGGAAGCTGACGTTTCTGGGTGGAGCACAGGAAGCTGCGGTCGCTCGGTCTGGTTCGCACCAAGTCGGCGACCGAGTTCAGCAGCAACCGCCTCGCAAGCATCTGACAGTTGATCCAGGATCATAAGCGCGGACGGCCGGTAGTTGACCTCCGAGGCCGCCGTGACATATGCCTCGCCGCAGTCCTCGTCGTAGAACCGGATTCTGGACAACTCGGTACTCTGGGGCTCACCGAGATTCCACATCTTGGCGTTGACACCGACCTGGTAGTCGAGCTTCGCCGCCTGCGTCGTGTCGACATCCGAGAAGACGTCACCGAGGAGGTACTCAGCCTTGACGCGGGCGGTGACGGCTTCACGGATGAGTCGAGCGTAGCCAGACTTTCCGCTGGCGTTGTTACCGAAAGCGATGGTCAGGCCGACGGCGCCAAACGAGAGCGTTTGGCCTCCGGTGAGTGCGTTGACACCCTCGACGCCCGATACCTGCACGAGGCTGACGGGATCGCCCGCTGCCGTGGAG
Organism: Homoserinimonas flava; assembly: GCF_054969005.1. NCBI lineage: Bacteria > Bacillati > Actinomycetota > Actinomycetes > Micrococcales > Microbacteriaceae > Homoserinimonas > Homoserinimonas flava. The sequence continues at coordinate 2,738 of NZ_JBUEQS010000005.1, forward strand.
CCAGGAATATCCGCAACTTCGATATTCGCGGCAACGGGGTAGGTTCCCGCAATCACTTGGTCCGCAATGTTGGATACATCCTCAGCCGACAACGTCTCGCTGCGGCAGAAGCCCGCGACAGCGTCCTTCTGCCAGTCCGGCCGCGCAGCCAGCCAACTCGCCAGATCCTCGTTGAGGGTCACTAATTTCCTCCTGAACTCAGCCCGAAGAATCGCTCGAAGAAAGTTCGGGTTATTTGTCTGCGAGTGTGCAGGCTATGGCTATTCCGACAGGGTTCGCGCTGAATCGCACCGCATGTCGAAAGTGTTTTTCTGGTGCCCGCGGCTGACCCTGAGTCACTCTTCGGTCAAACCTTGCCGCGCCTAAGGGATAGCGACACCGCCGCAACGAGGTGCTAGACACCTGCTTTTTGCTCAATTGTGTACCCGGGCATTTCACACGCTTCCGACGCGCCGGCGATGGCCGTGCTCCATGCAAGCTCCTGGGTCGTCGGAATTTCACTGCCGGCTCGAACCAGGTCCGTGTATGTTGCGGATGTGGTTGCGACGTCCATCAGTGCCGCCCGAATCGCCGGGTCTCTGGCTTCTGATGCTGCCTCACCCACGGACAGCGCAAGAGCTTTGAGCGCGGGGACGAAGGCTTCGGCCGGAGAATCGACGTTGACTTCGCTCTGGTATGCGCTCATCGCTTCGTCGAATCCATCGCATCCCGTGAGATCTGCGGCGGGCGTGGGCGGCGCGGCAGTGGGTTGAGCCTCCTCTGTCGCCTGAGGATTCGGCCAAACCGAATCCGCGGCAGAGCAACCGGAAAGGGCGAGGACGATAGCCGAGACAGCCACAATATCGAGTCGGGCACGCATATCTGGACTGTATCGCAGAGCGCACCGATGGAGCGCGTTGCTCAGATTCTGAATCAGGTAAAGGACGTTACCCGTCTTACATCCGGCGGGTGACACGCGAGCCACAATGCCATAGGGAATCGGAAACCGCACGCCGCTGATAAGACCCTGTTATGCCAGCGGCCCACCGAGGGCCTGTTCCATCCGCTCACGGACCTCCGGGTCGAGTAAGTCTCGGCGCGCTTTAGTGCGCTGCTCCCCCAGCCACACCGCCAGACGATTCTCCCGCGTCTCTTCCGGCGAGAGGGTCTTGGTTCTGGACATCTGCTTCGGCGGCCGCTGGTGGCGCCCGACGAAGGCGGCCAGGTCGTCGATCCGCGCGGAGCGCTGATCCACGGGGTCATGAGGCCGCCAGCCCGGCATGGCTTCGAGCTGACGAACACGCTCAGGCGTCGGTGGGTTACGCCCGGGAATGCCAGCGATGAGCCGCTTCTGCTCGCTCGCCCATTGCCCGAGGCGTCGCTCGCGGGCGTCGTTGGCGTGGGCGGACGGTACGCGTCCGTGGGCTTTGAAGAAGGTTCCGTAGTCGGTGACGGTTGCATTCCACGCATCAGCGAGCGGGGCCCAGCTGAACCCGGGGAGACTCTCGATGCGGGCCACCTGCTCGTCCGATAGTTGAGCGCGGTTTCTCCGCTGGTCATGCAAGAACTGAGCGAGCCGAGCCACCCGAGGCACGACCTCATCCGGGCCGAGCCGGGCATTGCTTCGAGGGAGCTCCCCGGTCGCCGCGGCGAACTGCTCAAGATCCGCCATCTGCTCGTACCAGCGTTGACTAGCCACGATTCCCCCGTCTTGTAGCCCTGCTCGAATGCTAGCGAATGGTGGGGATGGCCGCGGCGCGATACCCCGTCCTGGGGTGAGGTCACGCGACCGATCGACTCGACCTCGCTGCCCTGCGGGGAGTGTCGGGAAACAGTGAAACGCGCTGACCAGGCCGGGCACGCCGGCTACGGCTACTGCCGACTCCCCCCTCGAAGACCACGGCGGACGCGTCGCAGACCGGCTACTGGCCCTCGCTTCCGGAACCTCGCACAACTGGATCATCGGAGCCACCCGCGAACGATCCTTCATCGCCCACGACCATTACTCATCTAGTCATCGAGTGCCGCGTCGAGCTCTGTGCCGTCGTATTCTTCGACCTCTTCGGCGGCTGCCTGTGCCGGTACTCCCGAGGAGAGCTTGCGGCGGATGCGCTCAGCCAGCGCTGACCGGCGAGCCTCGAAGTAGCCGTCGAACTCGGCAGCGCTGTTGGGGAGGGTGGTCAGTTCATTGAGCGTCAGGTAGTTGCTCATAGCGTCGGCTGTCGTGAAGGTACGGGCTGCCCACTCGTCGGGCACGGTAGCCGACTTGTCGATGTTCTCCGGCCCCGCAAGCAGTTGCAGGTTGGCGAAGCGGTCGCGCCGTTCGATGAGGTGTTCGACGTCGTCGCGTGAGAAGCCTTGTTCCTTGAGGCGCTTGGGGTCTAGCAGCGCCTTGGGGAAGACGTGGTCGATGTGGAACTGGTTGCGGGTATCCACGTGGTCGAACAACATCGCGAGGACAGCAAAGGTGCGGGCACCGCCGTAGGAGAGGTCGAGAACGTCGTCGACGAGCTCGTTGGTAACCGCGAGGGACTTTCCGCGTAGCGCCATGGCCCGCTCGATATCCAGGGCAGGGAACCCTGCTTGGCCATGGTCGTTGATCACTGTGCGGATGTCGCGAAGGAGAGTGTCGAGCCCAGAGCCCCAGACGCCGCGCACAATGAGCGAGCGAAGCACCCAAGATCGCAGGAGCACTCGGTCGGCGGTGTGTGCCACGGCGGTCCGGTAGGAGTCGCCGAGCCCTCGTGTATGCAGGTAGTACGCGACAGGAATGATGACGCTCTTCGCAGACAGCGTGGCATCCGAGAGCCCGAAATCGCTCAGGAGGCCAACTGCCAGCTTGAGCGAGTTACCGATTCCATCCCACTGGCGGTCAAGCTCAGCCATATTGTCCGCGTTGAAGTTCTTCACCTTGAACGCGATGTCATTGATGCCGGCGAGCATGAGCCCCGCCTTCAGCACAACGTCCTGAGAAAAGCTGAAGCCGGGTCCCGTGGAGTTGAGCGCGTCTACTAGTCCATGGATCGCGTCACGGGCGTCTCGTTCCTTCCACTGCGCCGTCGCGATGGACAGCAGCAGGTCGCTGTACGAGAGCACGGTGCCGCCCGAGTTCACTCGAATGAAGATGTCCAGCACGCGTTCCACGTCCTGGTCGGTCTCCTCGTACATGTGAAGGCTTTCCTTCGCATGGACCGCGTGATAAAGCTCGCCGAGCACGTCGATCGCGAACGTGTGGTTTCCCAACCCGATAGCTGCAAGATCGCGCATCGGCTGCATGGCGTTCGTTGCCTCGAAGACCTTGTTGACGGGGAACCAGTGATGCGCAGGGTCCTCGGCGGAGTCCCTGACCTGCTCGTCGGTGAGGAGGCGGAAGTCATACAGCAGCCCGGCATCATTGGTTGCCGCCTCACCGAGCACATTAAGGTACAGCCGGCGCGTCGGGTACCCCCGCGCGGTGTTGTGACGCGCGTACTTCTCGCGCACGGCATATGAGCCCCGCAGACCGATGTTCAGAGACGTGAGTCGCTGCTGACCGTCAAGCACTGCCGTGAATTGCCGACCTGGGAGATCTAGATCTGGATTGTGCCGGTTGTCGAACTGCGAATAGTCCTTCAGAAAACCGTAGAACTTGAACTTCTCCACCGTCTCAGGCTCGATCCGCCACGCCAGGAAGCTGCCAATGGGGTACCCACGAAGGATCGAGTCGAAGAGCCGCACCACCTGCGACGGCTTCCACACGTACTCGCGTTGGATGGCCGGGAGCACCAAGTCGTTTGACTGAATGCCACGGAGGGTTTCGGCGATGGTTTTCGGAGGCAGGTGACCCATGGCTACGACCATACAAGCTGCCGCCGTCTTTCCAGCAGGGGTTCGCCAGACGGGCAGGCGACACATCAAGGCGTCACCGACCATGCAGCGCTCGTCCTCGCAAGTTGTCCCGCGCAAGCGGGCAGTCAACCAGCATCAGCCAAGAAGTACCCACTCCGCAGCGAGCGACTTGCGCGCCGTCATCTACCGCTGTGACCAGTCCCGGACATCCAGGGCAGAAATCCGCCACCAGCAGCGATGAGCTCGGATGCGACGCGACATGACGATCACCGCTATCGGCATGCGGCAAGGAAGACACCCTTGATGCACCTCGCCATGCGACTGCCGCCTCTAGCGCGTCGGCGTATTGCTCCCCGCCTTGGCGAGTGCGAGTTTCGTCCATCGAGAGCCGTCAGCCGACCGAGCCGAGGTGAGGTGGAACGCGGCACAGACTCCGCATGGGTGCACGCCAACGACAACACGATCGCGTTTCTGGTCGCGCATTCGTGCACGCACCGCGAGCAGAGCTCGGCCGGCTGCGTACAGGGTGGAATAGGGGGTTTTTGAGCAGGTTGACACCACGGGCTCCATGTCGTGAAACAGGAACGACCGCAGGTAACAACGCGTACTTTCAGCGAGCCCCATAGTCGTCACTCGCTACCCTGGCCGGTTTCCCGCGGGCCTCGTGCGAGCAATCTATGGGGAAAAGCATATCGGCTCGCTCCAGCGGAAGCTACATCCAAGTCGAATGGAAGTTCGACCGTGTGCGACGGCTCCCAAGGTCGCCGAGGAGATTTCCTCTGGTCTCGGCTTCCGCTTTCTAGTTGAAGGGGGCCTGCCGGAGGTACGCGCCGCAACCCGGCGAGTTCGCGATCTTCCGAATCGTTGACGCAGCTAACCTACTACTAAGCGACCCCCACAATGGGCTCTGTCGCGACGTTCGTAAGCGGGATTACAGTCAGTACCGGTTCGCACCTTGTGAACAATGAAGGAGCGTCCACCGAATGTCCCGCAACAAAGCAAAGTACGGATTCGGCAAGTTCCTTTTTGATGTGATTCTGTGCTTGGTAACGGGCGGACTGTGGCTCATCTGGATCTTCGTTCGTGAGATGCGCGGGCTCCGCCGATAACCTCTCTCAGGGCGTAGTTCGAGTCCGATATCGCCCTGGCAAGTAAGCCTAAGTCGGAGTCACCGTTGAGTGAGTTATCGCCTCTATGGTGGCGGGGTGAACTTTTCGATCTGCCCGCCTCTGCTGCCGATCCAGACGTTGCTGCGGTCGTAGCGGAGTTGCGCAGACTTGACCCGGACGGGTCGCGGATGGCGAAAGTGTTCCGTTCCACGTTCGATCAGCTTTACGACGGACAGCGCACTGGCCGTTTCAGCGTGGCGCAGCTGTTCAAGACCGAGAAGACTCACTTCGGCACGCTCATCGAGATAAATCTCCAGCGCGAGTTCGAGTTCGGCGACGGCGATGTGTTGGACTTCAAGATCGTCGGGCTCGAGGTCGACTGCAAGTACTCCCACACGGGCGCCTGGATGCTGCCTATGGAGAGCTTCGAGCAACTCGTCCTGGTCACCCAAGCCGACGATCAGAGATCGGTCTGGAGCGCTGGTGTCGTGCGAGTCACCGCGGAGAACCGGCGCACAAGCGAGAATCGCGACAAGAAAACGGGCCTGAACGCGCACGGCCGCTCGCAGATCACCTTGCTTTTCAAGGACGCGTCGATGCAGCCGAACGCCCTGCTCCAGCTCCCGTCAGCGAGAGTGACCGAAATCATGAGCAGGCGCAGCGGGCACCCAAACCGGGCGCGACAAGCCAGAAATCTCCCACCCGACCGCAGTCGCCGCTGTTCGACCTCTTCGCAAACGACAAAATCCCTCCCGGCATATGCCAAAAGGGATCTCACTCTGAGTATTTGGGACGGTTTTTGGTTCGGCCCTTTGGTGGGCTGTTCTAAGAACTCGAATGTGCCCGGTGTCTCTGTTACGACGCCGATAGCCACAGCCACGCTATGGTTCGTGAAATGCGCATGATTCTCTGGGCCCTCGCACTCGCTGCTGTCGCTGCCGGGGTGGCCATCGTCGCCACGTCGCTGCCTGATGCAGCGTGGGGGCATGTTGATCCGTCGCCGCTCGGTGGCGGTGTCGCTCTGGGGGCCGTCGGAATTACGAGCGCGATCGCCCTCGTTACATCGGCATCCTTAGCTCGGCAACGGAGTCAGGCAACCGAGGCGCTACTTCGAGAACAGAGGGCCGCTGCTTATCGGGATCTGCTGGCCGGGATGATCGGTTCATACACGGGCAAGTTGCCGGATATCGCAAACGAACGAGCAACAGTCGCAATCTGGGCCTCCCCCACATCGATAAAGGCCTTCGAGAAGTGGTTCACATACGCCTCGAAAAATAAAGGGAACATACCGCCGAGGGAGAAGCCGTATATGTACTCTCTCTTCCACAGTTGCGTCACGGAGATGCGCAGTGACCTGGGAATGGACTCTGATATGTCATCAGGCGGGCAGCACACCGTGATGCAAATGATCTTCGCGGACTACGAGGACGATCTTTTGCTCGCGAAGCAGCTGCTTGAGAAGCCCGCGAACTGAGAGCGGCGGTCCCTCAGAACGATCAGCACCCGCGATCGGCCCGGGCGCGGGAGAGCTCTCGACCGTTTGACGCCGATCGAATTCGAGAAGACCAGCACCGCACCGGCCGCACTCGCCGCCTAAGCCGAAGGGTCGTCAAGAACTTCAACTGTCCCGCTCGAAGCCCGCAGGACGGGCGGCACCTTACTCCGAGGTCGGTGGGTACCCGTAGCGTTTACGGTAGCGGCACGCTGCTTCGATGACCTTCGAGGTGCCCGCGTAGTTCTGAGGAGAACGCCGGATCATGACCTCTACGCCCCCCAGTCCCATGTCCGGACTCCACCCCGACCTCTCCATGCGCCAAGGGTTCGCTTTGCTCGCTGAAGCCGGGTCCGCGCTGAACCTCATGCGCGACGCGATCCGAGAGATACGGGACATGAAGCACGTCCACCGTGGTGGCGACGCCGTCTTCACGCTCGGCAGCATCGGCGTCGAAAAGACAATGAAGCTGATGCTCGGCTGCGCCGCCGTCACGGACAACGGAGCATGGCCGACGAAGCCGGAGCTGAAGTCCTGGGGCCATGACATCGAGAGTCTGAGCAATATGCTCGCGCAGGTGATCAACGCGGGCCTCGCAAGGGCACCTGCACGAGGGTATGCGGAGAGGCTCGCTGAGCGCATCACAACTAGCACGCTGCTGCCGCTAGTGTTCGCGACGTTCGCCCGCTACGGCAGATCAGGTCGCTTCCACCAACTGGACATCCTCGCGACCGATAGGCCTGGTCAGTACGACGACCCGGCGGATTACTGGCAACGGGTCGAGGCCCACGTTCAGAACCGCGCGGAGTTCCACTACGTCCCATACGGCGACAACGGCGCGCTGGACGCCTACGAGGCGAGACTGCGAGCCCACGTCGCCGACGAACTCGACGTCTGGTGGTTCTGCCTCCACCGACTCGGCGTCCAGGGATGCTTCGGGGAACTCGGAGGAAAGATCGGCTGGGAGATCTGGGAGACTGATCGTCCAAGCCCCGCCAAGTTCGACATTTAGTCATACCACCGCGTCAGGAGCGTTCGATCCAATGCGCCTTGTCTTCAGCGCCACGCTGAAAGGGGGCTTTGCCTGAGGCTCGACGAACGACCACATTGTCAATGCTCCCTCATTCACACCTGATCACCGGTGACAGAACACGCCTCACTCCGAGAGGTGCCCACTAGTCGTAGGCGGCAGCGAAGGCCCTCCTTGACGGAGGCGTCCGCTATGGTCGCACCTGGGAGGACACGTGGCAGGCACCGATACGATTCGCGGAATCGCATACCAGCAGGCGCACGCTATCCACCTCGCCCTCGAAATCGTCGAACATTATCCGGAGCATCAGCTTCGAGTAGAGGGCAAAGATGACGTGGTGGACGTCGAAGTGCTCGATGCGGATGGCCGTCTGGTGAGGGCCCACCAGATGAAGAGCCGCTCAAATGCACCATGGACGCCTAAGCCGATTGCCGACGTCATGCGGCGTTGGGTAGGCCTCAATGAGCCAAATGCCAAGTTCAGGTTCGTTACAAACGGAGAGCTAGGGCCCGGCGCGCAGGCCCTGAGCGACATCCTGGCAAGTTCTGGAGCCGACCGGACGGGCCGACTAGCGAAAGAACTAGGCATCTCCAAAGCGCTCGCGGAACGTCTGACATTCGCGCGCGTCCAGGTCGACGTCTCCTCCGTCGGGACTCTGCTTGAAGCTGCCGAACGACGTATCGCTGCACGGCTAGACCCGCTGATACGCGATAGAGAGCAAACGGCCGTGCAGCGTGTCGATTCCCTAGTCAGGGTGCTCATGGAGCGAGCGGCGCACAACGATCCGGCGGAGCGGTTGTTCACACCGGTTGAGCTCCAAGCGCTGGTCGGCGGTGAGAGTAGCGAACGAGCCGAGTACCAATGGGTGGGCGCCCTGAAAGGCTCGTATTTGCGTACGGTGGCGAGCACCCCGCCAGAGCTCGTGCCCCTCACGCTAACTGCTCACGGTGGCGAGGCCGCTGTCGACGCAGATGCCCTGCTCCTAGCGAAGACGGCATACTTGTCGGGGCCAACTGGCACCGGCAAGTCCAGCGCGATACAGGTGCTCCAGTCATTGGCCGCAGCCAGCGGGCGTGCAGTTGTGATTTGCCGGGCCGAGACCTACGTACCCGGTCACCTCGGGGCTCTCGTCGCGGATGCGCTCGGGTTCAGTTTGGAAAGGGCTGTTCCCACCTACGCCGGCCGCAAAGTGCTCGCTGATCCCGCAGCTATTGTCGTCATAGACGGCGTCTCCGAAATTCCCGATGCCACACTTGAGCATCTCGCTGAGGAGCTGAAGCCGCTTCTCATCCGACAGGAGTTTGCATCGGTCGTGCTGGTCGGGCGCGACCCCGCAGTGTTGCGCCGCGTCTTGGAGCCCGCGCCCGTGCATGAAGCGTTCAGCGTCACGCCCCTTGCATATTCGGATCAGGAGCGACTAGTTAGATCGATCATCGGCCCGACCACACCGGGGTTGGAACTGATCCGCTCACGCGCAGAGCATGTCCTCGGAGATGGCGCACGAAACCCAATGCTGCTCACCATCTTCGTGCAAGCGGACATGGGAGGCACTGTCGCGCTGACTCGAAGCGCAGTGTATGAGAAGTTCCTTTTGCACCTGAGCAGGCGGGCTCCGTCCATCGACGCCCGAACCTACTTGCCAGTATTGGGGGTCGTGTTCGCCCAACTGCTTAGTGCACAACGTCGATATTCAGACAGATACGAATGGGTCGCCCGCACCGACGAGGTAGCGACTTCTCTCCCATCTGCGACCGATGGCGCCAGTGCACGGGCCGCGGCCCTCCGCATCGGTCTGATTACCGAAGTGGGTATGGGGGTAGTCGCTCCCTTTCATGACTCCCTCGCTGACTACCTCGCTGGGACTGCAGTAGCTGCAGGTCTCGCCCCTCTGCCCTCCACTCTTCGCGCGACTCAGGCCGAATGGGTGGTCTTCGCCAGTGAGCACGGCGTCGATGTCTCAGATCTCGTCTCACGAGACCTGCCGTTCTTATCTGTGCGCGTAGCGCGGACAAGTCACCACTTCCCCGGCAGCGGCAACGATGCGCGCCAGATAGCAGCACTGCTGGACGTGCTTCTCGGGGCCGCCGGCTGCACGGTTCACGCGAAACAAGCCCTCGACGGTCGTTGGGTCCTGCGCGCCACGGATGCCTCCGGGAATACCATCGGGAGAACCGTCGCGGAACCCGACCGCGGGCCTCTCTACGCGGCCGTGCGACTCTGGCGACTGTCCCTGCGCGCTCGATTCGATGCAGTATCGTCGGCCCCTTCTCCCCGCCCGCGATCTAGAGAGGAAGCTCAAACCCGGGTCAAGGAGTTCGTCCGAGATCGTCAACGCGACCTTGTCACTCTCCTCGGCACCTTCCCCGAAGTCCAGCGCTCCCTCGTCCTCGATCGGCTCCGTCCGCTGGGCCTCACCTTCTTCATCGGCGAGAGCGAGGAGATGTGGGGAGTCGAGGACTGGCCGATGTCCTATGCCGCGACAGTCGAAACGCGTTTGCTTCCGGACGCACCCTTGGAACGGCGGGGTCAGACTACCGCGTCGCATTTTCTTGACGGTGGCCCAGCACATGCCGCGGCAACCGACGTCCGGAAAGCCGTTGAACAACTCACAGACACATCGGGGTGGCTCGCATGACGAAAGAAATCTGGACTGCGGTGGACTCCCTCGCCGACAAGTGGCGACACTCGCAGACCGTGAGGAGGGTGACCTCAGTGATGCCACGAGATGGCATCCCGTCGAAGGATCCGCTGACGGCCATGCTTGCCGACTATCGTGCGGGGTCGATGCGTGCGCACGCCCTGCGCCTCAACTCAGAGCTGAGTTACTTTATAGGCCAACCGATGTGGGAGCGCGTGAAAAGGCCAGACAGTTTCGGTGCGTGGTTCCTCGCAGCATACGAAGTCGAGGCCGCCTTCCGTCTCCAACTGGCGTGGCTCCGCGCCCAACTTTCCGGGTACCCCCTGCTCCGCGTCCCCCAACTCGTCGCAAACACCCCGTTCACCACGCAAGAGTTCACCTGGAAAGCTGTCTGGGCCCGCGGAGACATGGCTCGAGGTTTTCAGCTCTCACCCCCACCGACCTTCCGCACTGGGCCTGAAACCATCGACGCGAGCCACGAACTGCAGGAGCTGGCGTCCGCCCTTCGCGCGTCAGAGTCCTGGCAACGGTTCGCAGCGACCCGCGCCGCGTTGACCGAACCCGACCGCCAGCAACTTCATACCGAATGCCAAGCGCTTCGCGCTGAGCTGTCAGCTGAGCGCGTCGATGAGTTCGAGCCGCATCTTGCGCTCAAACGGCATCAATTCCGCGAGGAGCGGATGGAAGACGCCGTCGCACGGCTATCGGGTGGCGCGGCGGCATACGCGAAGGCGTTCACGGACGCAGCGGACACGGTCGATTTCGCTGTTGACGAGGTGCTGCCACAACTCGTCACATACGGCTACCCCAAGGATGTCGGAGCCGCCGCAGACCTCGACTTCCTCCGTGGGGATCAAATCACGTTCCAGCCAGCCGTCCCGATCTTCTGGACCAGCATGCTCGTGCTCGTATCGGATCCGCTCGTCGAGGAAGTCGGGCAGGTTACCGGAGTCAACATCAACTTCAGCGGCGGGGTCGAGAACAACCGCGTCACCCTGCGGCTGCTACCTGGCGCGGCCACCAGCTGGGGACTGTGAGACCCAACATGGGAAGGCCCCTTATGAGCTCACGTACCTCTGCTCCGAGGTTGAGCGAACCGCCGGAGTGGTGCTTCTATGCGTCACGCGGGTGGCGTGACGACCACCATCGCCGCCGATCGTTTCGGTTTCCCAGGCAGTCACCTCGACAGCATTCTTCCCCAGCCGAGGCCCGAAAGCAGGGTTTCTGGCCCATGAATCGGATCTTGACCGGGACCTCACCCTCCTAGACACTTGGTCGAGCGCTTGGGGCAGATCGTTAGAGCCGAGCAACGGTAGCGTTGAGCCGGCGTGATTCCTTCCGGGCTTGGCCAGAACCTGACCGCATAGGAAGACTGCTCAGCTACCTGTGCCCCAGGAACTGAAACCAGCAGAAAGAGAATTAGTTGAGCTTCCCGGTCAAATTCATCGTCAAGAGCAAGAGCGGGTGGCCCAGCTCAAATCCGAACACCTTCAGCTTGGTTCGTGACAATTGGGATGACTTCGGCTTCAAGACGATGTTCGTCCTTCACTACGCCGATCGCGATGGCGAGACGAAGGAGATAGGAGCCGTCAAGATCGGCGAGTTTGGGCTCGGCGATGACTACGGCAGTCCTACGCTCTCGGATTCCTTCCGCAATCTAGACAGCACTCAGTTCTCGGTTGGGCAAGATCGAGAGTATTACGAACAACTCCTCGCCTTGAATGGCGGACTTGGTCAACGAGTCCTCGCCGCCCTTAATGACATCGCGCTGGACGAAGAGCTCTTCGGACGAGCTACGAGAGAGACGGTAACCACGACCTCACTCTTTCGCTCCATTGATCAGAAGACCGTCGAGGAGCAGTTTCGCCGAATCGCGCGAGGAGGGGTTGCTCTCACTCGCTACAACTTTAACTTTCAGTACCCCGAGATCGGCCACGAAGACCCGCCCACTCTCGACTTCGAAGTCCGTCCCCGCTCGATGCCTCCGACGAATGTCCATGTCCTCATCGGAAGCAATGGAGCGGGTAAAACGTCACTTCTAAGAAACATGACCAACGCCCTTCTTCACTCCTCTCCTCACTCCGGCATCTTCACTGATTCAGCGCCCGGCTCTGACTCAATTCCGTTCGTCAACCTCGTCACAGTCAGCTTCTCGGCGTTCGATCCATTCGAACCAGTTCAGGACTCCGCAACGCCTGTCTGAATCGCCCCGGTGTGTCCGGAGACTTGATTTCTTGGAAGGATCAGTCTTATGGCACGTCCCAGCAAATATCCGCGCGAGCTTCGTGAGCGCGCTGTCCGTATGGTCGTCGAGGTGCGGTCTGA
>NZ_JBUEQS010000006.1:0-8534 GCF_054969005.1 Homoserinimonas flava
CAGCGACGAATCACGAGCCGACACCTATCAGGCCTGGCTCCATCACTACAATCACCACAGACCCCACACCGGCATCGGCGGAGCCCGACCCTCAGACCGCGTTCACAACCTCACGGGGAACTACATCTAGCGGAAGCGCGTTAAATTCGCTGAGCCGAGAGCTCCGCCCGTTAGTCGAGAACTCGGTCGTTTGCTACTTCGTATTCATGCCGCGAACGCAGGACGCCGAGACATGGAGATATCTGAAGAGCAATCTCAAAATTGGGTTGAACACCGGGCCGCGAACAAAAGTGCAGGAGGTTGCGTCCGCGTGGCTTCCGAGCGAGAAGACGCTCTTGGGGTCTGTGTGGGACGACGAGACGGAGTTCTGGAACGGGCTGCTCAAGGAGTTCGCGCGTGTCCCCTATCGCGAACCAGACGTTGAGCGTAACGCGATTCAGCAGATTCGACAGCGAGTGGGGCTGCTATCTGTTGGAGGCCTTCGCGACAATCTGTTTCTAAATTCAGGCTTGGACATGAACAATCCCGAGGGAAGACTGAAACTCGAGGACAATTTCGCTCTCTGGGGCTTCAAGTACCAGAAGGAGGACATCAATCAAGCCGCCGTCTATATGACATTCGCGGCACTTCTTGACTGGTCTCGAAGTCCGGGTGGTGGCAAAGACCACCAGGACTATCACCCTGGTGACCCTGACCTGGAACTGGAGCGCTTCTTTGACACGACCCAACGGCAACACAATCTCACCGCGATTCATCCCTTCAATTTCGACCGTTACAACGACCCAGTGACGAATAGTTCTTTGCTTCGCGGCGCGCTGCCGTGGGAGCTTGACTATTCAGTTTCACCGGGGTTGAGTGCGAGCATGCTGGCTGTACTCGACGGTGTAATTGACTCATTCGATGGACAGGGCGATTCACCGCTCATGGAGTTTCTCCTCGCATTGGCTGCTCAACGTCTGCGCCTGCACCCGAAGCATCTCGACATTCTTGTCGAGAGGCTAGGGGTCGACCTGCCACCGGTGGGAGAACTGCTCGTTCAGTACATCGTGAGGCGTCAGATCGAGGCCCCAGTTTCGATGCCTTTCACGGAAATCGGTCTCTGAGGCATCACACGGGCTCAACGAACCTGACAGAAAGCGAGACGAAATCGGTGGCAAACTTGCTGTCTTGAACCGACGCCGGTTGAACTCCGCCGGGAGGAGACTCGAGCCGTGTCCATTCTCCTGCATGTTGTCTAGACACCAGTACTTCAGAAAAGTGCCGAGTGCGGCTTCACGAAAGTGAACTCGCTCCGCGGAAGAGTGCGGTCACCACTCCTCCAGAATTGTCTAACCGCGTGCTCTCATCAGTCCCTTGCAACCGCTCCGGGTGTGGAAGGCGTGAAGCGATCATGTTGAAGACGGGGAGGGGTAGGCCAGGCCCGCGCACGATGTCTGCGGCGGAGACTCCAGCCCCCTCGAGGACCTCGACAGCGCGAGGGATCAGCGACGGCATCTCGAGGACAACGACATTGCCTGGTTCGGCTCGGCGCCAGCCCAGTCCGGAGACTCGGATCATCGCATTCCGATAGGTGACATCACTCATTACGCCGAGTGCACGAGCCCGATAAAGCAGGGCTTGCATGCTGACGCCCCAGTGTTCCTTCAGCTGCCGCAGTGTCGCCCATCCCTTGTTTGTCGTGGTGCGCGGAAGGTCCGGCAGTATCTCCTCAGCCGGCATCAAGAACTCGGATGCGAAACGGTGAGCTTGCTCTTCCGCGATCCGGCCTCCGGGCTCTGCGTCGGCGTGCATGATCAAATGTCCGAGCTCATGTGCAACGTCGAAACGCTGCCGGTAGTAATCGTCCTTGTCCGGATGCAGCACGATGATAGGGCGCCCATTTACTTCCATCGAGTACGCGTCGATAGAGGCGGTTTGGGGAGCGCTGAACACCACCAGGACGCCAGCACGTTCAGCCAAACGGACGAGATGTTGCACCGGCCCAACGGGAAGCCCGAAGTATGCCCTTGCAACCTTGGCTGCTTGCTCAGGACCGTCGCCTGAGAGTTCGGTGGCCGACAAAGGAAAATCAGGAAGATCGCGCGCAGGAAATTCGACGCTCTTCTCAATGAGTGCGGCGATATCCCCCGCGAGACGTCCGTAAGCGAATGCTTGATCCTGCGCAAGCTGCGTCGTCGACCTCAAAGACCGAAAGTGTGGTGCCGCCGGCAGCGGCGCGACGCCAGTCGTCGGTGCAAAGAACTGCGGCTCAACCTGCAGAGCGACGCTGAGTTTTGCCACCGCCGAACTATTCGGCTTCTTCGTCCCGTTTTCCCAGGCGGACACCGAGGCCGGCGTCATCTCGATGAGCTCAGCGAGCTTTATCTTCTTAAGACCGGCAAGCTGCCGCGCCAACGTGAGGCGCCCGCCGTCGAACATCGCGGACACACCAGCTAGACGCCCCGAAGGGCGGATCACGGAATCCATGTGACTAGATGCCCTCGGCGCGGTTGGTTTCCTCGCCCGCAGAAGGGCGCAGCTTCACTGCCGCATCCTCGACCTGTGTCGATGGAGGCGTTCCGGGAAGCAAGGGTCCCTCGGGAACACCTCCAACTCCGGGCCCACCCGTGCCACCCGCGACGATGAGACGCCTCCAGTGCCAGGGCCCGTCACCCCAATGCTCAGGAGCGCGGCTTCGCCCGATGTAGACCTCGAATGATCCGTTCTCACGGTTGAAGGCATGGGCCAAGATCAGTGTCGATCCCACGAACTCATCGATGGCGACCGTTTCTGGCTCGTCCATATCGAGGTCGGCGAAGTTAAACAGGACGGTGTGGGCATCGATGAACGGCTGATTGGCCACCTGCAGCTTGCTTTCGCTCTTCTGGCCCCAGACGAGCTTGTCGATGTCGCCGAACCGGTATGACTGCAAGAGCCATCGGACGTCACCAAATGCCCACCCAGGTGAACCATTGAAGTTGCTCCTGTTGATGAACTCGGGTGCCAGCCGCGGCATGGCCTCGAAGGCCTCAGTATTGATGCCCTGGCGAAGGATGTCGCGTCCATGGTCAGCGGAGGCACCCTCGGGGAGCGCGTACTTCCCCGATGAAGTCGCACGGTCCAGGAGATCAAGAATGTACTTGTACGCCAGGAATCCGACAACAGCCTGATCATGACCGGCTTCTTCGTCATAGTCCTGGGCTACGCGCGCGAAAGCTGTCGTCGACGCCCAGTCGAGCAATTCGATAACGCCAGCGGCCTTTAGCGCCGCGAAGATGTCACTCTCTTCGGTCATGCGCCCATGCTATACGCAAATCAGTAATCTATGTGGTAGACCTTAACTCTCGGCGTGTCACTCCGCGCGAGACCTCGGACTTCACGAGTGACTACGTAGCAAGGGGTATCCCATGCCTCCCAACCTAAACAACCGACATGTCGTCCAGAATCCTGGCGGCGGGTGGGACGTCAAGGCACCCGGCGCCAACCGAGCTTCGGCCCACCGCGACACCCAAGCCGACGCCATCAGCCGTGCCCGCGAGATTACGCAGAATGCGGGCGGCGGCGAAGTGGTGATTCATGGACGCGACGGACGTATACGCGACTCCGACACCGTAGGCCCTGGTCGCGATCCGTTCCCGCCGCGCGACTCGAAGTAGCGGCCAAAAGGCGAGTTGCAACGTCGCCACCGAAGTTGCAAGAGCAAAGCTCGCCCAGATAGGTGGGCGAGCAAATGCGGTTCGCGAACAAGTCATAGACAACCTACCAGCGGCCATGAATTCTGTTCGGGGTTCTAGTAAGGCGTATATGGTGCCCCTGGAGGGACTCGAACCCCCAACCTGATCCTTAGGACGGACATGCTCTTCCATTGAGCTACAGAGGCTGGCGTGTTGAGTCTAGCGAAGCTCGGTCCTTCGTTAGCGTGCGTCAAGTGCTATCCAGTTCGGCTTTACGCGAGGCTCTGCGCGTGCTCGGCGATCGATGGCGTCTGTAGCACCCAAGAACGCCGCCTTCATCCGCGTAAAGCTCATTGGCGCCACTTGCCCGCCCCAATTGACGACTGCACGCACCCGCCCAAAGCACGAGGCTTCTTATTCTGCGAGATACTCGTCTTGCAGGTCGAGCGCTGACATTCCGCGCCTACGAGGCACAGCGGCCTTCATGAGCCAAATCACGACCCATGCCAGCACACCAAGGATGAAATAGAGCCCTACGAAGATGACTGCGGCGTTGAAAGCGAAAGTGAACCAGTGGTAGCTTCCGCTGAGGCTTCCGATTGTAGTTGCTGCGGTGAGTGCAAGGGCGGCTGCGAGAGTTACGACAATCGGCAGCACGAGCGAATCAATACGGTGGATCCTGAGCAGATTCGAAAGCGATATGCCATCTTTCAGATGTGATTCGCGTTCCGTCCGAGGAAGGCGGTTCAGTGCCGCCTCGTACGTACGGGCACGCTCCCACTGACGTGCCACCTCCGCATCCTGCCGAGCCTGCCTCGCCCGCTCCTTCTCACGTTCCGACTCTCCCTCGCGCCACCGACGCTGTTGCTCCTCCCACTGGCTCCGAGACTTCTCTTCACGGAAGCGATCGCGTCCAGCCTCCTCGGCATACGCCCGTCGGAAGTGCTCGTCGTCAGCACCTTGGTAGTAGCCAGACCCCGCAGAGCTACGAGACGCCGTTTGCTCGCGGTCATAGACGGCTCGCTTTACCGGATCTCCAAGCGTCTCCCATGCCTCCTGCACTAAACGAAATAGCCCCGAATTACCGCCGGTATCAGGATGCACCTGCCGGAGCATGCGCTTGTATTCGGAACGAATTTGTTCTGTGCTCGCACTGGAGTCGACACCCAGTACTTCATAGAAGTTCGGAATCAAGGCACAACTCGGATGCATTGCTCGGGCGAGTTTGAGGATCGAGTGCAAGCAGGCGTTCTTCGCACGCTACAACCCCTCGACAGTTCTAGACCGACCCGCTGATTCCAGGCGCGTGGCGCTTCTTGATCTCATCCGCGATTCTTGAGCTGATCTGCTGAACTGAGTACTCGCCATACTCCCTGTGGAGCTTCTGCGCTTGACTCCTAATGTCAGTCGCGGCCACTGCGTGCGACATACTCGCTGCCGCGATGAGCGCTTGCGCAATGGCCACGGCTCGATCCGTCATATTGGCCACGATGCATCCTCCGAGCTCCAGTTCGCTGGCTCATTCGATAACGGCCCAGATGATGGGGCCATAGTCCTACTTCGCGACAATGATGAATTGTCGAGTCGTTGTTCAGAAGCATAATCCAAAATGGTTAGGTTCACCCGCAGCCGGGAGAAACCGGCACGCGTGCGAGTCGGTAGTCTGAACGGCGCCACAGTGCAGAGGAAGACCCCTACGCCGCAGGCGCCAAAAACTCTTCCCACTGCGGCACCGCCGTCTCGACCCCGCGCACCATCCACGAGGTGCCGTGCGGTGCCTGCGGGCGGATGCGCAAATGCCAGCCCATCTCGCGCGGGGTGCGGTCACCCTTCTTGTTGTTGCAGCGCAGGCATGCGGCCACCAGGTTCTCCCACGAGTCGGCCCCGCCCCGCGAGCGCGGCACCACATGGTCGATCGTGGTGGCGCCGCCGCCGCAATACGCGCAACGCTGGTTGTCGCGGCGCAGCACCCCGCGTCGGCTCACCGGGATGCGCCGGCTGCTCGGGATGCGCACATAGCGTGTGAGCAAAATCACCGAGGGGCGTTCGAATGCACCCGAATGCGAGAAGACCGGATGCTCGGCGTCATGTGCCAACACCGTCGCCTTCTGGTTCATCACGAGCACGACGGCTCGCTTGAAGCTGACAACGGCAAGGGGCTCGTAGCCCGCGTTCAATACCAGCGTGCGCATGGTTGTCCTTTGCGATTGCGCCCTGCACGGCTTGCAGGGGCCTAACCGTGCGACCCCGACCCTCGGGCGGGAGCTGACGCGTCGCGAAAGAAACCTCCGTTAACGCGAAAAGGCACCGCCAAAATGGCAGTGCCTGGATGACGCGGCGCACAGAAGAGTGCGCCCCGCCGACCGCTCGGGCGTATGAACTCGTGCCGTGCCACCGCAGCCGGGGCAGACCCGACCTTGGCGGCACACGCAGGGCGGCGCGCATCCGCGGTTCGGATGGTGTCACCCCTTGTCATACGCTCTCCCGAATTGTGGCTCAGAATTGCAAGGGTTCCAGAGTAACGCGGTCAGGCGCAGAAACGTGAGCGCACGCCGGTGAACAGTTGTTGGCGCCCTACTTGATGCCAACGTACACGTGCTGCGCAACCTCATTCGGCAGTTCGATGCCTTCATCGCTGCCGTCAACCTCGACGAGCACATACGAGCCCGCGGCGGTGAACTGGGCACGGTTGCCGGGCACAACACCCGCGACGCGCAACTGCTCGAGCAGCTCCGACTCATACTGCACCGGCTCGCCGAGTCGTCGAATCTCACCGCTGAGCGGGCCGACCGCGCCGAGCGTGTAGTTGACAATGTTCACAACACCGGTCGAGAACGGGGTTGTCGGCGTCTCGCCCAGCTCATCGAGCCCTGGGATGGGGTTGCCGTACGGCGAATGCGTTGGGTGGCCAAGCAGCTCAAGGATGCGACGCTCTACCTGTTCGCTCATGACATGCTCCCAGCGGCATGCTTCTTCGTGCACGAGCGCCCAGTCGAGGCCGATCACGTCGGAGAGCAGGCGTTCGGCGAGACGGTGTTTGCGCATCACCGAGACGGCTTTGATGCGTCCGGGCTGGGTCAGTTTGAGGTGGCGGTCACCCTCGACGATGACGAGGCCATCGCGCTCCATGCGACCGATCGTTTGCGACACCGTGGGGCCCGAATGTCCGAGACGCTCGCTGATGCGCGCACGCAGGGGAATGATGTTCTCTTCTTCGAGCTCATAGATGGTGCGCAGGTACATCTCAGTGGTGTCAATGAGATCGGTCAACGTCGCCCTCCAGGTGCCGCAAGCTTCTCAGGCAACCCTAACCTGTCCGGCCGGCCATCCCGGTGCTGGGCGTGCGAATCGCGCCCTCAGCGCGGCCCTAGAATCGTCGCATGGCCGACGTGAAAATCCCCACAGACCTCCTGCCCGCCGACGGACGCTTCGGATGCGGCCCCTCCAAGGTCCGCGGAGCCCAGCTTGAGCACCTCGTCGTCGAGGGCGCCAAGCTTCTCGGCACCTCCCACCGCCAGGCGCCCGTCAAGAACCTGGTGAAGAGCGTGCAGGAGGGGCTCGGCGAGCTTTTCAGCATCCCGGAGGGCTGCGAGGTGGTGCTCGGCAACGGTGGCTCGACCGCGTTCTGGGATGCCGCGGCATTCGGTCTTATCGAGAAGCGGAGCCAGAACCTCACCTTCGGCGAGTTCGGTGGCAAGTTTGCCAAGGCCGCCGCCGCCCCGTGGCTTGAGGCCCCCGACGTGATCAAGGCGGAGCCGGGTTCGCGCGCCGACGCGGTCGCCCGCGAGGGCATCGACCTCTACGGCTGGACCCACAACGAAACCTCGACCGGCGTCATGGCGCCCATCACCCGCGTGCACGGCGATGCCGGCGCCCTCACGGTGATCGATGCGACGAGCGCTGCCGGCGGGGTCGACTTCGATGCATCCGAAGCCGACGTGTACTACTTCGCACCGCAGAAGAACTTCGCCTCCGACGGCGGCCTGTGGTTCGCCCTCTTCTCCCCCGCCGCCCTCGAGCGCGTCGAGCGCATCGCCGCGAGCGGCCGCTACATCCCCGACTTCCTCAGCCTCAAGCAGGCCGTCGACAACTCGCGCCTCAACCAAACCCTCAACACGCCTGCCCTCACCACCCTCATCCTGCTCGACGACCAGGTGCGGTGGATCAACGGCAACGGCGGGCTCGCCTGGGCGGATGCCCGCACCAAAGAGTCGAGCTCGGCCATCTACGACTGGGCGGCCAGCGTCGACTACGCAACCCCCTTCGTCGCGAACCCGGAGCACCGCTCGCAGGTCGTCGCCACAATCGACTTCG
Organism: Homoserinimonas flava; assembly: GCF_054969005.1. Classification (NCBI taxonomy): domain Bacteria; kingdom Bacillati; phylum Actinomycetota; class Actinomycetes; order Micrococcales; family Microbacteriaceae; genus Homoserinimonas; species Homoserinimonas flava. The sequence continues at coordinate 7,968 of NZ_JBUEQS010000006.1, forward strand.
ACGAGCAGCTCGACGCCGCCGCCATCGCGAAGGCCCTCCGCGCGAACGGCATCGTCGACACCGAGCCCTACCGCAAGCTCGGCCGCAACCAGCTGCGCGTCGCCACCTTCACCGCGATCGAGCCAGACGACATCCGCCAGCTCATCAAGAGCATCGAATATGTCGTCGGCGCGCTCTAAGCAGCTAGCGTGAAGGCATGCGCCTCTGGCTAAAAGACTTCGAGCGGCGTCCAGACCCCACCCCGGTGGCGACGGATGATCGCAAGCCCATGATCGTCGGGCTCGTCGCGTGGGTCATCGCGCTTGCGTTCGTGCTGCTCGCCGGGCCGGTGTTCGGGATGCCACTGCCGTCCCTCTGGCTGTGGACGTGCGTCACCGGGCTCGTGCTCGGCGCCCTCGGGTTGCTCTACACGCACCGGAGGCACCGCCGGTAGTAACCGCCGCTAGTTGTAGTTCCTCGGGACGTTGTGATCGGGTGAGATAGCGAAGACCTCCGGGCAGGATGTGGGTTACCACACTCGCATCTTCAACCGGAGGTCTTCGTGACTCACGCTAATGCCCCGTTCGC
>NZ_JBUEQS010000007.1:0-3134 GCF_054969005.1 Homoserinimonas flava
TCCAGGTGGGATGTACGACTTTGGATGCTGGTCCGGTCCGCGCTCGTGCCGGTGCCGCCGGCGGCAGTGTAGGAGTAGCCCACATCGGCCTTCACGACTGCGGAGGAGTCAGCCGCGGTGATGCGACTAAGAGTGGGAGCGCTAGAAGGGGAAGGACTGCGGGAAGAAGATTACGACTGAACGCACCAGCCACCGCCGCAGCTACCAAAGCGCGGCGGCGATAGTTCCGAGAACGAGCAGGACTGTGCGTTTACGCATCTGCGATTCTCCCATGCGGCGGCCCCTGTCCCTCTCCACGGCGCTGAGAGCAAGCAATGCGATTGCCCCAAGCGTTCCAATCACGGAACGTGCCAAGCGTCACCGATGACTACCAATCAGGAGCTAGTCCGTTTCATCACGCGATCCAAGAAGCAGCATGATCAGACCCCCAGCTATCCCGCCTGCTCCGAGGATGATCAAGAAGAATGCTAGGCCGCCCAAACCACCATTTATGTTGAGTAGCACGATGCCAAGAGCAAGGATGCCTAGGCCGAATGGGATGATCCGCCTGTACTGCTCTCTCTTTGGAAGTACGGTCATGCGAACGCCCTTTCTCTGACCCGGTGCGTGTCCGCGAAAAACTACTCGGGGAACGGTCCGCCCATCTGAGATGTAACCAGCGCTGATGCACCCACAGCTAGGGCACCGCAGAACCCCGTCGCCAGTAGGGAGGTGCCAGCGGTAGGAATCATGGTACCGGTGATAATTCCGAGACAGGTGCCTCCCACCATGAGCCCCAACAGGGCTCCAGTGGCATTCTGAACCAGTTCGTTTCCAAAGGCACCCCAGTTATACGAGGCCAGTCCAGTTGGGTCGCCTACCGAGACCGGACTGCACGCGGCATAAGGGTATGGGTTGGCTTCCTGTCCACTCGGGTCGAACTGAGTGAATCGTCCCAGACAAGCGTCGTAGTAGCGAGCACCGAGCTTGTAAAGTCCCGCACCACTGTCGTAATAGCCGCCGATGTAACGCAGGCTGTTCGTGCTGGGCGCAGTGCCAGTAGACGTGCTCCGCGCCTCCCCGTACGGGCTGTACGATTACCCCCCGAGCCAGCCTCCGGTGGTCGAGAACATCCCGATAATGCTGCCTTGGTGGTCGGTCGCGTCGCAGTAGCGAGACCCGCCGCCGAGACGGTTTGCAAGCGCTTCGCCGTCCGGCGTTCGGGTGAACGCTCGAAGTGCGCGTGCCACAAAGGGAAACACCTACGGGATGACCGACAACGAAAGACCGGCGTTAGTCGGCCTTCGATTGTCTATGGCGACTCGGTTGTATCGTCGTCCTTGAGTTTCGGGTTATTGTACTCGGCCACAACCGCTCGCCTCGATGCGATGACAGCGGCGACTGCAGCGATTAGGCAGATCACACCGAGGATGTACCAGCCCAATCCCACGAGGATGATGCCCAGCGCGCCTAGAGGAAACGCGAAGAGATATATGGTCTGCGTCTTCACGCGTCCTTCTCCGTCTCTAAATCCTGCTCCAGTGTCAGCGACTCGTTGTGCCGTGCCGCCGTTGTCTTGCGATGTGCCCACAACGCGATGCAGCCGTGCGTGACAAGCATGATGATGCCAATTCCGATGGCGGCATAGGCGATGAGCTCGGTCGTGCTCTCGATAGTCAATCCGAAGATGAGGAGTACAACTCCGGCGGCGGCACCAACGAGAGACCACTTCCGCCGCGACGCGTAGAGGAGGGACGGCTGGATCTCGACGGGATCAGACATTGGTGGTTGTCCTCTTAACGCAATTGCGGGCGCTAGCCCGGTTCCCCCCACTAACGGCGATACCGGGCCGGAAGGGACTCACTAGCTTCGGTCCCACTTGGACGGTCTGACATAGTATGCGAGGCATGCTGCACCGACGAGGGCGATTAGCCCCCCGATCAGCAGCACAAGTTCCCATGTCGGGGGACCGTCATCCAGGCGTAACAACGAGGCGACAATACCCATAAGAGCCATCGCTCCGAAAAAGATCGCCCATCCGAATATCTGCCTTTTAGTCACGAGTTCTCCTCCGAATCGACCGAGCCTAGCAAGCTAGGCCAAGCAATAAACCGGGAAGGCCGGTCGAGAAACTAATGGCTCCCGAGACTCCCACGACTGTGGCTGCCAGGCTGCCACCTCCAGTTGCTGGTGCAGCCACGAATCCGGCCGCGACAATCCCGGTCACTGTTGCGACCGTGGCAATTACCCCGAACACGTTCGCTGCCGTTTTCGCGCCGGGGGCGCAGGCAAGTCCGGTTGGGTCGGGCGTGAGGAACGACGCGGTCCGGGCTCGGGTAGTCCCGCCCAGAACGGCATCAACTGCCACGATCGCCGACCAAATATGCCGAGGAAGTCGCTCGTGCACGAAGACCGGAAGCTCTACTTCTTTGAACGAATCGCGACAAAAGCCCAGACGATTCCAAACCCAAACGCGGAGCCGGAGACTAGAAGACTGGGCCAAAAGCCCGCATCAGAGAACAGAAAGCCAACCGCGATCAATAGAAAAAGCGAGGCAATCAACGCCGCCGTTCGACGCGAGTAGGGCTTCTTTATCGACATGCGTTTATGGTATTCCCAACTTGGAGTACGGCGCCCGTCACAGCACCTATGTACAGCACGGTCACCCCGATGGTAGCTGGAGTGGCAGCACCTGCGGTGGTGATTGTGGCTCCGAGTGCTGCGCTCAGGAACACCGTCGCACCGATTGCTCCTCCTACCGCCATGATGGATCCGAAGATGCCGTTGCCGCAAGCTGATGGGGCAAGACCGCTCGGGTCGCTCTGCCCAACCGGATTGCAGGCAGCATAACCGTACGGGTTGGATTCTTGCCCACTCGGATCAAACTGGGTGAACCGCCCAAGACTTGCATCGTAGTACCGAGCACCAAGCTTGTAGAGCCCAGCGGCGGAGTCGTAGTAGCCACTGATGTATCGCAAGCTGTTCGTGCTCGGCGCCGTCCCGGTAGCAGTGCTCCGCGCTTCACCGTAGGGGCTGTACGAATACCCGCCGAGCCATCCTCCTGGGGTGGAGAACATCCCGATGACGCTGCCCTGGTGATCGGTGACGTAGTAGTACCGAGACCCGCCGCCGAGGCGGTTCGCGAGCGCTTCCCC
>NZ_JBUEQS010000008.1:0-1347 GCF_054969005.1 Homoserinimonas flava
TGAATCGCCCCGGTGTGTCCGGAGACTTGATTTCTTGGAAGGATCAGTCTTATGGCACGTCCCAGCAAATATCCGCGCGAGCTTCGTGAGCGCGCTGTCCGTATGGTCGTCGAGGTGCGGTCTGACTATCCGAGCGAGTACGCCGCGATGAGCGCTGTTGCGAAGATGCTCGGCATCGGTTCTCCGGAGACGATCCGCACCTGGATTCGCCGGGCGCAGGTCGACACCGGGCAGCGGCCCGGTGTGACCACGGAGGCGCAGGCGGAGATCAAGAAGTTGAAGAGGGAGAACGCCGAGTTGCGTCGGGCGAACGAGATTCTGAAGGCGGCTTCGGCTTTCTTCGCGGCCGAACTCGACCGGCCACACCAGCGATAGTCGCCTTCATCGAGGCGCACAAGGACCGCACTGATGGTGGTCTTCGGTGGGGTGTCGAGTCGATCTGCGCCGTGCTCACTCAGCACGGCGCGTCGATCGCCCCATCGAGCTACTATGACGCCCGTCGGCGGAAACCCTCATCACGCGAGCTGGCAGACGAGCGCTGGAAGCCGATCATCCTGAGCACCTGGCAGGGCCAGCGGCGGGTCCTCGGCGCCCGCAAGCTCTGGCTGCGCATGCGGCGGGACGGGCACGAGATCGCCCGCTGCACGGTCGAGCGGCTCATGCGGGAGCTGGGCATCGCCGGCGTCGCGCGCGGGCGTCGTCGGCGTCCGGTTGATGCGGATCCGCGGGAAAGCCGACCGGCTGACCTTGTCGACCGGCACTTCGCGAGGCTTCGAGTGAATCAGCTTTGGGTTGCCGATTTCACCTACGTCTGGACGTGGTCCGGCTGGGTCTACGTCGCATTCGTGTTCGATGCGCACTCCCGCCGGATCCTCGGTTGGCGGGCAGCGACCAACATGACGACGCCACTCGTGCTCGACTGCTTAGAGATGGCGCTCTTCACCCGCCGCCGCGAGGGCACCGACGATTTCACCGCGCTGACCCATCACACCGATGCCGGATCGGTCTACACGTCGATCGCGTTCACCGACCGGCTCGTCGAGGAGGGCATCGACCCCTCGGTCGGGTCCGTCGGCGACGCCTACGACAACGCCCTGGCTGAGTCGCAGATCGGGCTCTACAAGACCGAGCTGATCCATCACGAAGGCCCATGGCACGGCGTCGACCAGGTCGAGGCCGCAACCGCCGGTTGGGTCCAGTGGTTCAACACCGAGCGCATCCACGGCTCGATCCACGACCTCACACCCGTCGAGTTGGAGCACATCGACTACGCTCTGATCGAACCCCTCGAACGAACGGGTTGACACCAGCAATACGCTCTCCAGACATGCCGGGGCGATTCAGAGC
>NZ_JBUEQS010000009.1:0-1049 GCF_054969005.1 Homoserinimonas flava
TGTAGTTCCCCGTGAGGTTGTGAACGCGGTCTGAGGGTCGGGCTCCGCCGATGCCGGTGTGGGGTCTGTGGTGATTGTAGTGATGGAGCCAGGCCTGATAGGTGTCGGCTCGTGATTCGTCGCTGCGGTAGGTCTCGGCGTAGGCCCATTCGGTGGCGAGGGTGCGGTTGAAGCGTTCGACCTTGCCATTGGTTTGCGGCCGATAGGGGCGAGTGAAGCGATGCCGGATCTCAGGGCCGAGCGCGGCGGCGAAGGCGTGTGAGCGGTAGCAGGATCCGTTGTCAGTCAGGACGGCGGAGACTTTTATGCCGGCGGTGGCGAAGAAGGAATTCGCCCGGATCCAGAACCCTGCGGCGGTCTCTTTCTTCTCATCGGTGAGGATCTCCGAGTAGGCCAGGCGGGAGTGATCATCGACGGCGTGATGCAGGAACGAGTAGCCGCGGCCGCGATGGCGAGAGGGGGCCGCGGCCCGGCCGAGCTTTCGGTGCCCTCCTCCGTTGGGGATGCGCCCGAGCTTCTTGATGTCGACGTGGACCAGGTCTCCCGGAGCGGCATGTTCGTAGCGTCGCGGGGGTGCTTTGCGAACCGGTAACCCGGTGCTCTGGTCGAGGTGGGCCAACCGGGGCATCCGATATCGGGCGAGGACCCGCTCGACCGTGGAGCGGTGCATGTGCAGGTGGTAGCCGATCCGGTGCGGCCCCCAACGCCTGGTGAACCGCAACGCGACGATGCGGCGCTCCACCCGTTGGGAGCTGCGAGCCGGCGAGCGATGCGGGCGCGAGGACCGGTCCGTCATCGGCAAGCCAGCCTGATACCTCGCCGCCCATTTCGCTGCCGTCGCCGGTGAACACTGGAACCGTTCAGCAGCCCGACGAGCAGACCAACCCTGCTCGACAATCAAACGAGCAAGACGAAGCCGCCCCTCCGGGGCGAACGGGGCATTAGCGTGAGTCACGAAGACCTCCGGTTGAAGATGCGAGTGTGGTAACCCACATCCTGCCCGGAGGTCTTCGCTATCTCACCCGATCACAACGTCCCGAGGAACTACA
>NZ_JBUEQS010000010.1:0-731 GCF_054969005.1 Homoserinimonas flava
CGCATCACCGCGGCTGACTCCTCCGCAGTCGTGAAGGCCGATGTGGGCTACTCCTACACTGCCGCCGGCGGCACCGGCACGAGCGCGGACCGGACCAGCATCCAAAGTCGTACATCCCACCTGGAACAGGGCATCACCCCCGGTGCCGTCACCGCGTATACGTACGACTCGCTGAAGCGCCTCACCGCCGCCACCGAAACTGTTGGTGCCACCACGAGCGCATCCTGGGCGTATGCATACGACGCAGCGGGTAACCGGACCGCGCAGACTCGTGCCGGTGCCACTGGAGCGACAGCCGGGACGATCAGCTACACGTATGACGCGGCGAACCGACTCACTGCCGCTACCGGCGACACCACCGCGTGGGCCTACGACGGTGCGGGCAACCAAACCACCAACGGCATCACCGGTGCTGCTTCCACCTACAACGAGCGCGGCGGAGCAGTCAGCAACGGGACGGCCAGCTACGCAACCCATGCGGGCGGCAATACCGACACCCGCTCCCGCCTAGTCGGCTCGACCACTACGCGATACCTCACTTCCTCCCTCGGGCTCTCCGGCGAAGAAGTCGGGACTGCGTTGCGAGCCTTCACTCGGACACCGGATGGGGAAGCGCTCGCGAACCGCCTCGGCGGCGGGTCTCGGTACTACTACGTCACCGATCACCAGGGCAGCGTCATCGGGATGTTCTCCACCCCAGGAGGATGGCTCGGCGGGTATTCGTACAGCCC